>NZ_QGGL01000004.1:0-150232 GCF_003148565.1 Tumebacillus permanentifrigoris
ACTGGGGATCAAAACGGATAAAAGTTTTGCTCGGACCGGCGAAACTGGGGAATTTTCAAACGGTGTTTTTGAGGAGTTTTCAACTGTTGTTGACATCAGATATATTATCGGTAAGAACTACTATCAAAAACGCGACTTTACCAATGCTCTGTTCCAGTATCAGCGAGCTTATGATTATACAAAGCGGTTCGAAGTCTCCACTTCATTGACAGCAAAAATCGCCTACAACTTAGGCGTAAGTCTAAGACAAAAAGGCTTTTACAATGAGTCGATTCCGTATCTAGAAGAAGCTCATCATTATTTTAAGACTCATAACGATCTTAAAACATTGGCCTACACACTGTTCGAAAAAGGAATCTCCTACAAAAATGCAGGGAAATTTGAGGAAGCCGCCAAGTGCTTTTCCGAGTCAAAAGTCATTCTGGAGACATTGGAACTAAAATCACTGCATGTGATTCTCCAACATACCGTGGCCACAGAGATAACCCTGCTAGAAGACCCTGCACTTGCAGAGGAGCAACTGCTTGACTGCTTGGAAATGATTCGAAACGATCATAATCCTCAAAGGGAATTGCTGATCTGCACGAAGTTAGTTCGAGTCCATATGCATACCTCTGCTCAAGATAAGCAGCTCGAATACTTGCAACGAGCGGAACGACTTATTCAAGATCATCAACTTGAGGCTACCGTGGAAGCCGCCGAATACTATAAAATGCTTGCCATGAATTTTATTAGGATGAACCAGTTTAACGATGTGTTCGAATACGCATTAAAATCCTCCGAGTTATTTGGTAAAATGGGGTTAGTCATTGATCAGCTTGAATCTTTGCAACTGGTTGCTGAGGCATACGAATTAGTAGGAAACTACAAGATGGCACTTTCCTATGAAAGACTGTGTAAAGAGATCGCTTTAGACCTTCGAAAGGGATGATCCCATGAAGAAACTTCTCCTCACGACAGGACTTCTTGTTGCCCTGGCCTGTTCCATCCATTCAGCGGATTTTATTAAAGTAGCTTATGACGAGAGCTTCCCCCCGTTATCGCACTCATATTTGGCATACAATGAGGGATTCCCTCCTTTATCGGGCATTCAATCATCCAATCAGGGAACCGTATGAGCCTTCTTTTACTGCATTTTCTGGCTCGGGAGTAACCTTTAATCAACTTGGGATAAATTGCTTACAACACATGGTATCCTGTATTCCTTCCTACAAACCATGAAGGGAGATCGTCGCATGAAAAAAGGTTTGGCGTTACTTGCATTCTCCATAGTTTTACTAGTTGGGCTTACGACCCCGTCCTCAACTGCTAAGAAAGTTGCATATGATGGTGGCTTGCCACCTTCTTTACTCACAAAGATGAACTAGTACCCAAGTGGAGCTAGTTCTTTTTCTAGTAGCATAAATGAGTTCTAACAGTTTCGTAAATGGCGAGTCACACCATCTCGGCTACTTATTCCCTAGCCGTTTTCACTTAGATATTGTAGCAACTTTTCGAGGATACAGTACTAGGGACTCCACCTGTATGCCTAAATACAAAACAAACGCCCCAATAAGAAAAACTCTTACACGGGGCGTTTGTTTTAGCGTTACTAACATAATCCACGGCGTTACCACTGTTGATGATGGCTCTATTTGCAACTGATAGCAAAGAACGTGTGGTTGAAACATTTAGTCGTCTAGGTATTCGAATAAACAACCCTCGATGCCCTTTTCTATTAATTTTTCGTATCAACAATCAGCGAGCCATCTACAAAAACCTTCCACTCACCATCTTCTTTTACCATTGGGAGAGGGTATTGAGCCCATCCTTTTTTATTCAGGTCAGTTTTCATTTCAAAAATCGCTTGGAATTTGCCATCGGCCAAAGACTCTACGCGATCCAATTTCATTTGACCGTGGATCATGTCATTCTCTTTTATGAGTTGTTCGTACATCGCCTGCAACTCTGTTGCTTCTTTTGCACGGGTATCCTTTACGTACTTCAACATCGACTTCGTATCGTGTTTTTCAAATGCAGCCACGTAATCCTTTGCAACCTGAGTCGCTGCTTTTTGTTCTTCCTTTGCCGCGTAGACAGAGCCGCCCACACTGAGGCCAACTGCGAGTATACCAGCAACTAGCAGCCCAGTTAGAACTTTTTTTGGGAAGATCATCATGTATCACTCCTGATTTACTTTACTATGTTTATAACTAATTCAATCATTACCGAAACCCACTCTCTATAGGTCTTTTGAACTAATTCCTTATAGCAGGACTGACCTCAGACAGATTCTCAACCGCTTCCAGACTTGGCAGGGAACTCCGAATGGCATCGATTTCCTTTTCGATCTCAATTTCTTCATCTAAATAATCGACAGCCCGTTTCCAATGGGCTGGGCGAATGCAAACTGTTGTAATACAGACTCGAATTACCTGCAAAAGGTGGATGCTTGATTTATTTATCGGACGGAACCTAACTCTTTTATGTGTACTCTTACAATGGAGGTGGGTTTGTGAAAAAACTTCTCGTTCTTTTCCATTTATGTATTTGCCTTTCGGTTGGTTGTAGCAGTCAAACTCAGCACAAAGATTGGGCCTTCAAGAGCATTATTTGGCAACATCATGTCTACGAGATTACTACTGAACACATCTCAAACGTAGGAAATACAATTGGTGAAATCACAATGTCTTCAGATCATGAAGACAGTAATAAAGGCGGAAATGAAACCTTTTCGAATTTGCTTCCAGAAGGAACGATCTTGTATGAGATCAATGGAACAAACATCAAGAACGCCATCGCCTTCAAACAAGGTGAAAGTGATTTTCTAAAAGCTAACTACCGAGGTGACTACGGGAAGTAATCACTTCCTTGTAATCATGGCAGTTTGCACGAATTAGAAAAATAGCCACTATGCAATGTAGTTTTATGAGTTTGAGCAAACGATTTCAGCTCCTACAAAAACGTTGCAAGTGCGGTTGTTTCTTCATATCGTAAATTTGGCGCACCTGACGCTGAAAATTGACCTTGCTACATCCCATTGCGAGCACCCGGCGTTTTTACTTCATAATCCTGCCATGCGCCATCCACTCCAAGGTTAGAGCAGCAATCCGTATAATCGAGTTCTGATTGCTAATGAGCATGAATCTAGGCTTTTCCAGCTTGTCGTGAAGTTTCCGAATCGTAGCAAGGTTCGTCTTACACCTTGCTTTCTTTGACGCTTCGATGCTAGTCTGTAAGCTTCGATAGAGATATTGCTGAAATTTTGCGACCAATTCTGGATCGCTAAGTGCATGTAGAGCGCACGTCGAGGGTCGGCCCAGAGAATATATTTTACTGATAATTGCAACAATAACTAGGCGTTCGTACATATTAGTCCCAACACGCTCTATTATATTTACACATAACTGCTATAAAAGAAATTGAATCAATCATATAATTCAATTAAATACTGAATCACCTTTCAGGAATTAATTAAGAGTAGTCGGTAACTCTACACTAACCCTTGGAAGAGGATATTGCAGGTGATGACCCTCTCTTTTCTATTTAGTCTTTCATGATACTATCTCAGGAAACTAATCAAAGAGACCCCTTTTATGAAAGGGGCCTATTCTAAACCATACAGATTGTCGTATAATCACGATTAGCTTAATTGTTTTGATAAAAAATTAACTACTTTATTTATTTTTTGTTCATCATTTTCCATCAGATATTCAACAACCATCTCGACAAGTTCTGTTCTATTCTTATTTCGATTTCTAAGTTCTGATTCAATTTGTTTATAGAAATTTTTACCATTTGTATCATTTTTAGATGAATCACTATTCCGATAGTTATCAACCAATTGTGTCAAACTAATCTTATGGAATATATAATCATTTAGTATTCTAAACAATGCATGATCCACATTTTGATAAAGATTGGTTTTTAGATATTTTTCAAGGCTTTCGATAGGCAAATAATTTAGAGGTATACTAATGTCTATATCGTGATCTCTAATAAACTTATCTACACTGGCTTTGACATCCCCATCAAGAATTAGTAGGAAACTTGATGGTTTACTAACCAAATTACTAGATATCACCTCTTGTGCCAACTTAATAACATTTGACCAACCACCACATGGCAGTACGTGCACCAACTTATTATTTAACAGTCTGTATTTCCTTAGTAATTTCGTGATAATTTCCTTTGCTAAATCATCTTCAACTAAAATAATATAATCATATCCCGTATGATCGTAAAGAATTCTCGTTGCATACGACGGATAACAGGGGTTGATTATCTCAATCGTGTCGTCTACATGGCGTTCAACAAAAAAGATATTGTCAGGTTTTATATCTTTTATCAATTCAATAGAATGCGTAGAAAAATATATGGCCAGATTATAATCATTAGAAATAACATTCAAAAAATTAACAAGACGCGTCAGTGAGGAGGGATGCAAAGCTAATTCCACTTCATCTAAGAATAATAAACACGGTGTACTTAAATCCGATCTTTCAGAGATTCTCAAGTTCAAAGAGTGTAAGATACTTATTAGAAGATTTTCGCCAGTGGACATATGCAACTGACTTACTAATTTTCCGTTTTTTTCGTAGAGGTACGGCTCACCGTTAAAATCATAATCGTTTCTTGCCTTTTCCTTCTGTACTTTAAACATTTTATCGTAATAGTTTTGATTGTTGTGTAGTATTCCACCAAGATTTTTCCTTATAAATTCGTCGCCAACCTCTAAATGTGAAAGATTGACGCGATCCAACTTTTTTAACGAGGAAAAGGTCGTATCTCTAAACCGGTTACCAAATATGATACTCCCTTCATAAAACCCCTTTATTTTCATGTAACCGTTACTTGTTCTGCTCCAACGACCATTGTATTCCAATTTCCTACTTGCACCGTTCAAATTAAATTTTATTGAAGCTCCATTTATTGTTTTCCCGAAAACATCCTTTAGTGGCATATTGAAAAACACAGTTGCAGCACAAGCAACAATTGTGCTCTTTCCAGACCCATTCTGACCAGTAATGGCATACAAGCCTTTTTCTACAGGCAATTCGAATACCAATTTCTTAATAGATTTAATATTGTCTATTTCCATACTGAGTTTCATGATCCCACACCTCTAATTTTTATTTTTACTGTCAACATTTTTTCATGTACGACCTTCAGGTTTCACAATCCAAATCACGTAATACATTGTCATAACATAATAGCAATTATACTTATTTCTCGCAACCTATATATCTTATTTTTATTTAAATAAATTCATTTTAATTTTCCGCTTCCCTCTCTCTTGAATCCCCACCTTGAGTGTTGTATACCAATGACGTGATACTCAGCTATTTCGCATTCCCTTTTTCTATGTGTTCCTTCAATTGGTAGTAATTCATTGTAACAAAATGCAAGAAAGACCCCATTTTCAAAAGGGGTCTTTCCACATTCCAACTTTTATACTCAGGCTACATCTCCGATTGATCCTTCCTCACCAGCATCGTCACACACTCCACATGGAACGTATGCGGGAACATATCCACCGGCTGTACTTCAACCGTGCGGAACCCGTTATCCTCCAGATAGCGCAGGTCTCGTGCGAGCGTACTCGGGTTGCAACTCACATACACCACCCGCTCCGGCTTCATCTCCACGATCGCTTGCAACAACTCTTCCTCGCACCCCTTGCGCGGCGGGTCCACGACGATCACATCAGGCTTGATCCCCTCGCTATGCCAGCGCGGGATCACGACCTCGGCCCCACCAACCTCGAAGTGCGCGTTCTCCAACCCATTCAACGCAGCGTTCTTCTTGGCATCCTCAATCGCTTCCGGGACCACTTCTACGCCATACACAGCCTTCGCCTTTTGCGCGAGGAACAGCGAGATCGTACCGATCCCACAATACGCATCGATGACAGTCTCAGCGCCCGTCAACTGCGCATACTCCAAAGTCTTCCCATACAGCACTTCCGTCTGCACCGGGTTCACTTGGAAAAACGACCTCGCCGAGATGTCGAACTTGATCTCCCCGATCGTATCGGTAATCGAGTCGCTCCCCCACAGCGTGATCGTCTCGCGGCCAAAGATCACATTGGTCTGTTGCGTGTTCACATTCTGGATGATGCTCACCAGATGCGGAATCCGTTCGCGCAGTTTCGAAACCAGCGCATCCACATGCGGCAGTTTGCGACCGTTCGTCACGAGCACAACCATCGTCTCGCCCGTATGGAAGCCCACGCGCCCAATGATATGACGCACCAGCCCGGTATGGGTCTGCTCATCGTAATGCTTGATCCCCAACTCCTGCAGGATCTCCTTCGTCGCATGCACGATCTCATCGTTATAAGGGTGCTGAATCGGGCACCCCTGCATTTCAATAATCTCATGGGTGCGCGGCGCGTAAAAACCGACGGCCAATCGCCCGTCGATCTCCCCCAGCGGCACTTGTGCCTTGTTGCGGTACGACCACGGCTCGTCCATGCCGAGCGTCTCGTGAACCGTGACCCCTTCTAACTTCCCAATGCGGGTCAGCGCATCGACGACCGTCTGGCGCTTGTGGCGCAGTTGGGCCTCGTAGCTCAGGTGCTGCATCTGGCAACCGCCGCAACGATGGTAGATCGGGCATGGCGGTTCGGCGCGGTCAGGGCTGGTGGTGATCGTGTCGATCAGGCGGCCAAAGGCATAGGTCTTCTGCAACTTCGTGATCTTCGCCTTCACCCGCTCGCCGGGTACAGCACGCGGGACAAATACGGTGAAGCCCTCAACCTTGCCCACGCCCTCCCCTTCGTGGCCGAGCCCGGTGATGTCGATCTCGTAGTATTCGTTTTTCTGTACGGGTACGGGGAATTTCGGTTTGGCCATTGTCGGTCTCCTTATGTTTGCGTGAGCACGCGGTCGCGATAGTCTGTCGCTTCCAAACGCCAGCGATCAATTCGTTGTTGTAAGGCATCGTCCGCTCCGCCTGCCATTCGGATGTTCGCTTCAGCGATTTCACAGATCGCATACACCGCCGCATGTGACAGATAGGTCACCACGCGCAGGTCGCTGTGCAACGCTTTGGGCACACGCCCCCCAAGTCCATCAAGCAAGCGCAGGAGTTTGACGGTCGTTCCCGCGATCTTCGCCGGGCTGCCAACGTCCTTGCGCACACAGGCGGCGAGGTCACCTTGGATGATTCGAGCAGCGGCATAGACATCGCCTTCGCCGTATTCGAGCAGTTTCACTCGGAGCGCATTGGCTTCAGCGAGGATGCGGTCGACTTCTTGCAACTCCGCTGCGTGCGAGGAAGTCGCGCCCTCCGTGGCCGCGACTTTTTTGACGAGACGGTTGTGGGCAACGCGGGCGATCAGTTCGGTCAGCGACGCAGCTAAAGCCGCGCAACATGCGGTTACGGTTCCTCCCGCCGGACTGGGCACATCAGGATGCGCCACCCAATCGCAGAGGTGCGGGAGCGGTTCCTCCACGAACCGCCCATGACGGATGCGAGGCTGTTCGGTCATGTCACGGCCTCCCTTTTTCATCTAGGATTCCCTATAATGCTCCAGTTCTTGCTTGCCCACCAAAACGTTTAGGTGGTGCTTCAGACAGCGGAACTCCTGCGGCAACGGGCCGCCGTATTCGCCGTCGAGGTTCAATTCCACCAACTCACTGCTTTTCACATGCAGTCGGTCGGTATGGAAGTAGATCACGCGGTCACTGTTCAAATGCTCGCCGCGCAACGCCAGCGTCGCGAGGCGGATCAACTCCGGCATCTTGCACGGCTTCACGATGATCACATCAAAAACGCCATCGTGGAGGCTGGCGTTAGGCGCCAGTTTTTCAAATCCACCGATCGAGTTCGAGTTGGCGATCAGGCACAGCATCGCCTTGCCCTCATACGCGAAGTCCGGCGACTCGATGTCGAGCTGGATCGGTTTGAGGAACGGCAGTTTCTCCAGACCCTTCATATAGTACGCGAGCTGGCCCAGATGCGTCTTGAGCTTGCTCGGCACTTCATAGGTGATCTCCGTCAACCGTCCACAGCCTGCGATGTTGATAAAATAGCCGTCGCCGACTTGACCGACGTCGAGCGGCATCTGGTTCCCCGACAGGATGATCTCGCAAGCGCTGCGCAAATCTCGCGGCAGATGCAAGGCTCTCGCGAGGTCATTGGTCGTCCCACCCGGCAGGATGCCGAGCGTCGGGCGATGTTCCATCTGCGACAAACCATTGATCACTTCGTTGATCGTGCCATCACCACCGGCGGCAATCACCAGTTCGAAGCCTTCCTCGCAAGCCTGTCGTGCCGCTGTAATGCCGTCATTGGGCCCGTGGGTCATCGAGGTGGACACTTCGAGTCCGCCCTGCTCCAAATAATCGAGGATGTGCGGGACCGAGTTGAGCAAGGCTTCCTTGCCCGCGGAAGGGTTGTATATCAATCGTGCTCGTGGTCGCATGATGCGACACCTCCTGCTGTTAGACCGTAACAAAACCCCAAGCCAGGCTTGGGGTTTTATGTACAATTAGGCGTTCAGACTTTCGAGGATCAGCTTGTTGACGAGGCCAGGATTTCCCTTGCCTTTGGTCGCTTTCATGACTTGACCGACCAGTGCGCCGAGCGCGCGTTCCTTGCCTGCCTTGTAGTCCTCAACCGATTTCGGGTTGTTGGCGATGACTTCTCCGATGATCTTGAGCAGTTCGCCCTCGTCGGAGATCTGCACGAGACCTTTTTCTGCGACGATCGCTTGCGGGTCTTTGCCCGTCTGCAACATGTCTTTGAAAACGTCCTTGGCGATCTTGTTCGAGATCTGGCCTTCCTCGATCATCTTGATCATCGCGCCAAGTTGTTCCGGCTTGACCGGTACGTCGGTGATCTCCAAGTTGTTCGAGTTCAGGTAGCCGAGCACATCGCCCATGATCCAGTTCGAAACGGTCTTCGCATCAGCACCCGTCGCCACGCTCGCTTCAAAAAACTCCGCGACACGCTTGGAAGCGGTCAGAACTTCGACATCGTGGGAGGGCAGGCTGAACTCGCTGATGTAGCGAGCCTTCCGCTCGGCCGGCAGTTCCGGGATCGTCGCCCGCACGCTGGCAATCCATGCATCGTCGATCTCCAGTTGCACGAGGTCCGGTTCCGTGAAGTAGCGGTAGTCGTGCGCGTCTTCCTTGGAACGCATGACGACCGTCTTGCTCGCCGCATCGTCCCAACGCAGGGTCGCTTGTTGGATCTCGGTGCCGGAATCGATCAGCGCTTCCTGGGCTTGTTGCTCGAACTCCAGCGCTTTTTTGACGTTGGTGAAGGAGTTCATGTTTTTCAACTCGCGCTTGGTGCCAAACTTCTCCCGACCCCACGGACGGAGCGAGATGTTCGCGTCACAACGCAGCGAGCCTTCCTCCATCTTGCAGTCGGAGATTTCGCAGTATTGCATGATCGCTTTCAGTTTTTCCAGGTAGGCCTTCGCTTCATTCGGCGTGCGAATGTCTGGCTCCGAGACGATCTCGATCAGTGGCACACCCGCACGGTTAAAGTCGACGAGCGTGGAAGAGCCATCCTCCGCATGGGTGGATTTCCCAGCATCTTCCTCCATGTGGACACGATTGACGCCGATACGCTTGGTATACCCGTCCACTTCGATCTCCACCCAGCCGTGTTGACCAATCGGCTTGTCGAATTGCGAGATCTGATACGCATCCGGAGAGTCCGGGTAGAAATAGTTCTTGCGGTCAAACTTCGAATCTTGGGTGATCGTGCAGTTCAGGGCGAGGGAAGCCTTCATCGCTTTGTTCAGAACTTCACGGTTCAGCACAGGGAGCACGCCCGGATGTCCGAGGCAGATCGGGCAGACGTTGGTGTTCGGAGGCACGCCAAACTCCGCCGAACAGCCGCAGAAAATCTTCGAACGCGTGTTCATCTCGACGTGGACTTCTAGCCCGATAATGGTTTCGTACTTTGCCTTCGAGGCGGTCGTCATCTCTCGCTTCCCTCCTTACAGGTTCGCGCGCGCGGTAAAGCTCTTCGCTTGCTCGAAAGCATGTGCGACGCGCAGCAGCGTGGATTCATCAAACGCCTTGCCGATAAATTGCACACCGACCGGGAGTCCGTTCGACAGACCGCACGGCACGGAGATCGCCGGAATGCCTGCGAGGTTGACCGGGATGGTGTAGATGTCATTCAGGTACATGGTGACCGGGTCGTCCGACTTTTTCCCCAGCTCAAACGCAGTGGTCGGAGCGGTCGGGGAGAGGATGACATCGTAGTTTTCAAACACTTGGTCAAAGTCTTGCTTGATCAACGTGCGGACTTTCTGCGCCCGCAGGTAGTAAGCATCGTAATAACCGGAGGACAGCGCGTAGGTGCCGAGCATGATACGGCGTTGAACTTCCTCACCGAAACCTTCTGCACGGGTGCGCTTGTACATGTCGATCAGGTTCTCGCCTTCCACGCGCAGGCCATAGCGAACGCCGTCAAAGCGAGCAAGGTTCGAGGAAGCCTCAGCCGGTGCCAGCAGGTAGTAGCTCGCCAACGCGTACTTGGAGTTCGGGAGCGAGACTTCGCCCACGGTTGCCCCCAAGCGTTCGAGGGTCTTGATCACGTCTGCGATCTGTTCACGCACGCCTGCATCCATGCCTTCACCGAAGTATTCCTTCGGGAGACCGATGCGCAGGCCTTTGATGTCGCCCGTCAGCGCGGCGAGGTAGTCTGGGATCGCGAGGTTTGCCGAGGTCGAGTCGAGTTTGTCATGCCCTGCGATCGCTTGCAGGACGATGGCGTTGTCCTCGACCGTTTGTGTAAACGGGCCGATCTGGTCGAGCGAGGACGCATATGCCACGAGACCAAATCGCGACACGAGGCCATAGGTCGGCTTCAGGCCGACGACGCCGCAGTAGGAAGCCGGTTGGCGAATCGAACCGCCGGTGTCAGAACCGAGCGAGAACAGAACTTGTCCAGCCGCAACCGATGCTGCCGAACCAGACGACGAACCGCCCGGCACGCGGGTGAGATCCCACGGGTTGTGCGTGGGGAAAAACCCGGAGTTTTCGCCGGAGGAGCCCATCGCGAACTCATCCATGTTGGTTTTGCCCACCGTGACGGCGCCGAGGTCGTTGAGTTTGGTGACGACGGTCGCATCGTAGGCGGACTTGTAGTTGGCGAGAATTTTGGAGGCACAGGTGGTCGGCAGTCCTTTGGTGCTCATGTTGTCCTTGAGCGCACCGGGGATGCCGTAGAGCAGACCTGCGTCAGCCGGAACATCGTCCAGTTGCTTGGCGCGGGCAAGCGCTTCGTCACCGTGGACGGAGAGGAATGCTTTTACTCTTTCATCGGTGGCCGAGATGCGCTCCAACGAGGCGCTGACCAACTCGGACGGCTTGATTTCCTTGGTTTGAATCTTCGTATGTAAGTCGCGAATACTCGCGTTCAAGAGCGACATCCTTATCCCTCCATGACGGCCGGTACTTTGAACTGGCCGCTTTCCTGATCAGGTGCGTGGGACAGTGCTTCATGCTGCGTCAGCCACGTGCTGGCCTCGTCCTCGCGCAATACGTTTTTCAACGGCATCGAGTGCGTGGTGGGCGCGACGTTCTCCACGTCCAGCTCTTGCAGTTCATTCGCAAAATTGAGGATCTTGCCGAGCGAGTCGGCCATCTTGACTTTCTGCTCGTCCGACAAAATGAGGCGGGACAGGTTGGCGATATGTTCGACGTCCTTGACCGTAATGCTCATGAGTACACCTCCATATATAAAAACCTTTTCTCAAAAAGGAAACGCAAGCAGTTCATATCATCTCACAATTATACCTCAAGTCGGTTGTGCATTTCCACTCATTGCCGTATCCGTTCGAAAGTCATGAAAAGACCCCATTCGCGAGGAAGACACTTCCCTACCGAATGGGGGCCTTTCCTATTTAACATCACTCGTCTAATCCCAACTTCTACACCTGTACGACTCGCGTAAGTTTCCAGTCGCTCCACTTGTCGGGGTGATGAGCGAACTCGAGGAGGAGCTTTTTCTCCCGATCATAGTAGTTCGGGTAGACCCACTCGTAGACAGCGGCGTGGAGGGTGGTTTTCTTCACGGGGCCGAGGTGGTGGGCGTAGAAGGGGCCGAGCGTTTGCAGGATCGGTTTCAACGACGTCCCGCGCGCGAGGTATAACTCCGCGCCTTTGTCATCCTGCAATTCCAGCGCGGTCAAAAACGCCTCCGCCGTCTCTTCGAGCGACTCCGCCCGTTGCAAAAACTGCTCCTCCGCCGCCCGCACAGGAACGAAGACCGCAGACTCCCCCGGTTGGCGGGTGTAGCGCAAGTACTCGGTCACCACGCGATACGGCGACTTGCGGGTGCGTTCAAAAAGGACGTCAGCCGCGCCGATGCGCTTGACGCCCGTCAAGCCGTTGAAGCTGTCGATCGAACCGTCGGGTGACTCCCACAGCATCATCTTGGCAGCTTGTAGCGAGTCCTGCTCCTCAGGATCTGTCCAGAAGACCATCACATCAGGCCGCCCATCACGGTTGACATCCGCGATGGAGAGCCGTAGGTTCGGATCGGGAAAAACGCCTTCGTAGGCGATCGCCCCGTCGGCGAGGCGGATGCGGATGTGACCGCTTTTGTTGCTGGCGAAGGTTTCGACGCTGTCGAGGCGCCCGTCTTTGTCGAGGTCGATCGATTCGACTTGGACGAGGTGTGGCAGGGTTTCCAAGTTGCGGGTCGGGGCATCCGCTTTCGGGTAGCGGTAATGCAATTCGATGCGCGACCCGGAGCGGCGCAGGTGCAGAGACTCATCTGGCTCCACGATGGGGGCAACCACCTCGCCGTTGCGAATATGCAGGACGCGTGCGATCGGGATCGGGTAGACATCACCGCCAGGGTCGGCTTGCAAGGGCGTGAATTCAGCGAGGACGTAGTACTCGCCATGATCAGGCACGGTGAAGGAGATCGGACGGCTCTCGACGATGCCCAACCACTTGCCATTGACGCTTGCAGAAGCCCCGTAGAGATTGTCGGGCATGATGGTAAATTCCATAGGCGTTCACCTCACAGTTTCACGGTTCAGTGTATGCTGGGGGAATAAAAAAGCACCCGTATTGGCGGGTGCTTTAGCGTCTGCGACGCGGGGTATTTTGAGTGAGTTGTTGTTGAGTTTCGGTGGTGGGTTCGTAGGCTTTGAGACCCGCATCACCAGTGAAGATTTCGACGTGATAGCGAGCTTTTGCGTAGTGATCGGCTACGGCGGTGATGGTGGCATCACCAATCGAGATGCTCTGGCTCGCCATCATGGGGAGTTTTTCAGCAAGTTGTTTAAGACCTTCTGTCCCCCAAAGGATGGATTGGTCAGTGAATGCCGCCCAAGGAGAGAGCCCGTCAGCCGCCTTCATCATGAGCTCTGCCAGCCCTTTGGCGATGTTGTAACGATCACCACCTGCTGATTGAGCGATGTGATTGCCCGTCTCCAGTATCGTGGCAAGTGGAAGGACGAGAGTAGTGCTGCCCGTGCGGAGTTCCTGTTGAATCTTCTCGTCGACGCGCGGGTAATCCCATTTGTCCTCCGTCGTTCCACATGTTTCTTTGCCAGGTACTCGGAGCCAACAACAGAGCATGGAGGTGTCGATGACGAGGACTTTACTCATGATCTTTTGGCCCCTGCCCTTCTGCGAGGCTTTTTTCAATTTCACCTTTGGTAACAATTTTGCCAATTGGACCTGAGGCGAGGAGTTTGGGCAGGTTCTGGATGTCTTCAAGCAGGGTGAGTTGCGACTCGCCGGACTGTGGCGAACGGTGTGCTACAACGACGAATGGCACCATTTCTGGGCCGAGTGCGTCGAGGAGGGCCGGATTGTGGGTGGTGACGAGGACGTCGATGTTGCGTTCGGAGCCGATTTTTTTGAGCAAGTCTAAGAGCAGATTCGCACGTGAGGGGTGTAGACCATTGTCCACTTCCTCGATAATAATGGTACTCCCTTCTGGGCGCGTGAGAAGCGCGGTCAAAATAGCGATAAAACGTAAGGTCCCATCCGACATGCCGGATGCATCGACGAGGAGCGGAGGTTGACCATCTAACCACTCTTCCTCGCAATACAACATTGCGTCTTTTTTTAAGCGACCTACTGGTTCAGCGAAAACATTTCTAATATCTCGTTCTGGGAGTTGTCTTACAAATTTCGTTAAACTTTGCTCGACGCTAAGTTTCTCCACAAGTCCTAGTCCAGAAAGGATACCAGCTAGATTTGAGGCATCTTTGCTTAACCTGTCAGAAATTGGAGAATAATCCCTCATACCCGCAGGAACAGGATCTAAAATAAATATACTTTTTACAAAATGTTTGAATCTATCTGTTATCTCGACATGAAATTCTGTTTCATGTTCTATATGTGATACTAATGATTGATCTGGTCTGAAACTATGATTCAATTTTTTTATCGCATTTTTGAAATAATTCAAGTTATAAATTTCCGTTTTGCTTATTGTTTCTCCTGTTTCACTGTATCGAACTACTGTGAGGTTTTCTTCTTCAAAAAAAGGACGTGCTATTTCCGAAGTATTCACAGTCATTGAATATAGAATTTCAACATCCTTCTCAAATTGTACTACAACCTCGATCGTAAACCCTTCTTCAGGCTTAAGTGTTGCCCATTCAATGCCTCCACGAACCCCATTGCTTTTTGCATCCCCGTGAAGGACGTGAGAAATAGTAAAACCATTCATAATTCCAATCAAAAACTCAATCCCATCCAACGCATTCGATTTCCCGCTGGCATTGGCCCCGATGAGCACGGTCAGTGGATCGAAGTACAATGTCGCGTCCCGGAAACTTTTCCAGTTCTTAAACCGTATCTTTTTTAGCATCATGTATCGCTCCCGTTCTTGTTCTCGCTCTATCCTATTACTTTCCGTTTCCCAATGCTAAAATCCTCCACAATAGAAAAAAGCTCAACGCAGGTACGCGTTGAGCAGAATTAGTTCGCATCAAACCACCGGATCTTCTCGCGGACGTTCACGACTTCTCCGACCAAGATGATCGAGGGATTGGCGATCTCTTGCTCCCGAGCGATCTCGACGATCGTCGTCAGGGTTCCGACCACCGTGCGTTGTTCGGGCATCGTGCCCCAGTGGATGATCGCAACCGGCGTCTCTGGGTCGCGTCCGTGCAGGATCAACTGCTCGCAGATCAGCGGCAGGTTTTTGACCCCGAGGTAGAACGCGATGGTATCGACAGCGGTCGAAATCTTGTCCCAGCGGATGCTCGATTGCTCCTTGCCCGGGCATTCGTGTCCAGCGACCACGGCAAATGAGGACGCCACATGTCGTTGTGTCACCGGAATTCCGGCATAGGCTGCCGCGGCAATCCCTGCTGTCACACCGGGCACCACTTCAAAGGCGATGCCATGCTCCGCCAACTCCGCCGCTTCCTCACCCCCGCGTCCGAATACGAACGGGTCTCCACCCTTCAAGCGCGTGACGGTCTTGCCGTCGAGCGCTTTTTGCACGAGCAGGGCATTGATCTCCTCCTGCGGAAGCGAGTGGCGGTCAGGCAGTTTGCCGACGTAGAGTAGTTCGGCGTCGGGTCTTGCGTATTCCAAGAGCAACGGATTCGCCAGTCGATCATAGGCGATCACGTCCGCCTCGCGAATGCATTCCACACCGCGCACCGTGATCAATTTCGGATCGCCAGGGCCGGCACCTACCAAGTATACTTTTCCTGCCATCAGGTTCGCACTCCTTTTCTATCTCCGTAATCTACTAGAGAAGTGCCTTCACCGCGAGCAACGCGATCAGGTACAGCGCCGTGGACAGGTAGAGCAGACGTATCGTCTGCAAGATATGCCCCGCCGTCGTCGCTTCGATTCGATCGCCCATGTGCGCACGAAACGAGGCGACACCTCCGTAGGTGTTGTGTCCTCCAAGTTGAATGTTCAGCGCCCCCGCAACCGCCGCCTCCGCGATCCCGCTGTTCGGGCTCGGATGCACGCTGGCGTCACGACGGGCCATTAACCAAGTATTCCTACCATTATACTTGAGGATAAACGAAGAGACAACGAGAAAGGGCAAAGTCAAACGGGCGGGCACATAATTGGCGAGATCGTCGAGTCGCGCAGAAGCCCAGCCGAGATGCAGATACTTTTCGTTTTTGTAGCCGATCATCGAGTCGAGCGTGTTGACGGCGCGGTACGCCATCGCCAACGGTGCCCCGCCGAGCAGCGCGTAGAGCAGCGGCGAGGTGACCGCGTCCACGATGTTTTCCGCGACCGTTTCGATGCCGCCACGGGAGATCTCTCCCGCATCGAGCTGATCTGTGTCACGCCCGACGATCCACGAGAGGCGTTGGCGAGCAAGTGGCATGTCGCCCGCTCGCAAAGCCTCGTAGACGCCACGCCCAGCTTGCGCGAGCCCCTTGGTGGCGATGGTGGTCGAGATCAGCCAAACTTCCAGCGCATAGGCGAGCCAGTTCGAGACGAGGGCTACGAGGTGCAGCAACTCGAACGTCACGAGGTAGGTGCCGCCGACGATCAGCAGGGGGAACAGGCAGCCTTTGAGTCGAGCCACGAGTTTGCTGTCGGCAGGGCGGCGCACCAACCGGTCGAGGCGGGAGATGAACGTCCCGATGATCACGACCGGATGCGGCAACCAGCGCGGGTCGCCAACGAGGAGGTCGACGAGATAGGCGAGCAAGACGACCGTGAGGGGGATCAGCGTGATCCCGCTCGCGAAAAGCTGTGGGTCCGAGTACCCGCTACTCATGCGCGGCCCTCCCCTCCTGCAGCGACGCCGTAAGCGCGTCGTATACGCTAGAAGCGATCGCGTTCCCTAGTTCCGTGGCGAGACCCGCGTAGAGATGCACCCCGGTGTACGCCGGGTTCTGCGTAGTCGCGACGATTACGGAATCTGTTGTTGTGCCAGTCGCCATCGCTCCGGTGGCATCGGTGACACCAAGGTCTTGGAGCGCGGCTGCTTTGGCTTCGGTGATCGTGATCAGCGCATTGACCAGCGCCGCATCACTCAACCGCGCATCCAGCGCCACGATGATGTTGATCGTGCCCGCCCGGTAGCCAGGATACGTCTTGCGCTTCATCCCAGCCCGCGCCGCGTTGCCAACACCAGCCGTGACGTACACGCGCAGTTGGAACTGATCCCCTGCCGCAAACCCTTCCACCACTTGGTCGACGTCTGCCGCTGTCATCATCCCCACAGACTCTGACAGCGGAATCCCCAACCCCTCCACCTTGCGCTCCAAGTCCTGCCACGGATCATCTGACGTGTACCCGTGCGGCACTTGGACGTTCAGCAGATAGCGCTTCTCCTGCAGACCCCCGCCCAACACCGACGAACTCAGCGTGTAAAAAGGACGCTGTCCGCTGAGAATCAGCGCACCGTCCTCGATGCGACGATCAATCCACGTAGACATGACGACCTCCGATGATCTCATACACCCGTTCGAGATCCACGTGCTGGCGAAGATGCGCGGCGAGGCGTGCGTAGCTTTTTTCCCGGCGCTCGGCTTCGGTCTCGACGTCACCGAGCAGGGGAGCGATGCCTTTTTGCACCCGGAGGTGGTTGAGGAAGTCACGCGTGAAGGCGCGGTTTTGGAACAGCCCATGTAGATAGGTGCCGATCACGCGCCCGTCCTTGGAGATCGCGCCATCGAACTCACCTGAGTCAAACTGTAGGAACGGCGCGTCCGATTTGCGATCGGTGCGACCGAGATGGATTTCGTAGCCCTCCACCTCATGTGCGGAGAACGCTTGTGGCAAAAGACGACCGCGGTTGCGGATCGTCTTTTTTTCCGCGAGAAAGGTGGTTTCCAGTGTCAGCAGGCCGAGCCCCGACACGTGCTCATGTACAGATTCTACGCGGTCTGGGTCATATAAAGTCTCACCGAGCATCTGAAAACCGCCGCAGAGTCCGACGATCGTGTGCTTTCCGTCCAGTGCCAAGATCGCGTCTGCGAGGCCCGTGTGTCGGAGCCAGAGCAGGTCTTCCACCGTGTTTTTGCTGCCAGGGAGCAAAATCAGATCGGGCTTGCCGAGGGCGCGGGCCGAGCTGACGAAGCGGACGTTTACGCCCGATTCCTCTTGGAGCGGGACTACGTCGGTGAAGTTCGAGATGCGCGGGAATTTGATCACCGCGATGTCGAGGTCAGCATCTGCACGGTCGCGCGCCTTCAGTCGCAGGGAGTCCAACGCCAGCGAGTCCTCTGGATCGATTCCGTGGTCAAAGTGCGGGATCACACCCAGAACGGGAATGCCTGTGCGCTCCTCCAACCAGACGAGGCCGGAGTCGAGCAGTTCCTTGCGCCCGCGAAATTTGTTGATCAGGAAGCCCTTGACCCGCGCCCGTTCGTGCGGTTCCAGCAATTCCAACGTGCCGACCAGCGAGGCAAATACACCGCCTCGTTCGATGTCAGCGACCAACAAAACCGGGCAATCCAGCATGTCCGCAATCCGCATATTCGCAATATCGCGGTCCTTCAAGTTGATCTCAGCGGGCGACCCGGCCCCTTCGACGACGAGCAGGTCGAATTGTGTGGCGAGTCGTTCGATCGATTCCGCGACTTTTGGCAAGACCTTGGGCACGTACTCCTCGCGATAGGAAAACGCTTCGAGGTCGGCAAAGTGCTTGCCGTGAACAATCACTTCGGAGATCATCTCCGCTTTGGGTTTCAACAGGATCGGGTTCATGTCGACCGTCGCTTCCAAACCGCAGGCTTCCGCTTGCACGCCTTGCGCCCGCCCGATCTCACCGCCATCGGAGGTGATGTAGGAGTTGAGCGCCATGTTTTGCGACTTGAAAGGGGCGACATGGACGCCGTCCTCCTTGAAAATGCGGCACAGTCCTGTGCAGAGCAGCGATTTGCCTGCATCGGAGGAAGTGCCTTGAATCATCAGGGCATGGATAAGGGTCATGTGGCTGTGATCTCTCCTTCTACCAGCGTCCAGCCGTCGGTTGTGCGCCGCACGTGTGCGAAGCCACCGGGCGGCAGGTGGAGGTGATGAAAACGGGCAGGGTCTTGCAACACGTACTTCGCATACCACCAGCGGATCGGACCGCCATGCGAGACGACGAGCAGCGTCTCATCTGCAGACGCGTCGCATGCGATCCTCTCGTGCCAAGCGCTGAGGCGGATGTCGAGGTCCTGCAACGTCTCTCCGTTGGGCGGCGCGACCGTCCACGGATCGTCGTACCACCGCCAGAGTTGCTCGCGGGCGGTGGCTTCGAGCTCGGCGTAGGTCTGCGCTTCCCAATCTCCGAAGTTCAGTTCGAGGAGGCGTGGGTCTGCGCTATGCTGATCAAAATCAGGGATCAAAAGTTCGGCGGTCTGTTGCGTGCGAAGTAGGGGGCTGTGGGAGAGGCGTGTGACTTTGGTGAGAAGCGGGGCGAGTCGGTTGCGCAATTCGATGATCTGCTGACTTCCCCGTTCGTTGAGCGGGAGGTCGGTGCGCCCGATGTATTGGCGGAGGGCGTTGCCCGACGTTTCACCATGCCGGACGAGGATCAGTTCCATAGCAACTTCTCCGCGACCACGAACGCCAGCAGCACGACGGCTTCCGTCACTTCACAGATCGTCCCGTAAACGTCCCCGGTGAGACCGCCGATTTTTTTCATCGACGAGCGGATAATCAAGGTAGACGCCACCAGTGTGAGCCCGCAGGTGAAGACGGCCACGACGCCCCCTTTTGCGACAAAGACAGCTACTATTAATAGGAAGAAACTCCACCCAAAAGCCCGCCCCGACGTGCGCAGACTCAGCCCGAGGCCCTCCTCCCGCGCATAGGGAAACAGGTACATCGCCGCCATCATCGCACCTCGCCCCATCATCGGGGCGACGACCAACGCGACAATTTGCAAGCCTGCATGCAGGGAGAAAAGGGCTGCCAGCTTGTTGCCGAGCACGAGGATCGCCGCCAACACGCCCATCCCGCCGACACGGCTGTCCTTCATGATCTCGAGGATGCGTTCACGGCTCCGGTAGCTTCCGAAACCATCTGCTGTGTCCATCAGACCGTCGAGGTGCAAGCCGCCTGTGAGATAGACCCAACAGGTGAGCACCAACATCCCCTCGACAAGCGGCGGGGTGACAAATTCGAGCGCCGATCCGACAGATGCGAGGAGTACGCCGATCAGCAGGCCGACCACCGGATACCACGGAGGACTGGACTTCCATGCGTCTGGGTCGAGGTTGCGCGGCACCGGGATGCGGGTGAGGAATCCTAGTGCTTGGAAAAAGGACTGGATCACTCCACGCCACTCCCTTCAATAGAAGGAAGTCGCAGCGGTCGGCCGGACACGACGAGGTAGACCTCCTCCGCCTGTGCCGCGAAGAGTTGGTTGACCTCACCGAGCAAGTCTTGGAACGCCCGCCCGAGCGGGGTCATCGCGACTCCGCCGAGGCCGGTTTCGTTGGTGACGAGCACCGTGGGAACGGGGCTTTTCTGCAAAAAGTCCGCGAGGTGGTGGGCTTCGGTGAGCACGCGCTGTCGGGTCTCGTCCGTGCGCCACGCCTCCTCGGGGAGGTTGAGGAGGATCGTGCTGACCCATGTGGAGAGGCAGTCGAGCAGGACAACCTCCCACCCGTCGACCCGCAGTGCGTCTGCAATCGGATTCGTGAGGTCCTCCCCCGCTTCAAGTAGACCCCACGATGCCGGTCGTCGATTCCGATGCAGGTCGATGCGCGCCTGCATCTCAGCGTCCCAGATCTGACCGGTGGCGACGTACAACACGCGCCGGGAGAACCCTGCGCGGCGTTCGGCCCAGGCGCTTTTTCCCGAACGAACGCCGCCCGTGACTAGGGTGTACGGCATGTCATCCCCTCCTCGGTCATCGCTTGTTGCAAGGCGGTCAGCAGGCGCAAATTCTCCGCACGAGATCGCACCGCCACCCGGTAAAAAGCGGGCCCAAGTCCCGGGTATCCTGCACAACTGCGGATCAGCACCCCGTGCCGCCCGGTGCGCTCCTGCAAGTTCGGTGTCGTACTGCGAAACAGGATGAAGTTGACTTCACCGCCGTAGGTCTTCACGCTGGGCAACCCTTGCAGGCTTTTTTCCAAAAAAGGACGTTCCTCGCGCAACCACTGCACCGTCCGCGACTCAAACTCATGGTCTTGCAAACCCGCGATGCCCGCAACGCTCGCCAGCGAATTCACACTCCACGGCGACAGTTCCCGCTCGATGCGCACCGTCAGTTCCGGCGAGGCAAATGCGAACCCAAGCCGCAGACCTGGGATCGAGTAGAACTTGGTCATCGAGCGCAGGAGGATCACGTTCGGAAATTCCTCCAAGTGAGGAAGCAACGTCGAGGCTCCCGGCAGGAAATCGAGGAAGGCTTCATCGACGAGCAGAAAGCGGTCACGCGCTTGCAAGCGTTGCGCCATCACACGTAGCCAGTCGATCGGCAGGAGGCGCCCGTTTGGGTTGTTTGGGTAGCCGACGATGAAGAGGTCTACCTGCTCGCAGGCATCCAATAGCTCCTCACGAGCAGGCAGGAAATCGGCTTCCTCGCGGGCGTAGACCCCGTGAAGTTTTGCACCTACCACATCGGAAGCCTCCGCATATTCGGAAAAGCAAGGGTGGATCAAGCCCACCGTCTGCGGCTGCAACGTGCGGAGGATTCCATAGAGAATCTCGGCGGCACCGTTGCCGACCGAGATGTTTTGAACAGGCCGTTGGTAGCGCGTGGAGAGCGCCTGCTTGAGTGCGCGGGACTTCAGGTCAGGGTAAGCGGTGATCGTCGACAGGTTGTCGCGAATTCCCTGCCAGACCGTATCCGGCGGCCCGAGCGGGTTGATGTTGGCGCTGAAGTCGAGCAAGTGCGCACGCGGCACACCCAAGCTCTCCTCCGCTGTCCAGAGATCGCCACCGTGGCCGAATTTTTCAATGTGTGGTGTCACAAGACCAGCCTCCTTGGGTGTCAAAACTCCACGCCGAACACCGCTGGAATTCCCTCTTCGTAGTAATGCTTGATCGGTTGCATCTCGGTTACCAAGTCCGCCACGTCGATGATCTCTTGCTTCGCGCTGCGTCCTGTGATCACCAGATGGGTGTAGGACGGTCGCGTGCGGATCAGGTCGAGCACTTCTGGGAGCGGCAGTACGTCGTCGATCGGGAATTTCGTGATCGCGAGGGCGTTGTTCAGTTCGTCCAGCACGATCACATCATACGCACCGGAACGAACTTCCTGTTGCACGATCTCCCATGCCTTGGCGAGCGCCACGCGATGCTCCTCTGGGGTTTTCGTCCACGTAAAGCCGATGCCGAGCTGCCGGATGTCAACGCCGAGCGTGGCGAAGGTGGTTTTTTCCCCATAGGTGCGTTGTGGACCCTTGATGAATTGCAAGACCAACACGTTATATCCGCGTCCAACCGCCCGCATACAGAGGCCGAGGGCAGCTGTGGTTTTCCCCTTGCCTTCTCCTGTGTACACGAGGGTCATGCCGCGTCGTTTGCTGCGATCCATCGCGCTACTCCCTCCTCTGTCTGCCATAGGCGACCGCCGCAGCGACGAACCGCTTCGGCACCTCTGGGTTGGACGGGAAGTAGAGGTGCGTGTAGCCCGCGACGAGGTTCTCGCAGGTGTAGCCCTCCTCTTTTTGCCCGCGCATGCCTTGGGTGACATAGGCTTTGTGCGGGGCTTCGGTGGCGGTGGAGTAGTGGAATTCATGTCCGCGCACCTGCTCGCCCAGCGGGAGCAAAAAGTGCGGCGTTGCTGCCGCCGCCTCTCTGTATCCAAGTGCGGCGAGTCGGTCTTGCATCTGCACGTCAGACGGGATCAGTCCGACCATCTCGTAGCTGGCTCCGGCGCGGTCGGTGATCGTGTTGCAGAGGTACATGTAGCCTCCACACTCCGCGAGGGTCGGCAGTCCCGCCGTGATCCGATTGCGGAAGTCCGCACGTACCTGTGCGTGATCGTGCAGTTCGCGAGCGAACTCCTCCGGGAAGCCGCCACCGAGATAAAGTGCGTCCGCATCTACAGGGATCGACTCGCCGGCGAGTGGGCTGAAGTAGTGCAGTTCTGCGCCCACCTGTTCCAGCAACTCCAAATTCTCGGCGTAGTAGAAGTTAAACGCGGCATCGCGAGCGACGGCGATTTTGGCACGCGACGGCGGACGGTCGTGCCCGAACAGGTGTGGCGTTGGCGGTGCTTGGAGCGCTGGCGCACTGCGGGCGATCTCGAGGATCTCGTCGAGGTCGATGTGTTCCTCCACGAGATCCGCGAGCTTGGCAAAAAGCGGCGCTAACTCGCCACGCTCGACCGCCGGGATCAAGCCCAAGTGGCGCTCGGGGATCTCGATGTCAGTTCTGCGCGTAAAGCCCCCGAGCAACGGGACACCGCAATCCTGTTCAATCGCTGTGCGCACCAAGTTGATGTGCCCGGCACTGCCTGCTTGGTTGGCGACGACACCCGCGATCGGCACGCCTTCGGTGAGGGTGCAGAACCCTTTGACGATCGCGGCTGCCGAACGTGCCATGCTGGCGATGTTCACGAGCAGGATCGTCGGGGCTTGGAGCAACATCGAGACTTGAGCGGTGCTGCCTTGGTTGGAGCGCGGGTCTTTGCCATCGTAGTAGCCCATCACGCCTTCGATGATCGAGAGATCGGCACCTCGACTTCCACGCAGGAAGACCTCGCGCATGATCTCCGGTGTGGTCATCCACGTATCGAGATTGCGCGAGGGGCGTCCGGTGACCGCGGTATGGTAGGTCGGGTCGATGTAGTCCGGGCCGACTTTGAAGCCTTGGACGGTGAGGCCCCGGCGCTTGAAAGCGGCGAGCAGTCCGAGCGTCAGCGTGGTTTTGCCCACGCCACTGCCAGTGCCACCGATCGCGAGGCGCGGGCGGTGGTAGGTTTCCAATTTCTTCATCAGGTGGTGGCACCTCCGATGGGGAGCGCGACCGGGACACCATTGGGCACCAGTGCCACAGAGATCGTGACGTTGCCAGACTTGCGCTTTTCCAGCACCCATTCGGTAGCCTCTGCAGAGAGCAGGGCTGCAGGTTCGCTCACTCCATAGGCTCCGGTGTATTTGAACACCGTCTCAGACGGGTTGGCGAGCGCAACTTGGTTGAGCTCCTCTGGGGTGTAGGTGGTGAACCCCCAGCCATGCGTTTCGCAGAGGGCGAGCAGGCCCGCCTCGTCCTTTTTCAAATCGATCGATGCGATGTTGCGGACGCTTTTCCGCGAGAATTGAAGTTCCTGCAAGGTCTCGTTCACGACCGCTTCGATCTCCTCAAAGGCGGTTCCTCGGTTGCAACCGATGCCGAGGACGATGTTTTTCGGACGGTAGAGGACGCCGTTGCGAAGCAGCACCGATTCCTCCTGCTCAGACAGCAGGCGATGGGTGATGACGAGCGCGGCATTCCACTGCCACTCTGCACGCAGAGCAACGGCTTCCACGGTGGAATCTACCACCCGAAAGTGCGTCGGCAAGGGCTTGTCATAGTTCCACCAGTTGCGCTCGCCCGCTTCCTGCACGATCACCACCGGCTCCTCGTTGACCACGGCGGCCGATACAGGCGTCGCATGCTCGAAACTCTCGATCTGCCAGCCGAACTGTCGACCGAACATGTCGACGGGAATCGTCTTTTGCACATCCGATGCGGTGGTGATCACCGGGGTCGCTCCGATCAGTTCCGCGATGACACGGGTCAGTTCATTGGCACCGCCGAGGTGCCCGGAGAGGACGGAGATCGCGAACTGGGCGCGGTCATCGACGACGACCACGCCAGGGTCGGTTTTTTTGTCCTTCAAGATCGGGGCGATCATGCGCACGACAGCACCTAGCGAGATGAATTGGATAATCCCGGTGTAGCGTTGGAACAGGTCAGGCAGGATCAACTTGACGGAGCCTTCAAAAAGCTGGATGCCCTTCTCCGCCTCATCCCCTTGTGCAAACTTGCTCATGTAGTAGAGATCAGAGCCTGGCAACTGCGCATGCAAGTTGCGCGCCGTCTCCACGCCATGCTTGGTGATCGCCACGATGGCGTAGGGATTAGCCATGAGTCGTAACCCCTTTGCGGAAGCGGTGTGTAAATTCCTTGTCATACAGCTTGGAACGGTGCCCGTCTTGATCGACCAGCGTCGGGTCGAGCGCCCAGCCCATCAGGATCATCGCGTGCGATCTGATGTTGTTCTCGCGCACCGCGATGTCGAGGTTCGCAAGCGTGGTGCGCACGATTTTTTGATCTGGCCACGTGGCGCGTTGCACGACCGCGATCGGCGTGTCAGGCGACCAACCGGCGTCAGACAGCTCGCCCATCACTTTTTTCGTCAAGGTTGCCGAGAGATACAGCGCGATGGTGCAGTGGTGCTTCGCGAGGTCGGTCAACTTCTCCAACTCCGGCACCGGCGTGCGTCCTTCGGCACGGGTGAGGATCAGCGTCTGGGTCAGTTCCGGGATCGTCAGTTCCGCTTGCAAGGCCGCAGCCGAAGCAAAGACCGAGGAGACGCCGGGAACGATCTCATAGGCAACGCCCGCTTTTTTTAGGAGGCTCATCTGCTCCATGATCGCGCCGTAGATCGCCGGGTCGCCCGTATGTACGCGTGCAACGCTCTTGCCTTGTTGGACGCTCTCGATCATGACCGCCACCATTTCGTCGAGGTCCATCCCTGCGCTTTTCAAAACCGCTGCGCCCGGTTTGTGGCGGGCGATCAGCTCTTCGTTGACGAGCGAATCGGTGTAGAGGACTACGTCTGCCGCTTGCAGGATTTTTAAGCCTTTTACCGTGATCAGGTCGGGATCACCAGGGCCTGCGCCCACGATGTAGACTTTCGGTTCGAGGGTCATTTGCGCACCACCAACAGGGTCAAGTAGTTCAACTCCTGCCCTTTCAATTCGTGAATGTCCAACCAGATCTGTTCTTCGCCGGAGGTCACTTTGGTGACGACGGATGCTTTTTTGTCGAGCCCTAATTCTGTGAGCAGCTCAATCATCAGATCGATGACTTTCGCTACTTTAATGAACACCAGCGCGTCGTGGTTCTCAATCGCGTGGCGCATCGCCGCACGGTCTTCGGTTGCCGGGATGATCGCAAAGTGATCGTCGCCATCTGCGAGGTGCAGCCCGAGGCGTGCCGCCGCTCCCAGCGCCGAGGAGATGCCCGGCACGGAGTGAATCTCCACTTCCGGGTAGAGCGCCTTCATCGTCCGCGCCATGTGAATCCACGTGGAGTACAAGTTCGGATCGCCCTCCGTGACAAAGGCAACATCACGGCCTTGGGCGAGATGTTCCCAGATCGTGACGGCGGTTTTCTCCCAACTGGCCGCCAGCACCTCCTCATCCTTGGTCATCGGGAACACGAGTCCGAGCAGTTCCTTCTCCCCTGGCTGGATGTAAGCTTCCATGATCTGATGTGCGTAGCTTTTGCTGCCCATGCGCTTCTTCGGATAGGCGATCACGTCGACTTCCTTCATGAGGCGGAAGGCTTTTACGGTGATCAACTCCGGGTCGCCAGGGCCCACGCCTAGTCCGTAGAGGCGTCCAATTTTCGTAGCGGTTGTGCTCATGCGTCTCCCTCTTTCTGCTCGGGTGCGTCTGGTGTGTTCCAAGCGGTGATGATGTAGATCGGGTTGAGCCCTTCAAATCGGGTCATGTGGAGGATCGGTTTGCTCCGCGCTGTCTGCAGAAGCGTCACGCGAAACGTCATGCCGAGCTTGGTAAACGTCTGGGTCGCCTCGTACAAGGTCTCAATCGTCGCCGCATTCAGCACGATCCGACCGTGTGGGCGCAAGCGTTCCGAGCAGATGCGCAAAACTTCCGCCATCTCGCCACCGCTGCCACCGATGAACACCGCGTCTGGATCAGGCCATGCTTCGAGATGCTCCGGGGCTTTTCCGTGGTGCAAGTGCAGATCCGTGCGGAACTTGCGGGCGTTCTGCTCCGCGTTGGCGAGGTCGGCCTCGTTTTTCTCAATCGCGTAGATCTGCCCGTTGGGCGCGAGTTTCGCCGCTTCGACGGAGACGGACGCGGTACAAGTGCCGATGTCCCACAGCGTGCTGTCCGGGCGCAGGTTGAGTTCGGACAGGCTGAGCACGCGAACTTCGCGCTTGGTGATCAGTCCCTTGTCCGGCTTGCGTTGCGAGAACTCGTCGTCCTCGATGCCGAGCGTCCAGCGCGGGATGTCTGCTCCCCGTTTGTGGAGCAGGAGCACGACGTTGAGCGGGGAGAATTCGTGTGCTGCCACTTCCTGTAGATCGTCAAACGCACGGAGCAGCTCCCCCTCGCCACCCAAATTCTCTGCGACGATCATGCGGTACTCGGTCATGCCGAAGTGCAAGAGATAGGCGGCGATGCTTGCGGGCGTGTTGGTATCGTCTGTGAGCAGAGCGACTTTGGGCTTGCCATCGAGACGTTGGGCGAGACCCTTGATGCTCTTGCCGTGCAGGGAGTCGATGTGCGCGTCCTGCCACCCGAGGCCCGCTCTGGCAAATGCCAATTGGATCGAAGACAAGTGCGGGTGGACGACCAGTCCCGGCACTTTTTGGGCCAGATAGGCACCGATGCCATAAAACATCGGGTCGCCGGACGCGAGCACGACGACGTTGCGGCGGGCTGCTTGTTCCTGTTGCAAGCGTTCAACCAAGGTCGTCAGCTTGCCAGTTATCGTGTAGGTCTCGCCTGCAAAGTCTGGGAAAAACGCGAGGTGTCGCTCGCCGCCGATCAACAGCTCGGCACGTTCAATGCGCTCCACCTGTGCGGGGAAAAGTCCGGCCGCGCCGTCATCCCCGATCCCGATCACGTGTATCTCGTTCATCAATCGCTCCCCTTCCCAACAGTTCGCCCTTCATCGTGGTCAACACCGTCTCCACCCACAGGCCGCCGCCGATCTCGTGGAGACTGTGCCGGCACGCGTGGCGACACAGTTTTTCAAAAAAAATCCCGTTGCCGATGCCGTGTAGGAGGTCACCGACTTGTGAGGCAGTATTGGCCCCCCGAACTTCCTCGAGCAGTTCCTGCGGTGCTCCGCAGTCTGCGGCGATCTCGGCGAGGAAGTTGAAATCGACCGGTGCCGACTTGGAATGCACCATCATCACGCCTTGGGCGATCTTGGAGAACTTGCCCATCATGCCGACCAGCGAAACTTTGGATGCCCCCTGCCGCTTCGCATGACGCAGGGAAAAGCCGACAAAGTCGCCCATCTGAATGAACGCCTCCTGCGGCAACTCCGGGTAGAGTCTCATCGCGTACTTCTCCGAACTGCCGCCCGTGGTCAGCACGAGGTGTTCACAACCTGTGGCACGGGCGACTTTGATCGCTTGCACGACAGACGCTTGGTAGGCCGCTGTGGAAAAAGGCACGACGATGCCCTTCGTGCCGAGGATCGAGATGCCGCCGATGATGCCGAGGCGTTCGTTGAGCGTTTTTTTCGCGATCTCGACGCCATCTGGGACGGAGATCACGACGCGAACGCTGCGGTCGATGCCATACTCATTGCAAACTTCTGCGACGACCTTGCGCAACATGCGGCGCGGAACCGGATTGATCGCCGCTTCTCCGACCGGCACCGGGAGACCGGGCTTGGTCATCCGCCCGACACCGATCCCCCCGTCCAGTTCAACTTCGCCGTGGCCTGGTAGCCACGAAACTTCGGAGCAGATCAGCGCACCGTGTGTCGCGTCCGGGTCATCTCCGGCGTCCTTGATCACGCCACAGGTGGCACGCTGTTCGTCAAACTCGCAAGATTCCATATGAAACGTGATCGTCTCACCGATCGGGAGCAGGATGTCCACCTGTTCGACCGCTTCCTGTGTGATCAAGGCGAGCAGAGCTGCCTTGGTCGCGGCGGTGGCGTTGGCTCCAGTGGTGTAGCCCCGCCGCATCTGCGCGGGGTCTTTTTCCGGCTCCTTCATGGTCATTGTTGTTCAGCGAGCAGCGAGAGCGCGTTGAGTGCTGCGACGGAGACCGGACTGCCGCCCTTGCGACCCCGGTTGGTGATGAACGGCACGTCGCCGTCGATCAATTTCGCCAGTTCGTCCTTGGACTCTGCGGCGGAGACGAAGCCGACCGGCATGCCGATCACCAGCGAGGGGCGAGCTTCCCCGGCCTTGATCAAGCGGATCAACTCCAACAGGGCAGTCGGTGCGTTGCCGATGACAAAGATCCCGTCCGGTGCTTCTGCTACGGCCTTGCGCGTGGCGATGATCGCACGGGTGAGGTTGAGGCGTTTGGCTTCGACCGCAACGTCAGGATCGGAGATGTAGACTTCGACGCGACCGCCGAATTTTTCGATGCGCGGTTTCGAGATGCCGGACTGGATCATCTGCACATCGGCAAAAACGGGCTTGCCCGCACGGATCGCGGCAATCCCGGCTTCGATAGCATCGCGGTGAAAGACGAGGCTCCGGCCGAGGTCAAAATCAGCGGAGGCGTGGATGACGCGTTGAACGACCGGATACTGGTCAGCGCGGAACGGGTGCTCCCCGATCTCAGCGGTGATGATGTCGAAACTGAGGCTTTCAATCTCTTGCGGTTGCACAGTCAA
Source organism: Tumebacillus permanentifrigoris (assembly GCF_003148565.1). GTDB lineage: Bacteria > Bacillota > Bacilli > Tumebacillales > Tumebacillaceae > Tumebacillus > Tumebacillus permanentifrigoris. The sequence continues at coordinate 29,418 of NZ_QGGL01000004.1, forward strand.
CGGTTTGAAATCCATGTTAAATTCCATGTACCAGATCTCCTCGCAGGTGGTGTAGGTGTTGCAGGACAGGCTCGAATTCGGAATAGACATCGCCGTAGGATAGACCCGGGCGGCCGATGATGATCACGTGCAGGCCAAGTTCGAGCGCCGATTCTACCTTGTCATCGACGGCCCCGACTTTGCCGCTCTCCTTGGTTACCACCACATCAATTCCATAGTTGCGGTAGAGCGCGATGTTGAGTTCCTTGGTGAACGGGCCTTGCATGGCGATGATGTGTTTTTGCTCAACGCCGAGTTCAGCGCACTTTTCCATGTTGTCGATGCGCGGCAGCATGCGGGCGTAGAGTGTCGTACCTTCCACGCCGAGCAGACGCTCGGTGAAGATCTGCAAGGTCTTGCTTCCGGTGGTCAGCATGATATGTCCGCCCAGTTCGGCCGCTTTCTCTGCCGCCTGTGCGTAGTCGTCGACGAAGTGCAGTTGCGGATGGTCCGCAAAAGTCAGGGCTTCGCGCTCGAAACGGAGGTACGGGATGCCGCACGCTTGCGTGGCGGTCATCGCGTTTTTGTGCGCCTCCTCTGCGAACGGGTGGGCGGCATCGACGACAGCGCGAATGTTGTGTGCCTTGATGTAGACGCTCATCTCGTCGGCCGTCATCCGACCGACGCGCACCGGGATGCCCGCTTCCTGTAGCGAATTCGCCGCGCTGTCGGTGACGACCGAAGCGGTGATCGCATAGCCTGCCTGCTGGATCAGGACCGCCAGTTCACGCGCATCGCTAGTTCCCGCGAGGTGCAGAATCATCGGGTGACCCCCTTCGCCGGGATGAGGCTGTCGGCGTGTTCATGATCGTGATGTTCGTGATCGTGATGTCCGTGTTCGCCCTCATGGTGATGGGAATGGTCGTGATCATGGTGGTGGTGATGTTCATCCATCGCCGCGAGTCGGAACTGGCAGTGGTCGCAGTTCATTTTTACCTCGCCCTGTGCGGCTTCCTCTGCGCGCTCCTCGATCAGTTCAATCAGCGCATCATGGAACCCGAAGTACTCCGCGAGTTTCAACTCCACATCTGGATACGTCAGGCTGAACGGCTCCATGAAGCCTTCAATCCGCTGGATCAGCACGCCTGTGAACAGGAAGTACGGCAGGATGTACACCCGCTTCGCGCCTAGCGCGATGCACCGTTTCAATCCATCCTCGAAGTTCGGCTCTGTCACGCCGATGTAGCAAGTCTCCACGAACTTGACGGGTGTGCGTTCCCACAACAACCGCGAGACTTTAAAAAGGTCGCTGTTCGCATCAGGATCGCTGCTCCCGCGCCCGACGATCAGAATCGCATCCTCCGTCCGCGCCTCGCCCGCCAGTTCCAGACTCAACCCGGCTTCCTCCAAGCGCGCTGTCAAAATCTCCAACGCCTTCGGATGCACACCCAACGGTTTTCCGTAGGAGAACTCCACGCTCGGATACTGCTCGCGTGCGACATCAATCGCATGCGGGATGTGGATTTTGCTGTGACCTGCGCCAAACAGGATGATCGGCACCAACGTCACACGCGTAGCCCCACGCACGATGCACGCCGCGATCCCTTGTGCGATCGTCGGCGTGGTCAATTCGAGGAAGCAAGTCTCGATCACCGGGTACTTGCTGCCCAATCGCTCCTGCACGCGCCCTGCAAATGCAAGCAATTGCTGATTGCCCTCCTGCACCCGACTCCCGTGTCCAACCAATAGAATGGCATGACTCATATCCTGCATCCCCTTTCTCAATCTCCGCAGATCGATTCGATCACGAGCGGTGCCGTGAAGTCTTCATGATGGAAGCCCACGAGATTCCCCACTCGTTTGAAAAACTTGTGGAAGCGTTCATCTGGATAGCCCTTCGCCTTGTATTCAGCGAGGATCTGTTCCACGGCTGACAACAGTTGCGCCGGCTCCAACCCTTCCGCAACCCGCTGTGCCGGATGTGCGTTGCGCCCGATCGCTTTGCCGCCGAGGAACAGGTCGAACTTCCCTTGGCGATAGACCATCGCGATGTCCTCATTGACCGATCCGTAGCAAGCCATCCCGCATCCCGCGAACCCGATCTTCAACTCTTTGGGAACCGTGAGCCCGCCGAAGCGTTGCATGATCTCCTCCGCCTGCGGGTAGGAGTCCGTCTTCTCCATGTTGCAGAAGTCGCAGGCTTTCAGTTGGACGACACTGCCCACAGGTTGCACGATCATCCCGGCGGCTTCCAACACACTCGCGACCTGCTCTGGTTCTGAGGTCGTCACGCGCAGGATCACGTAATGGTTCGGCGTGTACTCGATCTCCCCGTCTTCACCGACGACCTCTAGCATCGTCGCCATCTGCTTGGGCGTGAGTTTTTTGTTGCCGACCCCTGGCGACACCGCGATCTCGAGGATCAACGGCTGGGCAAAAAGCGCCCCTTGCACGTGCGCTTCACGTTCGACGACCGCCGTTTCCAAGACGCCACGGTTGACCAGCAGCGACACCGCATCCATCGCAAGTTCCGCCGAACTGCGAGGTGTGGACTTCACCTGTGCGACTCCCGCCTTCAAAGCCTCCAAGCGCTCTGTCGCATCGCCACCATGCAACGCCCACGGCTCGTTTTTCTCCAACAACCGCTCGTTCATCTGGATCGGCTGTTCGGCACGATCCAGTGTGTACTTGCGCTGGTATCCACGCGGCGTGATCATCTTGCCGTCGTACACCTTCGTGCTGGTGTTGCCGATGATCACCGTCGTCAGCATCCCGATGTCATGCTCCAACATCTCACCAAGCGTCGTCAGGATGACTTGCTGCGAGCTTCGATAGGCACTTTTCACCAACCCGACCGGCGTCTGTGCCGAACGGTACTTCAGCAAAATCTGTTGCGTCTCCACGATCTGTCTCGTCCGCCGACCACTGCGCGGGTTGTACAGCGCCACGATGAAGTCGCCCATCCCCGCCGCTTCCACCCGCTTGGCGATCACTTCCCACGGCGTCAGGTGGTCGCTGAGCGAGATCGTGCAGGCATCGTGCATCACCGGCGCCCCCAACAACGAGGCACAGGAATTGATCGCGGAGATCCCCGGGATCACCTCCACCTCAACGCCAGTCGCTTCCGTCCACCCTTGCTCGATCAACACTTCATAGACCAATCCGGCCATGCCGTAGACGCCGGCATCTCCGGAGGAGATCACGGCGACTTTTTTCCCCATCTCCGCTTGGCGAACCGCTTCGATGGCGCGGCTGACCTCCTCCGTCATGCCTGTGCGGACGATCTCTTGGTCTGTCAACAACCCGCGGATCAAGTCCACGTAGGTGTTGTATCCGATGATCACATCTGCTTCCTGAATCGCTTCCCGCGCACGATCTGTGATGTGCGCGAAGCTCCCCGGCCCGAAGCCGATGACCAGCAATTTGCCTCTCGTCGTCATCTCCCGCTCTCCTCTCCAAGCCCAAAACTCAACAAAAAAGACGCCTCCCCTATAGGAAGGCGCCTCCGATTTACTTTGAGTAAGCCCAGCACGGCACAAAAAGTCACCGCACACGGACAGAACAAGTCTCGTGACCCCATACCTCCTATTTCCACGTAAGAAGTGATGGATGTACACCAAAGGCAGGTCTCCTGACTCGTGAATCAACGCTTCCTCCGCCTTCCCATCCCCATACGGGTACAGTGGCAAATTGGAGGTCGCTCCTCACACACAGTGGCGGGACCGTGCCGGACTTTAACCGGCTTCCCTTTCAAGCTCTCGCGAGCACCTTGGTGGTCTCATATGTAGTTGGTTTGTTTCAATTCTATGAAATCATCTAAACTATATACCATTATTTTCAGGCTGTCTACAGTCCGATGTCGGCAAACGTCGCCATCTCGCGCACCAAGCGCGTGGCTGATTCCAGCAACGGCATCGCCAAAACCGCCCCCGTTCCCTCGCCCAATCGCATCTCAAGTTGCAACAGCGGCGACAACCCGATCGCGTCCAAGATCACGCGATGGGCAGGCTCTTGCGACAGATGCGAGGCGAACAGATACGCGCCGACTTTTTCCTCCAAGCGGTGCGCGACCAACGCCGCCGCACCTGCGATCACACCATCGACCAACACGGCGATCCCCGCACTGGCCGCCCCCAGCACCACGCCGACCAGACCGGCAATCTCCAATCCACCGACCTTCGCCAGCACATCCAGCGCATCTGCCGGATTCGGCTGGTTGACCTCCAACGCCCGTTGAATCACGGCGCCTTTGTGTGGCAGGACGCTGGTTTCGATCCCGGTGCCGCGCCCGATCAACTCCAGCAACGGATGCCCGGTCAGCACCGCCGCGATCGCAGAGCTCGGCGTGGTATTGCCGATGCCCATCTCGCCCAATGCAACAACTTGCACGCCGTCTCGCTGCAGACGTTTTGCGATCGTGATCCCGACTTCAATCGCCGCCAGCGCTTCCTCGCGGCTCATCGCAGGTCCGACCGCCATGTTGTCGGTGCCCGCCTTGACCTTCGCGGATACGATGCCGTCGATCTCCTGTTCACAGCAACTGCCCACGTCAACCACATGCACATCCGCGCCCATCTGCCGCGCCAGCACATTGACGGCCGCACGCCCACTTGAGAAATTCGCCATCATCAACCCCGTCACCGCAGATGGATACGCACTAACCCCTTCCGCCACCACGCCATGATCGCCACACATCACGACGACCGCACGCTTGGTGACCTCGGGGAACACCTTGCCTTGTATGCCAGCGAGCCGGATGCCGATTTCCTCCAGCTTCCCGAGGCTGCCGAGCGGTTTGGTCAATTGATCCCACCGCGCCCGCGCGTCCTCCATGACCTGTGCATCCAACTCGCGAACCCCTACACCCAATTTCAAATTCAACATGCGCACTCATCCTCTCCTCGATGGTTTTCCCTGAGCTGGACATCGTAAAAAATCCAAGCCCGAATAAGCTTGGATTGTCCAGACCCAATCGAAAGTGTGTCACACAATAGGCAGGTCTCCTGGCTGTCGGATCATCCCTCGCTTCTGTGCCTTCCCAGCGACAAACACCAGTGGCAGCAGAACAGTCCCCGACCACAGTGGCGGGCCCGCGCGTCTCTCGCTTCCCTTTTCACCCCAATTGGGGCACCTGTTGTGGCGATGTGATTTTTTCACTCTCACTATAGATTAAATTCCTACCCCTGTGAAGCGCGTTGCACAAAAAGTGCAGGTCGCTGCGTACAATCTGGTAAGATCGAGGGAACAGGAGGGAGGCACGATTCCCATGAACTTTACAAATGAGCAACGCGACGCCGTCTACGAGGCGATTCACAACCGCCGCGACATCCGCAAATTCCTCCCCACGCCGCTGGAAGCTGAAAAAGTCGAGCGCATCCTGCTCGCTGGGCATCACGCCCCATCGGTCGGTTTCATGCAACCGTGGGACTTCATCCTCGTCCGCGCCCAAGACCGCAAGGACCGTCTCGCACTCGCTGCGGACAGGGAACGCCAAGCGCTCGCGATCCACTTCGCCGCCGAGGGGCGCGACGACAAATTTTTGCAACTCAAAGTCGAAGGGCTGCGCGAAGCCCCGTTGACCGTCTGCATCACCTGCGACCCGACGCGGGGCGGCGATCATGTCTTGGGGCGCAACTCGATCCCGGAAACCGACATCCTCTCCGTGGCCTGCGCCATCCAAAACATGTGGCTGGCCGCCTATGCGGAAGGGATTGCGATGGGCTGGGTCTCTTTTTACAAAAAACCTGACGTCCGCCGCATCCTCGAAATTCCACCACACATCGAGCCGGTCGCGCTGCTCTCCTTTGGCTATACAGACCACTACCCCAAGCGCCCGATCCTCGAAGAATCCGGCTGGGCACAGCGCCAGTGTTTCGAATCCCTGCTCCACAACGACACGTGGAACAACCGCTAACCCTAGAGCATTTCAACAAAAAGAGGCACAGCCGTCGCGGCTCGCCTCTTTTTTCTCAACCCTCTAGCGCTTCAAAATCTCTCCCAGCTTCACAACTTGCCCCTTGCCGTCAGTCTGAAGTGTAACGCAACGCGCTTACGTGAGTTCCTGACGCTTCGACAGCCCTTGAAACCAGCGGTTCCAATCATCGATCCCACCGCCGAGCAACAGCGGACGCAGTTCCTCACACAAATTCTGGAAGCCTTGACCGCCGAGGACGAACTTCAAGAGCGGGAACTTCGCTCGCAGTCGATCGATCAGCCCCTCCAGATCTGGCAACAACTCCGGGTCGGTGATCGACATACAGATCCAGTCCACCCGGTAGCGTTCGATCAACAACTCCAGCCCTTCGTTTGGCGTGTTCGATCCGAGGTAGACGACCTCGACACCCTGACGACGCAGGAACAGTGTGAACAGCAACAACCCAATCTGGTGCTGCTCTCCAGACGGGCAGAACGCCAAGACTTTCGGCAAGCCCGGATTGACCCCGAACACGCTGAAAAACTGGAAAAACCGCTGCATGATAAAGTGGCTCGCAAAGTGCTCCTGCGCCACCGTCACCGCGCCAGCCTCCCAATCATCTCCGATCTGGTGCAACAACGGGGCGAGCAATTGATGAAACACATCTTCAAAATGAAACATCGAAAACGCCAAGCTCAGCAACTGGTTGGCCTGCTCCGAATCAAAGGTCGTCAGCGCCCCATACAACCGCTCCCGCAGCGACTCATAACTCTCGCCCGCACGCACAGTGCCCAGCGGTGCCGATTCGGAGAGCAACTTGCGCTGTTCCCGCGTCTTCTCCAGCATCTTGACCGCCTGCGAGATGTTGACGCCCTTTTCCTCCGTCTGGACTTTCAACCAGCGCAGGTCTTCAATGTCCTGTTCCGAATACAACCGGTGCCCCGATCCCGAACGCGTCGGGACCACAACATGGTACCGCCGCTCCCAAGCTCGGATCGTCACAGCTGGCATCTCCAGCAACTTGGAAACAGATTTTATGTTATACATGGCTTCCACGCCTTTTCCATTCTAGATTATACAATCATTCTACAACCATGATACACAAAAATTTGCCTCACTTCCAGATAATCTTTGCAGGACGAGACATACTACTCTCTGGACACACCAAATGTCCCCCTACAAAGAAGGAGAGTGTACATATGAACCCGATGAATTTGCCTACATCTGCACACCAACCAGCACCCGATCTGCAAGCGGTGCTCACAAACGTTACCAACTTCGAGGGGCGCTTCAACCTCGACAAGTCTGGTTTTGATCCCAATATGCCAGGCCATTCCACCGAACATCTCGACCGCATGGTGCTGCGTCAACCGCCGCGCACAGTCAAACATCCGGGCGCTGGCATCGGTCTCCCCTATGAAATTCGTCTGGAGATGGCCTTGATGCTGGACGATCACCTCTGTGCTCTGAATGTGGCGCGCAACCAATACACCAAGCACCACTGGATGTCCGAAGGGGCCGAAGCGTTCCTCTCCCTGCACGAACTTCTGAATGAACACATCGAAAAAACCAACAAGCACATCGACGAGATCGGGGAGCGCGTCGCTCGCCTCGGTGGCGTTCCGACTGCACATCCCGTCACCCAGCACGAACTTTCCTATATCAAGCATGAAGTTGAAGGCCGATACACGATGCGCGACTACCTGCGAAACGACCTTGAACATGAATTGAAAATCCAGCAGATGATCCGCAAGCAGATCACCCGTGCCCAAGAACTTGGCGACCACGGCACCGTGCAAGTTTTGGAGGAAGTGCTCGTCGATCGCGAGGACCTCGGCTACCACCTCTACAGCACGCTAGAGGACGACACGCTGACCCGTGGGATGAACCACCTGTACGATGGCACCAACGATCTGCGCCTCGACCGCAATCCCAACCCCGAGAACAGCAACCTTCAATAATGCTGGACAAAAAAAGCGCCCACGTGCATCTGGGCGCTTTTTTGATTATAATGAACTAATAAGTACAAAAAAGACCCCCAAATCAAGGAGGCCCATCATGTCAAACTGGAACAATGCTGAAACAACTTGCGTCATCTCCGTCTACCGCCCGAAAGCAGGTCTCGCGGAGAAACTCAACGAGATCGTCCGCCGTCATGTCCCGACCCTGCGCGAGGAAGGCTTGATCACCGACCGCCCGACCACCGCGCTCGTCGCAGCGGACGAGACGGTCGTCGAGATCTTCGAATGGAGTTCATACGAAGCGGTGGAGCAAGCGCACACCAACCCGCGTGTGGCCGAGATCTGGAAGGACATCGCAGAAGTCGCAGAGATCACGACGCTCTCGACACTCGCCGAAGCAAACCGTCCGTTCGCTCCATTCAAACCTTTGTTCTAACTAGCCTTGCAGGCCAACGCCTGGACTGTTCTGCTTGTTACTGGACTTGAGCAGCTTGGAACGCAGGAACGGAATCACGAAGTAGTCGCCACCAAAACGTCCTGCGTTAAAGCCAGCTGCTACGATGAAGAAGCCGAGGAAGATCAAGTTTGCGTTGATGGAGACCGTGCCAGCAAGTACATAGTTGAAGTTCATCAAGAGCCCCATGATCGCTGCAAACGTCGTCAGCGTGCCCAAGATCAGGCCGATGCCGACCAACAGCTCGCCCCACTGGACGAGGAAGTTGAACAGATCAACATTCGGGAGGGCAAATCCATCGAGGAAGTTCCCGTACCACTCTTGAACAGACGGCTTGTCGCCTGTGGATTTGGCGATGGCACCTTTCAAGAAACCGCTCGAGTCAAATGCCTTGTCACCCGTGACCTTGCCCCAACCTGCGTCGAGGAACTTCCAACCCACGTAGATACGGACGATCGTCAGAAGAGCAGACGCTACTACACTGTTTCGCAACCAATTCATCATTACATCATCAACCTCCTAATAAATTTAATAATGTCTAATTCTAGTTCATATTAACACCGAAGGGATGCCGTGTAAATGGGTACATCCGAATATATTTATTTAATACGTCCAATCCGACCGGAATTCCGTGAAAAAGTCCTCGAATCGGAGCTCGAAATCCTCAACACCCACTTTGCCTACCTCCAGAAGCTCGTCGAAACTGGCACCTGCTTGCTGGCAGGTCCCTGTCTGGACCGGGCATTTGGCATCGTCGTTCTGCGAGTGGACACGCCAGAACAAGCCCAAGAGATCATGGAAAACGACCCCGCCATCAAATTTGGCGTGATGAGCGCCGAACTGCATCCGTTCCGCGTCGCGCTGTTGGCCGAACAGCAATAAAAAAACCACCTGCCCTTGAGCAGGTGGTTTTTTTTTACTTATCGAGGCGGGACATGTGGTTGAAGGGGTAGTAACGCACGAACGCTTTGCCGAGGACGTTCTCCATCGGAACGGTGCCCCAGTAGCGGCTATCGTAGGAATTGTTGCGGTTATCGCCCATGACGAACACTTGACCTGGGGTGACGGTGAACGGCTTGTAGTCCATCGTCGGATGTTCTGCTTCGTAGGGCTCATCGAGCGCCTTGTCGTTGACGTAGACGATCCCACTCTCGATCTTGACGGTGTCCCCTGGCAGCGCGATCACGCGCTTGATCAGATGATCCTCTTCCGGTGGTACTTTCGCAGACGGCGGCGGTGTGAAGACGACGATGTCGCCGTGCTCGATTTCTCCGAATGCGTAGGAGAGCTTCTCGACGTACAAGCGATCTCCGACCATCAGCGTCGGTTGCATCGACTCACTCGGGATGTAGAAGGCTTCCGCGACGAAGTGGCGGAACAGGAAGACCAGCGCAACGGCAATGACAATCGTGCGGCCCCACTCGATCAGGGATTTTTTCATTTCTGGCTTCATAGCTCAGCCTCACTTTCGTTCTCGATACTTGTGTACTGTAATCGTAGGGCATCCCACTGTCAACGTCAACGGAATAACCTCAACACTCACAGAATGTTCATAACTCAACATAATTAAAGAGATCCACCACACTCGGAAAAATCGTCTCCTCTCGGGCGGTGACGGGTTTTTCTTGTCTACGTATCAGATCGTGCAAGTGTTGGTGCAAGAATCCTGACCGTTGGGCGCATACTACACGAGGGTCAGATCGCTCCACCATCCATCATTTCGAAGGGGGTCATCGAATGAGCTATCAACCAAACACCGACAACCTGCAAGCGCTGGAAGCACCGCAACAAGTGGACTGCTCCCGTGTAGCGACCAATGCGTTGTTCGCACAGTTGGAAGGTTTTGAAGGTGAACTGGTAGGTCATGAGCGCAACGGCCATGCCCGCGCACACCTCGGACGAAGCTTTGGACGACCGGAAGGCGAGATTCGCGAGGATATCGAGGAGGTCACCGCACAACTCCAGCAGTGCCACCTCTAACCCCCGCGAACGGACCCGCAACGAAAAAAAGACTCTGCCACCTGCGTGGCGGAGTCTTTTTTTACCTCCTGTTGACACGTGAAACTTCTCGCGCGTCACGTCCAGAAAGGCTTGGAGCGCTGGCGAGATCCACTTGTCCTTGTGCCAAGCCAGTTGCGTGTAGAGGATGATCTCCTCCCCGCCCACTGTAGGATGTGCAGACTTCACTTCGGACGCCACGGCCATCAGTTTTCCCGAACATATGCATCGGAACTTTCGAATTTACCGATATGTGGTTCCATTGTATCATGAGGTCAGAAGCGAAACACGGGGAGGCAGCACGGAATGAAAAACAAACTGTATTACGGGTGGATCGTCGTCGGCGTGACGTTTCTCACCTTGCTGGTCGCTGCGGGAATACGATCGACACCAGGGGTATTGATCCTTCCGCTGGAGCAGGAATTCGGGTGGGAGCTGACCGACATCTCGCTGGCGTTGTCGGTGAACATCCTGTTCTACGGTCTGGCCGGTCCGTTCATGGCGGCGGTGATCGACCGCCTCGGCATGCGCAAGACGATGGTGCTCTCGCTCACGTTGCTCGCGGCTGGAACGGCTTTGACGACGCTGATGACCCAGACATGGCATCTGCTGTTGCTCTGGGGCGTGCTGGTCGGGCTCGGAACGGGAACGATGAGCAACGTGCTCGGGGCGATGGTCGCCAATCGCTGGTTCGTGCAACACCGTGGCATGGTCGTCGGCATCTTGACGGCGAGTGCGGCGACGGGGCAATTGCTGTTCCTGCCGCTGCTCGCTCAGATTGCGATGAGCGCGGGTTGGCGGCAGACGGCGTTCACCACTTCGATCGCGGCGCTGGTGCTGATCCCGCTGGTTTGGTTCCTGTTGCGAGATCGTCCGCGCGACGTCGGTCTCGCTCCGCTCGGGGCATCGGAGGAGGAAGCGGCAGCCGCGCTGGCACCGCCTGTCGCGACGGGCAACCTGTTCCTCGAACCGCTGAAAGTGTTGCGGGTCGCGGTGCGCTCCAAACCGTTTTGGTTGCTGGCGGGTACGTTTTTCTTTTGCGGATTCTCGACGAACGGGTTGATCGGGACGCATCTGATTCCCGCCTGTGTGGAGCATGGCATCCCGGAAGTCACAGCGGCGGGGATGCTGGCGTTGATGGGGCTGTTCGATCTGGTCGGGACGACAGCGTCGGGCTGGCTGTCCGACCGGTTTGACAACCGCTGGTTGTTGTTCTGGTACTATGGATTGCGCGGGCTGTCGCTGCTGTTCCTGCCGTATGCGCTCGACAGCGGGTATGTGCCGATGCTGGCGTTCACGATCTTCTACGGGCTCGATTGGATCGCCACCGTCCCGCCGACCGTGCGCCTGACCGCCGATCTGTTCGGCAAGGAAAAAGTCGGCATGGTCTACGGCTGGATCGCGTGCGCCCACCAACTCGGCGCGGCGACGGCGGCGTATGAAGCGGGCCTGTTGCACTCGCTGTTTGAGAGCTATGCCGTGCCGTTCCTGCTCTCCGGCGGTGTTTGCATCCTCGCCGCCGCGATGGCGTTGCGGATCAAGCGTCCTGTGCAGGCGACCTCGTAGCAATCTGGAGATCACTGTATAAAAAACCCTGACCACATGTGTGGTCAGGGTTTTTTTTCCGCCTCGGCGGTGAGGGCTTGCAGCAGGTTCATCGCGTTGATCGCCGTCGGGAATCCCGCATACGGAACCGTTTGCAGGATGACTTCCTCCAGCTCTTGGGGGGTGACCCCGACATTCAGCGCCCCTTCCATATGAACGCGCAATTGCGGTTCGCGACCGAGGGCGGTCAGGAGGGCGACGATGATCAACTCCCGCTCCCGAAGCGAGAGCACATCGCGGCCCATCACTTCACCATAGGAGAATTCGACGATGAATTTGCCGAGGTCGCCCAGTTTGGCGATCTTGTCAGCGACGAGGTTGTCATCCAGTTTTGCGAGCACGTCGAGCCCGCGTTGGTAGCGGTCTTGGGTCATGATCTCAACTCCTTCGATTGGCTCCAGATGTGGTAGAGGCCGTATCCGAGGGAAGCCCCCAGCGTGTTCAGCATGACATCATCGATGTCCGCCTCGCGAGCGCCCGTCAAGTATTGCAGAAACTCGATCCCGACGGAGACCAGCAGGCCGAGAGCGGTGGTTTTGCCCAAGCTGCGGTAGCGCGCGAACAAGACCGGCACCAGAAACCCCAGCGGGGCAAACATCACGACATTGCCTGCGAGGTTCAGCACGGCGACGAGCGGTCGGTAGAGCAACCACTTCATCTCCACAAACGGAATCCAGTTCACATGTCTCGCGATGTCAAAGTAGATCGTAAGCGGGAAAAACGTCACATACGTGACGGCCAAACTGTATAGAAAGAACAAATTCAACCACAACTCACGCCATCCGATCCATTGCGTTCGTTGCAAGCGAACCCGTTTCCATCTCCAATTCATCCACAGTGCCAATACAGGCAGGACAAACACCACATACGAGATCCGAATCATGAACCTGCTGACACTCCTCTCAGGTTGGTGAGGCTAGTATACCATTGATTGGTAACGAGTTGGGAGGTCCTTTTTTACCCGCGAACTCTGCGTTGGGAGAACGTAAAAAAAAAAACCAGCGCCGCAAAGGCTCTGGTTTTTTTCTCCTAGTGCACATACCGGCCATGCTTCGGAATGGCGATTTGATCGAAATCGCGGGCGAGGTTGTCCAACCCGTTTGTCAAAAGGTCGCCCGACATCGGCCGCCCATGTCCCGTGTACGCAACGCTCGGTTTCAAGGCGGCGAGGATTTTGACCGACTCCCACGCAGCTTGCCAATCGGGTGTGAAGTACGCAGGCGGGCCATGTAGTTCCTGCTCTTGGGTGAGCACAGCCAGCAGCGACTCCTGCTTCACCGTGATAAACGCATCGCCCGCGATCAGGACGCGATCCTCCTCACGGAACAGCGAGACATGCCCAGGGGTGTGACCGGGCGTGTGAATCCACTTCCAACCTGGCAGTTCGGAGATCGTACCATCATCAGGCAGCGCTTGAACGCGGTCTCTCAAGTCGATCGGGTCATCCGGGAAGAGAACCGACAGCCTCGCCACCAATCCTCCACCAACGGTAGGATCGGGCGGTGGATACGCAGCCCGCCCGGTCAGATAGGGCAACTCCAAGCGATGCGCGTAGATCGGTACATCACGCCACTTCTCCGCCAGCGGGACGATCGCCCCGACGTGATCGAAGTGACCATGCGTGAGGAGGATCGCCTTGGGCGGGCGATTCGCGCCAAAACGCTCCGTAGCCGCTTCGATGATGCGATCTTCGGAATGCGTCATCCCGGCGTCGATCAGCACCCAGTCGGAGTTCGGACCCGGTGTGCCGATGAATTGCAGGTTGACGATCTGGGTCGTCAGGTTGTGAATATCAGGGAGCATCACTTGCCCCATTCCGTTGGCCGTGGTGGCTTCGCTGTGCTGTTGGTTTTCCATGGCATTTCCCTCCTCGCCTTGTTAATGTGCGGCGGCTCGGAGGATTCTATGCTGGGTCCTTCCCCAGAACGGAACGATGTCGCGAGTAGGTGAGGTAGACGACCAGACCGATCGCAAGCCAGATGAAGAAGGCGATCCACGTGATGCGCTCCAATTGGCTCATCAAGTAGAGACAGCAGGCGATGGCGAGTAGCGGCAAGTACGGTACGCCCGGACAACGGAATTTACGCGGAAGATCAGGGCGCGTCTTGCGCAGCACCAACACACAGACCGAAACCATCGCAAATGCCGCCAGCGTGCCGATGTTGATCAGCTCCGCGAGACGATCCAGCGAGATCAGCCCGCCCAAGACGGCGGCCACGATGCCCGAGAACCACGTGGAGCGAACCGGCGTGCCGCGTTTCGCGTCGACTTTTGAGAACATCTTGGGCAGCAGACCATCGCGCGACATGGAGTAGAAGATACGGGTCTGGCCGAACATCACGACGAGCAAGACGGTGGTCATCCCCAAGATCGCGCCGACGTCGATGAAGCCCGCTACCCAGTTTTGACCCGCCACTTGCAAGGCCAGCGACACCGGATGATCGACACCCGCAAATTGGGCGAACGGAACGATGCCGGTCATGACGAGCGATACGGTGACGTACAGCACGACGCAGATCAGAAGCGAGTAGAGAATGCCACGCGGCAACTGACGACCGGGATCGCGTGTCTCTTCCGCCGCTGATGACACGATATCGAAACCGATGAAGGCGGTAAACATCACGGCAGCCGACTTGACGATCCCGCCAAACCCAAACGGTGCAAAAGGCTGCCAGTTTTCTGGGCGCACATACTTGGCTCCGACCAGCACGAACAGCAGGATGACACCGAGCTTGACGATGACCATCAAGTTGTTGATGCGCGCCGATTCGCGGACACCGCGTGAGAGGAGGAACGTGATCAGGAGGATGATCAGCGCTGCGGACAAGTTGAAGTACGTCGTCGAACCTGGTACTGCGCCAGGGGCAGCAGTCAAGGCTGTCGGCAGTGAGAATCCGGTCAAGCCCTTGATCAGAGATTGGAAGTACCCAGACCAGCCGACGGCCACTAAACTCAGCGCCAGCGTGTACTCCAAGACCAGATCCCAGCCGATCATCCATGCGAAAAGTTCCCCGATCGAAGCGTAGGTGTAGGTGTACACAGAGCCTGAGACCGGAATCGTCGAAGCGAACTCTGCATACGCCAATCCGCACAGCGCACAAGCAAAGCCTGCGACGAGAAAGGAGATGATCAGGGCTGGGCCAGCGGTCAGCGCGCCTTTGCCCGTCAGTACGAAGATCCCTGTTCCGATAATCGCCCCGATGCCCATCATCACCAAGTCCCACGTGCCTAGTGATTTTTTCAAAGTACTGCCAGATTGAGCGCCACTAATCATGGCATCGATATTTTTCTTACGGAAAAAATTCATTTTTGCTCGACATCCCTTTCAGACTCATTTGTTTTGTCTGATAATACAAACTTATCGAAGGCATGTCAAAGCTCGACCGTTTGGTAGATTAGCGTTTTTGTGCAACAAAAAGGCCCTCGTTTCCGAGGGCTTTTTCCTAACCAATAGGATTGTCGATCAGCGTTGTCAGGTTAAATACATGGACATGACCGTCGACGAAGGTGGTTACCCCTTTTACAAAATGGATGTGCTTCCCGTTGCCAACAGGAATCGCAGGGCCTGTGACGATGCGCAGTAGTCGATGATGATGGTCGAGGAAGTCCGTATTCGTGGTGAGCACGTGTACGTGACTGTCGCCTCGCGGGATCGCTTCCCCGGAAACCCCTGCAAAGCGATGATTGTGCCGATCATCGCCTTCCTCGGCAAGCTTCGTGCTGCCGAGGAACTCATGGACATGCCGTTGGCGCTTGGTCTTTCTGTGTTTGCCTTTGTTCGAGAGCCGTTTGATCGATGATTTTTTCATGGTATCCCTCCCAATCGAGTGAATACCACTTTATTACTTTCGGTGACCGATGGTGTTAAGCAGGAACCTATTTTGGAGGAATTGAAAAAGAAACCCTCAAGCTGTCGAAGGTTTCTCATCTCGCGTACATCCTCGATTGAATCGATGGGTCTAGCTTACCAGCCGAAGTTCAGCGTCTTCCCGGTTTCAACGTAGGTTTTGATGTTACTCAGAATCATCGGCCAGTGTTCCCGCGAGTTGGCGTAAGACGGGTGATCGGCAGGCCATTGGTCGTTGAGCAGCGTAAGTTTCGTGCAGTCACCGACAGCTTCCAGCGTGAACGTAACACGAGTTTCCAGCGTTTCGTGGTTTTCGTTGTAGGACGGCCCCGGATGCTCCGTGTAACTGAGGACCTGATTGGGCTCGAATGCCAAAATGGTACCGTAAACATGCACCGTCTGCTCTCCGTCAGCACCAGGCCCGACATAGGCGTACCGCTCGCCTACTTGGAACGTCGATTGTATGGTCGTGCCAAAGAAAGTTTGCTTGACGCCTTCATCTGATACAAGCGCTTGCCAAACATCCTCCGGGTTTGCTCCAATGTAATAGTGGTAGGTCAAATCCACGGCTATTCCTCCTGAGTATCGCTGTACTTGCAATTGATCGTTTCAATCGCTACTCTGATTATAAGTATTCTAAGTTGATATGTCTTGTAAAAAATCGAGAAACCTTGCGAGGTATGGTGTTCGAAGAGATAGCCGATCACAGTTTGAAGAAAAAAGAGGTGCTGAGATGACCATTTATGTAGGGTTTCTACGTGGAATCAATGTCGGTGGGAACAACAAAATCAAGATGGCCGACTTGAAACATATGCTCGAATCGCTCGGCTTCACCCGTGTGCAAACATATATCCAGAGCGGCAACGTGGTGTTCGAAGCGGAGGAAGCCGGAGAGCAACTCCTGCAAGCGCAAATCGAGGCTGAAATCAGCAAGGTATTCGGTATGTCGATCTCGGTGATGTTGAGAACCGCCGAAGAATTGGAGCACATCATCGAAACCTGCCCGTTCTCTCCAGACTCTTTGTCCGCAGGTGAAAGCATCCACCTCACGCTATTAAAAGACGCCCCTTCACGAGAAGAACTGGACAAGTTGCCGGACGTGGCACAGGGCAATGATGAATACTTTTTGGAGGGTCGCGAGCTCTACCTGATGCTGCGCCAGAGCATCCTCGATTCCAAGTTGCCGAAAAAGTATCAAAAGCTGAGTCCCCAGACGTCTCGTAATTGGAAGACGATCATGAAACTCTACGCGATGGTACAGGCGATGGAACCGCGTGGGTGACACCCTTAGAGATGGACGATCGCTTGTAAATCTGTAAACTACTCAAAAAAGCGACCCTTGTCAGGTCGCTTTTTCCTATTGCTCCGATCAGCTTACCGTTCCTGCAACGCTACTTTCAAGCCGAGCCCGATGTAGATCGTACCTACGATCTTGCCACTCCAACGAGCGAGCCAAGAGACGCGCTTGACCAGCCTGCCGAGCAGTCGCATGCTCATGGCGATGCTGGTGGTGTAGATGACGCCGAGCACGACGAAAAGCAAGCCGAGGAGTAGAAACTGGACAACGGACGCCCCGCGTTCTGGATGAACGAATTGCGGGAGAAATGCGAGGAAGAACAGCGCTGTCTTGGGATTGAGTACTTCCGTTACGATGGCTTGCCCGTAGGCTTTGAGCGGTGACACCTGTTCAACTTGCGGAAGTTGCGGGTCAGTTGGTTTTTCCAACAGGGCGCGGATGCCCAAGTAGAGCAAGTACGCGACCCCTGCGAACTTGACAAAATTGAAGGCGACTGCGGAAGTCATCAAGATCGCGGATAGCCCGACAGCAGCAAAGATCGTATGGATAAAATCCCCCGTTGCGATGCCCAGCCCCGCCATCACGCCCGCTTTTCGCCCGCCCTGTACGGTACGAGTGGCCGTCAAGAGTACAGCCGGACCTGGGATTAGAAACAGGCCCAGTACCACGACGATGAACGTGCCCAAGGTAGAGAGTTCGAACATTGGCTTCCCCTCCAGTTTTTCGTGCGGTTAGAAGTGCGTAGGAATCAATTCTACTCGCAGACCAGCGATCCTGCACGCTCGACCTCGCTCTTTTGTATTCATTTAAAATCTACGTTAAGCTCTAGAATTCAAGCTTGTTAATTGGCTCCGTCCCGACGAGTGGTCGATTATCGCTGAAAAGGATGAGCCTAGGAATTCCTTACTCCCACCGTTATTTCAACTTCCGCCATCTCGCATTACGCCCTAGTTCCACACACTCGATAACTCCCTGTTGGCTCAGTTGGCTCAGCGTTCTCGTTACTGTCGGTCGTGCGATTCCGGGGCACCGGTCCAACAAATCTGCTATGGTAAAGTCTGCAATAAAGCTGTCAACTACAGACTCGATCTTCTTTTTCTTCCACCCACGACTTCTTGTGGAGATCGTACCCACGTGTTCATCAAATTTTTGATAGGCCCGCAGGACGATTGTTAGATAGTACTCTAGCCATGGAGCCACATCGTGCTCTCCATCATGCCAACCTTGCGAGGACTGCTGTAATGTTTTATAGTACTGCTCCTTTAATTGCTCGACCAATTTTTCCAAACTGATGTAGCGACCTACTTCAAATCCTCCAAGGTACAGTACCCACAATGTCAGTAAACGTGCCATACGTCCGTTTCCATCTGAAAATGGATGAACAGACAAAAAGTCCAAGACAAACAATGCATCTAGAACGAGTGATGGGACTTGTCCCTTATCTTTTTTCTCCAGATAGAGTTGGCATAGCTCCTCCATTGCGTCTTGCGTTTTCCAAGCTGGTACAGGAATAAATCGAACTACCTGTTCACCAGATGGCAACGTTTCACGAATAAAGTTATCTACAGATTTCCAATTCCCTCCGGTTCCAGTGGAAAGTGCCATCATAGTTCTATGAACTTGTTGGATGATATGAGGTTTAATAGGCATATGTGTTGCAGATGCATGTATAAGTTCTAGGCAATCCCGATAGCCCGCAATTTCTGCTTCATCACGGTTCCGTGGTTCGACCTTCTCCTTAACTAGCAAAGAAATTCTCTTATCCTCCGCAAAAATACCCTCAATTCGGTTAGAGGATTCCACACTTTGAATTTTAGCAACTTGCAAAAGAGCGTCTAACAGCTCTGGGGATTGATGTTTGTAAAGTTCTTGCTTCCCCTTGTATTCATTGATCCTGTTTAGCAGATTAACGACGGGTAAGTTATAGCTGATCTTCTCAATCTTATCATCCCGGAATGACATCATAAAATCGCCCCCTTATCTATATCATTATACAATCTCATGATATATATAACCAGATCGATTTGTACGATTGCCACATTACTCCTCTCGCCCGCATACTGGATGCAGTGGTCTGAATATGGAAGCTGTGCATTCTTCAAAATTGTGTTTCGCCTCGTGCCAATAACATTTCGCGAATGCGTTCCGTGTCAGCCTCTGCTTGCCTCACACTGCCCGTGATGGAAGAAAGTGAACATACGAAAGGGCCCGAATCAAAAGTTTCGAGCCCTTCTCATCTATCTCAAGATTTTTGTACCCGTCCATTTCTTGGATGGGTCTGGGGCCGTATTGCCATAGCTCCAATTTCCATCAAATACATCGCCATTTGCGTTAAATCTAAATTCGATCCTACCTGCATTGTCCCGATCGCCTGCTGGATACAGTCTCCTCCAATGACCGACCATCGTGGTGCCATGCATCGCACCCATGATTTCGCCGTGACTAGTTCCTGCTTGATACGTACCTAGAACAGTAATCCGATCTTCAAGCAGTCTCAGGTTCATAGGCCCATAGTTTGTTTGCCAGTCTCCGCCTATGCTCCATACCCGATGTAACGGTTGATACGGATAACCGTGACTCGCGTAAGTTGGATGCTGGTAGCGTACAACGGGTGCGTAATACATCCAGTCTTGCCAAGTCACAAACCCATGTTGTTGACGTCTGGTCATGTAGGAATGTCCCCCCCCTGCGTAAGCTTTTCGTGTACTTTATTTTATTCCTCGGATCGGGCTTAGGTGCGTGTCCCTTGTTGCCTTCGCCTTGGTGGAGTGCCCCTCGTTCAACTGCCCCTTTCCTTTAATTGGCATTGGTAGTACTATGTTAACTAACAACAACTGGAAGGGAGCTAGTATTTATATGGCATTAGAAATGAGAAACGAATGTGAGCGTTGTCATTCATCCATTGAGGATCAGTCTGAAGCTTTTATATGTGTATTTGAATGTACATTCTGCTCACCATGCACAGAAGAAATGAGTCACATCTGCCCAAATTGTGGAGGAGAACTCGTAAGAAGACCCAAGAGACCCAAAATTGTCCGTTCATGATGAATCAAACAGGGACGAGCATGAGCCTTGCACGACCGATAATATGGATATGGAGGAGCTCTCTATGAAGCCCATTACGATACCTAACCTTTCAACAAGACCGTTTATTCTGACGGTTGAGCGCATGATGGATGCCCCTGCCGATGTGCTGTTCCGAGCATGGACCAAACAGTTCGACCGCTGGTTTGCGGCACCTGGAACGTTGTTAATGACGGGAGAAGTCAACACGGTCTTCTTTTTTGAGACCGTCTACAAACCCGATACGGAAAGTGAGGCACAGCGTCATCCCCATTACGGACGATTTCTGAGGCTTGAACAAGATCGTGCAGTTGAAATGACTTGGGTTACAGGGGCCGGGGGAACCAAGGGAGCGGAGACCGTTGTTACGGTTGAACTGGAGCCTCAAGGCAGCGGTACTCGGCTGCGACTTACGCACGCAGGGTTTCCAGATGAGGATTCGAGGAACCGCCACGAACAAGCGTGGCCGCTCGTGCTTGAGCAACTCGACAAGCAGATGATGAAAAGTAGGTAAGGGGTGTTCGTAGCTAGCAATCCCCGCCACCGTCACGGAGGCGGGGATTCTTTTTCGAGAACGAGGTAGGATGATCCTGAATGAGCCCTACTCAGACTAGTCCGTATCCGCTTCGCTCAGAAGTAGAGATAACAGGCGTATTTCCTCTCGCAGGTCGCTGTGAGTATGCTCCATATACCCGTCAACTGTTTGTGTAACGGGAAAATGCCGATTATACGTAACGTAATGATAAAGTTTCAAAAAACTCTGGAGTGGAAATTCGTGATGATTCCAAGTGCTTTGGTAGCCAATGACTCCCGTCGTTCTGATCAGTAGACGAATCGCAGAAACTACCACATGTATCAAATCATTTTTGGGGACAATCGCGTCAATAGGAACCTGCCTCTCCCCACCCATATCGACAACCGATTCGTCGGGGAATACGTCAATTTTGATTCTAACGTGCTCCTCGTCTCTCAACTCCAACATCCATCGAGCAACTGTGGGTTCGCCATACCAATTGAAATAAAACGGTTTCGTACGATCGCCATCATCCCTCCCGCCAGATATCAAATGCAACAAACCCGCCAACAAATCCCTCAATGCATCCGAGATATAGCTGGCGTCAAAGTAAAATTTCTGTTCTTCGACCTCCAGACTCACATCAGCCCAGCCAATTCCACTCAATACATAGGTAAACTTCATCAAGCTATCCCCCCTCTAGTACGCTCACATTTCGCTGACTATTTATGTTCTGTTCCTCTTTATGGGTTCCTGCTGCCCTTCATAGACAACTAATCAAATGGTAACTCTCACTACCGCACTTGGACGTCCTCCCCATACTGAACGAGGTTGCCAACGCAGCGGTCTTCATGGCCTCCGATCGGGCCAGCGCGATGACCGGCACCCTCGCGAACCTGACCTGCGGCTCCATCATGGACTGATCCCCGAACCCCGATAGGACTGCCTACCAACAACATCCTGTGCAATCCTCGCCACCGCTCAGTGCCGGGGATATTTTTAGGTAACAGTGGTACAATTATTCAGAACGTACATAACAAAAACCTATCTAGAAAAGGAAAGGAGATCCGATAAAAATGGGAAATTCAAGTATAGAAGCAGGATGGAACTTGGACAACAGTTATGCGCGTCTGCCGCAATCGTTTTTTAGCATCATCAGTCCAAACCCTGTTCGCTCGCCAAAGTTGGTCATGCTCAATCATCCATTGGCAACATCCCTTGGGTTGGACGTACAGGCGTTGCACAGCGAAAATGAGATCGAAGTGCTTGCCGGCAACCGCATGCCCGAAGGTGCTTTGCCGCTTGCTCAGGCTTATGCAGGGCATCAATTCGGGCACTTTGCGAAGTTAGGGGACGGCCGGGCTCTGCTGATTGGCGAACAGATCACGCCTTCAGGTGAACGGTTTGATCTTCAGCTCAAGGGTTCGGGCAGAACGCCATACTCTCGCGGAGGTGATGGTCGAGCGGCACTTGGACCGATGCTGCGCGAATACATCATCAGTGAAGCCATGCATGCGCTCGGAATTCCGACCACCCGCAGTCTCGCCGTGGTGGCAACTGGTGAGACCGTCGTCCGTGAAACCTACCTGCCTGGTGCTGTTATGACCCGTGTGGCTGCGAGTCATTTGCGCGTCGGCACCTTTCAATACGCTGCCAAATGGGGCACTGTCGAGGATCTCCGGGCTCTGGCGGATTATGCGTTGCAACGTCATTTTCCAGAGGTTGTCGATGCTGAGAACCGCTATCTCGTGCTGCTTCAGGAAGTCATCAAGCGTCAGGCCGCACTGATTGCCAAGTGGCAACTGGTTGGCTTTATTCACGGGGTGATGAACACCGACAACATGGCCATCAGCGGAGAGACCATTGATTACGGTCCTTGCGCCTTCATGGATACCTATGACCCGGCAACGGTGTTCAGTTCCATCGACCAGCAAGGCCGCTATGCCTATGGCAATCAGCCGTATATTGCCGGGTGGAATCTTGCGCGATTTGCTGAAACCCTGTTGCCGCTGTTGCATGACGATGAGGCGCAGGCTATCCAAATCGCTCAGGATACGATTGCAAGTTACAGCGAGTTGTATCAACGTCATTGGTTTGCGGGCATGCGAGCCAAATTGGGGATCTTTAACGAGGAGCAAGAGGATGAATCCCTTGTTGAAAACCTGCTCAATATGATGCAGAAGTATCAGGCGGACTATACCAATACCTTCCGTGCATTGACGTTCGATACGCTGGAGGATACGGTCTTGTCTGGGACCCCGGAGTTTGTTCAGTGGCAAGAGCTGTGGCACGCGAGACTAGGTAGGCAGCAGGAATCGAAAGCCGCCTCGCAACAGTTGATGCAGAGTAGCAACCCTGCGGTCATCCCTCGCAACCACCGGGTAGAGGCTGCTCTGGAGAGCGCAGTAGAACAAGGCGACTACAGCGTGATGGAGAGGCTTCTCGGTGTTCTTTCAAACCCTTACGCGCACTCCCCAGAACAGGCTGAGTACGCTGCGCTGCCTGCGCCTTCCTCCCGTCCTTACCAAACCTTTTGTGGTACCTAATACGGGGCGAATGAGAAATAACCTCAACGAAAAAAGGCTAGTCTCCCTTAGGAGGCCAGCCTTTTTTGACTATGAGTTTGAGCATTCACTTAACGTTGACAACGGCGAATCTTCCGACCTGCCACTGGCGATATGACATGCTCATACTGCTTGTTTTAAACACTTTACAAGTTGGAAAAAATAGAAACCTTGTGCAACCCATAATTTCACCGAGTATCTATTTGTCAAAAGGATTGCTCAGGAAAATGTAGTATAATGTACGTATTCACAACAAAGCGGAGTCACGGACACTTCTGGGAGGGGTAGGGAAGCCATGCCAAGAGCACACAAATCAAATGAAATATTTAAACCGGGCACTTACCCTGAGCATACATATGTCATCAGACAATCAAGAAACGGCACTTACGATTCCTTGTTAGAAGAAGCTCTTGATACTGCAGGTTTTCTCACCTCCATAGTAGGACCCTCAAAGTCGGGCAAAACTGTATTATGTGAAAATGTAATAGGATCAGATAAAATGATCCTATTAAGTGGTGGGGATTTTAAAAAAGGCGTAGATTTCTGGACTACAGTCTCGAATACGATCGGGCTTCCTCTAGAAACTGAATCAACAGATGCGAATACAAATGAAGTTCAAGGCAGCATCAAAGGCAAGCTATTCATTGCTGAAGGAACAGGATCAGCAAAACACGCCTCGACACAATCATATAAAGCAAAAATGGTAACCGGAAAAGACCGAGTCATTGAGGAATTTGTCACAAACGAATTCGTCTTAGTTCTTGACGACTTTCATTACATCGACAAAGAATTGCAATTGGATATCGCCCATCAATTAAAAGATGCAATTCGCAAAGAACTGAGAGCCGTTGTCATTTCCCTGCCACATCGAGCGGATGACGCGATTCGCAAAAACAGCGATTTGAACGCACGAATGAACTTTATCAATATCGAACCTTGGTCAGCCGAGGAATTAATTGAGATCCCCTTGACCGGCTTTCGTAAACTTGGAATCGAGATCTGCAATGAGTTTGCAGCTAGATTAGCCAAGGAAAGCATCACCTCTCCGCAGTTGATGCAATCCATATGTTTAAATCTATCACGAGTTCTCAACGTAGATAAGGACCCACTCGTGAACACTGTTGGAGATGCAACTCTACTTGATCGTGCTTATCGTAAAACAACTTCACATATGGAATACAGAGATGTTATTAATAAGCTTGAATCAGGGCCACCTTCTCGCGGAAAGCAAAGAAAAAACTTTCAACTTCAAAATGGCAGAACCGTTGACCTGTACGAGGCGATCATTGAAGCACTTGCACAAGACCCGCCAACCATTTCGATTGATCTTGAAGGTCTTAAGGAACGCATCACCAAGATCATAAACACGGACTCCAGTAAACCTGAGAATCGGAAACTCAAGGATACGCTCACACAAATTCAGGGTATTATTTCAAGCAACGGAGAGTTATACAAAGTTTTAGAGTGGAAGGACGATAAGATTTATATTCTGGACCCTTATTTCCTTTTCTACTTTCGCTGGGGTCGGCCATAACGAGGAGGGCTTCCATGTCGCCCCACAAACATACACATGCCGATAAAAAAGCCAACACACCGCAAGCATCACAAACTCACCAACCGTCCCCCTCACCCCGATCCGCACAAGCCATGCTCCTCCAATTACAAAAAACCGCAGGCAACCGTGCCGTGTCCCAACTGTTTCGCGCCTCCCACGCACAGAAAACCATTCAACGCCAACTGTTGGAATACGTCCCCGGCAAGTACCCCGTCGAAGCGCACAAGACACTCGACGATGATGAGATCGCAGAACTTGATGCCCTCACCGCGACCGCACGCGCCACCGCCAAGGACATCGACACAACCGTGGAAGCAGGCCGCGATGAAGTCCAAGGTGTCATCGACCAAGTCATGGACGGCGACTTATCCGCGACCGAAGTAGCCGCCCAATTCCCGTACAGCAATGGACATGCTCGCAATTTCCAAAACAAACTGCTGGATTTGATCTCTGGGCAAGGCACCATGCACCCGTCTGCATCGGGAGGGTATGTCATCGAGGACTACGCGTCCGCCAATGCTGGAGGCGGGGTCTCCGTCCAAACCACACCGCAAAACCTCCGCAAGTCCAGACCGGACTTTATGATCACGATGGCCGAGGATCAGACAGGTCCGGGAGGTAGAGATTATGACGCGCTCTTGGATGTCACCTCCAACTCCGCCTCTTCTGTCGGGCACATCCTGACCAAGGGCGGAGGTTCTTGGGTCAAACGCGTGCAGTATCCCTATGTCGCGGAATCGGTGTACGCCCCGCTTGATTTCGGCAACGAACGGAAGGAACTCAGCGAGGAAGAGCAAGCAGCCGCCATCGAACGAGCCCGTGAAAAAGCCGCCGAGCGTGAAGAACTCGCAAAAATCAATATCGAGAAACTGAAACAGGATTTCAAATCAGCAGTAAGCCTCGTCGAGGACGATTTGACTTCAAAAGGCAAGCTGTACAAACAATTCCATTCAAAACGCGGCGTCCCCCGACTCTTGCATTCACTCACAATCCTCGGGATCATGTACAACTCCAATACCGAAAAACTCGACACGACACCTTTCGATGTCTGGTTCTCCAGCGACTATGTTGCACCCAGCGGCCAAACCCCTGGAATCGGGGAGAAAAAGGACGCCGTCAAAGCGGTGTACAGCGCGCTGAAGATCAGCGGCGGCTACAAACCTTACTAATCAACTTCAGTCCACCCTACGAAAAAAGCCTGTCACACGCAACGGTGTGACAGGCTTTTTTTATGCAAACAGGGACGCGTACTCGCCATACCCTTCCTTCTCCAAATCCTCTCTCGCAATAAAACGCAGCGCGGCAGAGTTGATGCAGAATCGAATCCCATCCGGGCCCGGACCATCGTCAAAGACATGCCCGAGATGCGAGTCGGCCTGCGCACTCCGCACTTCCACGCGCACCATGCCGTGGCTGGTGTCCTTCACGCCCTTGATGTTCGCCATGTGCAACGACTTGGAAAAACTCGGCCACCCACAATTCGAATCAAACTTGTCCAACGAGCTAAACAGCGGCTCGCCTGAGACGATGTCCACGTAGAGTCCCTCGCCTTTGTGGTTCCAAAATTCATTGCGGAACGGCGGCTCCGTTCCGTTTTCTTGCGTGACCGCGTACTGCATCGGGGTCAGTCGGGCACGGAGTTCCTGCTCGTCCTTCTGCAGCGCCCAGTTCCGATCGATGAACGCATCTCGCCCGGAACCCTGTCTGTAGCTCTTGTAGCGGGCCGGGCTCTTTTTGTGGAAATCCTGATGATACTCTTCCGCTGGGTAGAACGTTCCCGCAGGCACGATCTCCGTTGCAATCGGCTTATCAAATCGTCCGCTGGCCGCCAGTTCCCGCTTGGACTCCTCTGCCAGTCGCTGCTGTTCCTCGCTGTGTGTAAAAATCGCCGTCCGGTACGACGCTCCTCGGTCAAAAAACTGTCCGCCCGCATCGGTCGGGTCGATCTGCCGCCAGAAGAGGTTGAGCAGCTTCGTGTACGGGAACACATCCGGGTCAAATGTGATCTGCACCGCTTCCGCATGCCCGGTGGTTTCCGAGCAGACTTCTTCGTAGGTGGGGTTGACCTTGTGCCCACCGGTGTAGCCGGACACGATGCCATGAATCCCCGGCATTTCCTCAAATGGTGTTACCATGCACCAAAAGCATCCTCCTGCAAATGTCGCAAGCTCGCGACGTCCTGTCGTCTGTTGTTCGCTCATTGAAACAACCCCCTTTTCCGATCATTGTATCATCTTTGCTCCTGTGCTGGAAAATGCGGCAAGTTCTCCAGACTCGTTTCGCAACTCTTTTTGACTTTTCTATTTAAATAAAATACCATAATATATATATGTAATTTTCACAACACTCACATTTTCTCGATACTAGGAGGGGTCTGATGAAAAAATTTCAGAGCACGCTGACCAAGTTGGGTGCCGTCTTGCTGGCACTCCCGCTGCTGTTGCCCGCTGTCCACTCGGCCTACGCCAACTCGTACTCGGTACCCAAACTGCTGATCACCGAAGTCACGCCCGACAGCAAGATCGTCGGCGGTGGGACGGGTACGCCGGACGCTTTCGAATTCGTCGAACTCTACAACACCACCAGTGCCACGATCAACCTGAAAAATGACAGCATCCTCTACGAAACCCCGACCTCATACAAGTGGACGATCACCAGCGACAAGTACATCGCGCCGAAAAGCACGTTCGTCGTCTGGATCAAGTCGGACGCCAGCGCCACACTCGCTGACTTCAATGCGAACTATGGCACGAACTTGACCGCAAGTCAAGTTTTCGAAGTCTCGGCAAGCGGCATGGCCAATACCGCAGCGCGCACGCTGTCGATTGCCGGTGCTGACAATGTGAAGATCTCGACGAGCAGCTACAACCCCGAGGACGTCTCGGAAAACATCGGCATCCCGTATCTGTACCCGACGGACGGCACCAATGTGATGCGCAAACTGACGACCGATACCAGCAAGGCATCTCCCGGTTCCGTATTTGCCGGACAAGTTCCGCCCGCGACGTGGGAGGATGTCGCACCGGCCGCACCGACGGGCTTGACCGCGAAGTCTGGTAGCAACCAAGTGACACTGTCCTGGAACGCCAGCACGTCGTCTGATCTCGCCTTCTACCGGGTCTACGTGGACGGCGTTTTCGACCACACCTACCGTTCAGAAACCCGCTCTGCCGTGGTAACTGGATTGAACCCAGAGGAAAATCATACGTTTGAAATCACAGCTGTCGATACCTCCAACAACGCCTCGGCCAAGACCGCGATCACCTCGGCCGCCCTATCGATCCCTGTCACGCAAGCATCGGTCGTCGGCACCCCTGCAGGTAGTTTCCCGGAGTACTCGACCTTCTTCAGCAAGAGCACCGCTGGCCCGATCATTCCGGCGCTGGCGCAAGACCTGACGCCGCAGGGTATGACGTATGTGGCTTCGAAAAACTGGTTCCTCGTCTCGCATTATCGCGAGGACGGCAACTCGTCCATGATCACCGCGATCGATGCCAGCACCAACAAACTCGTCAAGTCGATGACGCTCTACAACGCGGACAAGACCCCAAGCACCGGACATGTCGGTGGACTGGCCGCGACGGCGACGGACGTGTGGGTCACCGTTGGCAGTTCGATGGCGCGCATCCCGTTAGTTGATGTGATCAACGTCGCAAATCGGGACCGCCTCTACATCGCGGACAAGTTCCCGGCTGTGACGAAAGCGTCTTTTGCGACAGCGGCGAACAACATCCTGTGGGTCGGCGAGTTTTACGAAGACCCTGACTACCTGACCGACACCACTCACTACAAAACGACGCGGACTGGCACCGCCCACCACGCATGGATGGCCGGCTACAAACTCGACCCGAACACTGGGCGCCTCCCCACTGGCAAGTACACCGGTGGCTCCACTCCTGTCACGCCAGATTACATCCTCTCCATCGCAGACCGCGTGCAAGGTGCGACGGTCATGACGGACGGTCGATTCATTCTGAGCGCTTCGTATGGCAGAACGAACGACTCTGACCTCTGGGTCTATGAAAACGTGCTGAGTCAAACACCGCACTACTACTCGACGGTGAACGGGACTTCTGTGCCGTCCTATTTCCTCGACCACAACAGTTGCACCACCGCACTGACCGCCCCACCGATGGCCGAAGGGCTGACGAACAAGAGCGGCAGTCTCTACGTGCTGTTCGAGTCGGCGGCGAGCAGCTACACGTCCAATGGGAAGTACCCGATTGATCATGTCTATAAACTGGATGCGACTGGCTTGTAGAAGGAGATTTGCCAAAAAAGCCTACACCAAAACAGCCTGTCCGCGATCAATACTGATCGTGACAGGCTGTTTTTCGTATCGTCCTATACCGTCCCTACTTGGGTCTTATTAATGAAGTGCAGAAGTTCATCACACTTCTCAACAGGCAAGGGTTGTGAGAACAGATAGCCCTGCATCTGGTCACAGCGGCGCTCCATCAGATACGCCAACTGCTCCTCCGTCTCCACACCCTCGGCGATGACGTTCAGCTTCAAACTGTGCGCCATCGCGATGACCGATGCGACAATCGCCGCATCGTCCTCGTCTGTCGTGATGTCGCGGACGAACGATCGATCGATTTTGAGCATGTGAATCGGGAAGTGCTTCAGATAGCTGAGCGACGAATACCCCGTCCCGAAGTCATCCAACGAGATCTGAATGCCTAAACTCTTCAGATCATGCATCGTCGCAATCGCCCGGTCGACGTTGTGCATCGTCGTGCTCTCCGTGATCTCCAAGTCCAGACAGTGCGCCTGAAGTTCCGCCTCTTCCAACGCCTGTGCCACGATCTCCACGAGGTTGTCACTCTGGAACTGTCTGGCGGAGAGGTTGACGGCCGCTCGCAAGTTCGGGAATACACGCTGCCAGCGCTTGACTTGTTGACACGCCGTCTTGAGCACCCATTCGCCGATCGGCACGATCAGACCGCTCTCCTCCGCCAGTGGGATGAACTCCGCCGGAGAGATCATGCCACGCGTCGGATGCTGCCAGCGCACCAACGCCTCCAAGCCAAATACCTCGCCGGTCGCGGCGTTGACTTGCGGTTGGTAGTAGACGACAAACTCGTTCCGTTCCAAAGCTTTGCGCAGATCATGCTCCAGCGTGAGCCGCTCGGTGACTTTTTTGTTCATCGCCGATTGGAACAGTTGGTAGTTGTTGCGCCCGTTCTCCTTCGCCCGGTACATCGCGGTATCCGCATGCTGAACCAGTTTATCCGCGCTGCACCCGTCATCCGGGTACAGCGAGATCCCGATGCTGGACGTGATAAAAATCTCATGCCCCTCCAGCACAAACGGTCGTTCTAACGCCACGAGAATCTGTTGCGCCACCTCTGTCACTTGGTGAACATTGCGGAGGTCGGGCAGGAGCGCGGTGAATTCATCCCCGCTGATCCGGGAAAAAATCGCCTCAGCCTGTACCGAGGACACCAACCGCTGCGCGACCGCTTGCAACAGGCGATCCCCAAGGCTGTGGCCGAACGTATCATTGATGAACTTGAAGCGGTCGAGGTCAAAAAACAACACCGCCAGGAGCTGTCCCTGCAACCGTGCGCGTTCCAATTCTTGTTCCAAGCGCTGTTCGAACAGCACGCGATTCGGCAGGTCGGTCAACATGTCGTAAAACGCCATCCTGCGCACCCGTTCGCCCGCCAGTTTGCTTTCCGTGATGTCCTTGGCAATCCCGTACACACCGACGATGGAACCGTTGATGAGCATCGGAACGAATTTCACCAAAAAATCGGTCGGACCGCCGCTCGGGTTGTGGATGCGGCATTCAAACTCCGTCGCTTCCCCTCGTGCAGCCAGACGAAATTGTCGCTCCACCATCGGCACATCCTCGGTGACGACGAGGTTTTGAAACTCGAGTTGACGCAACGTATCCAAGCTATATCCCGTCACTTGCTGGCAGGCCGGGTTCGAACTGAGGAAGTTGCCCGCCAAGTCCAGTGTGTAGACAGCGTCTTGGTTATGTTCAAACAGGGAGCGGTATTGCTGTTCCTTGTCCTTGAGTTGTTGCTCGATCCCTCGCTGATCGGAGATGATCCGCACGACGTAGTAGACCGCCAAACTGGTGATGAAACTGTCGAACATCCAATACGTATCCGTGCTCGTCCCTGTCCAACTCCACGGACGGTCCCAGTACCAACCGAACAACAAATACAATTGATACACCATCACAGACCCTACCGCAGTCGCTACCGTGGCGAGGCGCCAATCGCGCAGCCTCGTGACAGCCCGCAACGTCCAAATCGTTGCAATCGCACGAATGACGATTGACAAGATGTACATAAAACTCATGCAGCCTACCCTCCCCCATCTCCGGATAATGGCCTATACTCCATAGAAATCTGATTTTTTTCTTTTGCCAATTATTTCGACGCTGTTCGTGTCGATTCCTGTCTTATTCGATCATTTCTTTATTTGGAAAAAAGGACCGTTGCCAGAGGGCACGGTCCTTTTTGATCACAAGCTAGTGTTTGAGGCGGTACGGGACGGAGATGACGACGATATCCTTGCTGTGCAGCGCCCACGCCTTGATCAGTAGCGAGGTCTGGTTGTGCAGGATGCGATGCCACCACTTGCGGGTGACGAACTCCGGCACGAGCAGCGTGACGAAGTCGTTTTCGGAAACGCGCGCCTCTGCGGAGTTGATGAAACGGAACAACGGCCGCAACACTGAACGGTACGACGAACGCATCGTCACCAAGCGAACACCTGGATTCCAACGCTCCCATTTCTCCTCCATCGCGTGAATCTGATCGAAGTCAAAACCGATGTAGACGCAGATGATGTTGTCCGGGGAAGTCAGCGACCGGGCATAGGCGAGCGATTCGTTGACGACCTGCGAGATGCTGGAAATCGGGATGATCACCAAGTTGCCGCACGGTTCAGGGTGGATGGCGTCAATGTCGATGCGCAGTTCGGTGGCGATGTCATCATAGTGATGACGGATCTTCAGGAAGATGATCACCAGAATCGGCAAGACCAGCAGGACGACCCAAGCGCCCTCTTCAAACTTGGTTACCGCGAAAATCACGAGCACGACCAGCGATACCAGAGCGCCGATCCCGTTGATCAGCGCCTTGCCTTGCCAGCCGCGTTCCTTGAGGCGGAACCAGCGACGCACCATCCCCGTCTGTGACAGGGTGAAGGACAGGAACACGCCGATCGCATAGAGCGGGATCAACAGGTCGGTGTCGCCGTTGAACGCGATGATCAGCAGGATCGCCGCCACCGAGAGCGCGATGATCCCGGTGGAGTAGCCGAGGCGGTCTCCGCGCATCGTGAACTGGCGCGGCACAAATCCATCCTTCGCCATCAGCGCTGCCAATAGCGGAAACCCGGTGAAGGATGTGTTCGCCGCCAGCACGAGGATCAGAGCGGTCGTGCCTTGGATGTAGAAGTACAGACCGCCTCTGCCAAACACATGCTCCGCGACTTGCGAGAGGACGGTGACATGCGGATGCGGTGCGATGTGGAACAGGTAGGCCAGCATCGACGTACCGCCAAACAGCACCGCGAGCAAGATCCCGAGGATGCCCAGCGTATTCGCGGCGTTGCGGCTCTCTGGCGCGCGAAATGCCGGCGTGGCATTCGAGATCGCTTCCACACCAGTCAACGCCGAACAGCCAGACGAGAACGCTTGCAAGAGCACAAACCACGTCACGCCGCTGATCACCAACTCATGCGGGCGGGATACGTCGACCGGCACACTGCCGGTTTTTAACGAAAACAACCCGGCGCCGATCAGCACGAGCAACCCGAGGATGAACGCATAGGTCGGATAGCTGAACACGGTGGCTGATTCCGTGATGCCACGCAAGTTCAAGACCATGATGATCAAGACCATCAGCACCGACAATCCCACGGTATGTGGCAACAGCGCGGGAAACGCAGACGTGATCGCCGCCACCCCGGCTGTGACCGATACAGCGACCGTGAGGATGTAATCGACGAGCAACGAAGCCCCCGCGACGAGCGCGAACTTGTTGCCCAAGTGATCTTTGGAGACGACATAGGCCCCGCCCCCGTTCGGGTAGGCATAGATAATCTGGCGGTAGGACAGAATCAACGTCGTCAACAACAGCACGATGGCCAGCGAAATCGGCAGGCTATACCACATCGCCGCCGCACTGACCGCGACGAGCACGCCGAGGATCGCCTCTGATCCGTAGGCGACAGAGGAGAGTGCATCAGACGAGAGGATCGGGAGTGCCTTCCACTTCGGAAGTCGCTCATGTTCCAACTGTGAACTCCGCATCGGACGCCCGATCAGAAACCGTTTTAGCTCACGAATCATAGCAGATACCACCTTTTTTTGCTTTCATTTTTCATTTTTAGCCAAAAAAGACCGATGTACACTGCTGCCCTCCACCTCAGAACACGCCGAGATGGACGACAGAAGTCTACACCGGTCTATGAAACACCCGACAGCTCTCGCGCTGCCCTGTGTCTAATCCCCCAGTACTTCTGAGTCGCGTATGCATTTTTCCAGATCGCGGTCGAGGATGAACATCTCGACGAATTCCCCGATCTTGGTCGAGATATCACTGTGGCTGGAGATCACCTTGCACCCAGTGATCTGCGAGATCAGCGCTTCCGTGTCGGCACTGAAGTGCTCGCGGATCGTCTGGCGCATCTCCTTGACCAGTCGCTTGCCTTTGTCCGTTTTGACCAGCGTCTTCTCCTCGTGGGTCAACACGCCCTTCAAACGGACGATGATCATGTCGCGCATGAGGTAGGTCTTGGTCTCCTGCGGGCCACGCCCGAGGATTTCGCGCTGAAACTTGATGTAGGCTTCACTGACATCTGCTTCGATCTTGGTCTTCAAACTCTGCCCCATTCAACAACCTCCACAACATAAAAAAAC
This sequence comes from Tumebacillus permanentifrigoris, assembly GCF_003148565.1. Lineage (GTDB taxonomy): Bacteria > Bacillota > Bacilli > Tumebacillales > Tumebacillaceae > Tumebacillus > Tumebacillus permanentifrigoris. Next base: position 63,059 of record NZ_QGGL01000004.1, read on the forward strand.
CGATGCTGGCTTTGACCTACTACTCCTAGAAGGTCAAAGTCTGCATCGGTTTACCGAACGCCCAGTTGCACCTGAGCTCTCTGTCACCCGTTACAAGACGCATCTGTCGCCTCTGTCTCTATGGAAATTCTGCACGTATACCGCACAAAAAGACCATCCAAACAGAAGGTCTCCTGACCTTCCCTGCTTAGCCGACGAAGTTAGCTGACGGGTAGGATGGCAGAGAAGATTGCACTTCACTCATCCCTCCCGCGCACAACAGGCGCAGGATTAACCCCAAATGGATTGGTTCCTCCGTTTCCGAGCTGTCCCGGAATTAGGCCGTGATTCAATTTTGATGTGCTTATCATACTCCCTCTCCTGTCTTGCTGGCAAGCGGAATTTTTGGGCGAAAAAAAAACTCCTCACGCCTGTGCATGAGGAGTTTTTCGCTTACTTGTTGACGAGCAGCACGACGATCGAAGCCAATGAGAAGCAGATGCCCAGCAGGTACATGAACGAGACGGTCTGTACTTGTGTCATCCCGCTCTTCATCAGCGTGTGGAACGTGTGCGACTTGTCGGCATGGTGGATCGGTCGCTTTTCCTTGATCCGGCGGATGATCACGAACACCGTGTCAAAAATCGGCACGCCCAACGCCAGCACCGGCACGATCACGGAGACGAACGTCGCCGATTTGAAGGCACCGTCCACCGCGATCGCCGCCAGCGTGAAGCCGAGGAACGTCGCACCGGCGTCGCCCATGAAGATCCGCGCCGGGTGGAAGTTGTGACGCAGGAAGGACAGGCAAGCCCCGATCAGCGCCACCGCGTAAAACGCCACATCGTTGTTGCTGGTCAACAGCGAAACGAACAACAAGGTGGTTGCAGAAATCGAGGCGATGCCCGCCGCGAGTCCATCGACACCGTCGAGGAAATTTAACATGTTGGTGATCCCGACGATCCAGAAGATCGTGACCAACCACGACAGCCATTCCATGCCGTGATCGGCAAACGAATAGTACGGTTGGTCCATCCACGGAATCGTGATCGAACTTACTTTGACACCAAACTTAATCAGCACACAGGCTGCCACAATCTGAGTGAGAAACTTCGGCCAAGCCGGGAAGTCCTTGCCCCGGGTCTTGTAGAAGTCGTCGACGAGCCCGATCAAGAACAGGAGCGATCCGCCGATGACGATCCCGTAGTAGCGACCATCAAGTGCGCCAAACCATGCTTCTGTCGCTGTTACCGTGATCAAGAATCCGAAAAAGATCCCGGCCCCGCCCAGTACGGGAATCGGTTCCTTGTGCAGTTTCCGTGCATTAGGCATGTCGACAAAACCCGTTTTCAACGCGATTTTGCGCAAGACTGGCATCATCACAAATACAAGCGCAAACGAGACAATCAATGTAAAAATCAATCCTTGCGTCAGGGATTGCATGTTGAGTTCGTACGCCTCCCTCTGCGCCACATGAGCAGGTTGAGCCTTAGTGTGCGCAATTCTCCCAGAAAACAATCGTCCCCATTATACCATTACTGTTCCCTGAAAAGAAGGGACTTCCTCCCCTATACGTGTCGTGGGAGTGGACATTTTTGTGTCGGTGGCAAAGGTGTGGTTCTAGCAACCGCGTTCTGCTCATAGACTCTAGCAACCAAGCCAAATTGCGAGTTTCCTAAAGGAGGACATTCCCCAATGAACGGTATCATCCTGTTCCACGTCGTCGCCATCCCCCTGGTCTTCATGCTGGGTCGCCTGTCGAATAAAATTGCATTCCTGCGCGTAAAAGCCCCCCGTGGTTCTAGCGTGTCAGAGTTCATGCGCAGCAGTCGCGACTAGAGTACGAGGATGAGAAGCCCCCGACAGTTTTATGACTGTCGGGGGTTTTTCGTTTTAAGGGAATTTTATTTATTTTGCAATTCTTTTATTTAAATGGTATATTTGCAGTATATTAATAGAGAGGGAGTGTTATCAAGTATGAAGAAACTAGTTTCCTATGCTTTAGCTGCAACGTTCGCAATGAGCGCATTTGTCGGCGTGCAAGAACTCACGATTCAAAAAGCACATGCGGTCGACCCGTTTGGCGTCAGCTTCTCCGGCGTCACAGCATCCGCTGGTGTCAACGTTCGTTCCGGTCCGGGTACAAACTATCCGATCATCGCTTCCAAGCCGGGCAACGTTACGGTGTATTTCTCCGGTCTCGAGTACGGCACGATCACCCCGGACGTTTGGTTTAACAAACCGGACCCGCGTTGGTTCTACTACATCGAAGGCGGTCAAAAGAAATACATCGCATCGGCAGTTGTCGACGGCCTCCCTCCGAAAGCAAGCATCCGTCCCAAGGACCGCGCCGTTGCATGGGCGGTTGATGCTCAAGGCCGCACCGACTACAACTGGTACTGCCAGATGTTCGTCGAGAACACCTATGGCACCACCGGACAGTACGCTTCCGCAATCGCGGCTTCGAACAACCTGAACACCGGCGGTTCGCTGGCTTCGGCTCCGATCGGTTCGCTCGTGTTCTTCGCACCTGCTTCTGACAACGGCTACTATGGTCATGTCGGCATCTACATCGGCCAGAACACGATGATCAACGCACAAGCAGTTGTTCGTGCAGACAACATTGCGACTTCCTCCTACTTCTCTTCCCGCTACACAGGTTGGGGCTACGCTCCGTCCTCCTGGCCGGGTCATTACTAAGATCAAAGAAAAAGACGCGATCCCATGCGGGACGCGTCTTTTTTGCTTAAAAGCCTTTGATTTTGAGATAGTCTTGCAGAACTTGCTCGACGGCGAGCAGACGGTCCATCTTGGCCATCGCCGCGCGAGCACCGCCAGACGAAGTGATGTAGTTGGACTCGCCGGTCACGATGAAACCAGCCAATTGGCGGGCCGGTTCATAGCCTTGTTCACGCAGAGCCGGCACTACGGTTTCGAGAATTTCGTTCAAGAGGTCGTTTTGTTCATCGGGTCGGAAAATCATCGTCTTGTCGAGGTTGGACATGTCGGGGTCCCTCCTATTCTTGTTCAAGACTGGACGCGTTCGATGTGGGCGCCGAGGCTTTTGAACTTTTCGACCGGGTTCTCGTATCCACGGTCGAGGTATTGCAAACCTTCGATGTTGGTCGAGCCTTTGGCAGCCAGACCCGCAACGATCAACGCACCTGCTGCCCGCAAGTCGCTTGCGACGACGCGCGCGCCAGTCAGGGCATCTACGCCGTTCACAATCGCGGTATCGCCGCTGATCTTGATGTCAGCGCCCATCCGGGTCAGCTCTTGCGTGAAGCCGAAGCGAGCGTCAAATACGGTTTCCTTCACATACGAGATCCCGTTGGCAACGGTGAGCAAGGTCAGCATCGCCGGTTGCAGGTCGGTCGCGAAACCAGGGTACGCGAACGTGATCACGTTGGTCGGGCGCAGTTCGCGGTTGGACGCATCGACGGTGATGCTGTCCCCCTCCATCGTGATGCCACAGCCCATGTCGAACAGCAGGGACGGGAGGCCCGCCAGCGTCTGCGGTGCGATGTTGGAGACGGTGACTTTGCCGCGTGTGATGACGCCGGCGCACAGGTAGGTACCCGACTCAATGCGGTCACCCATCACGCTGTAGCGCACGCCTTTGAGGCTTTCGACACCTTCGATCGTGATGATGTCCGTGCCGACGCCGCGGATGCGCGCGCCTGCTTTGTTGAGGAACATCACCAGATCGACGATCTCGGGCTCACGTGCTGCGTTGTAGATGATCGTCGTGCCAGAGGCCAGTGCGCCTGCGGAGATCGCGGCATTGGTGGCGCCGACGGTTGCCCCGTAGCGGGTGCCGAGGAACATCGCGGCCCCTTTGAGACGACCGTTGATCTCGGCGGAGACAGCACCGTCCGTCATCGTGACGTGGGCGCCGAGCGCACGCATCGCTTTCAAGTGCTGGTCGACCGGGCGTGCGCCGATGACGCAACCGCCTGGAAGCGGGATCACGGACTTGCCGGACTTCGCCAGCAACGGGCCGAGGACGGAGAAGGACGCGCGCATTTTGCGAACGAGTTCTTCGGAGACCTCGGAATTGGTGATCCCGTCATTTTGAATGCGCACGGTGTTTTTGGCGATCCATTCGCACTTGAGACCGGTTTCTTCTAAGATCTGCATCAGCGTGTTGACATCGCTGAGTTCAGGTACATTTTCCAAGATGGTTTCGCCGTCGCATAGCAGGACGGCACACATGATGGCGAGAACGGAGTTTTTACTCCCCGATGCCTGAATCTCGCCGTGAAGCGGTTGCCCGCCTTTCACACGAAGTAGCTCCATGTTGTACACCTCATCATTATCTTACTGGCTCGTTAGACACATTTTACCACAGTGGTGGAGAGAATGACATGTCGTGAACTATAGAGTTTCGTCACAGGAGCCTGACAAGCGGGGGTAGACGAAAAAAGTCCTGCTCTTTATGGAAAGAGCAGGACTTTGGTCGCACCGTACCCGACAAACGCGAGCAAGAGCGAGGTGATCAGCGCCGCTTGGAAAGCACGACCACCGCCGCGCAGCGCCCGGATGTTGACTTGCAGGCCCAATCCGGCCATGCCCATCGTGAGCAGGAACAGCGAGGTTTGGATCAGCGGTTGCGTCCACGCATCAGGCAGGACATGCCAAGTATGCAAGGCACCGACCAGCAGGAAGCCGAGGACGAAGTACGGAATCGGAGCGGTCCGTTGCTTCGGACCTTCTGGAGAGGCTTGCTTGCGATCAAACTTCCAACCGACAAAAAGCGCAACAGGAGCGAGCAGCACGACGCGGGAAAGTTTCACAAGCAGACCGTTGTCGAGGCTGTCCGCACCGTGCGGAGTAGCCGCTGCGATCACATGCGCAATCTCGTGCAGCGTCGCTCCGGAAAAAGCGCCAAATGCCGCATCTGACAGTTCGAGCCACGGTGCCAGCAGCGTGTAGAGCACGGTGAACACCGTTCCCAGCACCGCGACGGTTGCGACGCCGAGCGCCGTCTGTTCGGAGCGGGCGCGCACTTGCACGGCGATCGCGACGGCGGCCGCCGCTCCGCAGATCGCCGTCCCGGCCGCGATCACCATCGCGAGGCGCTGATCCACGCCAAAGCGCCGGGCGATCCAATAGCCGACGAGCAACGTCAGGGTTACCAAAACAATCTCCGTGCCGAGCACGCGCACACCTGCATGACCCAGCGCGAGGAGGTCGAGCCGCACGCCGAGCAGGATGATCCCGGCGCGCAGCAAGTATTTGGAAGCGAATGTATATCCACCGGCCATTGCGACAGGTTGTGATGGTGTAGGTTGCGGACCCCATGTGGCCCAAGACATGCCGAGCAGGATCGCGAGCACCATCGGGCCGATCATCGACAGCCCCGGTACCAGCGCCAATCCTTTGCCGATCAACGCGAGTGCTGCTGTCATCGCAATCCCGAGCCACATGTATACGGATGTGAGTTTCATGTCCGATATCCCCCGTTTCTGACTCCATCATACGCCCGGAGTCAGAGCAAGAGAAATGATCGTTTGTGATGCCAATGATAAGTGATGCTTATGGTTGTTGCAGGAGCTTCGTGAACATCGCGTCCATCGTTTCATGTGTCAGTTGTCCATCACGGCGTTCGACGACGGTGCCGTTGCCATCGATGGAGATCGTGACGGGGAGACCGATGATGTTGTAGGATTTTTTCGCCGTTCCCTCAACGTCGAGGACACTGGGGAACGTCAATCCATTTTCCAGCATGAACTGGACAGCGCGTTCCCGGTCGTCGTCGGAGGTCAAGTTGACGCCGATCAGTTGCACGTGGTCTTCGTACTTTTTAGACATCGCCTGCAGGTCGGGCATTTCCGTTTTGCACGGCCCGCACCATGAGGCCCAGAAGTTGAGCACGACTTTTTTGCCATGCAGGGCGGCGAGCGAGATCTCTTGCCCACTAGAAGTGGAGAGCGAGAAGTCGGGAGCCGGGGAGCCGGCTTTGACCACGGTTGCTTTTGGGGTGTCCGATTGGGACCCACAACCTGCTAGGGTGAGGAATGATAGACAACAGATGATCGCGAACAGTAGGCGAGAACGCATAGCAGAGAACCTCCAAGTGGATTTGAACTAATCAAGAACTAGTGTAGAGGCAGAGTCGAGCAGAAGTTTGAAGTTGCGGATTCCCAGCTTGAACTCGACAGTTACAGGTCTGGAACTTGTGCCAAACAGCCCGGTTTGCACCGGGCTGTTTGGGGTTGCGGTTGCTTTGTGTTGCTTATTTCACCAATTCGATAAACTCGGCTTCCGTCAGCACGGTCACGCCGAGTTCTTGCGCCTTGTCCAACTTGGACCCCGCTTCCTCGCCTGCGACGACAAAGTCGGTTTTTTTGCTGACACTGCCTGTGACTTTGGCTCCCAGCGATTCCAGCTTGGCTTTGGCATCGTTGCGACCCATCGTCTGCAACGTGCCCGTCAACACGACCGTCTTGCCAAAAAACGGACTTTCCGCTGCCGTCTCTGCAATCTGCGGAGCTTCAAAGTGTGGACGTACTCCTGCTGCGAGCATCCGGTCGAGGCTCTCGTTGATCCGCTCCATCGCAAAAAAGCTCACCACGCTCTCCGCCACGATGTCGCCAAACCCCGGAATTGCCACCAACTGCTCAAATTCCGCCGCACGCACCGCTTCCAAAGACCCAAATGTCTCCGCCAGATCACGGCACATCCGCGTCCCCGTATTCGGAATTCCAAGCGCGTTCAAGAACGCGGCCAGATCGCAGTCTTTGCTTTTCTCCAGCGCTTTGATCAAGTTCTCGGCTTTTTTCTGCCCGAAACGCGGCAGGCCGACCAACTGGTCCAGCGACAACTTCTCCGGGTCATACAGGTCCGCCGGATCGTTGATCCCCAACTCTCGGAACAACTGCTCCGCCGTCTTGATCGAGAATGTCTCGATGTCCATCCCACCGCGACTCGCAAAGTGTGACACGCGCTCGATGACCTGTGTTGCACACCCCGTCACGTTCGGGCAGAACATGTGCGCGCCCTTCTCCACCAACTCAGCCCCACAGCTCGGGCATTGCTCCGGCTTCTCAATCGGTCGCGTCTCCAACGTCTCATCATCGAGTTTGTACAGCACTTCGGGAATCACGTCATTCGACCGACGGATCGCCACACGGCACCCGATGTCTACACCCTTGCGCTGGATGTCGCCCCAATTGTTCAGGGTGGCTCGCTGTACGGTCACACCGCCGATATCCACCGGCTCCAACAGCGCCGTCGGCGTGATCTTGCCCGTGCGTCCGACATCCCACTCCACGCTGTGCAGAATCGTCGAATACTCCTCCGCTTCAAACTTGAACGCCACCGCCCAGCGCGGGAATTTGTCGGTGTACCCGAGCACATTGCGCGTGCGGATGTCATTCAACTTGATGACCATCCCGTCGATCAAATAGTCGAGCTGCGGATGATCCTCGCGGTCGAAGCGGTCGATCTCCAGAATCAATTCCTCCAGATCAGTGAAGGACTTGCTGTACGCCCCCGCCTTGATCCGGTTGGCACGCAAAAATTCGGTCATCTCTTCATGCGTCACAAACTCGCGCTCCGCCGCATAGCCGATGCCGTAGAAAAACGCGCTCAGGTTGCGCTTGGCCGTCTCGCTCACGTTTTTCTGCCGGATCGCACCGGACGCCGCGTTGCGGGCGTTTTTCAACAGTTCCGCGCCGACTTCGACCGCTTTTTGGTTGTAGCGCTGCAACTCAGATAGCGGCATGATCACTTCGCCTTGCACTTCGATCAAGCCTTGGTACTCAATCGCCAGCGGCACCGAACGGATCGTCCGAATCTGCGGCAACACCGATTCTCCGACCACACCGCGCCCACGGGTCGCCGCTTGGACCAGCGAGCCGCCGTCGTAGGTCAGGTTGATCGTGAGCCCGTCAAATTTCTGCTCCAAGATATACGTCGGAGCCGGCAGTGGGTCTGCCTCCGGGTTTTTCTGGTTGTAATCCTCGATCAACTTGCGAACGCGCTTATCCCACTCGCGCAGCACATCCGCACTCTGCGCCTTGTCCAGACTCCACAGCCGCGCCAGATGCTTGTGCTCCTCGAACGACTCGATGACCACGCCGTTGCCCACCCGTTGTGTGGGTGATTCGGGCAACACGATGCCACTTTCCGCTTCGAGCGCAGTCAGTTCGTCATACAGACGGTCATACTCCGCATCGGTCACTTTCGGCCGGTCCAAGTTGTAGTAGTGGAAGTCCAGATCATTCAACAGTTCGATCAACTCGCGCATTCTCTCCTGCACAGGTTCTCACCTCGTATGTACCTGAAAAAGGGCATGCATCCGCGCCCGCGGCCGCATGCCTTTTTCTCATCAGATAATTAGATATTCAGCATGTGTCCGAGCTTGTTTTTCTTGGTTTTGAGGTAGTCTTCATTGTCTGGGTTGTGCTGCATCTGGATCGCCACGCGCTCGGCTACTTCGAGGCCGTGACCTTCGATCCCGGCGATCTTGCGCGGGTTGTTGGTCAGCAGGCGGATCTTGCGCACGCCCAAGTCGCGCAGGATCTGGGCACCGATGCCGTACTCGCGCAGGTCAGCGGCGAACCCCAGTTGTTCGTTCGCTTCGACCGTGTCGTAGCCTTGGTCTTGCAACTGGTAGGCTTTGAGCTTGTTGATCAAGCCGATTCCACGGCCTTCCTGACGCATGTAGAGCAGCACGCCTTTGCCCGCTTCGTTGATCTGGCGCAGCGCGGCTTCTTTTTGCGGGCCACAGTCACAGCGGCAGGAGCCGAATATATCGCCAGTCAGACACTCGGAATGTACGCGCACGAGCACCGCTTCGTCCGGGGAGATGTCGCCCTTGACCATCGCCACATGCTCTTTGTCGTCGATCGCGTTCGTGTAGGCGACCATGCGGAACTCGCCAAACTCGGTCGGCATCCGCACTTCGGCCGCACGGTGGATCAAGGTCTCGTTGTTTTTGCGGTAGGCGATCAGGTCCGCGATCGTGATCATCTTGAGATCGTGCTTCGTCGCGATGCTTTCCAAGTCCGGGACGCGCGCCATCGTGCCGTCGGCATTGAGAACTTCGCAGATCACGCCAGATGGGTAGGAGCCGGCCAGCAGCGCGAGGTCGATCGCCGCTTCGGTATGCCCGGCACGGCGCAAAACCCCTCCGTCCTTGGCGACGAGCGGGAAGATGTGACCCGGTTTTTTAAAGTCAGCACCGACGAGCTTTTCGTCGATCAGTCGTTGCACGGTGACCGAACGCTCGTAAGCGGAGATTCCCGTGGTCGTGCCGTCCTTCGCATCGACAGACACGGTAAATGCGGTGCCGTGCGAGTCCGTGTTCTCCTCAACCATCGAGGTGAGCCCGAGCTGACGGGCACGTTTTTCGGTGATCGGCACACAGACCAAGCCACGTCCCTCCGTGATCATGAAATTGATCACTTCCGGGGTTGCATGCTCCGCCAGCGCGATAAAATCGCCTTCGTTCTCGCGGTCCTCGTCATCCACGACGATTACGACTTTTCCGTTGCGCAGGTCTTCTAACGCTTCCTTGATGGAGTGAAACTTCGCCATCTCTCACTGCCTCCTCAAACTACCTCTGCTAGCTATAGCTTCTATTCTGAGTGTAGAAAATATCCGCGTGTTGAACTATGACCGCGATCACATGAGGCTACGATTTTGTAATCGGTGCGAATCTCGCCAAGAGTTTTTTCACACCTTGATCCGGGAACTCGATGTACAATTCCAGATCATCCCCGCTATTTTCCGTGTCGACGATCTTGCCCGTTCCCCACTTGCGGTGCTCGACGTGCTCCCCGACCTCCCACGTCAGGCTCATGTCCGCCCCGAAGTTTGCCGGGATGCGCGTGCCGAGGTTGGTGGTCGGTTTCTCGCGGTTGGGGTTGGTGGCCACCGCTTGGCGGCGCATCGCCCCGACGTCATCGACCAGCTCCGGCGGGATCTCTTTTAGGAAGCGCGACGGCGGGTTCATTTTCGTCTGGCCGTACTGCATCCGCGATTGGGCGTAGGACATGTAGAGCTTCTCCTCCGCACGCGTGATCCCGACATACATCAAGCGGCGCTCTTCCTCCACTTCGGTCGGGTCTTCGATCATCGCGCGGGCGCTCGGGAACACGCCCTCCTCTAAGCCGACGAGGAAGACAACCGGGAATTCCAACCCTTTCGCTGCGTGCAGGGTCATCATCGTGACCGACTCCCGCGCTGCTTTCTCCTGCCCGTCTTCGAGATTGCCTTGGCCTTGTTCGCTGTCGGCAAGCAACGCGACTTCGCCCAAGAACTCGATCAGGCGATCCTCTTCGGTCATCTCGTGCTTCTGGTCGAACTCTGCTGTCACCGACAGGAATTCGTCCAAGTTCTCCAGCCTCGAATCCGCTTCCAAGGTCTTCTCCAGCTCCAGCTCTTGGCGGTACAGAGTCTTTTCCAACACCGCGTGGGTCACGTCGGTCAGCGGCATGAACTTCACTTGCTCGGCGAACATCGAGACCAGCGCCACAAACTCGCGAATCGCCGCTGCTCCCTTGCCTTTGATGCCGATGTGATCAATTTCCTTGCACGCTTCAAAAGCAGAGATGCCTTGCTGACGGGCGAAGGACAGGATTTTTTCCACGCTCGTACTCCCGACACCGCGCTTCGGAACATTGATGATCCGCTCCCAGGAGAAGTCGTCGCTCTGGTTGGCGATCAGTTTCAGGTAGGCGAGCGTGTCCTTGATCTCCTTGCGCTCGTAGAACTTCAAGCCGCCGAAGATCTGGTACGGAACATGCACATCCGACTTGATGATCGCTTCCTCGATTACACGAGACTGGGCGTTCGTGCGGTACAACACGGCGATATCGGAGTATTTTCCACCTTGTTTGACATGCTGAATCGCTTGGCCCACGACAAATTGCGCCTCGGTGTGCTCGTCATACGCTTTGAACAACTTGATCGCCTCACCCTCCGGCTTGGTCGACCAGAGGTTTTTCTCCTTGCGCTCATTGTTGTTGCGGATCACTTCGTTGGCTGCCTTCAACACTTTGCCGACAGAGCGGTAGTTCTGCTCCAGCTTGATGACGGTGGCTTCCGGGTAGTCTTTTTCAAAATTGAGGATGTTCGAGATATCCGCCCCACGCCATGCGTAGATCGATTGGTCGGAGTCGCCGACGACGCAGATGTTGCGCTGCTTTTTCGCCAGCAATTGCACCAATTTGTACTGGGCACGGTTCGTATCTTGATACTCGTCCACATGCAGGTAGTGCAAGCGGTTCTGGTAGTAGGTCAGCACATCCTCATGATGCTCGAACAGATAGACGGTCTTCATGATCAGATCGTCGAAATCAAACGAATTGTTTCCCTTCAACTTGCGCTGGTACGCAACATAGACCTCTACCGCTGTCTTGCCAAAAACGTCGCCCTCCCGCACCGTTTTCGCATACGCTTCCGGCGTGAGCAGTTCATTTTTGGCGTTCGAAATCGTCGCGAGCAAGCCGCGCGGGTCGAACTTTTTCGGGTCGAGGTTGAGTTCCTTCAGCACTTGCTTGACCGCCGTCAACTGATCCCCAGCATCGAGGATCGTAAAGGAGTTCGTGTAGCCGAGTTTCACCGCGTCGCGGCGCAGCACGCGCACACACATCGAGTGGAACGTGGAGATCCAGACGTCATACGCCGTCGGCCCGATCAGCCCTTCGACGCGCTCGCGCATCTCCGCCGCTGCTTTGTTCGTGAACGTGATCGCGAGGATGTGCCACGGCGCGATGCGTTTTTCCTGAATCATGTAGGCGATGCGGCGGGTCAGTACCGATGTCTTGCCCGTCCCAGCCCCTGCGATGATCAGGAGCGGACCGTTTGCATGCTTGACCGCTTCTTGTTGTTGCGGATTCATTCCTTGGAGAATCGAATCTGCGTTCTGTATGGAAAACATGTGCAACACCTCATGTGAAGTCTCTTTGTCATTCTCTCCAGTATAGCAAACATCCGTTCTCCAAACATCACCAAAAATGAGCCCAGAATCTGAAACTCTGGGCTCTTGCTTCGTATACGCGATTTATTTCCCTCTGGAGTCTGCCAAGCGCACCAACAACAGATCGGCCGCATAGGGCCCGACTCTCTCATAAAACTTGCGCAACTCCCCGAGGTCTGCCGTTTCTGTCTCATAGGGCAGCAACATGTGGAACTGGACCAAGGTCATCACTTCCCGCGCAAAGTCATGCGGGTAGCCCAAGCGGGTCAGCACGCGAAACGCCATCTGTGCGCCGATGTTTTCATGCTGGTAGAAGTGTCCGTTGAGGTCACTGTTGATCAATTCGCGCGGAACTTTCGCCCCTTGCACCACGTAGAAGTCACCGGAATCGCGACCCTCGCGGATGTCGGCCCCATTTTCGATGAGGACGAAGTCCTTTTTGCGCCACTTGCCGTGGTCTTGCTTGAAACTGCCGGTGAACTGCTTGATGCCAGGGTAGGCTTTGCCGATGTCGTGCAGGAGCATCGTCCAGACGTACTTCAGCGAGGTGCCGCCGATGACAGCGGTCGCCTTCATGATGTGTTCATAGACGGTGAAGCGATGGTGCGGATTGTGCTGGTCGACAGGGATGGCCGCGTGCAGTTCTGGCAACCATGCCTGCAAGGAACCCTCGCGCTCCAAGTCGCGGATCAGTTCGGTGGGATTGTTTATCAAGCGGCCTTCCTGCTCTTGGAAAAACGCCTGCGCCGCTGCCTGCACCGGCTCCGTCGTCAGCACTTCGAAGTGGTCGAAGTCTTCCACCGTGGTGGGAACTTGGAGATGGCGCTGGTATTTCTGCAAGGCGCGTTTCGAGAGCGTGCTGTCGGGGATCGCTTGTTCCAAGGAAACGTTCCAAAACAACGCCTCCGTCCGGTAGTTGTGGCGCCGGGCGAGGTCGAGGTACAGCTTTCTATGCTTCGGCAAACGGTGCGGGGCATCGACGACGACCGGTCGTCCAGCCTGCAACGCTTCCGTACATTCACGCGGGATCAACTCATCGTCTGCTCGGACGAGGAGTGCGTCCGAAGCGTTGGCTCGCTGCTGGGCCAGCGCCGTCTTGCTCTGGGTCGGGAACCCGATACACAACGTCAACATGGACATGGGCGCGTCCCTCCTTCGGTCATAGGATGCTCAGAAACGGGTCGATCGTGCCCTCACAGTAGGAGGATTTTTTATGCTATAATAAGGAATATCGGCAATTTGCGTAACATAAGTATGATTGGATGCAACCGCCTACATATTAGATACGGGAGTGATGGAACGAATGAATATCGTGATGGCCCTACTCGCACTTGGGTTCCTCATCTTCATTCACGAGTTGGGACACTTTTGGGCTGCACGCGCCGTAGGCGTTCGCGTTGAGGAGTTCGCCATCGGCTTCGGCCCGGCGATCATCAAGCACAAACGCAAAGGCATCGCCTACCGTCTCAACTGGATTCCGCTCGGCGGATACGTGAAGATGCTCGGAGAGGACAATCCCGAAGCAGCAGACGCACCAGATGCTTTCAACAACCGTCCGTTAGCTGGGCGGATTCTCGTCATCGTGGCGGGCGTGATCATGAATTTGATCGGCGCGTTCCTGATCCTGTTGTTGATGTACAACGTCTACGGTCATCCGACCGCACAGGTGACCAACGTCATCGAGCAAGTTGTCGCTGATTCTCCGGCGCAAGCGGCTGGCGTCAAAGCAGGCGATCAGATCGCCACGATCGAAGGAGAGAAGTTCTCGTCGTTCGAGCAATTCTCAGCAACGGTCAAGGCTCATGAAGGACAACCGCTCAAGCTGGAACTCAACCGCGACGGACAGATGTTACCGATCACGGTTACGCCTAAGAAAACCAACGACAACGTCGCGATCGGCGTCGTGCCGCAACAATCGACGCAATGGGTGAAGACGGGCAGTTTCGGTCAAACCGTATCGGACGCGTTCGTCGACACGGGCAAGATCACGAGCAAAGTCTTCGAAGGTTTCAAGATGCTCATCAGTGGTCACGTCTCACTCAAAGAAATCGGCGGTCCGGTCGAGATCGTGCGCATCACCGGCGAAGCATCGCAGACGGGCGTGCCCGACTTCCTGTATATCGTCGCGTTCCTGAGTTGCAACCTCGCCGTCCTGAACATCATGCCGTTCCCGGCGCTCGATGGAGGTCGCTTGGTGTTCCTCGTCATCGAATGGTTGCGTCGCGGCAAGCGGATTCCGCTGGAGCGCGAGGCAAGCATCAACTTCATCGGGATTCTGTTCCTGCTGACGTTGATGGTGATTGTAACGTTCAAGGACGTATTCAAGATTTTCAACCAATAATAACGTATCACAAAATCCCCTCGCTGCGAGGGGATTTTTTCATGTTGCGCTCCTTGTGAATTTTTTGCTTGACCCGCAAAATCGAACGTGTTATATTATCTCTTGTCGGCAACGCCTGACACTCTTTTTAGACCATCGGAATGTAGCGCAGCTTGGTAGCGCGCACGCTTCGGGAGCGTGAGGTCCAGGGTTCGAATCCCTGCATTCCGACCATTTTCTCCCTACCACAACTTGATATCGGAATGTAGCGCAGCTTGGTAGCGCGCACGCTTCGGGAGCGTGAGGTCCAGGGTTCGAATCCCTGCATTCCGACCAGATAAAAGCCACTGATCTTCGGATCGGTGGTTTTTTTGCGTATTGCTCTGCTTGCTATTCAGATAAAAAGAGACTCCCAACGCATGCGTTGGGAGTCTCTTTTTTAACTCACGCGGAAGCTGACCACCATGAGCACGAGGACAGCGAGCGTTGCGAACAGGCTGAGCGCTGTCGAGTAGCGGGTCATCCATTTCGGTACGTCACTGCGGGCAGGGTCTTGTGGAGCGCGCAGTTGCTTTCTGGCCCGGTTGCCAAACCACGTCATGACCACGATGAACAGCAGCAGGGTCAACCCGCCGCCCTGTTCCATCAGTTTGATCCAGAGCGGTTTCGACGCTTGTGTGTACCCCAACATCTGAATCAAGCCGCCACCTGAAACCAGTACGACCAGCGCCGCCACATTCAAAAATCGGGTGACCAGCCGGGTGATCCAGAGGAACAGCGGGGTTCCGTTCCACGATGTCAAGTTCCGGCGCACGGCGAGCAACAAGATCACGAGCAACACCATCGAGCCGATCCAGAAACTCAGTCCTAACAGGTGCAAAAACAGTAACAGTTCAGTTTCCATGGAATGTTCCTCCTGCTCTCTCGTTGTTTTGTTTGCGACCCGGCCACCAGTTCCACTGGCCGAGCAGTACCAGTAATGCAGGCATCAGCAAGCCGCGGACGAGGAACGTATCGATCAACACGCCCATCCCGACCACGAATCCAAACAGCATCAGTTCTTGGAGCGGTTGTGTCATCAACACGGCGAACGTTGCGACGAGGATCAAGCCTGCCGAGGAAATCGTCTTGCCCGTCAACGAGACGGCACGGCGAATCGCTTCTGGCAACGGCCGAATCGCCGCTTCCTCTCGCACGCGGGAGAACAGCAGAATGTTATAGTCGATACCCAGTGCCACGAGGAATACGAACGTGTACAGCGGGATGCGATAGGAGAACGCCTCGTATCCGAGCACGTTGTGGAAAATCAACCAACTGAACCCGAGCGCTGTCGCATAGGTCAACAGGATCGTCCCGATCATATAGAGCGGAGCAATCAGCGCCCGGGATTGGAAAACCAACAGGATCGTGATCAGCATGATGACGATCGTCAGCACCAGTTTCGTGTCATGTGCGCTGACATCGCGGGTATCCACTTGGGTTGCCGTCTGTCCGGCGATGTGCAGCGAGACCGTTGCGGGATCGAAGCCACTGTCCTGCAACAGTTGGGTCGCTTGCTCGCGGATCGTTTCGACCGTGTGCATCGCGGCCGGATCGTAGGGATCGTCGACGAGCACGAGTTGGAAGCGGGCTGCCTGCTGATCCTCTGACAGCGCCGCTGCTGGAGTTGTGATCGAAACGTTTTGGACACCTGAAAGATGACCTAGAGCTTGCTCCAAGGAACCTAGTGCAGTCTGGAAACTCGCATCTGCTTGGAGCGGTTGCGACGATTGGAGAACCACGGTAGCAGGTGCGAGCGAGCCTTTCGGGAAGTGCTGTTCCAACACTTCAAATCCCGCACGCGACGGCATATCTGCCGGGAGTGACTTCATGAGGTTAAACGAGAAGTGAATGTTCCCGGCGAACAGTGCGACCCCTAACAGAATCACGGAGAGCGTGGCCGCGATCACGCGTGGTTTGCGAATGACGAGCGCGCCCATTTTGTCCCAGAGTCCTGCCTTCTCCCGCACAGCTTCTCCGACTTGGGGAATGAACGGCCAGAATGCCTTGCGCCCGATCAGGGCGAACAGCGCGGGAATCAAGGTCAACCCACCGAGCACGACGACGAGCAGCGCAACTCCGAAAACAGGTGCGAAGTGTTGGTACGGTTTGAAGAACGCGACAGACAGCGTGATGACCGAAACCAAGATGATGCTGCTGCTGAAGAAGATCGGCTCCCCCATGTGCTTCATCGCGTTGCGCATGGCTTCGTATTGCGACTCGGTGGTGCGGAGCTCCTCACGGTAGCGAGAGAACACGAACAGGCAATAGTCGGTCAGAACCGCAAACAACAGAATCATCATGATCGAAGTCGCTTGGCTCTCCACGACAAACCAGTTGTTTTGGGCGGAAATTCCGAGCAAGCGATCTGCAGATTGATAGAGAATCCCTGCGATGACCAGCGGCACGACCGCCAGCAGCGGTGACCGATACAGCACGATCAGCAGGACCAAGATCAGGATGATCGTGGTCAGCATCAGCACGAAGTCCGCCTTGGCAAACACGCTGATGGCGTCTGACGCGATCCCGGCCGGACCTGTGAGGTGGACTTGCATCGACCCGATCGCCATCAGCTTGGCAGATTCATCGAGCTTTTTGACGACCTCGTGGACTTGATGCGAATCAAGTCCTTTTTCCAGCAGGATCGGCAGCATCAGCGTGGTCCTGTCCTCGGAGAAAAACGTTCCCCATGCGGCAGGCGGCATGCTGTGCAAGGGCGTCGACTGTGCCACACCCTCCGGCGGCGACGCTGCGAGCCACTGGCTGATCTGCTGAACCTGTTGGGTTTCGACCGCGGTCAACGCCGCTTGGTCATGGAAGACCAACAGGGCAGGCAAACCACTGCTGACGGGAAAGTGACGTTCCAAAGCCATCCGCGATACTTCAGAAGGAAGGTCAGATGGAAGATCTGACGCGTTGGAATTGACGGCAAACTCCTTGCTTGCGGGTGCGAAGACAGACAGCACGAGCACCACGGCCACCCATAGTCCGATGATGAGTTTGGAACCTCGCTTGCTGCTGGCAAACGATGTGACAGCCTCTAGTAGGGCATACATAAGTTTCTACCTCCCATTCCTCTGCGGTTGCAGCATTCGTTGCTAACCCGAATACTAAAACCCGCAGATGAACAAAAGATGAACTCTAGATTACAGCCGAGGCAGTTTGACCTGAACCTCGGTCCCCACCCCGAGTTCACTCGTGACCTCGACCGTTCCCCCATGCAACCTGATGACCTTGTGGACGATCGCCAACCCCAACCCGCTACCGGAACGCGTGCGATTGCGCGACTTGTCCGCCTTGTAAAACCGCTCGAAAACGCGTGGCAGTTCGGCGGGCGGGATTCCGACCCCCGTGTCCCGCACCTGCACGTGTACCGGTGTCCTGTCCGCTGTCAACTGGACGGTAATCACCCCGCCTGCAGGGGTAAATTTGATGCTGTTGGTCAACAGATTGATCCACACGAGATGGAGCATCTGGGAGTCGGCCTGCACGGTGAGTTCTGCGAGGTGCAGTTCCAACTCAATGCCTTTCTCCCGCCACTGCCATTCCAGCATCAACACCGCTTGGCGGATCTGTTCATCGAGTCGATAGGGAGATCGCTCCAGTTGCATCGTCTCCTGTTCCAGAGAGGCGAGGGTGAGCAGTTGCTTGCTCAGCGAGGACAGCCGCTCACTCTCCGCTTCGATGATCGCCAAGTAGGACTCCTGTTCCTCACGCTCCAAGCCTGCGGTGCGCAACGCCTGCGAAAATCCCTTGATCGAGGTTAGCGGAGATTGGATTTCGTGCGAGACGTTCGCCACAAACTCTTGGCGCATCGCATCTACTTTTTTCAACTGCTCCGCCATCTGGGCGAAGTGTTGCGCCAGTTCCCCGATCTCATCACGGCGCGTCAAGTCCAAGCGGATGTCGAATTCTCCCGCCGCCAATTGTTGCGTAGCCCCGGTCAGCCGCTTGATCGGTTTGACCAAGTAGCGGGTGCCGATGATCAGCAACGCGACACTGAGCAGCGAGGTGTATACCACCATCATCCGCAGCAAGTCGCGCACTTCGCCAAACATCCGCTCGATGTTCGGCCGCAGAAACACCGCGTAGGTCTGCCCCTCTGCGTGCAACGGCATCCCGACGGAGTTCGCCAACGTGTTTTGAAAAAAGCCGATCACCAGCCATCCGTGCTGGTGCTCCAAGATCCCGTGGTACTTCTCGCCCTCGCGCACCTGTTGCACCATCGCCGGGTCCAACGCTTCGCCGTGAAAGGGAGCCCCATACCACACGCCATGCCCATGTTCGTCGACGGCGTAGACCTGATAGTTATAGTGGGAGATGTTCGTCAGATACTCGTCGACTGGAAGGGTCGGGTGCGCCTCATACGCTTCAACCGCGCTCTCCAAAACGCTCATCAGTTTCTGCTCGTTGTACGCCTTGAGGTAGTGCTGGTAGTAAAAATTGGACAGCAGAAACGCGATTGCACTGCTGCTCACCACGATCAAGATCATCGTGATCACGATGCGAAAGTAGAGCGTTCTCATGCCTCCTGCCCCTCCAACTTGTAGCCAAGCCCGCGTGCGGTCACGATGGCGAGATCTGTGGAGATCGCCAGCCGTTCGCGCAGGCGTTTGATATGAACATCGACCGTCCGACTATCTCCTGCGTAATCGATCCCCCAGATGCGTTGGATCAATTGTTCGCGGGTGAGGATGCGCCCTGCATTGCTGGCGAGCAGGGCAAGCAGTTCAAATTCCTTGCGCGGCAATGTCAGCACCAACTCGCCAACCCGCACTTCATAGGTCTGCAGGTCGATCACCGTCTGGCCGAACTGCATCACCTCTCCGGAAACCAACTGGTAGCGACGAAGGAGGGCTTTGATCCGAAACAACAACTCTCGCGGTTCGAACGGCTTCACCAGATAATCATCGGTGCCCGCCAAAAAGCCCTGCTCCTTGTCCTCCATCTCGCCTTTGGCCGTCAGCAAGATCACGGGGATGTCGTACACATCGCGAATTTCACGGCAGAGTTCGAGCCCGTCCTTGCCCGGCATCATCACATCGACCACCGCCAGATGAACTTTTTGTTCCTCCAACAGTTGAGAGGCAACGCTGCCGTCCTCTGCCTGTAGCACGGCATAGCCTTCCTTTTGCAGATAAAATCGGACCAAGGTGAGGATATGTGGGTCATCGTCTGCGATCAAGATATGGATTCTCATGTCGGTCATCCCTCATTTTAAAAAAAAGGCGCAATCTCCTTGCAGAGATCGTGCCTTTTTATCTTTTTATCTTTTTACCCTTTTACTGCTCGGACGGTATCGGTCAACACTGCGCGCCAGTTCTCGCCATACAGCGCATTGCCGACGATGATCGTGTCGGCGTGCGCCCCCATCTCCGCCGCTTTTTCATAGGAATCGATGCCTCCACCGTAAAACAGATGGGCCTGCTCCACCAGACGGCAAATTTCCTTGACCGTCGCCAGGTTTCCGTAGGCCCCGCTGTATTCCAAGTAGATCACCGGCATCGAGAACAACGCTTCGCCGGCCACCGCATAGGCGGCGGCCTGTTCGACGGTGAGCGTGGTGTCAGCCTGCGTCAGTTCAGCGACGGCACAGTCTGGGTTCAAGACCAGATAGCCCTCGACCAGCACACGCGACCAGTCGATGAACGGGCGGTAGCGGAGCACAGCTCGAACGTGCTCACCGATCAGCCAGCGCGGGTTGCCGGCGTTGAGCACGACCGGCACTGCGTAACCATCGACGCCATCGACGACCGCTTCCTCCGTCGAGACTTCCTGCCAGACGGGCAAGTCGGGTGCGAGTCGACGCAGGCGACCGAGCAAGGCGTTGACTTTCTCATATGTAATCCGCTGCGTTCCGCCGAGCAACACCGCGTCAGTGCCAGCGCGATGAATCGCCGCTAACACCTCGTCAGCGAGCGGTCGGTCGGGGTCGAGCTTGACCACGTGCCGCCACTCGCGCCACGGCGGCTCACTAGGCTTCGTCACACGGACTTCCTCCTCTAAGGTGCGCAAATGTACAGGTGCCAAAACCTAACAAAACCCCCGCTTCAATGAAAAGCGAAGGTCTGCCATGCCGTTCCTTATCGATTCAAGCGTTCCAACGCCATCTTGTACCCGTCGGTGCCGTAATTCAAGCAACGCTTGACCCGGGAGATCGTCGCCGTGCTGGCCCCCGTCTCCGCTTCGATCTGGTTGTATGTGTGACCCTTGCGCAACATGCGGGCGACCTCAAGTCGCTGGGCGAGCGATTGGATTTCGTTGACGGTACACAGATCGTCAAAGAAAATATACGCCTCCTCCAGCGTCTTAATTTGGAGGATCGCTTCGAAGAGCTGGTCAACCGATCTGTCCCGAAGCTTGTCAAGTTGCATGTAGATCCCTCCGATACTGTACCTCTGTAACGCCTATGTATTCGCCACGATCTCAAACATTTCCTTCACTGGTTATTATAACAAAAGCAGTTGCGTTATGCGAATCCCAATCCTATACTTACATGTATAAAAAGTATATGAAAACAGGGGGCTTGGGCATGATCCCACAATTTTTTGTACTTGGGAGTTCGGACGTTCGACCTGCCAGCGCACGGACGATTTTTGCCGATGGCTCAGCAGATGCGACCTACCGTGAAGGTGTGGATCTGGAACTGAGCCATTGGATTCCCAACCGCACGCCAGAGCGCTACAAAGCCAACACCTCGACGGAGATCTGCATGAATTTCGTCGCAGAGCACGCGACAGACGGCTGGGAACTGGCGATCAACAACCACTTGGATTGCGATGGCGTGCTGTCGATCTTCACGCTGGTGCATCCTCAGTTTGCCTTGCAACACCGCGAGACGATCATCCAGATCGCGGAGATGGGCGACTTCATGGGCTGGGGCGATCGTCAGGCACAGGTGGCCTACCAAGAACTGACCCGCTTCATGTTCGGGGCGAAAAAAGACAAAGTGGATATCCGAAACATATACGCCGATTCGTTCGACCTGCTGATCCGTTTGCTGGAGACCGACTTGCAAGCTGACCCGCGAGCGCAGGAAGTCTATGCGGTCGTGGATCGTTCGCTCGCATGGGTCGAGTCGGGGCAGGTGCAGCGCGAAGTCCTCGGGCAGCACTTCGTCCACTACCACCTCCCAGCCACGGTCGTGAACGGGGCCTATGAGCAGGCGCTGCACATCCCGGCGTTCAATGCGTTGCTCACCGACGACGTGCTCCTCCTGCCACAAGTCCGCCACAAACTCGACCCGGACAAAGTCCATCTGGTCTCCGTTGAAGCTCCTGATGGCGGCACCTACTACGACCTCTGGTACCCCGGCTACATGTGGGCAGAGACGCCACACGCCTGGCGCGCGCCGGGCTTTGCGTTCAGCGGCAGTACAAACGGACACTATTATGGTCATCCGCCGCTAGAGCGTGTCGTTCGCAAGTTGCAAGAGTTGGAAACAGCAGATGGCGAGTGGATGCTGGTGAAGGAACTCTCGCCGTTCTCCAGCATCAAGGGGCGCAATTTCCCGGTGGTGTTGTCGTTTTTACAACCTAGCCAGTTGCCAGTACACCTCGTCGCTTCGATGCTGGCACAAGCGTTTTAAGCAAAAGCGGGCAGCCCTTTGTGGCTTCCCGTTTTTTTAACGGCACGCCGCAGGTGATATATTACATTTCCAGTGGATTTTTACGAGATAAATACGTTATCCTAGTACTATCTGATCCAGAGGAGACCTGTTGATGAGCCTCAATGCTGAACTCCAAGCGACACGTGAAGCGTTCGTCGCTTCGACCCCCGTCCAAGTGCACAGCGTGCTGTTTCAAATTATCGAAGACCTGCAAAAATCCGGCCTCGCCTCCGGTCTGGAAGTCGGCAGTACTGCCCGTGACTTCCTGCTGACCGACGCGCTCGGCACCCAAGTTCGCCTGTCTGACGAGTGGAAAAAGGGCCCGGTCATCCTGCAATTCTACCGGGGATCGTGGTGCCCGTATTGCAACATGCAATTGCTTGCCTACCAAAAAATTCTGCCGGACATCCACCGCCTCGGTGCCCAACTGATCGCGATCTCTCCGCAGAGCCCGGACAACACGCTCAGCCAACAGGAGAAACTGGAACTTCGTTTCCACGTCCTCAGCGACACCCGCGGGATCGTCGCCTCCAAGTTCAACCTGTTGTACGACGTGCCGGACTACCTGATCGAAATGTACAAGCAATTCCCGCTCGACCTCGCTGAGTACAACGCCAGCGATCGCTGGATTCTGCCCGTCCCGGCGACGATCATGATCGACGAGCAAGGCATCGTCCGCTACTCCTACGTCAACCCGGACTTCACCGTCCGTCTGGAACCCTCAGAACTGCTCTACCAATTGGAAAGCCTGTAACCCGATGAGAAAAGCGCCCTCTCCGCATTGCGGACAGGGCGCTTTTTGACAAGCCATGCATCAGCGGAGAATCTTCCACTTCTGGACTTGCAACCACTTGCGCAGTCCTTCCAGATCGCGCTCGATCTCGTCTTCGATCCAGAGCTGGAAGTTTTTCGGCAGATAGCCCGCGAACTTGGTCGGCGGGCTTTTTTCCGGTTCCACGCCGCGACCCATCAGCAGGTAGCGCTCCTCGTCGCCGCGGTGCAACGTGTCGACGAGGAAGTTCAAGGCGCGCTTGCCGAGCCCTTTCTCGATCTCGCCACCTTCGAGGGCGACAGAGAACGCACTCTGCTTCACCGTCAGCGTCAGGTCCTGTTCGCGCAACCAACCGCGCAGCAGGGTCGCCATCGCATTCTGCCGACGCGTGCCGGCGAAGTCGTAAAAAGTCAGCGTGCGGCTGCCTTCTTGGATAATCCGCGCTCCTGCCGTCCAGCCGAGCATGGTGGCGATGTGGCGAACCTCCTTCAGCCGGTGCCAAGCGCGTGGGCTGAGATAGTCGAGGTCTTGCTCCGAGGTGTACACGGCGTACATGCGGTCAGCGATCTCCGAATGAATGTAGCGACTGCCTGAGAGCCAGATCGGTTTTTTCCCGTCAAAAGCGGGCTCGACGTAGACGACGCCCCTTTTTTCATCGAGCGTGGTGATCGTCCAGGTCGCACCGCCGAGCAGTAGCGATTCACCGACCATCACGAGCGGATTGGCCTCGATGCTGCCAACTTGGCGGTTGCCGTGCAGGACTTTATAGAGCGCCGGTGATTGGAACACGGCGTAGAAATCTCGTGAGCGCACCAGTTTCTCCCCATTCGTGCCGGGAATGCACTTGCCCTCGACGATCTCCATCCAGTCCTCCGCTAGCATCCACTCCAACAATTCCCGCACGCGGGCGATCGGCAAGTGGGCAAAGGTCGGGTTGTCGCCGATCTCCGTCAGCAGTTCGTCACGGAAGATCCCGCGCCGTTCCGTACAGAGCGAGAGGACTTGGTGGAACAGCAGATCGTAGGTGGCGCGACGGGGGATGGCGGGCTCGATCCATTTTTCAAAAAGCAACTCCGTGACCGCCACCGCTTGCACCAAATCCTCGTCGACCGTCGCGTACATCATCAGGTAGGAATCGGTGCCCTCGCGACGACCCGATCGCCCGAGCCGTTGCTTGAGCGACGAGACCGATTGCGTGGCATCGACTTGGACGACGAGGTCGAGCGACCCGATGTCGATCCCGAGTTCAAGCGTGTTCGTGGAGACGACCGCGAGCGGCTGGCGCGTGTTTTTCATCTGTTCCTCGACCCATTCGCGCTCTGCTTTGTCGAGCGAGGAGTGGTGCGGGTAGAACTTCTGCACATAGCTAGGCCCACCGACCGAGCGCCCGGTCTCATTGAGGCGGTGGGTCAACTCTTCGACTTGCCCGCGCGAGTTGCAGAACAGGATGGATTTCTTGTCCTTGGTCAAGTCGTAGAGGTCTTGGACGAGCGTGGACGGGAACGTGCCGTTCACTTTGGCGAAAAACTCCACCTGCAAAAAGATCTGCCGCTTGCCATCACCCGGATTGATCACCTCGACTGCTTCCGGCTGCTCCGGGTGCAAAAACGCCTGCGCCACCTCCGGCGCGCCGATCGTTGCAGACAGGCCGATCATCACGGGGGTGTGGCGCATGTAGCGCCGCATGCGGGCGAGCAGAGACTGCACTTGCAACCCACGATCACCTTCAAGAAAGGCGTGCAGTTCGTCGATGACGATAAACTCCACCTCGCGCAGCAGGTCCGAGATGCGATCCGTTTGGTTGACGAGCAAGGCTTCGAGCGACTCCGGCGTAATCTGGAGGATACCGCGCGGGTTGGCGAGCCAGGTCATTTTTTTCGAACGAGAGACGTCCGAGTGCCACTTGATCAGCGGGATGTCGAGCGTGTCGGTCAGTTGTTCGATGCGCTCAAACTGGTCGTTGATCAAGGCGCGCAACGGCGAGAGGTAGAGAACTTTCAAGCCCTGTACACCCTCGCGCTCCAGCACGCTCAGGATCGGCAAAAAAGCAGCCTCCGTCTTGCCAGAGGCTGTGCCCGCCATCAGGATGCAAGGGCGCTTGTCGGTGATCGCTGGGATCGAGGCTTCCTGAATCGGCGTAAAGTTGCGCCATCCCATATCCCAGACTTTTTTCTGAATGGTGGGGCTGAGGAGAGAAAACGTCATCGGCGCGACCTCCTACTCCAGCATCCGCCCGGTGAATCTCCGGGTTTCGGCTTGGGCCAGTTCGAGGCGTTCGGTGAAGATCTCGCCGCGCTCCATGTCAGGGTTCTGGTGGAGCAGGTTGAGGATGCCGATAAACTCGCGGATCAACTCCCGCGGTGTGATGAACTGCGCGCCGCCCGGACGGGCCAGCGCCTTTTGCACAATCTCCATGATGTTGTCATCGGTGATCAGGCGCGTGACATCCTCCACTTGGTACAGCGCGGAGTAGATGTCGCGCATTTTTTGCAAGAGGACGTACAGTTCCTCCCCGGACAGCGGGGCGAGTTTGATCACCGGCTGGCGGAGGTCTCGGAATTGATCCGTTTCATATTGGTTGGTCTGCAAGCGCGACTTCAAGGCTTTGTACGAGAACAGACCGCGCCGTTCGTCTTCCAAAAAGTCGGTCGTGCCCATGAACATCAACATCAAGTTCGGGGCGCGGCCTTGCGTGCATTCGTTGTAGAATTCGAGGACGCGTTCGTAGTTTTTGCTCCGCGCCTGCGGGTGGTCGATCTTGTAGAGGTTGATCGCCTCATCGAACAGCACCAACAACCCTCGGTAGCCGATCGAGGTGATGAACTTCGTCAGCACCTTCACATAATCAAACCAATTGTCGTCGTTGATGATCTCGCGCACGCCTAGATCTGCACGCGCCTCCGTCTTGGTGCGGTATTCCCCGCGCAACCACTTGATCGCGTACTCCTGAATCTGCTCGTCGCCGCTCAGGTAAGCGTTGTAGTACTTGCCCAGCACCGTCGCGAAATCAAATCCGCCGGAGAGCTCCTGCACATCGCGGATCACCGCTTGCACTTCGGCGGTGACGAGGCGGGTGAACCGTGCGTCGCTGGCATCCGGGATGCCGTCGAACTCGTGCTCCAGCGCGACTTTTTGTTGCAGGTCGGACAGCCAGCGCTCGATCAGCGACCGCAGGGCATTGCCGTGGGGCTTGGATTTGGTCGAGAGGTTTTGGATCAGGTCGGAGTAGCTCGCGACCGCTTTGCCATCGTGGGCGTAGAGGCGGCGATTGGCCGTCAAGTCGGTGTAGGCGACCACAAAATTCTCTCGATAGGCGATGTAGCGGGTCAGCGTGGCCATGAAGCTTTTGCCCGTCCCGTAGTCACCGATCAAAAACTTCATGCAGGACAGCCCGTCAGCCGTCAGATTCAGGTCTTCCACCAACTGCCGTATCTCGCGCACGCGACCGACGACGACATGCTCGATGCCTTCCTGCGGCACGACGCCGCCGCCCATCGATTGGATGATCGCATTGGCCGCCTTGCGCGTGAGCTTGTTGTTCACCATCTGACTCATCTGCCGTCACTCCTTCTCTATCAACGCAACGCCCACTCCTGCAGGGCCGTTTCATGCTCCTCACTGATGGAAAGCTCGTCATCGCCCTCCTCGATCAGCGGCTCAAATCCAGCGTCCATCGCCGCTTCGTTCAGGCGCATCACCGTGGCATCGAGGAACATCCGCTTGGCCTTCAACCACTCCGCCAAGCTGCGTCTCGCTCGCTCCCCGCTCTGGGCGAGGTGTCGCAGAAACGCTTGCTCCCCCTCACTCAGGCTTGCCAAAAACTCCGCCAATTCTCCCGCCTCCGCATCGGAAAAAAGCGAATTCATCAGCGTGGCTCCTGAATTCTCGTCTTCGGCAAACGCGAAGGGCGAGGAGCGGGTACCGGAGGTCCCGTTTTCAGCAGACTGGCTCTGCGGCGCGCTCTCCTCAGGGTTCGCTAGTTCCGCAGACTTCCGACCGAGGCGATCACCGACCAGCAGTTCGTCGCCCGCTGTTCCTTCCGACATCATATCGACGAGCCATTCCGTCTCGTTGGTCAGCGCCTGCACCCGCGAGAAGTCGATCTCTACGCGCTCAACCGGCATCTCCACCGCAAGCGTCGGCATCGGTTCTTCCACGATGGCGGCTGCCTTGCTGATGCGAGGCTCTTTCTTTTTTTCCTTCTCCACAACTTCGGGCAGCGGATAGCGCGCTTCGAGGTCTTGGAAGTACACGGCCAGCGACTCGTCGCACTTCAAGCGGGGCTTGCGTTCTCCCCGGCGAAGCAGGTTCTCTGCGTAGCGCAAGGCGTGCTTGACGAAGTGGACGAACGGGCCCGATTGCTCAAACCGCCGGAAGCCATCGAGATAGTACTTCTCATGGATCGGCGTGCTGGAAAACAAGTAGATTGTCGGTTCGTCGGTGTAGCGTGCGAACTTATCCAGCGGATGCATGCCTTCGAGTTCGTAGAACTTCCGAAACACCGCCTGCATCATCCACTCCAGCTCCGACTCGATCTCCGGCAAGTGCTCGCGGTAAAACTGCGACTTCGGCACGCCGGCTATTTTTTGAAACAGCCAGAGCGGGATGTCGCGGTGCCCGTAGCGGTACCACGACAGTTTTTCAAACAGATCGCCCGCGGTTCCATGCGTGTACCAGTACAGCGCATTGTCGATCTCCCCCATCTTGAGATAGAGATCGCCGATCCAGCGCACCACCGTCACATCGAGACGCGGCTGGATGTCACGGAATTCGGTGTAAAACTTGACCAGCCGCTCCACCGCTTGTTCGGGCTCCTGTATATATTCCAAACTCAACAGTTCGTAGATGTGAATCATCATATAGGAGAGGCCCGTCTTCTGCACACTTCCTCCCTCCCACAGCGTTCGCCAGTACAAAAACCAGCGCAACTGCGCAGGGTCGAGATGTTCATGCTTGGGCCAGTTGTGCGAAAACTCTACTTCGGGGGCCGCCGTGCCGTGTTGATCTCGATAGCGACGAACCGCTTCCCGAAACTGCATGGCTTTTAGTTCCCCAAGTTCCAGAGGCCCTTCACCTCCCGTCTGTTGCCAAATGTCCTACATTTCATCGTACCCTTTCCTCTCCTTGCCTGCAACCTATTGCTGTGATATATTGGGAACCTCTCGTCTACAATTCGGGCGAAAAATTCTCAAAACGGAGGTAACTGATCTTGGAAGAGGAGATTCAAAGTGCCTATCAACAAGAGTTGCAGCGACTCGAACAAACCGCTGCCGAGATCGATAGCCAATTGCAGACCCTCCAAAACATCCCACGTTATTACGGAGATGACCTGACCGAGCAAGTCCTCGACAACATCCGCGAGTCCCAACGCCACGCACTCGCCATCGCTGGCCCCGAACCCTATTTCGGACGCCTCGACTTTGAAGAGGAAGGCAAGGACGCCCCCGCCCCGCTCTATATCGGAAAGGTCGGTGTGGAGAACATCGACACCGGCGAATTGCTCGTCATCGACTGGCGCGCACCGGTCGCTTCCATGTACTACTCCTTCACCGGCGGTGAGGATGCCGCCTCCTACGACTCCCCGGACGGGGTGATCCAAGGGCTTATTTATTTGAAACGCAATCTCGTCATCCGCAAGCAGATCCTCCAACGCGTCGTCGATGCCTACGAACGCGGGGGTGAAAATCTCGCGGTCACCGACGAATTCCTGCTCTACCGCCTGTCGGAGAACAAGGACAACAAACTGCGCGACATCGTCTCCACGATCCAAGAGGAACAGGACAAGATCATCCGCTCCGCCAAAAACCTCGCCCTCGTCATCCAAGGCGTCGCAGGCTCCGGCAAAACCACCGTCGCCCTGCACCGTCTCGCCTTCCTGCTCTACCAATACCGCGAAAACATCCGTGCGGAGCGCATGATCATTTTCGCCCCGAACTCGATGTTCCTCGACTATATCTCCAGCGTCCTGCCTGAACTCGGCGTCGGCGGCATCCAGCAGACCACCTTTACCGATTGGGCGCTGGAGTTGCTCGACCACGAAATCCAACTGACCGACCCCGCCGACCGCCTCTCCGAATGGTTTGGCATCGGCGCCAAACGCCCAGTCCTCACCGACGATGCACCTGGCCGTTGGAAAGGTCGCCTGAGTTTCTTGCACGAACTCGATGAACAACTGCACCATTATGAAAAAACGTTCGTCCCCGAGGTGGACTTTACCGCTTGGGAAGGCGCAACGCTTCGCTACCAGACGATGCAGGAGTGGTTCTACACCGAATACAAACACTACCCGCTCGCCAAACGCCGTGACCGCGTCCACGCCCGCATCAAGCGCTGGATGGCGATGGAGCTTGACAAAGTCTGGGAGGTACACCTGCGCAAGGACTTCAAAAAATCGGGCAGCGCCAAGCTCCGCACCTTCTTCAAGCACTGGCCCGCCCAGACGCAGTTCCAACTCTACAAGCAATTCGTCGCGAATTCACAGACGATGCCAGAAGCCTTGCAACAGTCCTCCGTCAAGCTGTTCAAGAAAAAGCGGGTCGAGCTCGAAGACCTCGCCCCGCTGCTCTACATCCGCGACCGCCTACATGGGATCGAGAGCAACGACGTGTTCGACCATACCGTGATCGACGAAGCGCAAGACTTTTCGCCGTTCCAAGTCGCCGTGCTCAAGGAACGCACACGCAGCGACTCCTTCACGATCTTAGGCGACCTCTCGCAAGGGATTCACGCCTACCAAGGCATCCGAGATTGGAACGAGTTCCTCTCGCTGTTCGGAGAGGAGGCGTCTGGATTCTTCCGCCTCGACCGCAGTTACCGCTCGACGATGGAGATCATTCACTTTGCCAACGTGATCTTGGAGCGCTCCGGCGAGCCGGTCACACTCGCCAAGCCCGTTTTTCGCTCCGGGGAAAAAGTGGTCGTACACGCGGTTGCGCCCGACCAGCGTCTCGAAACGATCACCCGGTCTGTTGCGCACCTGCTGCAAAGTGGCGACTCCTCCACGGTCGCCGTCATCGCCCGCACCGACGACGAAGCCCGCATCCTGCATGAGCATCTGACAACAGCCGGTTTTGAAGCGACGCTGATCCACTCTGGCCAGCGCCAATACCGTGGCGGCCTGTCCGTCCTGCCGATCTACCTCTCCAAAGGGCTGGAGTTCGATGCCGTGTTGCTGACCGATGTGGACGAGACTCGCTATGAACTGACCCCGCAGGATGCCAAATTGCTCTACGTAGGCTGTACCCGTGCGTTGCACCACCTCTGGCTGTTGCACACTGGGGTCGTGTCACCATTGATCGCCGATTTGAGCGATGAAATCGATACGAACGTACTGCCTAGCTCCTAAAAAAACCTCTGTCCACAGTTGTGGACAGAGGTTTTTTGTTGCACGCCAGCCAGTTTTGTCAATTATAGACGAACGCCTATCACCGAGCCCGCCCTTTTCTCATATGGTGTATCGACAACAGGGCATTCCCCTAACTTCTAAATACATTGGAGGGAACATTCATGAGTTTTGATTATCTGAAAAACTCGGTTGGCAAGTTGATTCAAGTTGAGCGCGGCGGTCCTGACAAACTGCAAGGCAAACTGCTGGCGGTAAAAGGTGACCACCTGATCGTGGAAACGGCCGATGGAATCGTCTACGTCAACAACCAACACATCAAGACGATCAGCGAACCGATCCTCGTCGAAGTCGTACAAAACGATTGCGCCGAGGAAGATCCGGAGGGCGTGCTCCCGGCGATCATCGATGCTGTAGATCTCTGTGACCTCCTCGAACAACTCACGCACAAACTGGTCAAAATCAACCAAAACGGCCCGAACGCACTGGAAGGTGTGCTCCTGACCGTGCATGAAGATGCGGTGACGATCGTCCACAACATGAAAGATTATGTCCACTACCCGCTGTACCACATCAAAACCATCACCTGGGTAATCAACGCCCCAGTCAAAAATGATGACAAAAAGAAAAACGGTTCTGATGGCGGCAAAAAAGAAGAATAAATAATGGGGTGAGGGCATGCGAAACCTCTTGCAAGAACGGATCGGTCACAAGATCACACTCGACCAATTCGGTGACACCGCAGTAGTAGGGATCCTCATCAACGTCCAAGACGACTATGCCACGCTGTACACGGATGGGAAGCAATTGGTGCACTATCCCTACGCCCAGATCAAATCGATCTGCACCAACATCGCAGAGTATGGCTCCTACGTGTCGTGGATGGATCAATCCTTCCCACCGTCCTTCCAAGAGGTGCTGGCATCCCTGCGCAACCAGATGGTCAAGATCGAAAACGGTGAAGGCACGCTCACTGGCTTGTTGATCTCCGTTCCAGAAGGCATGATCCAGATCGTGAAGTCCGACCGGCAGATGATCTACTACCCAATCGGACAACTAAAAAACCTCTCGCCCGTCATCCGCTACAAAAAGCCGGAGATCACAACGGAAACCACCGCCAAAGCATCTGCTGTGACGGCGGAGAACACAAGTACCCCGGAGGTTGCCTCGGTCACATCGGCTGTGGAGACATCGGCCTCCGCACCCGAGAAGACCTCGGCACGCACCGAAAAAGCGCCGGAGAACGTTTCACCACGGCTCACCACCTACTCGCTCTCCGAACCGCTCAAGCAGAAGCCGCGACAAGTATCGAGCACTGGGCAGCCACGCAAACCGGAAACACAGCAGACTGCGCTCGCGGACTCACCAACAGCCTCACCAACAGCCTCACCAACAGCCTCACCAACGGCTGCGCTCGCGGATTCGCCACCGGAGTCTCAACTCTCCGTGCAGGCTGACGTGCCGCCCCAAGTGCTGCTCGTCTCCAAGTATGATACGAAACTCTACGAGGAGAGCGAAGGCGATGTGTCAGGAGACTGCTTCAGCATCCTCCGCTTGAGTTCCACTTGGTTCGCGACAGACCACCCCCGCTCGCAACGGTTGCCGAACATCTACCCCTTTCTCACCCGCAAAAAAGCGAAGAATCTACGGATGTCGCACTCCTGAAGCAAAACGAGCATGACCTGCAGTGGTTGCAGGTCATGCTCGTTTTTTCTGCGTCTAGACCGAACACCCGCTGAATAGGTTGGTAGCATGAGACGCTTAGTAGCCACGGAATTCCTCGGAACTTACTTTCTGATTTTTGCCTGTAGCGGTGCGGTCGTGGTGGACAACCTGACGCACTCCCTGACCCCTGTCGGCATGGCGGGGGTCAGCGGGTTGGTCGTCATGACGCTGATCTATGCGCTGCGTCACCTCTCAGGGGCACATTTCAACCCGCTCGTCAGCCTGGCATTTTGGTTGCTCGGCATCCTGCCTGCTCGCCTCACGCTCTCCTACATCGTCGCACAACTGCTGGGGGGATTGGCGGCGAGTGCGACTGTTTGGCTGTTGTTCGGTCAGGTCGCACATCTCGGGGCCACGATTCCGATCGGGCCTTGGCACCAGACGTTCTGCTTGGAATTTCTGTTCACGTTTTGGCTGTTGTTGGTGATCCTCGGTTCGTCTGTGCATGGACAGGCTACGAAGTCATTCGCCGGACTCGCCGTGGGCGGGATGGTGGCGCTGGCTTCCCTGATCTGTGGACCGCTGACCGGCGCTTCCTTGAACCCGGTGCGCACGCTCGCCCCGGCCTTGCTGTCGGGTCAGGGCGATGCGCTGTGGATCTACATGGCGGCCCCCAGTTGCGGGGCGTTGGCTGCCACCTTGCTCTATCGGTATCTGTATCACGGCGAGTAGATCGATTTCAGATGGCGCAGGTTCCAGTACCGCACCTCGCCGTTGGCATTGATCATTTCAATCACGTTCTTGTCGACAGCGGTCAACAGCCCGATCTTCTCCTCATGATCCCCGAGATCGAACACCACCAGCTTGCCGACCAATTTCTTGACCTGTTCGTCGAAGTTGCGCGACAGGGGAAGCGGGTTCGGATTGACTGGCAACAACGACTGGTTCAACGCATACGGAGTGTCCTGTGCCGGATACGGGATCAACCACTTCAGATGCTCCAGCGAGATGTAGAGCGTCTTGTAGACCGGTGAGTAAAAAACGAAGTAGTTGTTCATCACGCTGGTCAGATACCCGTGTATCGACTCGTGACCCGAGACGTACAACTCCACGAACTGCCCCCGGACGTGCAACAGCAGGTTCCGGTAGGAGATCAAGTCGGCCTCGACTTCGACCGGTGCGGATGGGATCTCTTGCACGGGCGACGCCACGGCGTTCGACAGTTTTTCCACAGATTTGACATGGAGAAACGGGATGTAATAGAAACGCTCCCCCACAGCGAGGATCAGCAAGTCCGGCCCCAAATCGGACAGAACTCCCGTGATCGTTTTGCCTCCTGAGATTTCTAGGAGGACGGAAAACCCTACATACTTACGCAGACTGTTCACCTTTCGAACCTCCTCTACGAAACAAACAACCATTCGACCCATAGATGTAAGCCAACCAACATGAACAACAAGGTCAGCGGGATGACGAGCACGGTCACTCGCACATAGTCGCGCCACGCCAGCTTGATGTTCGCTTGCTTGAGCAGATGAAACCAGATCAACGTCGCCAGCGTCCCGATCGGCAACAGCAGCGACCCGACATCGCTCCCGATCACGTTGGCGAGATAAATCAACTGTGTCGTCATCGGATCGAGGTGCATGTTGGTGAGCGTCAACGTCCCGATCATCAACCCTGGGTGGTTGTTGAACAGCGAGGACAACACCGTCACCAAGCCCCCCATCGTCAGTGTCGCATCCAAGCGACCCTGCTGCACGAGCGGTTCGACGAAGGAAATGATTCCATCGGTCAAGCCCATGTGATGCAAACCGTAGATCTGCACATACATACCGAATGCGAAGAGAAAGATGTGCCACGGCGCTTTTTGAAACAGGTCGGTCGGCGGGATTTTCATCTGCACCCAACGCCAGAGCAGCAGCGCCAGCGACCCGACAACCGCCACGACCGCGACCGGTATACCAAAATAGGAGCCGACAAACAAACTGATTCGCACGCCGAACACAAACAGAAACACGTTGCGCATGAACTTGGTGCGATCGCGGTGCAACATTGAAGCCTGACGCATCTGATGATGCGGTGCGATCGGGGTGAGTGTTCGAGGGAGGTCTCGACGAAAGACCCACAACAACAGCCCGACCATAAACACCAGTCCGAGCAAGGTCGGTACAAACATCATCGCGGTCTGCATATAGAGATCGAGCCCGACGATTTTCAGCGCGATCAGGTTGACGATGTTGCTGACCCCAATCGGTGCAGAGGATGCGGTCGCGACCAAGACACCGCTCATCAGGTAGGGAATCTGTTGCTTGGGCTTGAGCGAAAATTTCTTCAACAGGATCAGCAGGATCGGTGTGGTGATGAGGATGCTGCCATCATTGTTGAAAAACAACGTCATCAAAAAGCACAACAAATTCACGTACATGAACAACCGTCGTCCTGAGCCTTTGGCGAGTTGCATCATCCATTCGGCCACCCAGTGGAAAAAACCCAAACTCTCCAGCACATTCGCCATCACGATCGTGGCGATGATCGTCACCGCCGCCCCGCTCACGGTGTTCAGGATGTACCCCAAATCCGCCCAAGGCACCGCGCCGAAGCACAACATCAACACTGCCCCCACAACGGCCGGATACGCTTCATGTAACTGCCGAGGTCGCCAAAAGATCAGCAGTGTCGTCAAAATAAACGTACAACTGGTTAACAAAGCTACTGAGGTGGACATTCCGCACAACCACTCCTTCAAGAGAACAGGTCAACTTGTCCGCGCTTGTCATTGGGGGACAGCTGACCGGGAACGTCAAGTATCCCCCCTGCTTGTTCCGTAGTTCATGGTACGCAACAGGTGCAGAGATGGGACTAGACCAACGTGCGATTTCCAGAAAAAAAACAGCCGATCCGACAGGAACCGGCTGTTTTTTACTTGAGTTCGTGTAGATGTGCGAGCAGGTACGACCTTCGTTCCGAGATGTAGCGCAGGATCACCTCGTACTCACCTTCAAACTCCTCCATCGTTTGCTTGCGGTGCGGGTCTTGGGCGAGGGCGGGTCGCACGGCGGCGAGCAGACTTCGCACCAGCGGCTCCAACGCCTCGGTGGTGAAGAGGGTTTGCAAAACTTCCTCGACTCGCTGGCGATAACGGCCGCGCAGGATCGGGTCAGCGAGGAGGCGTGCGGTCAACGTGTTGTATCCGGTGATCGGGATGAAGTCGGCGCGCAAGGGTTTGCCGCGCAAGTTGCGGCCCCACGTGCCATCGTAGTCCCACGGGATCAAGTGATAACGCCCGTTTTGACGGTTTTGGTAGAGCGCGTAGTTTTGCACGAACCCATCGAAGTTCTGGGTGCAGACCACGCCGAGCAACCAATTGAAGTAGGACTCAATGTCAACGTGCTGCTCGACATGGCGGGAAAAGTCCGCTGGGGAGCTGGCGTTGATGAAATAGAGGAATTGGCGGAGGCTGGCCCAGTCTTCCTCGGTGGCTACTTTTTCCTCGTACCCGTCTTCGAGATCGTCTTTGACGTCTTCGGTGATCGTGCTGAGCAGCGAGAAATTGGCATCGTCATTGATGGCGTAGAAAATCGGGCCCGGGGGCAGGCCCCTTTTTCGAAGAAACAGATCGTCGACCGATTCCAGTTGGAGATAGACGCCCGCTGGAGATCCATTTAGGCGCAGGCGGACATGTTGCCCTGCAGGGGCGAGGGCGCCGAGTTGTTCAAAAAAAGCGAAGGAGAGCCGGTTGCGAATCATCGAGGGATCGGCGTATTCAGCGTTGAGATGCAGTTCGCGAGCACCTTGAAAGGGTTGGGAGGGGAAGTAGAGAGAGTAGGATTTTTTGGGGTAGCGGCGGGTGTGCGCGCCACGAATGCAGGCCTCGATGCGGTAGGCTTGCTTGCCCGATTTAAACCGACCGGGTACATATTCTTCGCTCTGTGGGTCGCGCAACAAGGTGCGCAGGTCGGCAGGTTGCAAGAACAGCGAATAGAGCGGGAGGTCTTGATTGGTTGTCATCACCATCCACCTTTCCAGCTTTCCAATAAAGGGTATGCAGGCGCCAAGAAATATGTTGGTGTCTAAAGCAAATGTCGACACCTGTGCGTAAGATACAGCAACTCGAATCCAATGGGGGGAAACATTTTGAATAAGTTGAACAAGGAAGATCTCTCGAACCTGCTTCAGACGATCACCGGGGGTACCTTCCTCCACAACGATCCCGTCGACCACGACAACCGCAAAAGCAACTCCTCCGGCAAGAAGAACTCCTCTGGCAAGAAGAACTCCTCCGGCAGAAAGAACTCCTCTGGCAGAAAGCACTCCTCCGGCAGAAAGAACTCCTCCGGCAGAAAGAACTCTTCTGGCAGAAAGAACTCCTCTGGCAGAAAGAACTCTTCTGGCAGAAAGAACTCCTCTGGCAGAAAGAACTCCTCCGGCCGAAAGAACTCCTCCGGTCGAAAGAACTCCTCTGGCAGAAAGAACTCCTCTGGCAGAAAGAACTCCTCCGGCAGAAAGAACTCTTCCGGCAGAAAGAACTCTTCCGGTCGAAAGAACTCCTCCGGCAGAAAGAACTCTTCCGGCAGAAAGAACTCCTCCGGCAGAAAGAACTCCTCCGGCCGAAAGAACTCCTCCGGTCGAAAGAACTCCTCTGGCAGAAAGAAATCTTCCGGCAAGAAATCTTCCGGCAAGAAGAAAGGTCCGAAGGGCCGAAAGTAGTAAATAAAGCCAGCATGTCACACAGGCTGGCTTTTTCCTTCACCAAGCTCGTACCTAGTAACACGATGCCCACAACCCCCATACCGACACCGCAAAAAAAGCCGGGCACTTAGCTCCGGCTTTTTTCCACGCATGCAAGGTTTATGAGTCTTGCCGTTCGTTCGGGTCGTGACGATCCTCGTCCACTTCAAAGCCTTGCTCCAGCTTGTCGAGGTCGGTTTGCAGCTGCTCCAGCACTTTGTCGCCGTTGATGTGATCCGTCTGGGTGACATCATGCATCGGATGCATGAACATCCCGCTGTTCGCTTGGATCGCTTCGAGCGCCATCGTGTTTTCCTTCGGTTCCGTGATGTACTGGCGGTTATCGGTAGAGGCGTCCCCAGACAGATGCTGAACGGGGTAGTTCGGGTCGTCCGTCTCTCGCAGTTGCTTTTGGTTGGTGAAGTCCTTGAAGCTTTGCTTTTCACCCTTTGTCACGGTACAAGCCCCCTTTTGACCAATGATCTTGTCGTAGGTTGTCCCGCAACGCCGCCGCTCATCCTACTGCAACGCGTCGAGTTGCCTCTGCAACATCCCCCGCCAGTTATCCGCCAAGGCCGGAACCGCGAGGATGCGCTGAATCGCTTCCCGATTGTCCTGATCGTGATACCACGTCTGCAGGCAAAAACGCACGGTCACCCCGTGCGGATCGCGTTCGAGCAAGCGCAACTCGCTGTCCCGCGCAATCGCGCCCTCCTGCACCGTTCGGAAAAAGTACCCGCTCTTCGCCTGCACCGCCGTCTGTCGGAACAGGCCCGGCAGTTGGTTGTACAAATCAATCGTGCCACACGGAATCCGCGCCTGCGTCACTTGCACGACCGCTTCCCCGAGTTGGAACGTATCGCCGATGCATACGTCCTCCTCCGTCAGCCCGCGCACCGTCAAGTTCTCGCCAAACGCTCCCGGCGTCAACTCCACGCCAAATTCCTGCTCCCAGTGTGCGTAATGCTCCTGTGGATACACGCACACCGTCCGCGCCTCGCCGCCGTGGTACTTGGTGTTCGCGACATCATCGCCTGCCAGCCGTTCAAACGACAACCAGACGCTGTCGGCCACGAGTTGCTTCCCGATCCCCGTCGCGACCTCCAACTCCTGCACACGCAGGGTCACCGGCTTCCCCACATACAACGCGACAATCTCGATCGGCTTCACGCGCCTACCTCCGTAAACTCCAAACGGTTCCCCCACGGATCGCTCACAAAAAAGCGGACCACGCCGGGAATCTCGTCGTTGTCCTGCACCTTAACCCCTGCTGCGAGCAGTTGGTCTCGCAAGTCGCCAATCGCGTGTACCGCGAACGCCGGGTGCGCTTTTTTCGCTGGAACGAACGGTTCTTCCACACCGATATGCAGTTGTTGCGCACCGCATTGGAACCAAGCGCCGCCGCGCACCTTCAATCTCTCCGGCTTCTCCAACTCCTGCATGCCGAGCAACTCCCCATAAAAACGACGCACCTCGTCCTCCACACCCTGCGGCACCGCGACTTGTACGTGATCCAACCCCGCATATTTGAAACTCATCTCAGATCCCTCCAGTTAAAAACTCCCAAGATAATACCCCCATTGTACCCGCAAAAAAGCGAACTGTCGTCCTCTGGACATCAGTTCGCTGGCTCAGGCTTTATGAAGGGCTTTCTCGCCCAATGCGGCCACCCGTTCCTCGCGACTGAGGCGCGGACAGGTGTAGCACGGAGTATGTCCTGCAAATTTGTACGCGAGGCAACAGGTCGAACGCACGCGCAACCAACGCGGTGGATTCGCTTCCTCCAGATAGATGCTGTCACAGGCACAGGACAACGGCTGGGAACTTTCAAAACCTGTGCAATTCAGCAGCGCGTCACGATCGCGGATCGCGTGTTGCTTGAGGTCGGGCGTTTTGCAAAGTTCATCGCAGAGATAGCAGGCGTAGTTGCCGATGTTGCCCCACATCACGCGCAGGGACAGCCCGATCTCTGTCGCAATCTGCATCGACAGGCGGCCGATGTTCTCATCAAACATCGCGTGGAAAACCATCTGGCGCAGCTGTTCCTCGCTCTGAGCGCGGGGGAATGCACCGAGAGCGTCCTCCTGTGCCAAACGTTCTCGCAGAACGGTCGGAGCTGCTGAAACATGCAAGACCAGCCCAGCGGGCAAGTCCTCCACGAGGACGATCTCCATACATTCGGCCGTTGCCGACAATCCGAGTCCGAGGTGGGTCAGCGGGGTCAGGATCGATGCGAGCAATTGCCCGCAGTAGCGCTTTTGAAAAAGCGATGCAGCGGCTGCCAGATCGTCGGTTCCCTTGCGCTGAGCGATGCGCTCGACGATCTCGCGCAGTCGCGGTCCGCCATCCAGCAACTCGCTCACCCGCACCGTCTCCAATCCCGCTGGCGCTGCGTTGATCGAGAGCGGCAGATGCACACCTTTCTCGCGCAGGTCGTCGAGCACGCGTACCAGTTCCTGACTCATAATCGCTGTCCCTCCTCTCGTCCAATTGATATCCTTTCTCAATCATATGCAATCTCGTGCCTATTTGTCAATGAGGTTGAGAATCATTATCGGTAATTGATAAGAGAATCGCATTTGGGGAACTTTGAGAGAGACAGCCATTCACGGACCAGAGGAGGTTTTTTTCATGAGTCAGCAAGCCAACGGATTCCCACCGCAACATCAAAATCAGCGACCGGGCATCGAGTCGGAGATGAACCCGCGCCCGCAGTATGCAAACCAAAACTACCGAGCGGCGGGCAAATTGACGGGCAAGGTGGCGCTGATCACAGGGGCCGATAGCGGTATCGGGCGCGCGGTCGCCGTGCTGTACGCCAAGGAAGGTGCGGACGTCGCGGTGGTCTACTTGAGTGAACATGGCGATGCCGAGGAGACCAAGCGGGCCGTGGAAGCAGAAGGCCGCAGATGTGTGTTGATCGCCGGAGATATCGGAGAGGAAGCGTTTTGCCAGACCGCCGTGACCCAAGCTGTTCAGGAATTCGGACGGTTGGATGTGCTTGTCAACAACGCGGCGGAGCAACATCCGCAGAAAAGCATCCTCGACATCACGGCGGAGCAATTGGAGCGGACGTTTCGGACGAACATCTTTTCCTTTTTCCATCTGACCAAGGCGGCGCTCCCACATCTGAAATCGGGCAGTGCGATCATCAACACCGCCTCGATCACCGCGTACCACGGGCACAAGGAACTGCTGGACTACTCCGCGACCAAGGGAGCGATCGTGACGTTCACCCGCTCGCTGTCGCAGATGTTGGTCGGGCAAGGCATCCGGGTCAATGGCGTGGCACCAGGGCCGATCTGGACGCCGTTGATTCCCTCGACGTTCACGGAGCAACAAGTGGCGAAGTTTGGGACCGACACCCCGATGAAACGCGCCGGGCAACCGGAGGAGTTGGCCCCCGGTTACGTGTTCCTCGCATCTGAGGATGCCTCGTATATGACAGGGCAGATCCTGCACATCAACGGCGGCGAAGTGATCAACGGGTAGCCAAAAAAAGACCCAAGCCTTGGCGGCTGGGTCTTTTTTTGCTTACAGAGTGTGGCGCCCCAGAAATTGATAGGTGTCTTTGGGGAAGAGGTTCCACTCGCCGTAGAGTCCGAAGGCTTGCGAGCCGGTGAAAATGCCTTGCTTGCGGATGATCGTGCCGCCGTTTGGCAGGAATTGATTGTGCGAGTTCGGGTCGCCCAGCACGTCGACGACCTGACCGTTTTTCTTCAACACCAACGCGACCGTGTTAAAGCTTTGCGGGTTGTACAGCGAGAGTTCATCGTTGTAATAGGTGATGTTGGTGATATCAAAAGCATCGTAGAAAATCGAATCGATGAAGATGTACGGCATGTTCGGCCAAGTCGGGAAGATCGCTCTCGTCCAGACGTTCATGCTGTTCGTAGCCTTCATATACTGATGAACTTCAATCTCGTAGCCCTCTGCCTTGTGTGCAGGATCGCCGTCGCCTTTGTAGAACAGTTCGATGGCGATGCGCCCGTCTCCCCCATCGAGATACTCGGAGAAGAACAGTTCTGGCGCGCCTTGTGGTGTCGAAGTCACGTGGAGGACGACCGATCTGCCGTCCGCACCGACCAGCCAGACATACGGCATGGCAGCGGTGCCTGTCCAGACCTTGCCGCTCAACGTCGTCGGCCCGGTGAACGTGGAATCGGGAGTCCCTTCGTACACTTTGAAGGACGTTTGTCCGGGGAAGAGGGTCGACAGGTCGTAGCTCACATCTGCCACACCTTGCTTGGTGGCGATTTCGATGTAGCCGTTGGATACGGTGGGAGCGTTGCGCACGGCGAAGTTGTACGTCGCGGTGCCACCATGTCCGTCGTCGGCCGTGATCGTGACGGTGGTGCTGCCTGCCACGCTATCCGGTGTGAGCGTGAGCATCGAGCCCGCGACACTGATGTTGGCAATTTGCGGCGTGTCTGCTATGGCGGTGAACGTCATCGTGTCACCGTCTCCATCTTGGAACAAATTCGTCAGGTCAAAGCTACGGGCGTTGGTCACGCCGCTGGTCAAGACTTGCTCGTAGATTGTGCTGACCGCCACAGGCGCTTGGTTGTTGCCGACGGGGCCCGGTGCAGCCGTGACGGTCACGGAGATCGGTGCCGAGGTGACACCTCCGTGCCCATCGTCGACAGTTACCGTCACGGTCGTTTGACCTGCAGCCAGCGGAGTTAGCGTCAGTTGTTGGTTCGTGACAGAGACAGTCGCGATGTTGGTGTTCGCAGAAACTGCCGACAGGGTCAATGTGTCGTTGTCCGGGTCAGACAGGTAGGAACTCAAGTCCAGAACGGTCGGTGCATCCCCGACTTGCAGCGTTTGTGCAGGGAGCGCGCTGATCGCTGGAACGTCATTGACCGTCACATCGAACGAAGTGGTGACTTCTCCGCCGCGACCGTCCTTCGCTTTCAGTTGGATCGTGGTCGTGCCGGAAGTCAGCGCGTGTACAGTGGCTTGGGTGCCCGTCACGCTGACGGTTGCTTTCGTCGGGTCGGACGAAACGACTTCGTAGGTCAGCGCGTCGTTGTCTGGATCTTGGAACAGCGGAGCCAGATCCAGCGTGTAGTCTGCGCTGCCTACGGTGAGCGCTTGGTTGCTCGGTGTTTGTTGGACGACCGGTTGTTGGTTCGGAACGGGGGCGACCTGTAGTTGGAACGTCTTGGTCAATACACCGCCGCGACCGTCGGTCGCTTTTACCGTGACGGCCGTGGAGCCCACCTGTGCTGGAGTGAGCGTGAGTTGATCACTTGTCAGATTGAACGTCGCGATCGTCGGGTCTGCCACCGTGACCTGATAAGTCAGGGGGTCATTGTCAGCATCCGTGAACAGCGTGTTCAACGATAGCGAGACATCGCCCGTGCCGAGGATTTTCGTCTGATCCAGAATTCCGGCAGACGCAGGTGGCGCGTTGACCGTCACTTTAAAGTTCGTGCCCGTTCTCTTCCCGACTTGGTCGTCGGCGATGACCGAGATCGTCACGGTGCCTTTGCTGAGTGCGGTCAAGTTGATGATCGTGCCAGTGACGGTTGCTTTACAGATCGTGCTGTTCGTCGGCGACACCCCGTATAACAAGGCGCTTTGTTCTGCATCGGTGAAGTAGGCGCTGGCATCGATCTGCAGATCGCTGTCTCCTACCGTGAAGAACTGATTGGGAATCGACGAGAGCAAAATCGGCGCGGTGTTGGTGATTCCAACAGAAGGTGTTGCGCCGCTCACAGCAGCGGCTGGTACGCCGGCCGCCAGCGAAACGTTGGACACCTTCGTGTTGCTACTGACTTTTACAGAGGAGGCCGCGTTGTTCACTTGCAGGTTTCCGACGGTTCCTGTGCTGTTCAGAGTCACCGGAGCCGAGCTGTTGACGACGACATTGCCGATCTCCGCCTGTCCGGTCAGCGTGGTCGCTTGTGCGCTGTTGATCACAACCTGTTTCACGGAGCCCTGCAAGTTTACTTGTTGGGCTCCCGTGGCGAGGGTGACTTGTTGCAGGGTCGAAGTGGAAT
The DNA here is from genome assembly GCF_003148565.1 of Tumebacillus permanentifrigoris. Taxonomy (GTDB): domain Bacteria; phylum Bacillota; class Bacilli; order Tumebacillales; family Tumebacillaceae; genus Tumebacillus; species Tumebacillus permanentifrigoris. The sequence continues at coordinate 105,456 of NZ_QGGL01000004.1, forward strand.
CGTTGGTGATCGTGGCATCGGAGGAGAGTGTCATCTGTTGCACGGAGCTGTTTCCAAGTGCCACCACGTGGACATCCTGCTTGGAGACCTCGACACTCTGCAATTGTGAAGCTTCGAACAGGACGGTATCTTGGTCGCCCCCTTGGATCAGGGTCTTGCCCTGCACCTGCAGATGATGGGCGGAGAAATCGTTGGTGAGTTCCGGTGTGATCTGGAAGTCGTGGGCTACGGTTAGGTTGCTGACAGTCAGGTAATTCCCGGCCAGAATCAAGTCCCCGTCAAGGGTTGCACCGTGACCGTCCAGCGTGAGGTTGCCGCTGAATTCGGCGGATTGCGCGGCTGCTGCCTGACCGCTGGCGTGCAATTCCAATTTGGTGATCGACTTGATCGTGCGGTCAACGGCTGTGAATTGTACCTTGGCCCCTTGTAAAATGGCGGAATTCTCCGGGTGCAACACGCCTTTTACCGAGTCGGAGAGCTGGTAGGCCACACCGTTGATCCAGACTTTCCCGTCCTCCACGCGCTGTAGAAACGCGGGACGTTCGGTGGGGAAAAACGTCGCCAGCAGCATCTCCGCGATGTCCTGTCGTTGTACGGGCGTGCTCGGTTGGAAGCCAGTTTCTACCGCCTGCATCGCACCTGCTTGGAGCGCGGTGTTGACGAAAGGTTGGGCCCAAGGACTGATGCCGTTCCAATCCTTGATGGAGGAGCTGTCGGTAGCGTCTGCGGACAGCGGGAGCTGGGCGGCGCGCATGAGCAGCACCGCCAGTTCCTCGCGATTGATGAAGTCTGTGGGACGGAACGAGCCGTTGCCGTCACCGACCATCATGCCCGCGTTGCGCACCGCTTCGATGTAGCGGCTTGCCCACCCGTTCGGCTGAACGTCCGAGTAGGTGGATGCTGTCGAGCCGAGCGGAAGTTGCAGCGCTTGGGTCAACAGGACCGCCATCTCCTCGCGGGTCAGAGTGTCAGCAGGGCGGAAACTGCCGGACGAATCACCGTGCAGGAGGCCCGCTTGCACCGCGCGTCGGATGCTGTCCTGACGTTCGGCTGACACGCCTTGCAGGTCGTGGAACAACAGGCTAGGTGTGGCGGACGTGACCGTTTTCTGCGTGGCATCTGTTGCCGCCGAGGCGGCGGATACGAAACTGTTCGGTGCCAAGATCGTGCTCATTGCGAGAGTTGCAATCAGCCAGTTGGTTCGTTGATTTTTCATAGAGATTCCTCACCCCAACTTGTACTTTTTGAAAGAGAGTGGCTTGCGGACTTAGGGGGTGTACTGGCCGAGGTCATCAACATTGTCGACCCCTTCATCGTTCCATTGCGCCGAATCATAGGCAGACGTAGTTCCATGAACAGTGCCACTGACACGACCCAGGGACTTGTGAGGCGTGAAGATCGCGATGTCGACAAGCACGTTATCATAAAAGAGATGAAGTTCAACCGGTTGGGAGTCATCCTCGTAGAAATTCATCATCGAATTGTAATCCACAGCTACGTCGCCAAAATAGAAGGATTCACCGATCGTGAACGTACCGCTAGCAGGGACCGTCGAATTCTCGATCACGATGGGAGCGCCACCGTTCATGCGCTCGATGCGAATCTTCGAGGCATCGAGCGGCTGGCCTGTCGGGTTGAACAGCTCAATAATTTGCAGATTGGGGTCATCCTGACCCCAGACGAGTTCGGAGAAGAACAGAGTCTTGATCTCTTCGACCGTGATCGTGAACGTGGTCTGTACAACGCCACCGTTGCCGTCATTAGCGGAGACGGTGATCGTTGTCGTGCCTGCTTGAAGCGGAGTGATGGCCAAGTCGTTTCCATCTACGGAGACCGTTGCGACGTCCGTTGCGGAGGACACCGCATCGAGGGTCAACATGTCGGCATCTGCATCTGTAAACACATTCGCGAGGCTGACCGACTGCGAGTTATCCCCCACCGTCACCGTGACCGGAGTGATCACATTTTGCACCGTCGGCGCATGGTTGACTGGAGGGAGCACCACCGGTTCGAAGGTGACATGGAACTTCACTTGTTCCGTACCGCCCTTGCCATCATCCGCAGTGACCGCAATCTCGGAAGTGCCCGCGTTGACCGGCGTGATCACCAACTGACTTCCGTTCACAACCACCGTCGCAACATTGGTGGCCGAGGACACAGCCGTATACGTCAGCGCATCTCCGTCCGCGTCAGCAAATACGTTCGCGACGCTCACCGTCATCGGGCCGCCTGTTACCACTTTCGTCAGATCGCCCGGTTGGGTGACCACAGTCGGTTTATGATTGACCGGCGTCGGTGCAGGAGTCGGGGTTGGCGATGGGGTCTGGTTCGAACGATCATCCACACCACCCTGAACGTCCTTGATCTGTCGCTTCACCTGATCGAGATTCTGAATCACCTGCGACAGTTTCACATTGTCCGGCAGTTGAATTTTCTCAATGGAAACGGAGTTGCCCACGACCACTTGCGCATGGATATTCGTGACTTGCAATTCTTGCAGTTTCCCGGTTCCGTTCAACGTGACTTTTTGATCGGTGTCGAGCACGACCTGTTTGACAGCCGAATCCAGAGTTACGCTGGAAACGCCCTTTTTCAAAACGACTTGTTGCAAGGCGTTCCCTTTGACCGCCACCTTGTCAGCCGCAATTCGCAAACTTCCGTCAAAAGTGGCCCCACTGGTGTCCAGCGTGACCCCGCTCTGCACGATCTCCAGTTCCGAAAGGTCGCCGACACTGCGGTTGGTGGATTTGTACTTCAGAACCGCCCCGACCAGCGCTTGCTGATTGCGATCCCCCAACAACTTCTTGAGCTTGTCGTCAACCAAAAACGGCTTGCCATCGATCGTGACCACATCGCCCTCGACCTTGGTGATCGTCGCCGAGCGTTCCCCTGATTGGAAGATGTCCAACAGGAAGCCCGCGATGTCTTGGCGTTGTACCAAGCCGGTCGGATTCAACTGCTCATCGGGCGTGTCGATCAAACCGAGCCGTACCGCCGCATCGACCGCGTCCCCTGCCCACGAGCTGACCTTGCCTTGGTCACGCAACTGCGTATCAAGACCGCCATGCGTGCCAACGGCATGGACAGCGCGGGCAAACACGGTCGCCAGCTCTTCACGAGTCAACGAATCATTCGGGCGGAACGACCCGCCATCACCGTTCATCAGCCCCGCTTGCTTCACAGCTTCGATGTACGCACTGCCCCAATCTCCTTGTGCAACGTCCTGATAGGACGACTTCGGGCCTGCTGGCAGCGGCAAGTTCAGTGCTCGCACCAACAGCGCCGCCAATTCTTGACGAGTCAAGGTCTCCCTCGGTCGGAATTGTCCGTTCGGGTCGCCATCGAGCAGACCTTGTTGCGACGCTTGGAGGATTGCATCCTGCTTGGCTTTTGCGACATCCCCTACATCCACAAACGAGCTCGATTTTGATGTATGTTCAGCCAAGGCTGCGGACGGGCTCATCGTCGTGGTCAGCACAAGCGTCGCCACCAGCCATTTTGCCATTTGTATCTTCATAAGTTCACGCTCCTAAAAGACTTTAGAATAACGATCATACTCCTACACTCTAATTATACCTTTCCTTTAACCATTCCTTCAATCGTAGAAAATGAAAAATAAGGGAACGTAATTTTTTGTAAAAACCTGTAGGTCTTGCACCAATCTTCCACGTACCCTAAGATGAAACTAACAAGAAACCACGTGAGGAGGAGACTTATGATTTCCTATCGCGCAAGAGACATCACCGTTTTCCAAAGCCAATTGCAACAAACGACCTCCACCGTACTGGTCACACCAGACCTCGTGCTCGTCGTCGATCCTTGCTGGTTACCCGAGGAAGTCGAGACGATTCGTCAACACGTGGAAGCGATCCGTGGTACGCGCCCGCTCTACCTGTTGTTCACCCATGCGGACTGGGATCATATCATCGGCTACCGAGCCTTCCCGGATGCGCTCGTCATCGCCAGCGCCGCCGTACATACCTATCCAGAAGCCCAGCGCCAACGCAAACTCTCCGCAATCGAAGACTTTTACAGTGAGAACTACATCGTCCCGCCCTATCCGGTCGAATTCCCGACCGTCGATCATATCATCGAACACGAGGGTCAGCAACTGACGATCGGGGAGACGACGATTACCTTCTACCATGCACACGGACATACATTCGATGGACTGTTCACCATCGTGGAGCCGCTTGGTGTCTTCCTCGCGGGCGACTATTTGTCGGACGCGGAGTTTCCCTTCATCTATTACAGCAGTACAGACTACGAGCGCACGATGCACAAAGTCGAGCACATCCTCCAGCACCACGAAGTCTCGTTGCTCGTCCCTGGACACGGTTCCATCACCGAGGATTGCGGCGAGATTCGCCGCCGTCAACAGGAGTCACTTTCCTACATCGCCCAAGTCCGGGATTGCATCCTCCACGACCGTCCAGAGGAATTGCGCACCATGATTGAGCACTGGACATTCGCGCGCACGTTCCCGCGCTTCCACCAAGACAACATCAACCTGATCACCCGCGAGCTTCGTCCATGAAAAAAGTCGTCGTCGCCCCCGACTCCTTCAAAGGGTCGCTCACTGCCCGTGAACTTTGCCAAGCGATGCGCACTGGAATCCTGCGCGTCTTCCCAGATGCCGACGTCGTCATGTTGCCGCTTGCGGACGGCGGCGAAGGTACGATGGAGACGCTGATTCTAGCCACAGGCGGCCATTCCGTACAAGTCGAGGTCACCGACCCACTCGGGCGGCCCCTCAAGGCCCACTATGGCGCACTCGGTGAATTCACTGCCCGAAACGGCAACAACAGCGACAGTAGCAATGGGCTTGCCCACACCAACCCAAGTCTGGTTGTCATCGAACTCGCACAAGCCTCGGGGCTGCCGTTGCTGGCTCCAGAGGAGCGGAACCCGCTGGTCACGACCACGTATGGGACGGGGGAGCTGATCCGGCATGCGTTGGATGCTGGGCATCGAAACTTCCTGATCGGGCTCGGAGGAAGTGCGAGCAACGATGGTGGGGCAGGACTCTTGGAAGCGTTGGGACTGCGCTTGCTGGATGCACAGGGTCAGCCCCTCCCGCGCGGAGGCGGGGCATTGGCCCGCTTGCAGCAGCTCGACGCGAGCGGGCTTGACCCGCGCCTTCAAGAGTCCACTTTCACAATCGCGACCGACGTCCAGAACCCGTTGACCGGCCCCACCGGAGCCTCTGCTATCTTTGGTCCCCAAAAGGGGGCGACCCCAGAGCAGGTCGCCCAACTAGATGAGGCACTTTGGCACTTTGCCAACCACCTCAACCACACCACCCAACACCAAAACACCACCGACAAAAAAGACCTGCACACCCACCCTGGTGGAGGAGCAGCAGGCGGCGCTGGCGCCGGACTGCTGGCCTTTTTCCCCTGCGAGATGCGCTCTGGCATTGAAGTGATGCTGGAAGCAGGGCACTTCAAGCAGCACCTGCAAGATGCGGACCTCGTCCTGACGGGTGAGGGTCGCCTCGATGCCCAGACCTTATCGGGCAAGACGATTGCCGGTGTCTGCCAAGCGGCTGCGACATCTCAAGTCCCGGTGATTGCCCTCTGTGGAAGTGCCATCCTGACGGGTGGGGAGATGGATGAACTCGGCCTGCAGGCCGCATTTTCCCTCGTCCCCGGCCCATGCACCCTCGACGAAGCGTTGCAACATGCTGCAGTCTGGGCAACCGAGCGCACCGAACAAATCCTGCGCCTACTCCGCTAATTCGCTAGATCGCCAACGAACAGGCCACCTTTGCGGAGGGTGGGGATATCGTTGGAGGAGCGAGTTCTCCAATGAGGTGATTTTCCTCATTGGGGTGTCTGAGCGGGGCAACGATATCCCCGCCCGGAGCCACCACCCAAGCAACGCACCCGTCCACCAAAGCCCCCATGCAACCCAAACACACAAACTGCAAAGGAGCCCCCCCATGAAAATCGCCATAGCAGGTGGAAGTGGCTTTATCGGCCAACATCTCATCGAGAGTTTCCTGCGTGACCAGCACGAAATCTACCTCATCTCGCGTAAAAAACAGCCCACCCACGACCCCTCGCTCACCTCCCTCACTTGGAGCGACCTCGCACTAACCCCGCACCTCCTCGAAGGGGTTGACGCGATTATCAACCTAGCCGGCGAGTCGATCAACCAGCGCTGGACAGCCGACGCGAAACACCGTATCCTGCAATCCAGACTCGAAACAACCGGGCAGATCGCCGACCTCGTCGCGAAACTAACCCGCAAACCACAAGTGATCATCAACGCATCCGGCATGTCGATCTACGGCCTCTCCGAAACTGCGACCTTCGATGAAACCAGCCCGCATGTCCACGACCACTTCCTCTCCGACGTCGTCGAGCAGTGGGAACAAGCCGCCCACCAGATCCCAGCTACCCGCGTCGTGACCTTGCGAGTTGGCATCGTGCTCGGCATGGACGGAGGAGCATTTCCCAAAATGTTTATGCCCTACAAACTGTTCGTCGGCGGCAAAGTCGGGAGTGGTCGCCAGTGGTTGTCATGGATTCATGTAGAGGACATGGTGCGCCTCATCCAGTTCTGCATCGAGAACCCGCAGATCACCGGCCCTGTCAACGGAACCGCCCCCACCCCACTGCGCAACGACGACTTCGGCCGGGTCGTAGGCCAAGTAGCTGGGCGACCGCACTGGCTACCGGTGCCCGCGTTCATGATGAAACTGCTGTTCGGCGAGCTATCCGTCCTCTTGCTCCAAGGGCAGAAAGTCTTGCCCCAGAAACTCCTCGACCACGGGTTTCAATTCCGCTACCCGACCCTCGAACCCGCCCTGCACCACCTGCTCCATCACTAAAAAAGCCTGCCAAGCAGACACATCTGCTCGGCAGGCTTTTCCCCCAATCCCCTTTAAAACATCAACTTCAACAAAGACCCATAAACCAACGCCACCACCACAAACGACAGCGGCACCAAGATCCGAAACGACTTGTGCTGGGTCTTGTGCCGAAACTTCTCCATCCCGAGCGAGATCCCGATACACCCGCCGACAAACGAGAGCAAGAACAGCGTCCGTTCCGGCACCCTCCGCCCGTGGCGTTTCGCTTGCCGCTTGTCATAGCCCATCAAAACAAACGAATACACATTCAACACCGCAAACAAACCGACGACAAATAAAATGCCCATGCTACTTCCCATCCCCCCGCAACCGTTGGAATTGCAGATACGAATACACCATCGGGAACACCAACATCGACCCGGCAAACACCGTCCCAAACACCCACGCCGCCACCACATTCGGCAGGAACGCAGCGATCACCGAGACTAACCCCGTCACCACAATCAACGGACCGCTCGCCCGATGCGTCCGGCGCCAGACCTCCTCATCAGCAAGCGTCCACGGCGTCTTGATCCCAATGAAATAATTGTAGCGAACCTGCCCCATGTAATTCCCGATCACGATAAAAAACAACCCCAGCCCGACCAGCGCGAACATCTGCATCGAGAACGCGTACCCGAGATTGAAAAAAATCGTCGCCCCCATCGCCGCCGACAGGATCAAGGTGATCCCGAGTCGAAAAATATCATACACATGTTCAAACTTCTCATAGTTTTCCGAACGCGGATCAATCCGTCGCGTCACCTTCATCAACATCGGCAACCCCAACGTCAACAACGCCATCAGAGCGAGAAATGAGCCCTTCCCCTGCCACCCATCCGCCTCCCCCTGCATGCCAAAGTGGGTCGCCATCGTCTCGGGCAGTCGATCATAGACCAGCACTCCATATCCAAACGGCAGGAGCCCGATCACGGCAAGCATGATGTCGGTGACGCCCCACTTCATCTGCGACTTCATCGGCTCACATCCCCTTTCTTCTCATCATCAGTACCCAGAACTTCTAAAAACCAGCCTACCACTTCCTGCACCACCGTCGTGTTCAACGAATAGACGATGTGCTGCCCGCGTCGCTCATCGAGGACGAGCCCTGCAGACTTGAGAGAATTTAAATGGTGAGAGATACTCGGCTTCGTCATCGAAAACTGCTCCGCGATCTCGCCCGCTGTAAGATCCCGCTCCCGCAACAACTTGATAATCTGTCGGCGAGTCGGGTCGGACAACGCCTTGAACGACTCGTTCATACGATCCCTCTCCCTTAGACATTTAGAGAATCATCTAAATCGATCATATGCCTTCCCCACACACTTGTCAATTTTGTCACAGAACTGCAATCATTCCCCTGTAACCACTCTGTCCCATCTGGGTCAAATTATACAACATTTCTGAACATGCTAAGGAGGCTCCGCTGATGAAAAACATATCGCTCGTCCGGTTTCTCGACCTGCTCAACGAACGCCGCGCGGCCTACGGACTGCGCTCCCTCGACCTCCAACCGGTCACCTTCGTTCACGACATCGCGCCCGAGCCAAAAATGACGCTCGACATCCTCTATGAGCTGACCCAGAAATTGAACATCAAGATCACGCGCAACTCCCTGCGCAGCGACTTCCTCTCGCCCTACCTGCGCTTCAACCTCCAAGACATCTACGAAGCCTTCCAACGCCTCGTCGCCGAACGGATGCACCAACGCCATCGCAAAATCTGGTACACCGTCGCGTATGCCCTAGCAGCGGTCACCCTCTATGAATTGTTCGTCGAGATCGCCGTCTTGCAAGTGATCCTGCTCGCCTGCATCACCTCAGGAATCTTCCAGTACCTACAAGGCTCCTCTTCCTAAAAAAAGGCCCGACCCGCATCGAGGGTCGAGCCTTTTTTCCACTAGCGCAACGACTGGACAAATCGCTCCATCCGATCCAACGCTTCCTGCAACGCTTCCATCGAGTACGCATAGGACAACCGGATGTACCCTTCGCCATAATCTGAGAAGGCATCCCCCGGCACCACGGCCAGTTTCTCCGTCTCCAGCATGCGCAGACAGAACTCGAATGACGGCAGACCGAACTCCTGCACCGATGGGAACAAGTAGAACGCCCCCTCCGGCTTCTCGCACGCCAGCCCCATCGCAAGCAGACGGTCATACACATAGTCGCGGCGCTTGAGATACTCCGCACGCATCGGAAGCGCGTCATCCACACCGTTCGTCAGCGCCTCTAACGCGGCAAACTGCGAGATCGAGGACGCACAACTGACACTGTACTGATGCACTTTGATCAGATGTTGCGAGATCTCTGCCGGGGCCAATGTGAACCCGATCCGCCAGCCGGTCATCGAGTGTGACTTGGAGAGCCCGTTGATGACGATCGTCTTCACCCGCATCCCCGGCTCGTTGGCAATCGAATGATGACCCTGTTCCCCATACACCAACTCGCTGTAAATTTCATCAGACATCACGAAAATCTCGCGGTCGCGCAACAGGTCTGCAATCGCTGCCAAGTCAGCGCGCTCCAGCACCACACCCGTCGGATTGGACGGATAGGGCAGGAGCACAGCGCGGGTCTTGTCGGTCAGTTTCGCCCGAATCCCTTCCGCTGTCAGCTTGAACCCGGTTTCCCGCGTATCGACATAGACGGGGATCGCACCACATTGCTTGACGATCGGCTCGTAGCCCGGATAGACCGGCCCGGGGAGAATCACTTCCACCCCTGGTTCGAGGATGGTGCGCAGCGTGACGTCGATGGCTTGCGAAGCTCCATTGGTCACGATCACCTCTGTCGCCGGGTCGTAGTGTTGACCATAGCGCGTGGCGACAAACTGGCAAGCGGCGCGACGCAGATCGAGCAGGCCCGCATTGAGCGTGTAGACCGTTTGGTTCTGCTCGATCGCTCGCTTCGCCGCTTCCTTGATATGCTCAGGCGTCGGGAAGTCCGGCTGCCCAAGGGTCAGCGAGATCGCGTCCTCGTAGGCGGCGACGCGCATTGAAAATTTACGGATGCCGGAGACTTGAATCTCCCGCACATGCTGATTGACTAGATGCTCCATCCTGTTCATCCCTCTCCTGCTGTCAGGCTCATGGCTCCATCGTATCACACTCCTCCTCGAAAAAGGGAAGTCCCCGCGTGCGGGAACTTCCCTTTTTTCTGCGCTTAGTTGAACGGGATGTTGACTTTGGAAACGGAGCCTTCCGTCGTGCCTGCATTCACGCGCAAGGAGGTCGCCGTGTTGCCAATCGCGTTCCAGACTTGGACGCGAACCTTGCCGTTGCTGAGGTTGGAGAAGGCACCGGTCGCGGACTTCAGACCTTGGGCTTGCGTGTAGTCCTCCCAGTTTGCCACGTCATTGGTCGGGAAGTACTGGAACGTTTCCGTGCGATCCCACGTTCCGTCGCCAGTGAAATCATACTGAACTTGTGCCTGTACACCGTCCGCGATGTTCACGCCAGCATCGACGAACAGGTCAAACCCGGTGGATTTGGTGGAATCGTAGGTGCCGTTCAGACCGGTGATCGTGTAGATCGAAGGATTGGTCGGCGTGCCATCGTGGTTGACCCCGCCACCCGAGGCGATCGTGTCGGACGATGCGCCAGACCCGGCGGTCGTGCTGAGCACACCGCCGCTTTTTACATACAGCACGTTGCCCGTGGTGGTACCACCGCCGCCACCGCCACCGTTGACAGCCGCAGATGTCGCGATCGAATTCGCCGGGACGCTGAGCGTTTTCCCGTCTGAGAACGTGACGGTTTTTACCGTGCTGCTGGCGTTGTAGGCGACGTAATTGCGGGTGGTGCCTTTTTTGTAGACGGCATAGAGCGGGGTGTTCGCCGTCACCGAGGTATCGATCTGTCCGAGCGCGTTCATCTCATGCAGGAAGTGGTAGGTGTGCGCCTTCGATTCGCCCTCTTCCGGGATGTACCCCGGATTGGCGTTGTACAGCGCGATCGCACCTGCCGGATCGTACATCGCTTGGTACTCCCAGAGGATGTCGGCCCAGGAACTCCACGCATTGGAGTTGCCGTTTTCCGTTTTCAACTGGGTAATCCAGTTGCTGGAGTACGCGGGCGAGTACCCGAGGTAGTTGGACGCAGGTGTGACCGGCAGGACGTTGATGCCGCGAATCTTCTGAATGTCTGCGGTGAACCAGGTTGCATAGTCGGCCTTGCCACCCCAGATCATCGAAGCGTAGTTGTGGTTGAAGCCCGGCTTGAAATTCGTGCCGTCGATGTTGAACCAGTACTGGTTGATCGCTTGGGTCTCCGTCGTGTACAGGTAGATCCCGAGGTCGCGAATCTGCGTGTTGCCGGTCTGCTCGCCCCAGAGGATGAGCGCCGCCCATGCATTGGCTGCTTCCGAAGAGGATTCTTGGTTGTTGCCATCTGCAAACATCGCGTGTCCCGCTGCCCACGAATGACCTGCATACGGGTCAAAGTTGCGCAGGAACGGGAACGAGGTATCGGTGCGATCCCAGTTCGCGAAGTCCTTGATCAGCAGATTGACCATGCCGCCCCAATTGGCAGTTGTCGCCCAGCTCGGGTTGTTGCGCGCCACTTCGGCCGCCGCGCGAATCCAGTAGCCATAATGGAAGTGGTGATCGTTCAATTCGTTGTTCGATCCATAGCTTGCTGGGTAGCCGATCAGCGTGCCCCAGTTGTTGTCGTAGTAGAACAGGTTGTTCGCTTTGGCAGCCCCGCTGCTGTCGGTCGCTTTCAAGTACGTGCTGAGCGTGCTCTCGAGGAACGACTCGAAGTTGCTGACCGCCGCTGTATTGCCGAGCTGTTGCGCGACCGGGATCAGGTTGGAGATGCGTTGCAGGTATTTACCGCCCCAGTACGTGTCGGGCGAAGTGCCTGCGTTGTGGTTGTTCGCTTCCGTGCGCACTTGTTCCACGTAGCTGTTGAGGGTGGCATTGTCATACGTGCCGACGGGTGGCAAGTACGGGGTGATCCCTTGGTAGGTCAGCGCGGTGTTGAAGGAGGAACCGGTGATCGTCTTCAGCGTGCCTCGGATGCTGTCATAGGTGTAGCTGGACAGCGGCGTGGTCGCGGATTTCCATTGGTGCGGGTAGAGTGCCATGATCGTGCCGGTCTGGGTGCCTTCTTTGGCTGTCGTCGTGATGTTGTAGGTGGTGTTGACTTTCGACGTGGCGGCGTTGTACGACCAGTTGACTTTGGTGTCTGTGACAAACGAGTACGCGTAGGTTTTGTACGCATTCAAGGTCGCCGCCGTATTGTCGGGCAGCAGGGCGATCGAGAGATAGTCTTTGCCACCCAAATTGTTGCTCAAAGTCGATGTGCCGACCCCCGACCAAGCCGAACCGGTCGGGCCGAACAGCGCGTAGTGATGACCGTTGATGGTGATCCCGAGCACGTTCGAACCGTTGGCTCCCGACCAGACGGTCGGCGCACTGGCAAAGGTGAGCTTCGGCGTGCTGTTCACGAACGTGCTGTAGACGAACGGCAAGCCGTGTCCCGACGTCACACGCATCGAGTTGGTGCCGTTGCTGAACAACATCGAGACCGTCCAGTCCGAATAGCCATCGACTTTGGTGTCTGGATACGTCCCCGCCGAGGAGCTAAGCGTCAGGTCATTCGCCATCGAGCCGAACATCGTGTTCGTCGATCCGACTTGTGTGGGATAGCCCAGTTTCAAGCCTGCTTGCGCCGCTTGCACCGACAGCGGGTGTGGGAACATCGCATCTGAGTACTGCTCCCATGCCACCGAACTCCACCAATCGTTGGTCGGCATCGCGCCCGTGACATTGGCCGTCTTGTAGATCGCGCCTTGCACGCCTGTCTGTCCAGCGGGGAGCGTGTTGGTGTAACTCCCAGCTCCGACCGTGACCGTTCCGGCCCATGCTCCTGTTGTTGGCAGCGTCAGCGCCGCCACCGTCATCAACGACGTACCGACTCCCACCCAGTTGCGCGTTTTCTTTTTCATGTGAAATCCTCCCTTTTTCTATTTATGTTCACATCCGCCTTGCCCCGGCATCAATCACAGCATCACCCCTTTCAAGAGGATGGCGCGTCCGATGTCGCTCTGGTTGGTTGGACTCCGTTGTCCGCAATCGTTCGCGCAAACCACAGCGCGCTGTCCTTCGGGATGCGTCGCTGGGTCTCATAATCCACATACACGATGCCAAATCGCTTCGAATACCCAAATGCCCATTCGAAATTGTCGAGGAACGACCAGACGTAATAGCCTTTCAGATTGCCGCCCTCCGCGACAAACTGCTGGCAAGCTTCGAGATGCTCATGCAAGTAGCGCACCCGCTCGGGGTCATGCACAGCATCGCCGGTTATCTGATCCGGATACGCCGCACCATTTTCCGTGATGTACAACGGCAGGCGTCCGGTGTATTCCTGTTCCAAGCGTTTCAAGAGACGATACAACGATTCAGGATGCACCTCCCAGCCCATGTCGGTGACAGGCCCGCGGGCTTCGTCAAAGGAGATGCCGAGCAGCGCGTTGTCGGCGCCTGCCTTCGAGATGTTGCGGCTGTAGAAATTCACGCCGAGGAAGTCGATCGGCACCGCGATCGTCTCGAGGTCACCCGGTTGGATGCAAGCTAACGGCCCGAACTGCTCCCCGAACCACTCAATCATGTCCACAGGATAGTGCCCCTTGAACAGCGGGTCGAGGAACCAACGGTTGGCATACCCATCCCAACGCGAGGCCGCGATCACATCTGCCGGAGCGTCGCTCGCCGCATCCGTCGGCGTGAAATTCAAGGTGATCCCGATCTCGCCCGTCAGCCCCATGTCGCGATACGCTTGCACCGCCAACCCGTGCGAGAGCAGCAGATGGTGGGAGCTGATCAACGCTTCTCGCCAATCTTGATGCCCTGGCGCATGGACGCCTTCCCCGTAGCCGAGAAATGCCGCACACCACGGCTCGTTGTGCGTGATCCAGACTCCAACATCCCGACCCAACTCGCGGAACAGCGTCGTCGCGTAGTCCACAAAGTGCAGGACCGTATCGCGATTGGCCCACCCGCCCTCTGCTTGCGCCCAGGACGGCAGATCCCAGTGGTAGATCGTGGCGGCAGGTTGAATGCCTCTGGCCTTCAGCTCGCGGATCAGCCGCTTGTAAAATTCCAAGCCCGCTTGGTTGAACACGCCCTTCTCCGGGAACAGACGCGACCACGAAATCGAGAAACGGTACGCTTGCACGCCAAGTTCCTTCATTAAATGCACATCTTCTGGATAGCGGTGGTAGTGGTCGCAGGCCACGTCACCGGTATGACCTTCGAACACCTTGCCCGGTGTGCGTGCGAAGTCATCCCAGATCGAGGGTGAGCGACCCCCTTCCTGCGCCGCTCCTTCTATTTGATAGCTGGCGGTTGCCACACCCCACAGAAAATCCTTCGGAAATTGTTTCATGACGGCCACACTCCTTCTCGATCAGTTCAAAAAACTAGCCTTTGACCGCCCCTGCTGTCATCCCGCGAATGAAGTACTTCTGCGTCAGGAAAAACGTCAGCAGCACCGGCAGCGTCGAAACAGCGGCGGCCGCCATCAACAGGTCAAAACGGTTCTGGTACTGCCCGACATACAGTCGGATTCCAACCGGGATGGTCTGCACATCGGAAGTCGTCGTCATCACCCACGCGAACATCAATTCATCCCATGCGGTGAGGAACACGTACACAGCAGTGGCGATGATGCCCGGCACGGAGAGCGGCAGGATCACTTTGCGAAACGCTTGGAAGCGCGTGCATCCGTCGATCAGCGCCGACTCCTCCAGATCGCGGGGCACCGAGACGAAAAAGCTCCGCATGATCCAGATGCTCATCGGTGTATAGAAGGCCGTGTAGATCAAGATCATGCCCCAGTAGGTATTGATCATCGGCAGGCCGATGTTTTTATCAATTTGCCAGAACAGCAGATAGATCGGAACCAAGAACAGAATACCGGGGATCATCTGTGTCGAGACCACGCTCATGCCAAACAGATTGGAACCGGGGAACTTGAAGCGTGCCAGCGCATAGCCGGCCATCACCGCGAAGGCGGTCGAGAGGATCGTGGTCGCGCCGCAGATCAGCAGGCTGTTTTTGAAATACCCAAAGTAATTGATCGTCTGCCAAAGCTGCAGGTAGTTCCCCCATTGCAAGTGATCGAGCGTCATCGCGCGCACGCCGCCAAGGATCTCCTCGTTGGAGTGGATCGACGTCCAAACCATCCAGAGGATCGGGAACAGGTTGACCAGCACGAACAGCCAGGTGACCACATTGAGCGTCAGGTTCCGCGCACGTTTTGCCGTCAAGGTGTTCATTGCATCATCATCTCCTTTCGGAATGCGCGGTACCAGATGCTCACCACGATCAGCATGAACAGCATGAGGATGAACGATGCCGCAGAACCCGTGCCAAATGCCCAGTATCCGAACGTCTGCCGCACCAACGCGGTCATCAGCAGATCGCCCCATTCACCGGGATACCCGGCTCCATTGCCAAACATCATCGCGACGATGTTGTAGGAGTACACGTTGGCGATGATCTGGAACAGCAGTTGAATCGCGATGATCGGACGTAACAAAGGCAGGGTGATGTGCCAGAACTGCCGCAGAACATTCGCTCCGTCGATTTTCGCCGCTTCATAGAGCTCCTCCGGGATCGTCTGCAACCCGGCGAGGAACACCACCATCAGGAACGGCCAACTGCGCCAGATCGTCGGGATGATGATCGCCCACAGCGTGTTGGAGCCGATCAACCAGAACGGCTTGTCGCTGGCGAGATGCAGGACATCGACCAGCAAGGTATTAATCACGCCATTGTCCTTCTGCCACATGAAGCCCCAGAGAATCCCGACCACATAGGAAGGCACGACCCACGGCAGCAACAGCGTGGTGCGGGCAAATCCCTGCCCCGGAAACTTGCGGTTCATCAGCAGGGCTCCCATCATCCCCACCGCGAGCGTCCCGATCGTCACGGCGAAACTGTAGAGCACGGTGTTGCGCACCGCGATGCCCAGTCCCGCCCGCACCGGATTGCCCGGGTCGAACAGCACATCCTTGTAGTTCTGCAAACCGACCCACGGCGCGTTCAGATACTGAGCGAGCGTAAATTGGTTGAGTTTCAAAAACGACATCCAAATCCCTTGGACCATCGGGAAAAAGTGAATCGCCACCATGAACACCAGGGCCGGCAGCACCAGCGCATAGGCGAAGCGGTATTCCCGCCACCCCCGTCGCAGCCGCGCCCAACGCGTGGGGCGGCGGACAGGCGGGTGAGGATGCGGAGCGTGGTGGAGCTGCGGTTGTTCTTGCATCGTCATCCCTTCCTTCGTCTACGGGTTCAGCGCTGCTATTGCTTCAGAATCGCGTCCACTTCTTGGGCCGCTGCATCGAGTTCTTTTTTCACGGACGCATCGCTGTAGGTGCCGTTGACGCCCGCTACGATGTCCCAGATGTTGCCGAAATGCTTGACGAGCACCGTCTCGGTCGGACCCCATTGCGGGATCGACGGGTAGGAGCGGCCCGATTCGGTCGCCGCCTTGAACTGCGCGAGGTTCGGGTTGTCCTTGATGTAGGAGGAGTCGAGCACCGTCTTTTTCGCCGGGATCATGCCCGACAGTTTCGCGTACTCCAATTGCGCATCGTCGCCGGACAGGTACTTGATCACATCCCACGCATTGCCTTTGTTCTTCGACCCTGCGAACACGGTCAGGTCACTGCCGCCAAAAAACGTCGCTTGTCCAGACGGGCCCGCCGGCAACGGAGCGACCGCATAATTTTTCGCAGCGAGCTTCTCCGCGTACCCGCCATCCGCTTTGGAGGTGGTGAAGCTTTTGACGAGCACCGGGGTGTCGATGATCGCCGCCGCTTTGCCATCTGCGAAGTCGCCTTCGACTTGCGACGAGTTCTCCTCCAACGATTTTTTGTCAACCAGACCTTCGCGGGCGAGGCTGGTGTAGAACGTTAAGCCTTTGAGCGCTTGGTCGGAGTTGAACACCGACTTTTTGTTATCCGGGGACAGCACCTCGCCGCCCGCTTCCCACATCCACGGGAAGATGTTGTGCGCGACATTCCAGTCGTTTTTGCCCGGCATCGTGAACGCCGCCATCTCTTGTCCGTCGATGTTGACCTTGTTGACTTTTTGCAGAGCGGCCTTGAAGCTATCCCAGGTTTTAAACGCTTCCTTCGGATCGACGCCCGCTTTGGCAAAAGCGTCCGTGCGGTAATACACAGCACGGGCGTCTACGAACCACGGCACCGCATACACGTCCGGCTGTCCCTCGATCTGCGTCGTCTTCCAACTTGCCGGGAGATACGCGTTGGCACCGCCGACGTCTGCCACTTTATCCGTGATCTTGTCAATGCCGTTCATCGCCGCGATCGCCGGAACCCACGTCGTGCCCAGTTGCATGATGTCCGGGCCCGTCCCCGACGTCGCAGCTGTCGTGATCTTGGTCCATGCAGAACCCCAGTCGAGTACGGTGACATTGATTTTCACGTTCGGGTGCTTGTCGAGATAGGGCTTCATCAGCGTTTGAAAATCTGCGTCTGGCTTGGGACTATTGGGCATGATCCACGCCGTCAGCGTGACCGGCTTGTCGGTCGTGACCGTTTCCGTTGTCGCCGTGGTGGCTTTGTCATCCGAACATCCCGTCAAGACGGTGGTAAGTGCAATCGAGACTGCCGCTGCCGTGGTGATCGTTTTTTTCGAAATCGACATATGAGTGACCCCCTGATGTACCGGAATCGGTTCCGGTAATTTTGGTAAAAATCGAGTACTACCAAGGACGATACCCTCCATTTCCGAAACCGGTTTCGGAAATGAGAGAAAAAAACGCTTCCAGACGGTCAAATCGCATGAACCGTCTGGCGTAGAACCAACTCTGTCCCGATCGTGAGCACCGCCGGCGACTGGGCAGAATCGTCGATCAACTGCAACAGCGCTTGGGCTGCCTGCATGCCCATCTGGTCCTTGTGTTGGGCAACCGTGGTCAACCCAAGGTACTTGGCATACGCGATGTCATCAAAACCGATGACCGAAACGTCCGGCCCTGGTTGCAGTCCTGCTTCACGCAGCGCAGACATCGCGCCGATCGCCATCATGTCCCCGGCGCAAAATACGGCTGTCGGACGCTCCTCCAAACTCAGCAGTTGTTGCATCGCTGCATAGCCGCCCTCCTCGGTGAAGTCCCCGTAGGCGATCCACTCTTGGCGAAACGTGAGGCTGTGCTGGGACAACGCTTCCTGATACCCGAGCAACCGGTCATGACCGGGCTTGGTGGAGAAGCGGTCGCCGATGAACGCAATCCGGCGGTGCCCCATCTCGACGAGATGCGCCATCGCTTTGAGCGCGCCCCCTTTGTTATCCGAACAGAGGTACCCAGCGCGCGGGCCGAGCAGATCGAGATCGACCGACATGCAAGGAATACCCGTGCTCACCAAGGAGTTCAGCGTCGGTTCGGTGCGCGGTACGCCGAGCAATAACACGCCATCTACATTGCGGTGACGGGCACGGGCTGCGAAGCTATCATGTTCCTTCTCCAACATGTGGTTGGCAAAAAACAGCAAGTCATAGCCCTTGGCACCCATCACGTCCTTGAAACTTTTCAAAACGTCTTGCAAAAAAGGATGCTTAAAGCCGCTGTTCACATGGTCTTGGAAAAACACACCGATCGTCCAAGAACGCTTCGTGGCGAGGCCACGCGCTGCCGCATTCGGCTGAAAGCCGAGCTCGGTCGTGATGCGTTGCACCTTCTCACGAGTTTTCTGAGACACATCTGGGTATCCGTTCAGGACGCGAGACACAGTGGCTGGGGAGACGTTCGCACGTTTGGCGATGTCATAGATTGTGATCATGGGTCAGCATCCTCTCATGGGTTCGAAAGCGGTTTCAGCTATCTGCTAGATCATATTAGACGCATGGCTTCCCAATTCCTGCAAATCTTCTGAACCTTTTATTCGACATTTATTTCATGAAAATCGCACCCAATCTTCGTTTATTGCAACCTTACTACACGAGTAAAACTTGACCCTCTTTGACTTCTATTTAAAAATCGATCATCTCCTCTGAGCCTTTAGACTCAATTTTGCCGCGGAACTGCAATTACAATGTCACTTACATTTTTCACGCAGACACAAAAAAGGACGGAGTACTTACCCCGTCCTTTTTTGTATGCATATGTTAGGTGCTGGCTGGTTAGCGAGCGAAGACCGGAGAGTTTTCCGGCCAGACCAGATCCGCGTTCTGTTGTACGGACGGAGCCACGACCGCAAACAGACCTGCTACCAGTGCTGTCCCTACAAAACCGCCGATTACTGCTTTGAGAATGTTCTTTTTCATATGTGATTACCTCCTAGTTATGTATGCACATTTATTTCGCTTGAAGCGTTTTGTGCATCTTTGTTAACCCTATGGTAAATCACATTTCCCTCCACGTCAATAACATTCGTGAACATTTTTACGCAAAATGCATTTGGTTAGTTCAATTTAGTTACTCACGTTCTCAATTCGCTTCCCTAATTTTCCAGAAAGCATAGATTTCACTGACTTTACACAACAAGAAAATCGTCACCTGCACGAAACCTCTAGGACTACGCGCCTATTAAGCTCAAGGGGTGCTCTCAATAAGTTGCGGTTATGGTATACTGCTTCTAAAGTGGGTTGTTTTCGAATTGCAAGATTCGAAACAATTAGATAGTCAACTAATGGGAGAGAATTACACTATGGGAGCTGTAGGACAACGAATCAAAGAACTGCGGAAGGCTTCAAATCTGACTCAGCAAGAGCTGGCCGAAGGAGTCGTCACGCGGAGCTATATCAGTCAGATAGAAAAAGGTCTGATCCAGCCCTCTTACGATACTTTGGATAAGCTTTCGAAGAAGCTCGATTGCACCGTAGAGGACTTCTTTAAAGAACCGGAAAACAAAGCACTGCTCGTCTCGGAGTGGAAGAAATTCATCCGCTTCGCAGAGCAACACGTCGAGTCCGGCCATTTTGATCAAGCGCAAAAAACGCTCGACAACGCGAACATCGATTCGCCCGATGAGCTCAACGAATACGATCACGGTCTGCTGGCCTGGGTAAACGGCCGCCTGGCAGAGCAGCGTGGTGACCGCGCTGCGGCCGCCGAACTTTTTGAAAAAAGCATCCTGCACTTGGAGAACAACAACTATGTGCGGGAGCGCATCCGCTCGATGGACTCGCTGGCGTATGTCTATTTGCTGATGAATCACAACGACAAAGCGCTGGTCACGCTCAACGAAGCCTACCAGACGTTGATTCACTACCAGATCGGCGGCCTGACCAAAGTCTCGCTGTTGATCAACTTCGCGATGGCTCATGGCAAGCTCGGTGAGAACCACTCGGCGATCCGCTTCTGGCAAGAGGCGAACGATCTGAATCACACGATGCGGGCGTTCTATCGTCAAGGGCACATCGTGATGGGGCTTGGCAACTGCTACTTCCAGATCGGTGACCTCGGCCAAGCGGAACACTACTACCACCGTGCGCTGGCGATCCACGAAGCGACAGAGAACCTCAACAACAAAGCAGGTGTGTACACCAACCTCGGCAAGTTGTATGTCACGTTGCAGGACTACCCGAAAGCGATCGAAGCGCTGTTGACCTCGATTCACCTCTATGAAGGCTTGAACAAGGAAGAAAAGCTGGTCAACGCCAAAGCCGAGATCGCCGAAGCGTTTTTTGCCCATGAGGACTATGACCAAGCGGCGAAGTACTGCTACCAGATCCTCTCCGCGAAGCATGAGTACAAGCACAAGGGCACCGCGAACAAAATTCTCGGTTCTGTCGAAGTCACGCGTGGGAATTTGGAAAAAGCGCTGGAGAACTTCACCGAATCGCTCGACCTGTTCGCCAAGCACGACTATCCGTTGCTCGCCAACGAAGTGTTGCGCCGGATGGCCGACGTCTATTTCGACCAAGGCGAGTTCCAAAAAGCAGCGGAGTACTACCGACAAGTCAAAGCAGCACAACCGAAGGCTCTGTAGCGATTTTTGCACAGAGTCTTTGATGTATCGAGGTGTGGACAGCATGATAGCCAAACCAACTCTGCTCAAACTCGCGCTCGCCCTGCTCAGTGCGGTGCTGCTGGTGATTCTGAGCAATGTGTTTCTGCAACTCGCACCGCTCTCCCGCGTGCCGGTCAACCTCGCGACCTTCGCCGTGATGCTGGCTGGGGCGCTGTTAGGAGCGAGTTACGGTTTTTTTAGCGTGCTCTCTGTGGTGTTGCTGACGGCGGTCGGTTTGCCGCTGCTCGGGCAACAGGGCGGAATGGATTTGTTGCTCGGGGCGCAAGGGGGATTTCTCTGGATGTACCCGGTGTGCGCTGGGCTGCTGGGTCTGGCCGTGTCACGGATTACAGGACGCGATCTGGCGTCCGTGGGGCTGCTGTTCCTCGCCGCGTTCGGGCTTGGCAGTCTGCTCGATTACACGACAGGTCTGCTCTGGTTCGCACATCTCCAACACGTGAGCCTCGTGCAAGCCTGGCAGTCGGCGTGTATCCCGTATCTCGTGGGCGATGTGTTGAAATCGCTCGCCGTCGCGGTGATCGCTTGGCCTTTGCGCCCGCGTGGGAAGGGCAAGCGAAAACGATCGTGAGCCTTGGGCAGACCTGCTGGCAGCAAAAAAGACTTCACCCGGTTGCGGGTGAAGTCTTTTTTGCTATCGATTGGCATGTTTGGCGGCACAGCGGTTCGGTCCGTTTTCCAGTTCCAAGGCGCGGGTGGCATCGACTTGCTTGTCACCCCGGTTGATCGAGGTGATCTCCGTGTAATTGGGCGGGGTCGCACCGCTCTCGGAGGCAAACCGCTCGACGAACGCCTCGCGGTCGGTGAGTCGCAGGGCGTCGTTGGTCTCGCGGATCAGACCGAGCTTCGCGCCGACATACCCGTCCGCATGGTACTCCGCACGGCTGGCATAATGGGCTGGCAAAACCAACACATCGTCCGCCAGCGGTGCGAGCGTCGTGAACACGGTGTCGTAGAGCAATTGCGCCCACTCCCGCGACTTGCCCCCGAGGTCGGGTCGACCCAAGCCCCCGACAAATACCGTGTCGCCCGTCAACAAGTACTGGTTGTTCAACAGGAGCGAGACACTGCCTGGCGTGTGCCCGGGCGTCGGGATCGCCAGCACGCAGACCGTGACCGCGCCGAATGTCCAGATGCGGTGATCCTCCAGCGCGGTATGCGCAATGTCCGAGCCTTGCAGTTCACTGCCGGAGATGTAGTAGTGCGCCCCGGTGCGTGCGGCCAGTTCCACGCTGCCCGAGATATGGTCGGCGTGCAGATGCGTGTCGACCACATGGACGATGCTCACCCCCTCCGCTCGGGCCAGTGCAAGGTACTGCTCGACATGTCGTCCGGCGTCGACGACCAGCGCCGTACCGCCAGAGTGGATCAGGTAGGAGAGACAGCCTTTGCCGACGCGGTTGAGCTGGATCAGTTTCCAATCGGGCTCCTCGATCACCGTGACGGGCGCGTACACTTCGCTCCAGCCGCTCATGCCGCCCTCGAGGTAGGCCACTTCGTAGCCGTGGCGGTCGAGGACTTCTGCGACGAGTTGAGCACTGCGTCCGCGCGCACAATTGACGAGGATCGGCTGGTCGGCCGGGAGGAGTTTTTTCCAAGCAGGCGCCGCTTCCTCCGTGAGAAAGTCTAGGTACGGGATGTTGACAGACGTCACCGTCGGCCCCTCCACATGCCAGCTCTCAAAGTCCTCCAGCAGGCGGACGTCGAGGATCAACAACTCCTCTCCATCGGCGATGCGAACGTATAAGCTCTGGGGTGTTACGATTCCAACAGCCATCTCAGATCTCCTCTCTAAGGCAAGACTAGGTATAGACACACTATTCAGAGGCGCTGTATTTTGCCTATACTAGAGAATAGTGAGGTGGTATCCGTGAAAAAGCGTATCCGTGAGTTTGGCGTGCAGATCGGGAGTCTGGAGCCCGGCGTGCGCAATGCGATCACAGACGTACCCGGCGTGACCGTGGGGCATGTGACCCTGCGTGCAGGCTCGGTGCAGACCGGCGTGACGGCGATCGTGCCGCATCCGGGAAATCTCTTCCGCGAAAAAGTCGCGGCGGCGGTGCAGGTGATCAATGGCTTTGGCAAGACGGTCGGGACGGTGCAGATCGCAGAGTTGGGCACGTTGGAGACGCCGATCCTGCTGACGAATACGTTGAGCGTAGGGACGGTCAGCGAGGCGTTGGTGCGTTACATGCTGGAGCAGACCCCGGAGATCGGCGTGACGACAGGGACGGTGAACCCGGTGGTCTGTGAGTGCAACGATGGTTGGCTGAATGACATCCGTGGACTGCATGTGCAGGCGGAGCATGTCGAGGCGGCGCTGAAGCGTGCAGGTGAGGCTGTGGAGGAAGGCGCGGTCGGTGCCGGGACGGGCATGACCTGTTATGGATTGAAGGGCGGGATTGGGACCTCCTCGCGGGTGGTGCGGATCGGTGAGCAATCGTACACGGTTGGCGTGTTGGTGCTGTCCAACTTCGGTCGCTTGGATGATTTGCAGGTTGCAGGTCAGTCTGTGGGTCCGCGAATTCGTGAGCAGGTGGCAAACGCAACTAGACCCGAGTCGACAACTACGACCGAACAGGCTGCCCCCGCAGCTTCTACTTCGACGAATTCGACGGACACGTGCGATTTCCCCCCTGTTCCCGACCGGGATCAAGGTTCGATCATCATCGTGATGGCAACCGATCTGCCGCTGAGCGATCGGCAATTGCAGCGCGTCGCCACCCGTGCAGGTGTGGGCTTGGTGCGGACAGGCTCTTACATTGGACATGGCAGTGGTGATCTGGTGCTGGCGTTCTCGACGGCGACGCGATTTCCGCATGAGTCGCCAGAGCCGATCCTCATGCTCCCGCTCCTCCACGATCACTTTCTCGACCCCGCCTTCCGTGCGGCTGCTGAGTGTACGGAGGAAGCGATCCTCAACTCCCTCGTCGCCGCCGATCCGGTGACGGGACGCGACGGGCATCATTGCGAATCCTTGCGCGATTATCTGTAAAAAAACGACTCGGGAGCCCAACTCCCGAGTCGTTTTTTTAGGTGAGCAATTCCCGATGGCACTCGTGCAACCACCGCAACTTCGCCGTCAGAATCCGTTCCATCTCGCTCTCCGTCAAGAACCCGTTGCGGTACTTGCCGATCTCCCAGCCGAGCATCATCAGCGTGTTGTCAAACAGACAGGCGCGAAACGCCCGCCGGAACGCAAGCGGATCGGGGATGGCAAAGCCCTGCTGCACGAGCCGAGTTTGAAACGCGTCGTAGGCAAACTCGTGCAACTCCTCCTCCAACACATCCTGCAACAGGATCGACAAGTCCCGCTGTGGCAGGGACACACACGCCCACTCCCAATCGATCAAGCGATACTGTCCGGCGGCCTGCACCAGCACATTCTCCAGATGCGGGTCGCCATGCGTGTAGGTCGTGCGTCCGACGGCCCACTCTGGATAGCGAGGGTAGAACTGCGCCGCCATGTCCCGCACTTCGTCAACGCGTTGTGGATGCAGATGCATCCGTTCCTGCCCCGCCAGCCACGTCAATTCCGCCAGCGCCGTATCGGCCCACGCTGCGGAGGATTCGAACGGATACGCGGAGGCCCGTCCCTCCGCAAGCCACTGCTGACTTTTTTCTGCAAGCGCACTGTGCAGACGCGCCAACAAGGTCACGAGTTCGTGCAACATCTCCCGCTCCCCGGCAAAAACGGTCTTCACCGCTACGCCTGCCGCTTCGAGGATCAAGCCTTGCTCGCCATCCTCGTCCACGATGCCATACAGCGCAGGAATCGCATGCGGCACTTCTGGCAACACCGTGCGGTACAGCTCCAATTCCGCCGTGCGCGTTGGATCGAAGCGTTTATAGATCGCCTCGCGCGCCTGCCCCTGCTCATCGACGACACGCAACCGATACAGCGTCGCCGCATACCCGCCGAGCATTGGTTGCGCCTCGATCAGACGCCAACCCTTCCGTTGTAACACCGTGCGAACGAGAGGCAGCGTCATCTCCCAACCTCCCGCTTCCGCTTCCGCTTTACCCGCGAGCACCGTTCCACATCGAGGAACTGCCCGTCCTCCACCTGCACTACTCTCCTCATCAAGACCCGCACCCGCCCTCTCCGTAAAAAAGACCATTGCGTCTACTGTCTACGCAACGGTCTCCTCACTTTACTGTCCATACGCCCGCATCCCGCCCGCGAGATTCTTCACATTGTGATAACCGATCATCTTCATCACCTGACAGGCGGCGAGGCTGCGACGACCTGAGCGGCAGACGAAGATCAATTCCTCCTCTGGTTTCCACTCTTGGTAGCGTTCCAAGAGGTCGCGCATCGGCACGTGCAAAGCCCCGTCAATCATCCCTTCCGCGACTTCGAAGTCCTCGCGCACGTCGATGATCTTCGGGCGATCCCCTTGTTCCAAGCACTTGGCGACGTCCACAGGCAAGACTTCCTGAATTCGATCGCTGATCTGTTGCTGCATCATCTAGGTCCCGTCCTTTCGATCAGACTTGAATACTTTATTTTAGAATGCCTGTTGCTTTTCGAAAGTAACGGCCCTTACGTTTTTCTCAATTTAGGAAGGCACTTCGAGACCTGTTAACTCCAAACTAGGAAGTTTCAGGTCGTGGTGGGTGCTCGAAGCACCGTCTTCGGTGTTCAAAAAGCTGTTCATATAATAGTATCTCCCAAAATACCGTGCAATTGCAAATCCGTATGTTTTGACCATCTGTCCCTCGATCTCCTCCGGCTTGTCGAGCGACACGATGAAAAACAGCACGTTCGGCCGCACTTCAGACTTGCCCTTCACCATGCGAGCAACAGGCAGACCGGTCACCGTGTTATCTGGCAACACCGTCAGCTGATGCGACCCTTGCTCCAGGGCTAGAATATTGTACTCCTCCGCCCCTGCTTGGCGAATCAACAGTTTGCCTGGGCTATCCTCATGGAGCGTGTAGGAGATCGTCACGCCTTTGTCCGGGTGTGCGAGGTCGCCGGCGAGCCGTTGGTTAAACGTGGACTCGTAGTCGGTCTGCTTCACGCCGAAACTTTCTTCGAACGGGTCTATTTTGTTGAGGGGGTTGTCCTTGATCTTCTGCAGATACTGGCGGAATTTCTCCGCGCCCTGCTGATCCCAGAGGCATTGCACGGCGAGATAGTCGAGCCATTCGACGTTGTAGGTGCTGGTCATCGTGTGAATGGTTTCGAGGTTGTCGACGAGCAGTTCTAAGTGACCTTGTTCTTGCTTGTTTTTCAAGACGTGGCTGTACACCTTCAACCGCTCGGACTTTTTCATCAGCGGGCTCTGGTCACGCGCATCCTCGGCAAATCCCATGCGTTGAGCGAGACCTTCATTGATCCAACTGGGGACGCGCAAGGCGTTTTGGTTGAACAGGATGTGCGTCAACTCATGGGCGAGCGTGGAGCTCAGTTCCCCGTCCGTCTTGCGCTTGGCGAGGTTGATCGTGATGTTGCTGCGGTAGACGGAGGCATCGGTGTATTTGACTTCGTTGTCCAACGTTTCGGAGCTTTTGCCTTCGCGGGTCAGCAAACTGCGATAGCCGTCATCCCCGGATGCGAGCTGGACGCGAATGGTTTCTTGATAGGTAAAGCCGTACTCACTGCCGACTTTCTGGAGCAGGTTGCCGTCTTCAAGCAGACGTTGCACTTGCGCTTGCTGGTCGTCGGTGACAGCGTCATCGCCTTTGACAAGTTCGTACGCGATGAAGTTGTCCGGCTTGCTGGTCAGCGGTAGATCACACCCGGTCAGGGCAATCATCGCGAAACACAAGACCACCAGAAAGAGTCGCCCTCTCCTAAACATGCAGGGTCCTCCTTTTTCCATTAGACTTCCACCAATGTATCAAAAAAAAGACGGTTTCGCGTGGGTCGCGAGAACCGTCTTTTTTCGACGCTAGAGAGTCTTTTGCAAAAAGTGCTCCAAAATTCGGCTGAATTCATGAGGCTGTTCGAGGTTCGAAAGATGCCCAGCATTGACGATCGTCTGCAAC
Source organism: Tumebacillus permanentifrigoris (assembly GCF_003148565.1). GTDB lineage: Bacteria > Bacillota > Bacilli > Tumebacillales > Tumebacillaceae > Tumebacillus > Tumebacillus permanentifrigoris. Next base: position 132,324 of record NZ_QGGL01000004.1, read on the forward strand.
TCAGCGCTGGAAATTCCTTGCACCCGTTTGACCTCACACCTCAACCTCCAATGTCGGGAAGTACGGCAGCACTTCCTCTGCAATCTCTTGCAAGACCTCCAGCACAGGGCGCGTCTGCTCCTCCGTCGAGTTGAGGCCGAACAGCACATGGTTCACGCCATACTGACGCAACTGCTCCAAGTACTCGCGCAGGAACTCACGGCCCGCGTGGAATCCGCCGCGCACGTACAACGGTTGGGCCTGTGGATCTTCGAGCAGGTTCACGAACAGGGGTTGGGAGAACGGCTTGAACGCGCCCGGGTGGACCTGTTCGACATGCGTGCGGAACTGCTGGGCGAGGTTCTCCTGCATGTAGGCGGGGCGCGAGTAATTCAGCCAGCCATCCGCATGCTCGGCGATCCATTCCATCGATTGTTGCGCCATCCCGACGACGATGTTCGGCACAGGGATGCTCGCTTGCGGCACCATCACGCCTGGGGGCACAGTGCCATAGAGGGCAGAGGTCACGCCCGGATGCGGGGGTTCCGTCAAGCGCCGGTATGCTTCAAAAGACTCACGGAAGCGCTCGCCTCGCCCGTCCCACGCCACCCCGAAGCCTTCGAAATCGATCACGCGGTCTCCCGATGAGATGCCCATCACGAAGCGTCCACGGGAGAGTTGGTCCAGCGTGTTGACCTCCTTCGCCAAGCGCAGCGGGTGTCGGTGGGTGAGCACAGTCGAGGCGGTGGCGAGTGCGATGCGGCGCGTGAGGCCCATCATGTAGGTGAGGTAGACAAACGAATCGTACTTGGTGCCGACATCGCCAAACTCCACATCGCGCACGGCGACATCCTGAAACCACAGCGCCGCGAAATTTCGGTCATCGGCGTAGCGTGCGAGGCGCTCTTGTTGCTCCCGCTTCCGTTCGTCGCCGTCAAATGCCTCGATCGACATGAACACGCCCAGCGTCAAGCGATCCTGTCCATACATCCGTCGAAACGCGGGATGTTCCCCAGCAGAGGTCATAGCGTTCCCCTCCTTTGGGAATTATTGTACCAGAAAACACGATCTTGCAATCCACCACAAAAACCTTCATCCTAGTCATAGACTGCACCACACGTTGGGAGGAAGGAACATGTCGCAGGGTATTTTGTGCATTGGGGCGGCGCACGTGGACCGCAAGGCTGCGGCCAAGACGGACATCCAACTACGCACCTCGATCCCCGTCTCCTCGCATCACACGTTGGGCGGCGTCGCACGCAATGTCGCGGAGAACTTGGCGCGGTTGCATTGCCCCGTCGCGCTCGTCTCGCGCCTCGGCGCAGATCCACAGGGCGACTGGGTGCATACCCACAGTACAGAGCTCGGGATGGACATCAGCGGCCTGACCCGCTCGACGACCTGTAGCACAGCGTCCTATACGGCACTGCTCGACGGGAGCGGCGAGATGGTGCTCGGCTTGGCCGATATGGACATCTACGACGAGTTCACACCGGAGGTGCTCGCGGACGTTCCGGCGCCGCTTTTCGATCGTCCGCTGTGGTTTCTCGACACCAACCTGCCGGAAGCCACCTTGCGAGCGCTTTTGCAAAAACGCTCCGCTGCGCATTGCGTTCTCCTCGATCCCGTCTCCGTCCCGAAGTCACACAAACTGCTCGGGCTGCTCGACGGCATCGACTTTCTGTTCCCCAATCGGGACGAGGCGGAAGTTCTCAGCGGCATCCCCATTTCCGGCGAGAACGACCTGCTCCGCGCTGCTGAACGCATCTGCCAACGCGGGGTCAAAAACGTCATCCTCACCCTTGGTGCGGCTGGCGTGTACGTGACTGGCGAGCAACTTACAGGTCACTTCCCTGCCCTGCCGACCACCGTCCGCGATGTGACAGGTGCCGGCGACTCGCTGATCGCAGGGTTTCTCTATGCCTACAGCCGGTCGCAATCGGTCGAGGTGGCGATTCGCTCTGGCATCGCAGCTGCCACGATCACGATCCAATCGGCGGAGACCGTCCACCCAGACCTCACGCCCGCCAAACTTGACGCACTTATCTAGAGAGGGGCTCCACACACCATGCAAAACTTCTTAGACATCCACCCAGACGTTGAAACTGCCCTGCGCGAAGGCCGTCCGGTCGTCGCTCTGGAATCCACGATCATCTCGCACGGCATGCCGTACCCGCAAAATGTTCAGACGGCTCGTGAGGTGGAAGCGATCATCCGCGAACAAGGCGCGACGCCGGCGACGATCGGCATCATCGACGGTCGGATCAAAATCGGCCTGACCGACGACGAACTGGAATCGTTCGGCCAAACGTCTGACGTACATAAAGTCTCCCGCCGCGACCTCCCCTACGTCGTCGCCGCGAAAAAACACGGTGCCACCACCGTCGCCGCGACGATGATCTGCGCACAACTGGCAGGCATTCGCGTGTTCGTCACGGGTGGGATCGGGGGCGTGCATCGCGAAGGCGAGCTGACGATGGACATCTCGGCTGACCTGACCGAACTCGCGCAAACGGACGTCGCCGTCATCTGTGCTGGTGCCAAGTCGATCCTCGACCTCGGCCGGACGCTGGAATACCTCGAAACCTCGGGCGTTCCGGTCATCGGGTACCAGACCTCCGACTTCCCGGCGTTCTACACCCGCCAGAGCGGACACGGCGTGGACTACCGCCTCGATGCACCGGAGGAGATCGCCAGCTTCCTGCACACCAAGTGGGGCCTCGGCCTGCGTGGAGGTGCCGTGATCGCGAACCCGGTGCCGGAAGCCTATGCCATGCCGCACGAGGAGATGGAGGCACACATCGACAACGCGCTGGCTGAAGCCAAGGCACAAGGAATCAAAGGCAAGGACGCGACCCCGTTCCTGCTGGCAAAAATGAAGGAGATCACCGGCGGCAAGTCGCTGGAAACCAACATCGAGCTGGTCAAAAACAACGCCCTCGTCGGCGCGCAGATCGCCGTCGCCTACGCCAACCAGAAATAAGGCGAAAAACCCATCGTTTACACCAAGACAATCCTGACGGTATGGTGTAAAATTTTCATGAGGGGGTGAATTGTAATGACTTTCTTCACAGCTGCATGTCTGTCCGTATTTGTTGTAGGTGCCCTCATCGTCACCGCTCTGATGGTGAAGCTCCGCAATGGCAACTACTAAGATAATAAAAAGCGACCGGTGCGCATGCGTACCGGTCGCTTTTTTCATAGGGGGATTAGAATCGAAGGCTTGCCAAGTCCATCTCAGGCACGAGACCTTCCTCGGCAGCGCGGCTGAGCAAGGCGGTGATCGCCGCAAACCCAGCTTCCCCCAAGTCGGCGGTGAACTCGTTGACATACAGGTCGATGTGTTGTTGGGCGACTTCGGGCGAGAGTTCTTGGGCGTGGCACATCACGTAGTCTTGCGAAGCTTCCGGGTGTGCCCATGCGTACTCGACAGACTCGCGAATCCACGCGGCGATCTGTTGCAGATCGAGGGAGCGGCGGGCGATGATCGCGCCCAGTGGGATCGGCAGGCCCGTATCCGACTCCCACCAGTTGCCCATGTCGGCCATGAGCGTCAGGCCGAAGTTTGGGTAGGTGAAGCGCGCTTCATGGATGACGAGCCCGGCATCGACTTTGCCATCGCGAACGGCGGGCATGATCTCGTGGAAGGGCAGGATGACGATCTCGCCAACGCCACCGGGGATGTTTTGTGCAGCCCAGAGGCGGAACAGCAAGTAGGCGGTGGAGCGTTCGCTCGGCACGGCTACTTTTTTCCCGGCGAGAGCGGCGGGGTCTTGGGTGCCTGCTTGGTTGGTGAGCACCAGCGGACCACAGCCGCGACCCAATGCGCCACCGCAGGGGAGCAGGGCGTATTCGGAGGAGATGTAGGGTAGGGCTGCGTATGAAATTTTGAGGACATCCAGCTCATTGGAGTTGGCTGCCAAACCGTTGGTGATGTCAATGTCTGCGAAGGTGACGTCAAGTGCGGGTGCATCTGGGATCAGTCCGTGTGCCCATGCGTGAAACACAAACGTGTCGTTGGGGCAGGGAGAGTAGGCAATTTTCATTTAGAGGACCTCCAGGAGAACTGTGCTGGCTTTTTCTAAAGCGTCTAGTGCGTCTTTGATACGCCAGGCGGAACGGTCACGGGGGCCGACTGCGTTGGAGATGGCGCGGATTTCGAGGACGGGGATGCCGAGATCGTGGGCGGCAGATGCGACGCCGAAACCTTCCATCGCCTCGGCGGTGGCACCGGGGACTCGTCTCTGGAGTTCAGCGGCGGTTTCGGCGGTGCCGGTTACGGTGGCGAGGGTGAGGATCGGGCCCTTGTGTGCAGGCAGGCCCGCAAGTTGTAGCGCCTCTGTTAGCTGGTTCGCGAGGCTTGCGTCCACCGGGATGCGGGTGAAACCAAAGCCCAGCTCGTCCAAAGAGCTGAAGCCGTCTGGGGTTTCGGCCCCAAGGTCGGCGGCGATGATCTCGGTGGAGACGACGAGGGAAGTCACCTCTGCCTGACTCGGAAATCCACCGCCGATGCCCGCGCTGATGACGAGGTCGTATGGAGTTGTCGCGAGAATTTTGGTGGTGTTGACGGCAGCGGCGACGGGACCGACGCCGGCTAGTTGGACATCGAATCGGGTGTCGCCTTGGAGTCCGCGCAGGATCGCATCTCGCTCAACGGAGACAGCGACCATGATCAGGATGCGCGCTCCCTTGGAACGAGGTGTTGCTACGTTTTGATTCACATTCATCTCAACTATTCCCCTTCAGTGAGAGCCATTTCTTTGGATGTGTCATTTATTAGACGGAGGGTAGGCCACCCTCACTGCATGCTTCAGCGTCGAGCCTATAAGTATTGTATCTGACAAGTTCTCGTTTCTCAAATTGGAAATGAGCTAGGTAAAAAAAGAGACGACCGGGTGCGGTCGTCGGTTATTCCGGAGTTACCCGATGAAGCGGATCAAGCCAAACAAGTTCAAATACATCCCCATCCCGATATCCCCACAGACGACCACCACGGCTCACCTTGATGTGATAAAGATGGTCTTTGTTCAGTTTCGCCGGGATAGGAAACTTCATCGAACTTTCAGGTACTCGATCCAAACCAAGTCCTTTGTAACTGGATACGTCAGTCCAAGGTAGACTGCAGAGAATTTTCAGCGTCTTGACCATCGTCTGGAAAAATTCCCGCTCCACATCAGTCAGCGCAACCACAGTCTCGTCCAAAAGCTCCCATCCCACAGACGGTTTGGCAGTCGTTTTCACGACGGTGGCGCTGGATGGAACTTTCCCTTTCTTGTTGAGTGGTTGCTTGATCTTTCCCATGTTAGTCCTCGGTCAGTTGGGAGTAGTACTCAACCATTGATTCAACTGTAATCGTTTCATTCGATGCTGTGTTCAGCCACGGGTCTTCTTGATGCGTCAGGTTCTCAAGCCGCTTGGCCGTATAGTCACCATAGGCTTCCCACACTTCCCCGAGGCTTTCCAATTGTTGCAATGTAAACGTCTCAGCCGGGTTAAAATCGACCAAGTCAGACGGATCTATCGGTTGCCATTTATAATCTCGATATTTATCGTACAAGGTATAGTTCGCAGGTCCATGTTCCCAGTGCTCAAAATCTTCCTCAAACAAACGTTCACCCTGGTTCCAAGTCGCATGCCACGCCTGCGCGTAGTAGCACAACTTCTGAAGTTTCAAAGGAGTGATGTTGTCACCGGCCTCATAGTCGACACGCGACCGAAAATAATCCGCTACATCAAAAATCGTTACCATTCTCCCCGCCTCCTTCATACTGCTATTGTAGCATACAGAAAAACAGAACGCACGTTCTTATTATCATTCTCTAACGAATGTAATTTTTTCACCAATTCTTACGTCAGTGGTTTTCCACCCCGCATACCTCCACGCACGGGAATGCGTGTGAGTCCCCTTTTGTTCATTCGCCCACCAAGCTCGATGTTTGTAGGCTGAAGCTGGGAGTTTAAACTGAAGGATTTCTTCAATCTGTCTGCACGTCAACGTGATTGCATCTACTTCGTCATCTATTCGTTTGATGTAATGATATAGTTTAATGTATTTGCCATCGTACATGTAAGTTCTGTCCTCCTGAATCCACATTGTATTCTCTTTTTCCCTACCAAAGTTCCACCATGAATTTGTGTGTACATTTGTTATTTAGAATATCAATATCCAAGGGAATTGGACAATTTATTCTAATCATATACATCCCTTAAAGGGGGGGATGTTTGATGAATACCAGAATCCAATATATTCCTCTAGATAAAATAAGACCTATTTTTCAACTTGAAACCACAGCAGCTTACCTCAAAAGAATGAGTAAATTGAAAAAAGACTTGCTTGATTACGATCTCTTGCTAGCTGTTGAGAAAGATCAGAACGAGGATTTCTTCTACCTTGTTGGTGGTTATGATCGTTATGACTTTCTCTGTAACCACACAAATAAAAAACTAGCTCCCTGTATTGTTGAAGATGACAGTGAACTAGGAAATCAACGATTGTTTAAATTACTGCATCGTCTGTCCAACAGAGGCGACTCGACAAAACCAAACAGGCAATCCGTTCTAGATTTGCTAAAACAAGCTCAAGTTCAACTTGATGCCCACAGAAAGAAAATTGGTTTTTCGATCAAATTCCTCCGCACCAACTACGAATATGACAACAATATACCCGCCATGTTTATTAACAGTAATACTTCAGAAAAAACTATGAACTGGATCGAGAGCTTACCAGTCAGCACCGATGTTAAATACTTTCTTTTCGAAAGGGCTGGATTGGAGAAAGGCAATGCAAAACGATTGTCCCAGGATAGTTTGAAAATAATTAAAAACCTCCTGAAAAACGAGCCAAGGTTTCATGCACTAACACCTGATCAACAAATTCAGGTGTTGGTTTGTGCAATTAATTTCAGGGGGATCGTTCTTAGCCTTTTAAAAGACAAAGTGGAGCAGTTGCTGAAAGTTACCAGCCAAAGCCCAATATGATCTCAGCGCATGCCCTCACATTACGTGAGGGTGTTCTTCATATTTGGAATTCTTATAGAGAACGCCTCTCCCTTGAACCGTCTCGGAGAGGCTATTTCATTAGTCTTATATTGCTTATGGTAAGGGGCACCATATCGCTTTTACTGTATGTCTAATAGAATAACCCGTCTACATATTCGAAAAGTCATTCTCCTTTTATTTCTAAATGATTGTTGTAGGTTCTGAATATTGAGTCAGCCAGCCTTGTCCCAGTTGATACTAACTTTGATAGAACTCTGATTTGCTCTTTACAAGGTACACTATCAATTGGATGGGGATAATTTATCGTATGATCAATTTCACCCCAAATTTCTTCGAATAGTGTTCTGACTTGAATTTCACATGTAATCGAGCTATCCTCACGAGGCTTTACAAGATAATGTATACTTGTGTAATAACTTTCTTTGTGTTGACTTGTAATTCCCAAAGTTTCATAAAACTTCACCATTTCCGGATCCCATGTATATGCCTTAGGTGATTCTGCAAATACCCAATCTCTAGACGTTACTTTTTCAATAATTTTTTCGTGTATTATTGGAAATTGATCATGGTACAGATGCAGAACGCGTAGCCCAGCAAAATCTGTGATTCTAGTAAATAGATTTTCAATAACAATTGGGTCTTCGTCTTTCCATTTTCTATCAAGTTTGTCTCTGAGATGATCAGGATCCTTTAGTCTATATTTAATTGAATGTATCACTGATGTGTGCTTATCGTTAAATGGAGGTTCTAATTCAAAAAAATCTCTAACGCCGTTCAGGAATTGATTAAACCTATGATGAATCCGACTGTATTCATCCACACAGCTTTGAATTGCCACCTCTTTACTCATCGTTTTCCCTACGCCTCCAAAGTACCTATTCTTAGCAATAAATCTTCTGTAAATTCAATATACTTACCCCTTGTCCCTTCATAAGTAGCTCTACTGCCTCCACGAATTGTAGCGATATCCTCCTGTTCTAAAAATTCAAGAGAGGGCACTTTCCACATTGGATTTTTATACTTCTGAGTAATATTAGGTAATGTATTATGAGTATGCATTATTGCTTTTCCGCCAATTGGTGTGCTAAGCATCGTTTCATCTAAATGCGCTCTAACATCTTGTTGGATATAACCCTTTACTGTTTCTGGAATCTGGAGCGCATAACTATAGTGTGCCTGCGCAAGATCAAGTGGTGTTACAGCCGTATATTTTTTTGCATTATAGATTGTAAAGCCTAGGAAACTAACGAAACTGCTCGGGAATTGAGCCCTTTTTTCATTTGATATCAAACTGTAAATCGTTTCAAACTCCTTCTTCCACCTCGATAAATAATCACCAATATTTCGAATTCCATATAAAGAAAACATATCTGGTAGACAAGGAATAAGAAAGCCGTCGACTGTTGAAATGATTACTTTATTTAGGATCCCTAAACTAGGAGAGGTATCGATGATAGCGAAATCATAACCATACTCTGAGCCATAGTCTTCAGCCAAACTTCGAATTTTGGTGATTGTTCTTATAGAAAGAGGATCCCCTCGATAAACCCCATTCCATCTTTCCGCAATTTTATCCTCGTACATATGCATTGATAATCTACCAGGAATTAAACCTAAGTTTGCAGTAACCTGAACTGGAGGGGGCAAAACTTCGAGATCTCCTGTCCCCTCCTCCGTTGTCTTTAGTAGATAATGAATCGTTCTTGGCTCGCTGTTGATTTCATCAAATTTATCAATACCTATTTTTTCTTTGGTTGTTTTAAAATCCTCGATAAATTGGTCCTCTTTTTCCCAAATCTCTGCTATTTTGTCATCAAACAAAGAGCTAATAGTAAGATTGCATTGTGGGTCCGCATCAATCATTAATACTTTATAGCCCATCTCAGAGAGACTATGGGAAAGGTGGAAAGCAAGAGTAGTCTTACCCACACCGCCCTTATTATTAAACAAAGATATTATTTTCATTAATAAAACTCCTTATGTTCATCTATTTTCTCCTTGAGTATTATAACATAGGAATCTCAATTACTAAAGATACTCCTTTACTATAAGAAATTTTCTTATACAAAGCCCTACCTGCCCGCCCATAGTAACTCCCATTCCAAAAACGCACCCCATGTCAATTCCTCAGCCGCTTCCTTGATATTTGCTTCGATCACAAGCATTTTCTCCTTCATCTCGACAATCTCCGGTTCGGCCACAAACCTCTCGAACTTGTCCAACATAACAGCACCTCCGAATTTTATATCATCTCTATGCATGCCCAATCCAAAGAGTTAATGATGAGTAACAAATTGCCTATGGTACTGGCGGACATCATTGAAGCAGACTTCCAGTTCCTAATGCCAGCTTTCAGTTCCGAAACTGCACATGATTTGTTCTCTCTCGATGAGAATTACATCCGATTTTTCGTGCTGGAGGAGGACCGCGAATATTTCAGCCTGACCGCTTCCCTCATCTCCTCCTCTCTTTCCTCCGTGTACTTCCTACGGACAAGGAAAGTCTGTCGTGCCATTGAGCTACTTGAAGTCTCTTCTACGCCACATCTAGGCAGAAGAAGAACAGTTGTTGATGGATGAACTCACCGCCGAGGTACTTCGCACAGACGTATTCGTGGCCATCGCCTGACAAAAGCATTCGGTTCACTTGTTACAGTGGGGGAAACACAGTAGGTTTTGGTCAACTACGGTCGTTTACACAACTGATTCCTATGAAGGTTGCATGCTCGGTTCAATCAGAAATAGACCTCTCTCTGGCGTGCAAGCTCAAGGGAGGTCTGTTTTTTTGTTAGGTTGATAATGGACAAAGAAATAGTCAATACGAAAATGACCTCTGTCGAAATGAGTGGATGAAACCACAGTTTATACACACAAAAGCCACTCCTATATAGGGTGGCTTTGTCTCAACACCAATGTCTAAACTACTTTCTGTGACCTTCCGAATTCCGAATGTATACTGTCATCCAATAATATAATTCATTAATAAACCAGTTCTTTTTCGCATAGACCAAGCGTCTGCGCTGTGGAAGTATGAATTTCTTGGAAATGCTCAGGGCTTTCCACGAGTGACATGCCATAAGAAGGAACCATTTCTTTTATTTTCAGTTCCCACTCGATCATATGTTGTGGGAAGCATTTCTCTAATACCTCAAGCATAACGTGAACGGCAGTGGACGCACCTGGAGAAGCGCCGAGCAAGGCCGCGATCGTGCCATCAGCGTCACTAACAACTTCCGTACCAAATTGAAGTGTTCCTCTACCGCCGGTGTCAGTATCTTTGATCACCTGCACACGTTGGCCCGCCATCACGATCTCCCAATCCCCGCTTTGGGCGTTCGGAATAAACTCGCGCAATTCTTCCATGCGCTTTTCGTTCGATAAGAGAACTTGCTGGATCAGGTATTTGGTCAGTGCCATCTCTTTTACGCCTGCTGCCAACATTGTGACGACATTATTGGGTTTTACAGAACCTAGCAAATCAAAATTCGAACCTGTCTTCAAGAACTTCGGTGAGAAACCGGCAAACGGTCCAAATAGCAATGTTTTTTTGTTGTCGATATATCGTGTATCAAGATGCGGAACAGACATGGGAGGAGCACCAACTTTAGCTTTCCCGTATACTTTTGCATGGTGCTGCTCAATCACTTCCGGATTGTTACAAACCATAAAGAGTCCGCTTACCGGGAATCCTCCAATATGTTTTGACTCAGGAATACCGGTTTTTTGTAGCAAAGGAAGACTTCCGCCCCCACACCCGATAAAGACGAATTTTGCAGTATGGTATTCGATTTTCCCGTTATCGATATCATGCACTTTCAGTTCCCACGAGCCATCGCTAGTACGTTTAATATTCTCAACACTATGCTTGTAGTTGATCTCAACGTTCTTAGTCTGCAAGTGGTCAAACAGCATGCGGGTTAAAGCGCCAAAATTGACATCTGTTCCAGAGTCGATTTTTGTTGCCGCGATCGGTTCATTCGATGTACGGCCCTCCATGATAAGCGGCATCCATTCCTTCAGTTTTTCAGGATCATCGGAAAATTCAATTCCTTCAAATAGAGGGTTGTGTGACAACGCTTCAAAACGTTTTTTCAAAAACGTTACATCACTTTCACCTTGTACGAAACTCATATGAGGCAACGGCATGATAAAGTCCTGCGGATTACGGATCAGGTTGTGGTTTACAAGATAAGCCCAAAACTGTCTTGAAATCTGAAATTGTTCATTAATGTTTATAGCTTTGCTAATATCTATAGATCCGTCAGCTTTTTCGGATGTATAGTTAAGCTCGCACAGTGCAGCATGGCCCGTACCTGCATTGTTCCATTCGTTAGAACTTTCTTCCCCTGCGTTTGCGAGTTTCTCAAACACTTTGATTTCCCATTCCGGTGCTAACTCTTTCAGTAATGCTCCCAAAGTCGCGCTCATGACTCCGGCCCCTATTAGGATAACGTCTGTTTTTCTCTGTATGTTGCTCATTTTAACCTCTCCATTTCTCCAATATTTGAAAAAAAGAATAGGCGCTGCCGCTTAGGGATTACAAAAAGCAAGGCGCCACCTTGGAACACACCTTTTTCTATCTCGATTATACCATATCATTGCTTATTGTAATTTCTTTAGATTCTAATATATATTATTATATAATAATTATAAAATATTTTAAGATGGTAAGAAGGGTGATGACTCCGTCCGCAAGGGCGTACACACAAAAAGCCTTAACTCAGTTTCTTGCAAGAGTTAAGGCTTTGGTTTGTTACCGCGATCATTTTCGGCATGTTGACTGTACTCCTGACCATACTCAACCTAACAAAAAAGAAATAGACCTCCCTTGAGCTTGGCGGCTTAGGAGATCTCTTTCTTAGTAACCTGAGCCGACACCCTTGATGGGTATCAGTTGTGCAACGACCGTAGGTGTTTCCCGCACCTGCGGTCACTTTTTATTTTATGCGTTTCATGTGAATTTATACTACCACATGTTGCGACAACTTCCCAACGCCGCCGTTTCCCTATTTGTGATAAGGTTCACTGTGGTGGTAGCAAGCACAAACTTTCGGGCACACAGGTAAAGTTTTTCTCTCGATCTAAAGAACATGCGCTCCACACTAAATTCCTCTAGATAGAATACAACAAGCACAATTGAATTGGCCCTATCGAACCCGTTCTATCGCGCCTGTTGCAGCGGTAATAGGTTGGTCGTCCACGCGTAGACCGCTTATTTCGACGGTTAGCTGCGTGTAAGATTGTGTATAGCAAGAGGTACTAAGATCAACAATATTGACGAGTGCGCCGTCACCACGCATGAAATCCTGGAAGGACGCTCTAAGTAGACGATCCGGGATTCCTTTACATCCAGATCGCTTGTCCTAATACGCTTCTTATTCGATTAACCCAATACTCACCGATATCAGGTAAGCTATATAATTTATCGTCTGATGCTTCTGCAAGATCACTTACTGTTACTATTTCCCCTTCTTTAAGGATATCGATTTTATGGTCTGTTAACCCATACGGATAGACCTTTGACTTCTTGAGTACTTCAACAGACATTTCCAATATGCCCAAATCCTTCTTCTCGCTGGTTTCTGGCAAAATTATTTTATCGAGTTCTCCACCTCTAAATATTTGACAATATTCCTTCTCTGTGCTAGCCCATTTCTCTACTAGGTCATGTGTTAGCCTACTATTGGGTATAACCTCTATTAAATTACATAAGTTCAATATATAGCGAGTCCCTCGTCCCCCTGACTTCATCGCTCTAGAAGCATCACGCTTGACTATAAAACCAGCGTATTCCATTATTTCAAATAATTTCTTTAATCTCTCGACATGCTCACGATGCACAAGGCAAGACGGGCCATAATCAGGCTTATCTAGTGTTTCGGAAACAAGATGAAATAACTTTTCAGCTAAAATTCTTGTAGGTTCAATTAAAGGTTCGTAACCACCTAACTTAGGTTCAAGTTCCTCTAATAATGGCCAATAGTATTCTGAGGCAAGGTATTTTAATGTAGCCTCAATGTCAGCTAATGCTATAACTTCACTATACTTTATATCCAAAAGATAATTACACGCAAAAATAAATGCCCGAACATTTCCTGTTACAGCTCTACCCATAAACCTTGCAAAATGTTCTAAACTAATAGTTCTCAAGGCGTAATCTGTGATTAAAACTGGATACCTCACCTTTAGTAACTCTACGAAGAATGGAGTAAAAGAATTCGCCTCTTCATTCCTAGCTATATCAATTACACTAGCGTCGTTAAACAAATCAAAACGTGTACCGAACTCTGTTACGCCCGGGTATATTGCGGCTTTACATGAAACATAACTACTAGAAATCGTCCTAAATATATCAAAAAAGTCCTTCAAAGGTGTTTCACGTCCAATATGGGCTGCGTCATCGAAAAATAGCACAAATCTCTTATTGATTTTCGATGATAAATCAAAAAGTGCTTGTTGGAGATTTCCTACATTAGGCTCAGGTTCAAAGAAAACCTCTGTTTCAATATACTTTTGGATAACATTCTTTATTTTTTCAATTAACAATTTGCAAAATATCTTCTCATATTCTAGACCCTCAGATTTTAATAAGGGGAGATATCTTAAGCTAAGATACACTCCGAGTGTTGAAGTTGAAACAGGCACTCTATTGGTTCGAAAGTAAGCCTCTTTCATTAACGTGCTTTTCCCGCTCCCACGTCCACCTCTTAATAAGACTGGACCATGAGCGATCAATTTTCTTAAAATCTTGTTTTCATATTCCGAAAATGTATGGTATTTTTCAAATTCATCATCTGGAAAGTCCTCTGCTGCCAAGATTAGTGAACTATCGAAATATTTATCCTCCATATCTCTCACTCCGCTCCATAATTGAGTCGTATCTTTTAACTGCGTCCTCAAATTCCATTGCACCAATTGTTGTTTTTACTTTGTGGCTTAACAATGAAAGAAGTGCACAATACTGCATTACTTCGCTCATTAATAGTAGAACAGTTGGCCTATCAAAAACTAACTCTGATCTAATAACTAATTCACTATGGACTCCCTTACTTAATTTGGAATAAAGTTTAGATAATCCTTCTCTAGTTTGTTTTACGAAGTGTTCCGGTGGTATACTTCGAATTTCGTCAGATAAATATGGTTTTCCGATATAATCATTTGTATCGTCAAGTAATGAAACGAAAGCTGGCCGCCAGTAAAGCTCTCCATAATAATCTCCAAGTAGTCCCCTTCCAACCTTACCAAAATCCTTATTAGAACTCCACATTTTCTCGGGAACTAGCTCTGCATTTTCGAGTCCTTTCTCGTAAATGTCACCGAACCATTGAATAGCAGACTTTGACCTACTAGCTATTCCGAAACTGTCCTGTTTTTGCACTTCCCCAACAAAGAGTATTCTGAATGGATCAAATCTCCCCACGATAGTTGTACAAACATTCTCTAGTAATGACCTACCATAAAAAGGGCCAAGGAGTCGTATTGTTTCATCATCCTCATGTGGGAGTTCTAATATACGGTCCTCAAAGTTACAAATCACGTTATATAAGTTTGTGAAAATTTCAATACAGTTATCATGTTGCTCATACGCTCCGCACGATAATTTAGCAATATCAGTAAACATTCACACACAACTCCCAGTTGTATAATAATATACTTCCGTAATTATTATACTTCTAATAGTTATGAGATACAATGTATCGCAGTAGTTGCTAATATCATTATGATAAGGCTCACCGTATCACAAGCAATACACAACCTTCAACCAATGACATTTTCATATCGGTCTAACGAACAAGCGTTCCTTCATTTATTCTCCTATGATAGAATACAATCAGCACAACTGAATAGGCTCCTCAAGGGCGGTCGGCTCATCCCCTCATGAAAGGGGGTGAGATCGGTATGATCATTTTCGGCATGTTGACTGTACTCCTGGCCATACTCAACCTGACAAAAAAGAAATAGACCTCCCTTGAGCTTGGCGGCTTAGGAGATCTATTTCTTAGTAACCTGAGTCGACACCCTTGATGGGTATCAGTTGTGCAAACGACCGTAGGTGTTTCCAGCACCTGCGGTCCCTTTTTATTCTATGCGTTTCATGTGAGTTTATTCTACCACATGTTGCGACAACTTCTCAACGCCACCGTTTCCCTATTTGTAATAAGGCTCACCGTATCGCTCTACGTGATAAACGCGAATCTGCCCGTGGGGCGGACAGGCTCCTTTTTTGTGCCGTCAGATGGGCGCAGCCCACAAAAAGGCAGAGGATTTTTTCGAAACTTAGTTCAGGCCTTGCTTTGCCGCCAAGCCCTTCAGCTTGACGTCGAGATCGGAGAGCTGTGCGGACAACGGGTTCAGTTCGTCCTTCATGTGGCCCGGTACCGCACGTTCCACCGAATTGCCCTTGATCAAAAACTTGCCTTGGTGCGCACCCAGCACGTAGTAGTACGGCTCGTCGATCACACGGAAGTCGCTTTGCGGCTTCACCCCGAACAACAACACGGTTTCAGTGGGTTTCATCGCCGGAACACCGTTGAAGTCGATCTGGATTTTGTCATTCCACTTCTCTTTTGGCAGGTCGACTTTTTTGTCGAGGCCGACCGCTTTCTTCGTGGTGACGCCGCCCGCTTCCACGAAGGTCAAGAGATCGCCCTCCTTGGCATTGGAGTTGAAGGACTTCGTGACTTTCACGTACGAGACCGTCTGCGGTTGTGCCTCATTCAAGCCCTGCGGCGTGTAATCTACAGATTTCGTCTCCAGCACGTTGCCGACCACAATGATCTCCGCGTTTTGTGCCAGATCTTCGTACGAGTTGTACAGCTTGGCAAAATCCGCTTGGGATTCGACACGCTCGATGTCTTGCCCCTGCTCTTGCGAAGCGACCGACGACGCGGACGCAGCAGTCACCGCCGGCTGCACGTTGGGGGAAGCCTTCGTGTGGGCTCCTGTAAAGTACACGCCAGCACCCATCGCAGCAACGACCAATACGGCGAGGAGAAGTTTGCTCATTTTTTGAATCTCCCTTCAATTAATGGTACAGAGCGTTGACCCCGTTCAGGTCATCTGCCGTCGCCGACTGCACTTGACGCCCATTTGAGAGTTGGCACATGATGGCATAAGGATTGCTGTTGCTGTGCGCGAGACCGAAGGCGTGGCCAATTTCATGGGCGACGGAACCGCGCTCGTCCCAATCGGACAGCGGGCTGTATGTGACAGAGTTGATTTTTTCCTTGTTCCAACCCCAGTTTTGCGCCGTGGGGGCGACTTTCGTGCTGTATATCCAGAACTCCGTCTCCGCGATGACACCCTGAGACGCATCGTAGTAGTTCCCCGCATACCAGTCCATCACACTCGATGATTGCGTGGTCGTGCTTCGGTACGAAACCGAAGTGGTCACCCCCGTCCGCGCCGTCGAGTTGACCCATTCACTCATCCCGGTGTCGATAACACTGGAACTTCCCGATGCAGAGGAATCCACGAAGTAATACCGCTTGGCGTTCCCGTAACTGCCGACGCCGCCGTTCAGAGTGTAGCCAAACAGGTTGTACCCATACGCCGCCTGCACATCACCGACGAGAACGAACCCAATCAAGGCAGAAGCCACGACCGCTAAGAATCCCTTTTTCATGTCTCTTACTCCTTATGAAAAGATTTAACACCCCTTTCATATAGTAACATAGAGATTTCAATTTAAATATACTTCAGATAACTTTTTCCATTTCGTTTTCTATAGGATATGACGTATCCCAATGCTTATTGGTTACACGGTCAGCCAAAAAGGCCGCCCTTCTTTACTCCCCCCCTTGTACGGTACACTAAAAAAACTAGTTTTAGGAGATAAGGTGATACCAAGATGATACTCATGCAAGCGAACGACATAAAAAAAATCCTACGGCACCGACGTCATCCTCGACGGGGCGTCGATCATCGTGCAAGACCGCGAGCGCGTCGTCTTGATCGGCGTCATCGGGGCTGGCAAATCGACTCTGTTGAAGATCATCGTCGATGACATGACCTATGATTCCGGCACCAGTCGAGGGCGCGGTCATCTCCCCGATCTTCTTCCAACTCTTCCTCAAAAGCCCTTTTATCAAGGTACTCGGTGACGTTGGAGAAGTTGAACCTATCGTTGCCCCTGCCAAGCCCGCTACAAGTGAATACCAGATCAGCATAGTCAGTTCCAAAAAAGAAGCCCTGAATAACGGTTGTTCTCCAAAGTTATCTGCTGGAAACTGTCTCGCCTTCCCGTAACTAGCACGATCAATGGACAATCGTGAAACAGCTTCAACGTCACAACGTGGAATTTTGCTCAATCACCGAGCAATTTGACACCACTACGCCTAACGGTCGTGCCTTCTTCTCTTTGCTCGGTACGTTTGCCCAATTGGAGCGGGAAACCCTTGGTTAAAACGTCAGGCTAGGGGATGAAGCAAAAAGCTAAGGAAGATGAATGGAACGGCCGAACTATCCTCGGCTACGACAATGTAGAAGGGACGCTGGTCGTAAACGAAGCTGAAAAGCTCCTTGCAAGAAGACCCAGACAGGAAAAAGATGTTCCTTAAGACACTGGTCAAGGACACTACACTAACCCCGCAACGCACGCTCGATGAGATCAACTTCAATATAGAAATCCCACACAAGACCCCAACAGAAAAAGACCTCAGCCAACAGGACATAGCTGTTGGCTGAGGTCTCCCCTCTACTACATATTTCGCACTTAACGATGATAAGGTTCACCGTATCACAAGTAATACACAACCTTCAACCGACGACATTTTCCATCTCGGTCTCAAGAACAAGCGTTCCCTCATTAAATCTCCTATGATAGAATACAATCAGCACAACTGAATAGGCTCCTCAAGGGCGGTCGGCTCATCCCCTCATGAAAGGGGGTGAGATCGGTATGATCATTTTCGGCATGTTGACTGTACTCCT
>NZ_QGGL01000004.1:150331-298076 GCF_003148565.1 Tumebacillus permanentifrigoris
CACAACTGAATAGGCTCCTCAAGGGCGGTCGGCTCATCCCCTCATGAAAGGGGGTGAGATCGGTATGATCATTTTCGGCATGTTGACTGTACTCCTAGCCATACTCAACCTAACAAAAAAGAAATAGACCTCCCTTGAGCTTAGCGGCTAGGAGTAGGTCTATTTCTAACTGACTTGAGCCGACACCCTTGAAGGGGTATCAGTTTTGCAAACGGCCGTAGGTGTTTCCAGCACCTGCGGTCATTTTTTATTTTACGGTATTTCTTGTGAATTTATTCTACCACAAGCTGCCCCAAGTTCTCAACAGCACTTGTGATTCCCCCCGTCCCACTCACGCAACTCAGCCTCTACTTTCTCCTTGCTCAATCCCACGTCCACCAACTCCCTCGATCCTACCGCCAAGCCCCCCATCACCGTGCCCAGCCGCATCGCCTCTTGCAACGTCCTCCCCTCCATCAACCCAACCAGCACCCCAGCAAAAAAGTTATCCCCGGCCCCGTTCGTATCCACAACCTCATACTTCAACGCAGGCACTTCCACCCACTCTCCCGCCGCATAAGCCGTGGCCCCCTGCGCTCCATGCGTACACACCACCAGCTTCTTCCCACACTTCTCCATAAACTCCCGATACCCAGGAAACTGCTCCGAACTAAAAAGCAACACATCTGCATGCTCGATAAACTCATCATAATACGCTCGTTTCCCGTCATACGAATGCAAGTCACACCAGATCTCGCGCCGATGCTTTTTCAACAGCGGAATCAGCCTCTTACAATAAGGCGCGATGTTCAAAAATACCACATCGCTCTCCACAATCAACGCTTCAATCCGCTCCAGATCCAACTCGACATCCTCCGCCGGCGCATGCAAAAACACCGACAGCCTCTCCCCTGTCGCCTGCTTCATAAAATTCACATGGCGCTCCGTCCCGCTCCCGTCCACGTCGTACACAAACGAAATCCCTTCTCGCTCCATGTGCTCCCGAATCAACTGTCCATACCGATCCGCCCCAATCACCCCATGTAAAACCACTGGCACGCCCAGCTTCTGCAACGCCCACGACTTCCCCGCCCCTGTCGATCCGACCGTTTCGTGAAATCGCGCGGCCGACACCGTCTGCGCTACAGGCTCCGGGAACTCCTCCACATCGATCATCATGTTGTAGGACACTCCGCCCAACACCAATACTTTTTTCACATCTTCACTCCTTCATACGATTAATCCAGATACAAATTATGATACGATAGAGTTTCAGAGAAAGCATCCCTGAGGAGGCGCACAGGCCATGAACATTTTTGTAACCGGGGGGTCTGGATTTCTCGGAACTCGGTTGTTGGAGCGCTTGACGGGTGACGTAGAAGCCCCGCAGATCAAAGCGTTGGTCCGTTCGGAAAAAGCCAGACAGCACCTCGCCCGTCTGCCCCTGCAATTTGTAGACGGTTCCTTGGACAACCTCTCCGACTGGGAGCATCACTTGGACGGGGTGGACATCGTGGTCCATGCGGCGGCTCCTGTGGAGTTTTGGGGCTCTTGGGAGTATTTCCACCAGAACATCACGCGTGCGACCGAAGCGTTGCTCCACGCTGCCGCCCGCCACGGGGTGAGACGATTCATCTACATCTCGTCCGAATCGGTGCTACAAGCCACCAGCCCGCTCCTCGATGTCCAAGAGGATCATCCCTACCCGAGCGAGCCAAATTCCTACTACGGCAAGGCAAAAATGCTTGCCGAGCAAGCCATCTTGCAACTCAAAACCGACATGTCTTGCATCATCCTCCGCCCGACGTACATCTACGAAGCAGGCGCACAATCCATACAAGACCTCGCCCAACGTGTACGAGATGGCAAATTCGTCTGGGTCGATGGCGGACGAACGATCATCGAATCTGTTCACGTCAAAAACGTCGTCCAAGCCATCACCCTCGCCTGTTCACATGGCGAGCACCAAGGCATCTACTGGGTCACAGACGGTCGCCCGATGCCTGCGAAGGATCTCCTCACACCCCTGCTCGAATTAGAAGGCGTTCGTCCACTTGCCAAAAGCGTGCCCAGCACGCTCGTCAACCCACTAGCAAGTATGATCGAAGCCCTCTGGCGGTTCGGGAAGTTCCGCTCCCACCCACCACTGACACGCTTCGAAGTGTCATTTCTCGCGATGCCTCGCAAGTACGACCTCACCAAGACCCAGCGTGAACTGGGCTACCAACCTCAAGCTTGGTAAAAAAAACGAACGGCGCCTACGCACCGTTCGTTTTTTCGCGAGTTCCTTCCGGCTTCTGTCCGCGTGACAACCTTGCATTCCCCATCATCAGCACGAACACCAGTGCCAGCACCGCAGGCACGAGCGCCCACAGGAAGGTGTGTGCAATCGAAGACGACAGAGCCGCCGTGATCTTGTCCAGCACCGGAGTCGGGATCTGCGCACGCGCCTCTGGCGAGAGCAACGCCCGCGGGTCGTTGCCGAGGTTATTCCCACTGGCATTCCCCATGCCCGCTAAGGCTTCCGTCATCCGGTCACTGAACAGATTGCGCTGCAAAATCCCGTAGACCGTGACCCCCAGCGTCATCCCAAGCGACCGCATGAACGTGTTGGTCGAACTGGCCGACCCGCGCTCGCGCATGCTGAATCCTTCAATCGCCGACATCCCCAAGATCGAGAACGAGAACCCGGCGCCAAACCCGGTCAGGATCATATACATCGTCAACATCGTGCGGGTCGTATCCGGCGTCAACGTGCCCAGCAGATAGACCCCTGCGATCATCACGACCGCCGAGAACATCATGATGTTGCGGTACGGCATCCGCCCCGCCAGCTGCCCGCCGACCTGAGCTGCCACGACCGAACCGACCGTCATTGGCAGCAGGATCAGACCTGAATTGGTCGCGGACCCCCCGAGCACACCTTGTACGTAGATCGGGATGTAGACCGTCGCCACGATGAACGCCGCGCCGTAGAAGAAACCGACTGCGTTCGAGGTGAAGAACGTGCGGCGCTTGAACATCTTGAACGCGATGATCGGTTCCGCTGCCTTGGTCTCCGCGATCAGGAAGCTGATGAACAACACCACAAATCCAGCGAACAGACCGATGATCTGCGGAGAATCCCACGCGTATTGGTTGCCGCCAAACTCCAGTCCAAACATCAGGCAGACAACCGCACCGACCAGCGTGAACGCACCGAGCCAGTCGATTTTTTGCTTCACTTTTTGCAGTGATTCCTTATAGAACATCGCGATCAACAGCAGCGAGATGATCCCGATCGGCACGTTGATGTAAAAAACCCAGTGCCAGGAAATCTTCTCGGTGATGTACGCGCCCAGCAACGGGCCAAAGATCGACGACGTGCCAAACACCGCGCCGAACAGCCCGGACATCTTGCCCCGCTGTTCCGGTGGGAACAGGTCGAACATGATCGTGAAGGCGATCGGCATCAACGCGCCGCCACCGATCCCTTGGATCGCCCGGTAGAGCGCCAACTGTTCAATGCTCTGTGCAATCCCGCAGAGCATCGAACCTGCGAGGAACACGATCAGGCCAAATACGAAAAACCGCTTGCGCCCGTACATGTCGGACAGTTTGCCAAAAATCGGCATGCCCGCCATCGCGGCGACCATATAGGCGGAAGTGACCCAGACGAACTTGTCGAGTCCGCCCAGATCGGAGACGATCGTCCCGATCGAGGTCGCGACGATCGTGTTGTCCATCGCAGCCATCAAGATCCCGAGCAAGAGGCCCGCGACGACCAAGCCTAACTTGCTTTGTTTGGTAGCTTCCATGCTTGTGGTTTCACCCTTTCCTGGCAATCTCCCGCTCGACCCACTGGATCGAACTCACGAGCCCGTTCCTGCGGTAGTCGATCATCCGCAGTCCGTACACGCGCTCCTCATCCGGGATGTGCGGGTTGTTGCTAACGCTCTGATAGATCCCTTTGATGTGCTCCTCGTTGTACTCCAGATACTCCAAGTACTGCTGGAGACTGCTCTGGCGCACCTCAGGTGTCACATGCGAGAAGTACAACATCTTCAATTGAAAGACCACTTCCGTCTCCAGGTTGTACTCGAGCGGTTCCATCATCAGTTCTTGAAATCGTGCCCGCCCCGCTTCCGTCAATTCGTAGACTTTGCGCGGCCGACCGCCCTCTTCCTGCCGGTGCTCGTAGGGAGAGATCAACCCCTCGCCTTCAAAGCGCCGGATCATCGGGTAGAGACTGCCCCAACTAATCTGTCGCACCGGTCCAAGCGCGGACTTCAAGATCGCATGTAACAGATAGCCGTGCTTCGGTCCACTCAACAGCTCGCCGAGAACGTACAATTCGTACATGCCCTGCCTCCTCTTGTATCGCATCGATATATAACGTCACGATATACATTATAGGTAGTTTTGCCCCGATTGACCATCGCTCATGAGATTGATTCTTGAAAACGTAACGCGGCTCACTTTTTGGGCATGTTACAGTGGTAGTGAGGTGATGAACCAAGTGATGCCGTCTCTGTTTCTAGGTCACGGTTCGCCGATGATTGCGGTCGAAACCGGTCCCTATGTTCAATTTCTCCAATCGCTCGCGTCCCAACTCCCGCGCCGCCCACGGGCGATCGTTCTGTTCTCCGCGCATTGGGAAGCGGTCACACAGCAAGTCTCCCGTGTCGAGTCCCACTACGACACAATCTACGACTTCGGGGGTTTCCCTGACGAACTGTATCGCCTCACCTACCCAGCACCGGGCGATGTGACGCTCGCCGACGAGATCAGCGAACTCCTGCGCGAGGCTGGCCTCTCGTCGATCCCCAACCCAACACGCGGTCTCGACCACGGGGCATGGGTTCCGCTGCGCCACGTCTTCCCCGATGCCGACATCCCGGTCATCGCGATGTCGGTCAATTCACGGGCGACGGGCGAGGTCCACTACCAGATTGGAAAAGCGCTCGCGTCCCTTCGCGCGCGCGACGTCCTGATCATCGGCAGCGGTGGCACCGTCCACAACTTCCGCACGATGAAGTTTCCAGAGGGCGAGGGCGCGGACGACTGGGCGGTCGAGTTCGACGAGTGGGTCATGCGCCAGATCAAGGATTGGAACTACGAAGCCTTGGGGAATGCTCGCAGCACGCACCCGCTCGGGATGCACGCAGCGCCAACTCCCGAGCATTACATCCCGCTGCTCTACGCGATGGGAGCTGCCGATGACACGCGCCAAGGCAAGCGGATCTACCACGGCTACTCGCACAGCAACCTCAGCCTGAACTGCTGGCAGTTTTCGTAAAAAAAGCCCCGGCCGCGCGCGGTCTGGGGCTTTTTTTAGCCCCGACGGGCTATGTTGCAATGTCGGCTGGATGGGGTATCATGGTGGATGTACAGATGGAAAGGAGTGTGCCCGATGAAACGATTGCTTCCGCTCTCGGCCCTGCTGTTGCTCACCGGCTGTTCCTCCGGCTCGTCCGGCAACACCGTGACGCTGGTCGACCAAGAGTCGAACGGATACACACTGTTCAAACAAAGCTGCGCCGGTTGCCACGGCGACAATCTGCAAGGCCGTGCAGGTCCTAACCTGCAACACGTCGGAGGCCGACTGACCCCCGACAAGATCACCCAGCGGATTCAGCTCGGTGCCAGCGGAATGCCTGCGTTCCAAAACAAATTGGAGGACGCGCAGATCACCGAACTGGCAACCTGGCTGTCCAAACAGAAGTAAGGCAGAAGGAGTAAGGGGGCAAGACCATGCTGAAAAAATACTGGTTCCCGGTCGTCGCCTCGATTCTGGCGTTGACGTTGCTGATCGGGATCGGATCTTGGTTCTGGTGGGGGTACACGCGTCTCGACGTGCTGGACAAGCCACCAGACTTCACGCTGCAAAACCTCGACGCTCAACCTGTCAGCATGCACAGCATGACGGGCAAAGTCCGCGTCGTCGAGTTTTTCTACGCAAACTGCCCGGACATCTGTCCGCTGACGACCGCCAACATGGTCACGCTGCAAAAGCAATTGAAAGCGAAGGGACTGTTCGGCAGCGACGTGGAATTCGTTTCGATCTCCTTCGACCCCGATCGGGACAGCGTCGAGGTCTTGCGTCAATACGCCGACCGGATGGGGATCGACCAGAGCGGATGGGTAATCCTGCACGGAACCCAAGAACAAACCTTCCAAGTCGCCAACGACTACGGGGTGCTGCTGGAGAAAAACACCGACGGCAGCTTCACGCACTCCACGCGCTCGCTGTATCTGGTCGACCGCACCAACAACGTGCGCGGCCAATACCAGATGGGGGCAGACATGCCGACCGACAAAGTATTGGACGACATCCTCAACCTCGTGAAGGACAAAAAGTACTAAGCCAAAAGCCCTCTCTCGCCTCGCGCTAGAAGGGCTTTTTTTCATAAAAAAAAGACCGACCCCATGCGGATCGGTCTACTGTTTCTCGCTGATCGCCGTCTCGGTTTCAGCGTGGCTTTTCCTGTGTCTGCGCTTCTCCAAGCGGCGTTCCATATAGATGGCGAGCAATTTGCGAATCGGGAGGTATACGATCAGCCCGAGTGCTGTCCCGACGACCATCCCGCCGACGGTGAGGTCGAGCGCATCGCGAATGATGTGGATCATCCGATTCATCCAATGACTATGCGTGTGTACCCCCGCGAGGACATGCTCAGGTACGAGCCACGACCCGACCATCCGATTGAAGAACGCCATCGGGAGGTAGATGATCTTGCCAAACAAAAACCCGATCAGTGCAGCCGGAAGACTGGCACGAAATAAATAGACGACCGGCAAAATCAGCAGTGCGGCCAACCCGAACGTCGGCAAGGTGAACATCTCGATCGCCAACCCGATGGAAAAGCCCTTGGCTACGATCGAAGGTCCACCCTTGGCACGCAGCAGTTGCAAGTATTTATATCTCGCCCAGCGCTTCAAACGGGCGTAACGTTCTGGATACTGCATCGAATGTCACCCTTCCAAGCCGTGCTATGCTCCTGTTACCAGAGTAGCACAATTGCCCACCAAATATAAGAGCACATCCTTGGAAGGGACATGTCGAGCTTGTTACCATTTTTCGAACATTTGAGGTTTGACCTGCTCTCGTACAAGGTCTACTATGGAGTCGGAGGGAGGAATCGCAAATGCCTATACATCGATGGAAAAAAACTGCTACGTTGATGCTTGCTTGTACATGCACGTTGCTTGTGGGATGCAACACCGCACCCATTCAAGGGGCGGCAGACAAGCCCAACGTCACCATACCGGCCAAACCGGACACAAACACAGCGCAAACTCCGAACACGGACACCCAAGCACAAGCCCAGCAACCAACTCCTGCACCTGCACCTGCGCCAAAACCCCAGCAGAACCAACAACCTGCCACGCAAACGCCGCAGTCGGACAAGCCTCAGGGGTACCCGCACGACCCGGCGACGACGCCCGACAGCATCACCGTGCTGGTGAACAAGGAATCGCCCGCCCTGCCCGATGGGTACAAACCAGCCGATCTGGAGAACGATCCGAACCTGCCGTTTATCTTCTCCGGGTATGACGAGAAGCGCTTGTTGCGCAAGCCGGCCGCCGATGCGTTAGAGAAGTTATTTGCAGCGGCAAAAAAGGACGGGATCTACCTCGCCGGAGTCTCAGGTTTCCGGTCGTATCAATTGCAAAAGAGCTTGTTTGATTCCTATGTGAAGCAACAGGGCGAGGCCGAAGCGCGCCGCTACAGCGCCGTCCCCGGTCATAGCGAGCACCAGACAGGACTCGCGATCGACGTCTCCGGCAGCAGTGGGGCCTGTGCCGCAGAGAACTGTTTTGGCGACACTCCAGAAGCCAAGTGGATCGCCCAGCACGCCCCTGAGTACGGCTACATCATTCGCTACCCCAAGGGCAAGGAAGCGATCACCGGGTATGCCTATGAACCGTGGCACATCCGCTTCGTCGGTGTCGATCTGGCGCAGGAAGTCACGCAGAAAGGCCTGACGCTGGAGGAGTACTTTGCCAAGCAGTAGAGAGCGGGACCCGCGAGGGTCCCTTTTTACGGGAGATTCCTTATGAAACCGATCCGTTCCTACCAGATCTATTACGGCCCGGTCACCCCGCTGGTGCAGGAGCGCTTGTCCGGGCATGACCTGCTGATCCTCGAACCTCGTCATGTCGACAGTCAGACCGTCCTCCAGCTCAAAAGCGCTGGGGCGCTCGTCATCGGCTATCTCAGCGTATTGGAGACGCCGACGTGGAATGAGCAACGGTTCGCACGGCTGCAACCTGCGGATACGCTGACTTTGCAGGGCCAGAAAGTCCACTTCCCCGAGTGGGACTCCTATCTCATGGACATTCGCCAACTCTCCTACCAAGCGACCCTGTTACAAGAGGTGCTCGACTTGATCCTCGTCAAACAGATGGACGGCGTGTTCCTCGACACGGTCGGGGACTTGGAGGAATACGTGCCAGCAGGGCGCTTGCGGGACGAGATGATGACCGCCTATCGCGAGTTCCTGCAACGCTTGCGCACGCTGGCACCCGATGTCCTCCTGATCCAAAATCGCGGCTTCGACACGCTCCCGCTCGCCGCCCCCCATCTACAAGGTCTGCTCTGGGAGGACTGGCGCGGCGATCTGCTCCCCCATCCGTGGGTGCAGGAACGCGTGCAACGCCTGCGCGGGCTCCATGTCCTCACCGTCTCGCCGCACGACGATCCGATCCACGCCGCGACCTCCAAACGACAGGGGTTTACCCACCTGACCCGCAGTACCGATTACCTACTCCTATAAGCGAACCCCTCCTTTGGGCACATGAAAAAAAACCTTCCGTTCTCCTGAACGAAAGGTTTTTTCCGTTGTGCGGGTTGCTCCTCATGAGCCCGCAGTTTCGCTTAGATCGCCTTCGTGCCCCTGCGCCCCATCGCTTCCGTGTAGACGAAGCAGGATTCGCAGGACTTGCCGTGCGCTTGGCAGTTGTTTTTGTTGACATCCCAGCAGTTCAGATGCGTCTGCCCATACGCCGGACAGGTCGCACAGACCTCCGCAGACGAGCATGTCATCTCCCAACACGGGCCCAGCGCCCGATCGGTCGTGCGGATCGCACCGCGCTTGCGTTGGAACCAACGCACCAGCGCATCGACCGCTTGCGGGTCGAGCTGTGCTCCGGCCGAGGACTTCAACAGCTCCAACGCCTTGTCAAACGACAGCGGCGTGCGGTACTTCCGGCCATTGATCTTGGCGAGGAACGTCTGCACCACGGCGATGATCCGCGCTCCGACCGGTATGTCCGCACCGCGCAACCCGGCCGGATACCCGTGGCCATCCATCCGCTCGTGGTGGTAGCGGATGTTGTCAGCAACCGACTTGCTGCCGATCAACATCTCGACGATCTCGGCCCCGACGTCCACGTGCAACTTCATTTTTTCATACTCGACTTCGGAGAACTTGCCTTCCTTCAAGTACAGATCCTCCGAGAGGCCGAGCACGCCGATGTTGCTCAGATAGGCGGCCAACGCCACTTCTTGGATGTCGCGCTGCGAGAGACCCATCTCTTGCGCGATGATGATCGAGTAGCGGCTCATCAACTCCGAATACCCGACGGTGTACGGGTTCAGGTCGTCGATCGTGCGCGAGAGCAACTTCATCAGCTCGACATAGGAATTGGTCATCGGCTTGATCGAATTCTGAATCCGCAACAGCTTGGTCAACTGCTTGGACAGCGAACGGATCGAGGTGGACAGTTGATCCTCTGTCAGCCCGGTCTCCATCTGCGCGTCCACCCGCGTCACCATCAGCCCGCTGCGCACGCCGTCGATGAATTTGCCGATCAGCAAAAGTTCATCACCATAGCCATTCATCAAGCCTGCGAGCATTGGATACTTGCTATCCCCTTTGCGCACCACCGCCACTTCACGGTGTTCGAGCGCACGCCAGAGTTGCGTGCCGACCTCTCGATTACGCAGGATCTTTTGCTCCTGTTCGCCCGTCCAACCAAACAGCACCGGCACTTGGAATCCACCTGTCTGTTGGAACATCACGAACCCATCCACGATGCCCATCGACGTGGCGAACATCCCGAGCGCTTTTTTCATGACCGCTTCGGAGTTCAACGCCATCGAGGAGACGGAGCGCAGCGCATGCTCACTGGTCACGACGAGGTCGGTCTGGATCTTCATACGATCCGTATCGACCAGCATATCGACGACTTGCGGAAGCAGGTCGTTGACGAAGGTCAACTGCGCGCGTGTCTTGCCCGAGATCGAGGAGAGCGGGCCGATGCGGATCAGGCCTTTGCCGCCCTTGATCGGGATCGTCAGCAACGGCACTTCGCCTTCCTTGATCAGTTCCATCGACTGCCCGGCTGCGTTGGCTGGCAGCGAGATCGGCGGCTGGTAGGTCTCTTTTTTATCAGGTGCCAAGCGGTTGTACGAAGGTGCCGCTTTTTTCCCCTTGTCGTCGTGCAGGTGACGAACGGCCTTCAATAAGTACTTCTGTTGGGCGTCGTCCATGACGTAAAACGCATATCCATAAGCGTCGAGGATGCCGCTGTAGATCTCCAGGATGATGTTCAAATTGTTCTCCACCCCGGCGGATGGCTTCACATGCCGCAACAGGCGCGTCGTCTGGTCCAGTTGCACAGCGGCACGGCGGCGCACCCGTCGTTGCCAGAGCAGCAGGACGAAGGAGAGCAGGAACAACGCGCCAACGGTAACGAGGATCAGCTCCATATACGTGTGGTACAAGTCGAGGACTTGAGACAACATCTGTGGCCGCCTCCTTTCTAGCTTACAAGCTCGGCTCCCCCTCTGAGGTCACCGCCGCTTGCACATGTGGATGGATCTGGGGATCGATCTCCAGATGTTTTTGCACCGCCACATGCTGAGCGACCTGTCGAAGCTTGGTCTGCAATGTCGAGATCTGAATCGATTGGTACAACACCATAATCAGCAGAATCAATGTCGAGAACAGAAACAGCAGGGACGGCGGATAGTCGATGCCCAGCCACTTCGCCGCGCTGTCCACCCACAAGGGATTGGCCGACACGAGCAGGATCGCCACCGCGCTTGCCGACCATGCGATCACGTTCCACTCGCTGATCTTCTTTTTCAAAAGCAGATACAGCACCACCATGACAAACGCGACGCCACAGGAGAGGAGGAATAGTTTGAGTTCAATGCTCATCTTAGGACACCCGCTTTGTCAGTTTGTGATGAAGGAGCACGATAAATATTGCCAGGGAAATTTTCACCATATACAACAACGGCTTGAGCCCTGCATGCATCGAGACACCCGCTTCGCGGATGCGCATATGCGCCGGAATCTCCCGGATGCGATACTTGCGCAGAATCTGTTGGATCAGGATATCTGCGTCTGGAAAGTCGGCCGGAAACCGATCCCGCACCGCATAGTACGCAAACACCTTGGCCGAGATGCCACGCAACCCAGAAGTCGGGTCGCTGACTTTCTGACCGGTGGTGGCTTTGATCAGGTTGCGGAAAAATTGGACGCCAACCTGCTTGGCAGCTCCCGTTTTGAACGAGGTTCCCCCTTCAAGATACCGTGAACCGATCACGATGTCCACGTTGCCTTTTTCCAACTCGCTCATCAAGAGCTTGAGGTTGCTCGGATCGTGCTGCCCATCGCCATCGAATTGCAAGACGAACGAGTACCCTTTGGCGGTTGCATACTTGTATCCGGTTTGCAACGCCGCACCGTACCCTAAATTGTAGGGATGGGACACCACCGTCACGGGATATTGACTGGCAATCCAGGCAGTCTGATCTAGAGATCCGTCATTGACGACGAGAATGTCTGCTGCCAAGCCTTGCGCGAGAATTCCTTGGAGGACTTTTGCGATGTTTTCTTCTTCGTTATACCCCGGAATGATGATGAGAAATTGATTCATGTGGAGCACCCATCCTCCCTTGTTTTTGTAGATCCCCATTGAGCAAGAGCAGGATGGCCAACGCGTTCACCCACGCGCCAACAGCGGCACCATACCCCAGTGCGGCTGGCCCGAACTTCGGTGCCCCGAGCAGGTCGCATCCGATCGTGACCAGCATCGCCAGCAACCCGAGCACCGCTGGCACGCGCATCCGTTCCACCGCCATGTAATAGCGCAACCCGACCGCCGCCAACGCCTGTGGCACGATCGAGAGCGAATACCCAGCGAGGATGTCAGCAGTCGTGCGCAACGATTCGTGGTCGAAGGACCCGTGTTGCAACAGCAGTGCGACGATCGGCACACGCCCTAGATACAGGACGAGCGACATCGGCACGGTCAACAGCAACGTGATCTTGATCGCTCGTGTCAAAGCAACTCGCACCTGTGCAGGATTGCGTTCGCCCACAGCCCGCGCCATCGCCGGCAACAACACCGTCGTCAGCGCCGCTACGAACACCCAGTTCGGAAACTGCGCGAGACGAAACGCATAATTCAGCCCGGCGATCGTCCCGCTGCCCAACAGCGAGGCGACATGTCGCTCAACCATATAGACGAACTGCGAGCAGAACAGGATCAGCAGAAACGGCGCGAACGTGCGCACGACCCGCAACAGATCGTCCTGCTCGCGCCACAGCCCTCGCCAGACCGCAGACGAAAACCACTCCCGACCTCCGCTTTGAAAAAACGCCCTGGCGAGCAGGGCCGTCATCCCCACCACACCTGCCGCAATGCCGATCGCCGTCCACCACGCCCCTTGTTCCTGCTCCGGTTTCACGATCAGCAACAGCACCAGCGCCAACAGAAACCCCGTGTTGAAAAGCACCGGCCCCAGCGCGGGAACTTTGAAGTTTCCCTGCGCTTGCAACGCACCGCTCGCGATCATGCACAACGGGAACAGCACCATCGTCGGCAACAGCAAGTTCAGCAGACTGCGTGTCAGCGCGAACACATCCGCATCCATCCCGCTGCCGAGCAGTTGCAACACCGGATCGCGGAGCACGAACACCAGCAGACAACTGAGGCTCGACAGCAGCACCGCATACACGCACAGTTGCAGGAACACGCGGCGCAAGCGCCCGGTCTCACCCTGCACCAACAGCTTGCAGAACATCGGCACACAAGCCACGCCGATCGCAAACGCCATCAGGTTGTTCCCCAGCGTATCCGGGATGAAAAAGGCCAGCGTCAGCGCATCCGCCGCCGCTGACGTTCCGAAAAACGCCGCCTGCAGCAAGTCCTTGCCAAAGGCCACCGTCGCCAACAACAAGTTGATCAGCGCCAGCATCCCCGCATCCTGCTTGGCAAACGCCACCCCTCGGGCGTACCAAGCGCGCATGATGTTCACGCCTAACGCCCTCCCGCCAGTGCGGGCAATGCGATCGGCGGATAGTCCCCGCGCGAGGCGATGATCTCGCCCATGGTCGTGAATTCAAATCGTTGTAACAACCGCTCCAGTTTCTTTTTGGTGGAGTTCAGATTGTAATAATGGATGAATTGGATCAGCGGCGAGGCCGGGAGCCGCGGTTGTTGCGGATCGACCTCCCACGGATGTACGTAGATGAGACCGGAACGCTCGCGATTGACCTGGCGCAGCGCGTAGATCAGAAACCACGTGGGCAGCGAGCGCAGATAGAATCCGCCGCAGAACGGGACGGTCACACCGGCTTTTTTCATGACGGTCGGCGGGAATTCGAGGAGTTCCAACTGCTCGTCGTTGAGAATCGGCAGGAACGGCGTATGCGGGGCTCCGGCGACACCAGACAGCGGCGTGCGGAACGGCTGGAGGCTGGAATCACAGTGAAAGCCCTCCTCCGCCAAGATCTTCAACGCCTCGTAGCGATCCGGTGTGATCGACCAAGACGGGGCGCGGAACAAGCGCACAGGCTTGCCCGTGATGCCCTCCAAGATCCGCTTCGAATAGAGCAGGTCTGCACGGAATTGATCGAGCGACATCGTGTTGATCATCTGGTGCCAGCCGCCGTGCGAGGCGACCTCATGCCCCTGTCTGGCGATCTCCTCGACCAGTTCGGGATGGCGTTCTGCCACACAGCCGAGGATGAAAAACGTCCCCTTCACCCGGTAGTGTGCAAACAGATTCACCAACTCCATCGTGTTCGCCACGACGCGGTCTTCGTACTGATCCCACGTCGAGGGATCGAAGGAAAAGTCGCTCGTCATGTACCAATCCTCGACGTCGACCGTCAATGCGTTTCTCATCTCCAGCTCCCCCTACCTCTTGAACATCATCTTCCAGACTTTGCGATCGAACAGCAACCGCGCCACCGCCAACGCGAATCCCAGCGTCGGCAGCGGATCGTGTCGGGACCAGATGTCATCTCGCACCTGCTTGGCCCAAAACGGCGGGTTCAACTCCCGCCGCAACGGATTCGCTAGCACATGCAGGATGTCGCTTGGCAACAAGTTCCGGCAGATGCGGCCGACTTCATACTGGTGTACCGCGTTCACATCTCCACCCAGAGCCGCTTGGCACAGCAGGTACGGAAAGTCCACGCCCGCCTGCACCGCCATCTCCAGCGAGTTCCAGAATCGAGGGTTGATCTCCATCAGCTTCGGCACCCCATCACGCGGGTCGCGCATGAATTCGACTTCGACGACACCCTGCCACGGCACCTGTTGCAAAAGCGCCACGGACAGCTCCACCAACTCCGGCATCCACACGCTCTCCTGCACCGTGCTCGGGCCGATGTCGACCGGGTAGTGGCGCAGTTCTTTTTGGACAAAAGACGCGCGGAGCTCTCCGGCGCGGTTGTAGAGCAAGCAGACGTCGAAGCGGTCTCCGGCCGGGATGAACTCTTGCAGCATCGGACGCGGGTACTCGACCTCGATCTGGCGGTACATCTGGCACAGCTCCTGTGCGTTCTGGACCACGCGGATGCCACGCGACCCTGAGCTTTTGCGCGGCTTGATCACCAGCGGGTAGCGCAAGTTCGGCGCCAACTGTTCGACTTCGGCTGCATCGACCGGCCACAGCGTTTGCGGGTGTGGCACACCCGCTTTTTCCGCGAGTTGCATCGTCAGGTACTTGTCGGAGGTTTGGTTGTAGCTCTCCTGTGACGGCACCAGCACGGTCGTCAACGCTTCAACTGCGGCTCGATGTGCCAGCACGAACTCCAAGGCATGGTCATCGCTTGGAATCAACAGGTCGAAGCGTTGGGAGGCGAGCGTTTTGAACATCCATTGCGCGTAGGCCTCCGGTTGTTCAACGGGGTCAGGATGTACCCAAGCCCCTGCACTGTATTTTGAAAAAGCAGACGGTGTGAAGCGTGTGCGGTCGGCTGTATACGCCTGTAGCCCTTGCGAGCCCAACGAGCGAGTCAGCGAAAGCGACTTGCGCAGCAGACCGTCTGTGATCAACACGGAAGCCATACGACACCTCATGTGCTACGAATTTAGCGGGGCCTCTAGTGGAGCCTCGTGAGCCCTTAGTGGGACTTGCCCCAGAGTTTCTGCTGCTTGGTTTCCGTGTCTTCTTCCTTGTGCAGGTGGTAAATACACAGGGTTTCGTCCTCGTAGAACACTTCGAGCTCCGCGTGGTGGGACTTGTAAGTTTCGATCCATTGCTCCAACTTGGCATTCTCCTGCTTGCGCTGTTCATACTGCGGGGCCAGCAGGGTATAGACAGAGTTGGACGTTGAGACTTCGAAGACTTGCTTTTCATGGTAGAGATAGATCTCATTGGGCAAGTTCGGATCGGGCTGGTCCCACCCATAGTGCGTCAAGGGCGGAAGTGTCGGATCGTACCGGTCGAGGAAATCCTTCATATAGATGTGGTACCCATTGCCTAGCACCAGCGAGTAGCCTTCATTTTGCGAAATCACCGCCCACGTTTTCGGGCGATTGTGCTCGGCAATCTGCAAATACTGCTCGACACCGTGGTTCCACTCCATCTTGTATGGATCGATCAGCTCCAATTGCGTTTGTCTGACACAGACCACGACCAGCCCGACACAGACGATTCCTTGCCACACGCTCAGACTCCGCATCCGTTGCAGCGGCAGGAACAGGGCATGCAAGCCGAGACCCACGGAGAACGGAATCGCCATCGCCCACAAACTGCCCGTCCGCGTGGCGAGCACCAAGCTCTGCGTGACGGTCGGGGCGACATAGTAGAGCACGAACGACGCCGCGATGATCAGGATCGCGGTGAACTCGAACACTTTTTCCCGAAATGGTTTGCGGCGGAACAGGAAGGCGAGCACCAGCGGTACCAACGCCGCCAACGCCAGCCCATCCCACAGATGCAAGTCTGGCAACGTGACAGACACTTTGCTGGTCAAAAATTCCTCCGACGAGCCGTGGAGTCCACGTCCGAGCAGTTCCCCGAGTCCAAATGGCAGCAGGGCGATCACGACCGCCGCCGCTCCAACCAACGTCAAGTTCCAGACCCGACGCCCCATCGTGCGCAGGGACAGCACGAAGCCGACGAACATCACGACCGCGAGCCCCATGCCTGCGTAGGCAAAGACCAGCGTATGCACCAACCCAATCACCGACAGTCCGGCCGCTCCGGTCCACAGATCCTCACGCTCACCGCGTTGCAGATACTTGGCGAGGAAGTAGAACACCGGGAACACGAACACCATCGCAAATTCCTGCGAGTTGGTGGTGGCTTGGCGAATCCAATCCTGCCCGTGCAAAGGCACACCGGCCAGCCCGTACAGCACCGCCGCCGCGATCCCTGCCCAACGGTTGCCCGTCCAGCGCGAGACGGCGAAATACAACCCGTAGGTCGTCAGCACCCCATTCAGCGGGCCGGTCAACTTCAGGACGTAGAGCTGGTCGATCGCCGCGAATTTGTGCAGATAGGCGAGCGTGATGTGAAAGCCTTGCGGATAGATGCCGTCGTGGAACAGCACGCGTTGTTCGATGTACTTCATCCAAGCCAGCGTCACATAGCCGTCCGACATCGCCGGTGCCGCTTGCGTCAGCGCATCAGCGAAGCGCAGATAGGCCGCGACACCCAACACGAGCAGCAAGGCCCCAGTCGTCCACCACGTGGCGGTCGGACGAGCACGGAAGCGTTCGAACACTTGCTTCCGCGTGAGACGGGCCCGCAACCGCTCCCAGTTCTGTCTGAGTTGGAAGCCGACATCCAACGCCTCGTAGAACATCAAACCGATCGCGGTGAAGGCGTTCATCCGCGCCGCCTGCGCGGTGCGCTTGAGATAATGTCGCGAGGCGTACAACCCGAGCACGGCGAGGATCGCCAGCACTTCGAACAGTTTCAACAGCACCAGCACATACCCGATAACGATGTAGACGAAGACGATTCGCAAGTAGCCGGCCATCCAGCGGTCCGCGTTGGCCGGCAACTTGAACAACCACTTCGGAATCCACACCATCAGCAACAACAGAGCAAACGAGAAGTGGAGAAGTACATACAACTGATTGCCAAACGATGTGTACATCCTTCCCCTCCTTACGAAGCTGCGTAGACGTAATAATCGAGGTGCTTCATCAGATGCCGCACCTGACGATAGGAGAGAAATGAGAAGAGACAGGCCCCGATCAACAGCCCGAACACCGCCCAACTGAAGTCACCCCAGCGGCTCAACAGGAACGACAGCACCACGTTGGCGAACACGGCGGGCACAATCGCTTTGTTGACCAGATTCGGCTGCGAGATCGAAAACAGGATGACCGCGTTCATCAGCCCCATCGCCATGATCAGATAAGAGACGACCGCTACGTAGAACACGAAGTAGGTCTTGGGCGTTGACATCAAATATTTGCCCGAGTGCGCGTAATACGTGTCATTGAGGAAAAACACGACAAAGATCACCAAAACTCCGCTGATCAGCGATGAGATGCCCGTCACGCCGAGCCACTTGTGGTAGAGACTGAGGAAATGCTTGTTGAGCTTCTCCGTTTCGAAGCCCCAGTAGCCTTTTTGACTGGCTTCCAGATCGAGCATGATCCGGTTGACGACCACCTCACTGACCCCGAGCGGCAACATCAGCACGATCAAGGCGAAGTCCAACCCCAGTTCATACTCCCCGCGGAACCAGATGAAGTACGGCATGAACTCGCTGTTCGCTGACCACGCCATGATGCGGTCGATGTACAGGAACAGGAAGTAGAGAAATCCATACGTGAAGTACGGCATGATCGAATAGACGATGATCGAGAGGCGGGGCAGTTTCGGTGCGATCCCTTTCTCTTCCTTTTTCTCTTGCTGTTTGAAAAAATAGATCGCCAAGATCATGCCGCAGATCGCCACGATGACAATCGAGATCAACTGGGCGACGAGGATGTCCCAGCCGACCCATTGGAACAGGATATAGACGATCAAGATCCCGAGCGCGATCAACCCGGAGAAGGTCATCTCGCGGCGCAGGATGTACATGACAGTCACAGAAAGCCAGATACTGGTGAGGAAGGTAAAGTACAAGACCAATAGGAGGAACAGATCATAAGGCAATAAGTTAAACACCAGATTGATCACGTAGGCGACGATTCCGATCAGCGCACAGACCAAGTACCCGATCCTGATGAAGTAGAACGTGATGCGCCGGCCCATATTGTAGTAGCCTTGAAAGAGGTAAAAAAATCCCCGCCGGGCGATTGCCTGCGTAAAGCCTCCCACGACGAGGAAACTCAAGATCGTGCCGAGCGCAATCACGGTAGCGAGATCGACCGACAGATATTCATAGGACCACAGTGAAAATTTCAAGACCAGCATCGACTCGACGGAGATCGCCATCGGCAGTGCGAACAGCAAGCCGCGCAGGAAACTGCGCAACATCTCCATCGTCAGTTGCAATTTGGTGCGTTCCTCCGGTTTGGCGAATCCCGCGTAGACGATTTTCTGCTGCACCATTTCCCACAGTTCTTCTGCGAGGTCAAAAACGCCCTCGACCCCGAATGTTTCCGCAACCCGTCGGTCGTTCCACCCCATCGTCTCCAACAGGGCGGCGATCTCGAAGCGGTCCTGTGGCGAGATGTTTCGCTCGAGCAGTTCTTCCAAGAGGGCGTCGATCCGCTCCTGACGGCCCATGTGCTTCATCGCTTGTCGTCGCTGACGCCCGCGATCTTCATGCTCACGATCAGGTCGGGCAAGCGACCTGCTTTTTCCGCGAGGTCAACCATCTCCGGGGTGATCGTAGCACCTTTGGAGACGATCAGTCGGCCTTGGATGTCATGCAGGTCTTCCCCAGCGAGCTTGCCGACGATGTATCGGTTGCGAATCGACATGATCTCCGTGGAGACCGCTTCGCTTTCCTTGGACTCCTCCGGTTCGTAGACAGGAGACTCAGGTACGCTCGGCGGCGCAGCTTGCGGGATGTCCTCCGTCAGCCAATCTTCTATCGGTTCAACAGGCAGTGCGGCGGAGTCGTATGCCTCTACTTCGTGCCCGACATAAGGCTGGATGTTGCCCCAAAAGGCGGAGGAGTGACTCAGTTCTGCCGTGCCCCCGGCGATGTTCAGTTTCGGGGAGACCTGTGGAGCGGCTGCCATCTCCTGACGAGCCAACACCTGCGGTTGCGCTTCGATCCGCTCAGCGGCGGGCGCGTTGCGCACTTGCGCCGCTTTTTCCGCGATCGATTTGACTTTGAACTGGATGACTTTGTCGTGACGGAAGCCCTTCGCGGACGGTTGCTCTGGGGCTGGATCAGGCGTTAGGTCAGGCGTTGGATCAGGTATTGGGTCTGATGTTGAATCAAGTGTCACGGCTCTGGTTTGTTCCTGCGTGGCGCTC
This sequence comes from Tumebacillus permanentifrigoris, assembly GCF_003148565.1. Classification (GTDB taxonomy): domain Bacteria; phylum Bacillota; class Bacilli; order Tumebacillales; family Tumebacillaceae; genus Tumebacillus; species Tumebacillus permanentifrigoris. The sequence goes on from NZ_QGGL01000004.1 coordinate 169,944, forward strand.
GGTTGGCTCTCCACTTCTTGCTCCTGCTGTTCTGGCACGGACTCTGGTTCGTACAAGTTCGCAGGCACGTTCAACTCCGGAGCCAGCGCTTCGAGAACTTCGAACGAGGACGAGGTGAATTTGTGCATCGTCGCGCCGAACTCTTGGAGCATCGTGTGCAGGACTTGGTTGTAATGATCGGTCTGGTGCTCGATGCCGTCGATCTTGCGGCGGTGCTCCGCTTGCTTTTGTTCCAGTGCGCGTTGGAGGCCGGCGATCTCTTGTTGGGTGTGTTGTTTCATCACCTGCAACACATCCCCTGCGCGTGACATCATCAATTCGTGCAAGTGCAGTCGTTCCGCATGGTCGCGCTGAGCGGCGAGCAGAGTGTCGCGTTCTCGTAGCAGTCTCGCGTTTTCCACGCGCTGGACTTGTACTCTGGCTTCCAACTCGGTCAGTTGCTGATCTTGCAAGTTGCGCAACTGCCGCAGATAGGCCGAAACCTTGTGCGGGTCGAGCCCCCACAGGCCGCTTTTAAAGTCCGGACGTTCCCCCATGCTCTCCCTCCTTTACTTGCTGTTGCAGATTGACTTCCAATTGCTTGAGCTTATCCAACACTTGATGCACGACCGATTCCTTGTGCAGATGGGTGACCTCCAACACTTCCTCTTGCTTTTCCTCGAGAAGCTTGATCTCCTCCAGCATCTCGTACACCTCCCGCGTCTGTTCCAGATGGGCTTGCAACAGCATCGTCGCGATCTGCTCATCGGCGGTGTTTTGCATCGATTCCTGTAAACTTGCAATCTCCGTGTGGAGACGGTCATTGGATTGAGTCAGTTCCTCAAGCTCCACCTGCAGGTGCCGAATCTTCTCATCATGCTGGGTCTGCAAGGTGTGGATGACTGCATCGACCGAATCCGGGGCGTACCCCCAGAGTGATCGTTTCGTGATTTTCGGCATCCAGGCTTCCTCCTCGCTTAGGCGATCTCACGCGCACCGCGATCCAAGACTTGCAGGATCGCCGTGACTTTCTCCAGTTCTTGAAACGCTTCGTCGTACTCGCCCAGATGGTTGTGCGCCTTTGAGAGTTCGGTCAGGATCACCGGCGTATACGGTGAGTTGGGCCGTTCCTTCAGGGCCGCGCGGAACTGGGCGATCGCTTCCCGGTAGAGCTGACAGGTCATCAGCGCCATCCCTTTGTCGAGCAGCAACTTCTGCGCCGCCAGCGTATCGACGCGACGCAGGATCGGCATCCGTTCCTCGGCGCGCACCGCCAGTTTCACATAGCTTTTCAGATGCAGGTCGATCATCTTGTTCAGGGTGAAAAAGTTCAGCGCCCGCTGGCGGGCTTCCTTGCCCAGCATGTCGCGCAACTCCGCGTTGTTCAGCAGTTTGAGGATGCCGGCTGCGACTTCCTCCGGCTTGCGCGGCGTCGCGATCAACCCGGCATCGCCGAGCGCCTCTGTCACCCCGCCGACATCGGTCGCCACGACCGGTTTGCCGGTCATCATCGCCTCGATGACCGAATAGGGAAACGCTTCGGAGATGCTTGTCAACGCGATGATGTCACCACTATGATATGCAGCTGCCATATTGCTTGTATGCCCTGCAAAAATAAATGTGTCCTGCAAGTGTAACTGTTCCCATAATTCGATGCATTGATCGTAGTATCCTTGGACGGAGACCGACCCATAGACCACGAACTTCACCGCAGGGAACGCATCGCGCACGAGCGCCGCCGCCTGCAAGAACGTCAGCACATCCTTCAGCGGGTCGATGCGCGCCACCATCACCACGGTCAACACTTCGTTTGTCGACGGCGGGGCCTCCACAAAAACATTGGGGTCGATCCCGTTGTAGATAACCTTGACCCGATCGACAGGCACGCCAAATCGCGTCTCCCAGCGGGTGTTGTATTCACAGACAGGCGAGACTTGATCGGCAAACGCATAGTTCGTGGTTGTCAACGATTTGACGAACCGGATCAAAAATGTAGTTAAAAAAGACGAATAAGGCCGCTTCGAGAGCGCCAAGTACTGTTCGCGCAGATACACCCCGTGCTCGGTGAGCATGAAGGGGGTTTTGTTGCGAATCTTCGCGATCACGCACGGGATGCCGCAAAATGCCGCCGCCGTGGAGTGCGTGACGTGTGTGTCGGGGATCGGTGTGTTGACGATGTTGAGAAAGCGGTAGACCCAGCCTAGACTTTGGACGAGCCCGTAGACGTCCGGCTCACTCAGGCGGTGTCGTTTGTCAGCGGCGAGGCGCAGGATCAGTTCTTTATAGATCTCCCAAGTCGCTTCCGACTTGAAGCTGAGTTTGTAGTCATGCTCTTGAAAATAGTTGTACAACTCCACGAGCAGGTTGCCGAACCTTCGCGGGTTCTTGACCTCGCTGACGATCTCGTCGATCAACTCGACGAACAAGGGGATGAATCGTTCCCGAACGGTGCCATCCGATGTGGATTTTTTCGGCAGATAAATCTGCTTGAACGGGATGTTCAGGTGTTCCTTGGGCTCCTCCGTCCCCCACAGCGGCACGGTATGCATCTCGGCATGCTCAGGCAGGCCGAATTTCTGCGTGATGAAGGGATTGGCTGTGATGCTGTAGATGACAAAATCGACCATATCCATCTTGTTGACCAGCGTCTCACACCACGTCGAGACACCCCCTTGGTGAAAAGGGTACGTGCCCTCGGTGGAGAGCAGAATCTTGATGCGATCCGACAACGAACTCACCCCCTTTTTTTTCGAATATACATGAGACTATTGTACCATTTCGAAAATCTGCGGTATACGATTTTTAGACAGGAGAGTGTAACCAATTTCATCTATCCTTAACTCGTGAAATATTGTTTTCAATAGCATGAGGAGGAATAAAAAAAGTTCGTATCCTAGTACTAGGATACGAACTTTTCCCTCGTTTGGATCACCGTTTCGCCAACAACGCGTGGAAATTTTTTCAGATCACATCCAGCAATCCGGTCTGTCCGGCCATGCTATACACAAACAACCGATGCAACGGACGGGTCATCGCCACATACAACAGCTTCACATCGAGATCATCTGCGGTGTACTGCTCCTCCAGATTCACGATGAACACCGCATCAAACTCCAATCCCTTCACCACATAGGACGGGACGATCACGACATCGTTGCCGGCGTAGTCTTCCTTTTCATCGAGGACTTGAATCGAGAGGTGGGTGGCGAGCGCGTCGAAGCGCTCTTTGATACGCTGGCACTCCGCCATCGTCTTGCCGATCACCGCCATCGAGCCAAGCCCTTGCCCCTTCAACTCCAGCACATCGGCGAGCACCTGCGCGATCAACGCCTGCTCCTCTGTGAACACTTCCTGTGTCGGTTGCTCCCCATGCCGGACAACCGGCTTGGCAAGCACCAGACCTGGCGTGTTCGAATGCACGATCACCCGGTTTGCGAGTTCCATGATCTCCACCGTCGTCCGGTAGCTCTGCTCCAGCACGAGGTAGTTGCAGTTCCCGCTCGGGAACACCTCGCGCAACACTTCCTCCCAACTCTGCACGCCACGGTAGGAGTGTATCCCTTGCGACAGGTCACCGAGAATTGTGAACATCTCCGTACCCAGCACTTCCTTGAGCGTGACCAGTTGAAACACGCTGTAGTCCTGCGCTTCGTCGATCACGAGGTTGCGAATCTTGAACTCTTCCTTTAAACCGAACAGCTTGTGTTGTAGATAGAGCAGTGCAGGCGTGTCTTCCAGCTCCATCTGCTTTTTGTCCAACAGCGCCGTGGTATACGTCTGGAGGTATTGCAGCGATTCATCGGGCAGCCCTTGCAGGAATTCTCGGTAGTGTGCGATCAGGTCCTGCTTGGGGAACTGAGTCATGTACTCCTTCACCAGCGTCTTGGAGAGCGCCTCGACTTTTTTCAGCAGGTTTTCCTTGGCATCCATCAGCTTGACCACCTGCGTGCGGCGCTGCTCAGGCACTTTGTAGCGGGCAAACGCTTGGTCGATCTCGTGGTCGTAGTGATCGACAATCTCCTGAAGCATCTGTTTTTTCTTGACCTTCAAGCGGTCTGCGAGGATCTTCTTGATCTTCTCGACACGCTTGTAGATCGGCAGGCGCACGTAGTCCTCGCGGAAGAACTTGCGCAGGTCTGCCACCGCATAGAGCATGTGCTTGCCGAGCTTGAAATCCTTCTGTGGCAACATCCGCACCGTCAAGGCTTCGAGGTAGTCGTCGATCTGTTGCTTGTACGCCACAGACCCTTTGTACAGCGAGACGAATTTCAGTTGTTCGGTGTCCTCGTCTCCGTTCAAGAACCGGAACAGCCGCTCGTTCGGGTCGGCGAGATTGAGTTTTTTCCCCAGACCTTCGCTCACGAAGTCGATGTAGGTGGTTTGGCGAACCGCGTCCACCCCGAGTTCGGGGAGCACGTCGGCGATGTATTTGAGAAACAGTTGATGTGGGGCGAGGATCATGAACTGGTCGGGGTTGAACTTGTCCCCATAGGTGTAGATCAGGTAGGCGATGCGGTGCAAGGCGATCGTCGTCTTGCCACTTCCGGCCGCCCCTTGGACGATCATCGGGCGGTACATCTCCGCACGGATCACGCGGTTTTGTTCTTCTTGGATCGTGGAGACGATGTCCTTCAGACGGCTGTCGGCACTGCCGCCGAGCGACTCTTGGAGCAGTTCGTCACGCGTGGTGATGTCGATGTCGCGGAAGTCCTGCAACTGCCCTTTGTCAATCGTATACTGCCGCTTGCGATACAACTCGCCGCGCTCCGTCCCGGTCGTCGTCTCGTAGCTGATCTCCCCGATGCGGCCTTCGTAATAGACGTTGGCGATCGGCGAGCGCCAGTCCACGATGACCGGCTCCTGCGTGTCCGGGCGGAACAGCGACGCTTTTCCGATGTAGAGCGGTTGAATCGTCTCTGTATGCTCAGGTCGCACATCAATTCGGCAAAAATACGGCCGTTGCTGCACTTGTTGCAGTTGACGCAGACTCTGTTGGGTCATGTCGAGAAATTTCGCGCTGGTCAGCAACGCGATGTAGCCTTCCGAGCTATCCAAGGAATTTAAGCGTTGGTACGCCTCCTTGATATCGGCGCGAAATGCATCTTCGTTATGCTCGCTTTCATGGAGCACGAATTGGATGTATGTCTTGGTCTCTTCCAGCCGTTGCAACTCATGGTCATAATCACGATGTTGTTCGATCGTCATAGACCCTCCTCATTCTGGCGACTTAGTTCGTCTGCCGTAGTGCTTACACGCGTCAATTGGCTGGATCTGATCTTCTCCAGCAGGAACTCATCAGCTTGGATGTGCATGCAGTTCACCTCGAGGTTTACTTTGATTGGGGAATCCTCCCTATTCTGCACATTACGGGAAAAATCCTGCAAGCAGGACTTTGTAAATTCTGCACGAATATAGATAATTAATTTAATAAAGTTAGGAGGATTCAGATGAGTGTCCAAAAACGCTTCGCTTCTGCACTGCTTTCCTGCTTGCTGTTGGTGTTTGCCATCATGGTCAGTCTGCCTCCGCACGCTGCTTCTGCTGCTGTTGGAACTTTCTTTAACGTCATCAACCAAGACGGTGCCGACCCGTGGGTCTACAAGCACACAAACGGCTACTACTACCTGACCAAGACGACGGGCAACAACGTCACCCTCTGGCGTTCGCGCACGCTGACCGGGCTGGATGCCGGCGACAGCAAAGTCGTGTTCACCCCACCCGCAACGGGAGCCAACAGCCAAAACATCTGGGCCCCGGAACTGCACTGGATCAACAACGCGTGGTACATCTACTACGCGGCCGATGATGGCAATAACAACAACCACCGCATGTTCGTCCTGCGCAACACGTCAGCCGATCCGTTCAGCGGCACGTGGACAGATCTCGGCAAAATCTACGATCCCGCCAACGACTATTGGGCGATTGACGGTACCGTCCTGAACGTCAGCGGCAAGTTGTACTTCATCTGGTCAGGCTGGCCGGGCACGGCCAATGTTACGCAGAATCTCTACATCGCCCCGATGGATACGCCGAACCACATCAGCGGCGCGCGTGTTCAGATCTCCGCACCGACCTACGCTTGGGAAACGGTCGGTTCTCCGACCGTCAACGAAGGCCCGGAAGTGTTGGTCAAAAACGGCGTGATCTCGCTGGTCTACTCGGCGAGCGGCTCGTGGACCGACGCCTACAAACTGGGCATGTTGACCGCGAGCACGACCGCCAATCTGCTCAGCCCCACCTCGTGGACGAAGCGCAGCACGCCGGTGTTCCAAAGCGGCAACGGCGTCTACGGTCCAGGTCACAACTCCTTCACGAAATCGGCTGACGGCACCGAAGACTGGATCGTCTACCATGCCGCACGTTTCCAAGGCGCAGGTTGGACGCGCAACATCCGCGCACAAAAGTTTGGTTGGAACGCCGACAACACGCCGAACTTCGGCACCCCGGCAGCACCGAACACGCCGATTGCCATCCCGTCCGGCGAGCCGCTCCGCGACCGCTATGAAGCGGAGAGTGGCGTTTTCGCCAACGGCGCCATCGCCGTCACCACCCCGACGGCATCCAATGGTGCGAAGGCCGGCTACCTCGACAATTCCACCCGCTCGGTCGAAGTCACCGTCAACGTTGCAAGCGCCGGAACGTATGTGCTCTATGCGCGCACCGACAACGGCACGACGGGCGGCGCGTGGGCGACACACAGCCTGTCGGTCAACGGCGGCGCTGCCAGCCTGTTCTACGTCGCCAACTCCGGCTGGGACAACTGGGGCACCTCGACCGCCCGCGTGTACTTGAACGCCGGCGCGAACAAGCTGAAGTTCAGCGGCAACTCGAATTTTGCTGAACTCGATTGCCTCGACCTGTTCCCGTACCAACCGTAATGGAAAAAAGACTGCTCCCGACACGGGTAGCAGTCTTTTTACGTTCTGCAGTCATTTTCACGTTATAATGAAGGATACGAACCAATATCTCGAGGAGGTAGCATGGAATCTAGAGACGAATTGCTGCAAGCCCTGCACAAAGTGGAAGCGTGGGAACGCGATCAGAAAGACCTGTGGTTCTGGGAAAAACTCGGCCGTCTGCCCTTCGTCCTGCTCGACAAGCTGACCCCGAAGTTTCTGCAGGACAAAATGGGGCAAGCGTTGGACGAGTTGATCGGCTACATCGAGACGGGCGGTCGCTACTTGATTCAGGAGAGCGCGGTCACCAAGCGTTTCGTGCCCAAGGTCGGGCGGTCTGACATCACGCTCGACCAAGTGAGTGGCCTGCCGATCGCGATGATGGACCAAGTCTCAGATGAGTTCGCCAAGTCCCGCTCCAAGTTCGCGACGTGGCAAGGGGCGACGACAGGTGTCGGCGGGATCTTCACGCTGGCGATCGACATCCCGCTGCTGCTGGGGTTGTCGTTGAAAGTGTTGCAAGAGATCTCCCTGAGCTACGGCTATGACCCGCAGGACAAAAACGAGCGAGTGTTCATGATCAAATGCTTGCAGTTCACCTCCTCCGACTTCGTGGGCAAGAAAGCGATTCTCGAAAGCATCGACTCCACGAACCGCCAGCAGACCTTTTCACAGTTGCAAGGCTGGCGCGAGGTGTTGCTGTTGCAGACGGAGAACTTCGGCTGGAAAAAACTCTTCCAGTTGATCCCGATCGCCGGCATCCTGTTTGGCGCCTACCTCAACAAAAAGTCGATCGACGACCTCGCGGAGACAGCCCGCATGCTCTACCGCAAGCGCCGAATTCTCGAACGGCTGGAGCAGCCAGTGATTGATGACGCAGAAAGCAACCCGATCTCCTAGAGGAGACCGGGTTGCTTTTTGCAGATCAACTTCTCAAGCTATCAGCGGCTGCCTAGCGAACCACGCCGCGCGAACTTCCCTTGAGGACTTTCTTGCCATGTTGGTTGGTGCAGACAAACGTGGCGGCGATCTTGGTGTAATTCGGCGACGGCTCCACCTCGTTGATCGTCAAGACACAACTCACGGTGTCCCCGGTGAAGACCGGGCGCACGAACTCGAACGTGATCTCCCGCGCGATGAAATCGATGATCGAGCCGATCTTGGTCGGGATCGTAGCGGTCAGCAAGCCGTGTACCATCAGACGCCCCTCGGCGTCTTTTTCCGTGTGATGGGCCGCCTTGTCCCCGCTGATCTCGGCAAAAAGGACGACGTCCTGCTCCGTAAATGTGCGTTCCCAATTCGTCGTATAGCCGATGCTAATCGTCGTCATAAAAACAACCTCCACTTCCTACTGGGTTAGGGCTTGGTAAATTGATAGCTGTTGCACTGGTTGTCGACTTTATCGAATGCAAACCCTTGCTGCCGAAGTCCTTGGATAATGGTAGGCAATGCTTCTGTGGTGGTGGTTTTGGACGAGGAATCGTGCAGCAGGACGATGATCTTGTCCTTGCCTTTGGCTTGGGACAAGACATTCTCAGCGATCATGAGTGCCGGAACTTTGTTGGTGGCGGCATCTCCGCTGGAGACGTTCCAGTCGAAATAGACGAAGCCTGCGTGCGTCATCTCGGAGGCGATTTTTTTCATGATGTTGCGCCCGCCGACTTGTGCGGCTACGGCATTGTTCGAACCGCCAGGAAAGCGCATCAGCGTGGTGTGAACGCCGGTCGCTTGCTCGATCAAGGCTTCATTGCGATCAAAGTCCTCACGAAATGCGCTGCTGTTCTGGTAGATTTTGTTGTAGTTGTGCGAGTAGGTGTGATTGCCGATCGCATGGCCTTCGTTGACGATGCGTTTCATCAGGTCCTGTCCGTGCGGCTCTGACGTCCCGATCACGAAAAATGTCGCGTGGATGTGCTCGTTTCGGAGCGTATCCAAGACGTGTGTGGTGTTCTCAGAAGGGCCATCGTCAAAGGTCAGATACGCCACTTTGCCTGCAATCGGCTCCACGGCTGGCGGGCTTGCGACAAGCGGTCGCGGCTTGTAGGTGGCTTTGGCGTACTGCAGTTCCTCATCGGTCGGGTCCTGCAGGGCTTCCTGGGTCTGGGCTGTGACGAGTTGGTAGGACGATTTCTGCTCGGTGTGGCTGATGGCGGAGTTCACAAGACCTCCTGCCACCAACATGGCGGCGATTCCCAGTGCGATGTAGCCCTTCATAGCCAGTCCCTCGGTTCTTGTCAGATTTACTCGGTATTTCTCGAAGATTCAGAGTAAATCCTGCAAGACAAGTAGAGAACTTTTTTCCTCCAATTGAAAAAGGAAGGGCTCGCGAGGGAGTCCTTCCTTTTTGATCCGAACACGATCAGGGTTTCAAGGCGTGCAAGAGGCGCTGAAACGCTACGTCCTTTGCAGGGTCATACTTGGCTGCGTCCCGAATGCAGTCTTGGATCATGCGCTGCATCAACGTGTTTGCAGTGGATTTCGGCTTTTGGGGGAATTGAACAACAATGGCCATGATCGTCACCTCACTCTGACTATCATGGCCATTTTTATGCTAGTTATCAGGCTGTCAGAAGCTATCCTCCGACTTTGACTGCAAATAATTTTTCCTTCAAACGTCTGACACTGGGGTCTTTCTCCACTTGAAATTGAGCATTTGCAACCGCAGAGTCCACAACCTTCTGCCACGATTCGGAAGCGAACAGGCTCTGCCTCGAACTTGGAGCGGTAATAATTACTCGACCAGCGTGTTTCATGGAGTCCCCTCCTCTTCTACTATACTCCTAGTTTACCAAAATTACGCGGTTCCCGCAATTTCTCGCAAACTGTTGTCATAGTGATTTTCGATCATTTTTTTGGCGGTCTGGATCATGTGTAGATCTGCTTCTCCAAATGTCACCATGTGGCTGTAGAGATACAAGATCGTAAAGCTGTCGGTAGGCCGGTTTTCAACATTATGTATGGGTACCGCCCAGATAAACGTCCCGCGCAAGGTCTCCCAAGACATTGCCTTATCCAGTTCGAATGCCTCCCGAATCACACGTTTTACGGTCCGTGTCTCCCCTTGAATCGAATGCTGATCCAGGACCCCATTCTCGACAGTCACCAAGCCCACACCCACTTGGATTTGGTTCCCTTCAAAAGTGGTCCTGATCAAATTCGTAACTCCCTGCAAAGCATCGGTCAGGAGCAAGTTTCCTTGGTGATCGATACACTGGGCCTGCAGCCACTCATACATCACATCACCTGCCACCGATTTTAAAACGGAGAGTCGACAAAGTTCCGCAACTTTGGCTAATTTGTTGTATTCGCCCACGATCTCAGCTTGTTTTTCGGACTGCATTTTGTACTCAACCCCGAAAAATTTTAACTGTTCTGGATTGGTAAAAGGCAATGTAACCGCAAAGGAGGCCAAGGCAGAAAAAGCAACCGCACCAAAGACCTTCAAAAAGAGGATGGTTGCGCCACTCATGAACAACTTGGAAAAGTCGTCCTGTGCAGTCACCTGTGTCACCGTCTGCTTACTTGGAATTGCTTGTGCTGGTATCTGCCCATTGGAACCCACTTGAATCGGCAATCGTCTAAAATCTGGTTCGTTTTCCGTAACTGTGGTCACCGTGTTGAACGACTTCGGAAGTGTGCCATCTACGATCGTAACGTTTTGTGCGGTAGTCGTAAGATTCGGGTACGCTTGTGGGTCCCGATCCCCTATGAAAGTCAGCGTCACTACCAAGATGGTAAAAAACAGCACGATCCGCACCCATCGTAAAATGCCCGTTCGTTGGATGTATTTCATCCACCGTGTTGCCCATTTGCTGATCCAATCTCGTTCCTTTTGAACGAGGGCAAATCTGAAAAAGTGATAGAGGGTGATGATGCCTAGAGTAATTGTCGAAAACCAAGCTAACGAAGTTGGCATGGCGAACAAAAACCTCCTGTCTATGAAGTCGCATCAGTCTACCATGACCCTTACTAGTTTCAGTTACAAATTCACACGAAAAGGACTCCCGGAGGAGCCCTTCCTTTTTCAAGACACTATTTCAGCACGCGGCTTGGCGTTGCATACTTCGCTGAGAAGGTGTTGATGTACTCCTCATAGTGATCCGCCGGGTGGAACACGGGACCGCCGTGGCAGACTTCGAGGCGCTTGGGCTTGAGTTGCTCGACGATCGCACTGCTGCGCAAGGCCTCGCCCATGTCGGAGGAGAACATCGGCATCGGGCGATTCAGCTTGCCTCGCTTCGATGTGAACAGGTCGCCGGTCAACAACACTTCATCCTGCGGGTGGTAGAACACCACATGTCCCGGCGAGTGACCTGGCGTGAAGTACGGCTGCAAGCTCTCCAGCGCCTCCAGAGCGCCCTCTGCATCCTCCGCTAGAGGTTGCGCGATTCCCGCTGCCAGCGTCTGTTCGGCCTTTTTGCGCCGTGGGTAAGCGACCGCCCCTTCGAGATAGGGAATCTCCACCCCATGCGCATAGACCGGAACTGGATATCTCTGCAGAATCGCCTTGACCGCTCCTACGTGGTCGAAGTGCCCGTGGGTCAGCAAGATGCGCTTCAACGGCCCGGCGTTCACTTGTTCCAAGAACTTGAGAATGCCCTTTGCCATCCACGGTACGCCTGCGTCCACCAACGTCACGCCGTCCGCTTCCACCACCACCCAGACGGTAATCGGGATCACCATCCATACCTTCAAACTCCAGATGTGCTCAGAAATCTGCTCACACTTCATCTCAAACACCTCTCGTCTTCGCGGTTTCTCTACATCCTGCCAACAAGACTTCCATCGCGAGGTCGAATGTCGGAGTCAGTCGCTCCAACACCCGCTCATACGGCTCCTCGGAAACGGTATACGTCCCGATGATCCCCTGCAGCGTGAAAAAGTAGATCCGTGCATACGCCAAAAACTGCGCATCGTCCAACCCGACCGGCAAACAGCCCGCGATCGCCTGTTGCAACAACCCAAACAACTGGTTGCGGAGCTTTTGAATCTCCAACGTCGGTTCTGACTCATCGACGCGCGAGGTCTGCGTCATGAAAAAGACCGTGTACATCGTTTTTTGCGACAGGCAGAAGTGGAGGAAGATTCGACTCAGGAATTTCAATCGCTCCTCTGGCGTCATGGCCTGATCGCCCAAGATCGCCTCCATCTGGGCATGCAAGGCTTGCAACGGCGCCATCGAGAGTTGGTGCAGCAGGGCTTCCTTGTCCTTGAAGTAGAGATAGATCGTCGTGTGTGAACACCCCGCAACTTTGGCGATCTCCCGCATCGTCACGGTGTCAAACCCGCGCTCCGCAAACAGCTCGCTCGCCGCCCCCAAGATCGCTCGCTTGGTCTCCTCCGCTCGAAGTTCCTGTCTGCTCGTTGCCATCTATGTTGTCACTCCTCATTCACTAACCGTTGGTCATAATATAACCAATGGTTAGTCGACGTGTCAAGCTGCACGCAAAAAAAGACCCTCACAGCGAGGGTCTTTTTTCATCAGCAAAACGCTTGATCCGTTCCTCGATCTCATCGCGGACGCGTTGGAACACCGCCCACTTTTCCTCCTCTGTGCCGGTTGCCTTCGCCGGGTCATCAAAGCCCCAATGCAAGCGGGTCACCTGCGGCGGGGTGATCGGACACTTATCGTTGGCATCCCCACACAGCGTGATCGCATAGGCCGCGGTGTTCAACACCGCCGCGTCGATGATGTCCGACGTCTGCCCGGAGATGTCGATCCCCCGCTCCGCCATCGCTTTCACAGCGTTCGGGTTCATTCCGTGCGCTTCAATGCCTGCGCTGCGCACTTCGAAGGTATCGCCGAGGTACTTTTTCCCAAACCCTTCCGCGATCTGACTGCGGCAGGAATTCCCGGTACATAGAAAGTAGATCACGTCCATCGACAACGCCCCCTAGTCTAAGTTGATCAGTTCCGGTGCGCTCGGTGCGCAGCAGACATTCTCCAGCGCGGATTCGCCCGCCGATTCGAACTCAGAATCTTCCTTGGTGTAAAAAATCTCCCATGCGTTGCCTTCTGGATCACGCACCCAGATCTTGTCTTGGACCGCGTAGCAACAGGTGGTGTTCATCTCGTCGATCGCGACGAGACCCGCGGCTTGGAAGCGGTTTTTCATCGCGAGCACCGCTGCGGTGTTCTCGACTTGGAAGCCCATGTGGTTCAAGGCTCCGTTGGCTTGGTAGGGTCGCACATTCAGCGAGAAGTGCAGAGCCGGCGTTTCCAGTTCAAACTTGGCGTAGTTCTCGCGCACCTTGCTCGGTTCTGCACCGAAAAAGGCCCGGTAGAAATTCAGGTTGGCTTGGAGATCGGTGACATTGATCGCGACGTGCATGCGCATGGACAATTCCTCCTAGTCGCAGCAGACTTTGCGTCCGCTGGCTTTTAGTTTCTCAATCTCTTGCCCGAGATCGGGCAGCGCGAGCAGATTGGCTTCCAAGAACGGATAGAGGCTCCCGTCCAAGGAGTAGAACATCCACTGGCCTTTGCGCTGCTCCTTGACCAACTTCGCTGTCTTGAGCTTGCGCAGATGCTGGGAGATCGCCGGTTGCGACATGTCGAGGATGTCTGTCAATTCGCACACACAGAGCTCCTCCGTCCGCAACAAGGCCAGGATGCGAAGGCGAGTTTTATCTCCAAGAGCTTTGTAACACTCTTCCAAAAGTTGAATTTCCATCTCATCACCCCATCACTATATAATCATATGCTTATATGTATGTCAACTAAAAAGGAACGCCGCATCTCTGCAACGTCCCTAGTAGGATCAAGAATGGCGAGGCTTCTTATGCATGATCGCGCGCGGATTTGAGCTTCGCGAGTTCTTCCTCGACCTTGTCTTGCACCGTGGTGTCGGGCGTCAGGCGCTCAAGTTGGCGGTGGGTCGCGAGCACGCGGTGGCTGGCTTCCACGTGCGCTTCCATCTGCAACACGCGCTCCTCCATGCGTGCAAACCCGCGAACCGCGCTGTCTGCGTCGATCGTACTGAGCGTGGTGTTCAAGTCACATTGTGTTTTCGCCGCTTGGGCGCGGGCGAAGAGCACGCACTTTTTCGCTTGCATGTCGCTGTATTTCTCCTGCAAGTCTTGCAGTTGCGCCGTCAGGGTTTCGGTGTGGGTGGTGATCGTTTCGTATTGCTCTTCATAGACGGCCAGTTTCGATTCGAGCTGCACTTTGTCGCGCAGGGCAAGTTTCGCGATCTCCTCGTCTTCGGTGTCGACAGCCAGTTGCGCTTGGCGAGCACGCTTGGCGATCTGCGACTTGGTGTCTGCAATCAACGCCGCATGGCGTTTTTCGAGCACGACTTGGTGGGCGATGGTGTGTGATGCTTTGGAGATTTCCGTCTCGATGTCACGCAGGTATTGCTTGACGAGGGAGACCGGGTCTTCCAACTTGTCCAAGGTTTCATGCACACCAGACAGGACGATATCGCGGATACGTTTGAAGATCATGTTATTTTTCCTCCTTGTTTTTCAGTTCACGGCGAGTTTTGGCTTCCCATGCGTCGAGCGTATCGACTGCGGTCGACGGGTACGATTCTGTTGTTGCTACATACATCGGCTCTGCAATGCGGGTTGGGCGACGCAGGATGCGATAGATCAGGTAGATCAGTAATGCGGGAACGACCAGTGGCAACAACGCCAAGGCGATCAGCAGCCCGCCGATCCAACGGCCCTTGCGACCTGCGTGCTTCCAGAGTTTCCAGCCGGCGATGACCAAGACCAGACTCCCCAGCAGCGCGACCAGCCCGCCACCGTCAAAGCCTCGGTGTTCACGCGCTCCATGTCCATCGCGGATCTCCGCTTGTCCTTGGAAGTGCGCGTTTTCATTGCTTTTTGCAAAGCCCTGTAGTTGCTGCTGCTGTTGTCCGTGTGCCTTCATCGCGTTTTCATGATGGAACCCTCTAAAACCGACAGCTCCGACCGCGACTACAGCAACGAATACCGCCAGCCAGAGCAGGTTGCGCAGGTATCTCCACTTGCGATTCATCGTTGGTTTCACTCCCCTCGTGCTTGTCCTTCACGAGATTCAGTGTACGAGACGACGATGAAAGCTTCATGAAAAAAGCGCAACGAGGTTGTCCCTCGTTGCGCTTTATTTGCGTACCGGCAATCGCACGGTAAAGGTGCTGCCTGTGCCGGGATCACTTTGCACTTCGATCATGCCTTTGTGCGCCTCGACGATCCATCTGGCAATCGCCAGCCCGATCCCCGTCCCACCGACGGCCCGTGTGCGCGCCGCCTCCACGCGGTAGAATCGCTCGAAGATCCGTTCCTGATCCTCCAGCGGAATCCCGATGCCGGTATCCTCTACACACACCACCGCTGTCCGCACCATCCCGTTGCTGGTGTGTTCAGCCGTCACGGCAACGCGGACCCGTCCGCCGCTCGGGGTGTAGGCGAGCGCATTGTCGAGGAGGATCGCCAGCAGTTGCTTGATCCGCTCTTGGTCGCCTGTCAGAGACAGGGGCGACGGCGCGTCGAGCGCGAGTTCGATCCCTTTTTCCTGCGCTAAGGATTGTCGCAAGCGCACGATTTGCTCGGCCGTGCTCACGAGGTCGAAGGGTTGTAGGTACAGATCCACCCCACCCGAGTCAGAGCGTGCCAGCGTCAGCAGATCGGCGACGAGCTTGCTCATGCTCTGGACCTCGTCCTTCATGTCGGCGAGCACGAGTTGGGACACGTCAGAGAGCCTGTCCCCCTCCTCCAAATCGAGCACGTCGATCGAGGACTTGAGCACCGCTAACGGCGTGCGCAGTTCATGTGAGGCATCGGCGACGAACTGTTGTTGCTTCAAGTAGGATGACTTAATCGGCACCATCGCCCGAGCCGCCATGCGTTGCCCGACGACCGTGGACAGGATGCCAAACAGCGCGACGAGGATCAGCATGACTTCAGCGAGTGACGTCAGCACTTCCCAATAGTAGGACACGTCATTGCCCGTATACAGCACGCCCGCCAACTGTCCGTTCTGGTAGATCGCCCGTCCGGCCAGCAACAGCCACAGTTCACCATGACGTCGCGGCAGATGCAAGGTCGCCAGTTGGTTCTCGCCCTGCTCCGGCACCCAGTCCGCGAGTTGGAGCGACAAGGGACTGCGCACGTCCGGCATCCGTTCCTCGCCGTAGACGAGACGTCCATCTGCGTTGACGATATAGGTGAAAAATCGCATGCCCTCGGGGTCAGCCTGCTCCGCGACATCTGGCGGTTGCCCTCCGCCAAACGGCACGTGCTGGAGCAGGTCTTGGTAGCGGGTGACTTCTGCATCGGCCTGCGCTTGGACCAAGCTGTTCTGTTCCTTGAAGATCACCATGAACAACACGCCGAACACGATCAAGGTGAACAGCAGGAGGATGAAGATCAACATCCCGCTGTAGGTCAGCGTCAAGCGCAAACGGATGCGTGTGAACAGGTCGCGTCGGCTGCGTTTCATCCAGCGTTCTCGGAAACGCCGGATGCGCTTAGTTTTCAAGTTTGTACCCGATCCCCCGCACGCTTTTGATCAGCGTCTCGGCGCCGGGGAGGTCGAGTTTTTTGCGCAGCAGTTTGACGGTGGCATCGATGGCGTTTTTGGTGATGTCGCTATCGAAGCCCCACACCCGTTGCAGGATCAGTTCACGCGGGAGTACCTGTCCGTGGTTTTGCAGGAGCAAGTCGAGCAGTTGGAACTCGCGTGGAGACAACTGGACCTGCACGCCTGCCCGACTCACGGTGTGATCGGTGCGGTTGACTTCGAGTCCCGCGTGACAGAACACATCCTGTTGCAGCGGTGTAAACGCGCGTCGCCCCAGCGCACGCAAGCGGGCTTGCAACTCCTCGAATTCGAACGGTTTGACCAGATAGTCGTCCGCTCCAGCGTCGAGCCCTTGGACGCGGTCTTGGACAGCGTCTTTGGCGGTCAGCATCAGGACGGCACCTGTATAACCCTCCCGGCGCAGCAGGCGGCAGACTTCGACCCCGTTCATCTGCGGCATCATCCAGTCGAGGATGATCACGTCGTAGGCAACAGCTTTGGCGTAGTCATAGGCTTCATCACCACGCATGACCCAGTCGACTTGGTGTCCGTCTTTTTTGGTCAGCAGGTGCAGGACCAATTTTCCGAGCCGTTGGTCGTCCTCCGCAAGCAATACGTTCATCATGGATCACCTGTTTCTAGCCAGAGTTTTTTCTCAGCGTACCACACGAACATGAAATTCCCATGAAAGCGGCGAAAAAAAATCCCCCTGCCGCGTGGGCAGAGGGATTTTTCCTTTTGGTGCGTACGTTACTTTTGAACTTTGACGGTGGTTTGGCCGATGACCAAGTTCCCGTTGACGTAGCCACGGAATTCCAGTTTCACTTCCGAACCGGTCCACGTGAAGTTGGAGCGTTCGAATTTGAACTGTCCGTTTTTCGCCTGGTTGTAGTACCCGTTGTTGCTGGTCAGTGCCTTCACGCCGTTCAGTCGAACGGAGTCGAGGTCAAAGCCTTGGGTGGAGATGTTGAACGGCAGGTTCACACGGACGGTGAACTCGCCTTTGTTGCCTTTGATCGTGCCCGGGGTCACATCGATGTCAGCGCCGATGTATACCACGAATTGCTTTTCGAGCGTGGAGACTTTGCCGTTGATATCCGTAACCGTGACTTTCGCGGTGTAGACGCCCGGCTTGTCGGTGAGCAGAAGCCCGTTGTTTTGCAGGATGAACGAGATTCCGCCCGGACCGGAGATTGTCAACTTGCTGCTGACGATCTTCGGCGAGTCTACGGAGATCTTGTAACTCACGAGGATCGGCAGGCCGAGTCTGTATTCGGCTTGCAGATCATCCATCGTGATGACAGGTGCGGCCAGGCCGGTTTTCACATCAACTGTGTGTACCGCTTCCACGTTGCCTGCCACGTCGGTGGAGTAGAAGGCGACTTTGTGCGTGACTTGCTTGGGCACATCGTCGTCTCGGTGATCTCGATGCATCCAGTTAAACCAGTCGTACCAGTTCCCCCAGAATTCCAGGCTGTCCTTGTTGCTGGTGGTTCCGGTCAAGCTGGTGGTTCCAGTGCCCGTGTTCCCGTTGGTGAGGGTGAAGGACGTGCCTTCCATGTAAGCCCCACCATCTACGGAGTAGAAGGTTTTCGCCACGCCGCTCATCGAGTCCGTCGAAGCCAGCGTAACTTTCATGTCGCCGGCAGTCCCCGTGCTCTGCGCGTCAGATGTGGTGACCGGAGCTGTTTTGTCCACTTTAACTTCGAGCGTTTGCACTTGCTCTTGGTTGCCTGCGATGTCGACCGCGTAGTAGGTGACTTTGTTGACGCCTTCCTTGTCAACGGTGAACGTCGTGCCTGCTACATAGGTCGAACCGTTGACGGAGTAGTAGGTTTTCGCTACGCCGCTTTGTGCATCGGTCGTGGTCAGCGTGACAGTCGCCGCTTGTACCCAGCCCGAGATCGCGTTGGACTTGGTGGTCGGTGCTGCTTTGTCGAGTTTGACTTCGACCGTATGCGTTGTTTCTTTGTTGCCCGACTTGTCAACGGAGTAGAAGGAGATTTTGTTCACGCCTTCTTGGTTGACCGTGACGGTCGTGCCTTCTGCGAAGTCCGAACCGTTGACGGAGTAGTAGGTTTTCGCTACGCCTGTCAGGTTGTCCGTTGCGCTCAGGGTGACTTGAACGTCTGCTGCAGACCAGGTGGTCGGTGCTTCAGACGTGGTGACCGGAGCGGTTTTGTCGACGGTGACTTCCAGAGATTGTGCGTCTTCCTTGTTGCCTGCTACGTCTACAGAGTAGTAGGAAACTTTGTTGATTCCTTCCTGATCGACCGTGACGGTCGTGCCTTCAACGAAGGCCGAACCGTTGATCGAGTAGAAGGTTTTTGCTACGCCGCTTTGTGCATCGGTGGCCGTCAGGGTGACTTTGCCGTCTGCTTGTGCGGAGGCGGTGGTCGGTGCTGCTTTGTCGAGTTTGACTTCGACCGTTTGCGTTGCTTCTTGGTTGCCCGACTTGTCGACGGAGTAGAAGGAGATTTTGTTCACGCCTTCTCGATCGACAGTGACGGTCGTGCCTTCTGCGAAGTCCGAACCGTTGACGGAGTAGTAGGTTTTCGCTACGCCCGTCAGATTGTCTGTTGCGCTCAGGGTGACTTGAACGTCTGCTGCAGACCAGCTGGTCGGTGCGTCAGATGTGGTGACCGGAGCTGTTTTGTCGACGGTGACTTCCAGAGATTGTGCGTCTTCCTTGTTGCCTGCTACGTCTACAGAGTAGTAGGAAACTTTGTTGATGCCTTCCTGATCGACCGTGACGGTCGTGCCTTCAACGAAGTCCGAACCGTTGATCGAGTAGAAGGTTTTTGCTACGCCGCTTTGTGCATCGGTCGCCGTCAGGGTGACTTTGCCGTCTGCTTGCGCGGATGCGGTGGTCGGTGCTGCTTTGTCGAGTTTGACTTCGACCGTATGCGTTGTTTCTTTGTTGCCCGACTTGTCAACGGAGTAGAAGGAGATTTTGTTCACGCCTTCTCGATCGACAGTGACGGTCGTGCCTTCTGCGAAGTCCGAACCGTTGACGGAGTAGTAGGTTTTCGCTACGCCTGTCAGGTTGTCCGTTGCGCTCAGGATGACTTGAACGTCTGCTGCAGACCAGGTGGTCGGTGCTTCAGACGTGGTGACCGGAGCGGTTTTGTCGACGGTGACTTCCAGAGATTGTGCGTCTTCCTTGTTGCCTGCTACGTCTACAGAGTAGTAGGAAACTTTGTTGATTCCTTCCTGATCGACCGTGACGGTCGTGCCCTCAACGAAGTCCGAACCGTTGATCGAGTAGAAGGTTTTTGCTACGCCGCTTTGTGCATCGGTGGCCGTCAGGGTGACTTTGCCGTCTGCTTGCACGGATGCGGTGGTCGGTGCTGCTTTGTCGAGTTTGACTTCGACCGTTTGCGTTGCTTCTTGGTTGCCCGACTTGTCGACGGAGTAGAAGGAGATTTTGTTCACGCCTTCTTGGTTGACCGTGACGGTCGTGCCTTCTGCGAAGTCCGAACCGTTGACGGAGTAGTAGGTTTTCGCTACGCCCGTCAAGTTGTCCGTTGCGCTCAGGGTGACTTGAACGTCTGCTGCAGACCAGTTGGTCGGCGCGTGAGACGTGGTGACCGGAGCGGTTTTGTCGACAGTGACTTCCAGAGATTGTGCGTCTTCCTTGTTGCCTGCTACGTCCACGGAGTAGTAGGAAACTTTGTTGATGCCTTCTTGATCTACCGTGACGGTGGTGCCTTCAACGAAGGCCGAACCGTTGATCGAGTAGAAGGTTTTTGCTACGCCGCTTTGTGCATCGGTGGCCGTCAGGGTGACTTTGCCGTCTGCTTGTGCGGAGGCGGTGGTCGGTGCTGCTTTGTCGAGTTTGACTTCGACCGTTTGCGTTGCTTCTTGGTTGCCCGACTTGTCGACGGAGTAGAAGGAGATTTTGTTCACGCCTTCTCGATCGACGGTGACGGTCGTGCCTTCTGCGAAGTCTGAACCGTTGACGGAGTAGTAGGTTTTCGCGACGCCGGAACGATCATCCGTTGCGGACAGGGTAACTTTGACGTCTGTTGCCGACCAGATCGTCGGTGCATCAGACTTGGTGACCGGTGCCGTTTTATCAACGGAAACTTGGAGCGATTGTGCCGTTTCTCGGTTCCCTGCTTGGTCGACCGAGTAGTAAGAGACTGTGTTGACGCCTTCTTGGTCAACCGTGACGGTGGTGCCTTCTACATAGGTAGCACCGTTGACGGAGTAGAAGGTTTTGGCCACGCCGCTTTGTGCGTCTGTTGCCGTCAGGGTGACGACCGACGCGGCTTGGCTTGCTTGGGTGACCGGTGCGGTTTTGTCGATTTTGACGCTGATCGACTTGGTCGCTTCGGTGTTGCCCACTTTGTCAACCGAGTAGAAGGAGATCTGGTTGACGCCCTCTTGGTTGACGGTGATCGAAGTGCCTTCTACAAATGCACTGCCGTTCACCGAGTAGAGCGTTTTGGCAACGCCTGTGATGTCATCGGAAGCCGTCAAGGTGACGACCGTGCTCTGGTTCGTCCAAGCGGTCGGCGCGGTAGCCATCGTGACGGGCGCTTGCGTGTCCACGACCAGCTTCGCGAGCACGGTGTTGGACGGTTGGGATTCACCAAACGAATTGCTGTACGAAGTGACGTAGTATTCATGGTTCTTGTACGGCAGGTTGGTGAGCGTGTACGACAGGTTGTTCAGGTTCTTCACCAGTTGCACCGGCTTGCCGTCGACGATTTCGTAGACGTTATAGCCGTTGGCGTAGGTGACGAAGCCCCACGAGATCGTTGCGCTCGTCTGACTCAACACTTTTACAGTGGCGGTCGGCGACTGCATCAGCGGGTAGACGATTTTTTCGGTGACTTGATTGGAGGCTTGCGATTCTCCGAAGCGCGTGTTGTAGGCGGTCACGACATAGGAGTGCGACGCTTCCAACAGGTTGTACTCGGTATAGGTGAGCGCCGTCCCTTTGTAAACCAACGTGCGCGTGTCGCCCGTCACTTTATAGAGGCGGTACTCGTTCCCCCATGTCACAGCCGGCCAAGTCAAGGTCATGTTGTTGGCATTGAACACGGTCGATTTCAGAACCGGCGGTTGCACGACCGGCCAAACCAGCGTGAAGTTCGCGGTGCTGGCGAGCGGCGATTCACCGAAGCGGTCGCTGTAGGAGTACACCGCATAGCTGTAATCCCCTTGCGGCATGTTCGTCAACGTCAGCGTCGAGGTGGTCTGCGTGCTTTTCAGAACGCGCTGTCCATCGACGATCTGGTACACGCGGTACGCGGTTGCGTACTGAGCGGTGCCCCACTTCAGCGTGATGTCATTGCCGTTGGTGATCGTTTGTGTCAACGTGCCTGGCGCTTGCATCGTCGGGAACACCATCGAGTAGTTCAGTACGGTTGCGACCGGCGAATCCCCGAAGCGGGTGCTCGTCGAACGCACTTCGTAGGTGTAGTCACCCGCCGGCAAGTTCACGAAGGTGTTGGTCAGGCCGGTCAAGGTTTTCAACAGGGTCTTCTCCCCGTTGATGACTTGGTAGAGTTTGTAGGATGTCGCGTATTGCGAAGCCGGCCATTTCAGCGTCACGTCGTTGCCGTTGGCAACCGTTGTCGTCAGGGACGCTGGAGGTTGCATCGTCGGGAACGTCAGCGTGAACACATCTTGGATGCCCTCTGGGGATTCACCCAAACGGTCGCTGAACGAATGCACCTCGTAGGTGTAGTCGCCCTCCGGTTGGTTCACATACGTGACTTGGGTCCCGGTCACCGTGCTTTTCAGCACCAGTTGATCGTCGACCACTTGGTAGACTTTGTAAGCAGTTGCGTTTGGTGCCACATTCCATTTCAGGGTGATGTCATTGCCGTTGGCGATGGTTTGCGTCAACGTCGTCGGCGGGACCATCGACGAGAGGACCAGGTCGAAGGTGACGCTGCTGCCTTCTGTCGATTCTCCGAAGCGGTCACTGTACGCGTGTACTTCGAACGTGTACGTGCCCCCTGCCGATTTCGTGAAGGTAGCCGCTGGTGTGGTCACGGTTTTTTGCAGAACTTTTTGTCCGTCGATGATCCGATAGACTTTGTAAGCTGTTGCGTAGAGAGCTGCGGTCCACTTGAGGTTGATGTCGCTCAAGTTGGTGATGGTTTGGGTTACCGGGCCCGGTGCTTGCATCGTCGGGAACACGACCGTCAGATTGACGGTGCTGCCCTCCGGCGATTCACCGAAGCGGGTGCTGACCGAATGCACTTCATAGGTGTAGTCGCCCGCCGGCTGGTTCGTGTACGTTGCAGTCGCCGCGGTCGGCGAGCTTTTCAGTACTTTTTGCCCATTGATGACTTGGTAGACCTTGTAGCTGGTCGCGCTGGTCACGGCATCCCATTTCAAGGTGATGTCGTTGCCATTGCTGATGCTGGATGTCGGGTTGCTCGGCGCCGGCATCGTGTTCTCGTCAACCGTTACCGTCGCGTTGCTACCCGCTTGCGATTCACCGAAGCGGGTGCTGACTGCGTGCACCACGTAGGTGTGCTCTCCGCCAGCTACTTTCGCCAGCGTGGTCGTCAGCGCGGCGGTCGTCGTCTTGAGAACTTCTGTGCCCGCGATGAGCTCGTAGATTTTGTAGGAGTTGGCGTATGCGGAAGCCGACCATGTCAGCACGACATCATTGGCATTTAGGATCTTGGAGGTCAGGTTGGCCGGAGCCGCGATGACCGGAAGATCCAACGTGAACTTGAGTTCCGCTCCAGTTGCCGATTCACCGAAGAACGTGGAAACCGACGTCACAATGTAGTCATAGTCCCCACCCGGTTGGTTGGAGTAGGTGACGGTCGTGCCGGCCAACGTGCTTTTCAGCACTTTTTGCCCGTTGACGACTTGGTAGACTTTGTAGCTCGTTGCGTACTGTGCGGCCGTCCATTTCAAGGTGATGTCGTTGCCGTTGGCGATCGTTTGCGTCAGATCGGTCGGCGGATTCATCGTTTGACCGTTCATCGTCACCGTGACGAGGCTGCCCTGTGCCGATTCGCCGAACCGAGTGGACACGGAGTGAACTTCGTAGGTGTAGTCGCCCGGTTGCATGTTGGTAAAGGCTTGGGTCGTGGTCGCGATGGAGGATTTCAGAACTTTTTGCCCGTTGACGATCTGGTAGATTTTGTAGCTGGTTGCCAGTGGTGCTGCATCCCAGTTCAACGAAAATTCAGTGGCGCTCTTGATCGTCTGCACCAGATTCGCCGGTGCTTGCATGACCGGAGTGACCAGTGTGAGCGAAACTTGACTGCCCTCTGCCGATTCACCCAAGCGCGTCGAGACGGAGTGAATCTCATACGCGTAGTCACCGGCCGGCAGGTTGGTGTACGAAACCGTCGTGCCTGTCACGGTGTTTTTCAAGACTTTCTGTCCGTTGACGATCTGATAGACTTTGTAGTTGTTGGCGTTGGAGACTGCATCCCACGTGAGGACGATGTCATTGCCGTTTTGCAATTTGTACGCGAAGTTCGCCGGAGCGACCAGGATCGGTACTTCGACGGTGAAAGCGACCGTGCTGGCTGCCGATTCCCCGAAGCGATCGCTGTATGCGCGCACTTCATAGTTGTAGTCCCCGTCAGCCAACCCGGTGAAGGTCGCGCTGGTGGTGGTGACCGTTTTTTGCAGGACGCTTTCGCCATTGCTGACTTGGTAGATTTTGTACCCGGTTGCGTAGGGCACGCTGGACCAAGTGAGCGTGGCATCGTTGTAGTTGGCGAGCGTCGACTTGAGGTTCGCCGGGGCTGCCATCGTCGGAGCGACCAGCGTGAACGAGAGTAGTGTCCCGTCTGCCGAATCGCCATAGCGATCACTGGTGGCGTGAACTTCGTACGCATAGTCACCCGCTGATTGATTGGTCAGAGTGACGGTCGTGCCCGTCACGGTGTTTTGCAAGACGTTTTGTCCGTTGGTGACTTTGTAGAGTTTGTAGCTGGTGGCATACGGTGCTGCGTTCCACTTCAAGGTTACGTCGTTGCCGTTGGCTACGGTGTACGCGAAACCGGTCGGCGGAATCATCTTCGGCGGGACGACGTCGACTTTCGTTGTCGTCGAAACCGGAGATTCACCGTACAGGGCGTTGGATGCGGAGACTGCGTAGACGCTCGAACCACCCGGTGCGTTGATGAAGGTGTACGCCGTTCCTGTGGTGACCGTCGTGACCAATGTCTTCTGATCATCTGCTGTGATCTGATAGACTTTGTACGAATCGGCATACTGGGAAGCGGCCCAGTTCAGGACGACATCTGTGCCGTTCTGAACCACGGAGGTCAAGCTTGCAGGTGCGGCCATGTCGGGGTAGACAATCTCCGAATTGACCGGAGCACACGGACCTGATTCTCCATCCGCACTCAACGTCGACACCACGAAGCTGTACGAGCCTTCTGGGAGATCGTTGATTGTGAAGGCGGCCGTCGTCGGGCTCCCCAACAGTTTTAACTGTCCGTCCATGATTCCATAGACGTTGTATCCCGTCGCTCCGAAGACCGCACTCCAGGATAGTTTGACATCGTCAGGCGTCAATTGCTGTGCAGCCAGATTGCTCGGAGGTAACATGATGGCGTTCGTCTGGGCTGCGAAGGCTTGGCTCACAGGAAATACGAGTTGAAACACGAGCAGCAGAGCCAAGAGAAGTGAGAAGTTGCTGCCAAAGCGTTTTCCCATATAGGGTCCTACCTTTCCCGTGAAAAAAGGGGCATGAGGTCATAAAAAAATGAACCTCACAACCAAGGCTCATAGGTGTACTAACTATGAATCCTTGTGGTAACCGGCTGCCATCCACGTCATGAAAAATTGCCATGTGGGTAAGGCCCGTGGCTTTGCGTCTCATGGTTTCCCATGATTTGCCCTTTTCACTTAGAATTTTTTGATTATAGCCCTATAATATTACTTTAGTCGCAGGGCGGGAATGGGCTTAAATCACTATCTTCGTTCTATTATAGGTATTTATGCGTAGGTCTAAAGTCCTGTCTTTTTAACTTTGCAAAAGATTGTATTTTTTTGGAGGTTAAATTCCCAAACCTTGGGTGTATTGGCAAAAAAGGAGGAACTCCGGTAGGGAGTTCCTCCTTTTTTACATCGGGCGGACAAGAGCCGAGCGGGATTCGGCTACCGATTGATAGACCCACATCGAGGCCGCCAACCAGAAGCCACCGGCCAGGTAGCCGCCGAGGACATCTGTCGGATAGTGGACGCCGAGATAGATCCGGCTCAGTCCGATCACGAGGGTGATCGCCACCCCGACGATCAGGATCAGCGCGCGACCCCACCGGGTCGAGATGTGCCGCCACAACAGAAACGTCAAGATGCCGTACAGCGCAAACGCGCTCATCGAATGCCCACTGGGGAAACTATACCCCGAGGCCTCCGCCAAGCGGTGAAGATCTGGGCGCAGTCGGTGAAACACCAGTTTCATCGCTTGGTTCAACCCGGCAGAACCTGCCACGACGACGAAAAACAACAGGTACTCGGAGCGGTGGCGCAGCACGAAGTACAAGTAGCCGAGGATCAGGATCGTGACGATCACGACCCCGAGCGTCGATCCGAGATCGCTGAACAGTTTCATGGTCGTGGTCAGCGCAGGGGATTCCCACCCTTGGACCCAAGTGATCACCTGTGTATCGAACGCCTGCAATTGCTCGCCAAACGTCAGAATCGTCAGGAGTCCAAATCCGACGACCGCAAGCAAGGTCAACAGCAACGCTTGGGTTAGCTTCCATTTAAGCATCGCGCAGACCTCCGTCGAGCACGGGCACCTGCCCGGCGAAATGATTGCAAACAGGATCGACACTGCGATAAATCCCCATCAACATCCCCCTCATGTCTATACGATAGTCTGCCTAGCATCCAACGAGTATAGAGCGTATTCATGAAAATTGCATGAAGCCAGATGAGAAAACCACGGACGCAGCGTGAAGTCCGCCTACACCCAACACGGAAACGCCCGCGCATCGCTAGTATTTTTTCGCAATTATGTATATTATAAAATAAACGTTTATAAAGGAGACTACTACTAATGAAAATGTCAGGAAATACGATCTTGATCACCGGTGGCGCATCGGGTATCGGCCTCGCGTTTGCCGAGCGTTTTGTACAGGCAGGCAACGAGGTCATCATCTGTGGCCGCCGGGTGGAGAAACTGCAAGAAGCGCAGGCGAAATGCCCGCAGTTGCACACGCGCGTCTGTGACGTCACCAACGAAGCTGACCGCAAGTCGTTGCTGGAATGGGTCAAGCAAGAGTTTCCCCAACTCAACGTGCTGGTGAACAACGCGGGCATCCAGCACCGCGTCAACCTGTTGGAGAACACGGAGGAGTGGGACTACCTGCGACAGGAAATCACCGCCAATCTCGAAGCTCCCATCCACCTCTCGATGCTGTTCGCCCCGCTGTTTGCTGACAAGGGGAACAGTACGATCCTGAATGTCACCTCCGGTCTCGCCTTCACACCGGGTGCTTGGGTGCCGATCTACAGCGCGACGAAGGCTGCGTTGCATTCGTTTACAGTCAGCCTGCGCTATCAATTGGCAGCGAAGCGCATCGAAGTCCTCGAAGTCGCCCCTCCAGCGGTCAACACCGATCTCGGTGGCGTCGGTCTCCACACCTTCGGAACGCCGCTTGATGAGTTTGCAGATGCGGTGTTCCAAGGCTTGGAGCGCGGCGATCAAGAGATCGGCTACGGACATGCGGCAAAAGCACTTCGTGCGTCCCGCGACGAGATTGATGAGACCGTCAAACAGTTGAACAGCCGGATGCTGTAAAAGCAGCGCCTAGCGAGCCAAGACCGCCCCGATCTGCGAGGCGGTCTTTTCCCGAGCGCGACGGGCGCTATCTGCTCTTGACGAGCATCTCGACCGCATCCTTGATCACATGTTCGGGGGACTGGCCTTTTTCCAACTCAGCACGGATGCAGGATTCCAAGTTGGACGCGATCACATACCCGAGCGCCCGGTCGATCGCCGTGCGAACCGCCGTCAGTTGCGTCACAACTTCGCGACAGTCCTTCTCCTGCTCCATCATGTTCAGCACGCCGCGAACCTGCCCTTCAACTCTGCGCAGGCGGTTTTTCATCGTCACGTTATATTCCATCTAAGTACCTCCCTCTACTTGACAAGCAGACCGCGCCAACCGCTGACACCCGTTTCGAGGTGGCAGAGCGTGGGGTACCCGTGTTTGCGCAGGACTCTTGCCGCTTGTCGGCTGCGCATCCCTCGATGGCAGGTCAAGACCACGATGCGGGACTTTTCGATCTCATGCAAGCGACTGGACAACTGGGTAAGCGGTATGTTTTTAAAGCCTGGTATATAGCCACTGCGGTATTCGATGCCTTCGCGAACATCGATAAATTCGTGGTCATGCTGGTTGTTGTTCAGCATCGTCATGATCTCCGGTTCCGTCAGATTGCGCAGTCCACGAACGGGGAGCAACCGTGACACGACAAACCCGATGAACAAGGCAAAAATCAGAGAAATAATCCAATTCATCCTTACACAACCTTCCCAATACTTATACCCCTATAGGTATATGCGTGACTACCATTATACTCGGGGTTCCGACAAAGTCAACCACATCGTTCAGGATCGTTCATGCAAAAAGGGCCACCTCTTGGGTGGCCCTTTTTATACGTATTGAGGGTATCCCACAAATCGAAAATCGTCACCGACCGACTCAACGCTGACATCGACCAATTTGACAGCTTGTGCCATCTTGTCAATGCCCGTGCCTTCGAGGAACGTTGGGGCCTCTCGACCGCCGATCAACTTCGGAGCGAGATACAGCACCACTTTGTCGACGAGCTTGGCTTCAAAAAACGCGGCGTTGACTTCTCCGCCGCCTTCAACCAGTACGGAGGTGACATTTTGTTGGCCAAGGATTTGCAGCATTTCGAGCAGGTCGACCTGCGGATTGCCTTGCGTTTGAAACACAGACACGCCGAGCGCTGCCAATGCTCGCTTTTTCTCCGGAGACGCCTCTGCTCCTGTGAAGATCCACGTCTTGGCTTTCTGATCGGTGATGATGCGCGCATCCAAGGGTGTGCGCAGCGTGGAGTCGAGCACGATGCGGATCGGATTGCGTCCGTGCGGCAAGCGTGTGGTGAGTTCCGGGTCATCATGGACGATCGTGTTCACGCCGACGAGGATCGCGACGTTTTCGTTGCGCAAGCGGTGGACGTCCATCCGGGCATCCCCAGAGGTAATCCACTTGCTATCAAAAGTAGCGCTCGCCAATTTGCCATCCAGCGTGGTCGCTGACTTGATCGTGATGAACGGGAGCTGTTGGGTGATGAACTTGTTGAACACTTCGTTCATCTGCCGCGCCTCTTGCTCACAAACGCCCACCTCGACTTCAAGACCAGCCGCTTCCAGCATCGCGATACCACGACCGGAGACGAGCGGGTTCGGATCGAGGGTGGCCACGACAACTCGGCGGATGCCCGCCGCAATGATCGCTTCGGCACATGGGCCCGTCCGGCCGTGGTGGGAGCAAGGTTCGAGGGTCACATAGATCGTGCCGCCCGACGCTTTGTCACCCGCCATGCGGATCGCATGAACTTCGGCATGCGGTTCGCCCGCACGCAGATGTGCTCCGATGCCCACCACATGTCCATCGGCGACCAGTACAGCACCGACGAGTGGGTTCGGGTCGGTTTGCCCCTTCATCGCACGGGCATTCTCCAAGGCGAGCAACATGAAGCTTCGATCATTACCCAATGTCATGCACCTCCTCGAAGTGACCTGACCGTTCGATCTTGGTCTGTAAGTAGCGTCTGTTAAATTCGGAGACATCTCCCCACAAGGGCATGCGTTCGGAGACTTCCAAGCCGGCCCCGACGAGCGCATCGAGCTTTTTCGGGTTGTTTGTCATCAGCGTGACCGGTTTTTGGCGCAACGCTTTGAGGACGACGATCGCTTCCTCGTAGCTGCGCACATCGTCCTTGAAACCAAGTGCGAGATTGGCATCGACAGTATCGAAGCCTTGCTCTTGGAGGATATACGCCATCGCTTTGTTGTAGAGGCCAATCCCGCGGCCTTCATGGTTGGCGAGGTAGAACAGTGCGCCACACCCATGATCGACGATCTCCTTCATCGCTTGCTTCAATTGATAGCCGCAATCACAACGCTTGCTGCCAAAGATATCTCCCGTGTGGCAAATGCTATGGAAACGGATGAGCGCGTCGTCCGATTCTTCGAAATCGCCGTATACAAGCACGCTAGATTGTTGAGACTCTGCCAAACTCACATCGGAGAGCTTTTCAAACATTCCCGCCATGTCGCGGATCATCTCGTTGCTCGTCAACCAGCAATACCATTGAAAGGTAACCGTATGGCCGTCGAGATTGACTGGCAATTGGATCGGGCCGACCACGTAGGTCATTTTCTCATTGGCTTCGATCACTTTGATCTTGTCAGGTAAGATTTTTAGCACTCTCGCATCGATCATCATCAGGTCCCCTTTGTTTGATCTGCATAACATTAATCATATTGACTAAAATAAAATATGACGTGTATGAGTTAGTATTTTCATTTTATATCATACATCTTATTTTGTGAAGTTACTTTATGATTGATTGTGTCATAAAAAAAAAGCCTGCGCTGAGGCGCAAGCTTTATACAGTAGTGACCTTCAAGCCATTGAGGATGAACTGCATGGAAGATTGTTTGATTTTTTCGAATTCTTGCTCACTTTCTTCCGTTTTAACCGATTGCAATTTATGGTAGTTCTTATATGATAAACAAATTCCTTTGATAATAAGTGAAGTATGGTCTAATGACTCAAAATGGAAAACCCCTTGGTCCTTGCCTCGTTGCAGGATCTCCTCCATTTTTAGCCAGACAGGTTGTACATAGGAGAGTACGATGTCACCGCGGGATGATTCCATTAGTAGTTCTTGGTTGATGATATAGCTCAATTGGGTGTCTTCGAAGTTAAAGGAAATAATTTTATCTACAATAAACTGAATCCCTTTGACCGGGTCTTGGAATTCTTCATCGAGTTGGCTCAGTTTGGTTTCGGAGAAAAACGTTTCGAAAATGCTTTGAAATACTTTTTCCTTGCCACCGAAGTAGTACGAGATGAGGGAAATGTTCGCCCCTGCTTTTTCGCAGATCTGTCTGACCGTCGTTCTATCGAATCCTTGCTCAGCAAACAATTCCTTAGCTGCAAGTAGTATGCGTAATTTGATATTATCCTGGTCCATTCGTCTACGAACACTCCTGTTTGAATGCCATATATTTAAGGTTCAAGTGGTACGGAAGCTTTCGCACATAGTCCTTTAGATACAAGTTTACCACGTTCGCATCCATTGTTCAAACGTTTGATATAAAAGACTTCAATCAGGCTGAGCTGCACTCCGCCTGATTGAAGCCGATGTTCGTGCTGGTGTATTTAGTTTACGGCTGCTTCTTGGGTGCTTTTGAATTCAGCAACAACCGAAGGCGATTGTTTTTTGACCAAGGTCATCACCAAGCAAACCGCAACGCTGGCAGCCAAGCACACGAACAGGAGTTGGACATCATGTTTCGTTTCGATGCCGCCAATGCCTAAGTTCATGAAGCCTTCAACCGAGTACGTAGCCGGCAGGTAGTTGCCGAATGCTTGGTAGAAGTCGCTCAACACTTCGCGCGGAACCGTGGTGCCGGACGTAACGAGTTGCAGGGAGAGCATCACCATGTTGATCAGCATGCCCGGAGGGCCAATGATGAGGAGGAACGTTTGAGCAAAGAACATGAACGTCAACATCGTCAGGAAGTGGAAGCCCCAGAAGGCAGCAAATCCGCCTTCCATCTGACCATCAAGCACAATGATCATGATGCAACCCGCAATCGAGACGATCGCAGCAGATACGACGGTAACAATTGCACGTACAGTAAAGTGATTCATCTTGGAGACGGCCGAACCGAGGTCAAGCGAGACTTGAACCAAGTTCATCGCATACAGCATCGCGCCAACGTAGGAAGCCAAGACCAACATCATGGTTGCCATCTGGTTGTGCATGCCATTTACAGTATACAAGGATGTTGCATTGGCTTCGACTTTATTCAGGATGCCCTGTGCCGTTTGTTGTGCTTTATCAGCCGGCAATTTCATTTGTTCCAACATGACTTGCGTTCCTTGGAGGCCCGCATTATGGTTCAACGAGTTGGTCAGCTTCAGTTCGACGCTTTCCATGATACTTTTGGTTTGTTGCGGATTGGATTGATTCAATGTGTACTGAACGACTGCCTTGGAACCCGGGGTTTTGAGAGCCTCACCGAATTTCGCCGGGATGGTGACCATCAAGTGAACTTTCCGAAGTTCGAGGTCTTTCAACGCGTCTTCCTTGGTCGGAGTTGTAATTTCAAACGGCAATGTGGTTTTCAAATTTTCGACGATGGTCTTGCCGAAATCACCATCTTCATTGATGATTGCAATTTTCAAGTGATTGATGCGGTCATTGGTCCCATGATAAGCGGTCATCCAGCAGATGATAAAGATAATCTGAGCCGCCAAAGCTACGATTAAGGCAAGTTTGGTCTGGGGCATTTTCAGATAGGCCCGAAATGCGTTCTTCATTTTGTTCCCTCACTCCACTCATTTGTTTTAAACGATAGTTTTAATCTAACGTTTGATTAAACAATAACACGGTTTTTTTGACATGTCAACATCCAAATTTTGAAAAAAAGTAAAGGCCTTTATCGGATCAAACCCGACCGTGTCGGGTAAGGTTTGATCCGAAAGAGACCCTTAGTACCTGTGCAATTGGACGACGAGAGGTCGGTTACACCCGACCGCTCCACAGCACGTAGTTCCAACAGTTTTTGGTAGTTCCCTCCTTGTCCCAAGAATTGCTGGAGCTGGCAACCGGCAGCAGCGGACGGACATTGTGGGTAGCTGTTTGCGGGCTGATCGCTGCGACTTCCGCAGGAGACAACCAGTATTTGCCCTTGGCAAACGCATAGGTTGGCAACGAGATGCGTCGCGGGGTTTCACTTCCGTAGAATTTGCTCCAATCGAGCGGTAACCCCTTCACCCAGAGATCGATCAATTTCGTATATTTACGAGCATCGATCCATTTGTCGACGGCTTCCATCAGGTCTTCGTCTGTGGTGAAGTACAGCAGCGCTTCTTTGTTGCGTTTGACTTGACCTTGGTAGACATGTTCGAGATCTTCTTGCTGGTTGAGATAGCCCTGTAGCTTCTCTTCCAACTCTGCAAGCGACCCGACGAGCAGGCCCAGACGGTCCTCCATCGCTTCCCGACCCACTTGGAGCGTGTACGCGATGCTTGCGAGATCCCCATCGGTATACGCGTTGCTGCGAACTGCATCGAGCAAGCGTTGGGCTTGTTCCTTCAGCGAGTCTTCGGTTTTGGCAGACAGCACGATCGGGACCTGCAGCGGACGCGCCGCCGCCACGGCAGCATGAGCAGGATCTGGGATGTACTCCTCGATGATGACGTGCGCATTCGACCCGCCCGCCCCGAAGGAGGAGAGGCCGGCAATTCTCGGGTATTCCTTGGTCTGTCCATCGATCTCGACCACTGGACGCTCCCACGGAACCAATTCCTGTTGAACGGTAAACGGCGTGTTGGCGAATTGAATGCGCGGGTTCAACGTTTCCGAATGCAGCGATGGCACCAACTGGCGGTGTTTCAACTGGAGCAGAACTTTGGTCAGCCCTGCGATCCCCGCCGCACTTTCGGAGTGCCCGATGTTCGATTTCACCGACCCGATGGAGCAGTATTGCTTGTCGGTCGTATCCAATTCGTAAGCCTGACGAAGCCCTTCAATTTCAATCGGATCGCCTAGTGCGGTGCCCGTACCATGTGCTTCCACATAGCTCACGGTTCGCGCATGAACGCCTGCGCGCTGCAACGCTTCGGAAATCAATTGGAATTGCGCATTCGGATTCGGAACGGTGTAGCCGTTCACTTTCCCGCCGCTGTTGATCATGCTCCCTTTGATCACGCCATAGATGTGGTCGCCGTCTTCCACCGCTTTGTGCAAGGGTTTCAAGAGGACAGCACCGACAGCCTCGCTATCGACGAATCCGTCCGCCTGATCTCCAAACGTGTTGCAGCGGTTCCCTGGCGAGAGCATGTTTTGGCTGGTCAAGCGAATGTAGTGGAACGGGTCGACAACCAAGTTCACGCCGCCGACGATCGCACACTCGCTCGTCCCGCTATAGATGCTCTCCAACGCCAGATGCAACGCCGTCAAGGACGAGGAGCACGCGGTGTCGATCGCCATGCTCGGGCCTCTGAAGTTCAAGAGATAGGACAAGCGGTTGGCGATCGACCAGTACGCCGTTCCGCTCGGGTAGTTGGAGTTCATCACCCCGACAAAGACACCGACTTTCTTGCGGTCGTTGAGGGTAGCCGGGGTATACCCTGCATCCTCGATGCTCGAATAGGCCACTTCCAAGAACAGTCGCTCCTGCGGGTCCATGATGCGGGCTTCACGCGGCGTGATGTTGAAGAACAACGGATCGAACTGATCGATATTCTCCAGGAATCCACCCCACTTCGTGTAGATGGACCCCTCTCGGCCCCGCTCCGGGTGGAAGTACTTTTTCCAATCCCAACGATCCGCGGGAATCTCCGTGATGCAGTTCGTGCCCGATGCGAGCTTCTCCCAGAATTCGTGCAGATTCTTCGCTTGCGGATAACGACCGGAGAGACCGATCACCGCGACATCCTGGATCGCGGAGGTTTTGGCTGCCGCACCGGAGCCACCCCGTTCATGGACATCCGCAAAACGTCTCGATTTCTTGCTGGTGCTGGAGCGCTTCGCCGGAGTCTGGAGCACGGCTTGTGGCGTGCTGCCCGCGTCCGCGACCTCTGCGGTGCTGCTGTCACCGGTTCCGAACATCGCGGTCAACGAGTCCTTCTGCGACTTCATGAAGTACTCCGCGAGCTCGTCGATGGTCTGGCATTCGAAGAACAAGGTGCTAGGGATCTCACCTAAGTCGTCGCGCAGTGAATTGGTCAATTCCACGATGATGATGGAGTCGATCCCATACATCTCCAGCGGTTCTGCTGCATCGATTTTGTTCACCGACATTTTCAGCGTATCGCCTACCAGTTTTTTCAGATAGGTTGTGGTCTTCTCCTTGAGCTGACCAGTCGCGTTGCCACGCGCTGGTTTGGGAGCAGACTCCAGTTTCGGAGCTGGGGTGCTCGCCACAGTCGGAGCGTTCGCGAGACGGATGATTTGTCCGTGCGCATCGACGACCGCCTGCAACTCTGGGTTGACACCCTCGATCGGGATCTGTTTGGTGGTTTTCATGAAGCCTAGTTGTTCTGCTGGGCCAGCCAAGAGATTCTCGACACGTTCCCACGCTTCCGCAGGCTCGATCAGCCCGATGCCGATCGCGGCCAAGCGGGAATAGGTCTCCGCCAAGGCTTGGTGGGATTCCGAGTCTGTCACCCCGCCATCGCCCTTGCCCCAATAGCCCCAGTTGATCACGCGCACTTTGCAAGGCCAGACTTGAGCGACTTGATGGGCGAACACATCCTCGAACGTGCACCCTGCCGCGTAGCTGCTTTGCTTCGCCGCCTTGGTGAAGGCCATCAAGGAGGAGAAGAAGAGCACGAAGTCCAGCGCTTCCCGGCCAAATACCTGCGCCATCCGCACGCTGACGTCTACCTTGGAGACGAGGACGTTGCGCATTTCTTGCTCTTGCATCTGCTCAAGACCTTGATCCAGCAACACCATCGTGGAGTGGACGATCCCATGAATCTGCGGATCGACCGTTTTGATCTCCTCGTAGGCTTTGTTGAGGGATTCGAAATTGCCAGCGTCTGCCGAAATGTAGCGCGGTGCCGTTCCGAAGGTCGCCAGTCGGTCCAGTTGGGCTTGGATGGTGGCATCCTTTTGACGTCTGCCAATCCAGATGATCCGAGCGTTGTAGGTGCGGATCATGTACTCGCTCCACATCTCCCCGACACTGCCCGCGCCGCCGATGACGACATAGACACCGCCGTGGCGGTACGCCGACTGCTTGAGCGCCGGACTTTGATACGGAATCAATTGCTGTTGGAACCACTGTTGATTGCGGTAGGCCCAAGCTCGTCCTTGACGGTCCACCGGCAGTGTGAACAGCTCGTGGAGCGGCAATTCATCGCCCGCTGCCACGTCCACGACGCGGATCGACCAGTTCGTGTATTCCTTCGCCATCGAACCTGTCAGGCCGTAGATCCCGGCATGCTCGGCATTGACCACATCGGTCGCGAGCACTTTCTGGGTCGAGGCTGTCCAGACGCTCCAGCCCAATTTCTTTTTGCCATAGCCCAGTTGAAGCATCGCCTTGATCACGCGGAACAGTTGGTAGAAGCCGGTCGCTTGTCCCTCGATCATCGCGTCGTCTGACGGCGCGGTCGACGTATGTGCAGGCGCGATCCAGATCAGGTGGTCGATCGCGGGCAGGGTCTGGAATTTGCTGACCATATCGTGGATCTCATCGCTCGCGCTGAATGCGAGGTGATGAGCTTGCGGATAGATCTGGCGGATTGCGCTGATGTTCGCCTCGCTACCTCCGATGACCACAACTTGATCCTGTACGGACGGGAGTTGTGGACCTTTCGCTTCCAGAACGCCATTCCAGATCGGATAGAGCGTGAGCGCCCCGACGAGCGGATTCCCCGATTGGGTCCCTGTCTTCGGTACGCTGGCTGTTTTTACCCCACCGTCCAGCACTCGCATCGTGAACCCTTTGATGCTGACACAGATCTCGCCTTGTTCATTGCAGAGGTCGAGATCGTACTTGAGTACGGAATCGCCTCTTTTTACCCCCGGGCTGAAGCGCAGAGCTACCCACGACTCGGCTGGGACGGGCGCGTATGTGACGATTTCTTGCAAGGCGAACGGCAGGGTCGGCTTCAAGGATTCCAGTGCCGAGATGTCCGCGCCGAGCGTCACACCGATCGTCGCCTGCAAGGCGGAATCCAAGAGACCGGGGTTCAAGGTGTAGGCATCCTTGGTCGAATGAATCGAGTACGGGAGGGAAAGTTTGGCCAACGCTTGGTCTGCCCCGGTGTAGACAACCTGAATTCCACGATGCCCAGCTCCATACTCCATGCCCATTTTGCTGAAGGTCTGGTAGCACTGCTCGGCGGTCAGGCTGCCTTGGCTGCACTCTGCTTGTCGCTGTGCCAAGTCCAGTCGAGGCAACGCACCACCTGCGGTGGCGATTGCGCGGCCTTGGCTGTAGACGACCTCTTGCTCGTCTGAACCTGTGTAGATCTCATACGAAATCTCACCGTGTGCCTCTGGTTGGAGCCGGATATGAACTTCTGTCGCACTCCCCTCGACGACGAGCGGACGAATCCAGACGACATTGTCGAGTTTCCACGCGACACCTGTCAGCCCGCCTGCTGCCAACTCCGCCGCCGCACGCGCCATTTCGAGATGGGCGACCCCTGGGAGGATGCGCTGTCCATTGACCACATGGTCGGTCAAGAAGAATTCCTTGCCGGTGAACACGGAGCTGAAACGCTGTTCGGACAGGTCGGACGTATTCTGATGCAACAAGGGGTGCAAAAGGGCGGTTGCCTGCTGGCCCGCTGCGAACGCTGGCTTGGCCTCGACTTCGATCCAATAGCGCTCCTTCATAAACGGATAGGTGGGCAGATGCATGCGGCGAGGCTTGCCTTGTCCGTACAGCAGGTTCCAATCCATCTGATAGCCCTTGACCCACAGATCTGCCAAAGAGCTCAGTTTGCCTTTGTGAATCCATTTGCGAATCAGGTCCATCGAATCTTCGTCTTTGCTCAATACGTCCACGAAATCCTTGTTCCGTTTCTCGTGGCCACGGTAGCAGTCTTTGTACTCCGCAGGATTCTGGAGGTATTTTTCGAGCTTCTCGACGAGGTCTGGAATGTTTTTGACGATGAAGACCAGTCGCTCCTCCATCGCTTCACGGCCCACTTGCAGGGTGTAGGCCAGATCCTGTAGATGGATCTCGCCTTGCTTCCACTCCACGGCTGAGGAGGCCAGCATCTGTCCTTCCCCACGATGTGCTGGCAGAATACTCTCGACAACGGAAGCAATCGAATTCCCGGCGTGGAGATCCAATTCAATTTGACCCTTGTATTCTTCCTGCAGTCGGTCGCGGATCTGAGTAAGTTGGACGAGATCGATGCCGAATTCACTCCACTCTTGGTGGATCTCGACATCGTCTTCCTCCACGTTGATGACCTCAGAAACCAGTGCGCGCAACTTGCCTTCCAGCTCTACCCGATGCGCCGAATCCTCCACCTGCTGCACGACCGGGCTGGCTTGCCCCGTTGCCTGCTTCAAGTACTGAAGCAGTCGCTGTGCAGATTCAGACAGTTGTTCAGCACTCTTCGCCGAGAGCGGGACGATCGTCGGTTGATTGTCAGCGCCCACCCCACGGTGATTCGACTTCGCTTCTGGAATGTACTCTTCGAGGATCACATTCGCATTCGATCCCGTAGCGCCGAACGAACTGATCGCAGCCCGTCTCGGCACTTGAACCACCGCGCCCTGTTGCACGATCTCAGGTTGCTTCCAATACTCTGTCTGGTGTTGCACATAGAACGGAGTTCTCGCAAAGTCGATCAAGGGGTTGATCTCCTCGGAATGCAAGGAAGGCACGAGGGTTTTGTGGTGCAGTTGCAGGATCGTCTTCATCAGTCCGCTGATCCCAGCGGCCGACTCGGCATGCCCGATATTGGACTTGACCGAACCGATCGCGCAGTATTGAACGTCCTGTGTGTAGGGGCGGTACGATTTGACCAAGCCGTCGATCTCAATCGGATCGCCGAGCGAGGTTCCCGTGCCGTGTGCTTCTACATAGCTGATGGTGCGTGGATCAATGTTGGTTTTCTCGAAGCACGCTTGGATCAAGTCAGCTTGTGCGACAGGGCTTGGCACCGTGATGCCGCTCACCGTACCGCCATGATTCACCGTGCTCCCCTTGATCACCGCGTAGATGGAATCTCCGTCGCGCTGTGCTTTGGACAGCGGTTTGAGGATGACAGCACCGACGCCTTCACCCGGAACATAGCCATCGCCACCTTTGCCGAAGGTATGGCAGTAACCATCGCTGGAGAAGAAGTCCAACATGCCATAGGACAAGTACTTATGCGGATGCAGGCACAAGTTCACCCCGCCCGCGATGGCGACCTCACTTTCTCCGCTGTGCAGACTTTCCAGCGCCAGATGCAGGGCGGTCAGCGAGGAGGAACAGAGGGTATCGATCGCCATGCTCGGCCCGTGGAAATTGCAGAAGTACGAAACGCGATTGGCAATCGGGGCGTTTTGCAAGGACAAGGCGAACAACTGACCTTGGGCAAACGCTTCGCTGCCGATCATCGCGTAGTCCTTGTGCATCGCCCCTACGAAGACACCGACCGGCTTTCTCTGATTGGGGCCTCTAGGCGGAACCAACGTTTTGGGTGTATACCCGGCATCCTCCATCGCTTCCCAGCACGTTTCGAGGAACAG
This sequence comes from Tumebacillus permanentifrigoris, assembly GCF_003148565.1. Lineage (GTDB taxonomy): Bacteria > Bacillota > Bacilli > Tumebacillales > Tumebacillaceae > Tumebacillus > Tumebacillus permanentifrigoris. The sequence goes on from NZ_QGGL01000004.1 coordinate 208,767, forward strand.
ACGCTCTTGCGGGTCCATCACTTCGGCTTCACGCGGCGAGATGCGGAAGAATTGGGGGTCGAAGTAATCCGGGTTGTTGATAAACCCGCCCCATTTCGAAACCTTTTTGCCAGTCGGGGAAGTGACATTCTCATATTGCTTCCAATCCCAACGGGACGCGGGGATTTCTTGAATGCAATCCTTGCCCGCGACTAGATTCGCCCAAAATTCCTGCAGGTTATCTGCATCGGGGAAGCGACCTGCCATCCCGATCACGGCGATGTCCTCTGCCTCTGGGCGCAGAACGGCTTCAGGAGCTTGCGGCGCCTCGTAGCTCACCAGACTGGGCAGTTCCGCAGCGGCGGCGACTTCCTGCTCCGCCGAGTAGAGTGGCTGTGCCTGTCCCTGCGGGACGACGGTCGCCATGTAGGTGCAGAGTTCTGAAATGGTCGTGTATTCAAACAAGAGCGTCGGTTGTAAGGAAGCCCCTGATACCGCCTCAAGATCCCGCACGAGGGACAGCAGTTGGGAGGATTCCAAGCCCAGTTCATAAAAACCGGTGTTCACATCGATCCCGGATGGCTCCAACTGCAGGTAGCGTCCAAACACAACGCGCACGTTGCTTTCCAACTCCTGCGGGGACGCACTCCCTGCGTGAGCCCCAACGCTTGCGTGCGCCGGAGCGGGAGTCGGGGTCGGAGCAGGCGTTGCAGCCGGACGTGGAGCTGCGGCTGTCGCGGCCGAGTTGATTTGTTCCTTGAACCGAACGCGCTTGGAGGTCACCCCCTTCAGGAGGGCCACTTGATTGCCTTGGGCATCCAAGTAGGCGATGTCGACCGTGAGAATGTCATTCACCCGGCGAAAGGTCGCTTGGTCTACATAGGCATACCCATCCGAACGCATCGGAGCCTTGGCGTAAAACGATTCGAAGTACAAGGGGATGAACAGGTCTTGTGGATCTGCCCCTTCGAGGGACTCGTCCTGAAACCCCATCGCAACGGCCGCGCTGTCGATGAGCGTCGGATGGTACAGCATGGATTGCGAGAGTTCGCGGTAGGCTCCGTCCATCTGGGTCTCAATCAGGTACGATTGCCCGCTGCGATAGACGGCTCCGCTCGCCTTCATCAACCCTTGGTGTACCAACCCGCGATTGCGAGCATTGGAGTAGATCGCTTCCAGATCGACTCGCTGCCCCGCCGAACGCTTCCATTCCTCAACGGATACGCGCAACGGCAACTCGCGGGCTTCCTCCAACAGCTCGGCTGTCATGTAGAGCTTGTCCTGCGGGGTCGCGCCGTGCGAACCGACCTCCGTGCCCTCCACCGTGATTTTCCAACCACGGTTCATGGGCTCGAAGCCGATTCGCAGCGCGACGTGACCTTGCTCGCCCACAACCAGCGGGTTGTGGATCGAGATCCGGTTCAAGGTATGTTGTACGGGGTCCAGCCCAAGTGCAGCGTGTCCCAATTGGTAGACCATGTCGATATAGCCTAGTCCGGGGAGAATCCGCTGGCCGTAGACGGCGTGATTGTTCACGATGGGATGGGCCGCCGTGATCTGTGTATTAAATGACTTTTTCATCGTAATTCCCCCACATTGTAGAGATAGACATCGAATGACTAGAAACTCCCTGCGGCTGTTTCAAGTCGCTCTGGATGGGAGGCATCGAATTCAAGGGGAAGCTTTTTCTGTCCATAGTCGGCAGCGGTTGGGCAAAGGCCGTTCTACGGTACGATTCATCCGGAACAAATTCCTCAATCAGCGCGTGGCAGTTCGTACCGCCGTCCGGGAATGTATTCAGAGCAGCAATCCGCTTCTTGCCAGGCACTGCCTTCCAATCGATCGTCTCCCGATTAAACTGGATGCGCGATGCTGCAAAATCATAATGATCAAAGGGGTCCAATGCAGATCGGAACAGCGGAATTTGCTTGTGATGCACACTGAGCAAACAACGAATGAAGCCCGCCATGCCCGAAGTCAGCAACAAGTGCCCGATATTGGGCTTGACCGAACCGAGCAGACAAGGCTGCAGGGCCGTGTTTTTCAGATCGTACACTTCAGACAGGGCTTTGATCTCGAGGGAATCTGTAACTGGCGAACCGCCGCCATTCACTTCGATATACCCGATATCCGCCGGTTGCAACCCACTCATCGTGAGTGCCTCCTGCATCACTTGCTTCTGCGCGGCGAGATTGGGCGATCCAGGTCCAAGTGTGCGGCCGTCGTTGTTCACAGCGACCCCTTTGATGACACCATAGATCTGGTTGCCATCGCGAACCGCGTCACGCAAGCGCTTGAGGAGCACGACACCAGCACCTTCACCCAGCACTTCGCCCTCTGCTTGTTTATCAAAAATCCGCATCACGCCGTCCTTGCTCAGCAGGTTGCGCGCCGCAAAGATCTCGTGTGTATAAGGGCTCAGGATCAGATTCACAGCCCCTACCAACGCCATCTCAATTCGTCCACCACGCAAGGAATCGATGGCGAACTGCATGTTGGTGATCGCAGACGAGCAAGCGGTATCGACCACGAGGCTCGGGCCTCTGAAGTTGAAGAAGCGCGAGATGTTCGTCGCCAAGTAGTTCTGGCCGATGCCGAGGATCGGATTGGGCGCTTCCAGCACAGCTTGGATGTCGGTTCGCGGCTGGGCACGCCCGCCGATGTAGACGCCGACTTTTTCGCCAAATAACTGCTTGTGCGCGTATCCAGCATCATAGATCGCTTTCAAGCTTTCCTCCAAGATCACCCGTGCCTGTGGGTCCATGATCGCTGCATCCTGCTCATTAATGAGGAAAAACTTCGGGTCGAACAGGTCGACACCATCAACCCAGCCCGCAAAATCCTTGCGGCCAGCTACAGGTGTCCAGCGCGACTGCGGCACTGGCTGAATCGCAGAGGTCCCGCGTGTCAGGAGTTCCCAATACGCTTCCTTCGTCGGGGCTCCAGGGAATCGGCAGGACAGCCCGACGACGGCAATCTCATCGTCTGCCTGCACCGACGGATGCGAAACGACAACGGGTTGCTGTACCGTCACCGGCTCGCGAACTGGCGCTGGTTCTGGCAGTACTTGGAGGGTCGGAGCGACAGTGTTCGTGTTCGTTTCTGCTTCCGCTTGTCCGAAGGCATCCGCATGATGACGAATAAAGTACTGAATCAGCGCTGTGATGGTGGAATACTCCAGCAACAGCGAGGGGTCTAACATGACGCCGCCCAGTCGGCTGGACATTTTGTGCGCCAATTGCGCTAACAGGACGGAATCGACGCCGTACTCGTCGAAGGGCGTGTCATCATCCAACTGCTCCATCGTCAATTTCAACTCGGAGATAAACAATTGCTGCAACCACGCACGAATCTCCGCCTGCTGGCCTTGATTCGAAACTGCGACTGGCTTCGCTGGAGCTTCGATCGGTTTGGCAACCGTGCGCGCTCCCCCCTGCTGATCGGGTTTCGGCGGGAGTTCGGTTTTCAGGAACTGAACGGGCGAGAAGAGGTCGAGGCGGATGACGCAAGGCATGCTGACCGGGAGATCAGCCGCTTGAATTCCGTCGAGCAACGTAAGTCCTTCTCGTGTGCTGAGCGCGACGAGGCCCGTCTTGGAAAAAGCGGGTGGCATGCCGGACGAGGCCATCCCGGTTTCCCCCCATGCCGGCCATTGGATCGAGGTGACGCGGGTTTTGCCTTGTCCCCGTTTGTGCAAAGCGAAGGTATCCATGTAGGAATTCGCCATCGCGTAGTCACTTTGTCCCGCCCCCAACTTCGGCGAGACGCCGGAAACGGAGGAGAACAGCGTGAAGAATTTCAGCGGCTCGTGCGACAGGGCTTCATACAACGTTTCCAAGCCGGAGATCTTCGGCTCACAGACAGCCACGATGTCCGAGATCGGCTTGTTGATGAAGGCCGGGTTCGCACTGGCCGACCCTGCGCAATGGAACACGCCGGTGACAGCGCCCATCTCCTGACGAACGGCTTGCAGCATGGCGCGCAATCCCGCTTCATCCGTCAGTGCGGTATGGCTGTAGTACACGTTCACGCCGCGATCGATCAGCGCTTGCATCCGTTGCAGCTTCGCCTGCAACGCAGGCTTTTCATGCCCGGATACGATCGACTTCCACTCTGACCGTGCCGGCATAGCTTCCCGACCTAGAATCACGAGATTTCGCACGCCTTGGGCGACGATATGCTCGGCAACGGAGGCTCCGATTCCGCGTGAACCCCCGGTGATCAGAATCACATCCTCCACCTGATAGGTGCCGGTGCGGTAGGAGTGCGTCTGCACTTCTTGCTTCGTCAGCGCCAGGGAGAGCTTGGGCTCATAACGCCGTCCGTTCCGGTAGCAGCATTCGGTGCTGTTGGCTTGACTGCCGAGGACGTACTCTCCCTCGATCTGCTTCGCCAATGCCGATACTTCGTGAACGGGAATCTCGCTATCCATCGTCAAGGAAACCACTTGCTTGTATTCCGAACTGAACATCCGATACAACCCAGCCATCCGCGCACCTTGCATCGTGGTTTGCGACAGGAGATGGTTCTGCAAACGATGGGTGACTTGCAGAAGTTTGAAGCCATCATTGCGGTCGCGTTCCAGTAGCAGTTGCAAGAAGCGCAGTTTCCCCACTTCCAGCGCTTTCGACTGTTCGTAGGCCGCGTCAAACGCGGTGAGATCGATCACGCCCAGCAGTTGTTGGGTGCGCTGTTTTTCCTTCATCGCATGGTAGAGCGATTCGCCCGAGACTTCGGAGTAGAAGTCTGCCGTCCACGCCTCTGCTGTGTGCTGGTTTCCGTTGTGAATCACGATCACTTTTTGCACATCGGTACGGTCCTTGAAGATCTGGGAGGCCAGAGCGCTGGTGGCAGGTGTCGCCCAGACGACGACCAGACCCCCGGTCAACTCGGCGTTCCCGGCGATCGCTTTCTCTTCCCACTCCTTGACGTAGACGAGCGTGTCCGTCTGTGCCGGAGTTTCGGAAGCACTGACGGGCGGTTGACTATCGACTTGGGTCAGTTGAGCGGGTTTGGGAACCCAGTAGCGTTGTTTGGCAAAGGGGTAGGTCGGCAGGGAGATCCGTTGCGGCAACGCGCCCGTGTACAAGTTCGTCCAATCCACCGATTGTCCATGCACCCATGACTCCAACAGGCTTGGGTAGGCGGTTTTGTCCTCGGCTTCTTGGTTGCGTTTGAGGCGGCCTTGGTACAGGTTGGCGATGCCCGTTCGGCCTTCCAAGAAGGCTCTCAACTTGTCCTCCAACTCCTGAATCGAGTACACCAACATCCCCAAGCGCTCCTCCATCGCTTCTCGTCCGATCTGCAGGGTGTAAGCGATATTCGGCAGGTCGGCCTCGCGATAGCCCTGTTCGCGGATCGAGACGAGCAGTTTGCGCGCCTGTTTTTGAAGGGCGTCCTTGTTCTTGGCAGACAGCGCGATCATCACGGGGTCAGTCAGCGTCTGCGAGGCGTTCTGGTGCACCTCGACAGCCGGAATGTATTCCTCCACGATCACATGTGCATTCGTTCCGCCTGCGCCAAACGCAGAGATCCCGGCTGTTCTCGGGTATTCCTGCACCTGACCATCCATTTCAATGACCGGTCTTCTCCATTCGGTCAATTCTTGTTGCACTACAAAGGGTGTTTGACTGAAATCGATGTTCGGGTTCAAGGTCTTGGAATGGAGAGAAGGCACCAATTGCTTGTGTTTCATCTGCAACAGCACTTTGGTTAATGCGGCGATGCCAGAGGCGCTTTCGCAATGACCGATGTTGGACTTGGCCGATCCGATGGAACAGTACTGTCGATCGGTCGTGTATTCCGCGAAGGACTTGGTTAATCCGGTGATCTCAATCGGGTCTCCGAGCGAGGTCCCGGTTCCGTGTGCTTCCACGTAACTGATGGTCCGGGGATGAATGCCGGCATCCTTCAACGCTCGTCCGACGACGCTCGCTTGTGCGACCGGATTCGGAACGGTGTACCAGTTCGATTTCCCGCCATGATTGATCGCTGTGCCTTTGATCACGCCGTAGATATGATCCCCGTCAGCAACTGCTTGTGCCAGCGGTTTGAGCAGGACAGCTCCGACGCCTTCACCGGGCACATACCCATCTCCCTCTTCCCCGAAACTTTCGCAACGTCCCTTGCTGGAGAGGAAGTTCCCTTGGGCGAGCACCAGATATTTGTTCGGGTGAATCGTCACGTTGACGCCGCCCGCAATCGCCAGCGAACATTCCCCATTGCGAATGCTCTGACAAGCCAAGTGAATCGCCGTCAGTGACGAGGAGCACATCGTGTCGATCGCGATGCTCGGTCCGTGAAAATTGCAAAAATACGAGACGCGGTTGGCGATCGAGGACGGGCTGCCATTGGCGATGATGTTTGTGCCTAAGACTTGGGCCTGTGCCGCATACAATTGGTACTCTTCATACATGACCCCGACGTACACGCCTACATTGCCCGGCAGGTCCTGTCCAGGGATCGAACTCAATTCGTCTCGCGTATACCCCGCATCTTGCAACGCTTCATACACGCACTCCAGGAACAGACGCTCCTGCGGGTCCATGATCTCAGCTTCGCGTGGGGAGATGTTGAAGAACAAGGGATCGAACTGATCGATCCCGTCGAGGAATCCGCCCCACTTGCCATAGGTCTTGCCCGGTTTGTGCTTGTCCTCATCGTAGTAGAGTCCATGATTCCAACGATCTTCGGGAACCTCAGTGATGCAATCCTTCCCAGACTTGAGGTTTTCCCAGAACTGATTGACGTCAGCAGATTGGGGATACCGACCGGACAATCCGATGATCGCGATATCGTGCACCTGATCCACTGGGGTCGGGGATGCTGTGACGGTCGTGGCAGTTGGTGCAGTCAGGGCAGTCGTGACGGTCGTTGTTTCAGGCAGCGCACGCGAACGTTTCCGACCTTTGGACGGTGCTTGTGTTTGTGCAGGCTGGGCTTTGGTCGGTGTGACAGGAGCCGCTTGCGTTGGAACGGGCTGCGTCGGGGCTGCGGGCGCTTCCTTTTCGGTCAGCAAGGCACGCATCTGCTCCGCATGGGCCTTCAAAAAATGATCGGTGATCTCTTGGATCGTCTGGTATTCGAAAAACAGCGTTTTGGACAAAGAACCAAAAACCGCTTCAAATTCATTCGTCAACTGCATGACCACGATCGAGTCGACGCCGTATTTCTCAAAGTCATCCTCTGCATCCAGTCGGTCGACCGGAACTTTCAGAACGTTGGAGAATAATTGCTTCATAAAGTTGATCGCCTTGTCCCGATCGGGGACTCCCCCATTCGCTGGGGCAGGCGGTTGCTGTTGCGATTGTGGTTGCGTCTGCTGTTGCGGTTGTGGTGCTGTTTGTTGTACTGGTGTTCCAGACATGAGCGCTTTTAGTTGTTTCGCCGCTTCGTCCTTCGTGATCTTCCCTGCTTGAAGCTGGCTGTACAATGCTTTCAATTGATCATTCATTCATATGACCTCGCTCGCATGGTTTCTCCTATTAGACTCAGGGGAACCCCATGATAGGCTGTTCCCCTGCGCCTTTTTCCCTCTAGGAAATTTTCCAATCACTCCCGATAAGTTGGTCGATCTCTACGTCTGAACTCAACATCTGCTCGATCATATCCAGGAAAAATTCATCCGCTGTTTCCACCGGCTGGCTTGTAGCGGCTCCGAACGTAGTTCTCAACGTGGGAACATGCCCTTCCACGACGATCACTTCCGATGTCCCGACGGACAAGGCTTGCTGGAACGATTCGATGCCAACTCCTGTGCGCAACAGTTTCAGGCCCAAGTTCTGCAGCATCATTTTTTCAACCTCGGCATCCACCTGCATGCCGCCCTCTTGCCAGAGCGGCCAGTTGATGGAGATCGTCTGACCTCGACGTTGGTTGGCCGCCACTTGTTCGTTGCGGTACTGTGCATAACGGTCTAGGAATGCATTCGCCGCCGCGTAGTCTGCTTGACCCGCATTGCCAAGTGCGCCGGCAACCGAGGAGAAGAGGACGAAGAAGTCCAGTTCGAACTCGCGGCTCCCTGCATCCAAGTTCATCACGCCCGCTACTTTGGGAGCGAAGACTTGCTGAAGCTCACCGACGGTCTTGCGCAGGATGTAGTTGTCCTTCGTGATTCCTGCGCTGTGGATAATGCCGTTCAGATTGCCGTATTCCGCTCGGATGCTGTTCATCAGCCCTTGAACATCCCCTGCATCGGCGACGTCCACTCGTTGGTAGCTGACTTTTGCACCCAAGGCTTCTACGATCTTGAGCTGCGCCTGCTTCTCAGCGCTCAACTCCGATCTCCCGGTCAGGATCAACACAGGCTGTTGCGCTTGACGAGCGATCTCCTCCGCGAAGATCAGCCCAAGCCCTCCGGCACCGCCGGTGATGAGATACACACCCTCATCCTTCCACTGGGGAGTGAGGTTTTGCAGAGCTTCAATCTCCTGCCAACCTGCGACCCAACGCTTGCCATCTGCGTAGCGAATGTGCTGATCCGCCGGGCTGAGTTTGTTTTCCATGAGCTGTGCAACACGCGCAGTCGCGTCATGCGCACCCTCCCACTCGATCATCTGGGTGATGAGCTTCGGATTCTCAAGTCTCGCCGTCTGCAGCATCCCCTTCAGTCCCGCGAACAATTGCTGCTCGCCGTGCTGGGAAGTCGCCACTTGAATCAAGACATTGCCTTGCGGTTTCGACTGGATGATTCCTTGCAACTGCTCCAACGTCTGTGCCGCATACGCTTGGTAGCGTTCCGCAATGCCCGTGCCCTCTGCGTGCAATTGGATGCAGGTGGCACCGCTCATGGTGCCGCCAATGTGTGCAAAAACCTCTTCATCCGCTTCGCAGAGCAAGACGAGATGCTGGCTGTAGTGCGGCTCAGCAGTCGTAGGGTCTACGCTTTGCAGGGTCCAAGTCGGCTCCAGCATCAGGGTTCCCGTCGATTCGTTCGGGGTTCCCTTTTCGGTCAGCCGCGTCGTGAATCCGCTCATCCGCACCCGGACGTTGCCCAATGCATCGCAGACATCGATGTCTAGCTTCTGCACTTTGTCTCCCGCTTGGCTGCCCTCCATGTAGCGGACGTATGCCCACATCGTGGAGACGCAAGGGCCGAACACTTCCAGTTCTTCCAGCGCGAACGGCAGGGCCGGTTCTTGCGACCCGATGATCAAGCCGATCGAAGACTGGATCGCCGAATCGATCAAGGCCGGGTGGAGCACATAGTGTTGCTCAGTGCCGCTGATGCAGGACGCCAGCGTCAGTTTCGCCAAGGCTTGGTCCTGACCCGCATACACGACATCGATTCCGCGATGGGCTTCTCCATACTCCAGCCCCATGTTGCCAAACGCACGATAGCACGCTTCCGATGTCAGCACGTTCAGGTTGCAGTCCGCCCGAATCGCATCGAGATCGAGGCTCGGTGCGAGCGTGTCTTCGCGATGTTCCGCAATCCCTTGGCTGTACACGACTCGCTCGCCGTGCTCGCCATGCTCGCGGTAGATCTCGTAGGAGATATCCCCTTGGTCTTCCTCGTAAAGTCCGATGTGTACCTCGACCGGCTCGTCGTCGACGAAGATCGGGGAACTCCAGACCACGTTTTTCAGTGCGAAGGCCACGGCCTCCTCACCGGGTCCGCCTGTCGCGTTTTCCACTGCGACGCGTGCCATCTCCAAGTAGGCAGCGCCCGGCAGCACTTTACGCCCTTGCACGCGATGATCGGTGAGGAAGAACTCCTGTCCCGTCAAAGTGGTGCTGTAGCGTTGTTCCGACAGAACCGATGTGTTGCGGTGCAACAGCGGGTGCAAGACGGCAGGCGTTGCCGCGGCGCTTGGGCTGTTCGAAGCTGCCTTGGCTTGAGGTACCCAGTACCGCTCTCTCGCGAACGGATAGGTCGGCAGGGAGATGCGGCGGGCGCGTTGCTCGGTGTAGAGCTTGCTCCAATCCAGATAGAGACCCTTCACCCACAGTTCCAACAGCTTGGTATACTTTCTGCGCTCAATCCAACGGTCGACAGCTTCCTGCAGATCATCGTCGTCTGCGAAGATCGACAGCATCTCTTTGTTGCGCTTGATCTGTCCACGGTACACCTCTTCAGCACTCGCTGGTTTTTCGAGATATCCGCTCAGCTTCGCTTCCAACTCAGCAACCGATTCAACGATCAGGCCCAAGCGCTCATCCATCTGTTCACGGCCCACTTGGAGCGTGTACGCCAGATCTGCGAGCAGCGCGTCCGAATAGGATTCTTCGCGGATCGCCGTCAGCAGTTGCTTCACTTGCTCCTGCAGACGTTCTTCCGTCTTCGCAGACAGGATGATCACGGCCGGATTCTGCGGGGTGATCGTCAGGGTCGAGTCGGACGCTTCGGCGGTCGGGATGTATTCCTCGATGACCACGTGGGCATTGGCGCCACCTGCGCCGAAGGACGAGAGCCCGGCGATTCTCGGGTATTCCCGGGTCTGCCCATCGAGCTCGATGATCGGTCGCTTCCATTCGGCCAGCTCTTGCTGGACTACGAACGGCGTTTGGCTGAAGTCAATGTTCGGATTCAGGATCTGCGAGTGCAGGGACGGTACCAATTGCCCGTGCTTCATCTGGAGCAGTACTTTCGTGAGGCCGGACATGCCTGCCGCGCTCTCACAATGCCCGATGTTCGACTTCACAGATCCGATCGCACAGTACTGGTTGTCTGTTGTGTAGGCTTTGAAGCTGCGGCTCAACCCGGCAATTTCGATCGGGTCGCCCAGCGAAGTTCCGGTGCCATGCGCTTCGAGGTAGCTCATCGTGCGCGGGTGAACGCCCGCTGCCTCCAGAGCCTTGCCGATGACTGCCGCTTGGGCGATGGGGTTCGGAACGGTGTATCCGTTGGTTTTCCCGCCATGATTGATCGCGGTTCCCTTCACGATGCCATAGATGTGGTCTCCATCGGCAATCGCCTTCGCCAGCGGCTTGAGCAGGACTGCGCCGACGCCTTCTCCCGGCACGTACCCGTCGCCACCTGCGCCGAAGCTTTCACAAAGACCTTTGCTGGAGAGGAAGCTGCCTTGGGCCAATTCCAAGTATTTGTTCGGATGCACGGAGACGTTTACGCCACCGGCAATCGCCACTTCCGACTCCTTTTTGAGCAAGCTCTGGCACGCGAGGTGAATCGCGGTCAACGAGGAGGAGCACATCGTATCCAGCGCCAAACTCGGTCCGTGGAAGTTGAAGAAGTACGAGACGCGGTTGGCAATCGATGCCGGATGGCCACCGATGGCGAACGGTTGCTCTTGGCCTTTTCCTTGTGCGACGTACAGGTGATACTCTTCGTACATCACGCCCACGAAGACCCCTACATTGCCAGTCAAGTCGTGGTCGCGCACCCCGTTCAAGCCCTCTCGTGTGTAGCCCGCATCTTCAATCGCTTCGTAGGCGCTCTGCAGGAACAATCGCTCCTGTGGGTCCATCATCTCGGCTTCACGCGGTGAGATGTTGAAGAACAGCGGATCGAATTGGTCGACCCCGTCTACGAAACCGCCCCACTTGCCGTATGTTTTCCCGACCGTGTTCTTGCGTTCGTCGTAGTACAGGCGGTGATTCCAGCGATCCTCGGGGATCTCGGTGATGGAATTCTTGCCAGCCTTGAGATTCTCCCAGAACTGCTTCAGATTCTCGGCACCTGGATAACGACCGGAGAGCCCGATGATCGCGATGTCTTGGGACGTCGCCGCTTTGGGTTCAGATGCTGTGCTAGCGGTGGCAAAGCGCGAACGCTTCCGACCGCGCGCTCGTCCTTTGGCCGGCTTCGGTTCCGCGACGGCGGTGACTTGCGCAGGAGCAGCGGCTGCTCGCGGTTTGTCCTTCAGATCCAAGAGTTCCTTCATCTGCTCTGGATGGGACTGCAGGAAGTACTGCGTCAGTTCTTGGATGCTTTGGTATTCGAAGAACAGTGTCTTGGACAGCGAACCGAACACTGTCTCCAGTTCATCGGTCAACTGCATGATCATGACAGAATCGATGCCGTAGTCTTCCAGCGCTACTTTGGCTTCAATCCGATTGGCCGGTAGCTTGAGCACGGAAGACAGTTGCTTTTTGAAGTACTGAACAGCTTTCTCACTCAGCTCAGCCGCAGAAACGGTCGAGGTTGCCGGAGTTTCCGCCTTGACCTGTGGTGTCTGGGTCATCTGCACCACGCGTTTCGCACCCAGCAAGTCCTTCATGCGGGTCGCGTGTCCTTGCAGCCCGACGAACTGATGCTGGTCTGTTGCGACCGCTTGATAAAAGAGTTCCATCCCCGTTTTGGTTTCCAGCGGGAGAATTCCCATCGTGCGCAACATCATCTGTTGCGTATCCTCGTGAACCTGCATCCCGCCTTCTTTCCAGAGCGGCCAGTTCATCGAGAGCGTCTTGCCCGTGCGCTGTTGAGCAGCCACCAAGCCATTGCGGTAGTGCGCATAGCGATCCATGAAGGCATTCGCCGCCGCATAATCGGCTTGACCGGCATTGCCGACCGCTCCAGCAAGCGAGGAGAAGAAGACGAAGAAATCAAGTGGCAAGGAAGCGCTCGCTTCATCCAAGTGGACGATCCCGGATACTTTAGGTGCCAGCACGCCGCTGACTTCTGCTGTCGTTTTCTTCAAGATAAAGTTGTCGTGGATCACACCCGCACTGTGAATGATCCCGTTCAATTTCCCGTACTGTTGCACGATGCTCTGGATCAATGCGTCTGCGGCTTCTCTGTCTGCTACATCCGCTTGTTTGTATGCCACGGTCGCGCCCATCGCTTCCAGCGCCTTCAACTGCTCCAGCTTCGCAGCGCTGAGTTGCGAACGGCCCGTCAGAACCAAGGTGGCCTGCTTCGCGTGCGATGCGATCTCGGTTGCAAAGACCAGACCTAAACCGCCTGCACCACCCGTGATCAGATAGACGCCGTCCTCCTGCCACGGAAGTTGTTGCACCGCTGGGGACTGGACTTCGACTTCACGCCACGTTGCCACCCAGCGTGTCCCGTCTGCGTACTTGATCAAGCGATCAGCAGGGCTCTGTCTGTTTTCGTTCAGTTTCGCAACCAGCAGGCCTTGGTCCTGAGCGGAATCCCATTCGATCAGCTGACCGATGATCTTCGGATTCTCAAGCCCTGCGGTCTGTAACATCCCTGCCAGCCCGGAGAACAGGCGTTGCTCCCCTTGGTGCGCGGTGACGATTTGGACGAGGATGTTGCCATCCGCTTTTTCGCGGATGATTTCTTGCAGATGTTCGAACACTTGCAGGGCATAGGCTTGATAGCGGGCTGCGATGCCTGCCTCCGCAGATTGCAAGGTGATGCTGACTGCGCCGCTCAGTTCGCTTGCGATACGCTCAGACAATCCATCGGCCGGCTCGCAGAGGAACACTACATGCCGCGCATAGTCAGGTACAGCGTCGGATGACGCTTTTTGCTCCGTCCATGCCGGTTCGAACAGCAGTGTGGTGTACGGATCTGTCGAGCTGGTGTCACCATCAAACTCCCGCGACGAGAATCCTTTCAGTCGCACGAGGACGTTGCCCGACTCGTCTGTGAGATCCAGATCCAGCTTTTGGACCCGGCCCCCCGCCACGCTGCCTGCACTGTAGCGAACGTGTGCCCACATCTGGGATGCACAGGCCCCGAACACTTCCAGTTCTTCGAGCGCAAATGGTACGCGCAGCTTCTGCTTGCTCGGCCATTCGCCGCTGAGGAGCATCGTGGATTGCAGCGCCGCATCCAGCAAACTCGGGTGCAGCGTGTAGAGGTCCGCCGTCGTTTCCAACGTGGTCGGCAGTTGCAAGCGCGCCAACACTTGGCCTTCACCGACCAGCACGCGCTCAATCGCTTGATGGCCTTTCCCATATGCGAAGCCTAACTCTTGGAAGGCATCGTAGCATTCTGCAGCGGTGACTTCACGGAGGCGGCAGGCGGCTTGCAAGGCTTGCAGATCGACATGCGGTGCTTCCGTTGTTTGCGACAGGCTCAGACGGCCTTGGCTGGCAACTTCCTGCTCGCCATTGTAGACCTCAAAGGCGATCTCCCCGTTGTCTTCTGGATAGAGTCCGATGTGTACGTCGACTGGCTCCTCCTCGACATGAATCGGGCTGGCCCACGCCACATGCTTCAGTTTGACGCGGACTTGGTCGGGCTGTTCCTCATGCGCGATCGCCGCTTCGGTGATCGCTGCTCGCGCCATCTCCAGATAGGCGACGCCAGGGAGCACTTTGCGTCCGTTGATCTGATGGTCGGCGAGGAAAAACTCGCTGCCCGTCAAGGTGGTGCTGAATCGCTGCTCGTACAGGTCGGACGTGTTGCGATGCAACAACGGATGGAGATACGTTGTGGAGGGCAGCGCCGCGAGCACTGTGCGTGCCGAGTTTCCGGTGACTTGCTTTTCCAATTGCGGGACCCAGTAGCGTTCGTTGGCGAACGGATAGGTCGGCAAGTGTACCCGACGCGGCTTGGTGCCCGCGTACAGCTTGTTCCAATCCACGGTAGCGCCTTCTACCCACTGTTGTGCGAGTTGGGCTCTGTCTTCCAGGTTCTCGACACTGCCGGTCGAGCGCTTGCCTTCCTTGGCCTCACCTTGGAAACAGTTGGTGATGCCGGATCTCCCCTCGACAAACGCGCTCAGCTTCTGAATCAGTTCCTCCGTTGAGTTCACGACAAATGCAACTCGGGTGTTCATGACTTCACGCCCGACTTGGAGCGTGTAGGCCAAGCTCTGGAGGTCTTCCGTCCCGTTCAGATGCTGCAGCAGCTTGGTCGCCGACAGGAGCAAGCGCTCCGCGCTTTTTGCCGACAGCGGCACGAGGACAGGGTCGGCGCTGTGTGGCGTGGAGGCGAGCTTCGACGGTTGCGGGATGTACTCTTCGATGATCAGATGGGCGTTGCTTCCGTTCGCGCCGAACGAACTGATGCCTGCGCGTCTCGGGAACACCGTGACTTTGCCATCCACTTCGATCTCAGGACGCTTCCATTCGCGATGTGTGCGCTCCATATAGAAGGACGAATTCTCAAACGAGAGGTACGGATTCAATTCCTCCGAGTGCAAGGACGGGAAGATCTCGTGGTGCTTCAACTGCAACAGCAGTTTCGTGATGCCTGCCACGCCAGCCGCTGCTTCCAGATGGCCGATATTCGATTTCAGAGACCCGATGGCACAGTATTGCTTGTCCGAACTCCATTTGCGGAAGGCTTTCTCCAGCCCTTGCAGTTCGATCGGATCGCCGAGCGAGGTCCCGGTGCCATGTGCTTCGATGTAGCTGATCGTGCGCGGGTCGATGTTGGCGCGTCTGATCGCATCGGCGATGACTTCGGATTGGGCAACCGGGTCTGGTACCATCGGTCCCGAGGTTTTGCCGACATGATTCAAGGCAGAGCCTTTGATCACACCGTAGATCGGGTAGCCTTCTTTTTCAGCTTGGGACACGGTGGTCAGCAACAGCGTCCCGACACCTTCACCCGGCACGTAGCCGTCCCCGTCCTTGCCGAAGCTTCTGCAACGCCCGTCAGAGGACAGGAATTGCGCCCGCTTGAGGAACAAGTACTTGTGTGGGTGCGTGACGAGGTTTACGCCGCCCGCAATCGCGAACTGACATTCTCCACGTCGGATGCTGTCCGAAGCCAAGTGAATCGCTGTCAAGGACGAGGAGCACATCGTGTCCACCGCCAACGAAGGACCGTGCAGATTCAAACTGTAGGAAACCATGTTCGGAATCTGCGCCGAACCGATCCCGAACGACATCGGCGTGCCCTGTTGCGTCATCTCCGCTGCGTACAATTCGTAGTGGTTCCAGAAGACGCCGGCGAAGACCCCGACGCTGCGGTCGCTGGAGGAAGCATACTCATGCTTGTTGCGGTTGATCTGGAACCCCGCATCCTCGCAAGCTTCCCATGCTGATTGCAGGAAAAGTCGCGCTTGCGGGTCCATCATCTCCGCTTGGTACGGCGAGATGTTGAAGAAGATCGGATCGAATTCGTCGATTTTGTCGACAAACCCGCCATGTTGATAGAGGTCTTCCACCTCATATGGGAAGATCTGATCGTTCCAGCGATCTTTTGGCAGGCCGGTGACGCAATCCTTGCCCGCCTTCAGGTTGGCATAGAGTTCCTCCATCGAGTTCGCCATCGGATAACGACCGGAGACCCCGATGATGGCAATGTCCTCCTGCAGACCTGGCAGTGCTTGCGCCGGAGCGGCAGACGCCGTGTACGCGACAGGTTCAAGTGCTGCGGTGGCGATGTTCGCTTGTTGCTTTTGGCGAATCAGAGCTTCGTCTCCGTAAAAGACGCCGACTTGCGGACGGCTCTGTTGCAAGGAAGCATCCAGCACAGCGAGACCTTCTGCGGAAGGCATCGGTAGCAGACCGGTCGAGGCGAACAGGCGGTTTTTCATATCCGCATCAATTTGCATGCCCCCGTCTGCCCACAGCGGCCAGTTTACCGAAATGCACTTGCCATGACGTTTGCCCTGTGCCGCCAACTCGTTGCGCTGCTCAGCGAACAAGTCGAGGAAGACGTTCGCACTGGCATAGTCGGATTGGCCCAAGTTCCCGATCACAGCGGAGATCGAGGAGTAGAGGACCAAGAAGTCCAGTTGCTCATCGCGCAACACTTGATCGAGATTCCAAAGCCCTTTTAGCTTGGGCTGTACTACCTCACGGATCGTATCCGGGTTTTTCTGTACGAGGAACTGGTCTCTAACGACGCCAGCACAGTGGTGAATCCCGGTGATCGTCCCCCAACGCTCTCGGATGGCGCGCAGGGCGCGGAGTGTTTCGGATTCATTGGCGAGGTCCGCTTGCAAGTACAGGACTTGTGCGCCCTTTTTCGTCAACTCGCGGATGCTCGATTCCTTCTCCGCGCTCAACTTCGAACGGCCGATCAGCGCGAGTCTGACTTTCGCAAGGCTCGCCATATGATGTGCGACCATCAGGCCGAGTCCGCCCAGACCGCCAGTGATCACGTAGACCCCATTGTCCTGATACGGCGACTGGCTGGCGTTGCCTTGTACATGGAGTTCGCCCAGTTGATGGACATGGCGTTCCAGTTGCTTGCCTCGATAGTGAACGCTGGAAGTTCCTTTCCCGAAGTGGCGGGCTTCGCGTTCCAGCAAGGCGGTCATCGTCTCCTGTGACAGAGCATCGAACGAGTCCACGCCGACGATCTGGGTGTGAATCTTCGGAGTTTCCAAGGCGGCTGTTTTGAGAAGCCCTTCCAGTGCGTACACATAGCGGCCTTGGTCTTTGACTTCTGCGACGATCTGAAGGAAGCAATCCTGCTGTTTCTTTTCTTTCAAATGGGACTGGATCAACAACACCATCTGTTTCAGTTTCGCTTCAAACTGATCGACGAGGTTGGCTTCCTTCGCGTGCTGCAACACGACAATCTCTGCGTGTGTATGTGCTTGCACGAAGGATTGCAGCGGTGATGCACCGTCGTAGAACACAATCACATGGCGACGCGCTGGCGGAACCGTGACGCTCTCCACCACTTCCTGTCTGCTCCACACCCGTTCGAAGAAGATCGTTTGCCCCGCTTGTTCGAGAACTTGTGGCGTCGGTGCGGAAGGTGCGGCCGCAATCGGCTGCTGTGCCGGCGCTGCTTGCGGGGCGGCTGTTTGGAACGCGGACGCCCAGTTGTCCTTCACGTATTCGGCCAGCGTTTCGATCGTCGTGTATTCGAACAGCAAGGTCGGATACAGCGGTTCTTTGACTTTTTCCTCCAAGACTTTGACCAGTTCGAGCAATTGACTCGAATCGAGTCCCAATTCGTAGAACCCGGCTTGAATGGAGATGTCGTCGGCTGGCTTGTTCAGCTCGGTGCCGATCTCAGCTTGCAGGTACGAGATGACCGCCTGTAGCGAGTCTTGTGCAGAGGCTTGCACCTGAACGTGCGCCGCAACTTGGGCTTGCGGTGTCGGTGCTGAGACTTGCGCTTGGACTTGCGGTTGCGCGTGGGCGGTGAAGACGCTCGCCCAGTTCTCTCGCACATACTCGGCTAACGTTTCGACCGTCGAGTACTCGAACAACAAGGTCGGGTACAGCGGTTCCTTCACTTTCTCTTCCAGAACTTTGACGAGGTCGAGCAGTTGGCTCGAATCAAGCCCTAACTCGTAGAAGCCTGCTTGAATGGAGATGTCCTCGGCTGGTTTGTTCAGTTCCTTGGCAATCTCTTGTTGCAAGTACGAGATGACCACTTCCAGCGCATCGCCTTGTTGGACCACTGCCGGAGCCGGAGTCGGAGCCGGTGCTGCTTGTTGGATCGGGCGGACGGCCGCCGGTTCGACTGGACGGGGCGCTTCGGGCGTCCATTCGATCAATTTGCGGATCAAGTGCGGCTCGCGAATCCGTTTGAACGTCAATTGCTCCAGTTCGGCCAGCACGTCACCCGTTTCGTCAAAAATCGTGACATTGCGGTTCACGATGTCCTTCTGCACATTCACTTCGTTCTGCTTGGTATAGACATAGATGGTTTTCGGGAAGGTCTTGTACATGCAGACCCGTTGGAACATGAACGGGATATACGCGGTGCCGTCTTGGAAAATGCCCTTGGCTTGGTGGCTGAGCGTGTACGACGAACCCGAGAAGGTTGAGCCGTCGAGGAACGCGACGTGCGCATAAAATTGGCCCAGGAATTCCTCCGCCAATCCGCTCAAGCCGAGCTGCATCAGTTCTTCCTGTTGTTCCGATTGGTAGACCGTGCCGAGGGTTTTCATGAAGGTGTCATGGTGAATCTTGACTTGGCGCGCCATCGCATACACATCATCCATGTCATACTTGCGCACCGCACGGTTGATGAATCCTTGCACATCGAACTTGGGAATCTGCGTTGCCGTTTCCTTCCGGTACATGCGGCACTCCATGTTCTGAACCTGCTGGTCTTCGAGGATCGTGTCGCCCTTCACTTTTTGACTGGAAATGTTGACTTTCCAATGATCGTGGTGCGGGGTGAAGGTGACCGATACTTTTTTGTCAAACACTTCGGAGGTGACGACCGGCTGGATGAACAGGATGTTGCGAAGTTCGATTTTTTGCGTGCCAAGGTATTTCGGAGCCAACCTGTACACCATATCCAGCAGCGTGACGCCGGGTAATGTGCGCACCTCATGGACCGTGTGGTCACGGACGATATAGTTGCTATGAAGTACACGCTGTACGAAGGTTTTTTGAGTTTGACTAGACATTTATTCGTTCCTCCCATCATCCTCAAAGGAATCGAAGAATGACATGAATTCCGATTCTCGATTCACGTTCACCGGGGCCGCGCTGGGTGCTTGCGCCTCGGTTTGCTCCGGCCACGGCCAGTATCTCTTCCTATTAAATAGGTTGTTTCGCTGGGTGTTTTCTAGGCGCGCTTGCAGGGATGCCGGGACCCCTTCGTTGCTCACGAGAACATGCGCGTTGTTGCCACCCAAACCGAAGGCACTGACCCCTGCCCGCAGCACGCCGTCTTCACTGGTCCACGGTTGCTGGTCTTGGACGATGTAGAAGGGGGAATCCTGGAACTGGAAGCGCGGGTTCGGTTCGCTGCAATGCAACGTAGACGGAAGTTTGCGCTCCGTCAGGCCGAGCAGGACTTTGATCAAGCTCGCCATACCTGCCGCACTGAGCAAGTGTCCGATGTTGCTTTTCACACTGCCGACGCCGCAGAACTGGCGCTTGGTCGTGTACTTGCCGAAGACCTGCGTCAGGGCTTTCAATTCGATCGGGTCCCCGATCAAGGTCCCCGTGCCGTGCGTTTCCACGTAGTTGATGCTCTCGGCCTTGATCTTGGCATCGGCAATCGCTTTTTCGATCAGTTCTTTCTGTGCTTCTGGGTTCGGTGTCGTGATCCCCATCGTATTTCCGTCGTTGTTGATCGCCGACCCGTCGATGATGCCGTAGATTTTATTCCCGTCTTCAATCGCTTTCTGCAACGGTTTCAGCAGCAGGACACCACAGCCTTCACCGAGCCCGATCCCGTTGGCGTTGGCACTGAATGTCTTGCAACGCCCATCCGGTGACAGGACGCTGGCTGCACTCAATGTCAGGTACATCGTCTCATCCAACAAGATCTCAACCCCACCTGCCAACGCCAGATCGCACTCCCCATGCAGGATGCTCTTGGCTGCCAAGTGTACGGCGGTCAGCGAACTGGAACACGCCGAGTCGATGACCATGTTCGGCCCTTTGAAGTTGAACACATGCGAGATGTGTGCCGCGATGAAGTTTTGTCCGGTGGCGATGATCGTTTCTTTTTTGTTTTTGCCGAGTTTTTGATGGAAGTTGCTGACCCGCGATCCGACGAACACCCCGACTTGCTGGTTCCAGAGGTCTTTTTTGCCATAGCCTGCATCGGCGATCGCTTCAGCCCCTACTTCAAGGAACTTGCGCTGCAAGGGGTCGACTTGTACGGCCAGCGACTCCGGGATGTGGAAGTACTCAGGATCGAATTGTTCGATATCCGGCAGGAACCCGCCCCACTTGGAGATGCTTTTCTCGTCGCGGTGTTCATTCGGATGGTAGTGTTCGTTGATGTCCCAACGGGACTTCGGAACCTCGCGCATGCTGTCTTTGCGCGCGAGCAGGTTGTCCCAGTAGACCCGTGCATTCGGTGCATCCGGGAATTGGCAAGCCAGACCGACCACCGCAATTTGCATCTTTTGGCGAGACGCTTCAGGGGCGGAAGACTGAACTTGTTGTTGGTGGACTTGCTGTTGTTGAACCGGCTCAGGCGCTTGTTGGGTGGAAGCGCTGGTCGACGCGTGCGACGCGCCGATCGAGAACAGCTCCCCGAGCACTTCCGGGTACGTCTGCGCGAGATAGTCCGCCAGACTGGTCATCGTCGGATTCTCCAAGAGGACGGATGGGTCCATCGCGACCGTTTTCAGTTCGCGGTCCATCCGTGTCACGACTTGTGCCAGCAGGATCGAGTCCATGCCGTAGTCTTGGAACTGGATATCCAACTCGAATTCGGAGGCATCAATGTTCATCTCTTTGGAGAAGAGGGAAATCAGCCACGTTTGGGTCGCTGTGATCAATTCCTTCTGGTTCATCGATGGAACCTCCGGAGCTGGTGGTTGCTTCGTTTGAATTCCACTTTTTTTAGCCTCCCTTAGAGTGCGCTGCATCAATTTTTCCGGGTGCCAGACATCCGGGTTGTACACAGCGGGCAGAACGACCCGGCCCGGTTTCTCCGCCAGAATTCGATCCAGCATCGTCAAGCCTTCTTGGTTCGTGATGCTCATCAAGCCGGTTTGTTCATAGGCGGTGTTTTTGAACTCGCCCATCCCCGCTTCCTTCCAGCTCGGCCATTGGATCGCGACGACCGGGCACGTCTGTGCCACAGCATGGGCAAAGTAATCCAAATGCGCATTGGCCATCCCGTAATCACTGACACCTGCCGCGAGCGTCGGGATGACGGCAGAAACCGACGAGAACAAGACAAAGAACCGCAGTGGTTCTTGTTTGACGCTTTGATACAAATGATCAGCACCGATGAGCTTCGGCCCCAGCGTCTGCTCAATTCCGGCGACCGACTTGCGGATAAAGGCCGGGTTTTCACGATCCAATGAACCCGCACAGTGGATGACCCCACCGATCGGACCCAGCGTTCGCTTGATTTCCTCGATGTTGGTGCGCACGGCGGATGCATCTGTCAACGGCAACGACCAGACCCGCACATCAACCCCGTGGCGTTCCAGTTCTTGAATTGCCTGCAATTTCTCGGCCAGTGCGCCGCTCTGCCCTTGATACGAGTTCCACTGCTCTCGCGGTGGGAATACATCTCGCCCGGTCAGCACCAATCGCTTCACACCGTAGTGCTTCACGAAATGCTGTGCGCAGAGGAAGCCCAGTCCTCTCGTCCCGCCGGTGATCAACAGCACTTCGTCAGGGGAGAATCGAATGCTCGCCGTGGTCGCTCCCGCTACCTCCGGCAGTTCCTCCAGATAGGCGCGGTATCGCTGACCGTCGCGGTAGCAAACCTCCGTCTCCTCGCTCTCCGCTCGGAACTCAGCGACGATCTGTTCCGCCAGCGCCCGATCCGCGCTGGAGGACTCCCCGTCCATATGTCGGGAACGGATGTGGCGGTACTCACTTTGCAACATCCGGTACAAGCCGGCGCGGGAGGAGCCAGACAGTTGAACCTGCTGATTCTTGAAGGCTTCCAACCCTTTGGTCACACACAACAGCAGGAGTTCCTCTCGTCTGCCGAACTCGATCCATTTTTGCAGCCAAGAAATCCAAACCCGATCGCTCGATTCCTCGCTTGCACACCCCAACAGATCGATGCATCCAGCGTATTGCTCCCACACGTGTGGCGGTTGCTGTAGCTCAGCTCGGAGATCTTCGAGATTCAGGATGCGTACTTCACCTGGCAGCAGTTGAGAAACTGCATCTGCCAAGGATTGGGTCGCGTAGGTGGTCAAGATCGCGACGGTGCCGTGGCCTGTCTTGATCCCTGCCGCCGGGCTCGGTGCCCATTGCTTGGTTAACAAGGCGTTGGGCCGTGTCAACTTTTTGATGACATGTGCGGCAGGAACAGCTGGTTGCTGGATCGTGATCGTCTGTGGGTCCGGCTTGTTGGCGGCGAAACGGAACGTGTCGCGCTTGAACGGGTAGACCGGCAAACTGATCTTGCGGAAGGACTGGTGTTGAACCAGCAGATCCCAGCGGATCTCCGCGCCCTCCAGCCAGAGGGCCAGCAGGGTTTCGTTCAAGCTCCGGTTCGCATCTCCATCTGCTTTCAGATCCACCTGCAGATATTTCGCCGCCTCACCAACCGGCTCACGCGCTTCCGTTCGCGCTGCAACTTCGAACCAGTCCTCGACTTGAATCCAATCCTGCAGGCGTTGGTTGTGCTCGCGAAGCACGGCATAGCCCTGAGACAGCTCGGTCGCTTGGATGCGTTCATGTAGAACTTTTGCGGCCTGCTCGGTGTCCGGGTAGTCGCTGCACAGCAAGTCGACGAACATTTCCTTCGTCATGACTTGGCCTTCCAGCAAATCGATCAGTTCATAGAAGCCTGGGTTATCCAAAAGCTGCGGGTCCCGCAGCGCCCATTTTTGATTGAGCTTGCGAAGCGAACTGACCAGCACCACCAACAGCAACTTGATCTCTTGCTTGTAGCGGTCGGCACCTGACGACGACAACAGCTCGTCCGTAAACAACAGCGCCCGCAGGTCATAGCTCGAATGTTTCTGAAGCACATCGTGCCAGTCATTCAAAAACTTCTTGAACGTAAACTGGGAGTCATACAGCAATCGAGCTTTGTGTACGTAGCGTTCGATGACCTTGGCATTGTGCGAGCTCGGAATCTGGTCCAGTGCTTTCAGGAGCAGCTGCACGTACTCCCCGTCCACTTGGACAGGCGTCCAGATCTGTCCGGTCACCGGATCGTAGAAGGGAATCGTCGGGCGCTGTAGCACAGCGTCACTAAGCTCCATGTTGCCACTCAACACCGCCAGCAGATCCTTCACATCGAGCACGCCGCTGATCGCCAGCGCGACACGGAGACCTGACTGCTCCCCGACCAACAGCTTCGGAGCGACCCCCAGCTCAATCAGCGTCGCCGCATACGCATAGCCTGCGAGGAAGGAATAGAGGTTGCGATGCGACCCTACCCATTGCTCTTGGAAAAAGCCTTGCACCACATTTTGCGGGACGCGCAGTTCCTCCAGCAGGCGAATCAGCGCATCTAGCTGATCGCGGAAGACACTGTTTTCCACATACAACGACTTGATTTCAGCAAAAGAGTTCCACGGCGTCTCTGGCACATGCAAGCGTCGACCTTGGCGGACGGTCTTCGCTGTCGCAGGCGTGTCCGATCTCAGGAATTCCTTCAGCTCGGCTTGGTTGCGGATCAGCTTGCCGAAGCGATACGGGTAACTCTCTCTCCCGGTCAGCAGGGTATTGCTGATGTCCCACAGGCGGCTGGCATCAAAATCAGGCTTGTTGACAAACGCTCTCCACTGGGCCACCACGTTTTCCAAGCTGTGTTTGTTTTTCGCCGATAGCAGGAAGAAGTAGGAGTCCCGCGCTGGAGCTGACTCCGGCAGTACACGCGCTTCTTGATACTCCTCGATCAAAACATGGGAATTGACCCCGCCAAAACCGAAGGAGCTCACACCTGCTCGCAGTGGAAGTCCCGCTTGTCTGGGCCGCCAGTCCTGTAGAGCGGTCGAGACGGAGAAAGGTGTGGACTCAAAATCAATAATGGGGTTGAGCGTCTGCACGTTTAAGGATTTCGGCACTTTTCTGTGCTTCATCATCATCAGAACCTTGATCACACCGGCCATGCCTGCCGCGCTCTCCAAGTGCCCAATGTTCGTTTTGACCGAACCGATTTGGCAGAACTGGTTGTCATCCGTATAGGCGCGGAAGGCTTGGGTCAACGCTTCGACTTCAATCGGATCGCCAAGCGAGGTGCCCGTGCCATGCGCTTCGATATACCCGACGGTGTCCGGGCCAAAGCCCGCAGTTTCGTAGGCACCCAGGATGACATCGCGCTGTGCCTTCATGCGCGGGGCGGTCACAGACTGGCCTTTGCCGGTGTGGTTCACCGCCGAGCCTTTGATCACGCCGTAGATATGGTTGCCGTCCTCGATGGCTTTGTCCAAACGTTGCAAGAGCAGTACCCCGATGCCATCGCCCGGAACATACCCGTTCGCATCCTTGTCGAAGGTTTTGCATTGTCCGTCTGGACTTAACATGCGGGACTTCGAGAAGGAGATGTACTTCAAGGGATGGATGTTCAAGTTCACGCAGGAGGCGAACGCGAAGTCACAATCCCCTTGGATCAGCGCGCGCTTGGCCTCGTGGATCGCGATGATCGAAGAAGCACAGGCCGCATTGACCGGCAAACTGGCCCCTTGCAGGTCGAATGTATAGGAAACCCGGTTCGCCATCAGGCTCTCGTAGTTCCCGAGCGCCGCATAGCTATCGGTCGTCAGCGTGGGATCGCTAAGCCCTTGGAGGTAGTCCGCGGTCATCACGCCCACGTAGACGGACGTTTTCTTTTGCTGGAGCACGCGCAACGGAATGCCAGAGTCCTCGATGCAGTGATGTGTCTCTTCCAGCAAGAGCCGCTGTTGCGGGTCCATGTTGATCGCTTCACGCGGGGAGATCTGGAAGAACTGATGGTCGAAATCAAAAATGTTATCGACGAGACCGCACCACTTGCTGTTGGTTTTGTTCGGCTCCTCGATGTTCGGTGAATAAAAGTCGCGGATATCCCAGCGGTCAGGGGTCATTTCCCGAATCGAGTTGACGCCCTGCACGAGATTTTCCCAGAATTGCTCATACCCATCTGCACCCGGAAAACGGCATGCGATCCCGACAACGGCAACATCCTGTTGGGGAGGCCTCATTCGTTTCACACTTCCTTCTCGAACAAAATTAGTACGACCAAGCGGCTTGCTTAGGCGAACTGTTGCATCTTGTGCTGCAGCAACTTTGCCGTTTCCGTCATCAGCTTGATGCCGATCTCATCGCAATGACGATTTCTCCAATTTTCCAGTTCCGTTCCCTTCACCCACTGGTTGAACGCACCGAGTGCCGGGCCGCAATGGATTTGGAAATCCACTTGTTTGTCTTGCTCGCCTTGAAGTGCGATCCGGGCGGAATAGTTGAAGTACCATTTGAAGAGCAAGGCCATTTTGTGCTTGGGATTGCTCTCGGCCTTTTCCACTTCCGGCTGTGGAAGCGTGCGTTTCAATTCGGCATAGAGATCGTCGAAGGTGCGTTTGAAGTACTTTTCTTGGATCTGCTTTTTGTCTTTTTCATTGATTTCGTCGAGGGACTGGTGTTGCAGGTACAATTCGTGCAATTTCTTCGCACGGGCGGGGAAGAACACGCCTTTTTTCATCACTTGGATGCGTGCCCCGAGTTCGAACATGTCTCCGGCCGGCGCATAGGCCGTGTCTTGAATGTTGATCTGTTGCAGCAGGTCTTTGACCGCGTTGCTCGTGCCCGCCTCGACGGTGCACTGGTTGATCGACCCGGTCAAGATGAAGTCCGCCCCTAAAACAAAAGCAGCCGCAGCCGCGTCCGGCGTACCGATCCCGCCAGCTACCCCGACTCTGACCTGCTTGTGGTACCCATACTTGGCCATCATCTCGTCGCGCAACTTCGTGATCGAAGGCATGATCACGAACGCATTTCCCCCATCGGTATGACCCCCGGAGTCGCCCTCCAAGCACAGGTCATCCGCCATCGGGATCTGCTTCAGCATGTGCGCTTGCTCGCGCGTAATTTTGCGTTGGTCGACCATTTTTTCCACGATATAGTCAGGAGCCGGGCTCAGGAAGTTCTCCGCAACCTCCGGTCGCGATACTTTGGCGATGATCCGGTTGTGTGCGACGACACGGCCATTTTCCATCGCCAAGCCATGGGCGCGGTACTTGATCAGCGCAGGTGTCATGCTCATGAAGGCAGAGGCTTCGAGGTTGCGCACGCCGTATTGCAGATACAGGTCAACGTGTTGCTCCTCACGCTCGGGCTGCTTGGGCGTGTGCAACAAGTTCATTCCGTAGGCTTGGCCTGCCGCTAATTCCCGTTGGATATAGCGGATCGCTTCTTCGGTCTGCCAGAGCTCGACACCGCCTGTGCCGAGGAAACCGAGCAGGCCCGCTCTGCCCATCCGCACAACCAGTTCTTTGGAAGCGATGCCCATCGACATCGCGCCGGACATGTAGGCGTATTTCACTTGATAGTCTTGTTTGAAGGCCTGACTTCCGAGCGACTCAGCTGCCAGTTGGCGGGATTCCTGTGCGGTCGGCGGCTCGAAAGTGTGCACAGGGACTGGCTCAAAATTGTGCACGGGCACCGGTTCATAAGTGTCCGCGGGTGCTGGCTCGAAATTGTGCACAGGCACCGGCTCGAAACTCTGCACAGGTGCGGCTTCAAAATGCTGTACAGGGACAGCCTCAAAGTGTTGCACAGGCACGGTCTCAACAGATGGCTCTGGCTGCGGGTCAGCTGCAAAAATCGTCGCCGCCGCAGGCGCCTGCTCCGATGCTTTGTCCTCTAGCGTGATGTAGATCGGTTGCGCTTCGGCGACCGTTTTTTTCAACAATCCAGCCAATACCTTGCCTGGGCCGATCTCTTTGATTTCGATATTCTCAAACCCCATGAGGACTTGAATCGTCTCGCACCACTTCACAGAATGTGTGATCTGCTTCACCAAATTGGATTGAATCTCTTCGAATCGGTAAGGTCTAGCGGTGACGTTCGCCAGTACCGGGATCTGCAATTCCGAGAATTTCGCCGATTGGATATGCGTCGCGAACTGCCCTTGGGCCTCGGACATGTAGCGGGAATGGAAGGCTCCGCTCACTTTCAGCGGGATATACGCGATGCCGGGGACCGCTTTGAACAGCGGATTGGCACGGTCGATATCTTCCTTGCGCCCCGAGATGACCAATTGCTTGGGCGTATTGAAGTTCGCGATGTCGATCCCATCCAGTTGATGCTCCGCCAACAAAGCCTGAATCCCTTGCTCATCCAGACCGACAACAGCCGCCATGCCTCCGCCAAATGCTTGGCTCATCAATTCGCCTCGCTTTTGAACGAGCTTCAGCCCAGTTGCGAAATCGAACGCCCCTGCGGCAAACAACGCACTGTATTCGCCGACGCTGTGTCCGGCGATCACATCCGGCTTGATCCCCGTCTCTTGGATCGCATCCAAGTACATCAACGAACAGACCGTATACAGGGCCGGCTGCGTGAATTGCGTTTGGCCCAATTGATCGTGAGGATCGTGGAGGCACAGTTCTTTGATGGAGTAACCCAGAATGGCATCCGCCTGGCTCGTGATGTCCGGGAACTTGTCGAACAGGTCCCCACCCATCCCTTTTTTCTGAGAGCCTTGACCGGGGAACACGAATGCTAGCATATGCTTCGACTCCTCCTTTACCGTCTTTTCCTCGCTTGCGTATTGCGTGATCAGCTTGTCTAGAATGTTTCTATTTTGCTGAAAAGGCGTTATAATAGGATGGGCAACATCTGTCCCAATCTCGGACTTTATTTTCTTCAGGAGATTGATGAGGGTTCCCGAGGGACCCAGATCCAAATACACACAATCCCGTTCCCGGTCATGTACATAGGACACCGCTTCGGCAAACTGAATCGGCTCCCGGATGACCCGCCAGAAGTAATCGGGGTCGAACTGCTGCACTTCCTGTCCGGTTAGGCTTGAGACAAACGGAATCTTCGGTTTGTGGAAGCGTTGTTTCTCCAAAAAGGCCTTGTACACCCCAGCCGCCGGGTCGATCGCCGTGGAGTGGAAGCCTTGGGTGACCGGCAACCGCAGACCGTTGACGCCTCTCGACTTCAAGGCTTGTTCCACCAACACCATCTTCGCTGCAGGTCCCGAGACAATAAAATGTTCATCATGGTTCACAGAGGCTAGATCACAGTTGTTGTAGATGACGGGATTGGATCGATAAATCGATTGATGATGCAGGACGGCAAGCATGCTGCCTTCTTCACAATAAGCCTCCAACAACCGGGCTTGTTCGACAACGGCATGCAACCCCTCCTCCACATCCCATACGCCTGCTGTTACCGATGCAGCAAATTCACCCAAGCTGGCTCCAATCACCACTTGGGGAACGATGCCATGCTCAAGCAATACTTGGGTGAGTGCAACCTCCACCATGAAGATCGCGATGTGGGTATGCAGAGTTCGTTGAAACGGTTGGGAGACCGTATGCAGGGGATTGTACAATTCGTCCAAAACGGACGTTCCGATCAAACTCTGCACGATCTGGTCCATGCGCTTCATCCAGGACTGGAAAACAGGCTGCTCCTCATACAAGGACTTCCCCATCTGATAATATTGGGACCCTTGGCCCGCATACATGAACACAATGGTTGGACTCATAGATCCTCCTTTTGGTAGCGCTTGACCATGACGGACTGAAGTTCCCCCGTCATGGTCAAGTGCTTCGAAAAAATTAGAGGTAGCATTGAATCTGGCTGTCTTCAATCGGGGACCATGCAAAGTCCAGTTGCTTCAGGAGAACTTCTGTCTTTTCACAGACCCGCTTGTACCCGAGCATCTCGGTGTTGCGGAGCATGAACAGATTCATCACAACGCTCAAAATGTCATTGCGTTGCGCCGAATCATCGAACTTCTCGCGCACCGTCTGGATAAAGGCCTCGAAGGGCACCAGCTCCACACGCGGTTGTTCCGACTTGATGACCTGTCCAAACTTGGCCCAAGAGACGCGGTTCGGGTTGAAGATGTGATGGTTTTGGTTGTGCAGCGCCGGGCGGTCGAACAGTCGAACGATCGCTTCTGCCGCTTGATCGACACCCGTCAAGTCCAGCACCTGATCGTTCAAGTCCGGGTACAGGCCCAGTTGATTCAAGCCTTGGACAAACGTGTGGAAACCGTTGCTCTCGATGTCCAGCATGAATTTGCCAGTGCGTGTATTCTGCGAGAGCGAGTTCAGGCGATAGATCGTGCAATTCAACCCGTCGGCCTGTTCCTTGCGCACCAACTTCTCCGCTTCGCCTTTGCTGCGCAGATAGTGGTGATCGATGGTTCCGTCGACATTTTCAATAAATTCGTGGAACACTTTGATGTCGGTGCCCGTGCCGATACTTGCCGTGGAAACGTGGTGGAAGTCTTTGCGTTGCTGCGCTTTGGCGAAATCAAGCGCCGCTTGTGTCGCCTCGACATTGTTCTTTTTAAAGTCCGCTTCCAAGCCGTAATGCTTGATCAACGCCGCCGCATGGATGACGCAATCTGTCTCGCGCGCCAGTTGATCGTATTCGTCCGCGCTCAGACCGAGATGCGGCTTCGTCAGATCGCCGGCCACGACATGCACCCGCGACCAATCCAGTTCCTTGCTTTGGGCTTCAAAATAGTACTCGGTGCGTTCGGTCAGGAGCTGGTGCGCCGCCTGATGCGTTTGCGCCCGCACGAGCACGGTGATCTGAGCCGCTGTATTGGCCAGCAATTCCTGCAGCAGATGCGTGCCCAAGTAGCCCGCTCCACCGGTCAGGAAGATATGTTGGTACGACTTGCGCGCCTCCAGATCCAGCCCTTGGTACGCGCTGAAACGTTCCCGGTATTCCGCAAGCAACCGCTCATCGGTCGCCCGAACCTCTGCCAACTCCTCGGCAGTCGGCGCTGGTTGGTTGAACATGTCCATAAATTGCTGGAAGTATCCTACGCTCTCCTGCAGTTGGACAGACAGTTCGGCAATCGTCGGGTAGGCGAAGATATCGTTAATCGAAAGCGTGTAGCGGTCACCCAAAAGCGCCACCAACTGGATACCCGACAGCGAGGTGCCGCCGATCTGGAAGAAGTTATCGTCAATCCCGACCGACTCTTTGCCCAGAATCTGTTGCCAAGCGTCAGCCAGTGCGCGTTGTACGTCATTTTCAGGAGCGCGATAAGCAGTTCCGGCCACCACTTGTTGGACCATTCTCTGCAGCGCGATGCCGTCGATCTTGCCGCTGACCGTCAGCGGCAGTTTGCTGACCTTGATAAACTGCGCAGGAATCATGTATTCCGGCAGTTTCAGTTTCAGGAATTCGTAGAGTTCCGAATGGGTCCAGTCCAGATCGCTCACCAGATAACCCGCGATCGATTTGTTTCCGTGCTCATCGGTTTTGACGATCACGGCTGCCTCGCTGATCTCGGGATGCGAGGTGAGCGCCGCTTCAATCTCGCCCAGTTCAATCCGATAGCCGCTGACTTTGACTTGGTTATCGCGACGACCCAAGCATTGGATCTCCCCGTTGGGCAACCAGCGTGCATGGTCACCTGTGCGATACAAGCGTTCCTTCCCGTCGATCGGACTCGTGATGAACTTCTCGTCCGTCAATTCCGGGTTGTTCAAGTACCCGCGTGCGAGACCTGCTCCGCCGATGACGAGCTCCCCGATCCCACCGATCATCTGCAGGCGATCCTGTTCGTCGAGGATGTAACAGGTGTAATTGCGCAGCGGTGCTCCGATCTTGACATAGGTCGAATCGTTCAGCACAGCGGCGGTTGCCCACACGGTCGCCTCGGTCGGGCCGTAGACATTGACGATGGCAGCCGTGGTCAAGACTTGCAGTTCCTTGAGCTGCTTGAGCTTCAATTCTTCGCCGCCGACCATGATCATCTTGACTTTTGACAACGCCTCGCGACCGGTCGGGTGGTTCAAGAGCAACTGCAAGCGGGACGGCGTGAGTTGCAACAACTCGATCTGGTGTTCCGTGATCAATCGTGCAATTTCCACGGGGTCCATGTGTTCGCGTTCATTCGCGATCACGATCTGCATGCCTTGGGAGAGCGCATACCACGATTCCACGACGAAGATGTCAAACGAGATGCTCGTCGCGTTCAAGACGACTTTTGGTGCCACTGGTTCGACGATCTGGTGAATCCCTTGGATAAACTCGACCACGGTGCGCTGTTCGAGTTCTACCCCCTTCGGCTTCCCGGTGGAGCCGGACGTGAAGATGATGTACGCCAGGCGCTCATCATTTTCAAAAACCGGGACGGAGACGTCCGATGCAGAGGCGTTCGCCTGAGCAGCCGCGTTTTCTGTGTTCAAACAGATATAGGCTTGGAAGTCTGCACAGCTCGACAGGAGTTCATCCAGAACGGGCGCTTGTGTCGGCAGGGTAACAGCTGCACGAATGCTCGCTTCCTCAAAAATGGTCTTGACCCGCTCTTCCGGGAAGATCGGGTCGATCGGAACATAAGCCGCCCCTGCTTTAAGAATCCCAAGGATCGCGACGTAGATGAAGGCCGACCGCTGCATATAGACAGCGACTGCTTCGTCCGGCTTCACGTGATGTTCATGAAGCAACTGATGGGCGACGGCATCCGCTTGGTCGTTCAGCTCGCGGTAGGTCAACTTCTGATCTTCAAAAATCAGCGCCACTTCATCCGGCTGTGCGAGCACCCGTTGCGCAATGATCTGCTCGACAGTTTGTCCAGCGTATTGGTGTGCCTCATACGGCTTGTTAAAGTTGTGCAGGATGGCTTGTCTGCTCTGCTCAGAGAGGAGATCCAGATCGGCCAGTTTCGCACTCGGATCGCGGAATACCGCTTCATAGTAGGCGGTGATGCCATCCATGAAATACTCCATCGTCTCCTGATGGAAGAGGTCTTGCTCGTATTCGAGGTGCAGGATCAGCTGTCCGTCCACATAATCAAAGCTGAACACGGAATTGGAAAGCACGCGCTCCTTGCTGGATTCCGATTGAATCGGCTTGAACAACACCAGCGTGTCGACTTGCGGCAACTCCGCATCGTGATGGATCAATTTGTAATTCTCCGCGATCAGTTGGAAGGAGGTCGTCTGGTGGCGGAAAGCTTCCGTGACCGTGTTTTTGATCACGCCCATCCATTCGCGGAAGGTCAGCTCTGGGTTGAGCTGGCTGCGCAACAGCAGCAGATTCTGCTCATCCGCATCGCTCTCGCTCTGCATCGTGACCGGGGCGCCGACCACGAGGTCGCTCGAACCTGTGTACCGGGCCAGCACATAATTCACGCCGGATAACAGAATCATGTAGACCCCGAGGTTGGAGCGCTGGGCCATCCCGTAGATTTTCTCGGTCACTTCCGCCGGCAACACGCGTTGCAACACGGCTTTCGTACCGCCCTTTGTACTCCGGGACCAATCGCTAGGAATTGCGGTCACCGAAACCTCGTCTTCAAACACTCGCTTCCAAAACTCCAAGTGCTGAGCATTCAGCTTTTCTGTCTTTGGACTCATCGTTTTTCTCCATCCCCTATTCCTGAAGTTCTTGTCTCTTTAAAATAAAAACTCTACGTTTTCAACTTCCACTTGTTTTTGGAAGATCAGATCGCTCTCCGCTAACGGTACGTCTGGATGGTTCACCAGATGCAGCAACAGCTCGTAGTAGTCCTGACCCCATTGCTCGATCGTCTGGGCTTCGAACAACGAGGTGCTGTACTCCCATTTGCTCGTGAGACCTTCCTCTGTTTCATACATGTAGAGCGTGATATCAAACAGCGCGACGCCATTGTGCGTGGGGAGGAGCTCCATCTGTAGCGATTGTGAGTTCATGACCGGCTTGTCCATATTTTGCAGCGAGAACGCCACGTCGAACACCGGGTTTCGGCTTAGGTCGCGCTTGAGGTTCAGGTTGTTGACGATGTCCTCGAACGGGTAGTCCTGATGCTCGAAGGATTGCAGGGTGTTGGCTTGTACTTGTTTCAGGAATTCGGTGAAGGTCATCTCGCGCCCCGCGTGGTTGCGCATCGGAATGGTTTGTACGAACATCCCGATCAGCTCGTTCAATTCCTTGACCGGTCGGCCTTGGACCCACGTTCCGATGATCACGTCTTCCTGACCGGAGTGCTTCGTGAGGAGCAGGTGATACGCCGCCAGCAAGATCACATAGGTCGTAACGCCCGTTCGCTTGGAGAACTGATACAGCAACTCCGTCTGTTCCTTGCCCAACGTGACTTGGAGGAGATCGCCTTCGAAGCTTCGGCGCTCCGGTCGGCTGTGATCGGTAGGCAGGGCCAGCACTGGCAGTCGATCCGAGAACTTGTCTGCCCAGAATTGCTCCAGCTTCTCCTGCTGACCAGCTTGCAGGCGATCGTTCTGCCAGACCGCATAGTCCTTGTATTGAATGGACAGAGGTGCAAGCTCGCTCTCCGACTCATACTGGTGCAACAATTCGTTGACGAAGATCGACATCGAGGTGCCGTCGGAGATGATGTGATGCATATCCAAGAAGCAGACGTGCTTCTGGTTGGTGAGTTCGGCCAAAGCCACGCGGATCAGCGGGGCTTTTTTCAGATCGAAGAGCTTGGTAAACGCCCGTAGCTCGTCCTGAATCTGCGCCTCCTCGATCGGATGCGAGTACATTTCAATCTCGACGTCCACATGATCATGAATCACTTGCATCGGTTCATGCTGGACGAATTCAAACGATGTGCGCAACGAGTCGTGTCTGCGAATCACTCGGTTCAGCGCCGCTTGGAACTTGTTGATATCCAAGCGTCCTTCGATCACCGCTGCATGCGGCATGTTGTACATCGTGAGTTGCGGTTCGAATTGCGTCATCACGAACACGCGGCGCTGCGAAGGCGACAAGGGGTAGAACGCTCGCGGTTCCAGACGTTGAATCGTCGACACCGAACGGCTGGTATCGGCCTGCACTTGTTCCAAGAACGCACAGAACTCCTGAACAGACGGATGATTGAACAGATCGACGATCGTCACATCTTGGTGGAGCGCATTGTTGATGTCGTTGACGATCTTGACGGCGACGATCGAGTCCCCGCCTAGTTCATAGAAACTTTCAGCTTCGTCAATCTCGTCGTAGCCCAGATAATGACAGAACAGTTCCTTCACGGTCTGTTCAAGCGTTGGGCCTGTTGCTTCTGGTGCAGCTTCCACCTGTGCCACAGCCGTCGCGACCGGCTCGTGTTCACGCACAACCGGCGTCTCTGTCGGTTGCATGCCAATCCAGCAACGGTGCTTCTCGAAGGGATAGACAGGCAAGCTCAGCTTGCGGTACTGCTGTTGGGCATAGAGTCGGCTCCACTCCAGATCTGTGCCCGCCACATACGCTTGGCAGAGTGCGGCGAGTCCGAGTTGATACAGCTCCGGCTGCGCAGCTTCGACAAGCTCAGATGCTGTGAACCCATAGTAAACCTCTGCGCGCTGCACACTGGCCAGCGACTGGTCACGCAACTGGGTTAACTTCTCCACGAAGTCGGCTTGGTTATGGATGACCATCGCGATGCGATGCTCGTAGTGGCCGCGGCCTGTATTCGCCGTGTAGCAGAGATGTTGCAGGTCGGCTTCCTCGCAACCTTTGACGACATCGAGATAGTCGCCAATCAGCTTTTGCAGGACAGATTCACTGCGGGCAGACAAGGTAAACAGCAAGTCTGCTCCCGATGGCTCGTCCACACGGCGCACGGCGGGCGCCTCCTCGAGGACGACATGACAGTTGGTTCCGCTGATGCCAAAGGAGCTGACCCCGCAACGCAACGGATGTTGTTGCTCCGTCCACATCTGCACCTGCTCCGCCAGATAGAGCGGCGAGTTGGCCAGGGATTCCGGCAAGGCTCGGTTGGATGCCAGATGGTGCATCGGCGGCAACTGTCTGTTTTTCAACGCCAGCACGGATGTGATCAGACCTGCCAGTCCGGTAGCATGTTGCAGGTGACCGAGGTGGGAAACCACAGACGTCACCGCACAGTGCTTGGGCGCATCTGTGTAGGAAGTCAGCGCTCGGTGCAAGCTTTCCAATTCGAGCAGGTCTGCCTCCGTCTCCAACGCACCATGTGCTTCAATAAAAGAAAGCGACGCAGGGTCAATACCGGCGTCCTCCCAGGCTTGTACCAACAATGATTCTTGCGCGCTCGCATTCGGGCCACCGATTGCAAATGACCTTCCATCCTGATTCACGGAAGATCCTTTGATCACAGCATGAATGTGGTCCCCGTCTGCAACGGCTTTTTCCAACGACTTCACCAAGACGGCCATCACGGCTTCCCCAGACCCCTTGCCCGCTGCAGCCGGATCTTCCAACGGCAAGAGATTCAACCATCCGGTGCCGACCACCGCTTGCTCACACTCACCTGCTCGAATCGACTGGCAGGCTTGATGCAAAGCGACCAACGAAGAAGAACCCGAGGTATCGATGACCATACTTGGTCCCCGCCAATCCATCAGGTAAGAGATGCGGCTTGGAATGAGCGAAGTCAAGTTGCCAAGCGTGGCTTGCACCCGATCCTCTGGTTGAACATTCGTCACCATCTGGCTGTACTTGTACTCTGGTGTTTCACTGGTTCCGTAAAAGACACCCGTTCGCGTGCCTTGCAGTTGGTTCCCACCATACCCAGCCTCTTCCAAAACGTGCCAAACGCTTTGCAAAAACAACCGCTGCGTGGGGTCCATGAAGCTTGCTTCCGCCTGCGAGAGGTGGAAGAACGCGTAATCAAATCCATCAATCTCTTCCAAGTAGGCTCGTTTCGCATAGCTGTTCCCGTCTCTTGCTGAGCCTCCGGTAGCTTGTACATAGTGGTCAATGGCCTCTCGTCGGTTGGCAGGGAGTTCCCGAATACAGTCCAGACTCCTTATCTGGTTCTCCCAAACCTGTTGCAATGACGAAGCCATCGGAAACGTTCCCGACATGCCAATGATTGCAAGATCACGTGCCTCTGGGGAATGTCCTGTGTAAGAATTATCCTTTTTACCCATGAGTGATTGACCGCCTCTTCCTTAAAAATCTGCTTTTTTACCGCTTATTAGTTAAGATCCAAATCAACGAATTGGTCTCGTAATATTTCCAAAGTGAACCTTATTTATAGTACCTCCTCCCAAAACTTATATCTTGGGTAAAGTTTACCATAGGATCGTCGTATTGTGAATGTTATTTTATTTAGGTTCTATTGAAAATTCGATAATTTATATCGCCTATCGGTGGACAACTATTGATCGCTTTTTCCCTGTGCATCCGGCGTTTTCCACAGGCATTTTTGAAAAAAAAAGAGGAGGTGAGCCTTGGCCCACCTCCGCTTTTTTGCAACCCTATGCCATCATCCCAGCAGGATCATGTTTTGAATCAGTTCAGTCAACGCGCCGATCGTGGTCACGCTCGCAAACTGCTCCAGCGACAACCGCACCTTGAGTTCCGCTTCAATGTTGGTCAAGATGCGCAAGGCGTTGACCGAGTCCCACTCTTCCAAATTGTGCGGTCCCATCGTCGGGCTCAACTCCGCTGGGTCCGCATCCAAAACATCCGCAATGATTTCGATGACTTTCTCGCTGGTTTTCACTGGATCGTCTCCTCCATTTCCGATTCGGTGTGCAGGTGAAGCCATGCCGGTGTTGCTCCGATCTCGTGCAAGTCGTGGCGGAAGATCTGGATCCCCTCCTGCTCTGCACAGGCCACAAACCCGTGGCGGGTGTAAAAGTCGTGGACGATCCTGTTTTTGGCGGTCGGGATGTACTCGGCAAACACCTCGCTGACTTGCGCGTCCTGGGCGAGACGCAGGATGTGTTGCAGCACCGCCGTCTCGAGGCCGCGCGAGAACACCCGGCAACTCAGCAAAAAGTTGCGAATCCACCAAGTTTCTCCGTTCGACCCTTGGACTTTCTCCACGATCACGCTGCCGACGATGCCATTGTCGCCAAAGCGGTCAGTCGAGCGGAACCCGCGCAACAGGAAGGAATTCGAAGTCGCCATCTCCTCCATCAGCGCTTCTGAGTATCGACGCGTCGTCATGTTGAATTGGTTGGTGCGCGCGTTGATCTGCGCCAGTCGGGGCAGGTACATGTTCGTCGGGGGCAACAGATGGAGATGAATATCCAAGCCGTGCAGGTAGTCCTCGACGGAAGCGACGGTGCTTCTGAATTGTTCGCGCTCCGCTTCTGCCTGGTAGGACTGCGTGCGGTGCAGGTCTTCCTGAGTCAGTTCCACGGTGTTGAAATACCCAGCTGCGAGCAGTGTCCGCACATACGTGCTGGGGTCTTCCTGCAGTTCCAACACCGTGACGGTCGGAGCCAATTCCCGCACGATGTTGCGTTCGAACGGGTTGTCATCGACAAATACCAAACTGTCCACACCGATGTTCAAGCCGGCGGCGATGCTTTGCAGATTCTCCGGTTTGGGGTCCCAGTTGGCGCAGATCCGCACAAAGTCAGCGGGGCGCAATTGCATATCGGGGTGCTCGGTCAGCACTTCCATCACA
This sequence comes from Tumebacillus permanentifrigoris, assembly GCF_003148565.1. Taxonomy (GTDB): domain Bacteria; phylum Bacillota; class Bacilli; order Tumebacillales; family Tumebacillaceae; genus Tumebacillus; species Tumebacillus permanentifrigoris. Next base: position 246,391 of record NZ_QGGL01000004.1, read on the forward strand.
TTGTCTGTCTCGTTTTTGCTGTTGATCGCCAGCAGTACGCCTTGGGCTTTCAAGTGTTTGATTCGCTTTTGGAAGTCGACAAAGATCTTGCCAGGGGCATCGCCGCCGAGCGCGATCCCGCTCAGTCCGTCATCGCCGATGACACCGCCCCAGAGCGTGTTGTCGAGGTCGAGCACGAGGCACTTTTTGCCCAGACCTGACACCGACCGCGCGATCTTCACACTTTCCCGCGCGATGCACAGCAACAGGTCTTCCGAGATTGTCATGCTCGCGTAGTAGGCGAGCCGCGGGTCGTTCAACGTGGCACTTGGCGCGTCCTGTTGCAGGACTTCAAAGTCCAGCGTGACCACTTGCTTGTGCCGATCGCTCAGGTGCAGCAGTTCCGCTTGGAACTTGCGCCACTGCACACTCAACCGCGCCTTGGATTTGTAGTCGAGAATTTCATGGTGGGTTTCGAGGCTCAGCGGAATCGTGTTCAGGACGAACAAGCTGCCTGAGCGCTGTTCAAACAGGGAGATCAACTCCTCCAACTGCTGCACTTTGCGCGGCCAAACGTCTGCCACATCCTCCACCGTCCAGCACTTGGGCAATTCGTCGGTCACCACATGCTCGTCCAAGAGGCACACGACCAGATCGGGTCGGAATCGATACAACTCGCTCTGCTCATCCATCAGTTGGTAGATGTATTGGTTAAAATCAGCGGTGTAGAGTTCCGGCCAGATGCCTTCCTGCAAGCACAACGGTCGCAAGTAGTTGGCAAAGGAGTGGCAGGTGAAATTGCTGAGGATCGCCACTTTCAGCGGCTTGAGTTCGGTGGTGCTGGCTTGCCAGTCCTGCACACGCACATCCTTCAAGAGGTTGCCGACCTTCTCCAGCCTTGCGGTGGACAGCTCGCTGATATGCGGGACAATTCCTTGGCGCTTGGCTGCCAACTCCCCGGTTTTCTTCCACGTGCGAATCGACTTCACCAGTTCCTGTTGATCGAGCACAGCGTACACCCTCCTACTCTTTGGACAGGGCAATGCCTGTCTTGATCCATTTCGAAGATTCAATCGCAACGCCGATTGCTTTCTCCCCCGCTTGCATCTTGCTCGCCAAAATTTCCAATTGCATGTACGGCAAACCGTTGCTGACATTCCCGGTGTCCGCGACGATGTTGATCGCACACGCGGGGTCGATCTGCAGGAAGTTGACAATCTTGTCTGTCATATGACCGCCCAATTGCGGCGGCAGGTAGTGCGACACTTCTGAAGAGGGCCAATTCAGGGTGGCTTGCAGTTCAGCGATCATCTCCTGCGCCATCCGCGGAACGTGCGTCTCAATCGCTTTGTAATCCTCGCGCAGCACTTGGAGTTTCTTGCCCTTGGCATCACGGGCTTCCGTATCCATATGCGAACCGAACCAGTTGATCATCTGACCAGGTTCGCGGTTCACTCCTTCGCAGCGGTTGACGATCTTGTCGATGCGAATTCCCGGACACTCCGGTGCGTTTGTCAGGATGCAAGCGCCCGCTCCATCGCCAAACAACGCGAAGTTGATGATCTCTGTGGAACGCATTTTTTTGAAATCGCGGTTGAAATCGATGTACTTGTAGCAGACGTCACCGCCGATGACCAACGCGTTTTTGAACTCCCCGCTCTGCAAAAAGCGGTGTGCAAGATCCATCCCTTGCAAAGCACCAGAACAACCGGACTGCACCTGATAGGTCGGGATGTTCTGGAGACCTAGCTTGTCTGCCACGAGGTTGACCGTGGCCGGGAGGATCATGTCGGGTGTTGCTGTCGAGAGGACGACAAAGTCGATCTCCTCCGGCTTCATCTGTGCAGCTTCCAGCGCTTTCACGGCCGCCTCGTAGCACACGTCAACCAACTGGAATTTGACGTTGCGGTCATCGAGATCCACCACGAAGTGCCTGGTTTTCGTGCCGATGATCTGGTCGATCCAGTCTGCGCGAATTGAGAAGATTTCTTCCATCTTCGCATTGGTGATGGGTTCACCTGGCAAGCTCGTTCCCAGTCCCATGATTGTGATCATGTCGTCTCCTCCATGATATCGAATTTAAGTGTGTAGTTCTATGGAAGTAATTTAATACTATAATATAGTAACAAAACTTTTATCTATAGATTATATGATCATCTTCCGCTCAGTCAATGTGAAGTAACTAAAATTCCTCTTAAAAAATTACAAAAAAAGACCGTGCTCTCGCGTAGAGAACACGGTCTTTTTTTTCCTCACCGGTAGGAAATGCGCTTCGAGCTGTTGCGGGATAGGAATCGAACCCCACCGAAGCAAATCAACAGCATGATGAAGATCACGACCCCCACCACTTCAAAGTCTAACTCGGCCCACGGGTAGAAATAGGTAAACGCCTCGTAGAACGACACCCCGAACGCAAGGGCGACGATCACCCACCCCATCGCTTTGGAAGCGGTGCGCCCTAATTGACCCGACTGGGCCAGCATCCGATAGGCAATCAACGAGTCGATCGTGTCGGTCAGCATCATCCCCGCCATGAACGTCAGTCCTAACGCAACTGGCAGATAAGGATTGTCCGCATTACCTGAGGCCAGCGCCCATACCGACGTCTGGGAAACCGTGTCTGCTGCCAAGGCGAACACGCCCCCGATCAAGATGATCATGAACGGATTCGTCGTCTCCCGCACAATCCGGGGAATGAATCTCCCCTTGATCCCGCGCAGTTTAAAGTCGCTCTGTTCGGAGCGACTGCGCACGAGGTTCACAGCGTTCAGACAGCCGATCAACGCCAGTGAACAGACCGATACCCACGTCACGACCGTGTCGAAGTAGTCGGGAAACGTAAATTCCTTGCTGAACATCGACAGAATCACACCGACCGTGGCGACCACCAATCCGTGACCGAAGGAGAACAGCGTGCCGACCCACCGAGCCGTTTTGCGACCTTCGCGCAAGTTGTAGCGCGTCAACCCGTCGATACAAGCCAGATGATCCGCGTCGAGCCCATGACGCAATCCAAGCACAAACACGAGCGCGAGCAATGAGAAATCTTCCATGATGCCTTCCCCCTTTGGTATCCCTGCTACTCCAGTACATCAAAAAAACCCCATCCTAGTGGATGGGGTTGTGTGAACAAGTGGACAGACGACAGCCGAATAGAGATCCTAGTCGTTCCATTGCACACACCACTCCTTTCCGCGAAGGCACTTGGGTGTAGCGAACGTAGGTAGGTCTCCTGGCTTCCGGATCATCGCGCGCTCTCGTCTTCCCCGATCCTCAGATCGAGTGACATACATGAAAGCGAACTCATCGGTTACAGTGGCGGGACCGCTCGGGACTTTCACCCGATTCCCTGTTACCCCTTGCGTGTCTTGACAAGGGCACCTCGTTGCTGACCTATGTAGTTTTTTACTTCGATTCAATCTATTCGAGTCTCCTGCTGAAATTCCTGCTTGGTCGTCAACGTTGGACACCGTTCGTAATAAATCGAACCAGGTGATCGATCTCCGCTGCATCGTCCCGCACAACAGGCTCTGGCAACAACAGAAAGCGCATGACGAAATGACTGCCAATGCACGTGAAGATCATACGCAAGAGGATCGGGTTCGGGAGATCCACCAGTTCGCCACGCGCTTTAAACAGATCCAACGTCTGGTTCAGAAACTTCAAGACGTCATTGTCGAACAATGGGGGCAAGCCTTTTCGCAATTCGTCCCGGTACAGGAATTCCTTCACGATGATTTGAAAGATCTCTTTGTTCGCTTTGATGAATTGCATGCGATTGGTGAGCAACGCTCGCAGAAACCCTTCAAAACTTCCGAATTGCTCGGGGTTCACTTGCTCCTGCAGCTCTTCCGCCAGACTCGGGATCGACTCTTTTAAAAACGGCAGGATCACCGCGAGCAGCAGGTTTTCCTTGGTCCCGTAGTGACGAAACAGGGTGCCTTCCGAAACGCCCGACGCGGTGGCGATCTCCTTGGTCGAGGTATTGGCATATCCCTTTTCTGCAAACATGGCAATCGCGGTCTCCACGATTTTCTGTTGTTTGACCGTTTCTTTTTTGGACAATTTCGATTGGGCCAGGATCGCTTCCAGTAGATTTTTTGATGACATCCCCAACAAGTCCTTTCCATCTAGGTTCGCCCTGTACCTGACTCCCCGTGCTTACAAGCGTCGGTACTTCTTCAAGGCAAACGTATTCAGCACGATGAAGACCGCTGCAAATACCACCAAGGCCACGATGTCCCCACTGACTTCGCGGAAGGTCGCGCCTTGGTACATGATGCCTTTTAGTGCATCTGCGCCATAGTAGAGCGGCATGATTTTACTCAAGGCTTGCAACCAGGTCGCCATCCCTTCGATCGGGAAGATACCGGCAAAAAAGATTTGCGGGATCACCACAACCGGAATGAATTGTACCATCTGGAATTCAGAGGCTGCAAACGTCGACAACAGGATGCCCAGCGACAGCGCCACCAAGGCCAGCAACAGGTTAATCAAGAGCACATGCCAAATCGAACCGACGAGCGTCATATCGAGCACGTTGATGGCATAGAGCACGACGATGACGGTTTGGATGATGGCAAAAATCCCATACCCCGCCAGATACCCCGTGATGACTTCGCCTCTGCGAATCGGAGTCGACATGATCCGTTCCAGCGTGCCTGTGGTTCGCTCCCGCAACAAGCCGATGCCGGAGATGAGAAAGACGAAAAAGAACACAAAGAAACCCACCAACACGGGACTCAGAACATCAAAAAACGAAGTCTCACTGTTTCCGTACACATAATCGGTCGCGATGCTCGGCGCTTGTGCAACGCCGGTCGGATTGCTTTTGCTTGGCAGTTGCGCCGCTACTGCGGCTTGATTGACCAGCATCTGCAGGAGCTTCGCCTTTGACGGATCGCTATTTTCAAGGGTCAGTTCCAGTTTCTGATCGTGGCTTTGCAACACACCGTCCAGTTGCTCTTGAACGACCCGCTCCTTGGTTGCGTCGGGAACCGCTCGGACGTTGACATTTGCTTTTTCTAACACCTGCACGAGGGTTGGGTTGACGTTTACGACGCCCAATGTAGGTGCTACCGCGTTGCTGGCAAACAGGAAATACATGAGCGTGAGCACGAGCAGTGGAGCTACAAATAACAACGCGAGCGTGCGTTTGTCGCGCAACATCTGTTGGCAAATTCGTTTGATCAGCGCCCCTGTTCTCACGGCTGTTCCCCCCCTGCCCGCAGGAATACTTCCTCTAAATTACGAGCGTGAAAGCGCTCCATCAATTCTTGTGGTGTGCCGCTGGTGATGATCTGGCCTTCTCGCACCATCGCGAGGGTATCACAGCGTTCGGCTTCATCCATGACGTGGGTGGTCACGATGATGGTTTTGCCTTCCTGTTCCTTTAAACGCAGCAATTCATTCCAGATCGTCAACCGCAAGGCAGGGTCGATGCCGACTGTCGGTTCGTCGAGGATCAGCACCTTTGGGTTCTGAACCAAGGCGATGGCCAGCGACAACCGGCGTTTCATGCCCCCGGAATAGGCGGATACTTTCTTGCTCAATTCCGGCGTCAGTTTGACCAAGTCGGCTGCATACGCGATGCGCTCCCGCTGTTCTGCTTTTTTCAACTTAAAAAGGGACGCGAAAAACTTGAGATTCTCCTCTGCCGTCAACTCTGCATAGAGGGCATCCGATTGCGCCATGTACCCGATCTCCTGCAGAACCTCCAGATTGGGCATCTGCTGGTTCAACACTTGCACAGTCCCCGCGTCCGCGATGTCCATGCCAACCAGCAGTTTGACGAGCGTTGTCTTGCCCGCTCCAGAGGGCCCGATCAGACCGTAGATCTGTCCCTGCTGGATCGTGACGCTCACCTGATTCAGCACAACTTTTTTGCCGTACTTTTTGCTGACCCCGTCCACTTTGACTGGTAGATCCATGTGCTCGATACCTCCGCAAAAAAGTGAGTGGTTACTTTTTCAGTATACGAAATCCCCCTTCCGTGTCAATAACGGCCAGCAAGGGCAAGGCTATCCTGTTTCGTACTGTTTCAACGCGAGAACACTCTACTCAGCGGCTCTTGCGGTTGGTGAACAATTCCCCTCACCCAAAAAGGCACTCCCCGATTGAGGGAGTGCCTTTTCATCTCATCACCTACAAGACCATCAATCGTGCAGTACAGCACCCGTGACGGCCTGTACATACTACCAGCAACCTGAGATCGTGCACAAACAGGAATACGTGTACTCTGGTGTGCCACCGCCATCCTCGGCATAGCTAGGCGATTTGACTTGAACGTCGAGATCGAACATTTTTTCCATTGAAAGTAGCCTCCTCGAGATGTAGTTGGGTACGTAGGCATGTCTAGGCTGTTTTGTGAAGGTCGCATAAGTAAAGGCCCTCACCAGTCGAGTACTTGACTGGTGAGGGCCTTATCAAATTACATTTGTTCTTCTCTCCAGCAATCGGTGAGAATCGAGCAGAAGCAAGAAGCGGACCAGCCAAGTCCTTCACGAGCAATGTTCAGGTTGGACGGCTTGACTTGAACGTCGAGATCAAACATTTTTTCCATTGGAATCAGCCTCCTAGCGATTAGTATAGTGTGGGCGGATCTGTGCAGCCGAGCGAGCCAAAAACATTCGATTCCTTCGAAGCGTTGATGCAGGTAGGCGTTACTTGAACGTCGAGTTCAAACAAACTTTCCACTGGAATCAGCCTCCTAGAGTTATCGTTTGCAAGGATGTATGTCTCAGCTGCAAGGTGAGCGCGAATCTGTCAGGGACTCTTCCAACAAACCACTCCCAGATACAATGTAACATAAATATTGAATATTTTCAATATACCAATAAAATGTTTTATATTATATTTAATAAAGTAAATCTTGATTTTGACTCTTCTCGTTTCCATTCAGAGTCAGGTTCAGTTTCTTGGAAAATTCGCCTTGACGAACAAAAAACCTCACCTGTCCTGTAGCGAACGGGTGAGGGTGAGGGTCTGAGCCAATCACATCGGGTCTTGTTTCCAGCAGTCGGTGAGGATTGAGCAGAAACAAGATTGGGAGACATCTTGTAATGCAGCACCATCGGTGTAGATGGACGACTTAACCTGCACGTCGAGATCAAACAATTTTTCCATTGGATACAACCTCCTACGGGTTCATATTGTCCAAGGATGCCTGTCTTAGCTGGTAGATGAGCTTAATATAGCATATGTATACAATGAATTTCAATATATAAAAATAAAGTTTTGTAATCGCTTGACATTTTCAATAAAAAAAATCACCAGTTCTGTACGGAACTGGTGATTTCCCTTTTACACCGTTTGACAGAGCGACGAGGTAAACCAATTCGGCTCTTTCACCGAATTGCCACCGGTCTGCATAACTTGTACGTCGAGATCGAACATTTTTTCCACGGGAAACACCTCCAGAGATATAGGATGTACATGGATGTAGGTCTCAGTTGTCGGGTGAGCGCTCATTCGTCAGGAGTCCTTCTAACAAATCACTCTCTGTCTAAATTGTAACATAGAATGGACATTTTATTCCAATATAATTTAATTTTTATTTGTACGCTTCAAATTCCCGAAGTTAATTTCCGTTCATTCGCCGCTTGGGACTGCCCTCCTCAAGACATCAAAAACACCGCATCCCACTCAGGTGCTTCCTCTGCAAGCATGCTCGCCAACACCACCAATGTGCCTGCCAAGCCGATCAACAACCCTGGCTTGCTCAGTTGTTGATGTCCGACCTCGACACGATGAAGTTCATAGACGCCAAAGGGCAGCTCCTCGTCATACAGATCCAGCACTTGTGCCACGAGTCGATCCCGCTCCTGTGCGAATACCTCGTTCCCCGTCTCGGCATACATCACATTGGCAGCATGAGCGAGACCGGCGAGGCCGTGGCAGAAGTTCGGAGCAGCTACACCCCTTGTTTCTGTGGGGCGACGCAAGGACGCGAGGGCCGCTTCGACGGCAATTTCCTTCCATTTCGTCTCCCCAAGCGCAACACCAGCAAACCACAGTTGGCGAGAGATACCGGAAGCCCCGTAGCACCATGATTCATGTGAAGGGACGGTCGCTTCCCCCCACCCGTCCAAAAGCACTTCCATCGGGATGCGACCGGGCCAGTACGAACCAGCCTCGTCTTCGAGCATCCACTCGCACAGCCACTCGGCGTACCGCCGAATCGCCGCTTCCTGCCCCGCAACCTCCACCCCATGCAGCTTCGCCAAAGCCAGCAACCCCATCGGCCCTGCCACCCCATGTGAGAGGCCCAAATTGAAGTTGCCTTGCTGGTATTGCTCGCGCTCCGACGGCAGGAATTGATTGGTTCTCGTGATGTGCCACAGGGGGACGTTCTGGCCGTCCAGCTCCTTGTCGCCGCTCAACGAGATCAGATAGTGCAACACCGATTGCAACGCGGGCTGCAGGTTCGGCTCGTCCTTGAACGCCAACAAGTACCGCCCGATCCCCGTGATTCCGCCCATCAGATCATAGTCGGTCATCCGCAGGTCTGTTTCCATGCGCGCCGTCCACTCGTTGATCAGGGTCGGCAATTGCTTGGCGGCGTACTCGTTGAAGGATGCCAGCATCCCCGCATAGCGAGTGCCACCACGCGACAGGGCGCGGATGCCCATCATCACGCCGGCGAGCCCACCCCAGAGGTTGAACGCTGAAATTCCGGTCTGCGTGACCGATTGCTGCACGGCGACCAACATCTGATGCCCCGCCATGTCCCAGCCCGCCTCTGGCTCCAAACGATCCAGTTCACCGAACAGCAGACACAAGCCCGGATATCCGTCCGCCAGCGATAGATCGCTCCATTGGGGCAAGATCATGCCTTGGAAATCGACCGGTTCCTGGATGGCACGCTCCTTGACAGTTGCTGCATCTCGTAGTAGCTCCACCGATGTTTTGACTCGTTGCTCAACCGCCTTGCGCAACTCCACATCGGTCAGCGGTTTCCACGCACGTTTCTGCATTGGCACATTGCTCATGTCTTCACCTCATAGAGTTTCATTTGCACACGATACATCTCGGCATATTGACCGTTTCGCGCCATTAATTCATCGTGTGTGCCCTGCTCGATCACCGCTCCGTCTTCCATCACCAAGATCTGATTGGCAAATCGGGCACTCGTTAAGCGGTGGGCGATGAATAGACCCAGCCGGTCGCGCAACAAGTCGCGGATCTTCTCAAACACTTCGCTCTCCGCGATCGGGTCGAGCGCCGCGTTCGGCTCGTCCAACACATACAGATCGGCTTCGCGGACGAACGCCCGCGCGATGGCGATCCGCTGCCACTGACCCCCCGACAACTGCTCTCCGTTGACCAACCAACGACCGAGCTCTGTGTTGAGTTGTTTCGGCAAATTTCGAACGAACGAACCAATGCCCGTGCGATCGCTCGCCTCCAACAATTTGTCATCCTGTGCGAGAACGAGCGTATTGCCAAACCCGATGTTGTGCCGCACCGACATCTCATACTGCATGAAGTCTTGGAACAGCACGCCGATGCGCTTCTGCAACTGCGCCACACCCCACGCGCTGGTCTGCGATCCGTTGACCAGAATCTCGCCTTCATACCCTTCGTAGAGCTGAGTCATGAGCTTGGCGAGGGTGGATTTGCCCGACCCATTGCGCCCTACGACCGCGATGCATTCCCCACGGCGCAGCGTAAAACTCACGTTGCGCAACACGTCCCGCTCTGTCCCCGGATAGCGAAACGATACATTCCGGAACTCAAAGGTCTCGATCGTCTCCAAACTCTGTTGCTCCTGGCCCGACGCATCCGCCAGCCGCAATGCAGGCTCTGAGGACGGCAGCGCAAGAAACACGAACAATTGCTCGATATACAAATTGTGCTGACAGATCGCCAGCACATTGCTGAACACGGTCTGAGCGCTGGACTGCGTCAGTGTGATCGCCTGTACATAGCCGTACAAGTCACCCACTTGGATCAGCTTTTGGAACGCTTCACGAACGGCGAGGTAGATCATGCCTGCTAGGCTTAGCAAGTTCAACCCTTGATAGGCTGAAGACCAGATCAGGCGCTTTTTCGCCATGCGGCGGTCTACGAGATAGAAGTCTTGGTAGATCGCCTTGAACTTATCAAGGAAGAAACTCCCCAGTTGGAACAGGCGGACTTCCTTGACGGCTTTGTCATGGGTGAGGACGAAGCCGTAATACCACGCTTCCCGGTGCTTGCTCGCGCGCTCGTAGGAGATGAGAAACTGCTCTCGGTTGATGCTGAGCATCGTGAAAAAGGAAATCCCCGTGGTCGCCGCTACGACCAAGACCACCCACCATTTCCATACGATCAAGAGCAACACCGTGCTGACCAAGGTGACGAGGTGGTTGATCACACCGAGCATTTGCGTAAACATCTGATACGGGCGGAACATCACGTCTTGTTGCGCCCGTTTGAGCTGCTCTTGCACCTGCGTATTTTCAATATCAGCAAGTCCAAGCGTCACGGCTTTTTCCATCACTTTTCCCTGTACCGTGTTGGCAATCAACTGCTGGAAGAGACCTTCGTAGTACGCTTGGGCGAGGCTCAAGCCTTGCTTGAACACCAAGACTCCGACGTACCAAGCAAACGCACCGAGCGCTTGCTTGCCCCCAGCGGACACCCCCGTCACGACCCCATTGATCAGCTGTTGCGTCGCCACCAGCGAGAGGATCGGTACGATTCCTAGCAACAGATACAACATCACGATTCGGATCAGATAGCCAGGGCTCGCACCCCAGATCAATGCGAACAAGTTGCCCCAATGCCGAAACGATTGGAGCACATCTCGCAGACCGATTCCCTGTGTAGTCTCTGCTTGTCCGCTCACAGCTCATCTCTCCGGAAATGCTTCATGGCATTGAGCGCATGGCGGGTCAGGATCATCGTTTTGCGCTCCTGTGCGAGATCGATCCCATACAAGCGGTTCATGTGCAGATGAATCACGCTGAACACCAGATCTCGATACGGACCGAACAGTTCCCCGCGTTCATCGGCTGCCCGCACTTCCTGTGCATATCGTTTGACAATCGGAGCGCGGAACTTCAGCATTCCGTGCAGCAGCGCCCCGTCTGGATGGGCGCGCAGTCCGGCCCACTCGTCCTGTGGATTGGCGATGTCCAAGATCGTCTTGCGATATGTGCGGAACAAGTCGAGATGTTCCTTGCTCCCAAATGCCTGATCCATCAACTCCACCTGTTCGCTGAAGGAGTACCCGAACTGTTCCAGATAGTCCAGCACCGACAGCACGCCGACCAGATCGAACGGAAGTTGCAGCCCACCGAATCGATTGGCCTTCACCCAGTTCGCGACCACCATCGAATCCGCATGGAACACCTGCTCCACGAGCTTCATCAACTCTGGACCCCCGTATCGCTCCACCTCAGGCTCGTAGGCGTCGAGGACCAGTTTCGACAGCATCCCGTCCTGCAGCAACTCCGTGCTCCATTGATGAACCAGCGGCATGACACGGCTGGACAGCACATCCGGTTGCCCGTGCAGACGCAGGCGGATGTGCATATCCGGGTCGGCGTAGCGCATGAAGTACGCCTTGTCCACGAGCCCTTGTTGCGAGACGGCGGACAAGAGTTCGATCAGTTTCGTCGCCATGAACTCCTCCTGCCGCGACTCGATGCCATACAGCTTCATGTACATCCACTCACTGCCCGGCAAATAGATCCGTGGCCCTTCGTACCCCGTGCGTTTCGCCAACCGCTTCGATCCGGTTGGGGCCTTTCCTTCCGGCTCTCGTCTGATGAGCGAGAACACGAACTCGCTGGCGTACACGCCACCCGATCCGCGGACGATGCTGCGCGTTTCCAACTGCCCGGTCTCGACCAACGTCACTTTTCCCGTTTGCTTCAGTTCCTTGCGAATCTCTTCCACATGGTGTGGCTTTGTCAGATCGAGCAGCATGCGGTTGTCAAACAGCGCCAGGTAGACGAATTTCGGCGCCTTCCAATCGTCGCGCCACGCTTGCACCGCTTGGAAAAAAGCGTCGTCCGACATCGAGTCCTCGTACCAAGCATCGCGTTTGCGCATCTTCCACTGCGCGGATTGCAAGACCACGCGGCCGTGACGAACGCGGGGCAGGTAGCTCGCAGCATCAAGCTGCCCCCACTGGAACGGAGCCCACTGCGCATACCGCGCGAGCCCAATGTCCCGCAGGAAGCGGTAGACATTCGGCGTGTTTTTGTGGTTGAGCATGTGACACGCGGTCGGGATGACTTCCCGATTCAAGCTGCGGGATTTCAGATACAGGTACTTGTCTGTGGCCCCGACCACCAGATCGTGGAACGCGATCGTATGCTCTGGGTCGGTCGAAGCATTTGTGCCCATCGGGATCTCGTAAGACCGGGCGTGACGGGTCAACACCACATTGGTTGCGCGGCCCATGTTCGGCAGATAGGACACCTCTGCCCAGATCGCCTCAGGTTCGATCGCTTCTTCGCGTCGCGCCGCCTCTTGCAAGGGACCTGCAAACCCGTCCTCCATCATGTCGACGAAACGACCGAACGTCTTGTACGCCATCGCCGATCCGTAATTCCCGCCGATGAACAGCTCGTACTTCCCTTGATCAAGGTCCTCTGGGGAATCGGCCAGCACCTGGAAGTACAGCTCCATCGAGGGCGGCGCTTCGTGCAACTGGAGGCTGTCTGTCCCTTGGAGCAATTGAATGTGCTCCGCCGTGAGCTCTAGCTCCGGCAGACCTTTTTGCAACGTCTCGGCAAACCACTCCGCCACCAACTGCTCCCGTTGATTTTGAAGATTCAGATGGCCTTGGCCCAATTGGCGTCTGCTCGCAGGATGCTGATAGCCCGATGGCGCACCCATCCCAATGTCTTCGTCAAGCAGTTCGAGCAGCGAAACTTCGCGATGGTACCCATACTTTTCAACAAAGTCCTCGTGGTACTTGGCGATATGCGGGAGTCCCTTGTATCTGGCAGACATGCGCCACATCACTTCGGCAGCCCCTTCGACATCTGCCCGCACCGACTCGGGCAGGTGTACCCGCTCACTGTGCAAGGCCAAGTCGACCTGCAGCGCAGTTGTCACCTCCGCCATCGCCTTCATCTCAGCGACCAGTTCGAGATACTGCTGCTCCCCTTCGCCGATCGGCAGGGCATCGTAGGCTATCATGCGATCGTGGATGCTTTGCAGGCTTGCATAGAGCTCGTCGACCCCTTGGAGCTTCGACAGCTCGTGGAGCACATAAGCGTAGGGGTCGGTCGTGGTCGTCGGAGGGCGCAGGTTGGAGACGAGGAACTCCTGCTCGAACAATTGCAGGAGGAAGGTGCGCACCATCTCGTCTGTTGCGCCTGGGAATGCCTCGATGATGTCGAGGATCAGTGACTCAAAGGGGACCGGTCCCGGCCGGTTTTGCAAACCGAACTCTACGACGGGCGAGTTGCGGATGGAGACGATGTCGTTGCCATTGCCCCGTTGCCCGTAGCGGGTCACGTAGGGGAGTTTCCAGCGTGACCCGTGACGATAGGCCATCGGGTTGGTCGAGACGTGAAGTTGCCGGATCACAGCAGGGTCCGATTCGAGCCGTTCAAGGATCTTCAGCAACCAGTTCATATCAGGACGAGAGCGCTTGCGATGTTTCGGTAGCTCAGAAACTTGCAGATCCGACACATCGGCGAAATGTCCGTGCGTGACACCAGAAAACAGTCCAAACGGCGTCGACCGCGTCGACATGCGGATGAGATAGCGCATAAGGCCTTTGGCAGCTTGTTCCCGTTTGCGCGGGGGAGCCGACAAGTCCATTTGGGGGAGCGATTCGAGGAGCGATGTACTGGCCACGGCAATCGCTTCGCGGATCATCGGATCTTGCGCGTACACAGCCAATTGGGCTGTTGGGTCATCTGATTGCAGCTCTTCGAATACACGAAGAGGCAGTACAGGGGTCCGCATCATAAACACATCGAGCGCTTGGAACCCGGAAGATTGGGACTCTATAGGACGTATCGTAGAAAGTTCTCGTTCTCGCAACACGAGGATCACACTCCAGTTTTCGAAAATAAAAAAACCATCACCAGTTCTGTACAGAACTGGTGATGACCGATTAAATCCATGCGCAGCAGTCAGAATCCGCTGAGCCGTTGATCATCGTGCCCCATGCCGAATCGGTAATCTTGCTAGGCTGCACTTGTACGTCGAGATTGAGCATCTTTTCCACAAGAATCAGCTTCCTAGACAGCGAGTGTGTTTGTCGGCGGACCCGAGCAGGCGAGCGACCACTTTTCTGCGTCTTTCACCGAAGCGTTGATGCTGGTCGGTACTACTTGTACGTCGAGTTCGAACATGTTTTCCACTGGGATCAGCCTCCTAGAGTTTATACGAGCGTGGGCGGTTCCGTGCAGGCGAGCGACCATTTATTAGAGTCTTTTACCGAAGCGTTGATGCTGGTCGGTACTACTTGTACGTCGAGTTCGAACATGTTTTCCACTGGGATCAACCTCCTAGAAATGTATGGTGTACCAGGATGTGTGTCTCAGATGTGTAGTGAGCGCGAATTTGTCAGGGACTCTTCCAACAAATCACTCTCAAATCTAGTATAACATAAAATTCTGTGTTTTCAATATAATTATAAAAAGTTCTATATTATATTTAAAAAAGTAAGTTAACTCTTGAGAAACTCTCAGCTCATTTCAGATTTTCGTCGTTCAAAAAAATAGCACCCGTTCTGAACAGAACGGGTACTATCACGATCAAACTACGAGTAGCAGACCATCCGCTGCTTAGACCGTCCTTAGCAGGTGAGCGTGCAGAGAATCGTGCCCACTTCCGGGTAATTCGTCCACGTAGAAGCAACACCAGCGGTGGTGCTGGTCGGTTTTACTTGAATGTCGAGATCGAACATTTTTTCCATGGAAACAACCCCCTTGAGATTAGATTATGATTAGCAGAACATACAGCTTCCCGTACAGCCAGAGCAGGTGAAGGTACACCACTGCGTGCCCGTGTATTCCGGCCACTCACCACCACCATCGACGGTGGGCTTTACTTGCACGTCGAGATCGAACATTTTTTCCATTGGATCAACCTCCTCGAGATTCAGAATGTCCAAGGATGTAGGTCTCAGTTGTCGTGTGAGCGCACATTTGTCGGGAGTCCTTCCAACAAATTACACTCTAGCTACGTTATAACATAGATAGAGTGACCATTTCAATATAATATAAAAAAAATAATGCGACTTCTTTAAATTCCCGAAGTTAACTTTTTGTTACCTACTCCACCTTACTTCTAGACGTTATGTCCCTGCTGGGCACGTATCGGGGAAAGCGCTTGCAAAAGAGTCGGAATTTCCCTGCTCGATAACGGTGAGTTGGGAGACGGCACGACTGTGTATAGTCCGACACCTGTACAGGTCAAAGAATTAGCTGGTGTTGTTTCGGTTTCATCTGAAGGTAATCAATCCCTCGCACTAAAATCGGATGGAACTGTCTGGTACTGGGGCAGTAGTTATTATTTTGATAGAGACGGCGGTGCTCATCCGAGCCCGATAAAAATCTCTGGCTTGTCGAACATCATCTCAATTTCGACTCGTGATTCGCACGCCTTTGCTGTAAAGTCAGACGGCACCGTCTGGGCGTGGGGTTTTAACGGACTTGGTCAGTTGGGGGATGGCACGAAAACAAATCGTGTAGCACCAATTATGATTCCGGGATTGACGGACATTGTCTCGGTTTCAGCTGGCACTAGTCACACTCTTGCTGTAAAGTCAAATGGAACCGTCTGGGCATGGGGAGATAACGGATATGGTCAACTAGGCGATAATTCTGCGATTGAGCGCACATCACCCGTTCAGGTGATGAAACTATCCGATGTTGTCTCTGTATCGGCTGGATTCTATCACTCCTTAGCCTTAAAGTCGGACGGTACGCTTTGGTCATGGGGGGGAAATGACGCAGGTCAGTTGGGGAATGGAACGTATACACCCCAACCACAGCCAGTGAAAATATCAACTCAAACAAATGTTCTCGCCGTCTCAGCCGGTGGTTATCACTCGACTATATTGAAATCAGACGGTACAGTCTGGGCAGCAGGGGCAAATTATTATGGTCAACTTGGAAATGACTCCAAACTCAGGTCCAATGTATTCGTCCAAACACATGGCGTAGGCTCAATCAATGCCGCTGCGGTCTTGACCAGCCCAACATCGGTAGATCTGACGTATGGCGCAAACTTTAAAGTGCAGACATTTATCGTCAAAAGAGGCACAAAGTTTCTCGACTGTCCCATGACAGGTAAGAGCCTGTCATGCACAGACACAGGGTTGACCCCCAATGCGCCGTACACCTACACCGTGGAGGCCTATGATGTCCACGATACCTTGATCGAAACATTGTCCGCAACGGTGAATTCTCATGAAACCACCGTCCCGAAAATCCTCGTGACTGCTGACAAGCCGGCCGTATCGCCGGGCAGCCCAGTGACAGCCCACGTGGCGATCGAAAATGCCTCGGATCTATACGCCGAGGACGTAACTGTGACCTACGATCCGACCTTGTTCACCTTTGTCAGTGCAACATCGGCCAGCGCTGGCTTGAAAATTTACCATCAGAGTGAAAGCACACCCGGAACGTTGCATCTGGTCGTCGTCAGTCAGGGTGCTCAGTATGGCGTTCACGATTCAGCGCAGTTAGTCACCTTGAACTTGCAAGCGAAAAATCACAGTGGCAAAGGCACGTTCACAGTGTCCGAGGGACTGGTAGCGAATTCCCTTGGCGAGGAGATCGTCCCGACACTTGGGGGTACGGAGGTATCCGTGCTTACGGGGGATGCGGATGTGAACGGAGATGGCAAGGTCAGCTTGGGCGACTTGGGAATCGCAGGTCACCACATGGGCATGGACAAATCCCAATGGACCTTCCCGAAAGCGGACGTGGATCAGAATAACGCGGTCGATGATTTTGACCTGACTGCCATCGTACTCGCGCTGTTGTCCCACTAATCTTGGAACTAGTGCTACAAATCACACAATCGTAAGTTCGTGACCGAATGTGAAAAAGACCATGATTTCTCCAGTTGTAGAGATCATGGTCTTTTTTCTAGGTTGAACAACCACCACCAGCAGTAGTGACGAAGGGGTCTTTTTGGCGATGAGAGCTATCTATACAAAGGAAGGTTTCTTGTGATCGACATTCCCACTGAGGACTTTTACGAATTCTTTATCGGTGCCGTCAACAGAAGGTCCGATAAAGACAACCGACTTTCGCCCATCCCAATATTCAGCTTCATAACAAGCATGAATGTCGCCCATGTGAGGTAGGAAGTTGAACTAGCAAAAAAAGGGAACGGGCGACATGCTCCGTGCTCTTTTTCTTACATTGGTGGAAGCAGTTTCTCCACATGCAGCGAGTTCAAACGATGATGCCCGTGACTGGAACTCCCTTGAAAGTTCCTGCGATCCTATCTGCTACGGCCTCTTGGATCACTTTGTCGGGGACATTTCCTTTTTCCATTTCATCTCGAATACAGGATTCCAAGTTGGAGCCCACAACATATCCGACCGCTCGACGTCTTCGAGACCACCCTCTACTAACGGTACAAGTTGCGTTTCACCACGACCACAACCACGATACGGTTCCCGAGGATGTAGCCGATGTGCCCTATTTAATGTAGCAACTGAATCGTGGGGGAGGTGGTTAGATTGCCTTTACCCTCGTCCATTTGCCGCTACTATACCGCCACACGAATAGAATCGCCTTGACGATCCAGTCAATAAACATCGCCACCCATGTGCCGAACATTCCCATGTTGAAGTAGACGCCTAGCAGATACGCCAAGGCAATCCGGCAGAAAAACATCGACAGAATTCCAACCATCATCGGGAATTTGGCATCACCCGCTGCACGGAATGTCACAGGCAAGGTGTAACTCAGCGGCCAAATGAGTACGGTACCTACTGCATGCCACCAAACGATTTGTTTGGTCAATGCGGTTGCGGCCTCTGACAATCCATAGACATGTAAGATCGTCGGGAGTAAAGCAAGCACCACTGCACAGCTTAGTAGATTTGCCACATACACAATCCCCATGATCTTTTTGGTGTACTGCTTAACTTGTTCGTAATCTTCTGCGCCAACACATCTTGAGATGATAACCGTTAATCCAAGACCAATCGCCATACCCGGTAGCACTTCAAACATCACAATGGTGCCTGACACCGCATTTGCTGCAATTGCGGCCGTACCAAACGTAGCGACCAGACTGAGCACGAGGATTCTGCCCAGATAGAACAACCCATTTTCCAATCCATAGGGAACACCAATGCCTAAGACTTTTTTAATCATCGGCCAGTTGAAATTGTGTGTAAAACTTTTCCTGATATAGAGTTCTCGATTTTGGTTCAAAGCCAATGCGATGATCAGCACTCCAGCCGCAATTCGTGAGAGCAAGGTCGGGATCGCAACACCGGAAACTCCAAAGTGGAAGCCGTAAATCAGTATGGCATTTCCTAGCGCGTGCGCGATGTTCATCGCCAGCATGATCTGCATGGGCAGTTTTGAATTCCCAATCGTGCGAAAGATCGCAGCTCCGGCATTGTAGAGGGCGAGGAACGGAATGGATAGCGCGGTAATCATGAGGTAGGTATCCGCATCCCTGCGTACTTCATCCGAAATCTGTCCGAACAAACCATTCAAGATAAACGGTTTTATCAAATAAATAATGACCATGATCCCGATCGAAACGGCTCCGACCAACCAGACCAGTTGAGTCACGGCTTCTCTTGATTCATCCATCTGCTTCCTGCCTACATATTGTCCTGCAATGACGGCGCCACCGGTCGCCAGAGCTGCGAACAAACTAATGAGCAGTGCCATGACAAAATCAACCAGAGACACACCCGATACGGCTGATTCACCCACGTAGGCGACCATGATGGAGTCTGCCAATCCCACTAGATACTCTAAAAACTGCTCGATGATCAGCGGCAGAAATAAATGGAACAGATCCCCGTTCGTAAATAGGTTTTTTGCCGCTACCAGTTTACGCTCCAATCTCAACCCTCCAATATCCTCCAAATATGCTGATGTCTTCTCATGAAACAGAAGATGGGTCAACCAGTTGAATTGGCTAACCCATCGAAATCAGTCAGCTTGCTTATTCGAAATGACCGTTGACCATTAATGTACACCTGTCTATTATTATATACAGATCCATTGCGCATGCACTGGTTAATCGAACAGTATATGTGCATTACTGAACAAATCAATCGAATTTGGTCATTATCTTTAAGGAAATTGGGTGATCCTCACAATGTCTAAAGTGGATCGAAGAATCCTCAAATCTCAAGAAGCGATAAAAAAAGCTTTTCTAGAACTGATGTCTGACAAAAATTTTGATGACATCACGATACAGGATATTTCCGACAGGGCCAATGTCAGTCGAGGAACCATCTATCTGCATTACGCGGATAAATTTGATCTACTGAACAAGCTCATCGGAGAACATATTAACGAAATGCGGAAAATTTGCCACTCTGCATCTGAATTGGATTATCACGAGGGGAACCTGCCCTGGTTCGCATACCTTGAAAGTCATTATCTATTTTTCTCGACGATGTTAGCAAGTAAGGGAGCCCCTTCCTTTCGCAGTCAGTTCACTGAGTTCCTGATCGAGGAATTCAAGGAGGAGGTAGATACAACAGCAGGAAAAAATCACGGACTACATGAAGATGTCCTCCTTCAATTTATTGTGACGTCTTACGTCGGGATCGTGGAATGGTGGATCACGAATGGCATGCCTCATCCGCCTCATGTCATGGCGGAACAAGTGGGGGTTTTGTTAGAGAGGAATCTGTAAGGTAGGGGATTGAAAATGGAAAAATCTTCGCAAGAACCTAAATACACGGTAAAAGATATTGCAGAAATTACGGGATTAACCAAACACACCATCCGCTATTACGATGATCAGAACTTGATTCCCTTTGTCTCGAGGGATGATCGAAACATCAGGTTATTTTCTGACCACGATCTCGATTGGATCAAAATGGTTCACTCTCTACGTATCTCCGGTTTACCGATCAAAGAAGTGAGACATTATATTGAGATGTGTTTGCAAGGGGACGAAACGATCCCTCAAAGGGCAGAGTTGATCGCCAAACAAGAAAAAGAACTTGAAGATAAAATTCATGAATACTACACGCAATTGATGCACATCAAACAGAAAAAAGCTTACTATCAAAGTCTTACTGCTGAGCAGCAAAAAGATAGTTGGAACCCAATGCACGGGTCAGATTGTGGCAATAAGTATGATATGCCACCGAACATAAAAGCAGCCCGATAATTCGTGGTATAAGATAGGGAATAGGTATTGGCTTACGAACAAGGGCAGTCAGGGACTTGATTTTATGTCCCCGACTGCCCTTTCTATTTAGCTTCGGTTCCTTAATCTCGGATCGGGAACCAACCTGGTGTGTCCCGAATGGCTTCCCAAAGTTTTTCCGGAATACCAAGTTCACGTAACTTTGAGATTCTCAATTCTGTATCGATCTGATCCTCGCGCCCATCAGCGACCATTTCAACCCATTCTGGATTTATGATTAATGATTTACCCAAGGCCAGCAACGGCAGACCTAATTCAAAAGCTTGTAATGCGTCATTTGGTGTTTTGATCGAACCGGCAGCGATCACAGGAATTTTTCCATTCACTCGTTCAAGGATTAGTTCCATCCGGCTTTTTTCAGATTCACCGTCTAATGGCTTTGCGAAGACATCATCTAACGATGCGTGCACGTAATCTAAACCCTGTTCGACAAGTCGATCAATTAACTCATACGTATCTCTCATTCGTAGTCCCCCTTCTTTGTTTTCTTCAGGGGAAATTCTATATCCGAGAATAAAAGGTTTTGTGGCATGTTCTTTACTTACTTTTTTTATTTCTTCGACAATTGCCAGAGGAAACCGCAAACGGTTTTCAAGCGATCCTCCCCACTGGTCCGTCCGCTGGTTGGACATCGGAGAATAGAAATTCTGAATTAAAAATCCATGTGCACCATGAATTTCGACACCATCAAATCCCGCTTCAATTGCTCGTCTCGTGGTTTCACCAAAGGCGCGAATCATATCCAGAATCTCTTCGTGCGATATCGCCCTTGGTTCAATCATGCCTGGTGTTTCTGACGTGACTGTGCTGGCGCTGACGACATCCATGTTAGGAACAAGTTCGGGAACTGCTTTACTTCCTGCATGGAAGATTTGAAGCACTGAAACATTTCCACTGCGTTTCGTCACGTCAGCCAGATTTCTTAAACTTGGAATGAACTTATCATCGTATCCCGCAAATTCATTCGAAAAACCTTGCCCATTCGGGGTGACATGAGTACACCCCGTAATAACGAGCCCGACTCCGTTTACTCTGCTGCTGTAATACTGTACTTCATCATCAGAAATCGTAAGGTCATCATTACTGGACCAAGTTGTCATGGGTGCCATGACGAAACGATTCTTAATGCTAACTCCATTTGGGAAAAGGAAAGGCTCGAATAACTTGTTGTATTTACCGTTCACGTTACACAACTCCTTTTATTGATTGACCAATGTCACGTAGTTTACCCCTTCGAGTGCACTCGAAGTCAAATTTTCAAAAAATACAGTGCCAACGCACATTTCAAATGGCGGAAAAATCGGACATGCAAAAAAAGGGTCCTACTAAGTAGGAGCCCTTCAGATCGTATTCAGAAAACCTTTTCAAGAATGATCTTATACTTCTTTGAGCACAGCCTTCGTCAAGTCAGCAGGGCTCTCTTCGTCAGAGGCTTGTTTTACCTTTTTGAGGAAGAAGGATAGCAGCAAACCGAGGATACAAATTCCGACGACCACCAGATAGGCATCCGAAATTCCCTGAATGGAGGCTTCCTTGATCAGTTGCGCTTGCGTCGAAGTCTTCGCGATGCCAGAGGCGACCATGTCCTGCAGATGGGTCTTGGTACGGTCCGACATCACGGTCACGAGGAGCGAAGTCCCGACGGCACCGGCTACTTGGCGAATCGTATTGCTGATCGCGGTTCCGTGTGCGTTCAAGCGCTGCGGCAATTGATTCAAACCGGCAGTCTGCAAAGGCATCAAGAGCAAGGCCATCCCGATGCGGCGACCCGTGGACAAGAGCAGCAGATAGTTGTAACTCGTCGAGTCCGTCAAGTCCACAAATCCAATCGTGGTGCCGATGATGATGACCATCCCGACGATCGACAGCCACTTGGCGCCAAAGCGGTCAAACAGCTTGCCGGTCACCGGCATCAGTAAGCCCATGATCAGCGCGCCTGGGAACAGGAAGAGGCCCGCTTCCAGAGCTGTGTATCCGCGGATGTTCTGGAGGTACAGAGGAAGCAACATCATATCCGCATACATCGCCATGGTCACCACTATGTTGATGAGGGTCGTGAGCGAGAACATGCTGTACTTGAACGCGCGCAAGTCAAGCAACGGAGTTCGCGAGGCCAACTGTCTCCAAGACATGAGGGCGAGTGAAACAACGCCTACAGAAATCGTACTGAGAACTTCATTGCTCGACCAACCAAGGCTTCCGGCGCGGCTGAAGCCGTACAGCAACGTCCCGAACCCAATCGTGGAGAGGATGACACTGAGCAGATCGAGTTTGGTTTTGATCCGCTCAGACACGTTTCTCAGATACATAAAGCCCAGAATGATGACGATGATGACGAACGGAATCATCCCGTAAAACATCATTTCCCATTTGTAGTTTTCGAGAACGTAACCGGCAAGGGTAGGGCCGATCGCCGGGGCAAAGATGATGGCAAGACCGACCAGCCCCATAGCCCCGCCCCGTTTCTCGGGAGGGAAGATCGACAGGATGACATTCGTCAGCAACGGCATGATGATACCAGCGCCTGCAGCTTGGATCAAGCGACCGGTCAATAAAACGGGAAAGTCGGTCGCGATGGCTGAAACGATCGTTCCGATCAGAAAAACAACCATGGACGTTTGAAAAAGTTCACGCGTCGTGAACCGTTGCATCAGGAATGCGGTGATGGGAATCAAGACCCCGTTGACCAGCATGTACCCGGTTGTCAGCCATTGTGCCGTTGCAGCTGTGATGTTAAAATCCACCATCAGCTCAGGAATGGCGACGCTCATGAGCGTTTGGTTCAACGTTGCGAGGAAGGCCCCCAGAATCATGATGAACATGAGCGGGCCTTTTTTGATTGAACCGGTGGTTGCGTTTATTGTACTACTCAATTCTTTCCATCCCTTCCACACCTAGAGTCTAGTTTGATTGATTGTTTGTTTGTTTGTTGTCAGCAGACTTAGAACCCGTTTCGCAAGTAGTGAAACGTATTGTCCAGATACTGATCGAACGTCATGGCCTTAGCGGTTTCGTCCTCCGATTGACCGGGAAGCAACACGTTGATGCTTCCATCGAGCAAGGGCGACATGGCCCCAAAAACCGCGCCGACGAGCAGATGGGTGTATCCCTCGGGGTACTTCCCTTGGGATAAGTTCCTCAAGGTCTCCTCTGCCGCCGTTTGCATACGTCGGAGAATGCTCAGGATGTACGGCTCCAGCGTAGGATATTGCTTGGCAAGGAGGATGAGTTTGCGCATCCTCCGGAGATACTCTGCGGTCAGTTGCATTTTCATCAACAGGTACATGATGTCTAGCGGGGTGGAGCCATCGGGCAAGTCATTGAGCAGAGACACGGCTTCCTCGACGTTCTGGAAGGACTCAACGGCCGTCGCCACGGCTTCCTCCTTGCAGGAGTAGTAGTTCGCGAACGTTCTTCTGGAGTACCCGGCGCGTTGTACCACATCCTCGACGACAAAGCCGTCCATGCCCCGTTCCAGTGCCAGCTCGAACGCCGCGATGGCCAACCCCTGTGCAGTCGCTTCTCTCTTGATCCGACGCAAGCTAGGTTTGTTCATGAGTCGATGGATAGCCTCCTTTTTACGTGTTGATGGCTGGGTAATCGTGGTGATTTGTGGTTCTGCTAGAATCTAGAGTAGCACATACTTGCACTTTGGGCAATGTTGCACTTTAGGCAAAAATGCATGATGGGCAACGATATCTTATTAACATTGACTCCCTCTGCTCCATAAAACCGGAGGTCTCCCTTTTTTTTGCGGTCCCGACGCTTTTCTCCTGTACTTTTCCTCCAGACTCGTGATAGTCAGGCAACCAAGTATCCGGATTCAGGATGCGAAAAAAAGGAGTCAGGCCATGTCGCCTGACTCCTTTTGTCATGGTTGTTAGCTCCAACTCGATAGCAGCGTTTCCCCGCGGTCGGTTGCAGGTTGAGGAGAAACCGAAAGGGCAGAGATTTCATCTCGCCATTCGGAAGTCATGTCCACATCTGCAGCAGCCAGCGCATCCTCCAACTGTTCTACATTTCTGGCTCCAAGTATCGGAGCTGTGATCGCCGGATGGGACATCGCCCACGCGACGGCAAGCGTTGCTGGATTGATGCCGTGTTCTGCGGCATAGGCGGTGAATCGTTCCGCTACGACATAGTTCATCTCCTCGGCATAGCGGTCGGTGTATCGCTTTTCTTCCACGAGTCGTCCTTGGCCGGGTCGTTTGTTCACGCCGTATTTGCCGGTCAAAAGTCCGGCTCCCAAGGGACTGTAGGAAATCACGCCGACCTGTTCGGAAGCGGCGAGCGGCAGAATTTCCACTTCGGCTTGGCGTTTCACCAAGCTGTACATCGGTTGGATCAATTCAAAGCGGGCCAGTTGTTCCTTCGCCGAGACCCCCAAGGCTTTGGCGATCTGCCAAGCCGCCCAGTTGCTGACCGCCGGGTAGAGGATCTTGCCTTGTGCTTGCAGGTCGTCCAACGCACGAAGCGTTTCTTCCATCGGGGTGTTGTCATCGAACATATGCACGAAGTAAAAATCCAAGCGGTCGGTCTTCAACCGACGCAAGCTGTTTTCCACTTCCAGCATGATGTGACGGCGGGAGAGGCCCCTCGCGTTGATATCGGCTCCCGTCGGGTAATAGACTTTGGAAGCGAGGACGATCTCATCCCGGCAATCGGCGATGCACTCGCCCAGGATTTCCTCCGACCGCCCGAAGCTGTAGACATTCGCCGTATCAAAAAAAGTAATGCCCGCTTCCCGACAGCGCTTGAACATCGCCTTCGAGGTTTCCACGTCGGCGTTCCCGCCAAACGACATCGTGCCAAAACACAAATTGGAGACCTGAATGCCGGTCTTGCCTACTGTACGGTATTCCATTTGGAACCCCCCACCTTACAAAGTCGAGACATCAATCACAAAGCGGTACCGCACATCGCTTTTGAGAACCCGCTGATACGCTTCGTCCACTTGGTCGGCGCTGATGACTTCAATTTGCGGGGCAATGCCGTGCTCGGCGGCAAAGTCGAGCATCTCTTGCGTTTCTCGAATCCCTCCGACGAGCGAACCGGCGATGCTACGGCGGCCCATGATCAAGGAAAACACATGGTACTTGTCTGGCTCGGCCGGTGCGCCGACATTGACGAGCGTTCCGTCGATGCGCAGTAGCGACAAGTACGCGTCCACATCGAGATTCGCCGACACGGTATTCAAGATCAGGTCAAAACGGCCCGCCAACTCCGTGAAGGTTGCGGGGTCGCTGGTTGCAAAGTAGTGGTCCGCGCCAAAGCTCAGGGCTTCGTCTTTTTTATTCAGAGAGCGGCTGAGGACAGTCACTTCAGCACCCAGAGCATGCGCAAATTGAATCGCGAGGTGGCCAAGCCCGCCCATGCCGACGATGGCGACTTTCTTGCCGGGGCCTGCGTTCCAATGTTTCAGCGGAGAGTACGTGGTGATGCCAGCGCACAGAAGCGGGCTTGCCACGTCTAGAGACAACGCATCCGGAATGCGGACGACGAAGCCTTCTGTGACGACGATTTTTTGGCTGTATCCGCCGTAGGTGGGGTTGCCGTCGTAATCCAGCGCGTTGTAGGTGGAGACGACGCCTTTTGTGCAGTATTGTTCTTCCCCGCTTAGGCAGTATTCGCACTCGCCGCAGGAATCAACAAAGCAGCCCACACCGACGCGGTCACCGACTGCAAATTTGGTCACTTCTGAACCTACTGCCGCCACGACGCCGGCGATCTCGTGACCCGGAACCATCGGGAAGATGCCTTCGCCCCACTCACCGAAGGCGCTGTGGATATCGGAGTGGCAGATGCCGCTGAACTGAATGTCGATCAAGAGATCGTGCGGACGCAGAACTCTGCGCTCCAACGTGGTACGTTCAAATGGTGCAGTTGCACTCGCAACGCTCAGAACCTTGGTAGTTGTCGTATGATTTTGGCACATGTATGTTTTCTCCTCCTGTACTGTGTGTCTGTGTAAAGCCTACAACTTGGAGTCGACTCCAAGTCAACCCCCTCAATCTATTAAAAAACCAACTTCCATATCTGGATGGAAGTTGGTTTCTTTACTTGGGGGTCGTTTCTTTTTGGGGACGAAGTTTCTCCGGCAAGCAAACTTCTGTATAATGCTCCACTTTGTGCTCAAGAACCTTGTGCGCGGCCTGCAATTCCGCAATCTTGGATTCCAACAGTTCCTTTTGCTCCGTCAGCAACACCAGTCGTTCCGAAGCGGCGTTCGGGTCCTTTTCCAAGCTCAGACTCAAGTAATACTTGATGACCTCAAGCGACATGCCTGCTGACTTCAAATGCGTAATGAAGACCATGAGCTCCAGATCATCAGCCCCATAGACCCGTCGCCCGCTCCTGTTTCGTGTCGCCCGCGGCAGCAGGTCGATTTTTTCGTAGTACCGAATCGTATCTTCGCTGAGACCTGTTCTTACTGCCGCTTGCTTGATCGACATTGCCTCCAAGTTGAGCACCTCTTTTCTAGGAATCTACAGATCTATACACGGCAATCTTATAACTTGGAGTTGACTCCAAGTCAACCCCGAAGTTCTGCCGGAATCAGCTCGTTGATTCGGTGCGGTTTCTCATAAAAATAAAGGCCGCGCACAAGATCAACGCGAGATATCCCACGAATACGACGTACTGTGTGCCGATTGCGGAGATCAGGAATCCTCCGGCTGCTGTCCCGATCGTGGTTCCTACGTTCGCGGATGTTAAAAAAAGTCCATTCGCGAAATCCGGAGCTTCCGGAGCGGCAGACGCGATCCAATATTGCCCGTAATTCGTACCCATCCCCGCCAAGATTCCCCACAGGAACACGACAAAAGACATCGCAACGACGAAATGTCCCAAGAAGAACAAGAGGATGTACACGGCTCCCAATGCGAAAGGAAAGACCGCGATGGATCGGAAAGCATATCTCGTAAGCAACTTCCCAGCTGCGAAGTTGCCGATCAGATTGGCGGCTCCGTAGAGTACCAACATGAAACTGATGGCATCCCAAGACATGTTCGTAACGGTCTTCAGGTACTCCGAAAGATAACTATACACCCCGAATACGGCCGCATTGATGAGGATGGCAGCCGCAATCGACAGCCAAACTGTTGCTTTTTTTAAGACGAAGACTTGTTCCCGGTAAGACGGCTGATCCTGAACCGGCATGGACGGCACCCAGAGCCATGTCGCAAGGAACGCGACGGCATTGACAACCGCAAAGAAGAGCATCGCCATCTCATACGAAGCGTGGCTCGTAATAAAGCTTGTGATCGGCACGCCCAGCACCATACCAGCTGAGACTCCCATGATGATTTTTGAAACAGCTTTCGGCGCTTCTTCCTTGCTGACGCTTGCCGCTGCGGTTGTAAACGCCAAGGAACAATAGATCGGGTGAAAAAAAGCGGGAACCACGCGGGCGATCAAGGCAACGGCAAAGTTTGTGGCGAAGAGGGAGACGATGTTCCCCAGTACAAAAACACCCAAGACCAGCAACATGACCTTCTTGCGATTGATCCCCGAAAACAACATCGGCATTGTGGGGCCTGATCCGGCCACCACGAGTGCAAAGAGGCTCACCAGCAACCCGGCTTGCGAGACACTCACATGAAAGTGATCCGCGACGAACGGCAGAATCCCGATCACTCCCATTTCCGTGGTGAGGATGCCGAACACCCCGATGATCAAGATCCACATCAACAACTGATTCTGTCTGCTCATGAAACTCCTCCCTGCTACGTCGACATCATCTCTACAAACGAAACGTCGATCTCTTTAACGAAACGTCCAGATTGGACTCCATCAGTTTTTGCGCAGCTTCCTGACCCTTCTCCGGGTCCCGACGGGTCAAGGTGACCTGAAAACCCTGGAAAGCCAATTGTTTGACCAACTCATATCCGATTCCCCGATTCCCGCCGGTGACGAGCGCAACTCGTTTTTCGTGTGACATGTATATACTTCCTCCGTTTCTCGCTTCGTCATGGCCTTGGTTACACAATCCTACAAGTTGGAGTTGACTCCAAGTCAACCCTAAAAAACTTTACCCACCGATTGAGATCCCATTGTTCCTCCGCCACGAGGGCGCCGCGGGGCGTCTTGAAAGCCAAAATCTTTATAAAAAATAGCCAGAGTTCCCCAAGGAGTGTAGTACGTACTATCTCCAATAGAAGCCGAAGTACCATTTGGGGAACCGTCAATCTGGAAATCAAGTCACCCACTGGACGATCTCATCGCCTCCGTGGAACCGTAGCGGTTAAAGAATACTCTGCTGGAGCACCTAGCCGAGCATGAGCTTCGGGAACTCTGTAAGCGTTTGGTGTAGAAAAAAGAGAACGGGTATCATGACCCATTCTCTTTTCTCAATACTTTAGGGTTGTACATCTACATAACGCAATTTAAGCCCAGAAATACCTAAGTCGTAGTAGACATGTGCCAGACCGAATTTCAGAGGAATTTGAAACACATAGTCCGCTTCTGAATGAGCGGGGCGTGAAACTTTGGCGAAACTGCGATCGACATCTTTCCAAGTCGACCACTTATCAAATTCTTCTTCGGGGACAAATTCTCTTACCAGATTGGACATGTCCTTGTACATCAGATTGTTTTTATAAAAGGTTTCTTTTTGCATATTGTTATCCGCTTGTACAGAGTTCTGGACGCGTGTAATCGAAAGTTTGTAGTTCCAAACATAACCACCAAAAATCAGGAACAGGCTAAGGACGATGATGGTTATTTTCTTTGCTTTAGATAGGTGCATGCGCATGCGATTTCCTTTCCGGAAAGTTTTTACAATCCATAATGTACCCTACTATTTGTGGGGAGTATATAACATTTAATAAAAGTAGTTTCATCCAAGATCAAAGAGCCAATGATGAATTCCTCCCGTTTTGATTCCAATGAACCGATGGGAGCGGCCATGATGGCACGTTCTCAGTCCATCCCTGCGACCGTTTCGCTATATCATACCTCCTAGAAGAAAAAAAGAGACCGTCTCCAGCAAGGGGACAGTCTCAGACGACAACTATTTGGTAACAAAACAACAAGAGTAGAGTGACAAAAAAGTTCTTTCAAAAGAAGACTCTGGAACCCGCATTCCACCGTTAATTCGGTGATTATTGGTAATAAAGGGTTCCTTCATTTTCCATCGCTATTCAACATGGAGGCAAATAAGTTTTTTTATTGTGGTAGAAAAACCCCCTCAGTGAAATCAAAATAACCTAATTATACAATTCATGACTAAGAGACATCCAGTTATTACTTGTAACGTCAAGAGGACCTAAAATTAAGGCCCATCTCCTTGGTCTGGAAATCATAATATTTATTCATAATACCGCGCCAGTGCTCTTAATTTCGATCACAACTGAGTTTGATTCCCTCTGTGCATCATTCAGAGTACCTTCCTCTAAACCTAGTAAGACTTCAACATCCATTTTATTTAGGCTGATACTATTTTTTGATAGTTGTTGTATCAATTGATCACCCGATAATACACCTTTACTTTTCAGCAATTCGATTGCTTTCTTTAGCAACGATGGTTTTGGAATCGGTATCACATCGTCCAACGGTTCCTGGCTACGCCAACCTTTTTTTGATATCTGTCTCATTAAATACTGATATTGATTGTGATTTATAGCTTTTAATTGAAAGGCCCTGACAACCATTGCAGAAATTGATACTCTCCATTTTCTTTTTAGCTCAATATAATAGTCAAGCTTATTGGGGTATATTAGATCATTCAGAAATGATTCCTTAGGCAATAAGAATGCAGCAGCAAACTGGTTCGCTTCATTCTCGATTTCCCGAAACTCTTCTCGTGATATCACCTCTAAATCGGTAGACCAATCATGTAAAATGATATGTCCAAGTTCATGTGCAGCACTAAATTGCCTTCTTGCTGCAGATCCTTTATCGTCACCCAAAACGACAAAATAAAATTCACGACCATCCACTTCTTGACGCTGACTAAACGCATCGATATTATTCCCACCAGTGGAAATTGAAGTTAGTATAAGACCGTTCTTCTCTAGTAGATGTACCATATTGGAAATTGGTTCGGTTCCTAAGTTCCAATGTTCCCTGACTTGTAGGGCTATAGATTCAATATCAGGGGTTGTTTCATGAGTAATAACTGGAACTGATAGTTTCGGGAACTTAATATACTTATCAAGGACATAATATATTTTAGAAAGTACTTTCGTTTTTTCCTCCTGAGATAGGCGATCCTTTTTATTGGTAGTAAGCAATGCTCTAAAAAAAGTGGTTCCTGCTTTTATTTCTTGTATGTCCTCCTCATAAAAATAGTCCCTTGGGAAGCCAAGGGCACTAATTAATCGTAAGAGTGTTTCTAAACTTGGGTTAGCCTTACCGTTTTCGTAGTTTGAAATCGCTTGCTTTGTGACTGATGTTTCCTCAGCTAACTCAGCGATCGTCATACCTCGAAAAGTTCTTGCCTGCTTTAGTCTACTTCCATTAAAAGCCCTTCGATTCGACATCACTAAGACCTCCTAAACCTAAGTTACTTTTTTCCCTTTTTATGATCTTTATCGCCTTCATTTTCGTCTTCTTCCGTTTTAATGCCTAACAAATAATCACTTTCATCGTTTATAATCTCTTCACGAAGACTAAGTTCAATCTCATCTTCACGATCAAGTTGAGCTCCGTCACCAAATGCAAGAGCTGCACTGAAGTCCAGCGTTATAAACTCACTCCAATCCTCCTTATATGCAATCCCTAAGTTGGGCGTGAGCATACAAGCGTTAACAGAAATTAAATCTTCCCGATGCGTATCAAACGAAATCAATACAAAACGATTGAGCGGTTGTTGCAGTTGTTCGGTGATTTCAGACAGAATCCCCTGCATCCCTTGATTCCATTCGTCACTGAGCGTATCGAACAATTGCATTTGCTGCCCTACACGGTAGTTTGTATCTATTGAAAGATCCTTATTAATGGCGGCAAGTGCATCCAAATAATGCGGTTTGACTCGTCGACGACGTGTGGATAAGGAACGGAAGTTCTTATCTCTCATGAACGCGTATAAGTATCCCGACTCCTTTTCGTACAAACAAGCAACTTCCCAAAGACTGCCTCTCGGAATCAAGACATGCTGATAGTCACTTGTCGGCAAGTTATGTACAACGTTCGTATTTATAAAGTCCCATTTCAAGTTGTGCCGCGAATTGAAGGTTATAAGTTTTCGAATCGCCAGAAATTCTGCGACATCGTCCTTTATTGCAGCTTTTACACCATTTATTGCTATTTTTTTGTTTCGATCCTTCATAGGAATATCCAGATTTACATCTGCCATATTGCATCCTCCTTTTAGATGAAACGTAGTTTCATAAACCAATTCTACAAAATACTTGGAATTTGTCAACTGAAATGTCTACCTTACAGGTAATAATCAATGATTTTAAACGCTTCGAGCCCTCGTCGTAGAGACCAGATCTTCACCCAATACAGTTCAGAGTACTATGAGTACACGAATTGCGGTAAACAGTCACAGAGACTGTGTGATCGCTTAATCCCGTCGCTAGGATGCGCAAGATCCTTACAGGAGGAAGTAGATCAATACCAATTGTCTGAACTCTCTTTCTGACGAACCATTACAACTGAAGAGACTAACCACCGATAGCAAGGGGTGCCGGAGGCCATTGGGGATGATGAGTTCGCCGTTTTCACCTCCACCAATACCATAAGGTAATCACTGATTTGGACGGACACTGTACTCATGTGTCAACATCAGTTGAGAACTCCTCAAAAATACCGTTTGAAAAAACCCCAATTTCGCCGGTCCGAGCAAAACTTTTATCCGTTTTGATCCCCAGTTGTCTCCGACCTAAAGAACCCTGCTTTCTTCTGTTCCTTCACGCGACAGCTCTCCCCCTTAATGTTAATTGTGTTGGAATGATGGAGTAGACGGGCTAGAATGACTGTCGCCAAGACTGTATCTCCAAAGATGTTCCCCCACATGCCAAACGATTTGTTGGACGTGAGCACAATTGACCTTTTTTCGTATCGCTCTGACACAATCTGAAAAATGAAATGGGCAGCAGTTGCATCCATTTTTCGATACCCAATCTCATCAATAATGAGCAGATCTAGCTTCGTATAGACCCACATTTTTTGCTGAATAGATCGACTGTGATGAGCATCTTGAAGCGTTATAACGAGGTCGTGGGCTGACGTAAAGTAAACGGTCTTGCGTTGAGTGATGGCTTGCATGGCCAGAGCTACGGCAAGATGTGTTTTCCCTACTCGGGGTGGACCCAGAAGGATGACATTCTCCTGATGGTCTACGAATCGTAAGGTGGCCAGATCACGTAAACGACGTTCATCATCGAAGTCAAATTGATCAATCGTCTTATGATAAGGAAGCTTGGCGAGACGTGTCCTCATACGAAGATAGCGGTAGTGTTTGATCGTTAATTCTTCCTGGAGAAGCTTGTCCAGAAACTCCAAATACGTTAGATTGTGTTTAGTTGCTTCTTCCGCATGAGCATGGAGGGTTTTGGGAATCCGTACCCATCCGAACTGTTGAAAGGCAATTGCAGGCGCTCTTGAATGATCATGAGCGCGTCACCTCCTCTTCCGTGAACTGTTCATACACGGCAAGGGAGCGTACGACCACTTCGGGTATTGGTGAAGAGGGCATAAGTCGCGGTGTTGGTTGGGGAACCGGTTTTGCGACAGTGTCTTCTCGAATGCCTTCGAAGTGGTTTTTGTTTTGCAAAATTTCCCGTTGTCCAGAGGACTTTCGATGTTCAGATATGATCTTGTTTTCGTAGTCGATTTGAATCCCGCCGCGACGGTCATCCTTCACATGGACGAGGTGACCTACGAACCGAATCGGTACGTGTCCGGATAATCCTCATATAACCATCTTCGGATTGTCTTGCGGTCTCGACCTAGTTCTTTTGCTATGGCAGTGATGCTCATGCCACGCTGTTTCATCTCTTTGATCACAAAAAACTCCCCATTCTTGACCATGAAATCTCTCTCCTCTCGGAGAGACTATTCGTTGGAAGTGGGGATTTTCAACTGTTTATATTGAGGATTTTACAACCGTTGTCCACACTACTCATGAGTGTACAATACCATCGCATCTAGCGTCCTCGACTCGGGAAGCTTTTCTTTGTTACCTTGGCCCAACTTTAGTATAGAAAACCAGAATACTAAATCTTCCATACAGGTAATTTCATTGACACTCATTCGCAAAGCCCATGATGCCAGCTTTTTCGTAGACCGCATTGCAACCTTTGAATCTCAGATGAAAAACCTCGCATACATGAAATCCCGGTTCGATATTAGGCAGGATTATTACTTCGTGCTGGTTGCCAAAGTGGATGACCAAGTGAACGGCTACGCCTTATGAAGTTAGTCGTATTACTGCGATTGATATGCTAATATAGCATACGGAGGTGGAAAAAATGCAACAAATGATTGATAGAGTATATGGACATCCAGTGAATGCTTCTATCGTGAACATGCTTAACGAGCTGGACCAGATCAAGGAACGAAGGCACTATGATGACATACCCGCTGACGAATATATTCAGCATGCTGAATACGTTCTGAAGTACATTCAGAATAAATTGGCTTGTGTAGATCCTTTATTAGTTTCAATCACCACATTGAATACAATAGATCAGCTCATATCCCAAATCCAATCACAGATCAATAACTTCGTCTCAACAGCAAACGTAGGTCATCTACACAACATTGACACCCAGTTAATAAGTATTCTACAGCAACAATCCGGCATCTTTACCCCACAAAACCTTGAGGACCTTACTTCCCTGAAGGAAGCGATCACTGGGTTTAAGAGATCCTTCGGTCAACATATCTCACATGCCAGCAAACAGGTTGAGTCCCTAACAGAAAAAGCTGACCAATCACTACAGGGGATCACAAAACAAGTCTCCGAACTAAAAAAGCAAACGGAAGATACGGTTTCAAATTTTCTGGCTGATGTCGATACTTTAAAAGAAGAATATACACGAGGCAGGGAACAATTCGTTGCAGACCTTACCACTTCAGAACAAAAACTCAGGGATCAACTCGAAGAAATCGATCAAGAAACCAGAGAGAAGATCACAAACTGGGATGAAAATCTCTCCGCTCTCAAAAATCAAATTAATGAGCTTGTTGAGTCCCAAATGGAAGTCTTCGCAGCCACTCTCGAAACGAGTGCGACCGCAATGCAAGACAGCACTGAAAATGGGATCAAAGCATTCGAAGAGAGAGTAACGACACTCATCGATACTGAAAAAAATAAATTGGATGAACTGTGGAAGCATCTCGAAAAGAAGAAAAGCGAAGTCGAAGAATTGGCAGGATCCGTGTCGATAACTTCTATGGCCGGCTTTTACAAAGGTATCGCAGACCGTGAAAAATCGTCCGAAAACCTTTGGAAATGGATCTCTACGATTGTGTTTGTTCTGCTCATCGGTGTCACTAGTTACAATGCCTATAGCAATACGGACGATTTCACATGGGCTAAATTTGCACCTAAGATTCCCGTCTCGATTGCGTTTGGTTCTTTTCTTGCTTTCTGTTTGAGACAGTTAACCGTGCATCGAAAACATGAAAGGTATAACCGACAAACTCAGCTTGAACTTTCTGCTCTTGAACCGTACATTACGACTCTGGGGCCTGAGGTCTCTAAGGACATCAAGAGCAAGCTTGCGGAAAAACTCTTTGGACGAGCTGACCAAATGATGGGTGTCTCTTCAGCCGACGACAAACCCGAGATCATGAGTCAAGAGGCAATGCTAAATTTGCTAGACAAGGTTGGAACGATAGTCAAAGGAAAATGAACCTTTCAATACAAACCAAAGTCCTCGTGCACGTATGCACGAGGACTTATTTATCACATTTTCCCACTGCTCGCCCTACGAATAGGCAAGCCGTTTTATGCTGTACGTACAGATAGATGGCCGTGCCACCAAGTCGATCACAATTGAGAAACCAACCCCCCGCGATTCCCATGCCCATCAGGATTGCCAACACATATATGCCGAAGATCCTGATGACCTACACCCCGATCAGCGTGCTGTACATCGGGCTTTTTGTGTCACCAGCGCCCTGCAACGCAACAGCCAAGATCAAACTCACAGTGAGTGCCAGCTATGTCCCTAGACAATTGTTGTTCACACGCCTTGCTACAACTAATTTTGCACGGGAGGTCATTCATGTAGATGAGTGTTACCGGATGCCCTTGCAGACTGTTCATTTTGCTGTATCTACCTGGGTAAGGGGGGAAACAGCATATTGGATGGCCTCCCCTAATGTCGCTCTTGTAGTCCCTGAGCGCATAGATTGAACCAAGGTAGCATGTCGCTACCTTGTTTTTTTGTGAAAGGTGTGACGGTTTTGGAGGATGAACTCGGGCTGACGACCGTGATCAGTCAATTACACCAACAACTGACGAAAGCCTATTAAGAAATGGCACCCTCACGGATGCCTGTGTGATCGCCCTTAGTCAAGAGCTGGAACTCCTTATCGTGAGAGCCCAACGTCTCAAGTCTAAAGTAACAACCGCAGTCGATGGTTCCAGTTCCAGTATGCTTACGTGAGCAGGATTCCACGCTCTCGCAGGTTTTCCATATAGGCTTCATTCATGAGATTGAGGTATTGCGTGGACTTTTTGAAATCGCCTATTCTTTCGTACAGATCCGCAATCTCCTTATAGGTCGTCGCCAAGTCGAGATGCCGGTTATGCTCTATATACACGGTGACCGCAATCTCGAAGTTTTGAAGGGCCAAGGAAGCGTCGCCGTATGCCGCTTCAATTCTACCCTTGGTCTTGTACAAATGCCCCGAAGGTAGCGAATCATTCGACAAGGAGGCAAGCCCGTGCTGAACAGCTTCTCGTGCCTGATCGTATTCACTTTGGTAGTAATGGTGAAAGGCTATCTCGCCATAAACAAGGCAGAGTTCTTCCTCAAGTGACTGCTGGTGGCACGTCTCGATACAAGCGACGAGGATCTGCAGGGATTCCTTGGCCTTCCCTTGCTCCCGAAGAGAAACCGCGTACTGAATGTTGATCTTCAAGCGGAGTTTGATCATATTCAAGGCATCGAAAATCGCGATCGCATGTTGCGCGTACTCGCCTGCCTTTTCAAACTCCTGAGCTTGAGCGTACCCAGACCCCATCTCCATGTAGAGAAGTCCGATCTCCTTGAGCTGGTTTGTCTTGTTGAGCATCTTATACGCCTCCTGATAATCGAGGAGGGCTTCCTGGTACTCGCCTAGCTGGTTACATACAGCGGCTAGATGCATCAACACCTCGGCTTTAAGCACAGGTTGACTGTGAAGCAAGTTATCAAAAAGAACTAACGATCTTCTCCACTCATAGATGGACTTGTGAGGTTTTTTCTGATTCTTGAAGACGAGCCCCAACTGAATCAATGCTTTGATATTTCCCTCATAATCTAGTTTGGACTCGTACAGCTCGATAGCTTGTTCATGAGACAACTTTGACCTCTCCAACTCCCCCAAGTTCATGTAACAGATCCCCAGACTGAAACGAACCTCCGCTTCATTCAAACCCGAAGACATGTCCTCCAACAGATTCTCCAACAACGAGACCGCATGATCGAACTTCTCTGCGTTCATCAGAGCCCTCGCAACTTTAAAGCTACTAGCCTGCTCCATCTGTGCAGCGATATCGGCCAAGAAGTATTCCAGAGGCTCCTCTAACTTTGTGGCGATTGCCTCCAGTACTTTGTAAGAAGGTTTTGCCTTATCCGACTCGATCTGCGAGATCATGCTGGGTGTAACAAGTCCTGCACCAAGGTCGGACTGCGTAAGTCCTTTGGTGAGCCGTAACGCTCTGATTTTCGTCCCAAGTGACATGTGGAATGTGCCTCCTGTTTCGTAGAGTTAAGGGTTGTTAGTACATGCTGTTGAAATCACTTGCAGTTAGCACGGAGCCCTTTATATGCAATAATCTTAACTCCATTCCGAACAACAATAAATCTTTAGTTAATTGTAGAAATACGGTGGTTTTGAGCATAAAAAAAATCCCCCGCTACGTGCGGGAGATCAAAAAGGGTTATACAATTTAGGCGTTCCTCGTAATACCCAAGGGACCCGGATCTTCAACATAGGACACTTGTTTGGTTATGAACAAAGGACCCGGGTCTTCAACTGCCGCCGTGATAGCAGAAGATACCGTAAGGCTAATAAAACTCCATGCCAAGCAAACAGCAACGACTGCAAGTAGCATTTTTTTCATCTTTCATCCTCCTTGGTTAGGGCATAACCTGCGGTCTCAATGTCCGGAACAGTACCGAGTTAATTTGCTCCGCCGTCTCCAAAGCCTTGGACGTGTCGCCCTTTGCTTTATAGGCCGATTTGACAATTTCCAATGATTCCGCCATCTCCCTGTCTAGATCCATTTTACCAAGAATCTCAGCAGACTTGAATGCTAGTTCAATACAGTCCTCATACTTATTAATCTGTAGATGGTACTTTGCGTTCGTCGTCAAGACATGAGCAAAATATTCTTTATTCGGTTCTTCGATGACATGTTCGAAAAGACTGGCTGCCATTCCAACGAAACGGCCTGCCTCACTTGTTTCCTTTGACTCTAAATGCAGATCGGCTATTCGTGCGTACGTTAAAGCTAAGGTATTGAAATCCTTCGCTTCTTTCAATATCAATGCCTGAGACCTCAATTCTTCAATTGCTTCCTGCGGATGATCGTAAGACAGAACATAAAATGCATATACTCGTTTGGCAGTCTCAACCCATTCAATGATTTCAAGGGATTCATATAAAGCAAGCGATTGCTTTAAATATCCCCCTGCATTTTCGAGGTCGTCCATGTTGCGGTGGACGATTCCAAGGAGGTACAAGGACCTTGCCAAGTTCAATTGATCAGACAAATCAATAAAGTATGTTCGTGCTTTTTCTAAGTACTCCTTCGCCTCATCATGGAATCGCAATTGACGACAGGTGTTGCCAAGATTATATGTAATTCGTGCCACCAATAAGTCGGTCTCGTGATAT
The DNA here is from genome assembly GCF_003148565.1 of Tumebacillus permanentifrigoris. Taxonomy (GTDB): domain Bacteria; phylum Bacillota; class Bacilli; order Tumebacillales; family Tumebacillaceae; genus Tumebacillus; species Tumebacillus permanentifrigoris. The sequence goes on from NZ_QGGL01000004.1 coordinate 284,713, forward strand.
CTGTTACTATATTGAAACGCCAACGAGTAGTATTTATAGGCATCTAAGAACTTGTTCGAAAGGTACCATGCAGTCCCAAGTAAGTTGTACAGGTCAGCGAACAAACGACCAAATGCCTCTCGCTTGCCTTGCAACTTTTCTGCCAACCCTGTGAGTATTTCGATAGCCTGCGACCAATCTTGTTTTCGGATATGATACTCCCCAAGACAAAGGATGAGCCTGTACTTTTGGTGTTCAGCAACGTTGTCACGCCCCATGAGTTCTTGGATCGATTCGTAGGCTTGATCTAACTCTTTTTGGTGCAACAGGACCTTGATCAGATCAAGTAAAACCACATTGTCCCAGAGGCGCTTGTCGATTCCCGATTCCGCAAAAGCTCACTGACCGGCTTTCCTAATTTATTGCAAATCCCCACCAAGATATCCTCATTCGGAAGGGTAGGATACGAATTATTCTCCAATTGGCTAATCAAAGATTCTGAGGTAACCCCTTCTGCTAGTTCCTTTTGGGTCATACCCGCAGCTTTTCGCCATTCACGGATTTTTTGACCTAGAACTAGCATGTTTATGTTATCGCTCATGTCGAGCCCTCCCGTTTTTATTATACGTCAGACAATTATAACAAATATTTCATAAATATAACAGATTCTTCTCTTAATTACTATGTAGCATCTTACTCGGTAATCGAATTCATTCAAGATGTTTACCAAATAGACTCCAATCCTCAATTATTGAGAGTGTCTTTCTATAAAAAGGACAGGCCGGGATTCGGCCTGTCATATTTGTACTTAGATTTCGATTTTCTGCACGTTCGACCCAACGATGCGAGCCGAGTGTTTTGCGACCGCAACGCCTTGCGGGAAGTCGAAAATCCCTTTTGAAATCACGAGATCCATGACATTCTGAATCTCAGTAGCGGTGAGGTCTTGCTTCGGTTCCGGGATGACGAGTTTGACTTTTTTATTGAGGTTGATGGTGAAGAACAGTTCGAGATCGCGCTTTTGCATGAGCGGTTCCCTCCTTTATGTCTGGTGGTTTAGATGCGGGTCAGGTCTTCGCGTTCAAGCAGTTGGATGTGGTGCAGTTTGTACGTGCTCAGGCTGGCAAGCGCTTCGCCGACGGCGTACACATCGTCCTCTGCGGCGGACGGGAGGACTCGGGAATAGGCCTTGTCTTTGTATTGCGGGGTTCCTTTCTCGTCGAAGCCCGTTTGCAGACGTAGCATCATGCTCGTCCAGCCTTGGTTGGAATTGATCATCTAGCATCCCTCCTGGGTGAGTTTGGCCTTACACTTCTACCATGCAATGAGAGGGGCGATTCTGGGACAGCGGGAAAATATTTTTTTCTTAACACCGGTAGGCTAAGATGCATCCTCGTGGAACTGGTTCCCAATCGCGATGCCGCGCTGGACGATCTCATCGCTTCCGTGGAACCGAAGCGGTTAAAGAATGCACTGCTGGAGCACCTAACCAAGCATGAACTTCGGGAGCTTTGTAAGCGATTGGCGTAAAAAAAGAGAACGGGCATCATGACCCGTTCTCTTTTCTCTCTACTTGGTTTCTCTGCGCTCTGAAATACGCTACCAGTGCGTCAGTTGCGCTTGCCTTTGTTCCGAGTGTTGCCTGATGCGGGTTGATGATAGACTTTTGGATGTAGTCTCTTAAGTACACACATAGCGAGTTTGTTGGACAGCCACCCCTCTGCATGAACTAGAGCGTACAAAAAAAGAGAGAGGCTACACAGAGCCCTGTTCAGTGATAAAAAAGTTGTATACTGGGAGAGCCCGCGAAGCCTTGATGTACCGTTCCTTTGGACTATGTAGATGACAAAAAAGTTGTATACTCAAAATGCCCTTTGAAATCTCTGCACATTTTTTTGTGACAAAAAAGTTGTATACTGGAACGCACCACAATTACTTGTATTATCATATCGAGGAAGTCCTCGTATTTTTGGTTTACATCAGGAATCTCAAAACATCAAAAAGAGCCACGCAATAAATTGGTGGCTCTTTTTGATGTTTTGAGAGGAACAACAATGTGTTTTATCTCCTCTCCTTCTGCTTCCTCTTGGTCCTTTTCCCGAGTATAGGAACGATGATGAATACAGGAACAACGAGGCAGACGCATCCAACTGTCAGTCCGGCTATCGTCTGTAAAGCGATATGCAGATCCAAACGAATCACCCTTTCACTTGAATACAAACGTCAACAGCAGAATGAACGCTACGAGCACGAAGAAACGCATTACGTCTACCGCTCGTTGTGGGGGCAATGGCTGAGTGGTGGGCTCTATCTCAAACCGAAACACGACACTTCCGCAAACCTCGCACTTTTTTTGCTGCAACTTTATCGATTCACAACATCTGGAACAATGCATATCGAGCACCTCCATCGCTTACACCAAGTCTGCAATCAACCAGTCCAGATTCTCCGGCTTCTGTCTAGTCAAGAGCACTAGCTCAGCGCCCATTTTACGATAGACGGGATACAACTTCGGGTCGGTCACGATGAGAATTTTGAACAGGCTTCTCAACCCTTCCACGGGACGAAGTGACTTTTCTGCATGCGCCAGACTATCAACACACAACAAAGCCACTGAGCATTCAGCCAAGGCTTCCATCTCGGCTGTCTGATCAAGAACCTGCACCGCCCGCTTGTGAAGAGCTTCGCGGATAGTTCCTGCTACGGTCGAGTTTCCATATACATAGACGAACATCGTTGTTATTCTCCTTTGCTTGCTTTGGATCAAAAAAAGCCTGCGGGCTCTCAAACGATCTCCGTGCACCAGCCCGAATGTCTCCTTGGGCTTGCACCGAAACCTTATGAGATCTCGCAGGCTTACGTACGGCCCGGCGTCCACGGACCCCTTGCACTCAGTCTGCCTAATCGCGATTGTCCACACCGTCTGCAACGATCAAGACATCGACATACTTGGTTTCATTCAAAATCTTGTTGATGATCGAACCTTTGAGAATTTCCTCCCAACGGGAGCGCGCCGACTGACCGAGCACGATCTGCGTAATGCCGTATCGCACGACGAAGTCGATGATGACGTCGGCCGGTTTGCGTCCGTTGGGGGGTTCGATGTGAAATTCCGCCCCGAAATCCTTCGACAATTGTTCTAAGGCATTTCGTTTGCGTAACGTCGCTTGAGCAAACTCTGCGACCGGTTTCGCCTGCACATTCAAGATGTGCAAATCGCACTTCAAGCGGCTGGCAATTCGCCACCCTCGTCGAATCAGACGTTCCGCATTCGGGCGGTAGTTTACGCACACGAGAATTTTTTCATTGGCACCGACCATGCCATCGATGCCGTTTTCTTGCTTGTAGGAATTCAGCCGTTCATCTACATCGTCGGCCACTTCACGTAACGCCAGCTCACGCAAGGCGTTTAAGTTGCCTTCCCTAAAGAAGTGTTGCAACGATTGCTCGATCTTCTCCGGTTTATAGATCATACCGGACTTCAAACGTTCCCGCAGAACTCCAGGAGGGGTATCGATCAATTGAATTTCGTTGGCTTCGTGCAGAATCAAATCCGGGATGCGTTCGCGGACTTTGACGCCCGTCAGTTGTTCGACCGTGTCGTTCAGGCTTTCCAAGTGCTGAATGTTCATGGCGGAGATCACGTTAATACCCGCATGTAGAATTTCCAGCACGTCCTCGTACCGCTTTTGATGTTTTGAGCCTGGGACGTTCGTGTGGGGCAACTCGTCAATGATGACAAACTGCGGTCGCCGTGCCAAGATCCCTTCCAGATCCATCTCTTCGAGCAACTTACCTTTATACTCAATCTGCTTTTTTGCTAGGATCGGCAAGCGTTCGATCTGCTTCTCCGTCCCGGAGCGACCGTGTGTTTCCACCAACCCAATGACGATGTCCACGCCTTCCTCGAGCATCTCGTTTCCTTGCCGTAGCATGTTGTACGTTTTGCCAACTCCGGGGGCCGCCCCGATGTAGAGCTTAAAGTACCCGCGTGACTCCCGCTGAATTTTTTTCAAAAGGTCATCGGGACAGGGTCGCTTCATCGTTGCAGTTCACGGTTCAAATCGAGATTGAGTTCCAACACGTTGACGCGCTTCTCTCCAAACAGACCGAGCTCCGGGCCTTGGGTGTTTTTTTCCACTAGCTGGTGCAGGCGGTCTGATGAGAGGCCAATTGCCTTCGCAATGCGCGGAATTTGCGCAAAGGCTGCTTCCGGCGAGATGTGTGGATCGAGACCGGAACCTGAGTTGGTGATGAGGTCGACTGGGACTTGATTCAGCGGGACGTCCGGATTGGTTTGCTTCCACGTGGAGATAGATTCCTCGACGCGTTTTTTCATGTCCTCGTTGGACGGCGCGTAGTTCGGAGTCCCCGAACCTGCCGCGTCACTTTTAATAGAAGATACTCGACCTTGGAAGTATTTCGGATCATGGAAGTCTTGGCCGATCAGCTTGGAACCGACTTCTTTACCTTGGTTCGAAATGATACTGCCGTTCGCCTGGTCCGGCAGAACCGCCTGCGCCACCCCCGTCACAGCGAAGGGGTAGGCGAGACCGCAAAGCAACATGAAAGCGAGACTCAGGCGAAGCGATGTGATGAAGGTTTTCATTAAATGGAACTCCTCTCGTTTACACCCACAGGTTGACAATCAGGTCGATGAGTTTGATCCCGATGAACGGAACGATGACGCCGCCCAGACCGTAGACGAATAGATTGCGGCGCAACAGGGCGGACGAGCTCATCGGTTTGTACGCGACGCCCTTCATCGCCAGCGGGATCAACAACGGAATGATGATCGCGTTAAACACCAGAGCGGAGAGGATCGCGGACGTCGGAGAGCCGAGGCGCATGATGTTTAGTGCTTCCATCTGCGGAATCGCAACCATGAACATCGCCGGAATGATCGCAAAGTACTTCGCGATGTCGTTGGCAATCGAGAAGGTCGTGAGTGCCCCGCGGGTCATTAGCAACTGCTTCCCGATGGAAACCACCTCGATGATCTTCGTCGGGTTGGAGTCAAGGTCCACCATGTTCGCCGCTTCCTTCGCGGCGATGGTGCCGGTGTTCATCGCAAGCCCGACATCCGCTTGGGCCAGCGCCGGTGCATCGTTGGTGCCGTCGCCCGTCATGGCAACCAGCTTGCCTTCTGCCTGTTCTCGGCGGATGACGGCGATTTTGTCCTCCGGTTTCGATTCGGCGATAAAGTCATCCACGCCCGCTTCTTTCGCGATGGTCGCAGCCGTCAGCGGATTGTCGCCGGTGCACATGATCGTTTTGATCCCCATAGCGCGCAGTTGTTCAAAGCGTTCACGCATGCCGGGCTTCACAGTGTCTTTCAGATAGATCAAGCCATAAATCTGGTTGTCGACCGCCACGGCAAGGGGAGTGCCGCCTACGCGTGCAATCTCGTCGCTTTTACTGCCCAGATCAGACGGCACGTTGCCGCCGTTGGCGAGCACCCATTTTTTTACTGAATCGACGGCGCCTTTGCGAACTTGACGACCATCTCGCAGATCAGTGCCCGACATCCGGGTCTCTGCTTTGAATTCGATGAACTGGCTTCCCTGCGCCAGTTCGGCGTTGTAGACGAGGTTTTGTTTTTTCATATATTCCAGCACCGAACGACCCTCAGGGGTTTCGTCCGCCATTGAGGAGAGCGCTGCCCAGCCTGCAAGGTCTGCAATACTCACGCCATTCACCGGCACGAAGTCGCTCGCCATACGGTTCCCAAAGGTAATCGTCCCCGTTTTGTCGAGGATGATCGTGTTGATGTCACCTGCGGCTTCAACTGCTTTCCCCGACATCGCGAGGACGTTGAATTGGGTGACGCGGTCCATCCCAGCGATCCCGATGGCGGAGAGCAGACCGCCGATCGTGGTTGGAATCAAGCAGACGAGCAAGGCGATCAAGATCGGGACTTCCAAAGAGACGTGCACGTACTTCGACAGAACGGGTAGCGTGACGACAACGAGCAAGAAGATCAGGGTAAGCGAGATCAGCACCGTGTTCAGCGCGATCTCGTTCGGCGTTTTTTGACGTTTTGCCCCTTCGACCAGAGAGATCATGCGGTCGAGGAACGATTCGCCGGGGTCTGTAGTGATGCGAATTTTGATCGAGTCGGACACGACACGGGTTCCGCCAGTAACGGAGGAGAAGTCGCCACCCGCCTCTTTGATCACTGGAGCCGATTCACCTGTGATCGCCGATTCATCGACAGAAGCAAGACCCGAGATGACTTCGCCGTCGCCGGGGATCATCTCTCCGGCGTCGACGATCACAATGTCGCCTTTGCGCAGATCAGTGGCCGGGACGTTTTTCACCGTGCCATCAGATTGGAGTTTGCGGGCGGCGACGTCCTTCTTGGTCTGTTTCAGCGAGTCGGCTTGCGCTTTCCCCCTGCCTTCTGCCAAGGCTTCAGCGAAGTTGGCGAAGAGCACCGTCAGGAACAAAATGATCGTGGTCACGATGTTGAACGCACGGGAACTCTCTCCGCCGAACGCGTTCGGCCAGATGCAAAGCAAAAAGGTGATGATCATACCGACTTCGACAACAAACATAATTGGGTTGCGGAACATCACCCGAGGATTTAGTTTAATAAACGAATGTTGGATGGCCGAGCGAACCAGTTCTCCACTCAGGCTTTTCCGTTGATTGCGACTCATGATGAAATCTCCTCTCTTTCCTTACCCTAACGTGAGAAACTCAGCAATCGGCCCTAGCACGAGTGCAGGGAAGAATGTCAGCGCGCCGACGATCAAGACGGTGCCGACCCAAACGCCTGCAAACAGTGCGTTGTCGGTGCGGAAGGTGCCGACCGTTTCCGGCACATGACGTTTGCTAGCAAGCGATCCTGCGACCGCCAACAGCAAGATGATCGAGAGGTATCGCCCCAGATACATGACGATCCCGGTCGAGAGGTTCCAGAACGGAGTGTTGTCACCAAGTCCTTCAAAACCAGATCCGTTGTTGGCTGCGGAAGACGTGTATTCATACAACGCTTGCGTAATTCCATGGAAGCCAGGATTGGAGATCGCGTCAAATCCGTAGTGTGTCGCGAAGGCAATCGCCGTCGCGCCCAAGATCAAGAAGGGATGGATCAACAGCGTCGCCGCGATCAGCTTCATTTCACGCGGCTCCAGTTTCTTACCGAGGAACTCCGGCGTACGTCCTACCATCAGTCCAGACAGGAAGACTGCGACCATTGCGTAGAGCAAGACGTTGAGAATCCCGGCACCGACACCGCCAAATACGGTGTTCAGCAACATGTTGGAGAGCGCCATCAGACCGCCAAGCGGCGTCAACGAATCGTGCATCGTATTGACAGCACCCGTTTCTGAAGCGGTCGTGACTGTCGCGTAGAACGCGGAGAGTGCGGTGCCGAATCGGACATCCTTGCCTTCCATTGAACCGGCGTCATGCTGGACACCCATTGCGTTGATCACAGGGTTCCCAGCATTCTCCATCCCCCACGTGATGCCAAGCCCTACGAGGAACAACATCGCCATCGCGACGAACAGGACGCGTCCTTGCTTCGCGTTTCCAACGATGCGACCGTACGTGAACGGCAGCGAGATCGGAAGCAGCAACATTAAGATCATCTGCAGTGCGTTCGAGAGTGCGGTTGGGTTCTCAAACGGGTGTGCCGAGTTGACGCCGAAGAAACCACCGCCGTTGTTGCCCAGTTCTTTAATCGAGAGGAAGGATCCGACCGGACCGACGGCGATCGATTGTTGTGCGCCTTCCAAGGTGGTAACGGTGTGCGTGGCATCCATCGTTTGCGGAACGCCCTGCGCGATGAAGAAAAAGGCGCATACCAGCGAGATCGGGAGCAAGACCCGGACGATGCTTCGAACCAAGTCGACGAAATAGTTTCCGAGCGATTTCCCCGCCAAGCCTCTCATAAAGGCGATGGCGGCCACGAATGCAGAGGCCGGTGCTACGAACATCATGAAGACGATCCCGATTGATTGGGAGAGGATCGACAACCCGCTTTCGCCGCTGTAGTGCTGCAAGTTGGTGTTGGTCATAAACGAGATGGCTGTGTTAAACGCCAACGTCGGTTCCATCGATTCGATATGGTTCGGGTTGAGCGGCAACGCGCCTTGGAAACGGAAGACCAGATAGACGAGCAAGATCATGAGGGTATTCGCGAGAACCAATGCCTTCGCATACTGTTTCCACGATTGGTCGCGGGCCTCAACCCCGCCGATACCCAACAGAAGCTTTTCAATCGGGGCGAAGAAACGCGCGCCCCCGCGACGGGACTCATAATCAAACACGTTCGCCAGATAGTTACCAGTCGGCTTTGCCAAAGCCAACGCGATCAACAGGGTGATGGCGACCGAAACAATCGTAAGACTCACAAACATTCACTCCTTCTACAATGTTAGAATTTTTCCGGGTTAATGAGCGCGTAGGTCAAGTACAGAAACAAACCTGCGATGAGAAAGCCCAACACGAAAGTCATGCGCGCTCACTCCCTTCTTCCAGGACCCTTGAAGCCCAACGAGTTGTGCCCAGAGACAGCCCCGTCAACACGAGAATGCCTGCCACCATCAAAACATCCACCATTCGCAACTCCTCCATTTCGTCATATGGGACAAAAAAAGACCGATGCACACTTCGAATTTTCAGAGCACGGTTGAATACCTCATGCTCAAAAATTCGAAGTCTACATCGGTCTACTTCACACCCGGCTGCTTTTATAAGCCCCCTTGTGCACTGTCTTCCGGTGTCCCGACTCCTTAATCCTTAATAATTTTATCCAGGTCTCGGTCGAGAATGAACATTTCCATCAGCTCGCCGATCTTGGTGGAGATATCAAAGTGGCTTGAGATGACTTTACACCCCGTGATTTGCGAGATCAGCACCTCAATATCACTGCTGTGATGCTCGCGTAGCGTCTGCCGCAACTCTTTGACTAGCCGTTTGCCTTTGTCGGTTTTGACGAGCGTTTCCTCGCCTTTGGTCAACACGCCTTTCATGCGCACGATGACCATGTCTTTAAGGATGTAGGTTTTCGTTTCCTGCGGGCCACGTCCCAGAATTTCACGCTGGAATTTGACGTACGCCTCGGAAATGTCAGCTTCCATTTTTGCTTTGAGCGATTGGCTCATGACCTTGCCTCCTAAAACTGCGCATAAAATAGACCCATGCGGCTTTGACCTATCTCAATGCAATGCATCGTAAGGTGGTCAAAGTCTGCATGGGTCTACGTAAAGCCCAGTCTGCCTTTTGATCGGCATTCTTTGCTCTCTGTCATCCATTGTCAGACATCTTCAATCGGAATCTTCGATTCAAAGGGACTCTCCATGTTCAACACACAAAAAGACCATCTCAATCGAAGGTCTCCTGACCTTCCCTGCTTTAGCCGACGAAGTTAGCTGACGGGTAGGATGGCAGAGAAGTGACTTCCTCATCCCTCCCGCGCAGATGCGCAGGATTAACCCCAAAAGATTGGTTCCTCCGTACTTGAGTATTCCCAAGTTTAGGCCGTGTTGAAGTTGTTGAGATAATCATACTCCGATGGCAGGGAGTTTGACACTCTCGGTTTTGGATGAATTATCATGCAGATTTGCCCGTAATTGCTGTCCAACCGAATTGTTGGGGTGTTTTTCTCACTCCCACTCACTATTTCTTTGAATTACACCAAAAGATACTCCAGTATCTCAAGTTCCGATTCCTGATATCCAAAAGCCAACCATCTCGAGAATCTCCTCGAGATGGTTAAATGCCCCGAAGGCAACGAATCCGATGACAAGGAGGCAAACACTTGCGGAACCGTATTTCTCGCATGTTCTTAATCACCTAGGAAGTAATGATAAAGAGCTGATTGCACGTTTTGATGCACGCTTCAAGGATCTGCAAGTGCTCGTAAGCCTGCCCTTGCTCCCGGAGAGTCGCCGCGTACTGAACGTTGATATTCACCCGGAGTTTGATAATGTTGAGGGCATCGAAAATCGATCGCGTGCTTGGCGTACTTTCCTTCTTGATTGGGTACAACAGCCCCAAATTCTTTCACCTAGAGCGTTCCAAATGGGGTACACTGGAAATACATGGACAGTTCGCTAGATGAGCTGACGGGTTTTCAATGTCGAACCTATATTAGAGGTGATTTTTTGATTCGTACCATGTGTTCAGTGATAAAAAAGTTCTATACTGAACGGGTCTAGATAGAGCCAGTAAAACTTCCTGCTCTTGAAGAGTGATAATAAAGTTGAATCATACGTGTGCCTAATTTTCTCTGGCCATCTCAGGTTGCATTCTCCCTGTCATCGTGCCAGCCTGCCTTGGAATTATGGACGCGTTCTACGAACCTACTGGTCACATGATTCGAGACTCCGTTTGGATCTGACGTCCTCGTTTCCTCTGAATCTTAGACCACTAACCCAATGATGATTAAAGTAAGACGTTTTACGAGGAATGTAAGACATTTTACTTTATTCAATCCCCGCAAGGATGATTTCTGTAATCGTTTGGCTGCAATGCATTCTAAAATGATCAGCTCCTTATCGAGATCCTCCTCGTTGTGCTGCCGGCCTGATACAGATGTTCTCTCTCAGTATTTCGAAAAAGTTCCCAACGATCAAAAGTGATCACATTTATTAACAGCTACGCACTCTTAATTTAAAGTATGATCGAATTACCTATAAGAAGGGATTATAAAATGAAAAAAGTCTATCTTGCTGGCAAAATCACCAAAAATGACATCACGCTCCTGCTTGGCCCCCATGCTTTTGCCTACCAGAGTCGTGGCGGCGATGGCAAGTCCATAGCCGGGCATATAGGCAAACGACTCGATGTTTCCGGCGATCGTGTGCGCGGCAAACGTGGACGTGCCTAAATGAACGATGAGACCAAAATACAGAACTTGCCCGCCGCGCATGACCAATCTTTCAATGGCAGTTGGCGTGGAAAGTGTGAGCAGTTCCTTGCCTGTTTCCCGTTCATCTCCTGAGGAACGGCCTAACAAGTGAAAAGAGACGGGTGATTGGCGAATCTTCCAATACAAAGCGACCGTACTGACCGCCCGCACCAGCACCGTGGACCATGCTGCCCCGGCGAGACCAAGACCCGGTACGCTCCACAGGCCGAAGATCAAATAGTAGTCCAACACGATGTGCGCGGCGTTCATCCAGAGACCGACCCGCATCGGCGACTTGGTATCCCCTGACGCGCGCAGTATGCTTCCGAAAATCGTCATGAGCGACAAAAAAACAGCCGGCATCCCGACAATTCGAAAATAAACGGTCGCGGCTTGGAGAACATCAGGTTCTGCACCCATTACTTCTAGCAAAGGACTTGCCAAAAACAGAGTGATCAAGCCAAACAATAAGCCCATCCCGCCTGAAATCCAAGTCGATTGCCTCGCAATGGCTTTTGCACGCATAAGGTCACCGGCTCCGACGCTTCGGGCGATCAACGAGGAAGTTCCTACCCCCAGCGCCATGAAAACCGCGATGTAGATCGCGAGGATCGAGTTTGCCACACCGACGGCGGTCACGTTGACCAAACCCAACCGGGAGACGAACAGCGTGTCTACAAATCCAACAACCGTCTGCAAAATGTTCTCGACAATGGCCGGCACCGCCAGTGCGAGGATAACTCGTAGCTTCTCATACATATGTGTTCCGGCCTTCCCTAGCGAATGAAGTGCTCCAAGGCTTTTCGAAGGTCCTCCAAGACCTGCCCCTCTTCGCCATGAGTCATGGCATGTGCAACACAGCTTTCGATGTGATCTTGCAGAATGACTTTCGCCGTGTTGTCGAGATCCGCTGTTAGCAATACCCCATTTATTTTATGAACCCTCCCCTCCTCCACATCTTCCCATTTCACAATTACCTCTTTCCAACCATTGCTCATCGGCTTGCACACCCTTCACTTACTAAGCAGTCAAACCTTCAATCGCGCAGTTTTTGTTCAATTTACTGTTTCCTTGATATTGTTGGAACACCGAGCTACGATGCCCTTGCAAAAGCATCCAACGCCCTCAGCAAGCGTACTCAAGTAGGATAGCAGCCCTGTCTCCAATGGATGCTTTTGCTTTTCAACACTTCAATCGCTACTACAAGGCAATAATTTCACTAAACCATTGTTGTTGTGAACACTCCTTGTTACGATTAGTTTGCAAGGGAGGTCATTCATGAAGATGAGTGTTGCCGGATGCCCTTGCAAACCATTCATTTTGTAGGTTCTCTCACCTATGGGTAGGGGGAGTACGACATTTTGGATGGCCTCCCTAAATGTCGCTTTGGTATCCCCAGAGCGACATAGATTGAACCAAGGTAGCCTGGCGCTACCTTGTTTTTTTGTGAAAGGTGTGACGGTTTTTGGAGGATGAACTCGAGCTGGAGACCCTGATCAACCAATTACGCCAACAAATGACGCTAGCCTATGAAGAAAAGGGCACCCTCACGGATGCCTGTGTGATTGCCATTAGTCAGGAGCTGGATACCCACATCGTGAGAGCCCAAAGCCTCAAGTCTAAAGTAAAAACCGAAGTCGATGTTTCCAGCTCCAGTACGTTTACGTGAGTAGGATTCCGCGCTCTCGCAGGTTTTCCAAATAGGCTTCATTCATGAGATTGAGATATTGCGTGGACTTTTTGAAATCGCCCGCTTTTTCATACAAATCCGCAATCTCCTTGTAGGTCGTCGCCAAGTCGAGATGCCGGCTGTGCTCTAGATACACTGTGACTGCACCCTCGAAGTTTTGAAGGGCCAAGGTAACGTCCTCACACGCCGCTTCAATTTTACCCTTCGTCTTGTACAAATGCCCCGAAAGTAGAGAATCAATCGACAAGGAGGCAAGCCCATGCTGAACGGCTTCTCGTGCCTGATCGAATTCATGTTGGTAGTAATGGTGAAGAGCTATCTCTCCATAAATAAGGCAGCGTTCTTCCTCGAGTGACTGCTGGTGGCACGTCTCGATACAAGTGACGAGGATCTGCAGGGATTCCTTGGCTTTCCCTTGCTCACGAAGAGAAACTGCGTACTGAATGTTGATCTTCAAGCGAAGTTTGATCATGTTCAAGGCATCAAAAATCGCGATCGCATGTTGCGCGTACTCGCCTGCCTTTTCGAACTCCTGAACTTGAGCGTACCCAGACCCCATCTCCATGTAGAGAAGTCCGATCTCCTTGAGATTGTCTGTCTTGTTAAGCATCTTGTACGCCTCCTGATAATAGAGGAGGGCTTCCTGGTACTCGCCAAGTAGGTTACTTACAGTTGCAAGATGCATCAACACCTCGGCCTTAAGAACGGGCTGACTGTACAGCAAGTTATCAAATAGTGTTACCGACGATGCTAAATGACCAAAAGCTGACGCTATTGCCTGTCCAAAGGTTGACGGATATAATGACCATCGTACATATCCTAGAAAAGGAA
>NZ_QGGL01000005.1:0-215229 GCF_003148565.1 Tumebacillus permanentifrigoris
TAACAGGGTTTGCTATGATCACGCGGTCATGATTCACGTCAACTCTTGGACAAAAGTTACCGTCAGTTTTCGGACATCAAAAGGCGGTAGTAACAGCATAGGTCACTTCCTCCGCACGGTTGTCGTGTTTCATGACTGTCGGCGTAATAAAATTCAAGTCCCGATCCGGATCTTCGAATATTCGATTGAGTTGCTCCACCATTTTTTTGGCACGCGTCTCATCTCCGAATTGAAAGATGTCCTGCTCATTGACGTGTACAAGTATCCCCTCCTTTTTCAACCGGTCGAAAGGAAGCTGTATTTTTGGCCATCGACAAGTCTCACCTCCGCAGCATCTCTTAGTAACACTACACCATAATCATTTCGTTGATAAATCGTTACATTTGTCACACCTCTCAGCTTTTGCGCTTACAGTGTTACTAGAAAAAGGCAAGGAGGAGGAACCAAAATGAAAAAACATGCAGCGGTTGTCCGACACGTTATCGATACTTCTTATCTGGTACTCGTGAACGGACTGCCGGTTCACCATACAACCAACCCCTCCGTCGCAGAAGCGATGGTCGGCCACTTGCAACGCTTTTTTGCAGAAACAGACCCCCGTGAGGAATTGATTGTGACCGTTGAGGAGGGGGGGCGCAGCTGACAGATGCCGGGTGATGCTCGCACGGACATCCGAGCAACGTTCCCCGCAGGAGACTCTGTTGCTAGAACTTAGGAGCGATCCCTTGCGCTATGCGTGGCTGCAGGCCACCACGATCGCCGAAAATGTACGTGAAACCTTGAAACAAGCATGGCGGGATCAATCCTACGACTTGCAATTCAAAGACTCCAAAGTCTATTTCGATACCCAAAAAACCCTCCCGTCCAAAGAGAAACTCAACCCCTCTCCCGAAGAGCATCTCCCGCGCCTCAACCGAGTCTTGGAGCGAATCCCGACCGAGTACGGAACCGTGGTGTTCTACAGCAAACAAAACGATGAAGAAAATATGTACGCCGGGTTCATCAGCAAAACCGAACAAGTTTATGACTTAGTGCCTGTCTCAAGCCTGCTGGTATGGGAGCTGTCCAGCGCCGAGATCGTGAAGCTCTTGAACCAGTCGATCCCTTTCCTGCGAATTCAAGGGGCTTACGGGTCCAACACCATCCGAACCTACTATTATCGAATGGATCGAGAGTACCCGCAATTGCTGCTGGAGGTCGACGGCACGATCCACGAAGTCGATATCGACAACGACCAGGACAAAGAGATCATCTCCGTGTGGGGCATCCCTTCGATAACGAAGATTCACACGTGGGAGGAAAACCGCTTCCAGGAAGCCAACGTTACACTCAATCTAAAAGCCGAATCCGTAATGCCAGTCGAACGAGAGGGCCAAGTTTTGTTTGATGCCTACCGAGAACCTCCCCAAGCAGCCGACGGCCAACGCCCAGAGGGCACCACCGCTACAACTCCCACGACGTATAAGTACGAAAACGGCAAAATGGTCCCCGTCTCCTGAGTGGCAAGTTCTGATTGAATTGCACAATTGAAATAACCTACTTTGTTCGTATTGGTAATTTTTCAACTTTGCTGGTGAGAAAAACAAAAGGCACCCCTGTCTGGGTGCCTTTCCCATCTACATATCTCTGAAACGAAGAGGTGAGTTGAAGCAGTCTGCACAATTCCACCACGACATAAAAAGTATACCGATCCTCCACGCAAAATGAAAAGCCTCATCAGAAAAAACCCGACAAGGCTTAAACTATTGGACATTAGTTAACGAAAACTGTTACTGATATTCAGTCGTTGCTAAAAATTCGACATGAGATGATCCAACGGTAGCTTCCTTTACATCTCCATTATATTGGAAATTGTAAAGTAATATTGCTGCGTTATATCTTTTATTCAATTGTTCGCCTAATAAGGACGCGAATTTTGGAACAATGACATCGTCGTATGAAAAACCTTCCAGTAATCTACTCAGTGAGTTATCCGTATCATCATACAACTCCGCCTCTCGAAAAGCATCATCGTACCTCTCAATATGAAATTTACTAGCGAATATTGATTGAATTAAATCCCCATCCTCCGTATAAGAAATTCTAAGTAGATTGTCCAACTCCTCCGATGTTTTTATATTTCCTACCCAAAGTGATACAAACCCTTCCTTTTGCATGTGATACCTCCTTTATGGTCTTAACCCCAGTGGTAGTGCTTCAGAACCACCTTCGAAACGGTAGTCTGCCCAGCTTTGCAAACGTCTTCTAAACATAGCATAATCTTTCGATGTATCAATAATCTCCAATAGTTCGTTATGTGCTGTTGTTGAACCTTTACCACCATGTTTCCCCTTTGGATTTACAAACTTCGTCTCACTTATCAATGTTCTCATTTCTGCAATTTGCTCGGCAGTTACCCCCCAGCGCTTAAAGATATCTGCACGGGCAACCAAGTGCCATTCGTGCATCCCACCTGGATAACGCAATCGGTCTTTTATTAACTCGCGTAATTTAGGATCTGCCCATACTTTATCAAACTCATCAGGACTTAAGGAATCAAACCATTTTTTGAATTCCCCATTTCTAACAGACGGTACAGAATCAAGAACTTTTACCGTTCCCTCAGAAATATTGTCACTGATAGGGATATCTGCATGTTTAGCTATATGATCTGCTACTTCCTTTGAGGTTTCCTTTACTACCTTACCCGCAACCTTGCCAAAACCACCGACAAACACTCCAGCTAATGCAAATCCACGTTCAAGCCAAGATAGATCATGTGAAGTTATGTAATCTTTACCGGTGACTGCTTCTACGAGACTTTTCAGGTTTCCTACAATCGGAATAAAGTCTGCACCTGTTGAAATACCTTCATTCATGATCGCTATTTCATCTCGATCAGCTTGATCTTGATTTTTGAGTAGACGGGCAAAAACCTGCGCTTTCAACTCGTCTGTAGACAGGTCTCCATAGTCTTGCTCAAATACTTGTTGATCTGTACTTTCGTCCCAATAGCCCATTCTTTCGTTTTGGGTCAATTGTTTTAGCAAGCCCAGTAAACTTGCTTTTACTTCCGCATCCTGTTGAAGAGATCTCTCATCAGCCTCTTTCACGGAAGCCCAAGAACTCGTGCTTGCAACTTCCACATTTGAATCATCTTCCAACAATTCAGGATGCCTTCTATAGTAGCTTCTCATGGGTTCGGGCAGGTCGTCAAGGTCACCAGAACGTCCAACGATATGACCACCATGGCTCAATACGTTCGGGATCATTGAGATAATCTGGTGGAACTGACCCGCCGCCAATGAATCTGCCTGCTTCGCTTCCCAATCGGCTTGTTGGCGGTAATGCGCCGCTTGTCGCGCTAAGTTCTGCCTATGTTGGAGATCGTCTTGGGAATCTCCACTGTACTCCCAACTGGCTATCTCATACTGTTTCGCTTGTCTACGAAGCTCCACGACATGTTCCATTTGGGTCGCAAGGCTATTCAAAACAGTAGCCGCATGCTCCAAAACATCGGCGTTTTTTCTCAAATGGGAAACTTGATGCTCCACTTGCGAGTCAAAAGATTGGGAGGCTGTTCCTTTCCATCCGTTTGAGACAAGTTCTGCTTTTCGTCGTAGAAGTCGAGTTGCTTGTGTCCGAAGCTCATTAGCACCAGCAGATAAACGTGAAGCCGCATACCGAAGTGCATACGGATCTGCTTGTACCATTCAATCACCTCGTTTCAGTAACTTTTATTTTATATTTATTACACCCCCTTCGCAACGCTACATTCCCCATTTTTTTATCTACAACGGATCGCCACTGTCGGTATTGAATCGACAAAAAACGCCGCCAAAATGGAGGGCGGTTAATCCTAGGGAACACAAATAAGCCGTTTTGCGTAGAAGGGACTTTGGTGAGAGTACGGGAACTCGACCCAACTAAGCCTGCCAAGACCAATAAAAAGCGCAATTTCCTCTCCACAAGGAAACTGCGCTTTTTTGCTTCTCGCATTACTGGGCAGAGAGAACCGACAGCGTATCCAAGTTGATTCGGTACGTTTTGCCGTCTTTCGTCGAGTGGAACGTGTACACATTGTCACTTTCAAAAGTACCGTTTTCGAACTCCGCGTTGTTCGCGAACAGGATATTGGATACCTTGATCATTTGACCAGTCGCTCGGTCGATGCGTACCAATTCGTTGTTGCCGCTTCCGTCGCTGAACCAATTGGCAACGCCATAAATGATGCGTTTATCATTGCTGGTTTTGTCAGAAGTGAAATACGGATGAGTTCCGCTGATATCAATGTATTCCACCGTATAGTCTCGTTTGTAATAGTAGTCAAACAAATAGAAGTGGTGGTAGTCGCCAGGGTTTGCCCAAGAGTATTTTTTATAGTTTTCGTTATCGGAGAAGATTCCGAGCGACAATCGTAATGAGGCCGGATATCCGGCAAGCCACAAACCGTTGTCTAGCAGTTGGAACGTCTTGTATTGATCGTTGTAGATGATGTAACCAATGTCATCGTAGTAAAACGATGTCGTGTACCTAATTTCCATGTACCAGTAATGTTGGATGACACCATTCATCACCGTACTGTTTTTGTAAATGGAGGCAAGCGGAACGTTTGTAGAGAATTCCACACCTGGGTTTGCTGCCTTGATCTTTGACCATACGGTGTTGATATTTTCGTTGCTTGGTGTCGAGGGTACACTGGCTGTGTAATCAAAAACGTATTGCGGATTCACGTCCAAGTGATAGGAGCCAGTGCCGTTCTCGGAACGCACTCGAAAGTAGTAAGAACCCTTAGGCAAAATTGCATAGTAAGAGCCATTTTGTGGGATCGTACCGAGTCCTTGAAGGGATTGGTTTAAAATATCAAACTTGAACGTGCCAGCACCGGAGTTGCTCAGATAGAGATTTACCTTGGTATCCTGTGTCACCGTGTAGGACATCCAGTCAACGTCGTTGAGATTGTCGATCGAGCCGTCCAAAGAAAATGTACCAGGCTTCACGTTTGCTTGCATCGCGTTGTCATTCGGCTCGTTCGTATCATAGGAACTGGACAAGATCAAGTTCAGATAGAACAGGTTCGTGGCATCGAATCCTTGGTAGGAATTTACACATATGTAGTAGTAACCGGGAGCCTGAGTGACCGTGGCAAGTTGTTCGTTCGTCATTGGACCGTAAGTGGAATCGATCTCATTTTCCAACGTGTAGGTCGTTTGGTTTAAATGATACACGTGTAGGTCGTAATCAATCGATGCGTTGTTGACTGTCTGCATCAACGCCGTCAATTTCCCTGGAGTTGGCACGTATACCGCATACCAGTTCTGCATCCCTGTCGTGGTTAGAGTGTCTTGATACCAGGTGTTCAGATTGAGCAGGATCGCGTGGTTCGGGTCATGGTTGGTTGCAGCATTGGGCGTGACCAGATTTGCCGCGCTGCTTGTGTGTTGTGCCAGTTGTGTTTGACCGGGCGACAATAACTTGGGTTGAGCTTTTTCGAGGTCTAGCATACCCATTCCTTTTAGCGTGTCCCCTGGTTGCGGAGACAACTTGATTGGTGCTTTCGAGAAATCAAACGTTTGCGGCGAGAGATTTTTAGGAATGACTCCCTTTACATCACTCTTCATGTCAGCCGCTTGTACTGTGTTCGACACCATCATCATACCTGCGAGCAGTAGCGACAACAGGAATTTGCCTGTACGTGACCATTTTTGCATTGTACTAACTCCTTTTACTGTTTTTATTTTTTAACATCCACTATTATACACTTTCATTTTTATTAGTCAATATTTTGTAATTTTATATATTTCTCTCCCCATTTCGATATTGAAACCGAATGGAAAGGGCGTTGTGTAGGAGCGAACCCTTGTTGAACTGACAACCGCACCCTTTGCGACCGTTTCAAACTCTGCTCTCAAAACGAAAAAAATGCGCCAGACCTAAGGTCTGACGCATTTTCTAACTCATATGGTCGGAATAGCGGGATTCGAACCCACGACCTCACCCACCCCAAGGGTGCGCGCTTCCAGGCGATGGGAAAGTTACGTTTAAGTGAAAGAAAGAATCCTTGTCACATATAGGTTTGTTCGCTATTTCTCAACGTTATAATTCCATTCGATTTAACTCATTATACCTCTAGGAGCGGACTACTGCAAGATTGAGAAGCGGATACCTGTTTTGTGTAATGTCACCCAATATCGAAACTTTTTATTGAAAAATAGGCGAGTTCCCCAATCTCCTTCATCATGAGATCCCTACTTCCTGTTGACTCCTTCATTATTCAAAACCACATCGCCAAACACATCACTTGCAAGCCCAATCAACAAGTATTCTAGGAACGTCAATGATGTCGCTCCAAATTCCTTCCATACACCTGTCCATTCATGTGACCATGCTGACATCCAAAAATAGGTCTGCTTCTTCAGTACCGGCCTCTCAGCAGGGAATGATTCAAACAATGCATTTGCCCACTTGCCGTAGTTTCGTATTTGTTTAGACTCGTCATGCCCCGAACAAACTACGGCGCTCAGGTTTCCAAGGTGATAGGAGTACTTGTACCCCCAACGGCAAAAGTTTGGGTTCTTCTCAATCGCTTTGATATTGATGGAGAGGTTGCCTCCTCCCCTCCCGATCTTCTCCGATTTGCCTATGTATAGAGGAACGACCGCACCCTCCTGAACCCAATACATCATATAAATAAGGCCGTCCAAATGCCCCGTCCCTTCATCATAGTCTTGGAGGACTTTATTCACTTCTTGGATGACCAATGCTTCCATAAGTGGATTGCGCTTCAATACCTTACGTTGATCGCTTCCAAACGGTAAGGTCATGACTTGCTGGCCAACTGTATCGAAAAGTGGTACTCCACTTTCTAGGACATTGTGTTTGTGACAAAAATCATTCCAGAGTTCGAGTTTCCCCATGTTTTCACCTTCCTAAAGTGATAAGTCACTAATTCTGTCCTACTCTCCAAATACCTTTCATTCCTCGAAAACAAAAAACCGCATCCAGTATCGGACACGATTTCCCATAAAGTGAGTATTTTATTAATATCACTTTTTGTTTATTGAAAAAGGAGGGATAAATCCTGATCTATTACAAACCCTGAGAAACTCATCTCGCTTTTCGTTGTTCTGTTCAAAAAATATTCTCAATGCTTCAATTAGTTCACTATAACCCTCTTTATTTGCGTCTATAAGTTTGCATAACGCACCAACTACAACATCATCTAATTTGTTTTTGATGATATATTGAATGATTTTTCTTTTTAGTTTCTTCGCCAACCTCTCGAATTTAAGTAGTGGAAATTTTTTCTGGAAAACCTCCCTTTTAATAACATCAAAATATCCATTGTCAACTAGGATTACAAGTTCATTTTCATTTGGGATGTCGTCATCAGATTTATGAAGATACTGAACAAACGCTTCATCTATCTCCTCAAAAGGAATAAGGCTGTTCCTCAATAAATTACTGAGGATTGAACTAGAAAGAATCGAAAAAGATTTATACATCTTCTCATACCAAAGATTTCGAATAAAGATTGGATCTATTGCAAAATACAATAAACTTTCTGGACGCGTTTCAATGATAACCCTCAACAAATCGTCATTGTTTTTCATCATTTCAACCAAACTTTTATTTAATTTAGTGTCGCCTAGCTTGAACAAACTAACCCAAAAATCCATATAGTGCTTGTTTGTGAATAAAGTATACGTTCCATCCAGTTCTTCTAAAATGTCATGAATCTCCTCCAAAAATGAAGTTAATTCAATCTCATCTACCGCTCTAGGTATTAAATGTATGAATGTGCACTCTTTTCCGGGAGCTGTTAGTGTAACATCAAAATGAGTCCGTATCCGCTCTAAGATAGACTTCCGACTACCAGACACAACAAACCTATCTAAGTTTGAACGAATAAAATGCCAAAATGATTCTACATGAGAATAATCTATCAGATTGTTTTTCCCATGAGCACAGTCATTCCTTCTATCCTTCCAGTATCTTATTTGTGTTTGAATGTCTTCAGCAAGAGAAAATATTAGACTATTTTTATCCTGTATTAAATCGAATAAGTACTTATCCCAAATGTCGTCATTTCTTAATTTTCTGTGAATATCTCTCCATTGACCATCCTGAATTCCGTTTGGAACTTGTGAATATAATATTCTATCTCTTACAATAGTCTGAAATCCTACATAAGAAAACAGTAATGAAGATTTATATGCAGATGCCTTATAGCAAACGATTGCTTCATTCATTATATTTTTCGCTGACTCTGATACGTCAATCTTATCTAACCATTCTTCAAAATAATGCCTCAACGCCCTTACCTCATTTCTGATTGAAATTGCCTATAACAATACTATCATACTTGTTCTTCTAAATAAAATATTCATTTCCTGGGATTTTATCTTTCAAAATAAATCGAATCGAGGATATTCATAGGGTGGGAGGCTGGATCTGCTCTTGGCCTGTAGCAAGAGTCGTTCAGGGTAACAGATGTTTACCCCCCCCCCCCATACGAAAAAAGCCACCCATTGGATGGCTCTGCTACTATATTTTATTGACCGCCTTCCGTAGATCGTGTGTTGACGCTTGAACGTAGATCGCCGTGGTCTGGATCGAGTCATGTCCTGCAAGTTCTTTGATCTGCTCAATAGGTACACCCTTGCAAGCAAGATCATGACAAAATGAATGACGAAGCGAGTGACAGGAAAATTGACCTTCCAACTTATCACCGCCTACAGACCGTTCTAGCAATCCACATCACTCTAGGTACACGTCCAGCATGTAATTCAATGCCCGTACAGTCATCTTCCCTGAACGCTCTGTGACGAACATATACTGGCTTTCTTTGTGAGCTGGCTTCTGGCTCTCGTTGCGGAACATCAACCAAACTTTAAGTGCTTTCTTCAACTCGTCGTTCATTGGCACAACTCTGAATTTCCCACCCTTGCCGCTGTAGACTGTCACAGTACCTTGGCGCAAGTCAATGTGATTCAGCTTCAAGTCGGTGATCTCTTCTGCTCGCAAGCCAGATTCAATATCGTATATATGATTGCCCGATCCCGTGCTTGCTTAAACTCGTTCTTCTAAGTGTCCATGACAACGAGGAGACGGTTCTGTTCGTTTTTGCTCAACCACTTGGGGGATTGGTTCTTCTGAACACTTTTCATTTTGACTTTTGCCGCTGGACTACTGCCAATGTGTTTTGCCTCAACTGCCCACCCAAAAAAGGTCTTCAATGTGGCAATCGCCTTGTTGATTGTCGCGGGCTTCTGTTCGAGGTTGTTGGCTAAATAGGAACGATAGTCATGAATATGGATTGGCGTGATCTGCTTTACATCAAACTCGACACCTTCCGTTTGCTCGAACCACTTCACAAACATTTGCATGACGGAGAGATAAGTTTGAATCGTTTCCCCCCCCCCCGATCCCCTTCCAACAGCCACACCTTGAACTCGATCCCTTTCCACTTCCACCGCTTGGAATTCTGCCGATTCTGATACAGGTATCCTCGAACTACGCCGGAGTTGACTTGACCTCTTCCCCAACGTACCCATCCAGCTTCAATCTTCCTCACAACTCTACTTCCATTTTCCGAAGTACCGCTGCAATATCTTCCTGCAACAATCTGCACTCCATCTCTGGACGGATCGAGATCATTTCAAGAAGCTCCTCGATCTGTTCCATCAGTCCATTTTGCTGGAATATCTCCATAGCCTTGCCTATGAGTTCACAGGCCGCCTTCGACTTGTTCCGTTCCAACAGGAGATAAGCAAGGTTCTTATAGGCTCTGCCACGTTCAGGGTGTTTCTGAGGTGCGATTCGCAGGGCATCGGCTACGTAACGTCTCGCATCAGCCAGAAAGATTGACCCATTCTCAGATGACCAATAGTTGATTAAACTTTCCTCCGCATGACTAATCAGGTTGGAGACCACACGAATCAAGGATAGATGGTCTAAAAGTAACTCCAAGTCCAATTCTACGGTTGAGTCGTTCCCGTATTCTCGTGCCATATTTGCACGTTCAACGGGATTAATCCGCTGGAGGGTATGCCCGAACGAATGCTCCAATAGTAACAAGAGGAGGTGTGAGCCAGATTCAGTACGGACAAACTCGCTGACGTTCTTCGGCAATACAACCTGACTCATAGCACGATCCCTCTCTGCTCCCGAGCTTGACGGTTGAAAGACCACATCTCATGCATCACACGTAATGCACTCTGACAGTCATTGTGAGACTCGTACAAGCGAGATAGCTCTTGCATCGTCTCCTCATATTCCGTGTGGCACTCAGTGAGTTTGAAGCAATCTGCCGCCTGTTTCATGTATTTGACCGCGACAGTCTGTTGATTTCGGGCCTGAGAGATACCGGCTTGAATCCTGGCTACCCATGCTTGGTTGGAATGAACAGTGGGCAACAGTTTACGAGCGGTCTGACAGGCTTCCTCTGCCTGATCGAGTTTCCCACCAGCAAGGTAAAGTTTCGCAAGCTCCGTTACCGTGATCCCCGCTTCTTCATCCCGCCGAAGTCTTCTGTAGTCCTCCACGATAGACTCTAAAGCACTTATCGCTTTGTCTCTATTCCCCATCTCCCCTTGAAGAACCGCAAGCCGTACTTCAAGAGTCAGCTTTTCACTTTTGTTGTTCAACGCCTCGAAACACCACTGCGCACGCTGGGCATAGTCTGTTGCTTGCTCGTACTGGTCGGCTACGTGGAAGGACTGAGCCAGTTTCATATAGAGATTCCCCAGTCCTTGAATGTCCTCACGTTCCTCAAAGATCGGCAAGGCCAATTGAAGCGTAACAACTGCTTGTTTCAATTGACCCGACTTTTGTTGAATCTCCGCCATCGCCAGCAACAACGAGCATTGAAGATGAACGTCCTTCAAATTGGAAGACTGCAACTGCGTGATTGCTTTCTTCAAATAGTGCTCCGCAATCTGAAAGCATCGACGCTTCAATTCAACCTGCCCTAGTTGGTGATAGACACGAACGACCAAGATCAGACTACCACTCTTTGATTGCGCGTGTTCTAACAATTGCTGGAATGTCTCCTCTGCTTCTCGAAGTTGGTTCAACTGGAGCAGACAGAATGCATAATCGTAGCGAATTTCAAACGGGTCTAGCTTGCCATTGTTTGTTTGGATAACTTTTTTCAAAAACGGCAGCGCACCTGAAAATTCACCGGCAGATAACATGCCTTTCGCCAATCTGTACTCGCTGATGATGACAAGGTTCATTTCCAAGTTCCCAATCAGTTCGTCTAGTGGGATCTCAAGTTTCTCAGCGATCTTTCCCAAAACATGATAGCTTGGCTTTGCTTTGTCAGATTCGATCTGAGAAACCATTGATGGTGTGATGATCCCCTTTGCTAATTGCATTTGATTCAAGCCCTTTTTCATCCGTAGTTGACGGAGACGTTGACCGAAAGTTTCCACATTAACCACCTCTTAATTTGTTTTATTTCTTATAAACACAATAAACCACCCGACGGAAATCAGGTGGTTATATCCCCTTTAGATTTTGGTGTAAGTTTCCAGACAGTTCATCTATGTCAAGTTCATTTGTGACATGAAAAATCCCCTCGAAAGCCTTTCACGAGGGGATAAAGAATCTACTTTTTGATTGCAACAATTCCAAGCGGCTCTGGGTCATACCATGCCGCCGTCTTCGTGACTGTCATTCCTCCAAGAAAGCTTCCAACCATAGCGCACAACAACAGCCCTAACGCAATCTTTTTCTTCACTTAGAAACCCTCCCTGTCAATGAACTCGGATTCATCACGCAAATACTTGCGTTCAAGTTCATAGTAACCCAATGCGGTTTCGGAGTCACCACGTTTCGCATAGTACTCGAAAAGGCATTTACAAGCGAGAGTTCGACTCTCTAAACTTGCATGTAAGTCCTGACTGATCTCGTAAGCATATGTCGGGTCATCCTTGAAAACTGTATACATGATTCTCAACTTGTTCCAACAGTCTGGAAACCTCTGTATGACTTCCTCGTATTTCTCTGCTACTAGATTTGCCGTGTGATAATCACGTAACTTAATCAGGGAACGAACATAATCTTTTACAACTAAAACAAGGATGTAATCCACATCTTGAACTACCTCAGTAGCAGTGCATAAAATCTCAGCCGAAACAACGTAGTTACCCAAAATATATTCAGCCTTGGCTACGTTCAGATGTCCATACCCAATCTGTTTCTTGTTACTTGACTTGACAAAGTGTTCAAGAGACTGATATGCGAACTTTCTTGCAAGTTCAAGATCGCCACGATCTCCATACATGACCATTCGAGTATAGGCAACAATGCCCAACGCTTGATAGTCGTCAGTAGAAACCTCTTCAACCAATTGAAGCATTTCGTCAGCCCCGCCATAATCCTTTATTCTAGCACAGGTCATCATGAAATTAGCTGGCACAATTTTTAACAATCTGGAATCGCTAAATGTCTTGTGGATCTTTTTGGCATACTGGAATGCCTGTTTCCAAGATCGGTTAGCGTCCACATATTGTTGCAAAAGAAACTGGACTCTCCCAAGGTTGTTGTATGCAAATCCACGTTCTGTTGCCCCAAGAGCAACCTCTGCCAGTTCCAATGCAAGTGAATGCGCTCGCATCAACATTATTTTGTTTCTCTTGCTTGCTTGAAGGAGAGTGACCAATTCTTCCTCCTTCTTAAATGTATCCAGTTGCCGCAGGCGTTCCTCCGACACACGTAATCCTCCTGAAATCCTTTCGATCAAGGAAAGTGTTATTGGTCGCTCACCAGCTAAAGTAATTCGAAAGGTTTCTCGATTTTCTCCAAGTCTATCTGCAAATGCACGAATGGTAAATGCGCTCCCTTTCTCATGCATCAGTTCTAGAATCCGTCTTCCAATGGGGATTTTCCCAATTGACATAGCAGATGTATATTCGACTGTACTCATTAGTCAGTACCTCCATGAACGAGTTGTCTTTAAAGATAAATCGCTGATCAAACAACATACCGTTTCAATTATAGCGAATTATACAAAAGAAGTATACAATTCGTTACTGCGATTCTGAATGTAGTAAGTATTTCGTTCAGTCTTGTACTTCGCTTTCTACACGCTCGTCTCAGCTTCTCAGACTTGGCGGGCTAGTTGAGGTAGGGCACGGGCTTGGCGTATGGTCTGTGACCTATGAGATGGCGTAGAAGGCATTTGCAGCGAGTGGTTGAATTCGGATCGAACAACAAAAAAGGAAGCCCGCTGTAGGCTCCCCTAATCAATTTATTCGCCTCGTATTTGGCTTGTACAGTGTTTTTGAGATGGTCTGAATAGTTTCGTATGGTTGAACGCAATCGACATGCTAAAATTGCAATTTTCAACGCAATCGAGGGAACACTTATTTTCCTTGTCTTAGAGGCATTTTCACACCCGAAAAAGGCATGTTTAATCGGAATCGGAAGATAACAGGAGCAAGGAGATTGATGTGTTCTTATGCCATTTTTCTCATGCTATCATTCACATCTTCGACTACTCGTTGTTCTGTGATCTGCAAATTCGCAACGCTGGTTCTCCTCAAATTCACCGCTACAATTCCTCGCCGCGATATTCTGCATAACTCCACCGCGACACGCGATGTTGATTTCATTGACCATTTGTGACGAAGCTCCTTGTCCACGAACTGACGAACAAGCTGACCTCATGGCAACGAATCAGGCCAGCTAGGGCAAGAGACATTTTTTCTCCCTTGGTCAATCACACCGTCATTCCACAGACAGGAGAGATCGCCAGCAATTGGACAAGCCTTCTAGAAAAGTGACGATCAACTGTCCAATTAAAAAGGAGCGGCGTTTTGCCACTCCACCACAATTCCATATGAAATCACCATTTTTGGAAAATGTCACTCTCTTGGAAAATGTCACTCTCATTGATACTTTACCTCCGATTTTCAAATTGACAAATTTTCTTTCTTCATATATTGTTATATTAAATAATAAAAAGAGGTGACTTATGAAAGAAATTGCTAAGTGTCTTTCTATCGGTGCAATCATACTCTCAATTAGCATGGTATCCATTTTACCAGCGAATGCTTCTCCAAATGTACCGCTAGCCAGTGTTAAGGCTTCGCAGGAACTGGCGTTATCCAAGAATCATGTACCCAAAGTGCTATCACAAAAAGAAATTAACAACATGATGGGGGCAGCACGTCCGATGACTGGCGTGGTATTTACTTCACTTGCAAATCAAATACGTACTGATTTCTTTTGCTACGCTGATCCTACGGTGTATAATTTTGGTTTCGATCCGCTGATTGATTTTGTTGGACTTGTTAACATTTACCGTGAAACTGGTTTCAATACGGGCCAGTATGCATATGTTGTATCCGCTAGCGCCAATGAAGGCTACATTCCAGCTGCCTTTACTTCAGGCTTCGATATCAAAACACTATCTTATTCACATTGGGGATATCGAATGTTTTGGCAATTCAACTCTTCCTATCAAGTTCCCGGAAATGCTGTTGTAACTGTGAGCCCCGCATATGCAAACTTCTAATGTCGAAACAAAACTTTCCTCCCCTTGCACTTACTACTTGGTGGAAATTTAATGAACAAGAGTTGATGCAATTCGTAGGGCGAGATATAATTGTGTTCCATAAAGAAAGATATTATATTTTACTAAAAAATGCCTCTCAGTCACAAATCAGGCGTTTTGTAGATGAAAACTCACATATTATTGACCTGACGAGTGAGAGCATGATCGAAGTAAAATTCAAGCAACCACCAGATCAAACCACCAATATGTAGTTTTTTTACTAGCACTCTATGGGTGCTAGTTTTGTTTTTTCAGAGAATATCGACGTATTCATTCAATACTTTTTAAGAATAATTAATTTACATGTTTATAGAATTTTTCTATTTCATCAATTTTTCCGCCACGACCATCTGCACTTTCACCGCGACAAAGATGAAGTCGATTCCAATGCCCAAAAATGACGGAGTTTCTTGTCCACGAACTGACAAATAAGCTGACCAAATGGCAACATTGCAGGCCAGTAATATAATCGAATGATTTCTTCCTTGGACATTCACTCCGTCAATCATCCGACAGGCAAGATCGCCAGCATTCGGACACACCTAGCAGAAAGTGACGATTTCCTTGTCCAAAAAAAGAGAAGGCATCTGCCTCCTCCGATTGGATTCTAATAAAATTGTAGTTTTATGCCAAAAATTCGCTTTGTAACGCACAAAAAGAAGGAGGGGTATACAGATTACCCCTCGACTTCTAAAACGGCGTATAAGGGCATATAGAGGCGATCTCTCATACTCATAGCCGTTCAATAGACCTATACGTCATCGTTATGACTTTGTTCTGTACCAACCTAACGATTCTCTCGTTCTTTAGATAGTCGGAGAAATGTGCTTGATCGATTCCTGCCGCCTCGCGAATTTCCCGTTTCGAATAGACTCCTTTTTGCAGGGCTTCCAAGTATTTAGCAAGCTCAATCACCCGCTTGTTACGATTTTCATCCTTCTCCGCCTCCTCCCTCTCCTTGAAACCAAATTCAAACTCCTCACATTGGACTACGTTTTTGAATCGGTGCAACACCAGCTTCACGACCTCAGTATCATTCGATACGATATTGAATTCTCCCTCCGGCTCCACGATACGTTGAATCCGTTTCAATGCTTGATACATCCCGGCGGCAATGTATCCAACTTGTACAGTCTTGTACTTTTTATTAGCAAAACGACCATTATGGAGGGTCATCCCTTTTCGTCATAGCCCTGTGAATGAATATTGCTGGTAATGCACTAAGTATTGCTCAAACGGGAGATTAGGCGTTCCGATCAGCCAACACTTTTGAAACTTGGAGTAGTCATTCTTTCCGACGATATTCCCGTACCAGTTGATGACCACTTGTTGACCGCTATACTCAACATCTTTCTCATGCAGGAGTACATCCTCGATCTCCACACGGCTGAGATGGGTACGCAGTTTCGCGGCGTAATTCTTGTGGCAGATTATCAGCAATTTTTCGTTGGGCTGCAAGGTTTCCTTGATCTTTCTCGCGATCTCTGGGAACAGTTCAGCTTCATTTCGTT
Source organism: Tumebacillus permanentifrigoris (assembly GCF_003148565.1). Classification (GTDB taxonomy): domain Bacteria; phylum Bacillota; class Bacilli; order Tumebacillales; family Tumebacillaceae; genus Tumebacillus; species Tumebacillus permanentifrigoris. The sequence continues at coordinate 16,057 of NZ_QGGL01000005.1, forward strand.
GGATATTGCTCTTGCTCGTATTGAATTTATACACGTTGAATCTGCATTTTTCATGGTCAATGACCAAGCCTTGATTCATGATCTGAAATTTGCGCGGATTCATTTTGTAGACTCCATCAATGCTGGCAGATGCGTCGAGTATCAGATTATTTGCTAATCCCCAATGACGATGAAGCGGATGGACACCGGAGATGTTCCCTGCGTTGTATACGCATACAGTGCCGTACCACACGTCTAACCCTCGAAGGAAATAATTCACATCCTCCTGCATTTTCTTAGGAATACTCGACCAGTTCGCTTCCACAATGGACTTGAATTGAGTCACGATATCAGGCTTGATCTTCGCCCTCACTTGATAACACTGGTTCTTGAAATCCTGGAACTTATCAAGCCAGTCACGAAGAGGTTCGCAGACACAATCAAACACTTCTTGGATCGACCTGTTGAATGCTCCTCGAACCAAATTATAGAGGGAATTATTGAAAGTGTAGATGGGGAATATCACTTTCTCATCGATCACTAGTACGTGCCGATTTTCTGTGAAGTATTGTCTCTCTTTGTCATTCAGGCATAGATTCATATACCTGTCATGTGTGATGAAAAGGACACGTATGGTTTGAAGCTGTGCGGCCTTCCTTGCCCACTCATATGTCCAATTATCAGCGGTGATTCCAAGGACACTCCACTGTCCTTGACCGCTCAAATAGTCAACTGCCTTGTCGATCTCTGCCTTGAACTTCTTGACGACGAGAACATTCCGTTGCCATGTTGGATCTGATAGATATTGATTTAGTACCTTCAAGAGATGAAACGATTTCCCCAACCCGCCTTCAAAGTTCAGTACGAGAAAATTGTCCTCTCCTGTCTCATAGGACGTGACAACTTCCTCCAAGTACCTCATTTTCTTGATGTACTGATCTCCGTAATGCTTGGCGTAGGGATCATTTCGAAATAAGATTGGTAACTCCTCGTTCGTCATTCTCGTTGCTCCTTCTTGTCAAGGCGGGTTACGAGTCAGCCAAAGTTGTTCGAACCCCACGAACAATTGATAAAATTTATGCGCACACGCAATTTTACTACCATCACTTTTACAGAAAAAACATCTCACACTTTCAATATATTTTTATATAGAGTTGACCGTGAGATTGAGCTTTTGCCTTTGTTTTTCCGCTGTAAAAGACAAAGTTACAAAGTGCGAGTTCGCGGCATTTGAGCATTTAGATACGGAGTATCTAACATTGCCCGACTTGTAACCCTTTAATAGATTGTATCTCTACATAGGATGATACTCTCAACTCCGCGTTTTGTAAACAAGTATTGTAAATGTGAATTTATCACGATATGATATTTTTACTTTATATCTCGATCCCAACACAAGAAAAAGAGCGGGTCGAATTGACCCACTCCGTTGAGCTATTATCTTAGTATTTTCCGATCCTTCTCTAGCTTCCCTGCTACAGCATTTAACGGTGAAAAACGTTCATGCTGGCTCTTAATTGACTTGTTGGACAGATGTGTATATCTCATCACCATCCGTAGATCAGCATGTCCCAGAATCTTCGCTAGGTGTCTTACTTCCCCACCTTCCTCAAGGAAGATGGTTGCTGATGTGTGTCTGAAAAGATGAGGATGGACTCGGATGCTCAATCCCGCTTGTTTAGCGTGTTCCTTTAGTCTGTGACGAAACTGGTTGGCCGTAAGAGGTTCGCCATAATTGGTGAGGAAAACGTAATCGCTCCCAAACTCCTCACTCTCATTTATCAGTTCCTTCAACAGCTTCATGGTGCTTCGTTGCAAGGGAACCATTCGAGAGCGTTTCGTCTTGGTCACCTCTGCCCGAAGAGAAACCATCTCTAGATCGAAATCAATGTCGCCAATCTGCAACGACACCGCTTCGTTGATTCTCATGAAACCGTCGATCAATACGTACATGAGTACAAAATCTCGGAACCCTGCATAACTACGCTGATTTGGAGCCTGTAGGAGCTTTTGAAGCTGTTCCACAGTTAGCACCTTGATCTCGCTCTCAGGCTCCTCCACCTTCCTCACATGCTCCCAAGGATCGACCTCAATCAAACCTTCTGTGCGGAGAAAACGAAACATGGTACGTAGATTTTTCGTTCTCGTGTTAACTGTAACAGGAGACAGCCCCACCGTTTTTTCCTTGTCAGACTTGTGTTCATGACCATCAAAACGCAACTTTGCGGTGAGCATCCATGATTGATAACGTCTGAGAAGTTCTGCATCCACATGAGAAACGTCATGAGGAAGCTGAATTCTGTCGAGAAAATCACACAGAAACCTAAAATTCTCACGATATGTTTCAAGGGTACGCTTCGATACTCCCTCAGATACTTTCGCATCGTAAAACACCTGAAACAGTTCTTCCAATGATCTCGTTACCTTCTCAGCCTTCCTTTCAAACCTCGGTCTTCTACCCGTTCTCTTATCAGACATAACAAAAACGCCTCCCCATTTCGATGTTGAAACCGAATGGAAAGGCGTTGTGTAGGAGCGAACCCTTGTTGAACGGACAACCGCACCCTTGCGGCTCGTTCAAGGCTTCTCCTCATCAGGTCAAAAGTCCGAAAAACCTAGTTCTGACGCACTTTCTACTCATCTGGTCGGAATAGCGGGATTCGAACCCACGACCTCACCCACCCCAAGGGTGCGCGCTACCAGGCTGCGCTATATTCCGATGCTGTATTCGTGCTGACAATCAAATGTCATTCAGCAAGAGTAAGTATATCGAACTCCACGCCCCAATGCAAGCACACTTGGATAATAATCCACGGCAAAACGCAACAAAATCGCGAAGGAGATACTTCCTCCTGCCCCTCCCTCGCGATCTCGTTGAATTTCTACGCTTGAGCGCGAACCGTATTCACCAGTGTCCCGACGCCTTCAATCGTGATCTCCACGCGGTCTCCGGCCTGCAACGGACCCACACCTTCCGGCGTGCCCGTCGTCAGTACATCCCCCGGTTCCAACGTCATCACCTGCGAGACGAACGACACCAGCAGATCGACCGGGAAGATCATATCACTTGTCCGCGATGACTGCTTCACTTCGCCATTGATCTTGGTCTCAATCTGCAAGTCCTGATAATCCAACCCTGCCACCACACACGGCCCCACCGGAGCAAACGTGTTGAAGCCCTTGGCACGGCCCCACTGGCCGTCTTTGTCTTGGTAGTAACGCTCAGAGACATCGTTCATCACCGTCACGCCAAAAATCACGTCACGCGCCTCCTCGACGCTGACGTTCTCCGCCCGCTTGCCGATCACGATCGCCAGCTCGCCCTCGAATTCCACGTTCTGCGCGATCTTCGGCAGCACGATCTGCTCACCCGTCCCGATCACCGCAGACGGTGGCTTGAGGAACAGCATCGGCTCCTCGGGAATCTTCTTGTTGCGCTCCGCTGCGTGTGCTCTGTAGTTCAAGCCGATACACATCACCTTCGTCGGGCGCGTCGGCGCCAGCAGGCGCACATCACCCGTTGCGAACGTCTCTCCCGTCTGTTCATCGGTGATCAGGAAATTCCCTGCCAGCGCGTGAATCGTCTCGCCTTCCAGAACGCCATAGCGCTGCTGACCTGCTACTTCGAATCGGACATACTTGCGAACCATATAAGATTCCCCTCCATTTGACAAATGACTGTAGGTTCCTGCGGTTTTTCTCATTCCCTCGGAAATGTTCTAAGCAAAGAACTCATGTAAAAATGAACTCATCGCATCGATCACACGCTTCAAGTTCCCGACGACGCTTTCAATCCACCCACCACTGGGCAGTTCAAATGTCGGTTCGGCCATCGCGGGCACCGCAGACTTTGCAACCGGAACGACCTTGTCCTTCTCCACGACTTGCACCTGCGTCGGATTGCTCAGGTCCACGGTCAGCACTGGCGATTCGGATACCCAGCCATTGTCACCGAACGCGTAGAGCTTAAAATGTCGCACACCCTTCGCTGATGGTTCTTGGTAGGTGTAGATGTACCCTCCACGCCGCGTGACGACCGGTCCGTATTTGACCTCATGCTTCTGCTGTGCCGTCTTGGTGACGACTGGCTCGGCGAGCAGGTCTTTGTCACTGTACGTCACGAGCGTGTACGCGACGTTCGGTTTTTCCCCTTCTAGGCTCCACGAGAATTGCAGTTGGTAGCCGACATCCCCTTGCTTGGCATATGAAGCGAGGTTCAACACAGGCTTCACAGGCGGTGCGTACTTGCCATCGTCTCCCTTGATCTGCTTGTAGAAAAACGAATACAACCCTGGCACGTCACTCGCCAGCGGCAGCGCCAAGTTCTCCTGCGGCTGGACGTTGTACATCGAGGCACTCCATGACATCGCAGCCGGTTCCTTGCCGGACACCGCTTGTTCCACCCTCGATTCAAACTTCGTCGGTTCATGGGCCAACGGCGAGCCAAACATCTGCACGTAGTCCTCCGCCGCGATCTCTGCGATCTGCCAGCGGTGGTCCACATCGTCGACGGCGACCCGCTCGTCATTGGAGAGTCCGCGCATGCGGGCATACGTCGTCTCCTTCCACCGCTTGGGATCGGTCAGCGCGTAACCGTCTGTCTGCAACGTATAGTAATGGGTCACATGGTGACCGTACTCATGACTGAGCGTATGGGCGAACGAAGCGACATCCTGATGCTCGTGCCCTCCGTAGAGCTCGATCTTGCCCGGTTGCATTTTCTGCTTGACTGGCAACACCGAACTGAGCGTTTGAAAAATATATTGACCTGCGACCCCGTTACCACTTGGGTAATCGTCGTAGATGTCGATTTCCTTCAACAGTTTGATCTCGTCACCGTGGACGTTCTGCAGGAGTTCGTCGTGCAGGCTTTTCAATTTGTTGGGGTCAGACCAATTTGGAGAGGTACTGATGACTTTGAGACCATCTGGGGCGGTGTACTCCGCGACCGTGGGCGACTTCGCCTCCGCCTGCATTCCACTGCCAACGAGCAGCCCGGTCAGGAGCAGCACGGCCATAGGTCGACGTAAGATGCGAATCATGTGCTCTCCCTCCTTCACTTCATGATACCATAAATCGCGTGAGGGAAAAAAAGCCACCCAGCTAGGGGCGGCTTTTTTACTGCGTAGCAATCACTGGCAGACCTTCAACAGGGTGCTAGTCATGACTATTTGTTTCTCATAAACACGAGGATCTCCTCGTCGATCTGTTCGTCCTCCCGCCAGCGGGTGTCGAAGTTCTCAACGGCGCAGTAGTCGTTGAGGGCTTTTTTGACTTGCTCGTCGTAGCTGAAGTACTGGCCCTGCGGCAAGTAGTCAAAACGCACGAGATGCGATGCCAGTTCCGCCAGTGTATCGCCCGTGATCGGGAGCAGGCGGTTCGGGTCGGTTTCGCCCAAGTAGAGGCGGTGCAGGCCGAGCAGTCGCTGCAATTCACGAACCGGGTGCGGATTGTCGTCGACGCGCAGATCGACGTAGCGGTCGATGTGACCGTCGTAGGAACCTTGGTCCTTCACCACGTACAGCGCCGCTCCTTGACGGCCGCGCTTGTCGCCACCTGCTTCATCGCCCGCGACCAGTGCGGTCAGCATGCGCGAGGCCAGATCGCCTTTGGCATATTGGAACGCGATGCCCATCGCATCTACAACTTCCGGGCCGGTCAGCAGGTTGCCTTGGCAAGTGAAGCCTTCACCCGTCACTTGACCCGCCCAGTCATGGCAGTCGATGCCCGTGTAGGCGGCAGAATTTCCGTGCTTGTCGACGATGCCGAGTTGACGGAGTCTGTAGCCTGGATCGTCCTTGATCAACGCTTCCAGCGTCTCCTGCGCCGTCTTGCCTTCTGCGAGCATCCGCAGTCCGTTCGGACCGTAGCTGGTGTTCGCCCACGATTGGGTCGCGATAGCACCTACTCCAGCTTGTGCCCACGGTACGATCGAGCCTACCGCGAGAAATTTGGAAGCGACGGCAACGCCCATCTCCCCGGTGTTCGGGTCACAGGCGACGATCGAGAAGGTATGTACGAGTCGATTGTTCGGTACGATGATCATAAAGTTGATGTCCTCCTGATTTCAGAAGCGACGAGACCGCTGACACGCGATCTAGTTGCACCTTGCGATTTTTATGTAAAATGGGCGTTGCGCATGTTTGCGGACACGCCCGTTTTTTGCTGCTTAGTGGTTGGCGGGTTCGGTCTTTTTCGCTTTTTCCGCAGCGCGAAGTTCGACGCGACGGATCTTGCCTGATGTGGTCTTCGGGAGTGCATCGACAAACTCAATCTCACGCGGGTACTTGTAGGGCGCGGTGAGCTGTTTGACATGCTCTTGCAGGTCGCGCACTTTCTGGTCTCCCGCTTGTTCCGGGTGCTTCAGGACGACGAACGCCTTCACGATCGCACCGCGATCCGGATCTGGCGAGGAGACGGCTGCACACTCCGCAACATCGGGATGTTGCACCAGCGCGTCCTCGACTTCGAACGGCCCAATCGTGTAACCCGATGAGATGATGATGTCGTCCGCACGGCCTTCAAACCAGATGTAGCCATCCTCGTCCATCTTGCCTTGGTCGCCCGTGATGTACCAGCTTCCACGGTGTGCCCGCGCCGTGCGTTCGGCATCGTTCAGGTAGCCTTTGAACAGCACCGGAGCTTCACGGTCGACGGCGATGTCACCGACTTGACCACGCGGAACTTCCTTACCATCCTCGTCAATGATCGCCACGCGTACACCCGGTGCCGGCAATCCCATCGAACCCGCTCGTACGGCGCCTCCGACGAAGTTGCCGACGAGCAGAGAGTTCTCCGTCTGCCCGTAGCCGTCGCGAACGGTCACACCGAAGTACTTCTCCACCGTATCGATCACTTCGCGGTTCAAAGGTTCGCCAGCCGAACAGGCTGAGCGCAACGCCGCCAGCTTGAAACGTTCCAAACCATCGACCTTGGCGATCATCCGATACTCGGTCGGTGTCGCGCAGAGCACGGTGATCGGGTGCTTGCCCAACAACTCCAGATACTTCTCCGCTGAAAAGCGCCCTGCGTAGACAAACGCCGTTCCGCCCTTGCCCAGCACCGCCACGAACGGACTCCAGACCCACTTCGCCCAGCCAGGGCCTGCTGTGGCCCATGCCATCTCGCCCGGCTGCACGTCGAACCAATACGTCGCTGCGATCCGCTGGTGTACATACGGCCAGCCATGCGTATGGACGACGCCCTTCGGGCCGCCGGTGGTCCCGGAGGTGTAGGAGAGGAACGCCATCTCGTCTGATGCCGTCTGTACCGCTTCAAACTCGGTGGATTGCCCCACGATCACGTTTTCAAAGGAGGTCCACCCTTCCTGCTCACCTCCGACGATCACGAACGTAGAGAGTGTCGGGCACGCCTCGCGCACAAGCTCGACTTGGTCGAGGATGTTGACGTGGGCGATCACCGCTTTGGCACCGGCATGGTTGGCGCGGTACTCGATGTCCTTGGAACGCAACATCTCCGAACCGGGCATCACCACCGCGCCGACTTTCATCAACCCGAGGTAGATGGCGTAGGTTTCGGTCAGACGCGGCACCAGCACGATGACTTTGTCGCCGTGTGTGACCCCGAGCTTTGTAAGCGCATTCGCCCATTGTGCGGAGAGAGCGCGCAACTCGCCGTAGGTCAGTGTATGTACGTCACCCGCTTCGTTCTCCCAGTGCACGGCGAGCTGTTTGGGGTGCTCGGCGGCGTACTGATCGACTTGAGCGGCAAAGTTATAGTGGGTCGGAAGGTTCAGGGTGATCTCTGACATGGTGGATTCCTCCTTGAACTGGTCTGTCTGAATACTTATTCAGAACTATTCCACATCTTTCCGATCGATTCCTGCCCCCCCATTTTCCCAGAAAAAAAAGAGTCGCGCAGATGCGGACTCTTTTTTCTATGTATCATGAGTGGTTCCTACTTGATGGAATCCTTGAATTGCTTGCCCGGTTTGAATGCCGGAGTCTTGGAAGCGGCGATTTCGATCTCCTCGCCAGTTTGCGGGTTGCGACCCTTGCGAGCCGAACGTTCGCGAACTTCGAAGTTCCCAAAGCCGATCAGTTGCACCTTGTCACCACTGGCGAGGGCCTCGACGATTGCATCGAAGACGGCGTCCACTGCATTGCCCGCGTCTTTCTTCGTCAGTTCGGCTTTTTCGGACACCAGGTTGATCAGATCCGTTTTGTTCATGACCTCACCTCCTCTAGCTAGTACCTTTTTGTCCAAATCTAGGCTGATTATACCACAGGAGATTTGAAAAACAAGAAAAAAGGAAAAGTCAGGTCTTTTGACCTGACTTTTCCCCATTTTTATAGGACTACAGGATGATGGCAATCAGTCCGCCACTGCCTTCGTTGATGATGCGCTCCAGGGTTTCCTTGAGTTTGTACTGTGCATTTTCCGGCATCATGCTGAGTTTCGCGGAGATGCCTTCCCGCACAATCGCCGCCAACGACTTGCCGAAGATATCGGAATCCCAGATCTTCAACGGGTCTTCCTCGAAGTCTTGCATCAAGTAGCGCACCAGTTCTTCGGATTGCTTCTCGGTGCCGACGATCGGAGCGAACTCGGACTCGACGTCCACGCGAATCATGTGGATCGACGGTGCGGTCGCTTTCAAACGGACGCCGAAGCGGGAGCCTTGTCGGATCAATTCCGGCTCGTCGAGGGTCATCTCCTCGAGCACCGGCGGCGCGATCCCGTAGCCGGTCATTTTCACCATGCGCAGCGCTTCCGCTACTTTATCGTACTCGCGTTTCGCGTAAGTAAAGTCCTTCATGAGTTGCAACAGATGGTCTTTGCCACCGATCTCCACGCCGACCACTTCGGTCAGCACTTGATCGTACAGCTCATCTGGTGCCATCAGGTCGATATCCGCCACGCCGTGGCCCATATCCATGTTCGCGAGAGCTGCGCGGGAGACGAACTCGAATTCGGAGAAGTGTCCGACGACGCGGTCGATGTCACGCAGACGGCGAATGTCCTTGACTGTCTCCTTCACGCAGTCTTCGAAGTTTGCGCGCAGCCAGTGGTCTTGGTCGAGGACCATGACCCAGCTTGGCAGGTTGACGTTGACTTCGTGCACCGGGAACTCGTACAGCGCCTCACGCAGGACGTTCATGATGTCCTCTTGGTTGAGTTGCTGGACGCTCAGGGCGATGACCGGGATGTCGTACTTCTCCATCAGTTCTTGACGCAGCCCTTCGCAACGTTGCGAGGTCGGCTCGACGGAGTTGATGACGATCACGAACGGCTTGCCGAGTTCCTTCAATTCGGAGATGACGCGCTCCTCCGCTTCGATGTAGTTCTCGCGCGGAATTTCCGCAATCGAGCCATCGGTGGTGACCACCAGTCCGAGCGTGGAGTGGTCGGCGATGACCTTGCGAGTGCCGACTTCTGCCGCTTCTTGGAACGGAACCGGCTCATCGAACCACGGGGTGCTGACCATGCGCGGGCCGTTCTCGTCTTCATAGCCGCGTGCCCCGTCGACGCAGTAGCCGACGCAATCCACGAGGCGTACATTAATTTCTAGTCCCTCTGCCACTGCGATTTCCACCGCTTGGTTCGGGATGAACTTGGGTTCTGTGGTCATGATGGTGCGACCCGCTGCGGACTGGGGCAGTTCATCGGTCGCGCGTATGCGGTCCGCCTCTTCCTTGATGTTCGGAAGGACGATCTGCTCCATAAATTTCTTGATAAAGGTCGATTTGCCTGTGCGAACCGGACCCACGACACCTAGGTAGATGTCGCCTCCCGTCCGCTCTGCAATGTCTTTAAAAATATCGAACTTTTCCACTCTGTTCCCTCCTTAACGTGATCGGCGTAACTTGGTACGCGAACCCCTTCTACCGATCCCCTCCCCTGGACAGCGGTCGCTCTATCGGAAAACCGATAGTCTATAAACTCTTCCAGCAGGACAGTACATGTATATGACGGCGGCTTGACTTTATGTCGCCGGATGTCCACCTGAGATGAGAGGAGTTTGCGACATCCAGTCGGGGTCTTGTTGTTATTACTCTATGAGCCTGTACGCAAGAGTAGACCAAGCCCCTAGAAATAAAAAAAACATCCGAGTCGCGCCATCGCGCTTCCCGAATGTCATCCTATGCCTGGTTATTTTTTAAAATTCCAGCTTTCTGTGCCGTACTTCTCGGCAACCAGTTGCTCGACGTGCGCTTGCTCCTCCGGCGTGAGGCCCGCGGGAACCAGCGAGATCCCAAGTCCTTTTTCAAAGCCCTTGGTGAACCCGTCAACTGCTTCTTCATATGTAACATCGCGTCCGAGGTCCTTCATCGAGACGGCCTTGTCCCGGAACATCCGCACCATCCGTTCACGCGTGCGCTCCGAAGAATAGGACAGAACGGAGAACAATTGCTCCACGTCGATGTCCAGCAGGATCGACCCGTGTTGCAAGATCGTATGCTGCTGACGGACTTGGGCACTGCCCGCGACTTTGCGGCCCTCGACGACCAGCTCGTACCAGGACGGCGAATCGAAACAAGCGGCCGAGCCGAGCGTTTCGAATTTTTTCTTTTCCTCTTCGTCTGCCAGTGACACCATCTCTGCGGAGAAGCCCAACTCGCGGAAGCCCTCTAACAGGCCCATCGAGAGGATGCGGTAGGATTCGTTGATCGAAGTCGGCATCATCGGATGCGACTCTGGCACGATCACGCTGTAAGTGAGTTCCTTGTCATGCAGAACAGCACGACCGCCCGTCGGACGGCGTACAAAGCCGAGTCCCTGCGCGCGCAGGGCGTCGAAGTCGACTTCCTTGGTCGCGCGTTGAAAGTACCCGATCGAGAGCGTCGGCGGATTCCACCCATAAAAACGAACGGTCGGGGGTACCAACCCCCGACTGTTCGCGTGCAGAATCGCCTCATCCACCGCCATGTTGACGGCTGGATCTGAGTACCCAGTATGTAAGAGGCGCCATGTCTCCATATGCACAGATTCCTGACGGTGCCTTACTTATTGATGTGCTCGTTGTACGCAGCAGCGTCCAACAGGCTGTCAAGTTCGGATGCGTCCTTGAGCTCGACGACGATCATCCAACCGTCTTCATACGTAGCTTCGTTGACTTTTTCCGGGGAGTCGACCAACGCAGCGTTGACTTCGACGATCGTGCCGCTGACGGGTGCGTAGAGGTCCGAAACGGTTTTGACAGATTCGACGGTGCCGAAGGTTGCGTTTGCGGTCAGTTCCGCGCCCACTTCCGGCAGTTCCACGAATACGATGTCACCCAGTTCGGATTGTGCGAAATCGGTGATCCCGATGACTACACGGTTGCCCTCTGCCTTCACCCACTCATGTTCACGGCTGTACTTCAGGTTGCTCGGTACGTTGCTCACGAATGATTCCTCCTAAGCCTGACAATGAATATTCTCATACGCACACAATTGTACCATTGTTACATCTCCCAGTCCATGCGGAGTGCCTCGGCCACTTCCTCCATCTCGTGGATGCGGCGTCGGCCCATCAATTCCTCGACAGCGGCCCGCGGTTCCTTGCCTTCAAACAACACGTGGTACATCGCCGTCGTGATCGGCATGTCGATCCCGGTTTTCAGGGCGATCTGGTAGGCACCCTTGGTCGCACGCACGCCTTCGACGACCATCCCCATCTCGGTCAGCACTTCGTCCAAGGTCTTGCCCTGTCCGAGCGCGTACCCAGCACGCCAGTTGCGGCTGTGCTTCGAGGTGCAGGTGACGATCAAGTCGCCGACGCCTGCCAATCCGCCAAAGGTCAGTTGGGCCGCCCCTAGATGGACGCCAAGACGCGAGATCTCGCTGAGGCCGCGCGTCATCAGCGCAGCCTTCGCATTGTCGCCATACCCCAGTCCATCGGTGAAACCAACGCCGAGGGCGATGATGTTTTTCAACGCGCCCCCCAGTTCCGTTCCCACGACATCGGGGTTGGTGTAGATGCGGAAGTAGGACGTCATCAGCAGGTCTTGGAACGCTTCGGCCGTAGCTCGGGAGCGACTCGCCGCCACGATCGTGGTCGGGATGCGCTGTGAAAGTTCCTCAGCGTGTGAGGGGCCGGTCACGACCGCAAACTTGGTGCTGGCGTGACTGGGCAATTCCTCCTCCATCACCTGCGACATGCGCTGTCCCGTTTCAACATCAAAGCCCTTGGTCGCATGCGCGACGAGGGCTTCGGGGTGGAGAAAGGGACGCATCGCTCGCACCGTGTCCCGGAACGCGGACGACGGCATGACGAGGATGACGTACTTTTTGTTGTGTACTACGTGTTGTAAATCAGAGGACGCACGGATGTCTGCATGAAGCATTACATCCGGCAGATAGCGGGCGTTGGTGTGGTTCTCGTTGATTTCGACGATCTGTTCTGCCCGTCGGGCATAGAGATCGACGAGGCAACCCTTGTCCGCCAAGACTTGCGCCAGCGCTGTTCCAAACGACCCAGCACCGATCACGGCAACTTCTAGCGCCATACGGTTTCCCCCTTTTACACTCCCACTGGTCTCCCTCTCCCAGAGAGACGAGGAGTTCTAACGTCTGCGGTCGTCATTCTGTGCACGCTTGCGGGTGAACATACGAATCGGTGTGCCTTCAAAGCCGAATGCAGCGCGCAGTTTGTTTTCCAAGTAACGCTCGTAGGAGAAGTGCATGATCTCCGGATCGTTGACGAATACAGCGAACGACGGCGGGCGTACTGCGACTTGGGTCGCATAGTACACGCGCAGACGGCGACCTTTGTCGGTCGGCGGTTGGTTCATCGTCACAGCATCCTCGATGATCGTATTGACTGTAGATGTTGGGATTCGAATCGAGTGGTTCTCTGCGACGAGTTGCACGCTCTCCAAGATCTTATGTACACGCTGCTTCGTGACAGCCGAAACGAACAGGATCGGTGCCCACGGCATGAACGGGAATTCCTTGCGGATCTGCTGTTCGAAGCGGATCGAGGTCTTGTCGTCCTTCTCCAGCAAGTCCCATTTGTTGACGAGGAACACGACCGCACGGCCGGCTTCCAGCGCGTACCCGACGATGCGCTTGTCCTGCTCGATGATGCCTTCGTCTGCGGAGATGACGAGCAGGCAGACATCGCTGCGCTCAATCGCGGACATCGCACGCATGACGGAGTATTTCTCAGTCGTTTCATAGACTTTACCGCGTTTGCGCATCCCGGCGGTGTCGATCAGGACAAAGTCTTGACCTTCACGACTGAACTGGGTGTCGACCGCATCGCGGGTGGTGCCTGCGACTTCAGATACCATGACGCGCTCTTCACCAAGCAACGCGTTGACCAGCGAAGATTTGCCGACGTTCGGACGGCCGATCAGCGAGACTTTGATCGTGTCTTCCGGGTAGGTCGCGTCGTAGTCCTCTGGGAAGTGTTTGGCCACTTCGTCGAGCAAGTCACCCAGACCCGTACCGTGGACAGACGAGATCCCAAACGGCTCGCCAAAGCCCAGTTCATAGAAGTCATAGGTGTTTTGCAGCATCATCTTCGGGTTGTCCAACTTGTTGACGCACAACACAACTGGCTTGCGGGTGCGGTACAGCAGTTGAGCGACCGCTTGGTCCTGCGGCGTGACTCCGTCTTGGCCATCGACGAGGAAGATGATGACGTTCGCTTCATCCATCGCGAGCTCGGCCTGTTCACGAATGCGGTAGAGGATCTCATCTTCCTCCCCTACTTCGATCCCGCCCGTATCTATAATACGAAACTTGTGTTCCAACCATTCCGAGCTGGAGTAAATCCGGTCCCGGGTAATCCCCGGCTTGTCCTCAACGATGGAGATACGCTCTCCTGCGAGGCGGTTAAACAGTGTCGATTTGCCCACGTTCGGGCGTCCTACGATAGCAACAATTGGTGCTGGCATAAGATTTCATCCCTGCCTTTCTTCTCTATATCAGGTAGTCGCCAGTGTAAATTTTTCCTCTCTACAATCAGCTATTCATTATCCTACACTTCCTCTGCGAAGTCAATTCGACCCGCGCTGACCATCAATGCTTGACCAGAATCATCACGCCTGGGCGGACTTCATGTGCCATCGCGTCGAGGATTTTTTCCAGATACAACGACGTTTTCTGTAGTTCCTCCTCGTCCTTGCAGTAAAAGATCGGGCCTGAACCTCCCACGCTGTCCCGCGTGATCGTACAGACGGCGAGGATGTAGTTCGTCAAGGCTGAGCTGGACATCGAGGTCAGACCTCCTTTTTTTTACAACTGTCGATCTGGTTTGACATCGGCTTTGAGCGGGCGACGGTAGGCGTTCTCCAACACCGGTACTCGCCTAACGATCGCCATCGCTTTGTCCGCGTCTTGGTCGAGCGGGAGCAAGAACAGCGCCAACTTCCCAGAATCGAGGTCGCGCTTGGAAAGCGGGACGAGCGACGGTTCGCCGCTGTCCCTGTAGACGCCGAGAATCGTAGCGACGTCGTGCAGGATCGCTTGACGTTGGCCGAGGTTGGAGAAGGTCACGGTGCCATTGGCATTGTCAGGTTCGAGAATCAAGCCGACACCGTGTTTGAGGATTTTTTTCTTGGTATCTTCTAGCCCGGTGTTGTAGATCAAGATGTCATCGACGAACAAGTTCGGCCCGTCAAAGTGGACCTTCCCTTTGCGCACGACGCAGATGTCGCCCACCGTGCGCCCGGACATGTACTTGGTGGCAATCAAGATGCAGAGCCCCCCAATCAACACACCGCCATACCAGTGCAGGAAGTGTGTCGCGATCCCGGTGAGAAACGCTGTCGCCGTCACGAGGTAATTGCGCCCTTCAAACGCCATGGCGATCCCTTCGATATAGGTGGGCCCGCGCTGCACCAGTTCCATCGAATCGACATTGCTCAGCGTCTGACGTTCCATATTGCGCACATCGCGAAACTGTGAGGCGGCAAGCGTCAGAAACGTGACCGCGGTGTAGTTTTTGTCAAGCAACGTGGCGACGAGCACCGACCCGAGACCGGATGCGATCACACCCAGCGCCAAGTGGATGATCTTGCCATGCGGGTAGGTCGGGTACTGTCGATAATCAGTTTTCAACAGCAGAACCCGGCAGACGATGCCGAGCACTGTGCCGACGAGAATGATCAGCGTAGATTCAGACATGCTCTGGGCCCTCCTCTGGTCGACGGAAGCGTTGTTTCAGCCACGAGTAGGCCAGGCGGGTCGCCGCGTTGTACACACCATGTGTCAGCAGCACCCCAAGAGCGGTGAACGCCATCCAGTCCTGCATCTCCCGCGCCCCAAACACGTAGCTGTGCAGATCGACGCGACTGTGCAGCCACGGGTCGATCAGCGCACCTAGTGCGAGGCCAGAGACCGCAATCGAGACGGCGGCAAAGGGACGACGAACCGAAAGCACGGCGACGAGCGCCGCACTCACCGGGTAGAGCGCAGGACCCTCCAGCGGGAAAAACGCTGGGTCGAGCGGAACCAACGTCATCAACACGACGGTGACGGATGCCACGGTCAGGCAGCCAAGCCACCATTGCAAACGGGCCCCAGCATGAGGGCCGACTCTCATCGCGAGGACGATGAGCACCAACGGCAGCAACACCCCGGTCGCGTCGACTTGTACGCTGTACGGAAGCGTCACCGTATAGCCGTCGAACAGCACGAACAACAGCAGACCGACCGCCGTCAGACGCGGGGTGAGTTTGGCGTCGCGCAAGGTCCTGCCTCCCCATCCACTCAGGACGAGAATGAAGAGCACGAGCGCGATGATGTTTGCTTGTACGCCCGGATTCATAGGCAAACCCTCCTCAAAGAAAAAACAGACAATGCCTGCTGTCAGTTTTGCCGCTCTGCAGGAACGCTATACCAAGGGTTCTTCAGCGCGTCGAAAAATTCAACACATGATTAGTAGATAGCCGCGTATGTTTAAGGTAGCTGGCACAAAAGGTTCCTAAACATTCAAACGGAGGGTGGGATTAAACTCGTTATTACTTGAAAATTCATAAGATTTATAATTGACAAACATAAAAATCGGATGGTATTTTGTGGGTGACACTTACAAGTTAACCCTCGATGCCATCTTGTGCCGGACACCTACATGACAAGGGGCGACTTCCTGAATGACAACTGAAAATACGTATAAAAAGCTTCCCACGATGTGGAACTACCTCTACCCGTTCCAAGGCGAAGGTGCGTTGACCGATGCAGAACAGCGGGCGCACAAGTTCCTGACCGCCACCCAAGCGCAACAAAACGGCAAAAAAGCGCTCTACGTACACATCCCGTTCTGTGACACGATCTGCACATTCTGTCCGTTCATCCGCTCGACCCATTACCAAGACAAGTTGCAACCCTACGTCGATGCGCTGGCGAAGGAACTGCAGATGGTTGGCAACACCGAGTACATCAAAGGCTTCGAACTGAGCTCCATCTACTTCGGCGGCGGGACCCCGTCTGTTCTCTCCCCGGAGCAAATCGAGCAGTTAGGCAACGTGATCAACGCCAACTTCCGCCTCGCCGCCGATTGTGAGTGGTCATTCGAGGTGGAAGCAAAATCGGCGACCGAGGACAAATTCAAAGCGATGGCCGCAATCGGCGTCAACCGCATCTCCTTTGGTGTGCAGACGTTCGACCCAGCCTACCGCAAGATGTTCAATTTGACCGCGAGTTCAGAAGAAATTCAGCGCACTCGCGACCTCGGCGAGAAGTATTTCAAGGCGCACAACATGGATCTGCTCTACCAACTGCCCGGTCAGACCTTGGAACAGTTGGAGCAAGACCTCTACCACGCCAAGCAACTGGCGACCACCAGCGTCGATGCGTACCCGCTGGAATACCTCGTCACCTCCAAAGGCTTCCTGAACATGATCAAGTCGGGCAAGATCGAGATGCCGCCAAACGCAGTGGACAAAGTGGCACTCCAACAATTCGCTGTCGACTACCTGCGCACGAACGGCTACGACCAAACCTATGTCTACACCTTCACCCGCCAAGATGCCGCTTACAAGAGCTTCAAGTTCGGTGAGACGATCTACGGTCGCTACGAAGACGAGTACATCGGTTGCGGTCTGTCGGCTGCCTCCTCCCTCTCTGGGTTGGCGCACAACAACCACGTGGAGCTCGATGCTTACGTGGCGGCGATCAACGAAGGCAAGCTGCCGATCCGCACGGCGCATGAGTACCATGCCAAGGAGCGCGCGCTGATCTTCTTCCCGAAAGTCATGCGCATCTCGACGGAGTACCTGAACACCCTCGGCCTCGATCCGTTCTATTTCGAAACGCTCACCCGTTTCGAAACGATGGGCCTGATCACCCGCGATGGCAGCGATCTGGTCATGACCGAAGAAGGCAAGAAATGGTACCTGAACATGATGATCGACTTGATTCCGGCCGAACAGCGCGTCTACTACGATCGCTATGTCGACCGCACGCAACAAGATCGCCAGTGGTTCGAAGACTCCAACCTGATCTCCCTCTCGTAGACAACCGCAGAAATTCACGACCGCCAGCGACCCTGGCGGTCCTTTTGAATGAAGGAGGTATGTTATGAAAACATCGCTTTTTGCCAACCGCAACTTTACCCTGTTGTATCTGGGTCAACTGATCTCACAGTTTGGAGACTGGTTCAAAACGATCGCTCTGATCGGGGTGACCTACAGCTTGTACCCGCATGCCAGCGCAGTCGGCGGTATGTTCATCGCCAGCGTCATGCCGGTGCTGTTCGGCGGGATCATCATGGGACCGTTGGTCGACCGCTGGAACAAGAAAAAACTGATGATCTCCGTCGATTTCATCCGTGCGGTCCTCTCCACAGGGGTCATCCTCGGAGCTTGGTTGCAAAACATCTGGATCGTCTACTTATTTATCGCCCTGTCCTCGACCTTCTCGGCTCTGTTTGCCCCAGCGCGTGCCTCGATCACGCCGGAGTTGGTTGACAAGGGGCAGATCGTTCAGGCGACCTCCTCCTTCGCGCTCTTGACCAGCGTCTCGATGGCACTCGCCACAGCACTTGGAGGATTTGTCACCGATTGGATCGGGCCGTATGCGGTGCTGTGGTATGACGCAGCTTCCTACATTTTCTCAGCGGTCTGTCTGATGTTCATCCGTTACAACTGGACGAAACCGGAAACTAAAGTTCGTGTCCCCTACCTGAAGCAAGTCATGGAGGGCATCCACTACATCAAGAGCCGGCCCCAGTTGGTTGCGGTCTACAACTTGCAATTCTGGCGCGACTTCTGCCTCGGCTATGTGTATATCCTGTTCTCTTTGTACATCCTGAATGAACTGCAAGCTGGCAACTCCGGCATCGGGATCGGCTACTCGATCACTGCCGTCGCGTACATCATCGGAGCGTTTTTCATCAAGCGCTATTTCAAAAAAAAGCCGTTCGACGACTCGGCTTTTTTCAAAATCTATTTCCCGTTCAACATCCTCTACGGCATCGGCCTCGGCGTGACGTTCTCGGTCCATAACTGGGGTTGGTTCCTGGCGCTTCTGCTCGTGACGAACATCTTCCAGTCCGGGGTGAACATCATCACCGAGACTTCGCTGCTCACCTATTCGGACGCAACGATCCGTGGTCGGGTCTACGCGTCGTGGCTGTCGATGTCCCGCCTCGCCTACGGGATCTCCCTGCCGCTGTTCTCCGCCATCGGTGGCTTGATTCCGATCTCGCAAGGGGGCAAGCTGTTGACTGTGATCCTTGCAGTGTCTACACTGGTATTAATTGCCTACTTGAAATCGCGTTTGTTGAAGCAACAACCGGAGTCCCAACCTGACCTACCGATTGGAGGATGACCTTCGTGGCTGTTGAACGACCGACTTTGCAAGACGCTGAACTGTTGCTGAAGTTGTTCCAAGAGTTCGAATCCGAACCGATGTACGCTTCCCGCCAGTGGTTGTTGCACAAAATGCAAGTGACCACGATCGAGGAGTTCCACCGCCACTACCCGCCGCAGAGCGAGGAGAACCGCCACTTCTATCGGGTTTACAAGTTCTTCGAGATGGCTGGCACGCTCTTCAAAAACGGCCTGCTGCACCCGGACTTGGTGTTTGACATCTGGTATATCAACGAGTTCTATCTCGCCTGCTATCCGATCATCAAGAGCATCCGCTCCCACGGTGACAAGCATGTCGCAGAGAACTTCGAGCACTTGGCGATGGCCGAGTTGGATTGGATAGAAAAAACGAAGGGGCCGGACATCGTTCCGGACCTTCCTTATCGTCGCAAATAAGTAGAGGCCGAGGGATTTCTCCCTCGGCCTCCAGTATGTTCTTGGGTGCTCGTGCCCTTACTTCTCGACCGAAATCCATTCACGTTCGCGTCTCATGAGGGTACCTCCTGCAACTGAACATGATGCGGTCCCCAAGATTCCTTACAGTTCGGTAACCGGGAGCCACGTCGGCTCATTTACCGAAATCCACGACAGTTCAACTGCGATCCATTGCGGCTCTACTGCGATCCATTCACGGGTCATGTACAGCACCTCCTCTCGTTCTTCATGTTAAATATTTATTATCGAAGCGCTCGATTTAGTACTCCGATTGCCTGCAAACAAAGTCTTTTTTCAACCTAAAAAGCCCCCGACACGAAGTCGAGGGCTGGATCCGGGGAAATCTATAATGATCCTCCCGAAGGCGGGGGGAAGGCTGTCGAAAAATGACGACAGTGAAGAATATACCAGAAATTCCACGCCCTCGTCAAGAGGGTTTTTTATAGTTCCACCGGCTCCCCAGAGTCTTGGAACTTTTCCTTGATCTCAAGGAACTTGTCGAGGTTGTCAAAAAACACATCGACCAACTGCGGGTCGAAGTGTTCCCCGCGCTCTTCACGGAAGAGGGTGAGGATGCGCTCAAGGTCCCACGCCTTTTTGTAGACGCGGTCGCTACCAAGGGCGTCGAACACATCGGCAATCGCCGTGATCCGGCCATAGAGGTGGATCTCCTCGCCCCGCAAACCACACGGATACCCTCTGCCATTCCACTTCTCGTGGTGCTGGATGGCGATCACCGCGGCCGCTTTGAGGATGCGGCGCTTGGAGTTGCGCAACAGGTTGTAGCCGATCGAGGTATGCTGCTTCATGTGCTCAAACTCTTCCTCCGTCAACTTGCCTGGTTTGAGCAGGATCGAGTCCGGGATCGCGACTTTGCCGATGTCGTGCATCGGGGAAGCGGTCTTGATCAACTCAGCTTCGTCCTCGCTCATGCCGATGCCGAGAGCGAGAATCTTCGAGTACTCGGCGACGCGCTTGACGTGATAGCCCGTCTCCTTCGAACGCGTCTCTCCCACCTCGCCCATGACAAAGATGATCTCGCGCTGCGTCTCTTCAATCTCGTTGGCGAGCATTGCCGCTTCCAACGACTTGCCGGAGTAGTACGCCGCGAGCGTCAGGAACTCGATGTCGCGGTCTTCGAACACACCCTCTGGCGTGGTTTTGTTGATCGCTTGGAACGCTCCCATGATCTCGCCTTCACTGTCGCGGATCGGGATGACGAGGATCGACTTGGTGCGATACCCGGTCGCTTTGTCGACCTCTTGGTTGAAACGGCTGTCTTGGTAGGCGTCTTCGATGATAATCGATTGGCCGGTTAGGATCGTGTGTCCGACGAGTCCAGACGTGGCAGGGATGCGCATCTCCCCGACTTCGTGCGCCACTTGGGTGCGCAGTTCGTTGGAGTCTCGATCCAACAGCCACAGCGTACAACGATCCGCTTGGATCATCTCACGGCCCATGTCCGCCATGAGCAACAGGATCTTGTCAAGTTTGCGCTCATTGGCGATCTTCGCGGTATAGCCAAAGATCACCTTGAGCATATCTTCTGGGCGTAACATTCTCTCACCCCGTAAACGGTAGGTATTTGGCAATCAAATAGAGGAACAACAGGTGCAAGACATTGTCGTACACGATGTAGACCCACGCTTGTGGTTTCTTGACGTTGATGAAATCGACGATGGTACAAACGATCGAAGAGCGGTCGAGGATGTAGTGCGACAGATACACCAAGATGAAGTGCACCACATCCCACCACCCGGTGAAAACCAGCACGCTCAGCGTCCACAACAGACAGTGAACGTTACAGGCTAACTCCCCACTCCAAAATCTTTTCTTTTTATTCAGCGCCATCCAATCGTTCTGAAGGAGGTAGTCACCCACGAGATGGCCGATCAGCCAGTCCATGCTATCACCTACTCACTTTTTAGATACTTCTCCTGAATTTCATGCAAGGTCTGGATGGCCGGATCGAGTATTTCTCGCTTCCAATCCTGCATCGAAGCGTCCAGCGTCAGCCCGGTGGTCTCCAAAATCTGCCGCGCTTCGCGGTCGGCTGGGGTCGGCAACCACCACGTGAAGACCGGGTTGGTGCCGTCATGCAGTAGGAATTCAAAGTACGTTTTGAGCAACCCGATCGTCGTCTCGTCATGATAATCCACCGTCCCCTCCGGCACCGGCGGTGCTGGCGGGGCTGGGTACACATCTGGATACTTGAACGGTCCGTGGTTCAAAAAGATCCCGATCATCCCGACAGGTGGCATCTGGTTGCCGAAGCTCAGAAATTGATACGGCAGGTCGCTGGAAAAGTCGAGGCGGATGATCACGCCATTCACAAATTGGTTCTCCGGGTGCTCCTCCTGCGTGTGCAGGCCAATCTCGCGTGCCAAGTGATCCCAGTAGACGATCGACGTGTTGTGTGACCACCAGAACAGCGTGCTCATCTCTTTCATGTGCTGGTGCAACTCCGAGTCCTGTTCCAACGCGTCGTCGAGTTTGGGCAGGATGTGCGTCGACTTCAGCACCCCGTGCTTCTCTCGCCACGACTTGCCGTGCCGGAGGTAGTCGATCATGCGCTGGATGCGAAAGTGCGACGCTGGTTCGTCGTTGTCAAAGCACTGACGGGCCATCAGCATGTCGTGCAGGAACCCCGCGTTCACATATTCCCAATAGTTGACTTCGCCCTGCTGGAAGCGCTGGTCACAGAGGCGCCCACTGTCCACTTCCCACTGGGCGAACATCTCGACATCCATGCCGAAGTACAGATCGCGCTTTTTGATCGCCCACGGGTCATACCACTTCCCCGAGTTCTCCACCCCCTCGATGATCGAGGAAAGATACGGACTCGCCAACTGGTACCACTGGCGGATCAACGCCGGGCGTTCTGTCGGCAGGATGTTCACGATCCGGCCTGGTTCTGGTGGCAGCTGCGACTCCACCACGTCGTAGTAGATCGTCACGAACTGCCGCTTGATGCTTCCGCCGTCCTCCAGCTCCAAGCCTTCCCAGAATCCATCCTCCCCCTGTGCCGTCGCGCCAAGGATCACCACAGGTTGCGCCGCATCCCCGAGCAGATTCAACGCACCTCCGCCCAACACGCGCAAAACGTTCTGCGAACGCACGTTCAGGATCGTCCCGGCCTCGATGTCAAGCACCCCGCCGGAGACGATCACGAGATCACCGCCCCCGATGCGGTACGGCCCTTCAAACGCGTAGAGGGTCTGTGCGCCTGAGATCGTACCGTTCAGGTTTTTGTAGCGGTCGACGTGGAGCGCGTACTCGTGAGTGGGATCACTCCCCACCGACGAGAACACGCGGATGTAGATCTCCCCGTCCGCGTTCGCTTCATAGCTGGCGAATCGCACGCGGTCGTTTAGCGGTGCTGTGCCGAGGAACAGATCGCCGCTGGAGTCGTACACTTCAAGGTCATAGAGCACCCCGAGCGGCATCTCGCTGAGTTCGATCTCCACCGCTTCCCCAGCCCGCAGCCAGAATTTGTACCAGTCGGACGTATCCTCCGTCGGCAACACCGCCCGGAACTTGGCTCCGTTGACCAAGTTGATCGCCCGCTCGCTAACAGTTGCGTCCATCACCCTTGTCTCACCCCTGCGAGATTTCCGTCTCATTCTCTGTCTTTTTTTGCAAACGTTCACAGCGCTGGATGTAGGCGGCGGCTGTCTTGTCGTAGAGGTTTTTGCTCAAGCACTTGGCGAACAACCCCTGCGCCGTTTCGTACTCCTCACGCTGGAACTGCTCATACGCCTCGTCAAAAAGCGACTTCGTCGCTATTTTTCCTGCACGGATCTCCGGCGGGTCCGCTTCAAACACCTCATACACGGAGACTGGCTCCGTCTTGCCTTTGACTTTGACGCGGTCGAGAATGCGAATGCAGTAGCGGTTCGGGTCGACCAGCCGCACGTAGGTGTGCTCACTGATCAACAGCGGCACGCCGTACACTTTGGTCAAGTCCTCCAACCGAGAAGCGAGGTTCACCGCATCCGAGATGACGGTGGAGTCCATCCGGTGATGACCCCCAAGCGTCCCGAGCATCATCCGTCCCGAGTTGAGGCCGATCCCGATCTCGATCGGGGCGAGGCCTTTTTGCACGCGCTCGTGGTTGTAGAGGCCCAGTTGATGGAGCATCGCCACCGCTGCCCGGACCGCATCGTCTGCGCCCTTGTCGAACAGCGCCATGATCGAGTCTCCGATGAACTTGTCGATAAAGCCGCGGTTCTCGATGATCGGGGCTTCCATGCGCCGCAGGTACTCATTGAGAAACTCGAAATTCTCCTCCGGCGTCATTTTTTCCGACATCGTGGTGAACGAGCGGATGTCGGCAAACATGATCGACATGTTGGTCTGGACGTGGTCGCCGAGTTGGACATCGAGGATGCTGTTTTTTTCTAAAAAGCGCAAGAATTGATGCGGTACGAATTTTTCATATGCGCGGTTCAAGGCAAGTTGGTGCTGGTAGAGCTCGGCGTTTTGCAGCGAGACGGCGATCTGCGAGGAGAGCAGTTCCATCAATTGCAAACGCCCTTCGGTGAATGCGTGCGTGGTCAGGTTGTTCTCCAGATAGAGCAGACCGACCAGCCCGCCTTGGTTGAGGATTGGCATGCAGAAAATCGATTCGGGGCGGTGTTGCTCGATGTACGGGTCCTTGGCGAACATCTCTTCTTTGGACGCGTCGTGCAACACCACCGGTTCCTTCATCCGCCGCACGTACTGAATCACCGAAGCGGCGAGGTCGTCACACTCGTGGAACGGGCGCAACTGGAGGACGGTGACGTCCTCGCGGCCAGGCTCTTTTTGCGCGACGAGCAACAGTTCGCCCTCGCGTTCGATCAGGAGGCTGGCTCGCTGTGCCCCGGCATTCTCCGCGACGATACGGATCATGTTTTCCAAGAGCTTGCTCAGGACGATCTCGCCGGAGATTGCACGCGATGCTTTCAAGACCGTTTGCAAGTCGATTTGCTGCATGCTGTGTTCCCCGGTCGTCGACATCGATCCGACGGCCGATGCCACTTCCAAGCGGTTGTCCACGTCCGTTCGGGAACTCGTCAGCCATTCCGGGTAGGCGCGATCGAGGACGCGCACTTTTTCCAATGCGCCCCATTTCAGGTACAGGTAGCGCGCTTCCAACAGGTAGGTCTTCGCGATGCGCTCCTTGCCAAGTTGCTGGTAGAACTTCGCCGCCAATTCGTTGGCGATGGCGACATAGTGCAGGAAGCCTTGCTCGCTCGCGTGCTGAATTGCCGCTTCGTAGGCGTCCATCGCGCGTGGCAGGTCGCCTTGCAGACGGGCGAGCTCCGCTTCTAGCAGTTGGACTTTGCCTAGAAAGTTCTCAGGAGCGTGCTTTGCCCACTTGCGGAGTTTCGCGAGGTGCTTTTTCAACAAGCGAGTATAGCGTCGACGCTCCTGCGCCGATACGCTGCTGTACAGTTCGGTGAGGGTCAGCGAGTAAAAGACATAGTGTTCAGGCAATTGCACCTGCCCAAACGCCCCACCGATCACACGCTCAGCCGCTTCAGCGATCTGCAACGCTTCCCGATACTCGCCCAGCAGATAGGCGGCGCGCAGTTGGTAATGGTGCGTGAACCCGGTTTGGAACAGATCGCCCTTCTCCATGCATCGGCGGATGTGCTCCGGATAGTCGTAACCGCCGATGTCCTCGCCCTTCAATCGTGCGAGGCAGGCGCGGACGACGCGGAGATTGTTCGCTGTCATCTCGACTTTGGTGCGCATGACATAGTCGAGGTATTTGTCGATCTCGCGCTCCACTTCTTCAAACGGTGTCCCCAACATCATCAAATAGTGGATGGTGTTCGTGCAGGAGTACACCGCATAGACACGGTCGCCCGATTCGATCGAAACTTGGTAGCCTTCGCGCAACAGCTCCAACCCTTCGCGGATCGGACGCGTCCAGTGGTTGATGAATGTCGCGAAGCCGAAGTACGCCTGCCCTTTTAAAAGGTCATACTCGATCCGCTCGTGAACTTGCATCGCCAACCGCCCAAACTCGTATCCGAGCTTGTAATCGCCAAGCACAGACCCGAGTAGCATGCCGTAGCCCCCATAGGAGAGCCCGGAGCCAATCGAGTTGCCATGCTTCAACGTCGTGGTCAAGGAGATCAAGTTCAAGAGCGCAAACAGTTCCTGGTCGATAAAGTAGGCCGCGTTCAGGTAGTTGATCAGCAGGCGCATTTTTTGGTTTTGGTACGGGTTGCTCGCCATCGGCATGTTGAGCAACTGTTCGGAGGTGCGCCCGCGCAGGTACCACTTGGACTTCAAGATCTCAGCGAACATCCGCGTGCGGCTGTACGTTAACGGGATCTTCATCCCAAGCATCGGGATCGCCTCTGCACAGAGGCGGCAGACCTCCTCGTACTTCTCTTGGTTGATGTAGAGGATCGACTTGATGTGATAGACGTTGGTCTTCTCCAGCGTCGTTTTGACATTGGCGAGGATGTAGTCGAACAGATTTTCCGCCATGCCGAAATACCCGCAGAGGTACTCGACCTCAGAGCGCTCCATGTACAGTTCGTAACACAGGTCATAGGCAGACTGCCACGGGTTTTTGGGTAACAGATCGACCCCTTGGCGCAAGTACTTCAGCGCCGGTTCATAGGCGGTCGATGCTTTTGCTCTCCGTCCGGCGAGCAAGTTTAAGCGCATCAGTTGGAGCTGTTCCTCCGGCGCGGTCAGCAAGTTACTGCCGACGTTGAGGTGGTTGACCATGTCGAACAGGTTCTCCTCTTGCTCCTCCGCACGACTCTGGCGGAGCATGATCTTCCCGATGCGCAGATGCACGGCGGGCAGACTCTCCTCCGGGATCATCGAATACGCGACCTGTTGGACACGGTCGTGGAGAAACTTGAAGGATGCGCGCAGTTCCTCTGGCAAGATATCATGGCTGGATTCTTGCCACATGCTGAACAACAGCTTATACGCCGTTCCCACTGGCACCAGAAAACCTTCCTGCAAGGCATCCCACAAGTCGAGCGCCGTCTCCGCAGTGGGCTTGCCGATCACTTCGATCAGCGTGTGCAGGTCGAACGCGCTGCCGATACAGGACGCGATCTTTAGAACTTCCTGCGTTCGCTCCGGCAGTTGGCGAATCTTCTCCAGCATGAACTCCACGACATTGTCCGTGATGTCCATCTCGCGGATGCCGTCGAGGTCCCACCTCCACGCGCCCGCTTCGGAGTCGAATCTCACCATTTTCTGCGCATAGAGCGTCTGCAAAAATTGCTTAACGAAAAACGGATTCCCGTTCGTCTTTTGAAACACCAACTCTGCCAACGGAGCGGATTCATCAGACTCACACTGCAACGTATCCGCGACCAAGCTCTTGACGTTGTGCTCATTGAGCAGTGCCAGATGCACCTGCGAGATCGTGTTGCGTTTTTGCCGCAGTTCCTCGACCATGACCATCAAGCGGTCGGCCGCCGTGATCTCGTTGTCGCGATAGGCTCCGATCAACAGCAGATGCGACGTGCCCGCATCTTCCAAGAACTGTTCAAACAACATCAGCGTCGCTGCATCCGCCCACTGCAAATCGTCGAGAAAAAGCACCAAGGGGTGCTCGCGTCCGGTGAACACGGTGATAAACTTCTGCATCGTGTACTGAAAGCGGTTCTGCGTCTCGGTCGGTGGCA
This sequence comes from Tumebacillus permanentifrigoris, assembly GCF_003148565.1. Taxonomy (GTDB): domain Bacteria; phylum Bacillota; class Bacilli; order Tumebacillales; family Tumebacillaceae; genus Tumebacillus; species Tumebacillus permanentifrigoris. Next base: position 42,889 of record NZ_QGGL01000005.1, read on the forward strand.
GGAGCGGTGCCGGCGGTTGCTTGCCGAGGATCAGTTCCAACTCGGGGATGACCTCGACGATCACCGAACCGTTCGATCCAAGAGATGCCGTGATCTGCTCCCGCCAACGCTGAACGTTCTGCTCGCTCTCCGTCAGCAGTTGGTGAATCAGTTGGCGCAAGGCTTGGATCAGCGCATGGTAGGGAATGTGGCGCTTGAACTGGTCAAACTTCCCCGTGAGGAAAAATCCCTTCTCCCGCGCCACGTTTTTGTGAATCTCATGGACAAAAAACGACTTCCCGATCCCCGAAGGCCCCGTGACGAGCAACAGTTCCCGCGTGCCTTGTGTAACACGGTTGAACACCGTCTGCAACGTCAGCATGGCGTCGGCACGCCCGTACAATTTTTCGGGAATCTGAAAAATTTCCGATCTGTCGTTGCGTCCGATCGGAAACTCGCGGATCTCCCCGGTCTCTTCCCATTGCCGCAGGCATTCCTCAAAGTCGCGCTTGAGTCCATAGGCGCTCTGGTAGCGGTCCTCCGCGTTTTTGGCGAGGCAGCGCATGACGATCTCTGACAATGCGTTAGGCACAGAGGGGAGCACTTCATGCGGTACGGTCGCAGTTTTGGCGATGTGGCAATGGACGATCTCCAGCGGGTCGTTGGCGATGAACGGCAACTGCCCGGTCAGGAGTTCATAAAACGTGACGCCCAATGAGTACATATCGGTGCGATAATCGATCATGCGGTTCATGCGCCCGGTCTGCTCCGGTGACATGTAATTCAGCGTGCCCTCCAACTGATCCGGGTTGATGATCTCTTGACGCTCCGCTGAGAGCAACGAGGCGATCCCAAAATCACTGATCTGCACCACACCGGTGTCGAGGTTGGCGATCAAGTTGTGTGGCTTGAGGTCTTTGTGGATGATCCCGTGCTGGTGCAGTCGGCCCAGCGCTTCTGTGACGCGGATTGCCACCTGTAGAAACGTGTTCAGGTCAAACGGGCGGTACGAGAGGTGATGATAGAGCGAATCGCCGCCACAGTCTTCCAACACGAGCATGTACCCATTGCGGTACGGTTCGAGCGTGATCGGACGAACGATGCCTTCGCCCCCGATCTCTCGAGCGATCTCATACTCCCGCTTGAGTCGGATGATCTCGTCCTTGGGCGGGTACTCGGCTTTCAACGCTTTGAGGATGACGCGATTCTGCGTCGGGACATGCAACGCACGGTAGACAACCGTGTGCGGTCCCTCCGACAGTTGTTCGAACACTTCGTAGTTGCCAATGGAAAACAAGAAAGCCTCACCTCACTGTTCCGGAGCGATCTCATGCTGTCTCTGCTTAGAATAACTTCCCGTCCCAAGGCAGCCCTTCGTTGAAGCGGGTGCGATCATGATGGCGGAAGATCGCAAAAAGAGCCGGGTCGTACAGATCAAAAATCTCACACGGCTCTGCATCCGAACCCGAACGGTTGAGGATCGAGTTGACCGCCCGACGCGCCGCTTCATTCGCCCCTTCCATCGTGGCGAGGTCGGTGTTGGTGCGCACATAGTCGGACGCGAGGAACAGGTTGGGAATCTGCGTATAGGAATCCGGGCGCAATTGCCACGTGCCCGCTTTGTTAACCAGCAACGGCTCCAGATTGGTCTCGACTTGACCGGACGGGTTCTCGAACTGGATGTCCGGGTCGAGGAACCAATCGTGGATCATCTCATCGCGCAACCAGTCGCCATTTTGGTTCATCGACGTCTTCATCTGCGCCCAGACTTCGTTTTTGATCTCCTCGGCGGTGCACTCCATCGCCGTTTTTCCATATAGAACGCCCGGAGTGTCCCAATCAGAGACATCGACGGAGAGAATGCCCTTGACCTGCCCGTCCCCGAAACTCCGCATCGGAAAGTCTGGCCAGAACTGCGCCTGCGAGACAGCGGTCAGCGCCCACGGCGCATCCATGAACAACAGATGACCATGCACAACGGGCAGATCTTCGTTGAGGAAGTATTGGATGCCGTTCATCCAAGCGACCGATCCGGCGAGTTGCTTGATGTAGTACAAGGTCGGGTCTGCCAGCAACATCTCGTCGGTCAGCTTCTGTGCCATGATCTCGACAGGTAGGGCGCTGATAAAGTAATCGCCCGTCGCGACAAACTCCTCACCGTTCATGAAAATGGTGGCACCTGTGATCACACCGTTCTCACAATGAATCTGCTTGACTTCGGCGTTCATGTGATATTCCACGCCTTTCGAGCGCAGATCATGCAACCACGGTTCAATCCAGACGTCGTTGGTCGGCCCGTTCAGCAGGCGGTCATCACCGATGCCCGGCGTCATCAAATCAAGGCAAAGTTGCGCGAACACGTTGCCGATCGTCTTCGTACTCGCCTCGCGTGACTTCGCAGCGACCAGCACGCGTGTCGCAGCTGTCATGAAATGTTGGAACGCTTCGGATTGTTCGTCCGCTTCGACGAACTCCCACCACGCGATTTTTTCATACTCCTCGTCCTTGCGCTCGTCGCAAGAGGTGAGGATCTGCCACGTCTTGTGGACGAGGTTATCGATATCGGAAAGGGTCAGCCCCATGTTGTTATCAAATAGTGAACGCAACATCACTTTGATGTCCGAGAGGTTGCTCGGGAAGTTGTCGAGCGATACGACCATCGGACCCGCCTCGCGCAACGTGGCGGTGCGGGTTGCAAAAACGAGGTTGTCAAACACGCCGTTGGCGTTTTGTCCAAAGGGGATGCGCTTCATCGTGTCCGGCACGTGGCGGTAGAAGCCTGGGAAGAACCGGAACCCGTGCTCGCCAGGCAAGTCAGGGCGCTGGTCGGTGCCGGTGCCTTTTTTCGGGATGCTGCGCGCCTTGCCGCCCGCGATGTCCTTGTACTCATACAGGACGACTTCGAACCCGCGATCGATCAATTCATGCGCCGCTGTCATCCCTGCTACGCCGCCACCTAGAATCACTACTTTTTTCTGCATCTACTGTAAGCCACCCTTTCCCCGTTACACGTTGTTTCTCACTCCTTTACTTATATCATTTTCAGGTGATTTGAAAAACTACATCAGACCAAAATTTCGAGATTTTTATCATTTAGAGTGAAAAAGTTGACTGGATATGAAGATTTATTTCTTGACCTCCCCTTTTTCCTCTATGAATGCCCAAGTGAATGCACATAAAAAAAGCTGACAGGAGCGCGTGGCTGCCTGTCAGCTTTTTTTATGCTCATCGCTTTTGGCTATGTCCTCAGGGACTTTGCCAGAGCGAACGCCTTCGACCCAATCCTGATAGATGGAGAGGAGGCCGTTTTTGTGAATGTTGTAGAGCCGTTGTAGTTCCTTGAGCGGTTCCGGGTTGTCATCAACTCGGATGTCCACATAGGGAAACTCGTCCTCATCGACGATCAGGAGCGCTGCCGATTGCTTGCCGCGCTTGTCACCGCCAGCATGTTGACCTGCCACCAAGGCCGCGATCAACCGTTGTTCAAAAGATGCCGTCGACGCAGAATACGTCGCCGCCACAGCTTGAACAACCTCTTCGCCCGTCAGCAAGTTGCCTTGCACGGTGAAGGAGTCTCCGATGATATGCCCCGTCCACGCATTGGTTTCCTCGCCCGTGTAGGCGATGGCATGACCATACTTGTCGACGATGCCAAGCTGACGGTACTGACGGCCCGGATCATCGGCGAGCAGCGCTTCCAAAGTCTCTTCGGCAGAAAGCCCATGCTCCAACAAGCGCAAGCCTTTCGGACCCAGTGTCGGATTCACGCGCGCCTGTGTCGCAATCGCGCCGACACCCGACTTCGCGAACGGGCACAGCGATCCCACCGCAAACGCCTTGGTCGTCACCGCCACCCCAAACCGCCCGGTCATCGGGTCGCGAGCGACGATGGAGAATGTATTCAGATCATGCTCGATCATTCAAAAACGACCTCCTCACTGGTTACAGCCCGCGTCGAGCGATCCGCTCCAGATCAATTCCACGCAAGCGACTCCATTCAGCCGTCTGCCCGCGCACGATCAGCGGGCGTTCGCGCAACTCAGCCACGGAGTGGCATTCCTGCAGGGTCAAGATCACGCGCAATTCTTCGTGCCAGTGCTCGACGATCTCCACCGCCGACTCAATACCGTGCTCCATCAGCGGGCGGAGGATCGCTCCTGCCACCCCGACGACGTTAGCACCGAGCGCGAGGCATTTGGCGACATCCAGTGCGCTCTGCACACCACCGGAGCCGATCACGTCGAACGCGCCGAGAAACGGTTGGGCTTCCAACAGCGCAACCGCCGTCGTCTGCCCCCACTCGCGCTCCAACTGCTCGAACATCAAGCCTGATCGCCTGCGGTTCTCAATCGACACGAAATTGGTGCCCCCCATCCCCGCGACGTCCACAACCCGCACGCCGACAGCAGCCAGTTTGCGGTACGTCTCTGCCGACATCCCGTTGCCGACTTCCTTGACGATCACGGGCACGGACAATCCTTCCACGACGGCTTGGATCTTCTCCAAGAGCCCGCGGAACGACCGATCCCCTTCAGGCATCGTCAATTCCTGTGCCGCGTTGAGATGCAGATGCATCAGATCGGCCCCGATCATCTCGACAGCACGCTGTGCATCTGACAGACTTGCACCCGCCCCTAAGTTCGCGATGAGGAGGCCCGCTGGGTTCACATCCCGAACGACCGAGTAGGTGCGTGCCAGCGCAGGGTCCTTCAAAGCAGCCCGTTGCGAACCGACCGCCATCGCCAATCCAGTTCGCTTCGCCACCTCCGCCAACCCTCGGTTGATCTCCTCCGTGCGTCCGGCCCCGCCGGTCATCGCGTTAATCAAAAGAGGCGAACTGAAACTCAGTCCGCCAAGGGTGGTCGCAAGGGTGACATCTCCCAGATCAAAGTCTGGCAACGCGCGGTGTACGAACCTCAAATCCGAGAATCCGTTGTCAAGGCTTGGATTCAATGCTAAGGCATACCGTACATGATCCAACTTGCGCTGTTCAATCGACACGTGTCTCCCTCGCTTCTCTTCACTCTCTAGTTTCTACGTTGTACCTGCCTTACTTTTTGAACAGATCGCCAAACACATCACCTAACGTGCCGAGGCCGCTACCGCCCTCATCGTTGGAGGAGTAGTTCATCGGCTGTCTGTTGTTGCTGCGCTTGGTATACTTCTCCACGTCGCGACGCTCGTTGTCGCCGTCTACTTCACGGATCGACAAGGAGATGCGCTGTTCGCCTTCCACGACATCGAGGATTTTCACTTTGACCTCTTGGCCGACTTCCAGCACTTCGTCAACCGTCGCCACGTGGCGATTGGCCACTTGCGAGATGTGCACAAGACCTTCCACGCCAGGCAACAGTTCGACAAATGCGCCGAAGGACACGAGGCGTTTTACCGTGCCCGTCACGATGTCGCCGGCATTGAACTTTGCCCCGATGTTCGCCCACGGACCGGGAGATGCGGCCTTGATCGACAGCGAAACGCGGCCTGCAGACGGGTCAACTTTTAACACTTTGACTTGGACGGTGTCGCCTTCCTTCACCACGTCTGCCGGTGTATTCACGCGATGGTGCGCCATCTCTGAGATATGTACCAGACCGTCTACGCCGCCGAGGTCGACGAACGCACCAAAGTTGGTCAACCGTTGCACGGTACCGGTCAGTACTTGACCCGGTTGAATCGCGCTCATTCGACCCTCTTTTTGCGATTCGAACGCTTCGTCCAGCACCGCTTTGGCCGAGAGGATCACCTTGCTCTCGTTGCGGTCAAACTCCACGATCTTCACGCGCAGGGTGCGGCCTTTGTAATCGCTGAAGTCTTCTACAAAGTGACGCTCCACAAGCGAGGCCGGGATGAAACCGCGCACGCCAAGGTCGATGACGAGACCGCCCTTCACGACATCCGCTACTTTTACTTCCAGCACTTCGCCCTGTTCGTACTTGCGCTCCAGCTCATCCCAAGACTTGACGCTGTCGACCGCTTTTTTGGAGAGAATCATCTTGCCTTCTTCATCGTTGAGGCGCATGACTTTCAGTTCCAGCTCCTCTCCGACTTGTACCACATCGCTGACATTGTCAACGCGCAATACGGAAAGTTCGCCGATCGGGATGACCCCGTCGTATTTGTACCCGACGTCTACAAGCGCTTGACCGTCTTCGATCTTGGTGATCTTGCCTTTGACGATGTCGCCTTTTTGCAAGGTGTTCAGGTCGAGATCCTTCATTTCTTCTATCATTGTTCCAACCTCCTCTATTTGGTGAAGCCTGAAATCGCAGAGTTGAACAAAAGAAGTTTCTGTAACCACAACTTGCTAGGTGTAGATTGGCTCCCTTAGTATGTTACCGCTTCGGAACTTCCATGCGATTGGCTTTTTGCAACTCGCCAATCGCGCTCATGATCTCCTGGGTGACCTGTGTCAGCGTCTCCTTGGAAGACTTGCCCTCCCGATAGCGCGACAGGTCCAGCGGTTTCCCGTAGGCGATGCGCACTTTGCGGAACAGACGGTAGGAACCCACGATCGCAACTGGAATCACCACACAATTAGAACGCAACGCAAAAAACGCCACGCCCGTTTGACCTTCGCCCAGCTCTCCAGTCTTGCTGCGATGGCCTTCCGGGAACAGCCCCATGCATTTGCCATCCTCCAAGACTTGAAGCGCCACACGCAAGGATTGGCGGTCGCCAGCACCACGGTTGACTGGGAAGGCACCCCACGCGGTGATCAGTTTGTTGAACACCGGGATCTTGAACAGCTCCGACTTGGCCATGTAATGAACGGTACGATTCGCCCCGCTCCCGATCAGCATCGGGTCCCAGTTGGAAATGTGATTCGAGCAGAGCATGACGCTCCCCTGCGCGGGAATGTGATCAGCCCCGATCACTTCATAGCGATTGGCGACTGTAAAATAACCACGAAATAGAGCACGGAAAATACGATATAGCTTCATCTGTATGAAAACTCCTATGATTTCTGTGCTTGGGCAGAGCGACAAATCGCTTGAATTTCGCCGATTACTGCTTCGATCGACATGCCAGTCGTGTCCACGACCCTAGCATCCTCTGCCTTCACCATCGGGGAATGTTCGCGGGATGCATCGTACTCATCACGACGTTGAATGTCAGCCTTGATCTGTTCAAGGTCACACTCCACACCCTTGTTGAGCATCTCTTGGTAGCGGCGCATCGCACGCGCTTCGACTGAAGCGGTCAGCCAAATTTTCACATCAGCGTTGGGCAACACCACGGTGCCGATGTCACGTCCGTCCATCAACACGCCGGTTCGGGAAGCGATGTCGCGCTGAAGTTTTACCATCGCATCTCGGACGCCAGCCACTGCGGAGACGGCCGATACGTTGTTCGTCACTTCGAAGGTGCGGATCGCGTCTGTTACTTCTTGCCCGTCCACAAAGACGGCTTGCCGTTCAGGTTGCGGCTTGAAATCGATGTGAATGGTATGGGCCATTTCGTTGAGCGCTGCCTCATCATGAAGTCCAATTCCCTTTTGCAAAGCCTTCCAAGTGATAGCCCGATACATTGCACCTGTATCGACGTAAGCCACCCCAAGAGCTGCAGCCACACGTTTGGCTACGGTGCTTTTCCCAGCGCCAGCCGGTCCATCGAGTGCCACGCGTAAAGTATTCATCAGTAGTTTATGCCTCCAAGTTGCGACCAAATAGACAAAAAGCAGGCCAGCGCCCGCTTGTTGCAAGTTTTCTCAACTATGATAGTACCAAAAAGGCCCTATTTCATCAAGTGAATCGGACCGACTTCCGCTGCACGGTCCTGATTGGACTCGACCAGCGTTCCTGGCACTGGAAACGAGATGTGCGGGCTGTTGTGATCAATTTGAAACCGGAAAACTCCCTCCACGCTGGAGGAGTCCAGCGTCAGGACATCGCCTTCCTTGACGGGCACGGTGACTTCCGACTTCATGAAGTTGACGACCGGCACGCCATTGAGTTTGACCCAGATGTTCGGCCATGCTTGCTGCTGGTCGACGTTGGTGATCGTGACTTGTGTAGGTTCATCGCTCTGTGCAGCGGTCGGCATGACACCGCCGCTTTGGCGTGTGCCCTCCAGCCGGTCGGTCAAGGAGAGCAGATGCCGTCCCGACGGGAACGCCAGCAACACTTGAGCGACGACGATCAGCACAAAGCCCAACAACACGATGCGAGAGAGTGGCTTTTCCAACCGCTCGTAGGATTTCAGAAAACGCTCTTCATATGTAAGACGCCGACGTTGATCCATCTTGTACCACCCCCGGATACTTCTCATCCTATGCTAGTCCCGGGGGTTTCATACTTGGAGTTCGTCGGCGCCACGCGTTCGTATGCAATTTAGTTGCCGAGCACGCCCTTCTCACGCATCTCGATCTGACGTTTGAAGGAGTACTGGACGATCAATTGTCGGTCTGTCTCATTGAGTTCGAAGTACTTCAACGAGACGGCTTTGTAGCCTGTTTCATTCGGTGGCGCGATCCGAATCACCCGCGCCTTGCCGACGATGTCGTAGCCCTTGCCTTCTAAATTCATGCGGAAACGGAATCCGATGATGTCGTTCGCTTGCATCGGCAAGTCTGCCGGGATCGCAAAGGACAGACCTCCACCGGAGATGTCCTGCCCCCGCGCTTGGGCTGTGATGATGCTCTTGGTGACCGAATCCATATACACCAAGTCCAAGTCGAGATGAAATGGCACACGCAAAAACTCGCGGCGTTGCTGGCGATGTACATCCTCGATTTTCGGTTTGTGCAGACCTAAAAGGTCGATGTTGCGCTTTTCACGACCTAGAACCACGGTGACGAAACTGCATTGCGCCCCGTCAATCGACCGATATCGCACCATAATTGTCATCTTCTCTGGCAACACGGTCGGCGACTTCGCTTCAAGTTTCATCGGCAGGTCGATAAAGATCTTTGTCTTTTCCATGTCTTGAACCCGTGCTGAGTAGCGACCCACGTAGGAGCCGTCTTTCACTTCGATGTTGATTTTCTGCCCAATCACTGGGTATGCCATATTTAAACCACGCTCCGGTGAGTATCGACCTATGAAAAGTATATAACATTTTCAGATACGTTTCTACCTTAATGAAAGAGACGAATGTTGCGGACGACCTTTGAATAGAGTGTACAGAAACTTGTGGACGGGAGGTACTTCCTTGAAACGTCACCCCATCTTTTTTCATACCATGCGGTTGCCGCGCTTTCGCAGGTTGCTCCTACCGCTGATCTTGCTGCTCGTCTTCACCACGACCTCCTATTCCATCGTCGGTCGACATGCCACCGTGCCACCGCTTCCTGCATTTGTGATGATCGATCCTGGACATGGCGGCTACGACCCCGGTGTCATGGCAGGCGGGATTGAGGAAAAAAACATTACGCTGGCGATCGCTCATCAGTTGAACGCCTCCCTACAAGCGCGCGGCATCCAGACCGCGATGACCAGAGAGTCGGATATCGACTACGCGAACGACGGCAGCAAAGGAAGCTCCTCCAAGCGCAGCGACCTCGACAAGCGCATCGAGATGACCCAAGAACAACAAGCCACGATGTTTATCTCTCTGCACATCAACAACTCGCCCCTCGCCACACGCGGTGGTGCAGAGGTGTTCTACTCCAAGCAAAACGAAGGAACCAAGGAATTGGCCGCGCTCGTACAAGCGGAACTCCACCAAGTGCCGGAAATGTCCAAGCGCGACAGCAAGCCCGGCACCTACTACCTCCTGCGCAAACAGGATATTCCCAGCCTGATCATCGAGTGCGGCTACCTGAACATCTCCGAGGAGAAAGCTCGGCTGAATACAGCCGATTACCAAAAGCAACTCGCTGAAGCGATTGCTACAGGCGTTGAACGTTGGCTGCAAACGCAACAGTAACCGCCAAAAAGAATCGAGCGCCCAAACGCTAGGTTCATAAAAAGAGGGCCCGGTTGCGACCGGCCCTCTCTTTGTTACGCTGTCTGATTGTCCAGTTACTTGAGCTTCTCAACACCGATCTCCTTGCCATCGAGCGCTCTGATGTAGACCTTGTAGGTGTCGTTGTCCATCGTGCCGATGAACTCGTAGCAGAATTGCTCGCGACCTAGATCGTCCAGCACGATCGATCTGTGCGTCTCTTGAATTTGCACTTTCGGTGAGACGAACTTGCGCGCCTCCGCTTCGGAGATCTTGGCCGCCGGTATCTGCCGGTTCGCCACGTGGTTGAACGCATAATCCTGTGCGACCAGACCGACCACTTCGCCGTTGTCGAGCGCGACTTTGACGGTGGTTTTCTCTGGGTAGATGCGGACCCCGTCCTGTGTTGGCACGATCTCGTAGACCCCAACGTTGTCGTACTGGTCGATGCGGATGATCGTGTCCCCCGCAATCCCCTTTTGTTTCAAATACGCGGTAGCCTTCGCTGACGCTTGATCGAGGTCGAGCTTCGGATCGCCGACTCCGCGATTGTTCATGTAGTTGGTGATGTGGCCCCCCTTTTCGGTGATCGTCATGTAGGCTTGACCGTCACCTGGCAGTTTGGCGGTGACCGAGTAGGAAGGATAGAGATTGCCTTGCCCGTTGCGCTTGGCGGAGATGCCCTGTGTATTGGCATGTCCGAGGAAGCGAGCTGCTGCTTCCGCCGCCCCTTGTGGGTTGACCGCCGTGCCGCTCAGTTTGTTCACATCTGTGTTGTTGCGCGTCTTCAACGCGTTGGCGGTCGGGCCAAAATTGAGCGGCTTGGCGTTGCGAACTTGCTTTTCCATCGCTTTGAAGCCGTCGACGATCACGTTGTCCGTTTTTTTGTCAGTCTGCGCGAGGGCAAGTTCCGCGTCCATCCAGCGCAGGTTTTTCTGGATGACGGCCGTCTGGAGGCTGGACAGTTGCTTTTCCAACCCTTTGGAGCGGTTGTACATCGTCTGCAGCGTGTTCCATTCCTGATCGGTCAGCGGTTGCTTCTCGTCTTTGTGGACGGCGACCCGATAGGAGAAGTTCCCCACATCATTGAGGAAATTCATCGTGTTGTTGAACGGCATCAGGGACAGCGGGAGTTCACCCACATCGCTGCGCGCTTGTGCGGATAGTCGCCACACTTCGGTCAGCGACGAGGTCGATTGCAATTTCGAGTTGACGGCGAGCGACTTGCCGAGCTCGTCTTGTAACAGGTTCATATGGTCACTCAAAGTATGGAACGCGCGCTGGTATTGGTTTTCCGCTTTGAGCAGCAGCGCTTGTTTTTCACGATGCTCGCGGTAGCCCCAGAACCCGGCCACCACCAGCGCCAAGACGACAACAAAGGACGTGATACGAGAGAACATCATGCAGAGCCCTCCTCTCTCTACAAGGTGCTATCGGCAAAAGATGTGTGCGCCGATGCGTTTAATCTGCGGACGGCCCCAGATCCACTTGGACGTAGCCGTCGCGGGGTTGAAGTAGTAGATCGCGCCGCTTGACGGGTCCCATCCACGCAGGGCGTCGTTGACAGCCTTTTTCGCTTGGTCGTTCGGGCTGAGCCAGATCTGACCATCTGCGACCGCGGTGAACGCGCCGGGTTGGAAGATGATCCCCGGAACCGTATTCGGGAAGTTCGGGTTGTCCATGCGGTTCAGGATGACCGCCGCGATCGCCACTTGCCCGATGTACACTTCCCCACGCGACTCACCGTAGACGGCGTTGGCAAGCAATTTCATGTCGTTGGCGGAGACGTTTTTGCCGCCGTAGGACTGTGTCGGGGTAGCGGTAGCCGTCGCTTTGCTGGCCGGTTTCTTCGCAGTTCCTCCGCCCTGTGCTCGCTGAATCGAAGCAGTCGCTTGGTTCGGGTTGTACCCGCGACTGGCCGCTACGAGCTTGGTCTTGGTGGTGCTGCCGACGACGCCGTCGACCTTCATGCCAAACTTGTACTGAAAATTGCGAACGGCCCAGTATGTACCGTACCCAAACGAACCGTCCAGACTGCCCTTATAATAGCCGAGGAACTTGAGTCGACCTTGCAGTTCGCGGACATCGGTACCGGCGCTGCCTCGTACGAGAGTACGTTGCGTAAACGTGGATTCATGAGTGCCTGACTGCACCAGCCCAGGCTCTACGGCCACACAAGCAACTGCCGTCGCCACAGTCAAGGCCGCCATCAGCAACCTCCACTTTTTCCTCATAGTACCCCCTCCATCTGTGTGAAATCGGTGTGCTTGTCTTATTGTGGAGAAAGTACCCACCCTGTATCCGAGGCAAAAAAAGGGAGAGCCCCGTCGGGCCCTCCCTTTTTTAACACCCCGCAATTTAGATGAGGGGTTCGATATCAAATTGCGTCTCGTTGTCGCACAGGCAACGCTTGAATCCGGTGTCGATGTGACCTCGGTAGTCGCGTGCGCCACGCAGAATGAACGATTCGCCACATTGCTTGCAACGAATGTGTACTTTGACACGGTCGATTTGTTCCGGCATCTACAGTCCGCCTCCTTGCACTTGCATGAAGTGATGAGAGACAGTGTAGCCACACCGATGTCGGTTTATACATCGGGTGCGTTTTTCTCCAGCGGTTTAAAAGGCGAACGTTCCGCCGCCTCGCGCACTTTGCGCAGGCCGTTGATCCAGAGGCCGACCATGAACGGGATCGACAACGCGATGAGCCACGTCTGCTCGGAGATCAGCAACGAATCATACGTGCTGTGTACCAGCCAAGGCGACCCGAAGGCCAGCAGACCGAGGAGCACCCGCTTGCGGCGTGATGTGGTGAACTTCGCCTTGCCCAAATAGTACCCCATGATCACACCAAATAGTGCGTGACCTGGCACCGTGAACAGCGTGCGAAACGGAATCACATCCCACCCGAGCGCCAGAGCTTTGATGATGTTCTCGATGGTCGCGAACCCGAGCGAGGTCGCGACAGCATACACAATTCCATCATACTCCTCGTCAAACTCATGGTGGCGCACCGCAAACCAATAGGTCAGCAACAACTTCGAGAGCTCCTCCACCACGGCGACCACGAGAATCGTGTGCACATACGGGGAACTGATCGACGTACTGACCCACTTCACGAAATACATCACCGGCAGCGCGGACAACATGCCGACCAAAAACAGCTTGCCGACCAACTGTAACGGTTCCGAGTCATAGCGATCTCGAATATAGAAAAAGGACATGAGGGCAATTGCAGGTGCCACTGCACACCCGATAAGCAAGACAATGTTCAAGGCAGACCCCTCCCGCTTATAGATTCTGACTCGACGATTTAAATTCCTGCTTTGACACGGCGTACAGGTGAAGGGCATAATATCCACTAAAGCCCGTATGCAAACCACGAGAGGTGGATGTTTTCTTGAAACATATCATCATTATGACAACCGGTGGCACGATCGCGATGATCGAAGACCCCCAGACACAGACCGTTCGTCCCGTCGCCAATGCCGCCGATCTGACCCATGCCGTGCCGAAGCTCGCTGAATACGCGACCGTTTCGGTCGAAGCCATTAGCAATGTACCCAGTCCGCACTTAACCCCCGCGATGATGGGAGAGCTGGGACGTGCCGTGCTGGAACGCCTACAGCGCGATGATGTGGACGGAATTGTGATCACACATGGCACCGACACGCTCGAAGAGACCGCGTACTACCTCGACCTGATCCTGCCGCCTGGCAAACCGGTGATCGTCACAGGTGCGATGCGCTCCAGCAATGAATTGGGTGCCGATGGCCCGTTGAACCTGCTCAACTCCGTGCGCGCTGCCGCTTCCAAGGAAGCGCATGGACAAGGCGTGCTCGTCGTCTTCAACGATGACATTCATGCCGCGCGCTTCGTCACCAAGACGCACACGTCAAACGTAGCCACGTTCCAATCCCCCACGGTCGGGCCGATCGGGTTCCTCGACAAGCGGACGGTACAGATCCGCCACGTGCCGAAACCGCACGCCCACATCCCGGTCGACGACCTCGTCGCTGAAGTCGGCCTGTTGAAGATGGCGGTCGGCATGGATGACCTGCTGATCAACTGCCTGCTCGATCACGGAACCAAGGGGATCGTCATCGAAGCGTTAGGCGCTGGCAACGTGCCTCCGGGCGTTGTGCCGGGTATCAAACGAGCGCTGGCCCAAGACATCCCGGTCGTGTTGGTGTCGCGCTGTTACAATGGAATTGTGCAGGACGTCTACGGCTACGAAGGCGGAGGCAAGCAACTCCTCGACTTGGGGGTTTTGTTCTCCAACGGCCTGAACGGGCAAAAAGCGCGGATCAAATTGATGACCGCGTTGCGCGAAACGCCTGTGATTGCAGATCTCAGCAAGTACTTCGACCAAGAATAATACTCCCAAAAAAGCCGTGCGCCACCGAGGTGGTCACGGCTTTTTTGCATGTGCAGAGCGGGTTGCGGGCATGGTAGGGGGAGAGTTTTGCAATTCAGAGGAGGTATTGGCACTCATGAACTCTGCCAAAAAAGGGCTGATCGGCCTGTTGCTCGCCACGATGTTGCTAACCGATTCAGGACAGCAAGCGCTGGCTTCCCCCCGACCGGAGACGACGGAAGCCGCTCACGATCTGGCGACGGCATGGGCCAATGCGATGCCGGGCTTTGAGGAGGAAGCGGTTCCGGCACAAGCGGTCAACTTGCACTATGGCTCACGCGGTGCATCGGTGACGCTGTTGCAACGAAACCTCGCCACGCTAGGCTTCTTCACCTACCCACACGCCACCGGATACTATGGTTGGTACACAGCCGCTGCGGTGAAAAGGTTTCAAGCGGTATACGGCGTGCCCGTCACAGGTACATATGGTCCGTTGACACGCACCGCGTTGTCACACGCGCTCGTCAAGCGGAGACTGGTCGCCGACACATACCGCTATGTCGGCATCCCGTATGCATGGGGTGGTGCAACTCCGAGTGGGTTTGACTGCTCGGGTTTTATCTATTATATGTTCAACAAATTTGGTGTGAGGATGCCGCGCACGACGGCGAACAACATGTACCACATGGGCAAAGTCGTGTACAAATCGCAATTGCAACCGGGCGACCTCGTGTTTTTCTCGCTGGAGCAACCGGGCTACGTCTCGCACGTTGGGTTCTACGTCGGTCACAACAAATTCATCTCCGCGACCAACAGCCGCGGGATCTACGTCTACACCCTCTCGAACTCCTATTGGGGCCCCCATTATCTCGGGGCGCGCAGATATTATTAAAAAAAGACCAAAGGGCTGGAGCCCTTTGGTCTTTTTTCTACGTTGCTTTCACTCGCACGGCTTCGGCGTTTTTCACATGATGCGCCTGGAGCGTCTCGCGAATTTTTTGCTGCACTTTGCTGCGGATCGGGCCCAAGACCATGAAAATCCCCTTGAAGCCAAACGCTTGTCTCGTCCAGCGACCGAAGTCGAAGGAATCGTGGTGCGAGATGATCTTGCCATCGACGAAGCGAAACTCCGATTCGATGTCGTTGTGGATCGGTCGCCCGGTCACCGAGAAGTGATAGTCGATGTGCCAGCGTCCCCGACCCCGATGGTCGTCGGCGTCGATGACTTGGAACGTCATCTTTTTGTCACTGGCTTGTCCTCGTGTAAACATATGCCACATCGCCCGCACTTCGTCACCGCGCAGGTTCTCAAACATATCGTCCGAAAACTGTGCGTCCTCGTGGTAGCACTCCGCGATTGCGTCGTAATCATTCTGTTGAAACGCGGTGTAAAACTTGGCCAACAACTGCTCATTCGGATGTTGCATCCTGTGATCCCCTGCCCCTTCTCTCTGAAAAAAGCTCGAAACCGCCTCAGGCGGTCTCGAGCTGCTTCCACTCAACCTGTACTACTTTCTTTTCCCCGTTACAATGTGAATTTCCTTCCCATTCACATTAATATCAATACCATAGGACCAATTATGTGTATAGTCATCGATGGTGTTGCGTACTTTGCGGCGCACGCGATCGCGGGTCGGTGCCCACGAAACGTGGGAACCATACGGACCAAACGTGCGGCGCGCCCAACGGCCCCAGTCGAAGTAATCGTGGTGGTGGATGATCTTGCCGTCTTCGAATTGGAATTCAGATTCGATCTCCCGGCGGATCAGACGACCGCGACGTGCGGAGCGGTATTCGATCTCCCAACGCGCGCGACCTTGGCTGTCACTCACTTCCAAGATCCGGTAACCCAACATGCGTGCTTGCTCACGAGTGCTGACAAACCAATTCAGCATCATCCGTGCGTCGTCCCCGTGCAGATCGTCCAAGATGTGGTCGGAATCTTGTTGTTCCTCATGATAGCAGTCCGACAGTGCGTCAACGTCATTGTTCTGAATCGCGGTAAAGAAGTTGATGAGCAACTGCTTGTTCGGATGCATGACTTCTCCCTCATTCCATTAATATAGGTTATCCTTCTATCACCTATATTACATGAAACAATGTTACATTGAAAGAGGGTAGCTGCTTTTTATCGAAGTTTTTTCTCAATTTCATACGAGCCTGCCGTTGGCCCTCCGACGACTTCAAAGCCTTGACTTTTCCAAAACTTTACCGCGACCTCATTGTGTACCTGCACGTGTCCGTCGATGGCCTCACAGCCTAATTGGCGTGCGTGCTCGTATAGGTTGTCGCAGATGCGTGAACCGATGCCATGACCCTGTGCTGTCGGCAGGAGGACCAGCGCTCCCCAGTACATGCGTTTCGGTTTGTAGAGGGTGTAGCAGGTGTAGCCGATCGGCACGCAGCCTTGTTCGATGATCAGCGTGACCCCGCTGCTCTTGATCTGTTCGAGAATCAGCTTGTCGGTCAGTTCCACACCGACCGACTTTTCGAAAACTTCCTTCATCGTCTGGCGCGTGCTCTGGAGCAGAAATGCATCGTCCGCCTCCGTGAGCATCCGCAGGGATACATTTGCACCGGCGGATTTTTTCTCATGTGGGATGTTGCTTGTACGCTTGGGGGTCTTGGTGCTTCTGGTGCTCTTGGTGATTGTGCTGCGCTTGGTGGTGGCGGTTTTCTTGGCTGTCTTGCGCGGGTTGGAAGCCATGCGGTCGATCCCTCCGTAACAGGAATGGTTGGGTCACTCCATGCTATTCAACAACCCGCTAGAAGACCCCATCCACGGCTGGTGGATGGGGTCTTTTTTCGCTACTTGCCTTGCATTTGCAAGAGTTCGGAGACCGTTTTGAATTGGTAGCCCTGAGCTTTGAGCCCTGAGACGATGCCCTGCACGGCTTTGAGCGATTCGGCGCGGGAGTCGTACATGGCATGAAGCAGGATGATCGAGCCCGGTTGGATGTTGGTGAGCGTGTACTCGACGATCTGGTCCGCGCTGGAGGCGATCTCATCGAGCGAGTCTGGTTCGAGATTCCACATGATCGTCTTGCGGTCGTGTTGGCTGAGGTAATACGGCAGGTAGAGCAGCTTTTTGCCGTTGGGCGGTCGGAACAGAATTTCGCCTGTAACCCCGGCGTCGCGCAGCAGTTGGTCCGTTTTTTCCACCTCATCGCGCAGGTAGGACGGGGATTTGAAGATCATTCGGTTGTGATGGTAGGTGTGGTTGCCGATCTCGTGACCGGCTTGGAGCAGTTTCTTGACATCTTCTGGGCGCTTTTCGATCTCTGTGCCGATCAGGAAAAACGTCGCTTGGACGTCCGCCTGTTCGAGCGTTTTGAGTATATCATCTGTGTGCCCGCTCGGACCATCGTCGAAGGTGAGGGCGACGACTTTCTGGCTGGTCTCCACGCGCGAGACGAGTTCGCCCGCTACTTGATACGTGCGGGAACTCATGAGTTTGTAGGTCGTGATGCAATAGATGAACAGGACGAGTGCGATTGCCAGTGCGATGATGGATCTTTTTTTCTTCAAGGGAAAAACCCTCCTCTGGTTCTATCAGACCATGCGAAGCGGTGGGTCGGCAATGATTGCCGGCTGATAAGTGGATCATAATGAGCGGCGCGCTTACATGGGATTTGTCTGCATGGGGAACCTTGGTAAGAGATCATGTCAGTGTGAAGGAGATAAACAGATGGGATTGACGATCTTGCTTACGATCTGTTGGCTGTTGCTTACGATCTTGATCACCTATCCTAAGAAGCTCAGCAGGCGCGAGTGTGTCTTTCTGTTCTTGGTGATTTTGGACATCAACATCAGCGTTTCGTGGATTTTGGGATATGAACTGGGGAAAATCGAGATCTCCAAACAGACCTCGACGTATCTCATGTATGTGGTGTACCGAAGTGTACTCGTCCCGTTGCTGCCAGTGCTGTGTATCAATTTGCTGTTGGTTTGCCGTACCTTTTTGCAAAAAACACTGCCTGTGGCTGGATACTTGGTGGCTGTCTGGGGCTTGGAGACCTTGTGCATCCGATATAAAGCCTTCACGTTCCCCGACTTTAACATGCTAAAGGAGTTGGTGGTTGCGGGTTCGTATCTGCTGATCGCCGTGCTGTTGCTCAAATGGTTTCGGTATGCGTTTGCCAAGGAAGAGGTGGGGTTGCCATGAGCATCTTTGCGATCGATAAATTCGATCAGAATGAATGGTTTGTGATCATCGGAGCTGTGGTCACGTACACGGGGCTGCTGTTGCTGCCCAAGAGATTGCCAACCTCGACCACGTTGCTGCTCTGTATCTGGGCCTTTACCACCCCAAAGTTTTATGACTTTACGCTCGGTGGTGGTTTATTCGATTACTACGATGTCAACGATTCCCCAAGGTATTGCATCATGGACCTCGTCTCGTACTTTTTCTTTGCTCCGTTTGGGTATTTTTTCATCTACTTCTATGAATGGTTGCGGGCCAGAGGTCGAGCTGTTGTGTTTTATATTCTCGGGTGGTCCCTTGTTGCGGTAGGCGTTGAGTGGCTGATGGTGTACTTCCACGTGCTGACCTACAAGAACGGCTACACGATCGCCTACTCGTTTGTCATCTATTTGTTCACACAGAGCATGACCCTGGTCTTTTACCACTGGTTGACGCGCCCACCGAAACAGGCCTCCAGCGACTTGCGAACGGAATAGAAAAAAAGGAGCAGCCTGCGTGCTGCTCCTTTTTTATGAAAACAACTTCTGGAGGCTGGAAATTGCAGCTCTTTCCAGTTGTCCCAGGCTGACAAGCTTTCGATGTAGGTCGTCCAACAGCTCTTGGCGTTGGCTCGCGTCAAATGCGAACGACTCTCGCATCGCAGTCGCGATCACGTGTAGGCGTTCGTTGATCGGCTCGATTTCACGGGGAGATTCCATGCCTTTTTCCAAGAGCAGTCGCTCCTTGAGCGAGGTCATATGTTTCAGTTCCTTCCAAAGCGGTTCTGAATCGGGTAGCGCAGCATGTGCCACTTCCGTCCAGTAACGGGCGCACTCGCGATATTGCGTGGCGACGTTGAGCAGTTCCGGTTCGTTCAAGACCTCTGCTGCTTCGGTTAAAAACGCAGCGTACAACTCGCGCATCGCCCCACCGCCATTGCCGATTTCCAAGTAGCGGAACGTCGAAAACAAGCCTTGGAACAAGTCTGCATCGGTAGCGAATACCTGTGGCCAGCCTTTTTTGTTTTTGGGATCATTCACTACGTTCGCCCACTTTTCAAGCCCCTTGAGGCCGAAGTTGTTGACGGGTGTGGGCGGGTTCAGCATGTTTTCAAAACAGGCACGGATGCCCGCCACGATTGCCTCGCGAAGATCCAATGGAGATTGATCTGTTGGCGCCAACGTGAGGCTACGGTTTTTCAGGGAGGCGATTCCCGCACGAGCTCTCGAAAGCGCCTCCGGTTTGATGGTAAGCGGCACGGAGGCTCGATCTGCAATTTCATATACGCCCTCTTGTTCGTGAAAGCCCGTCACGACGACCGCATAATCAGCGTACATTTCGTTCGTACCACTATACGGCAGTCCGCCCCAGCATAGATTCAGGAGAACAGGTGTCCCCTGCTCCAGCGCTTGACGGAGGTTTTTCTCTGCCACTTTTTCAGACATGGACGTTTTCACGACGGTCTGGACGCCGACCCGTTGGTAGAGGTTGTCCATCAACGCGCCGAATTTCGTTTTGTAGCGGTGTGCAGTCCCGATGTACATACTGGGAGGGTGTCCCTCGTACTCAAAATTGAAATACATAAAGCCGATGCCGCCGCTGATCCCAAAAAGCATCGCCTCACTGAGCGGCCTGCCGTTGTGAGCAGCGACCAGTCCGGCCCGATCAAATAGGTGACGCGCTGCCGTCGTCTCGCAATAGACCCCGCCTAGTCGCAGGTCTTCATTTTGTTTTATCATGAGTGCCTCCAGATTAGAACTAGTTTACAGAATTATAACGATTCACATGTCAAAAGGGAAGGGGTTGAGGGTTTGGCGGATGGCGAGGAAGTGGAGGTCTGTATTTCGGCTGGTCTTGTTATGATAGCTCCACTTTCCAATATTTGGTTGATCACCGGCTCTGATACAGGTAAATAATAGGAGCAGGTCTCATTTGACCTACCCTCTCGTTGCAAAGTTCATGACCGCCTTCTCAAGCTAAGATTCACACTCCAGTTCCCTTAAAGACAAAAACCATCACCCGTTCGATTCAGAACAGGTGATGGTTTTTGCAATCTACGACCGGCAGGATTATCAGCAGGCCTCCTACATATCTGCAGGTCGGCAAGAGGAGAGCGAGAAACATAGCTCTCCTGTCCAGAGGGGAACCACACCTGCACTAGCTACGCTGGTTGGTTTTACTTGAACGTCGAGATCAAAGAAGTTTTCCATTCGAATCCACCTCCTATAGGTTCATACTGACCAAGGTTGTATGTCTCAGTTGTTAGGTGAGTTCACATTTGTTAAAAGAATTTCTAACAAAGTTCTCTCAAATCTGTTATAGCACAGGTAGAACAATAATTTCAAGATGATTATGAAAATTGTGATATTTCGTTGAAATCATTCAAATCCAGTTCCAGTAGCGCTTGCGTCTCGCTTGTTGGCACACCCAATCAGTCTTCTTACATCGTCCCCGCCGACTGTTTCCCCCGAAACCAAAACCGTTCCGCCAAAATCCCTGCATTGCGACTATCTCAAACACATTTCTCTACACACAAAAACGCGCCAGAACCCAGTCCCAGCGCGACTTCTACAATATGGAATAGCGGGATTCGAACAGAAGCAAGAAAGCAAATGTTTTGCAATTATACGCATAAAAAAATGATAACAATCTCTAGAATACTAGATTTATCCATGTTATACTCGTTGAGAATCCTAGGAAATACTGGATTTTAATTTTGTGTGAGCAAGAGACTTTCAGGTGGAGTGTGACTTCATGAAAAATTGGAAAAAAGTACGATCGAAAGTGTGGCAAAGCGGCTTGACTGTGCTTAGTGCACTGCTGTTGGTTTCGGCAAACACAACTTTAGATTTTTCCACGTCAACTGCGTATGCAGCGACGGGACCTGTAACGCTTAGCGGGACTGCTGGCAACGCAGTAGTCACATTGAACTGGGCACCTGTCACAGACGCAACTGGGTACTACGTCTACCGAAACGGTACAAAAATTACAAGCACACCAGTCACAGACACCACCTATGTGGACACGACGGTCATCAATGGCACGACGTTTTCCTACACGGTCTCGGCGATCATTGGGAATACGACGTCGGACCCGTCAAACGCTGTGAACCTCTTGCCGAAATCGACACCGGGGCTCTTGCGAGGGCTCGCGTCCACCTCAGGTGTAACGAACCTGACGGACGGCGACAATGCAACGTTCTCTTACTACGGCTACAATAACACCCAAACCTTCGTCCTGCCTACCCCGGCGACGGTAACGGGACTGAACTCGTATGGGCATGGGTATTTCCGGATCAAATTGTATGACACGGCAGGTACGCTGTTGGGTACCTACACACCGTCCGCTTCGCCCGTCAACGCTTTCACGGCTCTCAATTTCCAACACGTAGCCAAAGTAGTCGTGACGAATACCTCTCCCACGTACTCGGCCAACATGTATGATCTCGATCTGAGTGGCACTCCAGATTCCAATACCATCCCAACCGGTCTTGCTGCAACCACTAGCGATGCCCGAGTTTCCCTTACTTGGAGTTCAGTGCCTGGTGTTACTCAGTTTAATCTGTACAGAGACGGGGTTCAGTCGAGCAACAAGATCAACACCTCGCCCATTACGGACACCACATTTACAGACACCAACGTGATCAACGGCAACACCTACACCTACTACCTCGCCCCGATCACAGCATCCGGTGAGGGATTGCTGAGCACCGTTTCAGCCTTGCCGAAGTCACCGGCTGGTTTGCTGCGAGGGCTCGCGTCCACCACGGGCGTGACGAACCTGACGGACGGCGACAATGCAACGTTCTCTTACTACGGCTTCAACAACAACCAAACCTTCGTCCTGCCTACCCCAGCGACCGTAACGGGACTGAACTCGTATGGGCATGGGTATTTCCGGATCAAATTGTACGACACGGCAGGTACGCTGTTGGGTACCTACACACCGTCCGGCTCGCCCGTCAACGCTTTCACGGCTCTCAATTTCCAACACGTAGCCAAAGTAGTCGTGACGAATACCTCTCCCACGTACTCGGCCAACATGTATGATCTCGATCTGACAGGCACTCCGGATGCCAATGCCTACCCAACCGGTCTTGCTGCAACCGCTAGCGATGCACGAGTTTCCCTTACTTGGAGCTCAGTGCCTGGTGTTACTCAGTTTAATCTGTACAAAGATGGGGTTCAGCCGAGCAACAAGATCAACACCTCGCCCATTACGGACACCACATTTGTAGACACCAACGTGATCAACGGCAACACCTACACCTACTACCTCGCCCCGATCACAGCATCCGGTGAGGGATTGCTGAGCACCGTTTCAGCCTTGCCGAAGTCACCGGCTGGTTTGCTGCGAGGGCTCGCGTCCACCACGGGCGTGACGAACCTGACGGACGGCGACAATGCAACGTTCTCTTTCCTCGGCTTCAACAACAACCAAACCTTCGTCCTGCCTACCCCGGCGACCGTAACGGGACTGAACTCGTATGGGCATGGGTATTTCCGGATCAAATTGTACGACACGGCAGGTACGCTGTTGGGTACCTACACACCGTCCGCTTCGCCCGTCAACGCTTTCACGGCTCTCAATTTCCAACACGTAGCCAAAGTAGTCGTGACGAATACCTCTCCCACGTACTCGGCCAACATGTATGATCTCGATCTGACAGGCACTCCGGATGCCAATACCATCCCAGCCGGTCTTGCTGCAACCTCTAGCGATGCCCGGGTTTCCCTTACTTGGAGTTCAGTGCCTGGTGTTACTCAGTATAATCTGTACAGAGACGGGGTTCAGTCGAGCAACAAGATCAACACCTCGCCCATTACGGACACCACATTTATTGACACGAACGTGATCAACGGCAACACCTACACCTACTACCTCGCCCCGATCACAACATCCGGTGAGGGATTGCTGAGCACCGTTTCAGCCTTGCCAAAGTCACCGGCTGGTTTGCTGCGAGGGCTCGCGTCCACCACGGGCGTGACGAACCTGACGGACGGCGACAATGCAACGTTCTCTTACTACGGCTACAACAACAACCAAACCTTTGTCCTGCCTACCCCAGCGACCGTGACGGGACTGAACTCGTATGGGCATGGGTATTTCCGGATCAAATTGTATGACACGGCAGGTACGCTGTTGGGTACCTACACACCGTCCGCCTCGCCCGTCAACGCTTTCACGGCTCTCAATTTCCAACACGTAGCCAAAGTAGTCGTGACGAATACCTCTCCCACGTACTCGGCCAACATGTATGATCTCGATCTGAGAGGCACACCGGATGCTTACCCACCGAATGCTCCCGTCGATCTCACAGGCCAAGCCGGGGATGCTCAAGCTACCCTGACTTGGAAAACATCCGCGTCGGCTACGGGTTACAACCTTTTCCGTGACGGGGTGAAGGTGAATACCTCTCCCCTCACAGACACAACTTTTACGGACACAGGTCTCGTTAACGGAACTAACTACGTGTACTTTGTGACGGCAATCAACGACGCGGGGGAATCCGCACCTTCCAATACTGTGAATGTAATCCCCGTCCCCATCCTCGTGGCCCCGAGTGACTTGACGGGTACGGCAGGGGATGCACAGGTCGCTCTGACTTGGACCGCGCCAGATGGAGCTGTGAGTTACAACGTCTACCGAGACGGCGTGCTAATCAACACGGCTCCTGTGACGAGCACGACCTTTGTCGACGCCAATCTGACAAATGGCACGTCCTACACGTATTACGTCACCGCCGTGAACACAGGCGGCGAATCGGCAGCGTCGAACACGATTTCGTTGACGCCGATGGCATCTTCGAACTTGCTGATTAACCCAAGCTTTGAAAATGGCACCGCTTCTGACACAACTGGCTTGCAGGTCGGGAAAAATTGGACGTCCTATGTACCTACTGGTGCCGTCCCGGATCTCGCTGTCGTCACGTCCCCCGTCTATTCGGGAAGGTACGCACAAAAAGTGGCGGGTTCCGGGATTCCCAACGGTTCCGCCATCGATGTCTACCAATCCGTTGCAGCACGAGCAAACACAGCCTATACCGTCAGCGGTATGTACAACATCGAAAGCTTAAACAATGCCTTTGTGCAACTCTACATCGATTTCTACGACGTCGATGGGCATTTTATCAAATCAAACTCCGTTAAATACGGTGTGACCGTCCCGAGCTACATGCAATTGACGGACAACGATACCGAGCCGGGCTATATGCTGATGGCGAACACCTTGACCACCACGGGCTATGTACAGTTGACGAGAAGCATTATCACCCCGGCGAACACGGCGTCGTTCCGCCTATATGCAGTACTCCGCGCATCAGCAAACAACGCATCGGGCACGTTCTACGTGGATGACCTGAGCGTGGTTCAAAACTAAACAGATTCGCACCTCTGCAAAAAACGCGTCAGAACTAAGTTCTGACGCGTTTTTCTACTTGTACGAGTCCTTGGATTGCATCGCAATAAACACAATCCCGCTGGAGACGTTGACCGAAAGTTTCCATAAAAACCACCTCCACGTATTGTTGTAAGCCACGTCTTTCGTCTTCTGATACAAGTGATACCCGAACGTTTTCCGAAGCGTATGAGTTCCGATCTCGTCTAGTCCAACCTTATTCGCAACGGTGTTCATAATTCGGTATGCCTGTACCCTCGTATCCTCCTTTTCCGTCTTCTCCTCTGTGATGACAATATTCGGGTTTTCCCTAAAGTAACACAATAGGCATTGTGTTACATTCATGCGTTCCATTAATACATATGATCACATTTCGAAATGTACTTGTAATCCTTTTGAAAAAATTTTAGAATTGTAATGACTTGATATATCACAAGGAGGTTAGTTTATTGAACAAAAAAACTACTTTACTCGCAACACTGATTGCTGTAGGTGTAGCTGGTGGTCTGTACTTTGGCGTATCTAAGTCCCAAGCGTCTGCAACCCCAGAGCAAGAAGCTAAACAAGCAGTCAAGCAATATGTGGATGGATTGAAAACCGGCAATGTTGACAAAATCATGCAGTATTCTAAAGACGTTCGATTCAAGAATGACGCTGAACGTAAACAACTTTACAGTAATTTAACAAATGAACAAGACGTTCTGAAAGCCGAAGTCGTCTCGGTCAAACTTGTTGATGACTCTCACGCAACCTTCGAACTTCACGCAAAGTTAAAGTCCGCTGGAATACAAGACGTAACGCTACCCGTAGTAAAGGAAGACGGTACGTGGAAAGTTGTGATTGAAGACATTGATCTAAAGAAAAATGCTGAATAGAAGCGTTGTCACGATTAACGGATGGCAAAGTTCCCCTAGTGCTGGTACACCGAGCGTAGACTACGAACTTCGTAAATCTGCTTTTTTTGGTTCTTCAAGTGTTGCAACAATTCCGATCTCAGGCACATTCCCCAAAAACGGCGCATGGTACACCCGCACCTTTAACTCCATTGCTACAGGTTCTGGGTATTTTATTCGCATGACTCCTAAATCTTCGGTAGGAATGAATGGTGCTGGCAACGCCTACGATGGTTACTAGGTTCACACACACACAAGGACGATCCCAGCGGGGTCGTCTTTTTACTTGCCAGCCTGCTCTCTCTACGGAAGTTAGCGTACCTATGGCACTCATGAAGATCAAACATCTACCAACCAGATTAGCCAAACAAAAAGGACAACCTTCTAGGTTGCCCTACTTAATCATGCGTTCCCCAGTTCCAATCCTACCTGTTGACTCATCAACATCTCAATCGCCACTTTGGGCGTTGGAGCTTCAAACTCGATTCCCTTCCACTTCCATTTTCCGAAGTACAGCTGCAATGTTTTTTTGTACCAAATTACACTCAGTATCTGTTCGGGTTGAGATCATTTCAAGAAGTTCCTCGATCTGTTCCATCAGTCCATTCTGCTGGAATATCTCCATTGCCTTGCAGATGAGTTCACAGGCCGTTTGTGTCTTGTTCCGTGCCAGTAGGAGATAGGCAAGGTTCTTATAGGCTCTACCACGTTCAGGATGTTTCTGTGGTGCGATTCGCAAGGCATCAGCTACATAACGCCGCGCATCAGCTAGAAAGATTGATCCGTTCTCCGAAGCCCAATAGTTGATTAGACTTTCCTCTGCACGACTGTTTAGGTTGGTAACCACCCGAATCATGGAGAGGTGATCTAACAGTACCTCCAAGTCCAATTCTACGGTTGAGTCGTTGCCGTATTCTCGTGCCATGTTTGCACGTTCAACGGGATTGATCCGCTGGAGGGAATGTCCGAACGATTGCTCCAATAGTAACAGGAGGAGGTGTGAGCCAGAATCAGTACGGACAAACTCGCTGACGTTTTTCGGCAAAACAACCTGACTCATAGCACGATCCCCCTTTGCTCCCGTGCTTGGCGGTTGAATGACCACATCTCATGCATCACACGTAACGCACTTTGACAGTCATCGTGGGACTCGTACAAGTGAGATAGCTCCTGCATCGTCTCCTCATATTCCGTGTGGAACTCAGTGAGTTTGAAGCAGTCTGCCGCCTGTTTCATGTATTTGACCGCGACAGCCTGTTGATTGCGTGCCTGAGCGATACCGGCTTGAGTCCTGGCTACCCATGCTTGGTAGGAATGGACGGTTGGCAACAGCTTCCTAGCCGATTGACACGCTTCCTCTGCTTGATCGAGTTTCCCACCAGCGAGGTAGAGTTTCGCAAGCTCGGTTACCGTGGTCCCCATTTCCTCATCCCGCCGAAGTCTTCTGTATTCCTCCACGATAGTCTCTAAACTACTTATCGCTTTGTCTCGATTCCCCATCTCCCCTTGGAGAACTGCAAGCCGGACTTCAAGAGTCAACTTCTCCGTCTTGCAACTCAATGTCTCGAAATACCACTGAGCGCGTTGTGCATAGTCAGCCGCTTGCTCGTACTGGTCGGCTACGTGAGAGGACTGTGCCAGCTTCATGTAGAGGTTTCCAATCCCTTGGATGTCCTCTCTTTCCTCCAAGATCGGCAAGGCCAGTTGAAGCGTGGCAACTGCTTGTTTCAATTGACCCGATTTATTTTGAATCTCCGCCAACGTCAGAAGCAGTGAGCATTGGAGATGTACGTCCTTCAAATTGGATGACCGCATCTGTGTGAGAGCATTTGTCAAATAATGCTCCGCGATCTGATAACGTCTGCATTTCAACTCCAACTGCCCTAGCTGATGCAAGACACGGATGAGCATGATGGGACTTCCGTTGGTTGAATGTGCGTGATCTAACAATTGCTGGAACGATTCTTCTGCTTCTCGAAATTGACTCAGCCCAAGCAAACAGCAGGCGTAATCGTAGCGAATTTCAAACGGATCGAGCTTGCCATTGTTTGTTTGGATAACTTTTTTCAAAAACGGCAGCGCACCTGAAAATTCACCGGCAGATAGCATGCCTTTCGCCAATCTGTACTCGCTGATGATGACAAGGTTCATTTCCAAGTTCCCAATCAGTTCGTCTAGAGGGATCTCAAGTTTCTCTGCGATCTTGCCCAAGACGTGATAACTTGGTTTGGCCTTGTCCGATTCGATCTGTGAAATCATTGATGGGGTTACGATCCCCTCTGCTAGTTGTATTTGGGTTAAACCCTTTTTCATCCGTAGTTGGCGGAGACGTTGACCGAAAGTTTCCACATTAACCACCTCTTCGTTTTGTGTTATTGCCTATAAACACAATAAACCATCCCTTTGATCTTGGGATGGTTTTTCCAATGAATGGCTGTTGTAGGTTCAACTGCATGTTACAATGTCAAATTGAGAAGTGACAATCTAAAGCCCCTCATCTACCATTAACGAGGGGCTTAGAGCATTGCTATTTCCAATCTTTGGTGATTGCTTTTGAGCTAAGGTCAGGTGGAATTGTTTCTGCAACTTTGACTGAATGAACTATTGATGCAGTAGTTGTACTTATGACAACTACTGCAATCAGCGAAATACTTACAGCTAAAAGTTTTTTCATTAGAATCCCTCCTCGTCGATTAACCCACCGTAATTCTGCATCAGTGTGTTACTCTTCATATAGTAAAGCAACAAGGATTCTGAGTCACCCTTGGATGCGTAATACTCCATCAAATATTTACATGCGGAATAACGTACAGCCATTCCAACATTTAAATCATCGCTTACACGAATAGCAAATGATGGGTCATCCTGTGACATTGAATACAGAATTTGCAGTTTCCCATGCAAGTCTGGAAATTCCTTTGACACGATATTGTTTTCCAAAACTAATGTATTAACCGCTGTTCGTTCTCCCAATTTTAACAGAGTCTTCGCATATTCTTTAATAGCGAAAAGTCTCGGATACTCGAAATGATGGAGCAAGACTAGTGCTTTCTCTAGAGCTTTTTTTGCACCCTGGTAATTTCCTAAATGGTATTCATAATGCCCAACATTTATGTAGGCTTTTCCGATTTGCACTTCTTTGTGAGTTTTCTCGAAGTATTCTAGAGCAAGGTAAGAATGCTTTTTAGCTTTTTCTAAATCCCCCCTGTGCTCATGCCATTTCATACGTGTGAAGTGAACATAGCCCATTTTTTCGGCATCGTCCGAAAAGGCACTCTCAACTACATTCAGAGTATGGACTATATTGGTGTATTCCTTTCTAATGGTAAATGTCACCATGATGTATGACGTTACATGGTAAAGCAATGCACTATCACTGAACGTTTCATTGACCTTCTCAGCATATTCCATTGCAGTCAAGAAGGATTCGTGAGCAAGGTCATACTTTTGGAGATAGTATTGAGCGCGTCCTAGATTCGCCCAACACATGCAACGTTCTGTAAAACCCAATGCAACACTAACAAGTTCATTGGCTAGTTTTTCGGCACGAAGCATAGAGTCCTTGGTTCTTCTCTGTGAGGATAGTAGGGTAGTTAATTCTTCTTCCTTTTTATATGTATCTCTTTGACGCAATCTATCCTCTTCAACTTTAAGTCCCTTTGCAACATTTTCCAGCAATGCGATTGCAATTGGACGGTTCCCCAAAAGTGTTTGTCTGAATGTTTCACGGTTTTCTCCTAATCTCTCCGCGAAGGCACGGATCGAGAAAGCATCCCCTTTTTCTTGCATCAATTCTGCAATTCTCCGACCTAACGGGATTTTGCCAAAAGTTACGCTTGCTGTATGTTCTATCGTACTCATGTATTTCCCTCCATGAACGAGTTGACTTTAAAGGTAAACCACTGATCAAACAACATACCATTTCAATTATAGCGAATTACACAAAAGAAGTATACAATTCGTTACTGCGATTCTGAATGCAGTAAGTATTTCGTTCAGTCTTGTATTTCGCTTTCTACACGCTCATCTCAGCTTCGCAGACCTGGCGGGCTAGTTGAGGTAGGGCACGCGGGCTTGGCGTATCGTCTGTGACCTTTGAGATGACGTAGAAGGCATTTGCAGCAAGTGGTTGAATTCGGGTCGAACAACAAAAAGGAAGCCCTATTATTGGCTCCCCGCATCCATCTATCCGCCTCGTATTTGGCTTGTACAATGTTTTTGAGATGATCTGAATAGTTTCGTACGGTGAACACTACCGACACGCTAAAATTGCAATTTTCAACGCAATCGAGGGAATGACTATTTTCCTTGTCTTAGATGCAATTTCACACCCGAAAAAGGCGTTTAATCGGAATCGGAAGATAACAGGATCATGTGGAAGGAAGTATTCCAATGATATTTTTTCAGATTTTTTTTCTTCATCCTCAACGCTGGAATTCATCACGTTCAGCGCTATAAACCTCCTAGTTCTTTCAGAAAAAACTAAAAGACCGCTCCCCGAAAGAATATCGAGAAGCGGCCATTGCATAAAAATTACTTCTTTTTTCTATCTACTTGACAGAGCTAATACCAATTTAGGATCGTATTTCCCTACCCATCATTGATGTCAAGCTGAAGGGCTTTTCCAGCAATCTCCAAGCAAGATATCCTACAAGTACACCTAACGTGTTACAAATTAAATCATCAACATCGGCCGTTCTATAATTGTAGTTGATGATCGTATCCAATACCAGTTGCGCTGTTTCAAGGAGAACCGAGAAAAGAAAGCCTAGGAGTAACACTTTCGAGAATTTTGGACGTTGCAAAACTAGCGGAACAAGGAAACCAAATGGACATAACATCAATATATTACCACCAATTTGCTTCAGAAAATCAAGTCCTGTGTCGTATTCCCAAATTTGAATTATTTCTTTAAACGGAACAATATTGTTTTGCGGCTGATACGGCAAACTACGTAAATGCTCTAGATAACTTTGCTGGAATGGGAAAGGAAAAAATACAAGGCTTACTACTGCACCCAGATAGACATACAAGGCAGAAAAAACGAAAATTTGCATAGGTGGTGTTTTTTTAAAAATATTATATATTATTACAATCAAATAAACTATTGTCAAAATTAAAATCAATAATGGTGATCTCAACATATAGATTCCCCCTCTTTGAAGTCACCAGCACCAACACCCCCCCATTGGATGGTCTTTGTACCGATGGACGGAGCAGTACCAGTGCTAATGAAATCATCCGAAGAAAAAGTGTGGTGACGGAACAGATCTACCGAGAAATAGTTACTCTTATCTGTGCCATTGTAGTTAGAGTTAAGATCAACTGCAATGTTAGACCCACCAAACGTTCTTGTTGTCCCTGTCAAGTTAGAGTCAAAGTTGTACTGAATGTCATAGGTGTTATTTGCTGCAAATGCCACAACCGGAACCAATAGCGCACTCAAAGCCACGAGACTAACTGCGAGTTTCTGTTTCCAAACGTTCATCATTGTTACCCCATTAGTTTTTATTTAATTTTATAACGAAATCATATTAGCACATTATTTTTTAAGATGCAATATTTTATTGTTTTCAGTAAATATCCCCCACTCCCTCGCCGCGTTACTCTGCACAATTCCACCTCGACAAAGATAGCGTGTCGATCCAACTGGCCGCAAGCGACAATCAAGTCCAAAAGTTGATTTCGTACCATGTCCAAGGACTGACAAAGAAGCTGACCACATAACGATCTAGCAAGCCATCAAAAACTCGTGAATATATTTTACGTTGGACATTCGATCCGTCAAACTACTGACAGGCAAGATCGCCAGCTTTGGACACTCCCTTGAAAAAATTGGCGTTCTAAGTGGTCAAAACAAAAAGAAGAGGCATTTGCCTTTCCGATTTACTTCCCTCGAACCAAATTATTCAGACATAGATTCATGTACCTATCATCTGTGATGAAGAGGACTCGAATGTTTTGAAAATCTCCGGCTTTCATCGCCCAATCTCCTGTCCAATTATCAGCGGTGAATCCAAGGACACTCCACTGTCCTTGATAGAGGATGATACTCTCGATCATACGAATTATAAACAATTATTTTAAATATGAATTTATCGCGCTATGATATTTTCACTTTATATGTCGTTCTCAGTACAAGAAAATGAGCGGGTCGAATTGACCCACTCAATCCCCATTGTATTTTCAAATTTCCTATTCCCTCATCTGCATACCTATGTTACTATGAATTCACCAATTGAATAGTGACAAAGTTCATTATCCTCGGTTCCCAGTGTTCATTACCGTGGAGAATCAAGATGTCGCGTTCATCGTACTCGCTGTCCGCTTCTTCTGAAACCAAACCCGATCCACCAAAATCCCCACAACCCCCATCACCACCAAAAACATCCCAATCCCCTGAAACGTCG
Organism: Tumebacillus permanentifrigoris; assembly: GCF_003148565.1. Taxonomy (GTDB): domain Bacteria; phylum Bacillota; class Bacilli; order Tumebacillales; family Tumebacillaceae; genus Tumebacillus; species Tumebacillus permanentifrigoris. Next base: position 74,992 of record NZ_QGGL01000005.1, read on the forward strand.
GGCTCGCCCCAAACGTCCGTACCAACACCCCACCTGTCAACGGCGACACAATCAGCACCACGCTAAACATCGAGTTCATGATCCCCGACACGCGCCCAATCGCTTCCGGCGGGGTCTCTTTCTGCATCACATAATTCGTCCCCGTCATCGTCAACCCGTTCCCGAGCCCGCCGATCAGCGCCACGACGATGATCATCCACCAAGCCATCCCTGGTCGCAGCAAGCCCGTTGCGCCAAATAGCCAGCCATAGGACTTGATCTCCTTGCGCCGACTCAGCAAGGCAATCGAGATCACCGACCCCACCCCAATCGATGACACCGCATAGCCGAACAAGTCTGTCCGGGTCGCATCATACTCGCGGAACACCACCGGGATCTGGAAGTCACCCAACTGCAACGCAGCCGATGCGACCAGCCCGAACACCAACCAGTTCAACAGCACGCGATTGCTCGCGACCATCGACCACCCTGCCTTCCACTCTTGCCCAAAAGAGAGCTTTGGCTCCGATGCCTCTGCTCCGGCCTCGCTCTGCACCTCACTAGATCGCCTCTCTTCCACGCGCCCAACCGTCAACAAAATCATCGCCGAGAGTGCAAACGACACCGCATTCACCAACATGCACGCTTGCGGCGAGAACACCGCGACCAACGTCCCGCCAAGCACCGGGCCCAACACTTTGCCAACTTGGTTGACGATCCCGTTCAACGAGGTCGCTTTCAACAGCTCTTCCTTCGCCACAAGCAATCGGGTCAGCGCTTGCTGCGCCGGGTAATGGAACGTTCCTGCACAGGAACGCAAGGTCAGCAACGCCAACAGCACATACACATTGGGCGCAAACATCAACGCCACCGTCAACCCTGCACTCAAGATGTCCATCACGATCAGCAAGCGCAGTTTCGGCCAGCGATCCGCCAACACGCCTGCGATCTGCCCGAACAACAGCCCTGGAACTGCAAAGGTCAGCGGCACCATCGCCAAGATCATCGGGTCGGAATTCCAGACATAGCCGATCATCACCGTCATCGCCATCATGTCAAACCAATCCCCTAGTGTTGAGAACGTATACGAAATGAACAACCGCTGAAACGGTTTGTTGCTCCACAACATCAAAATTCCCCCTGTAGGCTGCTTGATACGTTCAGCATACAGGGGGAATGTCAGAGGAATTTCAGAGCAACGTCTGGCGCAAAACTTCTCGCATCTTCTGTGCAGCTACTTCGAAGTTGTACCGGGTGGACATTTCCTTCCACAAGGCTTTGTACTCTCGATACAGATCCGGCATGTCGAGGTACTGCTCCAAGAAAAAGTGGATCAACCGCAAATACATCAAATTCTGCGGCACGAACTTCGACTGGCGCAAGACAGCAAATCCTTCATCCAGCAACGCTTTGCCCGCGTCCTTGCGCCCCTCGTGCAACTCCCAGAGACCACAAACCAGTCGGTAGTTGCCACTTTCACGCAAGTAAGGAGACGATTCCACCATCGCCCCGATCCGATTCAAGCTCTCCTCCATCCGGTCAAACTGTCCAGCCACAAAATACGCTACCGTCTCGGTGAGCGCCACCGGGATCGCAAACCCCTCCTCGATTCCCAATTCTGTCACCGTCTGATGTGTGGTACTCGCTAAGCGCTCTAGCGCTTTTTCCACACGACCCGTCATCGTGTAGGGGAACAGGATGTAGAAGTAGGTGACCAACAAAAAATACAGCCGGTCCTCCACCGAAAACTCATTGGTCTCCGCCAACCACACGAATTCACCTGTGATGAACTGTAGGTACAGTTCGTAAAACGGATCGAGCTCGATCCCCAGCACTTTCTGTTGGTCAAACAGCACTTGCATCGATTCACCCTGCCCGAGCAAGTGGTAACGTCTGAACATCTTGTTCACATAGGTGTTGACCTCCGCATCGAGGAGCGATGGAACGACAGTCATCGACTGGAGTTCCTTTTTTCATCGTCATGCGATATCCCACACTGCGCACGGTGTCGAGGGTAATCACCTCAGACCAACTCTTCAACTTTTTCCGCAGGCGATAGATGTGATCGTCGACGGGGCGGTCGACGGGGCTTTCCAACGGCCAGACGCGATCCAACAACTCGTCACGGGTGAACGCGTGTCCTTGGTTGCGGTAGAGAAAGTCGAGCAACGCGTACTCCTTCGGGAGCAGCGTGATGCGGGTGCCTTTATAGGTAACGGACCAAGCGTCCGCTTGAAAGTGCAGATGGGCCACAAAAAAACACCTCTCTCGGAAACCATTATACCGAGGAGGGTGTTTTCTGGCTAGACATCGATCTCAATCACATGACTCGCATCGCGGATCTCCTGTGCCAAGTCTTCGGTCTTCCACTCGTAGACATACCCGAGCGGGTGACAGTGTACCCACTGATCTCCGCGCCGCTTTGACCCAAACCGCCAATGCACATGCCCGAAGATCACGTGCCGTACATGAGGCGATTCGTCGAGCAAGTCGCCGATCCTGCTGCTGCCCATGAACGGGCGGATCATGTTCCAGACCTTGTTATGCGGGGAGATCGGCACATAATCGCGGTACGGGATGAAGTGGTTGACAAAGATCACGTTCCGGTCGCGATGTGCCGCCAACTGTGTGCGAAACGACTCCAACATCCGGTCGGTCACCGCTTCGTCGTCCATGCCAAACTTGGCAAATGCGCTGTCCCGCCAGTAGCTTTCCTTGCGACTGACACACTCCTCTCGCGTCCACGATTCCTCCCGGTAGCTGTAATCGTACCAGCCCATATCCCCGATCACCGCCCACTTCTCCCCTAGCAATAAAGGGTTGCCGATCAGCGAGGAGTGGTGGTTGCGCAGTTGCTCATACTCCTTCCACGAGTCGTTGAGTTTGTCTGTCCAGATCGAGTGGTTACCAGGTATATAGGACAGCCGCACGCCGGAGAGCTGTTCCAATTCCTCGATGTACTGGATGCAACGCTTCGCGCCGCCGGCCATATCTCCGGCCACGATCACGTGATCTGGCGCCACTTCGCGGATGTAGGCCGCCACCTCAGGGATGATGCTCCGACCGAGACGTTGGTGGTTGTTGTCGCAATGGAGGTCGGATAGAATCAAAAGCCTCATGAAGGAACCTCCATCCGTTGCACCAACTGTGCCATCCGTGCTTGCATCTCTGCTGCAGGAAGCTGCTTGCGATCACCATGACCGGGCAGCACCCATTCGAAGGATTCCTCAGCGAGCCGTTGCATCGATCGCCCCTGCTCCGCCCACGAATACCAGCAGAAGTCTTCGAAGGCATCTAGGTCTTGCGTGTCGCGATCCCACGCGAGGTGGTCGCCGGTAAATAAATACCGGCCTTGGTACAGCAACACGAGATGCCCACGCGTATGGCCCGGTTGGGGGATGATGCGGAATTCAGGACTCCACTCCACCGCTTCCGTTCCGTGGATCACATGCTCCGCCCCCGGTTGTGCCTGCAATTCCCACTCATGGATGATCCGCTCAGCACCAAACTTCTCCGCATATCGCGCCGCATCGGCCACGTCGTCCTGGTGGGTGAGGAAGATGTAACGGATTCCGCCCATCGCCTCGAACTTCTCCACCAATTGTGGCAGGTAACGCGGAGAGTCGATCAGCCAGTTCCCCTCTGGATGCACCAGCAAGTAACTGCTCGCGCCATAGGAGTTTTTGGCCGTAAAGCCGTTGAAGTAGATGTTCTCGTCGACCAACAGCGGAAAGTCGCTCATCGCTTCCTGCAGCCCGTCATTGCTCTCGCTGCCGATCGCACCCGTCGGGCAACTGAGCAACGCGTATTGCGCCAACCGCCGTTCCTGCTCATCGCGTGGCTGGGTCGTCACCGCCGACATCCCGCGCACGGCTGAAAAACTCGCTGGGGCGATCTGGCGGCATTGGTCGCAATCGATGCAGTTGGTATTGACGTAAAAATCCCCCGGTACGTTCGTTTCCAGTCGTTTCGCCATCCTCATCGCCCTCCTCGTGATATGAAAATGCTCCCGCTAACGAACTACTACTGTGCGGGAGCCTCTAGGTGTGTGGTATGTAGGTCAGGTTCGTCGTGTGCAAAAAAGGGCGGTGCCCGTGAACGGGCCCCACCCTTTTAGTATACCAAAAGTTGATCTTAGACCCAACCGCGGAGTTGCGAAGCTTCTGCCATGCGACGAACGCCGACCATGTAGGCCGCGAGACGCATGTCGATCTTGCGCACGCGTGCCGTTTCGTAAACGGAATGGAAGGAGTGCGACATGATCTTCTCCAGTCGCTCGTCCACTTCGTTCTCGCTCCAGTAGAAGCCTTGGTTGTTCTGTACCCACTCGAAGTAGGAAACGATAACGCCACCTGCGTTTGCCACAACGTCCGGAACGAGCAGGATGCCGCGCTCGGAGAGGATCTTGGTCGCTTCGATCGTGGTCGGGCCGTTGGCTGCTTCCACGATGATGCCAGCCTTGATGTTGTACGCATTGCGCGCGGTGATCTGGTTCTCAATCGCCGCCGGCACGAGGATGTCGCAATCCAGTTCGAGCAGTTCTTGGTTCGTGATCACGTTTTTGTAGAGTTTAGTGACCGTGCCAAACGAATCGCGACGGTCGAGCAAGTACTCGATGTCCAGGCCATTCTCATCATGCAGACCGCCGTAAGCGTCGGAGATCCCGACAACTTTTGCACCAAGGTCATGCATGAACTTCGCGAGATAGCCACCTGCGTTCCCGAAACCTTGCACGACAACGCGTGCGTTTTTCAGTTCAACTCCGCGGACTTTGGCCGCTGCTTGGATCGCGATCGCCACACCGCGTGCGGTTGCGGAATCACGACCATAGGAGCCGCCCAGCACCAGCGGTTTGCCGGTGATGAAGCCCGGTGCGTCGAACTCACGGATACGGGAGTATTCGTCCATCATCCAAGCCATCGACTGGGAGTTGGTGAACACGTCTGGAGCCGGAATGTCCTTGGTCGGGCCGACGATCTGCGAGATCGCACGGACGTATCCACGGCACAGACGCTCCAGTTCGCGGAACGACATCTCACGCGGATCGCAGATGATGCCGCCCTTGCCCCCGCCATACGGCAGGTTCGCGATGCCGCACTTCAGCGACATCCAGATCGCCAGAGCCTTGACTTCGTCCTCGGTCACTTCCGGATGGAACCGGATGCCGCCCTTGGTCGGGCCGACAGCATCGTTGTGCTGCGCACGGTAGCCAGTGTAGACCTTGACAGTGCCATCATCCATGCGGACCGGAATGCGGACGGTCAGGACACGGAGCGGTTCCTTGAGCAATTCAAACATTTCTGGGCCGTAGCCAAGCTTGTTCAGCGCATCAGCAATGACCAGTTGGGTACTGGTCAACACATTCAGGTTTTCAGTTGGTTCGCTTTTCGTAACATTCGAAGTTGTGTCCTGGGTACTACTCATTCGACTCGACCACCTTTGAACAATTGAAAGGGTTTCTAACTCTCAACCAATATACACCTTCCATCCGAACATGGGAAGTTCATGCATGGACGGTAAGAAGCTATGATACACGGTACAAGTCCAAATACTCCATTCCAGCGTGCTTAGCTCACTCGCTAGGCCAGATAGCTCACTCATTCACCCGCTGAGCGGAAAACGGTCGTATCTTGGCCGATTGCGACACGTATGGCTCCACGGTCGCCGTTTTTGTTCTGGAGCACCTCGAGCGCGTGCGTTCCATCCTCTGGATCATAGACAGATAAATGCATCCAGACGTCCACCGTCGCCTCCAGCGCCTGTGCCAGCAATTGCCCATCGCGGTCACCGTTGGCAGCCACGATCACCGGGCAATTCAAATCGCGCGCCAGCATGTGCAACTCATAGGCGACCATCGAAGCCCGCTCTTGCGAGGGCAACATCTCCTGCTTGGTATGCGGGATGCGCTGCAAGTAGTCGAGGAACACGATCGGCTCCTTGCCAATCGTTTGTGCAATCCGTTGCACAAAATCGGAAATGTCCTCACACGTGTTGTCCACAGATGCTTCCAACGTCCAGATGTGACCTGCAAACTCGTTGTAATGCTCGTTGATCTGCTTGACAAGTTCCGGGTCGGCATTGCCGAGCAAGATATCTCGCCACGGGATCTTCGAGAGTCGTCCAATCGAGTTGGCCCACAGTTCAAACGACGAGTTCTGCCACGAGAAGTACGCGACCGGACAATCGAGAAACGCTGCATGGTCGGCCATCTGGCGGAGGAACGTCGTCTTGCCAGCTCCAATCGGGCCGCTCAAGGCATACAGTCCCGGACGGAAGCCCCCCAGCAACAGATCGTCCAGTTCGGATACACCAGTCGGAATACCTGTCGTCTGTCCACGCTGGCGTTTCAAAAATTCCTCGTTGTACATCGTCAAGTAGTGTTCGTCTGGTGGCATGCCCGACTCTTGCTTGGTCTGGATTGCGCGGTTGATCAGGGAAACGAACACTTCCTTGGCATTCTCCGCACGTGTGAACAAGTCGCTAATATCCTTGATTCCCTCTGGTAGCGTGACGATAAAGACTTCCTCCGCCACCGACTCCAACAGGTTGGAAACGCGCTCTGCTTCGCGGCGCCCTTCCTCGTCGTTGCCGTAGCACAGAAAGACACGTTTGTCTGCAAACAGTTGCGCATGTTCCTTGTGAAACGAATAGCAATCCGGCACAGCGACCGCCGGGAGCGGCACTTGTTCAAGCGACAGGACGTCAAACATCCCGCCTGCCAAGACCACCTCAGAATTGTCGGCCAACACCGGTTCGTTAAAAAGCACCGGCGTGACGCCGAGCAGGGCCTTGTACTTGGGCTCGCGATCGTCGACAGAGCGACCGATCAGATCGAGCGTTCGACCCTCCATGTTGCGGATCGGAAAAATAATCCGACCTGGCAACAGGCCGCTGTTCTGTTGAACGGAGAACCCGATGATGATGTCCTCATAACCCAGCGAGAAGTTGATGATCGTCTTCTCAGAGATGTCCCGACTTTCCAGATACGTCAGGGCTTCCAAGCTAAATTGCTTCTGGTACTTGCTGACGAGCGCTTCCAAATCGTCAGTCCCAATCGCGGGTTGAAACATCGTCATGGCGGACATCCCTCCCTTGCCCTCATTTTAACAGAAGCAAGGTCGGGTTGTCGCCAGAAAATTCACAAGCTTACAAATCTTCACCTTCATCGTCAAAGTCATCCGGGTTGTCCACGACGACCAGCTTTTCCTCGTAGCCTTGTGCTGCCTGCGGGATGCCTTCGAGCGCATCGCCATCATCCGGGTTGTCAAAAGCGATCATGTCTTGATCGCCCCCGTCTTTGTGCGTGACCCCATTAAAAGGTTTCATGGCTGATCCTCCTATGTACAGTGGTTACACCTAGTGTTTCCCACTGCCAGCAGAGCCATCCAACGCCACCCCGAGTTTTCGAGCGACGATCCCGGTCGTGCCCGCTTGCAGGATGATCGTCAACAGGATCGCCATGAAGGTCACCGAGGAGATCTCGCGGTAGTGTGGCAGCTCAAGTCCTGCCATCAACGCGACGAGCGCGGCCGGAATCACTCCCGTCTCCCGCACCCAGCACATAAAAAGCAATTCCTTGAGCGACCACTTCGCCATCCGATCCGGCCCTGCACAGAGGAACACGGTCAGCGGTCGTGCGATGAACATCAGCACCAACACGATCAAGAGACCTTGCCACCAGAAATCGGCCAGCGAGGAGAAGTCCACCTGCGACCCGAGCAGGATGAAGATCATCATGCGCAAAATCAACGTCATGCCGTCAAAAAAGTGGCCGACCTCCCGCAAGCGATCTTCGTCGGTCGGCCACTTGAGCTGTTCGTGGTTGCCAAGCATCAAGCCGGCGGTGAATGTCGCCATAAAACCGCTCACACCGATCAGATCGCCCACCAGATAGGCGCCCAACGCCACCGTGATCACGACAATCGACGCGTACTCGCGCAAAAAGCCACCGGGTCGCTTGGAGATCAGCACAGTCGCCAACCAGCCAAAGATCAGCCCGATCACGAGCCCACCAACCGCCATCTTCACAAATTCCAACAGTGCGCTGCCGATGGCAAAATGCGCTTCGCCCGTCACGATACCAAGCGTCGTGAAGGTCACGATCGATCCTGTCGCATCGTTAAACGCCGACTCCGACTCCACCGTCTGCTTGACTTTTTCGTCGATCGGCACTTGGCGGAACACCGGAATCAGCGTCGCGGGGTCTGTGGAGGAGATGATCGCCGCCAACAGAAAGGCCAGCGACAACGGCAGATCCAGTAGATAATACGCCGCAGCAGCTGTCACCACCGCTGTAATCAACACTCCCGGAATCGAGAGCATCGAGAGCGTGAACCAGACTTTTTTCAAGATGTTGAATTGAATCGCTCGCCCACCGTCGAACAGGATCAATGTAGCCCCTACCGTGATGATCAACTGATCGGCCACCGACTGCGGTGACAGTTCCACCACATGCAGGATCGGCCCGACCAACACACCGATCAACAAAAACAGCGCTACGTCCGGTATTCGCAACAGCCGCGCCAAACGTCCGCCGAACATCCCGACGATCAGGACGATCAACACCAAACCTATGTACCGGTGGACCATCTCCATTGTTGTGATCTCCATCGTTCTCCCACCTTCTAGATCTTCCAATAAAAAACAGCAAGAAGCATCCTACCCTACATCGTACAGGTTAGGATGCTTCAATGGCTTTAGTTTACACAATGCCAATCTCTACTTCAATGCTTGTTCCAAATCAGCGATCAGATCGTCTGGGTCCTCCAAACCGATGGAGAACCGCAACAGACCATCCCCGATCCCACGCTTGTGACGTTCATCTGTGGGCATGCCGTTGTGTGACATCATGCGAGGGTAGGACAGAATCGATTCGACAGCCCCCAGCGACACAGCGACGAGCGGAAGTTGTACGCGCTCCATCAGACGACGGGCGCGTTCCTCATTCCCGAGATCGAACGACACGACAGCACCGTAGCCGTCTGCTTGTCGCTTTTGAATCTCATGCCCTTGGTGCGACGCGAGACCTGGATAGTACACTTTTTCGATATCACCGCGCTCAGACAGGTAGTGCGCGATTTTCTCCGCACCTGCACAGGACGCGTCCATGCGGACTTTTAACGTCTTCACCCCGCGCTGGAGCAGGAAGCAGTCCTGTGGTCCGAGCACGCCGCCACAGGCGTTTTGCAGGAAGTACAGGCGTTTCCCAAGTTCTTCATCTCGCACGACCACCACGCCTGCGACCACATCCGAATGCCCGCTGAGAAACTTGGTCGCGCTGTGGATGACGATGTCGATCCCGAGATCGAGCGGGCGCTGGAGGTACGGGGTCATGAAGGTGTTGTCGATCATCGAGAGCAAGCCGTGTTCGCGGGCGATCTGCGCCGCACCTGCCAAGTCGATGATCTTCATCGTCGGGTTGGACGGGGTCTCAAGGAACAGCCCCTTGGTATTCGGGCGGATCGCCGCCCGAATTTCGTCGAGGTTGGTCGCATCCACGAACGTCGTCTCGATCCCGAAGCGAGTGATCAACTGGGTCAGCGCCCGGAACGTGCCCCCGTAGATGTCGTCACAAGCGATGAGATGATCGCCCTGTGAAAACAGGAACAGTGTCGTCGTGATCGCCGCCATCCCAGAGGCAAATGCAAACCCGCGGGTTCCGCCTTCGAGTTTGGCGAGCGTGTCCTCCACGGCGTGGCGAGACGGGTTGCCCGAGCGCGCATATTCGTACAGCGGCGGGTTCCACGGATCTTCTTGGTGGAACGTCGAGGCTTGGTAGATGGGAAATGCCGCCGCCCCCGTCACTGGATCGATTTCATTTCCAGTGTGCAAAACGTGGGTGGCAAATGATCTTTTTTTCTCACTCATACTGTGCTTGTGCTCCTCTCACTCCAATTTCCTGCTCTGCTGCCGCCAGCGCTTGAGCCAAGTCGTCGATCAGGTCGGCGTGATGCTCGATCCCGACGGAGAGGCGAAGCAGAGAGTTAGTGACGCCGACCGCCACACGGATCTCCTCTGGGATGTCGAAGTGCGTTTGGCGGGCCGGGTACGTGATCAATGATTCCACGCCGCCAAGCGATTCGGCAAACGTGATCAGTTGCAAATGGCGCAGCAAGGGCTCGACCAATTGCTCGCATTTTACCTCAAAGGACAACATCCCGCCATACCCGCGCGATTGGCCTACGTGCGTATCCCGTCCCTCATGTCCGAACAAGCCAGGGAAGTACACCGTGCTCACCAGCGGATGCTTCGCCAGCCATTCGGAGACGAGCAGCGCGTTTTCTTGGTGACGATCCATGCGCAGGGCGAGCGTCTTCATCCCCCTCATCAGCAACCAGCAATCCTGTGGTCCTAAGGTTGCGCCGATCGAGTTCTGCAAGAAGTAAATCCGATCTGCAACTTCCGTCTCACGCGCGACGACCAGACCTGCCAACACGTCGTTGTGTCCACCGAGGTATTTGGTGGCGCTGTGTACGACGATGTCTGCACCGAACGCCAACGGACACTGGAGGTAGGGGGTCATAAAGGTGTTGTCGACGATGGTCAGAACCCCATGTCGCTGGGCCACTTCAACCACAGCGCGCAAATCGGTGATCCGCATCGTCGGATTGGTTGGCGTCTCGACGAAAATCGCCTTGGTGTTGGGCTGTATCGCTTGTTCAACCGCTTGCACGTCCCCCGTATCCACGTAGGTGGCGGTGATGCCTTGCTTCGGAAGAATTTGTTCGATCAGGCGGTACGTGCCGCCATAGAGGTCATGCGAGACGATCAGATGATCGCCTTGGGCAAACAGGCCGAACACGCCAGCGATCGCGGCCATGCCGGATGCATACGCGAAGCCGCGCACGCCGCCTTCCAGCTCAGCGATGGCATCCTCCAGCGCTTGGCGGGTCGGATTCTTCGTGCGTGTATAGTCGAACCCGGTGCTCACACCGAGTTGCGGATGGCTGTAGGTCGTGGAGAGGTAGATCGGAGCCGATACCGATCCAGTTTGCGGATCGCGGCGGTTGCCGATCTGGGCGAGCGTGGTTTCAATGTTGTTCATGGTGTTTTCCCCCTTATGTGTGCGCAACAAGCAAAAAAGACCTCTCTCCCAGTGGAGAAAGGTCTTATACGCATGCATAAGGAGACCTTTCTCTCATCTCTCAGGATCACAATGATCCTGCAGGAATTGGCACCGTGCACGCGTGTTTCAAGCTGCGTGTCGGTTGCCGGGCTTCATCGGGCCAGTCCCTCCGCCTACTCTGGATAAGAGAATATCTAGTTTGCTTGTTCCATTGTCTTGCTACTTCACTACAGTACAGCACACATAATTTTCTGTCAAGGGAAAAGTCTAGGCGTGTTGGACCTCTGCCGTGTTCACATGCAGCGGTGGAACGACGAGCCATCCCTTTTCCTTTTGCATGCGGAGCATGCGCAGGCCCATCTCCGCTTTTTTGGTGTAGAAGGTCAAATAGAGGGCTGCAAGGTCTTCACGGATGCACATCGCCATCACTTGCGAACAGGCGACGAGGCCCATCGAAGTATCTGCTGCGACCAACGATGCAACCTCCACGTCGGTCAAGCGAGCACCCGGCGGGATGAGCTCCAGATCAGCCTTGGGTTTCTCCGGCGGAGACGGTGGCAGCGGGACCCCGTTTTCCTTCAACACGCGCTCCAGCTCCGCCGCTTCCTCACGTGCGGTATCGATCGATTGTTCGATGAAGTCACGCAGGTCGGCGTCCCCGGTATGGTTGTGCAGAACTTGGTAGTAAGAGATCATGCCTTTTTTTGCGACTAGCGAACCCCAGGCACCACTTACTTCCCCATAATGCATCGGCTCGTGTTTCGGATTGCCACTCAAGATTCCCATCCTAACCCCTCCTCGTATCGTGATAACTAAATAGATGACCTCCTCTAGGTTGCACCGAATGCAAAAAGCCATCCGCACCTACGTGCGAATGGCTTTTTTTCACAGAATCCAAGTCGTTACTTCCTCGATCGGTTTGCGGGTCAGTTCGCGCTCCTGTGCGGGATACCCCACCGGCACCAAGGCCACGAAGTCCATCCCGTCTAATGGGGGCAACAAGGCTTCGATCTCGCGCTTCGCCTGTTGCGGGCCTGCCATCCAGCACGCCCCGAGACCTTGGGCATGGAACGTCAGCAACAATTGCATGACCGCCCCGGCAATGGTCTGCAAGCGTGAACTGCCCAGCAGACGCGCATCCTCCATCGCCGCAGCCTCTGGGTCTTGCCTGCCCCGCTGTGCCAACAAGCGGTCGGCAATCGAGCGATAATCCCCCATGTACACCGCGATGCAACACGGTGCGTGACGGAAAAAATCGCTCGACTGCTTCCAGCGCTCGATATGCTCTGCATACGCTTCTGCTTCCGGCCACGATGCCATCAGCAACGTCTTCTCCTGTACGGCGTCGGCAAGCTGATGGATCAGGTCCTTGTTTTTCACCACGACGAAATGCCACGGTTGAAAATTGCCGCCGTTGGGCGCCCATGTCGCAGCGGTCAGCGCCTCGCGCAACAGTTCGTCGGGCACCTCCTGCTCCGTCCATTGGCGAATCGAGCGGCGGGTCGAGATGAGGTGCAACAAGTCTTGTGGATTGACTCCGTTCATGGATGTACAACTCCTTCTGTCCAAGATTCCCCACTCATAGGGTACACCTGTCCTGTTGCAAACTACAAGCATGGACGAAAATCGACTTTACTGAAGGAAGTGAGACCTGTTGGAAAAGACCGGATCAAAGATTCATTTCCTGCCCCTGTTCGCGCTGGCGACCGTCCCGCTGATCATGGTGCTTGGGAATTCGATGCTGATCCCGATCCTGCCGACGATGCAGGAGACCATTGGCATCACGAAAAACCAGTCTTCGCTGGTGATCACGATGTTCTCCGTCCCTGCTGGAGTGATCATCCCGCTGGCTGGTTTTCTCTCAGACAGGTACAGTCGGAAAGTCATCATCGTCCCCGCCCTGTTGCTGTATGGAGCGGGCGGTGTCGTCGCGGGTTTGGCGGCTTGGTTGCTGAGCAGTCCGTACTGGCTGATCATGGTCGGTCGCGTCTTGCAAGGCTTAGGTGCAGCAGGAACCGCCCCGATCGCGATGGCGCTGGCAGGTGACCTCTGGAAGGGCGCATCACGGGCAAAAGCGCTCGGTCTGATCGAAGCCTCCAACGGTTTAGGCAAAGTCTTATCTCCGATATTTGGCGTCTTGCTCGCGATGCTGTTCTGGTACGCTGCCTTTTTCGCCTTCCCGATCATCTGCATCTTGTCGGCGGCACTCGTTTATTTTTTTGTCAAGGAACCGAAAAAAACCGGCCCCAAGCAGCAGGTCAAACAATACCTCAACACCCTCAAAGGCACGTTCAAAAAGCAGTATAAGTTCTTGCTCACCGCCTATTTCGCGGGGGCGGTGGCGCTGTTCACCCTGTTCGGCTTCCTGTTTTACATCGCACAAATTCTGGAGGAAGTCCACAAAATAGACGGTCTGATGCGTGGTTTTATCCTCTCCGGTCCGTTGTTGGCGATGGCAACCACCTCGTACATCACAGGGACTAAGATCAAGAAAAACTACGGACTGATGAAGACCTTGATCCTCGTCGGCTTGGCGTTGATCACCCTCCCGCTGGTCATCAACGCGTTTCTAAAAAACCCATATGTGGAACTCAGCCTGCTCGTCGTCTCCGGGGTCGGCACCGGGTTGATGTTGCCGTGCCTGAACACGATGATCACCTCCTCTGTCAAAACAGAAGAGCGTGGGGCGATCGTTTCTCTGTACGGCTCCGTTCGTTTCCTCGGCGTGGCAGCAGGGCCGCCGATTTTTGGTGCCTTGATGGATACTCCACGGCTCATGTACTTGATCATGGCGGGCTTGTCGGCACTGTGTTTCGTAGCCTGCTGGATGTGGATTGCTGTGAAAAAGCAGGACAAGGGCGGCGGTGACCCGTATGAGAAAATCGAATGGGATCGCAAGTTACTGGCGATGAAAAAAGCGCGGGCGTAACCATACGCCCGCGCTTTTCATATCTTACAGGAGCCTACTCCTAGAAGGGAGCCAATACCTGCGATGCAACGAAAAGCGCTTGAACGTGCGTGGGACGACATCCTGCGCGACCCTCTCCCTGGTCGGCTCGCCAAACCCCGCTCTGACCACGGTCTGACGATGCTGATCGACACCGGCCTCGGCGTACAGGAAACGGCTGATCTCGTGCGTTTGGCCGGTGCCTATATCGATTTTATCAAACTCGGCTTTGGCACTTCCAAACTCTACCCCACCGACGTGTTGCAAGAAAAAATAGCGCTCCTGCACAGCGCGGGCATCGATGTCTACCCAGGTGGCACGTTCCTCGAAGCTGCGGTGCTTCAAGACAAGTGGCGCGAGTTTCTCCTGCGCTGTCAGCAACTGGGGTTGCGGACGGTCGAAGTGTCAGACGGAACGATCCAGTTGTCGGCCGAACTGCGCCGCGAGATTATCACGACCGCCCGGGAACTTGGTTTCAACGTGATCACCGAAGTCGGAAAAAAAGAAAATGACTCCCATCTCCCGGTGAGCACCCAGCTCCAGATGATTGCCACCGACCTCGAAGCAGGCGCCTATAAAGTGATCATCGAAGGCCGCGAGTCCGGCAAGGGCGTCGGCCTTTTTGACGGAAACGGGCAGATCCTGCGCGACGAGTTCGATGAGTTGGTCAAGTCCGTCGGCAACCCGAAGCAACTGATCTGGGAAGCACCGCTGCGCAGTCAACAGGAAGAACTGATCCATTTGTTTGGCCCCAATGTAAATTTCGGCAACATCAAGCCGCACGACATCATCTCGCTGGAAGCACTCCGGTGCGGGTTGCGTAGCGATACGTTGCGCTACACGCTGTAAGCAGAGAACGTTCAATGGGCAGGACTGGTTGGTCTATCGTCACACACTCGTCCATATATATCTGTACCAAGGCATGTGTAGGAAGGACGGATGTGTGTGGCCGGAGAGATCATCCTCGTCGTGTTGATCATCATCGGCATCGTCGGCCGTGCGAGCATCCTCGCAACGGCGGCGAGCTTGCTGTTGATGATGAAGTTATTGAGTTTGCAGCGGTTCTTCCCGATGATCGAGCGTCGTGGGTTGGAACTTGGGCTGTTGTTTCTGATGATCTCGGTGTTGGTGCCGATGGTCAACGGCAAGATCCAGACCAAAGACCTGCTCGGCACGTTCCTCACCATCGGCGGTATCTGTGCCATCCTCGGTGGCATCATCGCCACCTACGTAAATGGGCAAGGACTCTATCTCTTAAAAATGGACCCGGAATTGATGGTCGGCATGATCATCGGCTCTGTCGTCGGCATTGTGGTGTTCAAAGGCATCCCCGTCGGTCCCCTGATGGCAGCCGCGATCGCCGCGATGTTGATGAAGCTCTACCAATATTTCTTCCGATAAAAAAACTCTTCGCCCACCCTGTGTGCGAAGAGTTTTTTGATAGCGGCGAAAATAGCGGGATAAAAAAGACCCCGACACGAGTGTGTGGGGTCCGTTACGTATTTATTGAAGCGGGAAGTGTTCCGTAATGGTTTGAACTGCGTTGCCGTCCATCACGCGCTTGCCGTATTCCTCTAGCATGGCGGTGGTGGTAGCAGAGAGATCTCCGTACTCGTGCAGGATCGACCAGATGGTATCGTACAAGTCCTCGGCAATCTCTTCCTCATCGAAGAACAAGTGATAGCGGTTCTTGTAGTGGTACAACGAACCACCCAATCCGTCATGCGCTCGTAGCGAGTGAGCTGCCCGGATCACATCTTCTAAGTCTTGGAACACGAAAATGAAGGCTTCGCTGATATCGGCCGGGACAACTTCGTCCTCCAAGTCATCCTCGTCGTCCAGCAAGGCTTGGTCTGCGTTGCCAGCCAGCGACGGAGGTAGTTGGGTGACGATGACCACGATCCCCTCGGTTGGCATCGTAAATGCCTCTACCGCCAATGGACCGGCCACTTCAAACCCGACTTCTGCATAGGCATGCTCCATCATATCCCAGAACAGTTCCTGGACTTTGCGTCCGTTTTGCCAGATCTCCTCCCGGTCAATACCGCGAGTGTCAAGATCATCGTAGGTGATGTAGATACGCACTTTGTTGCTGCCGAGTTTTTCTACCTTCATTCTCCTCACTCCTTTGCCCGAGAAATGACTTGGGTGTTATTACTCATTATTATGCAGTGGACAGGCGCTTGGTTCTGTAAGACAGATTACATGGTTTACTTCGCCAATTCGTAGATCGCTTTGGCGTAGATCTTCGTGCAACGGATCAAGTCATCCACCGCCCAGTTCTCGTCACGCTGGTGCGCCAACTCTTCCTGACCGGGGAACAACGCCCCGAAGGCCACCGCGTTCGGAATCGCCCGCGCATACGTGCCGCCACCGATTGTGATCGGCACTGCCTTCTCCCCCATCTCTGCCTCGTAGACTTTGAGCAGCTTGGTCACGATCTCAGAGTCCTTTGGCACGTAGTGCGGTGCCATGTTCGCATGCTCGTTGGCCTCCACGGTGTAGCCTTCCGGTGCCAACTTCTCCTGCATGATCGCCATCAGCGCTTCAGACGTTTGGTCGACCGGGAAGCGAATGTTGAAGGAGAGTTTCACACCTTTTTCATCGGCGTGTACGAGGCCGAGGTTACAAGTCAGCGGGCCCGTTTCACCGCAGACCATCTGGACGCCGAGCCGCTCGCCTGCGGTGTCGATCTCGGAAACAAACTTCCAGAGGTCCTGCTCTGCCGTATCCAGTTCAGCGAGGATGCGCGCCGCTTGCACGACAGCATTGACGCCGTGGTGCGGTGCCATCGCATGGACGGAAACGCCTGCGATGTGCAATTTGATCGTATCGTCGCCGGCTTCATACTCATATTGGACATTGTACGATTCCGCGAGGTCACGGATCTTGCCAAGAACCGCATCGAGATCTCCCTTGACATCGAGAACGACCGCACAGTGATCCGGCACCATGTTGATGCGGTTGCCCCCCGTCACTTCGCGGACGAGGACGGTCGCCGTGTCAGCGACAGAGCGGCCTTTTTTCACATCGTAGCAGAGGATGCCCTTCTCCGCGTAGATCAGCGGAAAGTCAGCATCTGGGGTGAAGCCGCCGATCGGCTTCGGTTCCTTGGCAAAGTAGTGATCCATGCAGCGCCAGTTCGATTCCTCGTCCAAGCCGAGGATGACGCGGACTTTTTTCGACAGGGGCACGCCAGACTCTTTCACAGCTTGCAAGGCGTGGAGCGCTGCCATCGTCGGGCCTTTGTCATCGATCGCGCCGCGCGCGTAGATTTTCCCCTCGTGGATCTCCGCGCCAAATGCCGGGTGCGTCCAGCCTGTGCCGACCGGGACGACATCAAGGTGACCGAGCACGGCGATGTAGTCATCACCTTCCCCAAATTCGATGTGGCCTGCGTAGCCGTCGACATTTTTCACCGTGAAGCCCATCTCGCGGCCCAAGTTCAACACATACTCCAACGCTTCAGCACATCCTGGGCCAAACGGTTGCTCCGGCGAGCTTGCAGGGCCACCGACTGAGTTGATGCGCAAAACGCCTTGGGTGTTTGCGATGATGTGATCGCGATGCTGTTCAATCCACTTTTCAAACATTGTATGTACGCCTCCGCTCGATCTAGTCTGTTAGTTTGAAGTGACGAGTGAATGTGGGGGCTCGCCCCGCAGGACGCGAACGATGTTCTCGGCCGCCAATACCGCCATCCGATCGCGCGTTTCGACTGTCGAGCTCCCCAGATGCGGGGCGAGCACGACATTGGGCAGTTCCAACAAGCCAGGGTGTACCTCTGGCTCTTTTTCAAAAACGTCCAGCCCCGCCCCGGCGAGCTGGCCGGTGCGCAACGCTTCGACGAGGGCCGCTTCCTCCACGATCGCTCCGCGCGCCGTGTTGATCAGGTAAGCGGTCGGCTTCATGCGGGCCAACAGGTCAGCGTTCAACAGGTGGTGCGATTCTGCGCTGTACGGTACATTCACGGACAGGATGTCGGAGCTGCGAACGAGCGTGTCGAGATCGACGTAGCTCAATCCGTACTGTTGCTCTGTCGCTTCATCCAAGCGGCGGCGGTTGTAGTAGACGACGTTCATATCGAACGCCCGCGCCCGCTTCGCGATCGCGAGCCCGATTCGACCCGCGCCGATGATCCCGAGCGTCTTGCCCCCGTATTCCATGCCGAGCAGAAGCGAGGGAGCCCATCCGGTCCACTTGCCAGCGCGTACGTAGGCATCGCCTTCGACGATACGCCGTGTCACCGCCATCAAAAGCGCCCACGCGATATCTGCGGTCGCGTCAGTCATCGCACCGGGCGTGTTGGTCACCGCGATGCCGAGCTCCTCCGCCGCTTGGATGTCGATATTATTGTAGCCGACGGCGTAATTGCTGATCACGCGAAGTTGTGGAGCTGTGGCCATCAACTCGCGATCGATCGGGTCGGTCAGCATCGTGAGCAGTGCGTCATAGGTCGGAAGCAGCGCGGCCAGTTGCTCGCGAGTCGGTTGCTGCTCCGAGGAAAACACCGTCACCTCACAGCATTGGCGGAGAATGCTCAAGCCTGCCTCTGGAATCTCGCGCGTGACGAGCACGCGGGGTTGCTTGTGCGACATGTCATCGCCTCGCTTTCCTATTAAAGTAGACGAAGAGCCGCACGCCTCCTCTACAGGTGCGGACGACTCCTCCGATTGTGACATAGGTCTTAGCGCTTGGTCGAGGTGCGCTCCAAAATCGAGTGCGGGAGCAGCACGGTGTACTCCTCGATCGATTCCCCTCGCAAAAGTTTGGTCAAGAGCCGCATCGAGACCGCGCCGAGGTCATAGGTCGGCTGGGCGATCGTGGTCAACTCTGGGCGAATCATCGTGGTCAAGCGCGTGTTCTCAAAGCTTAGCAGCAGCACATCGTCTGGTGCCTTGCCGCCACGGTCACGAACAGCATTCAAGTACCCCAGCACAAGTTCATCGCTCGTCGCGACGACAGCATCTGCCGTGTGCCCTGCATCGAGGAATTCGTTCGAGATCTTGTACCCTGCTTCGTAGTGCTGATCCTTCGCATGCAGGACCAAGGTCGTGTCGAGTTCGCGACCGGATTCAGCCAGCGCTCGCTCATACCCTGCGAGGCGTTCCATCGTAATCGGATGCGTGGTCGGTCCGCCGAGGAATACGATCTTGTCCATCCCGAGATGTAGGAAGTAATTCGTCGCGTCTGTACCGGCGAGTTTGTTGTCGATGGATACGGCCGGGATGCGACCTTCCGGGTCGTCGGTCGCACAGAGCACAACGGGCAATTGTGCCAATTCGAAAGTTTTTACAATGTTCGGTGTAATCCGTTCAGAGATGAAGATCAACCCGTCGACTTGTTTTTCCCACATCGTGCCGATCAGGTCGATTTCGCGGTCTTCGCGAGCGTCAGAATTGGCGAGGATGATGTGATACTGGTACATCGTCGCGATGTCCTCGATACCGCGCAACACTTCCGCATGAAAGAGATCGGAGACATCCGGGAGAACGACGCCGATTGACTTTGTGCGCTTGCTAGCCAAGCCACGCGCCACCGCATTCGGACGGTAGCCGAGCTTGTCGATCGCCGCTTGGACTTTGGCTTTGGTCTCATCCTTCACAACGGCAGTCCCGTTCAAGACGCGGGAGACGGTCGCCATCGACACGCCAGCTTCGCGGGCTACATCATAGATTGTTTTGTTCACCGGACACACACCTACTTTTCATCTTCATTAATTCCTTTCATCATACCACAGGTGCTAAGTGCAAAAAAGCACAAAGTGAGGGAAACATTGCTGATCCACCCAAATTATTCTATACTGTTGGAAATTGATTGAATTGTTTGAGAGGAGCGTGTGCCCGATGTTGACCGAAGCGCAGGTGCAGGAGCTACAAGTTCAGTGGGAGGAGAGCTTGCCGGAAGCCGGTACGGCTGGCGAGCCTTTTTACACCCTGATGAAGTTTGACGGCGATCGGAATACTGGCGAGTTGTTTGCCTATCCGGGGCTGCCGATGAGCTTTGGGCAGCAAGCGATGGTGACCACCCTGTTCCCCACTCCTGAGATCGGGCTGGCGTGTGCGCATACGATTGCCGTGACGAACCCCGAGTGGCGGTTGGTCGGGGTCAGTGAGGCGTTTCTGTCGCTGATCGTGGAATTGGTGCGCTGGCAGGAGATCCATCTGACGGTGTCGCTGAGTGTGGAGGAAGGCGCCGTGGTCGAACCAGATCGCCTGCCGGAGCTGGTCGCCGCGATTCGCGAGCATGGGTTCTCGGCGGAGTTCCTAGACAAGTGATTCGCCAACCCTGATAATTGAGGAAGTAACTTTACGTAGGTATGGGAGTGTGTCACATGAAACGTACTTGGTGGAAAGAAGCCGTTGTGTATCAAATTTACTGGCGCTCGTTCAACGACACGAACGGCGACGGATATGGCGACCTGCAAGGCGTCATCGAAAAACTGGACTACATCAAATCGCTCGGTGTCGACGTGGTTTGGCTGAATCCCTGCTACGAATCCCCCGACCGCGACAATGGATATGACATCTCGAACTACACCTCGATCATGGAAAAAGCAGGCACGATGCAGATCTGGGAAACCCTGCTCACCGAAGTACATAACCGTGGCATGAAGCTGATCATGGACCTCGTCGTCAACCACACGTCCAACCAACACCCGTGGTTCCTCGAATCCCGCTCCTCGCTGGACAACCCGAAGCGCGACTACTACATCTGGCGCGATCCGAAGGCGGACGGCAGCGCTCCGAACAACTGGCGCTCCTACTTCGAACCTTCGACATGGACATACGACGAGACGACCAACCAGTACTACTTCCACTCCTTCGCCGTCGAACAACCCGATCTGAACTGGGAGAGCCCGGCTCTGCGCGAGGAAGTGTACTCCATGATGCGCTTCTGGCTGGACAAAGGCGCTGACGGGTTCCGCATGGATGCTGTCGCCCTGATCGCCAAACCAGAAGGCTACCCAGATGCGGAGAATCCGGCGGATATCTCCTACCTCTCCAACAATCCCGGCGTACACGAGTATCTGCATGAGATGCATGAAAACGTGCTGAAGCACTACGACGTGCTCACCGTCGGTGAACTTGGCTTCATCAAACCAGAGGACGGCCCGCTCTACACGGGTGAAGATCGCGGTGAGTTGAACACCCTGTTCCACTTTGAAGTGGCCGATGAGATGCCGACGTGGGACATGTTGCGGTTCAAGGAAATTCAGACCCGTTGGTATGAGGCCCTAAAAGACTCCGGCTGGAACTCGCAATTCCTCAACAACCACGACCATACCCGCCAAGTCACGCGCTTCGGCAATGATCGTGAATTCCGCGTAGAGTCTGCGAAACTGCTCGGAACGCTCGTCCATACCCTGCCTGGTATGCCGTACATCTACCAAGGCGAGGAGATCGGCATGACCGGCGTACGCTTCCCGTCGATCGACGACTACGACGACATCGCGATGCGCAACAAATACCGCGATGCCGTGGCAGAGGGGCGTGACCCGCAGGAAGTCTTTGAAAGCCTGTTGCCGCTCTCTCGCGACAACTCGCGCACCCCGATGCAGTGGAACACGAGTGAGAATGCCGGGTTCACGACCGGACAACCGTGGATCAAAGTCAACCCGAACTTCACGCAGATCAACGTCGAACAGGCGCTCGCCGACCCGAACTCAGTGTTCTATTACTACCAAAAGCTGATCCAACTGCGCAAGGAAAACCCGGTGATGGTCTACGGCGATTACTTCGACCTCTCCGAAGGGGATGCGCATCTCTACATCTACAAGCGCGAGTTGGATGGTGTGCGCTGGCTGGTGATCCTGAACCACGCAGATCACGAGAGCGAGTTCATCCTCCCCGCTGGCTACAACGATGCGAACAAGCAGCTCGTGCTCGCCAACTACGCCGATGTGACGGGGGACGAATCGATCGACCATACCACGTTGCGTCCGCATGAGGCGCGAATTTACCGCATGTAAAAAAAAAGGAATCCGCACACGCGCGGATTCCTTTTTTTACTCGTACTTCTCGTCCGGCTCCCTCGTGATCCCCTCCATCATCAACTCCAGCTCCGTCTCGAAGTTGAGCATCAGCGGAGTCGGCAGTTCGTCCGAAAACGCTTGAATCTCCGGCAACTCCAACACCGCCGCGAGATCGTGAGGTTTGGGCTCCTCCAAGCTCTTGATCCACGCCTGTACCGCCTCGGTGAACTTGTAAAACGAACCCTCAAAACGCTCCGCATCCTCGGCCGCATTGTCAAAATCACTGGACTGCATACGCTGCCAATTCTCTTGCATCGTAGCGAATGCTGCCTGCATTTCTACCTTTGACATCGGAAAACCCCCTCCCTATGCAAAAAGGTGCTCTCCTTCGCAGGAGAACACCTTTTCATAATGCGTTGTGGTGCCGGCGAAAGGAATCGAACCCTCGACCTACTGATTACAAGTCAGTTGCTCTACCAACTGAGCTACACCGGCGCGTTAAGAACAAGTCCTACTATATCAGCTTCCCAACCGCCTGTCAACAAATGA
The DNA here is from genome assembly GCF_003148565.1 of Tumebacillus permanentifrigoris. Classification (GTDB taxonomy): domain Bacteria; phylum Bacillota; class Bacilli; order Tumebacillales; family Tumebacillaceae; genus Tumebacillus; species Tumebacillus permanentifrigoris. The sequence continues at coordinate 97,507 of NZ_QGGL01000005.1, forward strand.
TTTCAACCAATCATCACCAGTCGTAAAAAACATCCAAACTACATATGCTTGGACTAGGGAAAAGGGAGGCGTCCGACGTGAAAAAATGGTTGCTCGCGTGGGTGGTCTTCACCCTCTATTTGATCGCCAACATGACCATCATGCCGACAGCAGAACAACCGCACCTGATTGCAACGATGCTGCTGGGCTTGTTTTTCTTTCTCATCTTCGGACTGCGCGGCGTCTACGGGGCGATGCTGACCGTTGCGGGCATCGTGGTGCTCGCCATCTTCGTCCACCAGTTTCGACATCCGCACAACGAGTTCGCTTTCTACGGCAAACAACTGCTCCGGCTCCTGCTCGACTTGATCACGATCATGGGCGGCGGCGGGATCGGGTTCTGGGTCTTGCGTCTGCTCGAACGGCGTACAACCCCCTAAAATTGAAAAGTACGCCCTGCCGCAGTCAATTCTGCAACAGAGCGTACTTAGTATGTAGGTGCTTTCACGTATGTATGAAGAACTCATGAAAGCAAAGTTGGAAGCAGCACCTATCGGGGTGTTTCGACAACGCTTGTCGAATTACGTCGTTTTGTTAAGAAAAATATACTCTACCTCATCATTTCATTCAAGGCGCTTTTCCTCGTTCTCCCTCCTTCAGCCGCGATCTCCTCCTTCATATTCAGATATCCTTCTATTTCCTCTCTCTCCCTTCATCTGCACCCATTCATAAGATTTGTCGATTCGACCCACACTACAACTACCAACCTTGGAAAAGTTTGACGTGGTGGAGGTGAGTCGATGAACGTGCATTGGAAAAAAACCGGACTGACCCTCCTCGCGGGCAGTCTCTTGCTCGCAGGATGTGCCAAGTCTCCACAGGCGACGCAGGAAGCGACGGTCGTTCCCGTCAGCATGGCCCGCGCCACGCCGCGTGACCTCCCCGAAACGTTGCTGCTCCCCGGTCGTGTCATGCCGCGTGAACAGACCTCCGTCGTTGCAACGACAGCAGGCCAAATCCAATCGGTGCTCGTCCATGTCGGCGACTCCGTGAAAAAAGGCCAGCTCCTCGCCACGCTCGAATCGGGCGGGAGTCAGTCCAGCCTGAACGAAACTCGTCTCGCCCTGAACGGCTTGGAAACACAAGTGCGCCATCTCCAAACCACCGCCTTGGGGAACACAGACGGCGCACTCACACCGGCAAGCCTCCCTCAGAAGATCACACAATTGGAACAAGAAGCACAGGCCAACCTCACCACCCTGATCGCCAACTTGCAATCCCCGAGCAGCCTCCAGACCTTGCCGCAATTGGTCCACATCGGGCGTCAGATTCAACAGGCACAGAGCCAAGTCTCCCTCCTGCAAGCCCAGACGCTGATCGGGAAAAGCCTCGAAGTGTTTCGAGCGCCGTTGCTCCAGACGTTACAAGCACAGCTCGTCCAAGCCCGCCAAGCGGTGCGTTTTGCCGAAGCTCAACTGCAAGCCACACGGATCACCTCACCCTTCGACGGCGTGATCCTCGCCAAAAACGCCATCGCCGGCACACCGTCCGGCCCTGGCGTTCCGCTGTTCAGCGTGGGGAGTGTAGCCGATGTCGATTTTGAGATTCTCGTCGATTCCGCCCTGCAAACCCGACTCAAGCAAGGGCAAACCGCACGAGTGCAGATCGGCGGCCATGCGCCCGTTACCGTCCAACTGGCCTCCGTCTCCCCATCGCTCGACGTGCAAGCGAAGTCCTTCACCGCACATGCCACGCTCGACAACGAGAGCAGCGCCTACAAACCCGGCGAAGTTGGACAAGCGATGATCACGCTCGACCCGCATCGCGGCGCACTGAGCGTGCCGACTTCCGCGATCCTCCAAGATGCCCAAGGCTCGTATGTTTTGCAAGTACAGGGCGGCACAGCGATCAAGAAACCCATCACCACCGGATACAACAACGGCACCTACACAGAAGTTCTCACTGGGCTCCAAGCAAACGATGAAGTGATCCACGAAGGTCTTGACCGCGTGCAACCCGGCACCAAAGTCCAGATCGCCGCTGCACAGACACGAGGATGAGACTCTCGGAACTGTCTGTCAAACGCCCTGTCGCCGCTGTCATGATCATCGTCGCTCTGGTGATTCTCGGCGGCGTGTCGTTGTTTCGGTTACCCGTGGAGCTATTTCCACGGATGACGTTTCCGCTGGCAGCCGTCACCGTGCAAAGCGCTGGCACCGGGCCCGAAGTGATCGAGACGATGATCACCCGCCCGCTCGAAGAGATCCTCGGCACCGCCAACGGGGTCAAAAACATCGCCTCCACCACCCGCAACGGGGGCACGATGGTGCTCGTCGAATTTGACTGGGGCACCAACATGGACTACGCCACCCTGCAGATGCGCGAGAAGATCGACTACATCAAGCAGAACCTTCCAGAAGGCACACAAACTCCGGTCGTGATCCGATTCGACCCGAATTTGCTCCCCGTCGTTCAACTCGGCATGACCGGGGGCAAAGACCTACAAGAACTTGGCAAACTCGCCAACGAAACCGTCAAGCGCGCACTCTCTCGCGTGGAGGGCGTTGCTGCCGTCCAGATCTCGGGTGGAGCCGAACGCGAGGTGCGCATCACGGTGCATCCCTATGACTTGCAGGCGCGTGGTCTCACACTTGAACAGTTGCGACAGATCCTCGCCAGCGAGAACCTCACGCTCTCCGGCGGTCTCGTGCGTGAGGCGGATCGCAACATGGCGGTCATCATCCGTGGGGACTTCCCCGACATCGAGAGCATCCGCAACCTACCGCTCGCAAGTACTCAGGGCAACCGCTTCCACCTGCGCGATGTGGCCGATGTGGAGGAGACCCTCCAAGACCAGTCGCAGATCTCCCGCATGAACGGGCAGCCGAGCGTGGCGATCTCGATCCAGAAGCTCTCCGACGCGAACACGGTGCAAGTCTCGAACGGTCTGCGAGAGGCGCTGACCGACTTGAAAAGCGCACTGCCCGCGAACGTGCAGATCACGCCGCTTTTCGATCAAGCGTCGTTCATCAAGCAATCGATTCGCACGTTGAGCCGCGACATGCTGCTCGGCGGGATGTTTGCCGTCGTGATCCTGTACGTGTTCTTGCGTTCTTGGCGCAGTACGCTGGTCATCTCGCTGGCGATTCCCGTTTCGATCATCGCGACATTCATCATGGTCTATTTCTCCGGGCAGTCGGTGAACATGCTGACGATGGGCGGTCTGGCGCTCGGGGTTGGCGCGATGGTCGACACGGCGGTCGTGATCTTGGAAAACATCTTCCGCCACCGCCAGATGGGGCGCCCGCTGTACGAAGCGGTCTTGGAAGGCTCCAGTGAGGTGACGCTGGCGGTAACGTCCGCGGCGTTCGCGTCCGTGGTCGTTTTTGCCCCGATCATCTTTGTCTCAGGTCTGGCGGCTCAATTGATCCGCCCCTTGGCGCTGACGGTCACGTTCTCACACTTGGCCTCGCTATTCAGCGCGCTGTTGCTGGTGCCGATGTTCGCCTACTACTTCCTGCGCGGGGAAAAAACCACCTCGCCGGTGGTGCCAGCAGGTCAAGACCCTGAGCAAAATGAATCGCTCGGGCGTCTCTCGCTCTGGTACAGGAGCATCTTGCACTGGGCGTTGAACCACCGCAAAACCGTCTATCTGACCACCCTGCTCCTGCTCGGGCTGACCGCTGCGGCCTACCCGCTGATCGGTCAGGAATTTCTGCCCAAAGGCGACCAAGGCGTCATCCAGATCACGATGACCCTCTCGCCTGGCACCCCGCTCGACAAAACGGGGCAGCGGGTGACGGAGATCGAGCAAAAACTTTCCGCAACACCGGAGCTGGACAAGACCTTTGTGACGATCGGGGGCGGCACGCTCTACAACCCGACGGCGGGTACACAGTCGCACAAGGCCGTCCTCAACCTCCAATTGAAGGATCGAAGCGCCCGCACCCGCTCCACCGTACAAGTTGCCGACGACCTGCGCGTCCGCCTGACGAACATCCCAGATGCGCGGGTCAACGTGCAAGTCTCCGGCGACCAACTGACCGGCGCAGGCATGCCGATCCAAGTGCGGTTGCGCGGTGACGACCCGGACGTCCTGCGCCAGTTGGCGCAACAGGCCACCCAACTGATCAGCCATGTCGCAGGCGTTCGTGAAGCAGCCGCCGAACGTGAACGGCTCACCCGAGAGATCGTGATCGTTGTCGACCGTGAAAAAGCCCGCAACTACGGGCTGGGCAACGCACAAGTCGCCCAGATGATCCGCCAAGCCACCCAAGGCCAACTGGCGACGCAATACCGCACCCGGACGGAGGAAGTCGACGTGCGTCTGCAGATCCCCGTGGAGATGCGCAACTCATTGGAACGTCTGCGCCAGTTGCAAGTGCCCACACCGCTGGGAACCTCTGTCGCTCTCGGTACGCTGGCTGACGTGCAGCTCGCAGAAGGCCCGTCGACGATCTCTCGCTACAACAACTTGCGTGAGATGACGGTGGAGGCTGATTACATCGGCCGCGACATCGGGCATATCATGGACGACATTCGCAAGACCCTCGGTGATCAATTGAAGCTGCCCGCGGGGTATGCGATCGAGTATGGGGGCGAGTCTGAACAGATGAGCGATGCGTTCAAAAAACTCGAAGGCGCGCTGGTGCTTGCCATCGTGCTTGTCTATATGGTGATGGCGGCGCAATTCGAGTCGTTTTTCCACCCCTTCGTGATCATGTTCTCGATTCCTGTGACGGCGGTCGGCGTTGTATTCGGCCTGTTGGTCACCGGGAGAGCGCTCGGTGTGGGGGCATTTATCGGCCTGATCGTGTTGGTTGGAATCGTCGTCAACAATGCGATCATCCTGATCGACTATGTCAACCGCTTGCGCCGACGGGGACTTGATCGCGTGGAAGCGATCCTCCGCGCCGGACCTGTGCGTCTGCGCCCGATCCTCATGACCGCTGGGGCGACCGTGCTAGGCGTAGTGCCCGCCTCATTGGGTCTCGGGGAGGGCGCGGAAATTCAGGCCCCGCTAGCGACGGTCGTGCTGTTTGGTTTGACTTTCTCGACCTTGATCACTCTGGTATTGATCCCTGTCGTGTACCTGTCGCTTGATAGCTGGTTGGAACGACGACAAGCCCGGAGGTGAGAACATGGGAATCTTGGGCCGGTTGCATCCCACGCGGCTCCTCTTGCTGCTCGTCTGCCTCACGCTCGCGATCCCTACACCCACGCTGGCAGCCATCCATCGTCCAACATTGCCAGAGCGGGTCGACTATGTGGCGATCGGCGATTCGATCACAGCGGGCTGGGGTTCGCCTGCGATCGACGGCATGCGGCGAAATGGATTCGCCTCACAGTTGCATCGCCAATTGCTGACACGCGGCCCTGCCGACTTGCACAACCTCGGCGTGCCCGGTTTGACCAGCGGACAGTTTCTGTTCCTGCTCGACCACTGGCCGGAAGCGAGCGCCGTGATCAAGCACGCCGACTTGATCACCCTGTCGCTCGGCGGCAATGACATCATCTGGACCGACTACAAGTCACCCGGCGATACTGCCAAGATGCGCGATGCCCTGTCCAAGTACGAGGGAAATATCGAAGCGATCCTCGCCAAGATTCGCGACCAGAACCCCGCTGCTCGCTTGTTCGTGCTGGAGGTGTACAACCCGTTTTCTCCAGACGACTCCCGCCACCAAGCCCTGAGCGAGTACATTCAATGGGCCAACGAGTCGATCGCGATGGCGGCGAACACGCATGAAGCGACGGTCGTGCCGACAGCGTCGCTTTTTCTCGACCATGAAAAGGAATACATCAACCTCGCGAACAACGACATCCATCCCAACGTCGCCGGACACACGCGGATCGCGGAACAGATCTCCCACGCGCTGTTTGGGCATTTTAATCGGCTGGTCATCGCCCCAGACATGAAGCCCACACTGCTCTGGAACGGCAAGCCGAAAAAATTGAATGCCCCGCTGCTGGTGGAAAATGACACCGTCTACCTCGCCGCCGACCAAGTCGCCGCCCTGCACAAGGGCGTTTTGAAAAAATGGTGGTTCCGCGTCGGCCTCTGGTGGATGCACGTCAACGGTCAAAAAGTCAAACTGCCCTCGCCGGTGCTGCTGGTCGACGGGCACCCCTATCTGCCACTGCGAGCAGTCTCCCTCGCGCTAGGGGCGAAAGTCTATTGGATCGAGGACAGCCAGACGATCTCCGTGATGACCAAAAAAGAGTAAACGAGCGCCAGCAACAGACCCAGTCGCACACCTGTTGCGATAGGCGCATTGACAATCTTGCCGAAAATTGCGACTCTAGAAACACTGATATCTGGAGGGGAAGCCAATCATGCGGCAAGAAAGCTTGAAAGCGCTCAGCGAGGACTGGCTCGTCGAGGCGACACTTGAAGATCTGCAAGCCAAAATGGAGGCAGGCGAGCTCACCTCGCACGGCCTCGTGCTCCTGTATATGGAACGCATCGCCACGTATGACAAAAGCGGCCCGACGTTCAACTCGGTGCTGGAACTGAACCCGGACGCACTGTTCATCGCCAAGGCGCTGGATGTTGAACGCGCCCAAAAAGGCCCGCGTGGCCCGTTGCACGGCATCCCTGTTTTGATCAAGGACAACATCGACACCGGGGACAAGATGCGCACCTCGGCCGGGTCGATTGCGCTGGCGAATCATTCTGCGAAGCAGGATGCCGTTGTCGCCGCGAAACTGCGCGAGGCGGGCATGGTCCTGCTCGGCAAAACCAACATGACCGAATGGGCGAACTTCATGGCGGAGAACATGCCAGGCGGGTACAGCTCTCGCGGTGGGCAAGCGTTGAACCCGTACAAACCGGGCGACTACTCGACAGGCGGTTCCAGCGCCGGGGCAGGTGTGGCGTGTGCCGCGAACTTCGCAGCGGTCACCGTGGGCACGGAAACGTCCGGCTCGATCCTCTCACCCGCCTCGCAAAACAACGTCGTCGGCATCAAGCCGACCGTTGGCCTGATCTCGCGCACGGGGATCATCCCGATCTGCCACACCCAAGACACGGCAGGCCCGTTGGCGCGCACCGTTCGCGACGCGGCGGTTCTGCTCGGCGCGATGACGGGCGAGGACAGCCAAGACCCGGCGACTTGGAGCGGTGCGGCACAAGCACATCGCGATTACACGCCGTTCCTGCAAGCCGATGGGCTTCAGGGTGCACGGATCGGCGTGGCAGACTTCATGGAGTTGAAGGAGGAGGAGTCCGCGCTGTTCCAAGCAGCCCTAGAAGACCTGCGCCGTCTCGGTGCAGAAGTGATCGAGGGCATAGAAGTCGCGACTGGAAAACTGCCGTGGACACCGCACGTCATGACCGAGGAATTTAAAATCGACCTCAACGCATACCTCGCCACCTGCGGACCGAACGTGCCTGTGCATTCATTGGAAGACTTGATCGCATTCAATGAAGCCCATGCCGAAGTGGCGTTGCGATATGGGCAGAAACATCTCCTCGACGCGCAGCAAACCAGCGGCACGCTGACTTCGCCAGACTACATCCGTGAGCTGATCTCGCATCAGACGGTCTATGCCCAAGACATCGACGATGTGCTGGCCACACACAACCTCGATGCCCTCGTCTATTTCAGCACATGGGGCTGCTGGCTCGCCGCCCGCGCGGGGTATCCGTCGGTCGTCGTCCCGAGCGGCACCCTCGCCAGCGGTGAACAGGCCGGCCTTCCGGTCGGGCTCACCTTCACAGCGAGCGCATACAGCGAACCGAAGCTGATCAAGCTCGCCTATGCCTATGAACAAGGAACGAAGCATCGCAAGCCACCACAACTATAGGAAATGAAAAAAATAGACAGTTCCCACATGGGACTGTCTATTTTTTATTCCAGTTGCAAAAACTCCAACACTTCCCCGTCCGGCCCTTGGAAAAAGGCGTTCCGCCAGCCGTTCTCGAACTCATTCGGCCCTTCCAGCAAGGGTAGTGTGGTCAGCAAGGGTTCGAGTTCCGGCACTTCAAAGCACAGATGCGACGCAGAAGGATCTGGACCTTCGTAGAGTTCGAGCCGGAACTCGCCTTTTTGCAAAAAGACGATCGATTCGTTGAGCAACGTCAGCCGCTGCATGTCCTCGAAGCCGTAGAGCGAGCGGTAGAACGTCACCGCCCGTTCCAAGTTGCCAACTTCAAGACCGAGGTGGTGGAATTTCATGGGCACACAACCTTCCTATTTGGCTTACAAGATCAAGTTCATGTCGCCAAATTCATGCCAGAGATACTGGCGGTCGATCGCTTCTTGGTACGCGGCATAGAGCAGCTCTGGCTTGACAAACGCAGACAGCAAGTCCAGATGGCTGGCCTCCGGTTCGTGGAAGCCCGTGATCAGACCGTCGACGACACGCAACGGATAGCGGTCATGGATGTAGAGATTCGTCCAGCCGGATTGAGCGCGGAGGATGCCGTCAGTGTCGACGGCCGTTTCCAGCGAGCGTACCACGGTGGTGCCGACCGCGATCACGCGACCGCCTGCCGCTTTGCATTGTTCGACCGCCTCCACCGTTTCCTGTGGAATCATGTACTGCTCGATGTTCTCACGCGGGTCTTGGTGCCAGCGGTCATCGAGCAAGTAGCTCAGTCCGGTGTGCAGTTGCATGTAGGCGAGGCGCACCCCCTTGCGCTGGAGCTTGAACAACAATTCCCACGAGAACGCGCGCCCGGCGGACGGCATCTCGACGGAGCCTGGCACGGAGGCGTAGACCGTCTGGTAGTAATCGAGGCCCCAATCGGTGTGGATGTATTCATAGCGCACCGGCTCGCCGAGCTGGTAGATCTCGTCATACAACGCTGCACCTTCCCGCGAGAACTGCAACGTCACAAAGGGTCGCCCTGTCTGTTGCGCCACCACTTCTGCCTCAAGCGTCGGGGAAAAACGCAGCCGCTCACCTATGCAGACCCCCTGCGCCACCACCAGCGCCTGCCACACCGATTCATCTAAGCGGTGGGCGAGGCGAACTTCCACATGCTCTGCACCTGCAAGTCGGGTCGCTTTCAAAACAGCAGGCACTGTCCTCGAAGCGTTCAGAATCAGCAGATCACCCGGTTTCAAGAACCGATCCAGTTGAAAAAATGTCTCGTGCTGGGTCTGCCCCGTCGCACGGTCGAGCACCATCATCTGGACATGATCCCGCCGCACCCCGCGCCGCTCGGGCGGAGTGGTGGCGTTGAGGGCATCTGGCAGGTGGAACTGGTGTAGGTGGCGCGCTTCCATGTTACTTCTCCCCTTCCGCTTGAAACTCTTGGGCTGAAAACTCTTGGGCTTGGAACCGCTGGCCGTTCACAGCTTGTGACGCCTCCGACGCGAGGTAGAGGAACACAGCGAGCAGATCGTTCGGATCTGCCAATTCATAGTCGCAATCCGGCACCGCCAACGCATGCATCTCCGTGTCCATCTCGCCCGGATCGACCATGTTCACGCGCACCGCCGTCTCGCTCACTTCATCAGCCCAAGTCTGGGTCAGCCCCTCCACCGCAAACTTGGAGATCCCGTAAGCCCCCCAGCCTGCATACCCGACATGCCCTGCTTCGGAGGTGATGTTGATGACCGAGCCTCGATTTCTCTGCAGCATCCCTGGAATCACTCGGCGCGTGACCAAAAACGGCCCTACTGCGTTGACCCGCAACACATCGGCAAAGTCCTCCTCCGGGTAGTCGAGCAAGTACGGCATCGGGCTCGGCCCCAGAATCGAAGCGTTGTTGATCAAGACGTCGATTCCGCCATAGGTCGCCTCCGCCTGCGCCACAAAGCGCTCCACATCGCGTGGCACCGACATGTCCCCGATCACCGCCAGCACCTCTGCTCCTAACGCTTCTGCCGCACGCCGAACCTCCTGCAACCCGGACTCCCCACGCGCACTGATCGCCAACCGCGCCCCGCGCTTTGCAAACCCCAGTGCCAACGCCCGACCTAACCCTTTCGATGCTCCCGTGATCATCACGACTTGCTTCTCCATTTTCCTTACCCCCTTCGCGGTTTAGAAACTTTCTAAACCTTTATATTGATTATGTATTCATCATACCTCCAGAAGTTTCCTGAGTCAATACTTTCCATACAAAAAAGTATACAATGTCCAAACCTTGCGATTTTCTAAATAAATCACAAAATTGTAGGACATTTCGCTCATACAAGTTACAATAGAAGAAAAGCAAGACCAATTTCGAAAGGTGTGACATGATGGCACAACTGAACCTCCAGCGCCAACCTGCTCCCTCACCACGACGAGGGCTCGCACTGTATTTCGCGTTGCCGATTCTCTCTTGGGCTTTCTATGATTTTGCCAACACGATTTTCTCCTCGAACATCGTGACGATCTTCTTCCCGTTCTATTTGCAGGACGCGGTCGGCGGCAATGAGCAGATGAACCAGATCGCCAGCACGATGATCACGTACACGAATGCAATTGTAAGCGTTTTCTTAGTCCTCCTCTCGCCCTTATTCGGTGTCTGGATGGACCGAACGGGTCGAAAAAAAGCCTACCTCGTCCCCTTCACACTGATCTCGATCCTCGCGACAATCCTGATGGGGTTGTCCGCGATGTGGAAGACAGATGCCGAGTTATTCGGGTTGCCGCTGTCATTAGCCGGTGTGTTGTTGGCGTTTATGATCGCCAAGTTTTTCTACAACTCCAGTCTCGTCTTCTACGACCCGATGATCTCCGACCTCGGAACCAAGCAAGAACTGCCGCTGATCTCCGGGTTTGGCGTGGCGATCGGCTACGTGGGAACGCTGATGGGGCTTGTGGTCTACCCCTTTATCGGCGCACACAGTTTCCATCAAGCCTTCATCCCCTCCGCCCTGCTGTTCCTCGTGTTCAGCCTGCCGATGTTCCTGTTCTACAAGGACAAACCGGCCAAACAGGTGCAGGAGAAAAAGCCATTTTTCAGCGGCTATCGTGAAATTCTGGCGACGTTCCGGGAAGCGCGGGCGCACCGAGCGATTTTCCTGTTCATGATCGCGTACTTTTTCTTCAATGACGCGATTGCGACGGCGGTCTCCGTGATGGCGGTCTATGCCAAAGCGGTCGTCGGCTTCAGCACGGGCAAGTTCATCCTGCTCTACCTCGTCTCGACGGTGTCGAGCATCGTAGGCTCGTTTGTATTTGGATATGTGACCAAGCGAGTCGGAGCGAAGCGGGCGATCCTCTATGTGGCGATCATCCTGCTGATTGCCTTGACGATGGCTTCGTTAGCCGTCAACCAGATCATGTTCTGGATCTGCGGCACGCTGTACGGTGTGGCGATGGGCGCGACATGGGTCACTTCGCGGACGCTGATCGTCCAATTGACCCCCGCAGAGAAGCGCGGGCAGTTCTTCGGCCTGTTCGCGTTTTCCGGGAAGGTCTCCTCGATTGTCGGCCCGACGATCTACGGGACGATCACCCTCCTGCTGGCGGATCATGGGAACCTCGCGTCTCGCATCGCCATTGGATCGCTGGGAATTCTGGTTTTGGTAGGTCTGGCGGTTCATGCACGCATGCCATATGATCGTGAGAAGATGATGTAGGTCAGATCGATACGAGCGATGCGTTACACAAAAAACCTCCGACCCAATGGGTCCGGAGGTTTTTTCACGCCTTCACAGGCGCAGTCATGAGTTCGAGGTACATGCTGAGTTCCAAATGCACATCCAACGGCTTGTCCCGGCCTTCGAAGCGCAGGAGGACACGACGACCGCCATCGCCGGACAGGGGCTTGATCTCCTCGATCACACCTGTACCTAGCTCGCGATGTTGCAGCGTGTCGCCTGCGGTGAGTGACAGGGTTCCGTACTTTTCCAAGGCGAGCTTCAAGCGGTCCTGTGGCGAGATCATGCTGCCGGGAGCTGTGACGGCGCCCGTTCGTCCTGTTCCCAGACCATAGCGGCCACCCAATTGACTGCCGATGGGAACACCATCCCGCATCCCGGTCGACTTCAGCTCGACTTTCTTCGGCCGCTGCAACAGCGCCGTCTCATAGAGAAAAGGCGACGGCTCCGCTTTGCCGCCGTGATACCGAATCGGTGCCGACAACGTCAGGAAACGCTTCGCCCGCGTCATCCCGACATACAGCAGACGCCGCTCCTCTTCGTAGGCGGCGTCTTTTTTATCTCCCTCGACGTTGATCGCCTTGCTGTGCGGGACCATCTCTTCCACCAGCCCGATGCAATAGACGTGCTCAAACTCCAGCCCCTTCGCCTTGTGCATCGTCATCAACTGGATGCCTTCACCCTTGTTGCGACTCCTGCGGATCGTCTCGTTGACTTCCGCGACGTGTTGCAGGAAGTTGGCGATCGTCCCATGCCCCATCACCGCCTGCTCCAACTCTTCCAGCGGCTCTGATGCTGCTTTCAGGTCATTGCCCGACTTCTGCGCATACTCTTCCAAGTACTTGTCATACCCGATCGTTTTGCGAATCATCTGCAACGCCGAAGACGGCGACAGGAACCGCAGCTTGTGCAGGTCCTTCGCCAACTGCTCCACTTTTTGCCGCTGGTAAGGTTCGAGGCTCGCCACTTTCTGCAACGCTTCCAAGTACGAATCCCCTTGCTCACGGCGGATGTGATGCACCTCATCCACCCAGCGCTCTGGGTACAGATACCGCTTCGGACGATTGATGATCGCAGTCAGTCCGTCGAGATCATCCGGTTCCAGCGCCAACTTGAAGTAGGTCAGCACATCGCGCACTTGCCAACGCCGGTAGAAGTCCCCGTCCGAATCGTGCAAGGTGAACGGCAAATTCCGCTGCACCAGCCCGTCGATCACCGCCCGCACCTGAATGTTCGTCCGGTACAGCACGACGATCTCGCGCCCCTCCTGACCGCTCGCCAGCAACGCTTCGACCTGCGTGAGAATCTGCTCCGCCTCGTCACGCTCGCCCTCGGGACGAATCAGCACCGGTCGCTCTCCTTCGCGGCCCGTGCCTTTGATATGCTTGCTTTGGCGCTTGCGGTTGTGCATGATCAGGCGCGAGGACGTCTCGATCACCGGATCGGTCGAGCGGTAATTCGTAGCCAGAATCACTTTCTCCGCACCCGGATAGAGCGATTCAAAGTCCAGCAGGAACTCCACTCGCGCTCCCCGGAACCGATAGATCGACTGGTCATCATCACCGACGATGCACAGGTTCCCATGCCCCGCCAACAACTTGATCACCTCATACTGCGCGAGGTTCGTGTCCTGAAACTCGTCGACGAGGATGTAGCGATACTTGCGCTGGTAGTACGCTAACGCCAGCGGGTTGCTCGTCAACATGTGGTAACACTCCACGAGGATGTCATCGAAGTCCCAGCGATCCATCCGCGCTTTCGCTTTTTCATAGCCGGCATACAGGTCGCGGAACTTTTGATTCTCTGGCTTGGTCGCTTTGATCCGGGCGGGGAGGATCAGGTTGTTTTTGCACAGCCCGATTTTCTGCAGGGTGTCCGCGACTTCCTCGTCGTCGCCGTCCTCGCCCGCTTCCCGCAAAAGGTTCCGGATCAGCGTCCGCTGCTCCGTCTCCTCCAACAACTGCGGCATCCGCCCGCCATTCTGCTGAAGCAACATCCGCAGGAACACCGAGTGGAACGTCCCGATCTCCGTTGCGCGTACCGCCTGCTCGCCAATCCCTGGCATCACCCCGAGCCGGGTCTGCATCTCCTCCGCCGCGGCCCGGGTGAACGTGACGATCAGGAGCTGGTTCGCCGGGATGCGGGCCACTTGCATCATGTAGGCGGCGCGACAGGTGAGCACCGTCGTTTTCCCACTGCCTGGCCCAGCAAAAACAACGAGAGGCCCCGCCACATGGCGGACCGCCTCTCGTTGTTCCGGGTTGAGTCGTATGCCGTTGTTTGCGATCCCCTCAAAAAAGCCTGTCTCGCTCAAAATCAGCATCGTCTTCCCACTTTCGAATAAAATCCTGAAATTCAGGAATCAACATCTGCAATCGCCGCTTCTCGACCATCAAGTTCTCAATGGTTTCCAAGTCGGCCGCGTTGAAGCAGGCCACGACTTGTGCGGGCAATTGATTATACCGAATCTCCCAAGCTGAAACAACCGTTCGCAACCTCAGGAAACGCTCGTCCAGGCTCTCAGGCTGCATACGCATGCGTCAAGCACCCTCGAACGCGGCGATTACTCGCTTTGCTCCTCTTGCCACTTCGCCACCAGCGCCTGCAGGTCCTCTGCGAGTGCGCCGATGCGCTTGCGCTGTTGCATCAGGGACTCGATCCCCTTGAGGTCTTCCAGATTGAAGAGGGTCAACACTTCGGTCGGCAGTCCTTGGTTGCGAGTAGCAAGTTCGGAAGCCGCTTGGGTGAGCTGTTCCAGAACGAGATCGACCAGTTTTTCGGTCGGAATCTGTACTTTTTCTTCGGTGTTGGTTTCCACAGTTGCCATCGTTTCCAGCGCGTTCATCGGGGATTCCTCCGTTTCTTTTTCTACTGCGACTTCATCCAAACGTTCAGCGGTCGCCGCCGCTTCCGGCTCGACCAACAGGCACTCCACAGAATCGCCCGCCACAGCAAAGCGCGGGTCAAGCTCCGGGTAGAACACGCCATCCTCACTGACTAATGCCAGCAAGTCCTGACGGTCCGCCCGACGCTGGCCCAACTCCGCCATCAAATCAGCGATGGCGTCATGCACCAGCTCCCACTCGGTCAGCAGGTATTCGCCTGCTTCCAAGCGGGCAAAGCGCGGGTCGCTGTCCAAATCCACGCGCGACATCAACTCGCCGCGATTGCGACCGGTCGATTGCTGCAGATGGCGCAGAATCTCGCCTTGCTTCTGCGGGTGACCCACTTGTTTGAGAAATTCATAGGCGCGTTCGCCCAGGTCATCGCCTGAGTGTTCACGCAACGCATAGCGCTCGTCATCCAGTTTGCGGAAGCATCCATTTCTCGATAGTAGCGCCGCACGGACACGATCTGGAATCGTATCGAGAGACTTCTCACTTTGCACCGCCCACTCGCTGTGCACAGCTTCGACCAGTTCCGCTTCACTCATCGGACCGGTCGCGATGCGCAACACGCGTTTCAAAAAGCCTTCTAGGCTATAGCGAAACGTCCAAGCTCCTTGTTGCAACATGTTGCTGTCATCCCCTTCAAAAAACTGCTTCGCTCTATAGATTCGACATTCGCGGAACTATTCCTGTCCGTCATTTGCCAACTGTTCCTGTTGCCACCAGCTTTAATTTTCCGCGGCACTTGCCGCAGCCGTAGCGACGCACGTCAATTTGACGTTTGCGCTCGTAGGGTTGCTTGCATTGCTCACAATGGTAGAGATAGCGGGTCTTCACTTCGCGCCGCAGCCCGGTATCCGGGCAATAACGCGAACCGCCGACGCGCTCCAACAGCTCCTTGAATTCGCGGTCCTGATGCCGGTATCCGCGCTTTTGCAGGTGCAGGTGGTAATGGCATAGCTCATGCTTGATCGTACCGATCATGGAGTCGAGGCCATGCGCCTCGTAATGGTGTGGGTTGATCTCGATGTCATGCGTTCGCAACAGATAGCGACCGCCGGTTGTGCGCAGACGCCCATTCCAAGTAACTCGGTGCTGGAACGGCCATCCGAACGATTCCAACGAGATCTGTTCGACGAAACGTTGCAACTCCTGCTCCGTCATCGAACTCACTTCAAATTGTCCTCGACATCCGCATGGACGACATGTTGAACGGTTGTCGGCAACCGCTCCACCACCCACAGCAAGCGATCGACCTGCACCTCAACACCCAACTCCTCGGCGAATTCGCGCACGATCGTCACGTTGGAGGGTTCGAGGATATCCACACGCCCACCCGGCAGATCAAATCGAATCATCCTTCCGACCTCCTCTCGTCCACAAACCTACTCTAACGCTATCCAAAATCTATCAAAAAAGCAACCTTTTTGACACAAGATGACAAAAAAAGAGCGGGTGCTTCCCCGCTCTTTTTTCCTGCTGTGCCCTCATGCGCACTAGATCTTAAATTGTCCGATCACTTCTACAGAAACCGCATAAACAACGAACAAAAGTAAACCCCTCCTCAGAAGAGGCGGGGTTTACTAGATGATTATGATTCGATTGATTGGGTGCTTACGCGTTCCAACCGATCAACAGCGTCAGGGCTGCAAACGCGAGGTACCCTGCGCCATACAACCAACGTTGCTTCGCTTCGTAGCCAGGCATTCCGACTACCATTCCGATCAAGAACCCGCCCGCCAGACCGCCGAGGTGACCCCAGTAGTCGATGCGCGGGATGATAAATCCGATGACAAGGTTGAGCGCCAACAAATAGTAGACCGACGATCCGATGCTCATCGAGAACGCCTTGCGATCGGTGCGCCCGAAGGCCAGCAACGCACCCATCAAGCCAAAAATCGCTCCAGATGCACCGAGCGACGGATTGTCATTGAAGGCAAACGACAGCATGCACCCGGCGACCCCCGCCAACACATACACGATCAGGAACCGTGTACCGCCGTAGATGCGCTCGACATAGCGGCCGAGCACCCAGAGGCTCCACATGTTGAAAAAGATATGCGACACATCATAATGGAAAAACACCGGGGTCAGCAGGCGGAACAGTTCCCCGTTGCGGATCAATTCCGGCACCATGAGCCCGTTGTACAAAAACTGCTCGCTGGTGTCGAGCCGCCCGATCAAGAAGATCAGCACGGTGAGCGCGAGGATGCCGATCGTGAAGATCGTTTTCTTCCCTTCGTTGAGCGGCGAGAGGATGCGCTCTTGGCGACGCTCAGAGAGTTCGACAAGTTGGTCCTCCCACTGCTCGCTCGTGCGCCAGAGCAGTTCGTCCGGGTACTTTCGATTCGGATAGTTGGCGATCAGTTCGCGCAAGGGCTCCACCGTGATCCCCCGCACCGCCTTGCCGTCCGGCCACTCGCCTAGCACGCCGCGTGAGAGATCGACAGCGACGGCGGCAGCGCCGATACTTTTTAGATACCCGAGATACTGTGTCGTGCGGGCGATCTCCCGCATGTTTTCATCAGATCGCCATTGGGAGAAGATAAAAAAGGTAACGCTGTACACATTCTGCGACCGTTGCCGTTCGCCAAAACTCTTGGCATCATGCTCCATGATCGCTTGAATGCGCTCAACAGTCAGTCCATCTGCTGGGAGCAGACGCACGTATTGGAGAGACTGAAACTGCTGCCGAGCGAGCAGAACTTGCGGAGTGCCTTGCCCCTCACTTGCGTCCTGTGGCAAAATAGTAAAGTCATCATGTGCGATAAGGTATTGCGCCATTCCATAGAGAAAGGTGCTAAACTGCTGTTGTTCGCTCACAGAACTGCTCCCTCCCTTGTCTTGAAAGGATGTGTACATATGAACATCTTCGCCATCGGCGATTTGCATCTGTCCTTCGCCAACCCGAAACCGATGGACATCTTCGGCGGGAATTGGACGGATCACCCGGAGAAGATCCGTCAGCATTGGGAAGCGATGGTGTCACCGGACGACCTCGTGTTGATCCCCGGCGACATCTCGTGGGCGATGTCGCTCGACGAGGCCCGACTCGACCTCGACTTCATCGCCGCACTCCCTGGCCGCAAACTGATGATCCGTGGCAACCACGACTATTGGTGGTCGACCGTCTCCAAAGTACGCAAGGCGCTCGACCCTTCGATACAAGTCTTGCAAAACGACTCGATCACCATCGGCGACATCACATTCGCCGCCACACGCGGATGGGATTGTCCGGGCAGCTATTCGTTTGACGAACATGACCGCCAAGTCTACGAGCGTGAGATCGGACGGCTAAAACTGTCGCTCGACCACGCGATGAAATCAGGTGCGAAGCGACTGTGGGTGATGTTGCACTACCCGCCGACCAACGAGAAACACCAAGAGACCGGCTTCCTCGACGTCCTGCGCCAGTACCCCGTGGAAAAAGTCGTCTACGGCCATCTGCATGGTGCAGACGGTCACAAAGGCGCATTTGCAGGTGTACACGATGGCATCGAGTATCATCTGGTCGCTTGTGACTATTTAGATTTTGCCCCGCTAAAACTCACGTGAGTAGCGGGGCTTTTTCTTTTTGTGAATTAAAGGGTTGGAAGATGGCGCAAAGCGGCCCGCGCTTCCTCGACCATCGTGGAGATCACGTCCGCCACCGTCGGGATCGAATGGATCAGACCGCAGCCTTGACCGCTGTAGGCAAACCCGTGTTCGAGATCGCCCTCAAGCGCGCCGATGCGGTTTTTCTCCCCTTTGACCAGCGGGTAGAGCTCGTCAGACGACGGGAACGTGCGCTCAAAAGTCAGCACGCCATTGACGTAGGGGGCTTTCAAGACGCGAGTTACGCGGCCGACACTGCGCTCGATCATCGTGGTGTCCTCGGCGCGTGCGGCGACGATTTTTTGTTTGTAGTCCTCATGTGCAGGCGACTCCACCGTGGCGACCAAGCGCGTGCCCAACTGTACCCCAGCGGCACCCAAGGCCAGCGCTGCGACCAGACCCCGACCGTCCGCAACACCGCCCGCAGCGATCACCGGAACGGAAACGCAACTTGCCACCTGTGGGATCAGCGCGAACGTCGTCACTTCCGACGGTCCGTTGTGCCCACCTGCTTCATAGCCTTCTGCGATCAGGATATCCGCACCCGCTTGCTCCGCTTTTTGCGCATGCATCGCCGTGGAGATCACGACCATCACCGGCAGTCCCGCCGCTTGGAAAACTGGGATAAACGGACGCGGGTTGCCGGCCGAGATCGAGACTGCACGCAGGTGTTGCTTGTATTTGAGGATCAGTTCCACCCGCTCGCTCGGATCGCTGTGCTCCCCGATCGGCAAGTTGACGCCGAACGGTTTGTTCGTCGACTCGATGGCGATCTGAATCTGCTTTTCAAAATCCTCCAACGAGCGCCCCGCTGACCCGACTTGGCCAAATCCACCTGCGTTCGACACCGCCGCCGCCAGCCGCCCATCTCCTATGTAAGCCAAACCACCTTCGAGGATCGGGTGCTCTACCCCGAGTAACTCCAACAATCGTTGTTTCATTCTATACGACCTCCTCTCTCCACCATCCTACCATATCTAGACAAAAAAAAGGACGCACACAGAGGTGGCGTCCTTTTTCGAGCGCTCCAGATTAGCCGCGCATCAGCGAGAAAACTTCCGCTCGTGCTTGCGGGTCTGCTTGATAGATCCCGCGCACCGAGGTGGTGATCGTCGAAGCACCGGGCTTGCGAACGCCGCGCATCGTCATGCACATGTGCTCCGCTTCGACGATGACAGCGACGCCATGCGGGTCGATCTTGTTGACGAGCGAGTCTGCGATCGTCGAAGTGATCCGCTCTTGCAGTTGCGGTTGGCGGGCGACCGTTTCCACAACGCGCGCCAGTTTGGACAGGCCGGTAACACGACCGCCACGCGGGATGTAGGCGACGTGTGCCTTGCCGTAGAACGGGACGAGATGATGTTCGCACATCGAGAAGAACGGGATGTCCTTCACGATGACAACCTCCTCATGCATTTCGTTGAACAGCGCGGAGAGCTCGTCCTCCGGGTTTTTGCCAAGTCCGGAGAAAACTTCTGCGTACATCTTGGCGACACGCTTCGGGGTGTCGAGCAGCCCTTCACGGTTCGGGTCTTCCCCGACCGCTTCGAGAATCATGCGGACAGCTTCCTCTATTTGATTGAAATTTACATCCTTCATCATCTACATCCAACCTCCTATGAAAAACCTTACGGAATATGTGTTGTACAAAAGTTCTACAAAAATTACAAAACTAGAATTACTATAGCGGTATTGACCGACCTTTGTCAAACCTTTCACCTAAAAGCGTGTCCAACCTTACAAATTCCTATCGAACTTCCTCGAAAAAAATCCCCTGCCGCATCGCGGAGGGGATTGCGAACTCACTATGGTGTCTGCCCTTGTGAAGGAGGCGGGAGCGGAATTGAAGGTTGGCCACCTGTGCCCGGTTGTGTGCTTCCACCAGTGCCTTGCGTGGTGCCGCCACCCCCAGTGCCCGGCTGTGTGGTGCCACCGCCCGTGTTGCCAGCTGGCGGCTTGGTACCACCCGTGTCTGGGGTGCCCGGTTGAGTCGGAGTTCCCGGCTGCTGTGGGGTCCCGGTGCCCGGTTGGGTCGTACCGCCCGTGCCGCCGGGTTGCGTTCCGTTGCCCGGCTGGGTCGGCGTCTGGGGATTCTCCGTCTTGCCGCCCGGAATGGTCACCGCTGCGAAGTTCGACTTGGACAGCTCCAGACCGTCCTTCCAGACGACCACGCTGTACCAGTAGGACTTGCCCGGCGTCAAGCTGGCGTCTGTAAACCCAGGCTTGCTGTACTCGCCCAGTGGAATCGAATTGACCGCCGTGCCGTCCGGTTGCTTGTCGGCGCGATAGAGGAAGTACTTCACGCCTTCGACATCGACGGGCGACCACGTGAGCTGGACCTTGCTGCCGTCATAGGAAGCGGCGAGGTCTTTGACGATCGCGTTCTTTTCCTTTTCTTTGTCCTTCTCCTTGTCACTGTCGGGCGCTTTTTCCTGCACGTTCGTGTCGAACGATTTGGACTTCACGCCCGCCAGACCTTGTGACATGACTTTCGCGAACAGCGAGGCTGGCAGTTCGGAGCCTTGACGCAAGTAATGCTGTTGGTCGGACTTGTCAAAGCCCATCCACGTCACCATCACGTATTCGCTCGTGTACCCTGCGAACCAAGCATCGCGGTTCCCAGCCGTGCCTTCCATCTCCGTGGTGCCGGTCTTGCCCGCCACATCACGTCCGGAGAGCTTCGCAGAAGTCCCGGTACCAGAATCGACGACAAGCTTCATCAACTTGGTCATCACTTTGGCTGTATCTGGCTTGATCGCTTGGTGTTGCTGGGTCTTGATCGAAGCCAATTCCGTGCCATTGTCAGTCTGGATCGAACGGATCGCAAACGGGGTGGTGCGTTGACCCGCATTGTCTGGCACGAACGCGGTGTACGCCCCTGCGATATCCAGCGGTGACACTTCCACGTCTCCGAGGGCGATCGAGAGTTTGTTGGCATCTTCCTTGTCGAGCGGGACGCCAAAGTTCTGTGTGGCATACTTGTACCCGACATCGATGCCCATTTCATAGAGCAACGAGGCGGCCGGCACGTTCCACGACATCTGAATCGCTTCTGTCATCGGCACCGTGTCTGTGTAGTAGTCCTTCCAGTTTTTCGGCTGGTAGGTGCCAAACTTCGTCCCCCGCTTGTTGTTTAACAGCGAGGTCGACTTTTTGAACCCGGTGTCAATCGCCGGCGCATAGTCGACGATCGGCTTGAACGACGAGCCCGGACGGACTTTTGCCATGCTCGCACGGTTGAACCCGCGCAGACCATGTTCGTCAGACTTGTCGCGCCCCCCGATGATCGCCGCGATTCCACCGGTTTTCGGATCGAGCACGACCGAAGCCCCTTGGACGAGCTGACCGTCTGCTGCTGCGTTCGGGAAGTTTTTCGGGTCTTGATACGCTGCTTCCAGAGACTCTTGGAATTTCGGGTCGAGGTGGGTGTAGACCTTCACGCCGCCACGCAGAATCTGTTCCGCGGGTACGTCGAGCTTCTGCTCTGCCTCTTCCAGAATGTAATCGAGGTAGTACGGGTACTTGATGTTATCGGTTGAACCCTTGATGTTTTTGCCTTTCACCAGCTTCACAGGCTCTTGTTTGGCCTTGTCTGCTTCGGCTTGTGTGATGCTTTCATTTTTCACCATCGCGTCGAGCACGATGTTGCGGCGCTTGATCGCGGCTTCGATGTTTTGTTCGACATAGGGGTCATACGCAGACGGCGCATTCGGCAGACCCGCGAGCAGGGCACTTTCGCCCAAGGTCAGGTCCTTCATATGGTCGCCTTTGTCGAAGTACACTTCTGCAGCCATCTTGATCCCCGTCGCACCGTGTCCAAAGTAGACGCGGTTGAGGTACATCTCCAAGATGTCTTCCTTCGAATAATTGCGCTCGATTTGCGCGGCGAGGTACACTTCCTTGACTTTGCGGGAGAGCGTTTTGTCCTGTGTCAGGTACACGTTCTTCGCCAACTGCTGGGTCAAGGTCGAACCGCCCTCTGCAGCCGAACGGGTCAGGATGTCGCGCCAGATCGCACGGCCGATCGACCGGAAGTCGATGCCGTTGTGATCGTAGAAACGACTGTCCTCGACGGCCACAACGCCATCGGAAATCCACTTCGGAACTTCATTGAGCCCCGCGTGTTCGCCAGGTTGCGCTTGGAACGACATCATCTCGTTGTCATTTTTGTCAAAAATCTGTGTGGTTTTATACTCAAGCTCTAATTTCGACGGATCAAACGTGGGGAGCGCAATGCTGCACCCGATCAAGATCACAGAGATCGCCGTAATAAAAAAGGCGATCAGCAAACTACGCAAGATCTTCTTGCCCAAGTCTATCACCTCTTCTGAACATTCTACCCTGCCATCTTGCGCACGACAACATGAGGTTCGCACATGATAAGGACTCTTCTTACTTCTATTCGTACACCAAGGCTTTTTTTTGACCCACAAGGTACAAAAAGCCCCTCCCACTGTATTAGACGCGACAGAGCGGGAAGGGCTTCATGTTTTGTTAGTAGCTGAAATTTTCTGATTATGTTCAGGAGTCTCCGTAACGTCGAAACAATTCCCCGGCGGGGAGCACGACGCGCTTGATCTTCATCGCCTGCTCGCGCACCTGCAACCGCTGGGAGCCGTTGGGGTGGCAGAGGGCCATCATCAAGCGCATGTACCAGTTCTTAAATCGATACCACGCGGTGTCTGGCACATTCATCACCGTGAATCCGAAATGTTCCACGCCGCGATTGAGCAACGTGACGCCCATCAGCGCTTTGATGCGCGCGCTGCGTGGATGGTTGCGCACAAACTCCGCCAGCTCGGGGAGCGAACGACGCACTTCGCGTGCAACGATGATCCCCCGTCGGTTGTCAGACTGGATGCCTTTGAGCACATTTTGCAAACGCATGTTGTAAAAATGGAGAAACCCGACCCAATCACCGTCCTCCACAACACCACCGCCCGGAAGGAAGATGTCAGGTCCAGCATAATGACGGATGCGAATGCGAAAAATATTGGTACCGTCAAGATCTTCGTAATCGAAGTGCCGGATTCGCCTGTACAAGTGATCCCCCACTTGCCACAGTGCAAGCAAGACGCGGTTCATCTGGCCACCCCCATAAGGTCGGTTGTCGCGAGTAGTATGGGTCTATGACCTTCAATGTATGCTGACCAGGTTTCGTACAGAACAAAAAAGTCCCAGGATAAGTTCCTAGGACTTGAGACTGCCGTGTTACGCTCAGCTTACAGCTTCGTTACGTTTGCAGCCTGCGGGCCACGTGCGCCTTCGACGATATCGAAGTTAACTTCTTGGCCTTCTTCGAGGGTTTTGAAACCGTCGGATTGGATCGCGGAGAAGTGTACGAATACATCGCCACCCTCTTCTTGCTCGATGAAACCGTAGCCTTTTTCTGCGTTGAACCATTTTACTTTACCTTGCATTGGGAAGCCTCCTAAAGGTACATTAAAAGGTGACACCTTTGTCTCACATTTTACCGTGAAACTTCCATCAGTGTCAACGAACTCAAGGTCACATTCTAAAAGAAAATTCACAATCACAGTCAGGAGCTATTCCATGAAACGACAACGCACACACATCAGCCACGTCTATCTGGTCAGCGTTGAGGACCCGGATGATTATTATCACAAGCCCGAAGGTGTCCTGTTCATCGACAACTTGGGCAACCACACCCTCTATTCCGCAGACTCTCGCTTTAACTTTTTGCGCAATGCGGTGCACAAATTTCCGTACAAGGAATTAGAGGAAGGCGTGGCGTTTCGAGATCATGAAGTTCGGATTACCGACTTGACCGATACCTTTCGTGCCGAATTTGAATTAACTGTAGACGACATGCTCGAAATTTTGAAACGGGTCTACGAGAGCAGCCCGCTTCAGTTGTTTTTCCTCGAAAAACATCTCGACCCTCAGAACTACAATCAGCCGTTCGTGCCCTAAAAGGGGCTGGCACAGCAAAAAAGGGATAGCGCGAAAAACGCCCTATCCCTTGCCTATGTAGAGAAACCCCAGTGCTCCAACCGAGGAGTTCTTCGAATACCCTACCTGTAAAAAGCGGCGAACTGCCGCTTTTTACTTTTTCCGGGCGAGTGCTCTGTGATAAACACCTGGGAACAGATGGCGCAACGCCAACCCCACGCGGCCGATTCGGGGCAGGATGTAGACCGGCTTGCGCTCGCGAGTTGCACGCAACACCGCGTCCGCCACCTGCTCTGCACGCAGGAAGTTCGTCATCTTGGGCAACGTGCTACGATCTGCACGGTCAAAAAACGGCGTGTCGACCGGCCCAGGATTGACTGTCGAGAGGTGTACACCCGTTCCGTGCAATTCGAATCGCAATCCTTCGGAAAAGCCCTGCACCGCAAATTTCGTTGCGGCGTAAGCGCCATGCGTCGGAGTGGCAAAAAAACTGGCGATCGACGCGAGGTTGATGATGTG
The DNA here is from genome assembly GCF_003148565.1 of Tumebacillus permanentifrigoris. GTDB lineage: Bacteria > Bacillota > Bacilli > Tumebacillales > Tumebacillaceae > Tumebacillus > Tumebacillus permanentifrigoris. The sequence goes on from NZ_QGGL01000005.1 coordinate 121,949, forward strand.
CCCGCTGTGACGTTCGAGCATCGACGGCAACACCGCTTTTGTCATGCGCACGAGGCCGAAATAGTTGACTGCCATCATGTCCTCGATCTCTTCGTTGCTCATCTCAACGGTGTCGCGGAACAGACCGTAGCCTGCATTGTTGACGAGGATGTCGATATGTCCGAAGCGACCGAACACCTCAGAGACCACCTGATCCACTTGCTGGTTCGAGCGCACATCCAATTCAAACACCGGAGCGTCGATGCTGTACCGCTCCCGGATCTCAGCGGCTACATCGAGCAATTTGTCAACCGACCGTGCCGCCAGCACCGGAATCGCTCCAGCGGCGGCAAACTTCAAAGCCGCCACGCGACCGATCCCGCTGGAACTGCCGGTGATCAACACGATCTTGTCGCGAAGGGATCCCGACATTATTCCTCCATGCCGGTCTTGACCGGTTCCTTCCATGACATCATGCCGCCGTAGAAGTTGTGCACGTTCGAGAAGCCGTTTGCTTTTAAGTAGTGTGCCACTTGATGGCTGCGATTGCCACTGCGACAGATGAAGACGTATTCCTTGTCCTTTTCAAGTTCGGACATTTTGCTCGGGATCGTGTTCATCGGCACGAGCGGAACGCCAGGGATGTGACCGGCATCGTATTCGTGCGGTTCGCGGACGTCGATGAGGACGATTTCCTTTTTGCTTTCAATGATTTCCTTCAGACCTTCGGCGTCGATTTGCGGAACACCGTCGATGATTTTGTTGGACATATGTTTAACACTCCTTGTCTGTATCACAATCAAATAAGTCGGACGACAGATAGCGCTCTCCTGTGTCCGGGGCGATGCACAACACACGATGACCTGGACCTAAGCGACGCGCCACCTGCAATGCGGTGTGGACGGCGGCCCCTGACGAGGTGCCGACGAGCAGGCCTTCCTCGCGGGCGAGGCGTCGAGTGATATCCTGTGCATCATAGCATGTGATCTTGAAGATTTCCTCGTAGATGCCTTGGTTCAAGATCGCGGGCACAAACCCAGGACTGGTCCCTACGATCTTGTGCGAGCCTGCTGGTTCTCCTGAGAGGACGGCCGACGACTCCGGCTCCACGACAAAGACCCGCAGACCGGGAATCAGTTCTCGGAGCTTCTCCCCTGTCCCCGTGATCGTACCGCCAGTTCCAGCGGTGGCGACGAATGCATCGAGACGACCTTCCATCTGCTGGTGGATCTCAAGGGCGGTTGTACGCCGATGTACGTCAGGATTGTGCAGGTTCTCAAATTGCATCGGCACGAACGAGCCGGGAATTTCTGCGGCGAGTTTTTGCGCGACAGCAACTGCTCCGGTCATGCGTTGTGATCCGGGTGAGAGTTCTACTTGGGCACCGTAAGCGCGGAGGATCGCGATGCGTTCCTTGGTACACGTATCCGGCATCACGAGGATGACGCGATAGCCCTTGGCTGCACCGACCATCGCGAGTCCGATGCCCGTGTTGCCACTCGTCGGCTCGATGATCGTTGCACCCGGCTGCAACAGCCCCATCCGCTCTGCTTCCAAAATCATATTCGAAGCCGCCCGGTCCTTGACACTGCGGCTCGGGTTAAACATTTCCAGCTTGACGTACACATCCGCCATCTCCGGTGTGACCAGCTTGTTCAGCTTGACGACCGGCGTGTTGCCGATCAGCTCCGAGATGTTGTGAACCACTTTCACGACAACCATCTCCTAATAGGTAAGTTTCACCGTCAATCGTGGCATGTTTTCCCCTCTGTGTCAATGAAGTACCTTACAACGCAGAGCTTCCGATCACACGACGAGCTCCGACGAAGCGGGTTTTGTAGTAATCGGTGTCGAGCGTTGAGGTCGTGACACCTTTTTCAGGATTGAGGGCGTGAACGAACTTGCCCGCTCCGACATAGATGCCCAGATGTGAGGGACCGGGGGCATAGGTGGAGAAAAACACGAGGTCGCCCGGTTGCAGTTCTTGCCTGCTGACCGTTTGTCCGACGTTGAACTGGTCATAGGAATTGCGCGGCACCGCGATCCCGCCGTATTGCTTGAGTATGTATTGGGTGAAACCCGAACAGTCAAATCCACTGGGTTTGGTACCGCCCCACACGTAGGGGGTGCCCACATAATGAACGGCAGAATCGGCAACGCGCTTGCCGATTTTTTTATGTTCCGCCTGTGCTTGTTGCAACATCTGGACCGAGCGCGAGGCGAGCAGATGGCGGACAGAAAGTGAGAGTTCAGCCTGCAACTGCTCGTGGCGCACAGGCTCGACGCTGAGTGTTTTTGGTGCAACGATCTGCTGGTTTTCAGGGTCGGTGGCCCACAGGGAGATCGTGAGGATCAAGATCAGGATTGCAAAGGTCAAAACGGAACGCCTTCGGTACATGAGTCTGATAGTCCCCTTCCGTCTGGATAGAAAAAGGAAATCACTCTGGTACAGGAGCGCAAAGGGGTGCTCCAGACTGAGTGATCTCATCTTTTCCTACTTTACTGTATGGGGCTTGTCCACCGACTCAGAACAGCTAGGACTTAGAAACCGACTTCCACCGCCGCGTTCACGATGATCACTTCGTCGTTTTTGTCGCCCTTGTCAGGCAGGACGACACCGCTGGAGCAGATCAATCCGCCCGGTACGATCTCCACGCTGACTTGACCGTAGGGGAAGGACTTTTTGACGAGTTCCACGTCCACCTGTTCTGCCGGTACTGGAACGCCCAGTTTGACGCGCACTTTCATATTGTTGATGTCGTTGCCCGGCAAGATCGAGCGCAGGCCCGGCATCGAATTTTCCTGAATCGCGTCACGGCAGGCACGCACCGCGGCTACGGTCGCATCCTGTCCGTGCAAGTCGACGCCCATCCCTAGTTCGATAAAGATCACAGTCATTAAAATTTCCCTCCTCTAGTCGAATTATCCATGTACCAGCATACCGAATCTACCTCTTCAGCAACATACAGAACATATGTTCTTGTCAAAACTCCCTCTGCGCAGTACAATAGACCTACAGAGTCTGAAAGGAGTGAAGGTTTCAATGGCAACTCCCGCATATCATTCCCAATCTGCAGTTCGCAACGCGCGTCCGCTTGCCCAAGCGGCGCAGCTCGACTTGCTGTCAACAGCATGGAGCACTCCCCATTTCGAGCGTGAGGAGCCGGGAACCTTCGCCCTTTCCTTCTCTCCTCTGCTCGTCCGCAAGTTGATTCAATCCTATTCGCGACCGGGCGATACGGTGCTCGATTGCTTCCTCGGTTCTGGCACCACCTATGCCGAAGCGCTCTGGATGGGCCGTCGCGCGATTGGCGTCGACTGCAACCCTGCGCTGATCGCGGATCTTCGCGACCGTCTCGGCCACGCCCCTGACACTTTGCATTGCGAGGACGCCCGCCATCTCACCGATCTGCTCGGTTCCGAATCGGTAGATCTCGTCGTCACCCAACCTCCATACGGTCATACACACGCCTTTTCGAAAAACCTCCCCGCCGACCTCTCTCTGCTCTCCTCGCGCGACTTTCTCGCCGCGATTGAAGGGGTCGCCGCCGAACTCTACACGGTGCTCAAACCAGATGGATACTGCGTCATCCTCATCGGAGACATCAAGGATCGTGGGCGCACGATGCCACTCGGGTTCCAACTCGTGCATCGCTTCCTGTCCCGTGGATTCTCTGTCGTCAACCTATACGACGCTCGTACACCCGTATCACAACTGCCTGCCCCCCTGCACGCGGGCGAGTATCTGATGATTTTTCAGAAGAAACAAAAAGCGCCGAAGCGCCCTGCGAAGACCTACTAACTGGTCTTCGCTTGGCGAGGCTTCGACGCCACCTTATCGTCTTTTTTGTACTGGCTACAAATCTCTTGCAGGGGGCACAGTCCACACTTCGGACTGCGCGCCACGCAAACGCGCCGACCGTGCAGGATCAACGCGTGGTGCGTGAACGTCCAGTGTTCCTGCGGCAGTTTGCGCATCAGGTCTTTCTCCGTCTCCAGCACATGGGTCGCTTTCGTCAAGCCGAGGCGGTGTGACAAGCGATCAACGTGTGTATCTACTGCGATCGCCGGCACGCCAAACGCGGTGCTCAGCACCACATTGGCCGTCTTGCGCCCAACGCCAGGTAAACTGACGAGGTAGTCGTAGTCGTTTGGCACTTCTCCAGCCTTCTCCTCCGCCAATCTCCTGCTTGTCTCCACGATGTTCTTCGCTTTGTTCCTGAACAGACCGATCCGACGGATCGCGTCCTCCATCTCCTCTTGCGTTGCCCCCGCCATCCTTTCAGGAGTCGGGTATTTTTCAAACAGACTAGGTGTCACTTCATTCACCAATTTATCCGTGCATTGGGCGGACAGAACCACCGCGATCAAGAGTTCGAATGGATTGCGATGGATCAGTTCGCAGGTCGCATCTGGGTACAGGTGTTGCAAATGTTCGATCAAGACGGGAATCTCTGCTTTTTTCATGCTGTTCGTTTACTCCTACCTTCCAACTGTTTCTGTTCACGAGCGAGTACAACCAGCAACGCACCGAGCAACACCGCGCCTCCACCAAACCATTGGGCCACGGTAAGCGAGTCGTCGAACAACAGCGCAGATGCGGTGATCGTCACCAGCGGCTCGACCATGCTCAAGATCGAGGCTCTTGTTGATCCGATGATGCGCAACCCGTAGAAGAACGTACTCATCGCAATCATCGTCGGGAACAGGATGATCCCACCGATCGCAAGCCACGCCTTTGAGCCAAAATCAAACTGCAATTGATGCATGCCGAGCGAGATCACCGCGAACGAAATCGCAGCAAACAGCGTGATGAATGCGCTCGTCACCACAAGTGGGACGCTTTTGACGACGCGGTTGCTCAGCACGATGTAGAACGAGTAGACCAGCGCGGCAACAATGGCCAGCAGCACACCGAGCGGGCTCACGTTGTCAAACGATGTGCCTAACACCAGCACAAGACCCAGCAGCGCCAACCCGATCGAGAGCAGGATGCGCCGGGTCAGCCGTTCCTTGTCGATCAAGGCGGACAGCAGGGCGACGAACACCGGGTAGCTGTACAGGATCAGGGCAGCAAGCGATGGCGAGATGTATTGCACCGCAGTGAAAAACGTATACGACATCACCGTGTAGAACACACCCCCGAGGACGAATAACGAGAGAACCTGCCGGAGCGTGATCTGCAACTGCACACGCTTGCCCAAGATGTAGAGAAAGAAAAGCACCGCAGCCAGCGCAAAACGGATCGTCAACAGTCCGAGGACTGTCGCTCCGTCCTGGTACGCATAGACGGCGAAGATGGACATCACGCCATAACAAGCGGCGGAGAGGAGGACCAGTAGGACGCCTAGAGAGGATCGATTCAAGAGTGTTTCCACCTTCGGACTATAGAGTAGCTTCATTGTAGTACATCGAATCGAAAAAAGGCAGACCCCATCCGTTGGATGAAGTCTGCCATCGTCGAGAACTCCTCCAGTGAGAGACTTCCTTTTACTGAGGAAGTCTCTCGTCGAACAAATGAGATAGTCTCGCGTCAAATAACTTCTCGTTCATGTTCACAGTCATGTGCATGTTTACGCTTCTTACTCTGTTGCGATATCCTGATCGGTTTGCAGATGCCCCGGTTTGATCATGACGAAGTTCTGTGCCGGACTGATCAACAGGTCTTCGATAATGGCCGCTTCCTCCGTTTGACCGGAGCGCAGCAGTTCGGACTTGTAGATGGTCAACAGTTCTTCTACATCACGGATGCCCGCTCGGTCGAGCGGAACGAGCGACACTTTCGCCCCTTTGGCGATGCGGCGGCGCAAGGCTTGCTGGGTCAGACCAAGTTCCGGTTGCAAGCGGAGATAGACTGCACCACCTGTCATGCCAGAGCAGATCCACGGACCTGGATCGCCCATCACGAGCGCACGACCGTTGGTCATGTACTCGAACGCGAAGCCTTTGATCTGTGAACGCGCGCCCAACATCCCGTACTCATCGTGGAGCGGTTCGGTCATGCGCTGGCCGAAGATCATATCCGCCCCTGACAAGCGAATCCCTGCACGGGAGTCAGCAACGCCTTGGACGATGAACAGACCGCGTTGCGCGCCATACCCGAGGCCTTTACCGGCAGAACCGTTGAGACGCTCGCCGTTTTTGTTCAAACCTTTCAACACGATCACTTTCCCGCCATACGAGGTCTTGCCGAGACCATCCTGTGCCCCACCTTGTACGCGGAAGTGTACACCGGTCGTGTTGTACGCAGCAAAGCCGTTGCCAGCGATTGTGCCGTCGTCCAGACGGACCGACGCTTTCTGGAACTGTTCGCCCTTGAAGCGATGGCGGGTCAGATTGCCCGACAGGTGACTGCCCAGCACACGGTCGCTGGTGATCGCGCCTTCGACGTTGCGCGAAACGATCCCGCCGCCTGCTGCCATCTCCGTCACGGCTTCCATCGACATGCGCTCTGTCAACGAGTTTACACCAACGCTGGAGAGACGCACGGCCGGAACTTGCACGGTTGACTCGATCACGCACGGTTTCAACAACCCGCTCAGGTCGAGTCGGGTGTTCAACTTGACTTGCTCCAGCAGGTCTGCACGCCCGACAAGATCTTGGGTGCGAGTTGCACCGAGCTTCGCCGTCCACTGCTTCAATTCGTGTCCAATTCCGGAGAAGAACCGTTCCAGACGATCAATCGACTGGTCGAGTTCACGCGGGACGAACATTTTGAGCCCTTTTTCCTTCGCTTCCTCCACCGAATCCATCTGGGTCGCGATCCCAACGTGACACGTGTCCTTGTGACAGCCACGGCAAGCGGTACAGCCGACGGCAACCATCGCAAGTGTCCCGAAGCCGATCCGGTTGGCACCGAGCAGGATCATCTTCATCGCATCGAGACCATTTTTGATCCCGCCGTCCGCCCAGAGTTCCACGAGATGTCGGAGACCGGAGGCAACCAGTTCTTCATGCGCGATCTTCACACCAATTTCCGTCGGCAAGCCGACATGGCGCAACGCATGGGCACGAGCAGCCCCTGTGCCGCCATCATAGCCACTGACCGTGATCACATCTGCGCCTGCTTTGGCGACGCCGACAGCGATCGTGCCGATGCCCGGCACGACCGGGACTTTTACCGCAACGCGGGCGTTCGGGTTGGCAATCTTCAACTCGTCGATCATCTGCGCCAAGTCTTCAATGGAATAGATATCGTGGTTGTTCGATGGCGAGATCAGGTCGGTGCCTGGTTGGGCGTTCCGTGCCGCTGCTACTTTGGTTGAAACCTTCGTGCCCGGCAGATGACCGCCTTCGCCAGGTTTTGCCCCTTGGCCGATCTTGATCTCCAGCAAGTTCGCGGAGTTCAGCAACTCGATGTTGACCCCGAAGCGACCGGACGCGATCTGCATCCCCCGATGATTCGGGTACTTGCCGATCATGTCCTTGATCTCGCCACCTTCACCATTGAGTGAAATCATGTCGAGACGATAGGCGGCTTCTGCATAGGCTCGGAAGGCCGTCTCGTTTTGTGACCCGAACGACATGCTAGAAATCAGGAACGGTAGCGAGTGCTGACCAACGGAGACGTCAACTTTCTCCAGCGCTGGACGAAGGCTCTCCTCCACCACTTTCGGTGCGAGCAGATGACGCAGACTGATCGGGTTTTTCGCCTCCAGCTCTTGTACTTTCTCCGTATATTCCTCATACGGTTTGGAGCCTTGGGCAACGTCGCTGACCAGTTTCCACAGACGCGGGTACACATGATAGCCCCGCGCCACGCGGGCTTTTTCCGGCGATTGGATCAGCGCTTCACGATCAACCGCGTCCTTCTCCAAATCGGTGAACGACAGCCCACCTTGATCGGAACCATAGAAGTTCGGTGTGCCGAAGTGCGCCGCCAACTCTGGATGGAACCCAATCGAGGAGAACAGTCGGTCATAGCCACGCAACTCATGGATACCGAGTGTGGAGATCACCTTCTCCAGACCTTTTTGCAAAGCATCGTAGAGGTTTTTGATCATCGCAAGCGGTTCGGTGTGCGACGCGAGTTCCCACAGCAGATACGGGTTGACCGAATCTGCGCCAAGACCGATGGCGATCACGATGTCATGCAAGTTGCGCAGACCCGCCGAACGGAGCACGAGCGAGACGCGGCGGCGGAGGTTGTCGGCCTTTTTTGCCACCGGGTAGTTTTTCAGCGCGAGATGCACAGCAGAGGTGATCAGATGCGGGTCGAGGTAACCCGCCCCATGACGGAACGTGAAGCGGTCATCCAGCACCAGTACATGCGCCCCTCCAACTACCGCTTCAACTGCCTCTTGGGTCAGTCGTTGGAGCGCTTCCGGCACGTTCTCACCATGTTCACGGTTGATGTTCAACACGGCGACCGCATGTTGCACATCTTCAAACTCGCGCAACAAGTCTTCGAAGAGATAGGTGCCGAGCTTGTGTGCCAGCGGGCGGTACAGATCCCGAGAAAGCGGCGCGGTACGACGGTGCCCACCCAGCAGAAGCGGTGTCTGCAATTCAACACGGCGGTAGACGATGCCTTGGTGACCCAGCAACGACGGGCGCGGGCCAACTACGACACGGGTCGAGAAGTGTTCGATCTCACGCTCACGGTCGATCGCCGGGTTGGTGACGACGGCAACGCTCTCTTTGAAATAATCGGCCAAATTCTGACGTTCAGAACTCAGAATGGCCAGCGGGCCATCGTAGCCGAGTGAGCGGATCGGTTCCATCCCCGTGCTGGACTGATGGTCAACCAGATCGAGATGTTCCGCTTCCCAGCCAAACGCCGCCAACAAACGCTCGCGTTCCTCTGGTGACTCTTGCTTGGCAACTTCCACTGTCAATTCGCCGTTCATGAACTCTGCGCGCGGTGCACCAAACTTGATGGAGCGGCGGAAGTTGGCGAACGAGTAACGCTTGCTGGCACGTTGCAAGATCTCCACCTGCAGTTCGTGGTACGGCAATTCCAGCGCGCCTTGCTCGGTCAGTTTGATCCCGATCTTCTCACCCGGTGCGAGTGGACGCGGTTCCGCGATCATCTCACGCAGCGGCACCACGCCTTGTTCTGAGGAGAACCACGTCGACGTCTCTGTCTGCATGCGCCACAATGGGCGCAAACCAAGTGCATCGACGCCGAACAGACACTCCCGACCATAGCGAGATACGATGCCTGCCGGACCCTGGGCGAACGGACCCCATGCGGAACGGTAGAACATGTAGAGGTCTTGTAGATCGCTATTGAAATTCTTGATCTCGTTGACGATCGGCGGGAAGATCATCTCCATCGCCTCAAACAGCGAGAAGCCATACTCTGCGATCAGCCCTTCAATCGTGCGGTTCATATCCTGTGAGTCAGAGCCGCCCTCCACGAGTTGAATGCCGAGCATCTCGGCTTCCTCGCGCAGTCGCTTGATCGTATTGATCTCCCCGTTATGACCGAGCAACGAGAACGGTTGCACGCGCTCAAACACGGTGGAGGTATTGGTCGAATAGCGGTTATGGCCCACCGTCGCTGCCGAACGCAGCTCCGGATTTTGCAGGTCTGGGTAATAGTTCAGCAAGCACTCCGCCGAACCGCGCACTTTGTAGACCACGCTGTAGGGACTCAGCGAACAGACGTGAATCGGCGTGCTTGCTTCAATTGCACAGGTCAGACGGAACAGCAACGCCTCATACGCCGCTCCAACTGGTGCTGGTGATTCCGCTTGCTCGTCGGCGCGAAACGCCAGCTGCCAGAACAAAGGCTCCTCTTGGCGCCCCTTCGGCCCAAGCGCTTGCGTGTTCACCGCATCGGTTTGCTCCAACAGGATGGCGAGACCATTGTCCGCAAACTTGCGGCGGACGTCCTCCATCCAGCCTTGCATGATATGTTCATCGGTCTTAGGAACAAATAGATGCGCCACGCCGAATTGCTCGTGGTCAGCCCATACTCCTGGAAGACCGTTTTTCATCAGTTTTTTTGTCCACAGTTTACGAGGCACATCAATCAGAATCCCCGTACCGTCCCCTTCACCATCAATGAATCCAGCTCGATGATTCATTTGAATGAGTGCTTCTAGGATGCGCTGTACGTTTTCATGGGTCGGCTGGCCGCTCGTTTCGACTGCAGCAACAATCCCACAAGCATCGTGTTCCTCCACGAGTTTTTTGCCTAGGTTGTTGTTGGCCATTGGTCACTCCACCTCCATCATTCGTTTCGATATATCAGATTATAAACAATTTCGGATATAAATACAAAGGTCTGTCCGCCTCTGACACAATATTTTCGAAGCCATACTCATAGTTATTTTCGATGAAAGCCCTTTCACGCCTAGATTGTGCAATAAATAATATGAGATTGGACTTCGCAAGAAAAGTCCATACGAAAATGTATAGGATTCCAATACACCATATATGAATCATTCATTCACCTTGCCACAAAAAAAGGCCGCGCTCTCGGCACGGCCTCTCCCTCCTGCTTTCGTTACTTGCGAAAAAACTGTGGCAGACAACAAACATCCTCCAACCCCATGACAGCATCTATGTAGTATTCCAGATGATGTGCCGGGATTCGACCCGTTGCCAGCGTGCGAAACTCCGCGACCACAGCGTCTGCATTGACTTCAAGCGCCAGCAGGAACAGTTTCATCCCCGGCTTGTCCGAAGTTCGCTCGAGCGCGCTCAACCACTCCTCTGGCAGTTCCATACGAATGGCTACCGTCGCACTCCATTCCTCACAGGCCATCGCAGCTGACACAACCAACTCCTGTGCGAGAGCCCCACGCGCCAAGCCTGATTGCGGAACCTGTTCACCGCTGGAGTACCGAGCAAGCACCAACCCTAGCAGCACCTGCCACCCATCCTCGTCCAACTCATACGCATGTGCCGCGCCAAGCAGTGCCCCAAGGAGTTCTGCCTGTGGATGCTGGCCTAGACGATAGGTCGCCTCCAAGCCTGCGATCAAGCTGGCGATCAGTTCTTGGCCGCCTTTGTTCTGCGCCTCGATCGCTGCCAGCACAACCGGGTACACAAGTGGAGCCTCCGCATTCAACACAGCATTGCAAAAAGCCGCCTGAGGGGCGGGCATCGATCGAACGGACGCAAACACCGTCGCTTGCTCGACGCCGCCGTAGGATTCTAGCTGTTCAGCGAGGCGCACCGCTTCCTCCTCCCCGCTTTTGGCAAAGCAAGTGCCGAGATAGCGCAGGAACAGCAGTTTCGTCTTGATCGTCTCTTCGTAGTCCCAATCCTGCCACTGGCAGGCTCTCGCTCGTTCAACCCATTGTTGCACCGTACACACTCCTTTACTTTTGCAGCGCACCGAGGATCACTGCGGTCATCCCAGCCGCGATCAACGGGCCCACCGGCACGCCTTTGAACAGGGCCACACCGATGATCGTTCCGATCATCAGCCCTGTGACGATCAAGGGATTGGCTGACATCAGCGGAATGCCACGCCCACCGAGGTAGGAGACGAAGATCCCGATACCAATCGCGAGGACCGACTTCCAGTTCAGGAAGGTTTTGATCAGATCCTCATACCCGATCTTCCCACTCGCCAACGGAGCCAGCACCCCGATGGTGAGGATGATCACACCCACTTGCAAGCCATAGCTTTCCAGATAGGGCACCACACGGTCGAGGTGCAGGAGCCGGATTAACAACAACACAGCCACAGCAATCGAAACCGAATTGTTGTTGCCCACGATTCCAACAGCCAGCAACCCCAATAACAACAGGTTGGTGATTTCCATACTCAACTTCCTTTCATCCTTACGTTAACTATAAGTCAAGACGCCGAAACAGAGCAAATCATGATAGAATGGTTCAGGCACCGAAATATCTAGGAGGTTGTCTTTTGTGCGCACGTATCCGAAAATTCTCTGGCTGCTAGCAGCTGGGTGCTTTTTGAACATTGGAGGCCTGTCCTTTTTGTGGCCGCTCAACTCGATCTACATCCACGAACACATGGGTCGCCCGCTCACCGTCGCGGGTCTGGTTCTGCTCTTGCACTCCGCCGGAGCGTCGATTGGACAACTGACTGGCGGCATGCTGTACGACCGCTTCGGCGCACGCCCTGTGCTGCTGACAGGGTTGATCTGCTCTGCTTCCTTGATCGCCATCCCTGGTTTCGTGGAAAACTGGCCGCTCTATGTGACGGTCATGTTCCTGTTCGGCTTCACCGCATCGCTCGTCTCACCTGCGATGTTTGCGTTGGCTGCCAAGGTGTGGCCTGAGGGCGGACGCCGGGCCTTTAACTTCCTCTATGTCGCCAACAACCTCGGCGTCGCCGCTGGGACTGCAATCGGTGGGATCGTCGCCGCGCATTCGTTTCACCTCGCCTTCCTCTCCGCGGCAGGCACGATGGTCGTATTCCTCTGCTTCGTGTTCGTCTTCATCCGTGACCCAAAGCCGATACGCGAGCGAGAAGTTCCACAAGCCTTAGCTGAACAAGCGGCTACGAGCGAACTCGACACTGTGAACGCTACAGATAGCTCCACACGTGAACCCGCCATTCCTTGGTTGCCGATCGCGTCGTTATTCACCGGTTGTGTCGTGCTCTGGATCATCTACGTCCAATGGCAGAGCTCCATCGCCGTCACCATGCAAGAAAACTACTCGCTGGCGGAGTACAGCCGCTTGTGGACATTGAATGGACTTGTGATCTTCCTCGGGCAGCCACTGATCGCCGCCATCGCGCGCTGGTGCAAGTCGCTCTCCTCGCAACTGTTCCTCGGCGTCGCCCTCTTTTTCCTCTGTTACGTGCTCTTGCTCACCAACCACGACCGCTATGCGGTGTTCGTTGCCGGGATGGTGCTGTTAACGCTTGGCGAGATGTTGCTCTGGCCGGTGATCCCGGCAGCCGTCGCCCAGCTCTCTCCGCCATCGCGCATCGGCTTCCTGCAAGGCTTTATCGGAAGCGGTGCCACTGTCGGACGGATGCTCGGCCCGCTGTGCGGCGGTCTGCTTTTTGATTACACCAGCTTCCAAGTGCTGCTGGCCACGATGACCGCCTTGCTCACCGTGCCCGTTCTATGCTTTCTCGTCTATACGCGCACCCGAACCCGCACCACCACATAGAAAAAGAACGGTCAGCCGCAGCTGCCCGTTCTTTTTTTCCCCAACTACTTTCCTGCAATCGCCAACGACTTGATCTTCAGCGAAGGCGAACCGCAAGCTCCGCGCCCAAAGCCGTTAAAGTACAGATCGTCACCTACCGCTTCCACGTTGTTCAGCAGTTCCAAGAAGTTGCCCGATACCGTGATCTGGTTAACCGGACGCACCACTTGGCCGTTCTCGATCAGATGACCGATACAGAACAACGAGAAGTCCCCGGACACAGCGTTCGTGCCCGCGTGTATCCCTTGCAGTTCGACGAGCAACAGCCCACGCTCCGTTCCGGCAATCAACGCTTCCAACGACTGGTCACCTTGCTCGATGTAGAGATTGTTCGGCTGTACGGAGACCGTTCCTCGATACGATGACTTGTGCGCGTTGCCTGTCGACTCAACGCCAAAGTGCTTCGCAGTCTTGAGGTTGTGCAGGAACGTGACAAGTTGACCGTCACGGATCACGTCATGACGTTTCGTCGCCATGCCTTCAGAGTCAAACGGCGTCGACCCTGGTGCATCGATGCGGTGCGGGTCGTCGACCAGCGTCACGTTCACACCTGTTACCTGCTCACCCACGCGGTTTTGCAAGAGCGTTAGTCCCTTGCGTGCCGACTCGCCGGAGAACACCGTTACAAACGCTTTCAGAAGCGAAGCGGCCGTATCATGACGCAGAATGACCGGGTAAAGTCCCGACTCGATCGTCTGCGCACCGAGTTTGCCCACCGCTTCTCCTGCTGTGCCCTTCGCCAACTCCTCTGCCTCGATCTCGCCCAGATCCTTCAGAGCGAACGCCGATTTTACAGACGACGTGACGTCACCGTCCTCCTTGGCCACTGCGGAGATGTACGCGATGGCGATGTTGCTTTTGGTGTGGCAGTTCAAGCCTTTCGTGTTCATGATCGTCAGTTCGGATTCGCTGTTGATGACCATGCAGTAGTTGACCAAGTCGATGCGCGGGTCGGTTGCCAACGCCACCGACTCCAACTGTTTGGCGGTCTCGATCAGCAGGTCGGGCGTCGCTCGACGCAACCCTTCTGCCTCATCGCGCATCGCCACATAGTGCTCCGAGCCAGCGAAGATCTCTTCGCTCTCTCCCTGCACCAAGATCTCCGCATTCTCACGCGCCTGCTTCAAGAGCAGATCGATCGCGTCCTCGTCAATTTTCTCCGTGAAGGAGTTGCCCATCCTGCCATCGTACACACCGCGGAAGGACAGACCTGCTTTTTCCGAGATGTTGTAGGCGTCGATCTCGCCCTTGAATACTTTTACCGTCGTGTCGCGATCCGCTTGGAAGTAGATCTCCATGTCGGAGAACCCGACCGCCGCACCACGCTTGAACAACAAGTCTTTGAATTGAATCATCTCCATGCTTGCCACCTCCTAGCGACCGCCAACGGTCAGTTCCGAGACGCGAATCATCGGTTGGCCGACATCGGCCGGGATGCTGCCGCTGACAGAACCACACATGCCTTGACCAAAGCCGAGATTGTTGCCGACCTTATCGATCTTTTGCAACACCTCGATGCCTTTACCGATCAAAGTCGCGCCACGCACCGGCTTTTCAATTTTGCCGTTGCGCACGATATAGCCTTCGCGAACCGCGAAGTTGAAGTCACCTGTCGCCGTGTTGACCGAACCGCCGCCCATGTATTTCGCATAGAGCGCGTACTCCGTGTTGGCGATGATCTCCTCAGGCGTCGAGTTCCCCGCTGCGATGAACGTGTTGTTCATGCGCGAGGTCGGTGCGTACTGGTAGCTTTGGCGACGCGCAGAACCCGTCGAAGCCATGCCCATTTTGCGCGCACCGAGCTTGTCGATCAGATAGCCTTTGAGCACGCCATTTTCAATCAACACATTGCGCTGAGTCGGAGACCCTTCATCGTCGATGTTCAGCGAGCCCCAACCATTTTGAATCGTCCCGTCGTCGATGGCCGTCACCAGCGGAGACGCGACCATTTCGCCCAATTTGCCAGCGAACACCGAAGCGTTTTTGGCGACCGACGTCGCTTCCAAACCGTGCCCGCAAGCTTCGTGGAAGATAACACCGCCGAACTCGTTGTCGATGATGACAGGCATCTTGCCACTCGGTGCAAACTCCGCGTCGATCATCGCCTTCGCCGTGCGCGCTGTCTCCCGTGCGTACCGCTCGATGTCCAGTTCATCGAAAAACTCCAAACCTTGGTGTGCCCCTGGCCCGTACTGTCCCGATTGTTTCTCCGTTCCGCGCGAGGCGAACGACTCGATCACCATCCGTCCGCGCACGCGGCGGTCCTCGACAAACAGTCCATCCGAGTTGGCGATCAACACGTTCTGCTCTTCGTCGAGAAACGTGATGCGCGTCTGCGAGATCACCGGATCATAGTTGCTCGCCGCGTGATGAGCACGGCGCATCCAGTCGATTTTGCGATGCTTGCTCACGTCATTGGGCAACAGTTTTATCTCATGGTGCGGCGTAATCAGCGATTTGCGCAGGTCGATCGAATGGTCGAACTGTTGACCGCGAATCGCTTGTGCGGCGTTGCGCGCCACCTTGACTAAATTTTCACGCGAAAAATCATTTGTATACGCATAGACGGCGAACACGCCGTTCAGGACGCGAATCCCTACGCCAAAATCTCTCCCGGACACCGCTGTATCCACGGTACCGCCGAGCATTTGAATCGTCGAGCTCGTTTTATCTTCTACGAAAACCTCTGCGAAGTCCCCGCCAGTCTCTAAGGCAGCCAGCAAAACATCCTCTACCACTGCTTGACTCAGCATCCCTTAACCCCCTTTACCAATATTGTATTCCTCTATCTTCTCGTTCCGAACAAAAAAGACCTTCTCCGCCGATCAGAAGGTCATCTCAGGCTACCAAAAAAAAACGTCCGCCTTCTTGTCAGAGGCGGACGGTTCCCTCCACCGTGGACGACTCATCCGCTTCGATGACTTCCACCGTGATTTCTTCAACTTGGCACGTAAACGTGTGCTCGAACGCTTGCGTCGCGTCGAGTGCTGCTTCGAACGCCTCTGCATTGTGGAGACGACCGACGGTCAGATGGGGGATATACGTCACTTTCCGGTACAGGAAGCGGCGTAGCGGACCGCTGTACAAGCGATCATGCAGGTCGATGATTCCATCGTTCCCTTGCTTGACGTTCAAAAACAGATACCACTCCGGTGTTCCGGTAATCCCTTGGAGCGTCAGGGGAAAAGGCTGACAGCCACGCAGGGCTTCCATGCAGTGCGCCTGTAGTTCCTCCGCCGTCATCGTGCTTTCAAAAGGGTACACCAAGGTCAGATGGAAGGGTATCAACCCGGCGAGCGGGTCAAATTTCTGGCGCAACAGGTCGATCTCCTCAGCGTTCGTAAAGCGCGGAAAGATATGGATCGCGCGTTTTTTCACTCCCTCATCTCCTCCTGAACACAACCTGACCGAACAGACCTAGTCTACACCAATTCCAGCACTCGCTATTCTTTCAAGATTGCGGAGAGAACGCGCATGCCTGTCGCGATCTGCTCGACTGGTTCATGGCTGAAGCAGAGGCGGATGAACGGTTGGTCCGCCTCCCGAGACAGGAACATGTCTCCGGTGGCGAGCAGGACGCCGTTGGCGATGGCTTCGCGCAGGATCTCCCCCGGTTTCTTGTGCTCCGGGAGCGCGACCCAGTAATAGAACCCACCGCGCGGAGGCGTGTACGAGATGCCGGTCGGGCGCAGTTGTCGCAGGTACTCTCCCATCATCTCCGCTTGGCAACGGTACTGCTGACGAGCTTTTTCCAAGTGCGCGTTCCAATCCCCCTCTTTGATGAAGGAGAGCAGCATCTGTTGGGCCAGCGTGTTCGTGGTGACCATCAATTCCTTGCGTCTGGCGATCTGCTGCAGGAACGGCCGGCTCGCAGTCACCCAACCTAACCGAAGGCCCGGTGACAGCGTTTTGGAAAACGTGTTGATGTAGATCACATTGCCGTGCTGGTCCAGCGATTTCAGGGAAGGAGGTGCGGCTTCCTCGAAATGCAGGTGGCGGTAGGCATCATCCTCAACGATCGGGATGTTGTAGCGTTCGCTGAGCTCGAGCAGTTTCAACCGGCGCTCCATCGAAAGCGTGTATCCGGTCGGATTGTGGAACGTCGGGATCGTGTAGATGAAACGTGGGCGGAAGCGAGCCAAGACCCCTTCGAGCACATCGACGCGCATCCCCTCCCCATCCATCGGGATCGGGATGATCCGCAGACCCATCGCCTGAAACAGATGCAACGCGCCAAAAAACGCAGGCATCTCGACCGCGACAGCATCACCAGCCTCCGCGAGAATGTTGGTGGTCAAGCAGAGTGCTTCTTGAGAGCCGCTGGTGACCACCACTTGCTCCGGCGAGGTGATCTGCACCAGATTCATCATGTCCACGATCCACTCGCGCAGTTCCGGGTGTCCGTTGATCGGTGTCAAGTAATGTGCATCGGCATGCTTGAGGATGCGTTGGACGTTGACGTGCTCTCCGAAGTCAGAAGTCAGCAACGTATGGCGTCCCCCCTCGCCAAATGCAAAGTTGATTTTCGAATCGGAGCCGCTCAACCGCAGCAATTCCGTAAAATTAGAGACAGGTGGCGTTTCTTGTAGCAAGCGGTCTTTCCAATCAAATGGAGAGATCATCTCCACAGGCGGCAACGGTTGCACATAGCGACCACTGCCGACCTTGCTATAAATGAGACCTTCGTCCTCTAATTCGGTAAGCGCGCGCACCATCGTGTTGCGCGAAACCTCCCAGTCGGCCGCCAGCGTGCGTTCGGATGGCAATGCGGAACCGATCGACCATTCCCCGCTGAGGATGAGGTATCGAAGTCGTTGGTATACGGTGTGGTAGAGTGTCTTGCGTGTCATACAGTCTCCTCGCTCCTCACGATCCATCAAGTTGCGTACATACCATCATAGTCATGCCCCTCTATAAGTTAAAAGAGCCAATTCACAACGAAATGCCAACCAATTGTTTCTGCGGAAGTGGATGAGAGTTTCCGTATAATTGGCTCTTTTCGAACACACTCGTATCACGTAGGCTTGGTGCAAGACAACACACAATGGAGGTTCAAACACACATGAAGACAATCGGGTTGCTTGGCGGAATGAGCTGGGAGTCAACTGCGGTCTACTATCGTCAACTAAATGAGCTCGTCCGTGAACACGGAGGCGGCCTGCATTCAGCGAAGATTTTGATGCACAGCTTCGACTTTGCAGAGATTGTTGCGCTCCAACAAGCAGGGGATTGGAAAAAAGCCTCCGACCTGCTGGCAGAGGCGGGCCAAAACTTGGAGCGAGCAGGTGCCAATCTGTTGTTGATTTGCACCAACACCATGCACCAAGTGGCAGCCGATGTCCAAGCGGCGGTGTCGATCCCGCTCGTGCATATCGTCGACGTCACCGCCGATGCGATCCGCGCCAAAGGGATGCGCAAAGTCGGATTGCTAGGAACCAAGTATACGATGGCGATGGATTTCTACCGGGAGCGCATGTTGTTGCATGGGATTGAAGTGATCGTTCCCTGTGACGAGCAACAGGCAGTGGTCAACGGTGTCATTTTTGACGAACTGTGTCAAGGCGTCGTACAAGAGTGTTCACGCCATCAATACCAAGGCGTCGTACAAGCGCTCATCGAGCGTGGTGCGGAAGGCATCGTGCTCGGATGTACAGAGATCATGTTGTTGCTGTCCCAAGAACATTCGCCGGTGCCTTTGTTCGACTCGACGATGTTGCATGTGCAGCGGGCGGTGGCGTTGGCGATACAGGCTGACAAGCAAGTGGGAGCTACATTGACCTGTTGAAAACCAGCAAAGCGACCGCGGCTTGGCGCGACATCCACATCACAAAAAAACCTGCCATCCGAACCCGGCAGGTTTTTTTCATGTCCTCCCCATCCTCAACTCTTCCTTCGCTTCCTCTCCGTACCTAGTAGTGCTCCTAACTGCTCCTTCAACACATCCGCTGGAATCGCGAACCCAATCCCTTGCGAACTCGCACTGACCGCCGTGTTCATCCCGATGACCTGCCCGCGCATGTTGATCAGCGGGCCGCCGGAGTTCCCGCGATTGATCGCAGCGTCCGTCTGAATCAACTGCGGGTACTGGCGCTCCCCGATGATCACCGGACGCTCTGTCGCGGAAACGATCCCGACTGTCACCGAGTGATCCAACCCCAGCGGGCAGCCGATCGCCACCACCCATTCGCCGACGCGCACATTGTTGGAAGTTGCAAATGGCAACACACGACAGTTTTTCGGCGGTTTGACCTTCAATACCGCCAAGTCCATCTCATAATTGCTCCCGACCACAGTGGCCGGAACTCCATCCTCCGAATCGTAGAACCGTACCAAGATCTGCTCAGCCTCGTGGATGACATGCTCGTTGGTGAAGATGTAGCCCCGTGCATCAAAGATAAAACCTGTGCCGATGTTCATCGTGTTCTTGCTGCTCTCGCGTTCAGGTTCCCGATACGGGCCCCACGGATCGCGACGGCGCGGGGTTTCCTTTTCGCGCTTGACCACTTCAATGTTCACAACGGCATCCCGGTAACGCTCAAAAATATCCGCGATGTTGCCAGCGGCGAGATCGGGTGTACGACGCATTTTGACCGTCGTAAATTTGACGTTTTTGGTTACGCGAGCTTGCGGTTTGGCTTTTTTCTTCACGGCCCCTCACCTCGTACCACCATCGTATGTGTCCACTCCCCCATCCGGTAGCCTATTGTCGATTTCCACAGGCAAAAAGGGCGATCGTCCTGCATAGACATGTCATGACAAGCATTGTCACTTTTCGGAGGTGAACCCCTTGGACCCATTCGTCAGCATCCCGGCAGCCCTCGGCCTCGGTGCTTTGCATTTCCTAGAGCCCGGACATGGCAAAGGCGTGATGACCGCCTACCTCGTCTCCTCACGCGCCCGTCCACGCGATGCGGTGTTGCTCGGTTTCACGAACGCAGTCGCCCATACGGTCTCGATCCTGTTTCTCGCGATCGTCGCGACGACTGCCTTGCAATACCTCCTGCCCCAGCAGATTGAAGCTTGGTTAAGCCTGATCTCCGGTGCCGTGATCACGTTGATCGGTGGGCGCATGGTGCTCCAGATGCTCTTCCCCCCCATCGTGTCGCTCGGTCGGATCAACGAACGGGAAAAAACCTACGTCTGCTCACATGGACATGTTCACGTCATAGACGAGGCTGGGCATGACCACCATCATGGCCACGCCCACGCGCACTCGCACACGTTTGAAGACGAGTTGCACGTTCTCGACGGCTCAGGTGTGACCGCCGCCACCGCCCGCGCGAATCGCTCTACGAAGAGCCTGTTCACGATCGGCGTCCTGACGGGACTCATCCCTTGCCCAACGTCGCTGGTGATGCTCTTGACAGCGGTAGGAGCCGGACAGGTATCGCTTGGCGTCGGGATGGTGCTGGCGTTCTCATTTGGCGGGGCGTTATCACTCTCGCTGCTCGGCTTGCTGTTGCTCAAAGCCGAAAGCAAAGCCCGCCTGTTCGAACGTCGTGGGCTCAGCAACTTGATGGCACAGGTATCGTCGATTGTGGTTTTGATGCTCGGCATTCTCGTCACCTACGAGTCTCTGTTCAAGCTCGGCTTGTTTCAGGATTGAGAAAAAAAGCCTCGAACACGCGTGCGTGTTCGAGGCTTTTTTGATAAATCGCTACTCCTGCAGGTAGGCCAACTCGACGAGGGTGCGCACGCCGAAGCCGGTGGCACCGCGCGGGTTGAGGTCCTGTGAGCCGTCGATGTCACGAGCGACACCGGCGATGTCGAGGTGGACCCACGGGGTGTTCTCGACAAACTCGCGAAGGATCATCGCCGCGACGATGGAACCCGCATCGCGGCTGCCCGCGTTTTTCATGTCCGCGACGTTCGATTGGTAGGCACTGCTGTAGTCTTCGATGATGGGCAACTCCCACGCCCGCTCGCCGGAGCGGTGGAACGCTTCCTTCACGATGGCAGAGAAGTCGGTGTCGTTGGAGAACAACCCTGCCACTTGGCGACCGAGAGCGACGGAGATCGCGCCAGTCAGCGTCGCGATGTCGACGAGTTTGGTTGCACCATGACGCAGAGCGTAAGTGATCGCATCGGCCAATACCACGCGACCTTCCGCGTCTGTGTTGACGATCTCCATCGACTTGCCATTCATGGTGACGATGACGTCGCCCGGTTTGATCGCGTTGCCGGAGACCATATTCTCAGCAGCCGGGATGACCGCCATGATGTTGACTTTCGGTTTCAGTTGGCCGATCGCCGCCATCGCGCCGAGCACTGCACCTGCTCCGCCCATGTCGGTCTTCATGTTCTCCATGCCCGTCGCCGGTTTCAGCGTGTAGCCGCCGGTGT
This sequence comes from Tumebacillus permanentifrigoris, assembly GCF_003148565.1. GTDB lineage: Bacteria > Bacillota > Bacilli > Tumebacillales > Tumebacillaceae > Tumebacillus > Tumebacillus permanentifrigoris. The sequence continues at coordinate 143,363 of NZ_QGGL01000005.1, forward strand.
CGAAGGTGATGCCTTTGCCGACGAGCGCGAGCGTTTCTTCGGAATCCGGATTGCCGTGGTAGTTGATGACGATCAAACGGGACTCTTCCACCGAGCCTTGACCGATGGCGAGGAGTGCATTCATGCCAAGGCCTTGCAACGCCTGCTCATCGAGCACTTGAATGCCGAGACCATGACGGGTCGCGATGTCGGTCGCTTCCTGTGCCAGTTGGACAGGTGTGAGCAAGTTGGCCGGACAATTGATCAAATCGCGTGCGAAGTTGGTCGCATCGGCGAGGATGCGACCGCGTTCGAGACCATCGTGGATCGCTTGGTAGTTGTTGGCGTCCTGTTCGCAGATGATGAACTCGGCCAGGGTCGACTCGGTTTGTTTTTGCTTGAGCGACTTGACTTGGTAGAGGCCCATCAGCGTACCTTCAACCAGCGCTTGAGCGGCGAGCGCGGTGTCGAGGTGGCTCGTGCCTGCACCGTGAACGACGCTCGTCACAGTGTTGGCCTTGTGGTCGCGCGCGGATTTGGCCGCGACAGCTGCGACTTGGCGGGCACGGGTGGCGGTAAATTCCTCTGCTTCACCGAGTCCGACGAGGAAGATGCGCTTGGCTTGGATTTTGCCGAACGGGTAGAGGACTTTTAGTTCCTTGTGACGTCCTTTGAAGTCGCCAGTTTCTAGCAGGGCGGCGATCTGACCGCCAAGGGCTTCGTTGACAGCGCCCGTGTCACCAGACAGGGTGGTCATACCTTCGAACAAGTTCACGATCAGCACATCAGTCGCGACGTCGACAATCGGTTTGAGTTGGATGGTCAGGTTCAAGTTCATGCGTTGGTGGACCTCCTCATGTGTTTAGGGGAACTTTACCATGTTATATCGAGCCATCTTACGAAAAGACCGACCCCCGGAAGGGTCGGTGAGATCATGACATACTGAATTAGTCCAATTTCGGCGTTTCATCCGCTTTCGTCGCTGGTTCAGCAGCTTCAGCCTTCGGAGCAGCTTCAGCCTTCGGTGCCGCTTCAGCCTTCGGAGCAGCTTCAGCTTTCGGTGCTGCCGGTTTCGCGGCTGCCGGTTCCTTCGGCGGTGCAGGCGGCGCTGGCGGGATGTCTACCAACTGCTTGTCGGTGAGGAATTGCATGCCATTGTCCAGCTTGAAATACAGGTCTTTCGCATCCTTCGCATTGACGATCGCCCCGTTGCGCAACACGAACGGTACATCATTGCAAAGCGAGCACAGATCTTTGGACGGGCAGTCTTTGATATCAAACTTCTCATCCGGATATTTCGACACCATCGCGTCGTATACTTTTTGCGTATGTAACTCCAGGTTTTTCTTGCAGAATACCCACTTTATGGACGAAGGCACGCACGGACAACTCCTTTATAATAGTCAATCGCTACATCGAATTTACGCACACCACCTATTCTACATCTTCTAGTACAAAAATTCCAGATCGTCAAATATACTCGCTCTGCGCAATCAGATAGGTCTGCTCTCCACAGGTCGAACAATACAGCAGATGCGTACACAACCCGCCATGCTCCTGCTTCATCTGCGGCGTCAATTCATACGGCGAGTAAGGCCCCACATAGTCCGTGATCATCCCGCCGTCCTCCAATCGCACCCCACACGCCCGGCACATGGCCCGCACATCCTTCAATCCGTTGCACAGCGGACACACCAACTCCATGCGCACTCCTCCTCGACATGACATTCTACCCACTAGAATGCCCTGCCAGAGTAGGAAAAAACGCCTGCCGATAAAAACGGCAGACGTTCATTCGGAGTTAGGACACCAAGTCGTACCACGCCATCTGGATCTCCTCCAGAACCTTCTCGTTGGTATCCTCAGCAGCGCCTTCAAAGCCTTCCAGAGCCAACACCCACTTGCGCAGGGTGGCAAACTTCATCGACAGCACATCCGTGCCCGGATGCGCTTCGTTCAGCGCTTCAGCGATGTCTTGTGCATCTTCCCAGTTCATCTCGTCAACCTCCGATCTAGCAATCCACGTCGGACGCGCCAAACGCAGTCTTGTAATAGGTACAGGCTACTTTCCCCGTCTCACTGCTTCTCCACATCCCGAACACCCACTCGTCCGCATAAAACGCAAACGTCCGAGTGAACGATGCCTGACAGGAAGGGCACACGGCGATCTGGTTCCCACGCAGTCCCTCCAAGGGGGAAGGAGTGATCACGTGGCCGCAGGATGGACAATCAAACGTCAGCAACGCTTCCTCCATGACGCAGGACTCCTCTCGACTTCATCTACCCCTCATTCTACCAGAAACTCCTGAGCTCATTCATGATCCAGCTCACAGATTCGCGCCCAGACCACCTCGCGGAGCAAGCGATCTGCCCCAAGCGGCTGCCCGAGCACAAACTCCACGCCCGGATGCTCCACCCGCGCCGCTTCCACGAACGCTGGCAAGTCCTCCGACACGTGACTGCCCGGCAACAGAAAAAAGGGGATCACCACGACCCGCTGTACGCCTTGGCGCACACAGGTCGCGATCCCCTCTGGAATGCTCGGGCTCGTCCCTTCCAAAAAAGCCGGCTCGACGACCACGTCGCCGCGCCGGGCCCGCACCTGCTCCACCATCGCATGCACATCCGCGTTGGCGGCAGGTACTGGGCTCCCATGCGCGATCAGAAGGACGGCGTCGCGCATTCTTAGCCGCGCAGACCTTTGACCAGCGCGACCACGTCGGTGCCGATCTTCTCGAAGCGCTCTTGCATCTTCGGGTTCTGGAAGCTACCGTCTTCGTTGAACGCATCCCCATAGCCGATCGATCCTTGCTGCGGGATCACATAGCCGTGCAAGGAGCGCAGAATCGTCGCCAATTGCCCCAGTGTATTGGTTGCAATCGGACCGCCAGCAGCTGCCACGAGACCGACCGGCTTGCCTGCGAATTGATTGTAGCCGACGAAGTCGAGCGCGTTTTTCAGCACGCCAGACGGACCGTTGTGGTATTCCGGGGAAGCGATCAAAAAGCCGTCCGCTTCGCTCATCGCCTTGATGAACGCTTCAACGTTCTCGCCCGACTTCTCCGATTCCGGATCATAGATCGGGAGCGGCTGCTCACGCAGAGACCATTCAATCACTTCTGCGCCGGCTTGACGTGCAGCTTCGGCTGCGACGCGCAGACCTTTGGTAGACTTCGATTCCTTTTGCAGAGAACCAACGAGAGCAACAAGTTTCATGTAAATAAAACCTCCTAATGAAATTTCTACCACTTACAATACGATAATGTATAGATAGTCGTCAACCACAAAATGGACATACTACCGACGAGGGAGGTGAGTTCAATGCAAAAACCAGCAACGCGAGTCCTCTGCCTCCTGCTGACAGTCGGTGTGCTGCTCACGGCCTGTTCCAGCAACCAAGACCCGCAACGCAATCCGCAAAACACCGGGTCTGGCGGTGGAGCCACAGGTGGCGGAGGCACCACCAGCGGATCTGGCGGCGGAAAATGATCCCCTTTTGGAAAAGGAATCCTCTTGCACCAGCGCGAATAAAACAACTATAAATTCGTACTTGATCGCAAAGGGGGTTCCCTTCCTAGATGTTCACAAAAATCAGACAGAGATGGTTGCGTGAACTGTTCAATTGGACATCTGTGGTGCTCATCGCGTTCCTGCTGAACTTGGTCATCCGCGACCATGTCTTCGCGTTGACCCGGATCGAAGGAACCTCGATGATGCCTACGCTCCACGACGATACCCGCGTGTACCTCAACCGGCTCGCCTACACCTTTGAGAACCCCAAGCACGGAGATGTGGTGGTGTTTCCTGCCCCGCATGACACCCGTGATTTTATCAAGCGAATCATCGGCCTGCCCGGTGATGTGGTGGAGATGCGCGACGGTCATCTCTTCGTCAACCGCACCCCCCAGGACGAAACGTATATCGACACGGTCACCGAAGACTTTCCTCCGGTAACTGTCGCCCCTGGCTGTGTTTTCGTGATGGGGGACAATCGACATCCGCTGGCCTCGATGGACAGCCGCGACCAGCGAGTGGGTCTGATCGAGATCGCGACACTCAAAGGCCGCGTCGATTACATCCTCTACCCTGCCCCTCATTCCGTCACACGCTAAACAAAGCCTACGGGATCGTCCGTAGGCTTTTTGATGTCCACCAGCCAATCTGCTGTGTGAACAACGCTTGCGACTGGGTCAGGTATTCGCTGGCTTGCTTGTAATCGCCAAGTTGCTTGGCAATCGTGGAGAGCAGTCGGTACGCCGCCAGCAATTCGCGCTGCAGGCGGTGCTCCTGCAACAGCCCTACCGCCTGCTCTGCCTGTTCGCGAGCCTTCATCCACAGTTCTGCGGCGGCGAGTGCATCAGCGTACTCGTAGTTGAGGCGGGCGAGCAAGCGCGTGGAGAGCTCCCCAGAAATTCCAGCAACCGTTTGCAAGGCTTCCTCCAGCAAGGATATCACCTCGAGCAGCTGCCCTTCTCCACGTCGGATCACCGCCATCTCGCGCAAGATCTCGGCTTGTAGCGATGGATCTCCTGACTGGGCAGCGTGTGCTCGACACGCTTCCAGCCAGAGGAATCCCGCGTGGTGCTGCCCTTGCTGGCACAGGAGGACACCGCGTTGCACCCGGACCTGCAACGCCATTTCTGGCAAGCCGCATTGCTCGTAGAGCGCTTGTGCCACCTGCAACTGCTCCTCGGCCTCCTGCAACTTGCCCTGTGCTAAAAAACGACCGCCCAGCCCTGCAGCGATCTCCGCTCGGGTACGGGTGCTGCCCAGACGATGCGGTCGTTCGTCATTCCATCTCGCAGCCTCCACCCAGAAGCGTTCCGCCTGTTCCTCCTGTCCTAGCGCCTGGTGCGCGCGCGCCAACCCAACACACAACGTGAGCCGTTGCAGGTCTGGTTCGGAGATTTGGTAGGCATGCATCAACCAATGCAAGGCCAACGCCCATCGTTCGCACAGGACGGCCGCTTCACCTAGACGCTTGTACAAGTCGTAGACGTCGTCCGCGCGATCTTGTCGGATCGCAATCTCCAGCGCCGCCTCGTAATGAGGCAACGCCAATACAGGTTGTTCCAAACGTTGATAACAGACGGCAATTTGGAAATGTAGATCGTATGGAGTCCACGCGGGGTGTGAGATCGGCAGGCAGTCTTCTAGGATGGGGAGCGCTTGTGCGTAGTGGTGAAGTGTGAAAAACGCCTGTGCCCGCTTGTAACGGGCCAGACGTTCTTGGTCGTCCAGCTTTGCAGGGAGCAATAGGTCCGAGTCCGCGCCCAATCGTCTGGCAAGCTGTAGCAACAGCTCTCTGGACGGCTGGACGCGGTCGGACTCAATTTGGCTGATCATGCTCTTGTTCACCAGGCCGTCCGCCAATTCGCGTTGCGAGAGGCCGGCCTGTTGCCGCAGCGCACGCAGTCTGGCTCCCAGCGTCACGATTAGAGGATGATGTGCGGCGTGTGACCGGCACCCGGCATCTCCATGAACGCGGTCATCAGCATCACCGACAGGCGAACCGCTTCCTCGCGGTTTTGCAGGCCGAACTTCTCCTGCACCTCTTCTGCCGTCACGCCTTGCTGGAACAACGCGGTGCCCTCGTATGGAGTGGAAAGCACGACGAGCTTAGAACCCATCGCCATGCCGAGCAGGTATTGCGGCGGAAGCGGCAACACCGCGAACTCCACCGTACCTTGTTCATCTTGGAAGGAAAAATGAGTCAGTTCTACATAGCCGAGAGATTTTTTATCAACGTTCATCTGCGACAACTCCCTTGCTTCGTTGTTCTTATTCTTGGTACACTAAGGGACAACTCATCCCAAACATGTAAGGGGGCTCCCCGATGGGGATCGTGATCGTCGAAGTCTGTGACATCAACCCGGCCTCCGCGCTCGACCTCGAACAGCTCGAGGAGGACTTCCCCGGCGTCAGCGCCATCCGCACGCCATGCTTGAGCAACTGCACGATGTGCGCCTCGACACCCTATGTCTACGTCAACGGCGAACTGCTCGCCAACGCAGACCGCGAAGTCCTGCTCACCCAGATCCGCGAGCTGATTCAACAGGAACTGAGCGCGTGGGAGTCGGAATTCTAAGACAAAGCCCGGCCGTGAGAGCGGCCCGGGCTTTTTTTGCCTATGCGGTTTGTTCGACAGCTGCGTTGGTGGTGACTTCGACTTTGTAGCCGCTGTGCTTTTTGATGTTCAGCACGCCGATGTCGAAGATCAGGTATTGCCCCTTGATCCCGATCAACTTGCCTTCAATCGTCGGTTCCTTGTCAAAGCCGATCGACTTGACCTTCTCCAGCGTCTCCAGAATCGGATACGTAAACTCGAACAATTGGTCGACATCGAACAGATACTGCTGGAACTCTTCCGGCACGATCGCTTTCATCTGGGCGCGCACATCGAACAGATCTGCTTCCTCGAAAACGCCTTTGAGCATTTTACGCCAGTCCGTTTTGTCGGCGATATGCTCGGCGATGATCATCTCCAACTCGCCCGCCATCTTGCGGGTTGGCAACTCGGCAATCGGAATCGCGCGGATCGCGCCTTGGTCAACCCAACGCGTCAATTCGCGATGCTTGCGGGTCAGTCCGACCTTCACGTTCGAAGAGAGCGCGAGGTAGACGTAGTGTGGGATCATGCAATGCGTCTGGGCAAACGCTTCGTCGCGACACGTGCCTTTGTCGAAGTGGCACTCATGCGGCTTCATGATGCACAAGTCGCACTCCGCCAGCGTCGTCACGCACGGGTAGCAATAGCCCCCGCCATACAGTTTGCCCTTCACCTTGCGCCCGCACGAGCAGCAGGCTTTTTCCTCAAGAAACGTCAAGGTCAATTTCGTGCCGATCAGTTCGTTGAGCGCAACCGTCTGCTCGCCGACTTTCAGAAAGTACGCGACCGGAGATTCCGGTTGGTGGCGCAATTCGCTCAAAAATCCTTGGTATGTGGTCATGCTGAACACCCTTTCTAGTACGCCTCAGTATGCTAGACTGATTGTACCAAAAAGTAAGTGTACTCTGCACCTGATCCAGATTTGTTTAGAATCGCTCTACGCTCGTAACATGTTGTAGACGGTGAATTGCTCAATCGGCTGGAATCCGAGGCGTTCATAGATGCGTTCGGCCGGTTTGTTGCCACGCGTCACCGTGAGGGCGACCACCGCGTTGGAACCGTCGCGTTTGCGCACCCGACGCAACCCTTCTCGCGTGATCTCCTCACCGTAGCCCTGCCCGCGAGCACCTTGGAGCACCGCCATGTACAACAGCATCGTCGTCCCGTCATAACGCCCACCTCGGAAGGTCTGGAACAGGGCAAACCCGACGTCGCGACCCGCAGCATCGGTCGCCAGCACCCACAAGTTGGGGTCGAACTCCCCGAAACGATCGCGGAACATCTCGAAACTCTGTTCCGGGTGCGCGGCATCCCATTCCATCATCGGGTCGAGCGATCCGGCAAAAGACGCTCGAAACGCTTCGTAGAAGCGATCGTGCGTTTTGGGGGAATACGCGGAGTAAGTCAGCAGTTGCGTTACAGGTTTGATCTCCTTCGTCAGCTTCAATCGCATGTCGAAGCGGTCGATCAGCTTGTGGAAGCCATTCTGCATGAAAACGTCACCCAGCGTGTGCCCCGCTGCGTCGGCATAGTCGAGGTACACCGCCTTGCGAGTCTCAGGGGAGACCAGCTGCCAGAATCTCTGCAAAAAAGCGCCCGTCACGGTCGCTTCGTCAAACGCCGGGTCGATGTCCGGCTTCGTCAGATGAACGTCGCCCTCGAACTCGCCGTAGCGCATCACGCCAACCATGCGGCTGCCGTCGACGGCGACCCATGTGTCCGACTCGATCAGTTCGATGATGTTCTGCTCGCGAAACCGTTGCAGGTCACGCTCCAGTTGTCGCTCCAATTCTGCACCGCGAAACCCGCGTGCTGCCAATACAGTACGCGTGATGGCGAATACATCACCAGGCCGCACTGGCCGTATGTAGATCTCCATGTTGCACCCTCCATTTGACTTCCTACTGCCTTTACTATACCTTAGTGTCGCCGAAATGAAAGGAGCCTACCTCACATGAACATTTCTACCTATACGATAACTCCACAAGCTCCCTATCGCTTCGATTTTTTTCGAGAGCGCATCGTCACCTCCAGCAACAGCTATCTGTATGACATTGGGGATCAGCATCTCGGCCGCGCCCATCTGATCGACGGGCACCACGTATTTGTACGCGTCTCTTGCCCTAACCAAGGCTCGGATGCCCCGGAGTTCCACCTGCACGTCGAGGGGGCTCCTGATGAAGCGGTTGCCGAAAAAGCGATGCGCCTCTGGCGACATATGCTCTCCCTCGACCGCCCGCTCTACCCATTCTATGCAAAAATGTCCGGCGACCCTGTGCTCTGCGGGATCATCGACCAACTGTCGGGACTGAATCTCCTGTTGGAAGCCGATCCGTTTGAATCGATGATCCTGTCGATCATCGGCCAACAAGTCAACCTGACGTTCGCCGAGAACTTGAAGCGAGCGCTGGTCGAGTTGTGCGGCACTCGCATTGAGCTGAACGGACGTTCGGTCTACGCGTTTCCGACACCAGAGCAGATCGCCCGCCTCCAGTATGAAGACCTGCGCCCGCTCAAGTATTCGCAACGCAAGGCCGAGTACATCATCGACTTTGCACGCGGCGTGGTGAACGGGGAGATCGACCTCGCCGCACTGGAGCAGATGGACAATGACGAAGCGATCGCCACGCTGGTCAAACTGCGTGGCATCGGGCGCTGGACAGCCGAGTGTGTCCTGCTGTTCGGCCTCGGTCGCCCTGACCTGCTTCCGGCGGCCGACATCGGGTTGCGCAACGCGATCCAACATTTTTATGGCCTCGATCACCAGCCGACAGAGCCGGAAGTACGGGAGCGGGCAACGGCGTGGGCAGGCTATGAATCCTATGTCACCTACTACCTCTGGACAGCGCTGGGGCTGGCAAAAGCGCAGGCGAAAAAGCAGAAATCGACAGGCAATTAAAAAATTTGTTGATGGCTACCCCCACAGGAAGAATCGACCAGCCGTACCTTATGGCAGACAACCACAAAAAGGAGCTGGTAGATTTATGAAAAACAAAATGACAGCACTGCTTGCACTTACGTTGGTCTCTTCCTTGGGAGCTACTTCGGCATTCGCCACGATGCCCGACAAAAACGACCGCCCAGACTTCCAAGTCAAGGGCAACTATAAATTCGCAGTGAAATTCAACGACGTTTCCAAAGACGACTGGGCGCTCCGTTTCATCACCGAGATGAATTCCAAAGGCGTCATCAACGGCTACGGCGATGGCAAATTCCAACCGAGCAACAACGTTTCGCATGAAGAAGCGATCGTCATGACCGTTCGTGCGATGGGGCTGGCCGACGAAGCCAACGCGCTCGCCAAGGACATCACGCTCGACCTGACCGACGCAGCCACCGTCTCCGATTGGGCGAAACCGTACATCTCCATTGCGATTGAAAAAGGATTCCTCGATGCCAAGACTGCACTGAGCCCGCAAGCGTCTGCAGACCGTGAATGGACCACCGAGTTGGTCGTCCGTGCGATGGGACTCAATGAAGAAGCAAAAGCCCACATGCAGGATACCCTGAACTTCAACGATGCGAAGGAAATCGATGCGGATGCAGTGGGGTACATAGCGGTGGCCGCCGACAAAAAAATCATCTCTGGCTACACCGACCACACCTTCCAACCGCACAAGCCGGTCAAACGCAACGAGTTGGCGGTCATCCTCTGCAACGCGGAGCATCTGTTTGAGTACGACACCGACCGCCAGCACCAGACCCAAGGCCAACTGCAAGGCTCGCTGAAGACCGTGTCCGCGACAGAACTGACCTTCACGACCTCGACCAAGCAGGAAGTCACCTACAAGATCGCCAGCCAATCCTACGTGTTCCTTGGCAACCAGATCTCGCAATGGAGCGACCTGAAACCGAACATGTGGGTTCGTGTACTGCTGAACCAAACCGGGGAGATTGTATTCGCCCAAGCGAAGGCTGTCACCCCGGACCCAGTGGAAATCGAGTCCTACGCGAGCGGCAAAGTCATCGCGTACACCGCACCGACTCCCAATGCTGCAGGTTCCATCGCGATCGTGAAGGACAAAGACCGTGAGAAAAAGTCCAACCGCGTCCTGACCCTGCCGGTGGCGAAGGATGTTAAAATCCTGCTCAACGGTGAACTCGGCAAGACCACCACATTCAAGGCTGACGACAACGTGCGTCTGATCGTGATCGACAACACCGTCATCCAGATCAACGTTATGAAGTCGGGATCGAAGTACGACGACAAACTGTCCCCGGAAACCCCGGTGAAGTAGGACGTACTTTGGACGCACTTTGGAAAAAGAGCCCTCAACCACGCTCGCGTGGTCTGGGGGCTTTTTGCATGAGCCTGAGGTGGTTAGAGGCACATCCCGCGCTCGGAGATCAGATTGCGGCTGTACGTCCGTGCGGAGAGCAGCAGTTGGCAGGCGTGGCGGAAGTCTTCCTCGTCCGCGTAGACCCACGCTAGTTCGGAGAGCGCCTCCTCCCACTCGAACACGCGCTGTTGTGCGTAGTGCGTGTCCACGACCTGCTGGATGCGCCGCTTTCCTTCACTGTGTCGATGGCGCTTGACCTCGACTCGCCCGAGCAGCGTCTGCAACTTGGCGCGAACGGTGTGAGGTGTTGGAATCCAGCGTTGCGCCTGCACACAGGCGTGCTCAGCAGCCTCGACGTCGGAGGCCTGCAGGTGCAGTTTGGCAAGTTCCAGCGCAGCCAACCCTGCGGCTTCTAGAAACCCCATCCCCTGCAACTGCTGGACCGCCGTTGCCAGCGTCTGACGAGTCTCCTGCCCGCGGCCGGTCGATTCGATCAGCAACGCCTGTTGCACCCGATTGCGCTCGTGTCGAGCACGGTGTTGCAACACGTTATGCAGATGGCCTGCACGTTGCCCGAACGTGATCGATTGGCGGTGGTCGGAGGACTGGCGAAACGACTTGCTGAGGCTTAGGCACATCCGCGCTTGATCGGTTAGCGTGCGGGCGTGTTCGAAGTACGGAGCTGTCCGTGCGCAATACGCGAGCGACTTTTGCATCTGTCCCAGTTTCGCGTGTGCCTGTGCGATGCGAAACAGCAACCCCGCGTAGAAGTAGCGATCAACACCCTCGACGCGGCGCAGAAATTCCAACCCCCGCTCCCACTGGTAGATGGCGTTGTCATAGCGCAGCGCCATGAACTGGATCGTGCCTCTGTGTTGGCAGACCAACGCCATCAGCCCATGCTCTTCGCTGGACTCGGCCTCCCGTGCCAATTGTTCGACCAAGCGTATGGCATTGGCGACTTGCCCGACCTGTAGGTAGCACGGAATCAGTTCGCACATCAACTGAACACCGTCTTGTTGACCGCGTGGGGTGTTGAGCAGTTGTTTGAGCAACAACATGCCCTCCGTATAGTCCCGGCCAGCAATCAGCATCTGAGCAGCGCGATATGTGCAGACGTACTCGAGGTTTGCCTCGCTGCTTTCGATGAGGAATTCCACGGGAACCTCCAACCGTTGAGCGATCTGTAGCAAGATGTGATAGGACGGGCGCGCCTTGCCCGTCTCAATCTGGGAGATCATGCTCGCGGTGCATAGCCCACTCGCGAGATCTCCCTGCGTCATATTGCGACGTTGCCGCATCAATTTTATCCGTTCTCCCAACACTGGCATCTCCGTCATGTCTACACGCCCTCCCTTTATATACATAACAAAAATCTCACTTGTACAGGTTATCTGTTTACAAGTGAGATTATATGGGATAAAGGTTTTCCAAGGTAGATAGCAATACCTCTTAGAAGTGTTAGGTATCATTTTAAACAAGAAACCCCTCACAGTAAGTGAGGGGTTTCTTGTTTATACGTTTGTGCTTTTCGTAACAATAAGTGGATCAGGCCAAATGTCGAACGCAACCTTAGAGACGCCGAGCGGGTTTGGATAGTCATCAACCGCAACCGTGGAACTATGAGCTCCCTTGACACTTACAAAACCGATTGCTAGCAACGCTGCACCTACGAGAGACAGAACTACTTTTTTCATTGAAAAACTCCCCCATTCACGATATATGTTGTTTCTTGAGCACGACGAAGAGTTTCGGCTACTTTTTCCAATGTGAAAAAGGCTTCCTCGTTACGACCTTTTTTCCGATACGCCTCCACACAAATTTGCAAGCAGTCTGCCGAATCTCTCTGCAACCCTAAGCCTTCAAAGTACTCAGCAGCTAGCAGAGAGTACTCTACAGCGCGCTCAAAATCTTGAGTATGTAAACAATACTTCGCGTGCACTTGATACAGATAGACATACCTTGGATCATGCTGGAACTTTGTACAAGCAATTCGCTCATGACCTAATTTAATGAAGCGATCTGCTTTGTCCATCTGCTTTTCAGCTATATATATGGAGGCGATTCGTGCGTAGGTATGGATCACTAGCTTGTCATCACCGTTTTTATCAAATTCGACTACACAATCCAACAGTTCAGTTATTGCGCCGGCTGGGTCTTTTTCTGCCATGATGGAGGCCGCAAATTGTTGTCGTACAACAAATGCCAACTCAACTACGTTATGACAGCGATACAAGGCCAACGCCTGTTGCATATAGGATTCGGCTTCGTCAAACTGATTGAGTTTTTTCTGCAAGACTCCCAACGAGAAATACGTGGACGCGAGACGTTTCATATCCGATAACTCGTTAAACACTTTCAGGGCGTCATCCAGATACGATTTGGCATCTGTGTAAAAACCTAATACACCACACACAACTCCTAGATTAAAACTTATCTCTGCAATCAAAAGTCTCGATTCCGGTATCTTTTCACATAACTCCAGCGCTCGCAAATAATGCATGTGCGCATAAATCATGTTCGATGATAAGTTGTGAGAATTACCCAGTTTATTGTAGAATTCGGCCATGAAAGCATCGTCCATGCTCCGGTCAGCTTCCAGCTTGTTCTTCAACTGTGTAAGCAATCTGACTGCCTCATTCGGTCGATCTGTTCGCATCCAGCACTCGGCGCGTAGCAACGACAACTGCGTTCGATGATTCTCCGTCAGGTCTGGACGAGCCTCTAGTTCTTCGACGAGATCAAGAGCACGGGAGTACTCCTTTTGTTCGGTGTAGATCTTCAGAATCTCCAGCTGCAACTTCGCCTCCAGCTCACTCTCCCGATCCTGCATGATCTCATAGAACGGAATCTCCAATTTCTCCGCCAGTTTGCGCAAGATCTCCGCCGATGGGGTGTGTTTGTCCTTTTCCACCAAACTCACGGTCTGGTGCGAACAGATCCCGTCAGCCAACTCCACCTGCGACATCCCCCGCTGTGTTCGATACCGCTTCAAGCGCTGCCCAATGGTAAACGATTGATTCGTCAATTTATCATCCACCTCCTTAAATGAGATTTGGAACTCTAGATCTATCATAACAGGAAGTTTTTCAATTGTACATCATATTTTCTCCTTTTGGATAATTCCATCCAATGAAAAAGCCACCTTGAAGGGTGGCGGCAGTTTTTAGAGTCCGATTTGTTTCATTATTTCTGCCATTCCGCTCGGGGCCTCGACCTGAACGGTTCCGTCCTGCTGTACCCACAATCGGATAATTCCCAAATGATCAAGTGACCTGTCAATCTCTTCAGCAATTTCACGAATTCGTGGGAGGTCTGGATTTCCCATAAAAAGCAAGCCTGATTCGTCCATTGTTTGATAATAACGCATTAATTCGCTTACTTGATCAGCTAAATGCTTTACTAGTTGCGTATCGGCAAACACTACATCCTCTTTATGCTTTACAGCCCTAGAGCCTTTTGCATCTACATATATCCGCCAATCATTAACCTTTGCTGTCACATCCCAATCTCCACGAGATGTGGATGTCACCACATTATCAAATCTACATGTTTCAAGGAATTTGGCGATGTACTCGCTCACTTGATTCTTGTTCATTTTGAACGGGTCAGGAACTTCCATCTCACGTAGACGTATCGGCACAAAAATCGTCTCCCTTCAAGATTTGCTCTATAAAGCGTTCTAATCGTTTGTTGTCCTTCTCAAGTTGCAGCCCAATCACTCCAACACCACCGCGGTTTTCACCAGATTGGTAAAAGCGGTCCCGTGCACGTTTCCTTGCTGGGTAGAGAGCGATAGACGCACGAGAGTTGTGGATTGCGTCCTTGTACAAATGCATACGTTCCACATCCTCCCGCAAGGTAAAATCTCGACGCACGTATCCATCCTTGAATTTCGCGTCGAAGTGGTACCACTCCCCGCCCCAGTGCAAACTGATATCAGGTCGGACTGTAAGTGAGGACGACCCCCCATTCTTTCGCGAGAAAGTCTTGTTATAAAACACTGAGAGCCGCTGAACACCAATTGGATAGATCACTTCCGTTTTATTACCCAAGTGTGTTCCATACTCACCATTACGTCGTAATTCCACCTGCTGTCGTGAACAACCCGTGACCTTTTCTACAGCCTGCAAAATCTTGAAGAAACACCAATATTCGTAAATTCTCGCAATGTCCCGCGTCTCAACCAACACGTGCAAGTCTTCTTGATCAAAAGGGAATCGAATTCCTTGCAACCACTCCTGGTATATCGAAAACCATTGGCGATACCCTTCTCGTCGTTGCAACACCGTGCTATTCCCATAGTCCCCGACAAACCTGCCTACCTCCGCAAACCATGGTACAGACAACAACTCTTGCAATTTGCGCTTCATCTCCCGGTTCTCCTGTAGCAACAGGGCGATGCCAAAGACTTTTTTCTTCTTCTCACGCAAAACAAACTTTTCTTTCCACTCTACAAGTTGCATCATTTCTTCAAGCATGTATTTAAGAAACCGATTTTCCTTGGTATCAAAGGTTTTCCGTTTCCGAACCTCTTCCACGTGGGTTGGAAGTGCTGGTCGTCCAAATTGTGCGGCTGCTGTCTTGGCAAGCGGATGACCTACCCGAAGCATTTCGACATTCTCCGTTTCAAACGCACGATTCCAAGCAGGAACTTCAACATCACGAGCGGTCCACGATTCGCTCCGCACACGATCTTGCCTCACCCACGTGTGGGGCTCTCTTGAAATCAACTCCCATGTAGAAATTAGTTCATCCCGATACAAGAGTTGGTCCCGCAAGAAAACCCATTGCTGAAACTTCATCACCTCGCGCTCCTTGTGCGAACGCTGCGCAGCCTGTTTCACCACAGAAAAATGCGAGTACAACAAAGCAACCGCTTGCTCACTCACCTCCAACCACATGCGCTTTACCTGTTCTGAGGACCACTTGCGCGAGATAACAGTCAAGGTTCGTCCAAGAAACTGAACCTTGCCTACATAGTTCCGAAAATTTAAAACATACGTCTTGTACACCAATGAAAGTACGGAACCATAGTTGTGTATCAATTCTTCCTTTTCGTGACGATTTAGCTCTCGTAGAAACACCACTTCATAATCAACGTGTTCACGTAGTTCATCGCAAGCCAGCAACTTACCATTTATTTTGAGCGCAAAAGGAATTTCCATGTCCGTCAACTCGCTCTATTGGATAAAGCTACAGTAGCCGGTTCGTTCCAATTGCCTGTTCATAGCATGTATTTTCTCCGCTGACTTCGGATAGCGGAAACCAGTATAATCGCCCTTAAAATCTTCGTGGATCGCCCCGACCAAGCCACGGCGTTTTTCATCGCCCTCATCCTCTTGCTCTGACTCAACTTCAATCACGCAGAATTGGAACAACTTGTTCAATACCTCCTCCATTTGCGAGCGGTTTCCATGCAGTTTCGGAAGAACTTTTTGCAAGATCATCAGGTCGAAAGCTAACTCTTGGCGATTGGCATAGTTTTCATGCTCCAACAGGTTTCCAATGAACGTCATGCCTTCATCAAATACCCGGTATCCGAACGAATACCCCTCAGCAGTCAACAGATCCTAAAGCGAATCTGCAGAAACAAAGGCCGATTGCAACCGATCTACAGTATTCCCACGTAAAAACGTTTTGGCATAGAGAGCTTTATGGAACTCCCCAAGCATTGTGAAAAATTCGACCTTCTCCGTATAAGAGAGTCGCGGTTCATAACGACGCTGGATCGAACTAGCCACCTCTTGGCGATACGAGGCAAAGTCAATGGTATTGCACTCGATAACGTGTGCGCGGTCTAACACCTTTGGACTAAACATATAGGTGGTTTCATCCACATTGACAGTACCGATGAAGTAGAGGTTATGCGGAATTTTGATCGACTTTGGAATTTGGTAAACACTTCCATCTTCATCAACAAAAGACAGCCCTTGTTCTACTTCCGCGTCAGCTTGATGAAGTTGAATTGCTTCTTGCTGTAAAGTACCGTCTTTGAAAAGACGGCTCTCGAGGCAGGAGAGGAAATCGGAGAAATAGTACTCTACCTTTGCCAAGTTCATCTCATCCAAGATGACAAAGAACGGGTGCTCTAGAGCTCGCTGAGCACGCAAGAGAATCTTGAGCATCTCGGACACTTGATACGTCTCTGTCAACGGGTTATATCCGCCTAATAAACCACGATGATCTAACCAATCAGGACGAACGGAGAGAAAAGCATACTGCTGTGGGACGGATGCTTGGCCCGTGTATGGTTGTACGCTAAACTCCCAATCAGTGCCATCATTTTGAATCTGAATATAGACAACATCATCTATTTTGAAATGGTTGGACACCCAACTTGCTAAACCTTTACGGAACCCTAGCCTCACAGTTCCACCTTGTCTCTTAATAAGCGCTTCCTCCGTTGCGTTCCCATAGCGGATCGTCACGGTCTCTCCTTCAGAAAAATCGAGTTCCAATTGCTCCAGTTGCTTGACAATTGCTGTTGGAATCATAAGGCGTGTATACGAAAAGTTATAAGGTTTAAGTTCATACTCAAAATTCAAGATACCACTACTAACTTCGTTTGGTCTTTTGGGTGTTTGCTGAGTCATGAACTCCGCAAACAACTGTGCAATCTTGGTTTTTCCTGTACCGGAGATCCCGGACAGGATCAGGAATGGCTTGCTCATCAGCGATGTCGCAAATCGAACGATCAATTCTCGATCAAACGAGAATCCGCGGCTTTTTGTAAATTCCCAAAACTCGCTAAAAAAGTCTGTGGAGGTTTTAGATTCTGGATGACCATCATTCGGACCGGTCGTAGTTTCAAACAACTCTTTCCATATGGGGCCGATGTTCGGTACTTTTTTAAATGCGTTTGTCCGTATTGACTCCAATCGATCTACCGAAACCTCAGCCAAAGTTTTATTTGGAAACTGTTTTTTCGTCAACGGAATTTCTTGCGTAATCACCCAATCGACCTTGCGGACATTCGGGAATTCGGGATTTCCCTCCGGCATGTACTCGTATTCCCCTGTTACCTTCCCGATTCCAACAATCGATTTGCCACCTTTGTTCGCGATGACAACATCCCCAGGCTGGATGAGATGAGTAAAACCCCAGAGGGTGAAGCTGTTGTTGATCGGGTTATGTAACACTTCATATTCTTCCTGATAATAGTCCACCAAATCTTCTTGGCTCTTATATTGTGAAAGGTCTCCCATCTGAGGCCACCCGATGAAAATTTGCCCTTTTTCGAGAGCTTCCTCCCAGTTCGAAGCATATTTACCTGGTGCAATTTTCCAAACTCTCATCACTAAACTCCCCTTCGTTCTTCTCAAAAACTATTATTTAGTATAAGCGATTTTATTCCTTCTCGTATAACTTTTTTCCAAAAACATTTTCAAATCATTTATTTCTTATTTCAAACAAAAAAAGCTCCCGTCTGCCAACGCAGACGAGAGCTTTTTCACACCCGTACCTCTGTATGCAAAAATCCTCGTGCTTCCTCGATCGCTTCTTCCCACGCTTGCCATTGGCGCTTGCGCTCCGACTCATCCCAGCCGTGGAACTCAACCAACGCATCCAGCAACGCCGGTGCCGCTTCCAAGGCTTCCTCGGCAGCGAACAGCAGATCACCCGTGCGGCGCACCAAGAAATCGACCAGTGAGAGCGTCATCTCATGCTCCACCGAATACCGCACCTCTGCTCGGAGAATCGGCAAGCGTCCGCCGACACGTTCCGCCATCCGCCCTTGCTCCTCGATGTAACGCAGGATCGTGCGGATATTGGAACCATAACGCAACAGCAGCGCATCGATCACATCCACCTGCAAGCAGTACTCCTCCTGCCCGATAATCTGCATCGCTTCGTAGAAGGGCTCAAACCCTTGCCCGCCGGTGGACCCGCCAGACAACGGTGTCAGGTCGGTCGAGCATGATTTAAATGTACGTCCTTCCGCTTGAATGAGGTCTTGCGTAACACGGTCCACGATCTTTTCCGCCATCTTGCGGAATCCGGTCAACTTGCCGCCCGCCATCGAGTAGAGCCCTGACTCGTTTTTGAAGATCTCTTCCTTGCGCGACAGTTCGGACGGCGACTTGCCGTCCTCGTGCAGCAGCGGACGCAGGCCCGCCCATGAACTTTTTACATGTTCCATGCGCAGATTGACATGCGGGAAGTTCTGATTGACCGCGCGCAGGATATATTCGGCGTCCTCGCGCGTGCAAATCGGTTTGGCAATGTCTCCCGTGTAATTGGTGTCGGTTGTGCCGATGTACACCCGCTTTCCACGCGGCACCAAGAAAATCATCCGCCCATCATCCGTGCCGGTATACACAGCGTGTTGCAGCGGCAAATCGGCTTGGTCGACGGTGAGATGCACGCCCTTGGTCAAGTGGAGCCGCTTGCCCGTCAAGGCACCATCAAAGCGGCGCACTTCATCCACCCACGGACCCGCCGCATTGACGACCACCTTCGCGGAGATCTCCAGCGTGCGCTTGCCCACCAGATCCTGTACGTGTACCCCATTGACGCGTCCGCTCTCGTCGTAACGCAATTCTGTCACTTTGGCATAGTTGGCGAGTCTTGCTCCCGATTGGCTGGCCGTTTTCAACACTTCCATCGTCAAGCGGCTGTCGTCGGTACGGTACTCCACATAGAGCCCGCCCCCGCGCAGCCCAGCCTCGTTCAACCCCGGTTCTAGTTGGCGCGTGCGCGTTTTGGAGAGCATCCGACGGCGCTCAGCTCGCTTGACCCCCGCGAGACGGTCGTACAACCAGAGACCGACCGATGCCCCGATCTTGCTATATTCGCCACCGCGATAAATCGGCAGGAGAAGTTTCATAGGATACACGGTATGCGGGGCGAGACGGTGCAGGATGGCACGCTCGCGACCGACCTCGCGCACGAGGGCGATCTCCCCCTGTGCCAGATAGCGCAGCCCCCCGTGGATGAGTTTGGTCGAGCGGCTGGAGGTGCCGCACGCCCAGTCCCGCTGCTCCAAGACCCCGACGCGCAACCCGCGTTGCGCCGCATCCCAAGCGATGCCAGCGCCGGTGATTCCACCGCCGATCACGAGCAGATCGACGCCGTGGCTTGCCATCTCCTGCAGGTCTTGCGCTCTCGTCTGTTTGGAAAAGCCAACTTTCATGAGCAAGCGACCCCTTTCTTCACAATTTTTCGACAGTAGGATATGAAAAAAGAACCTCTTCAGTACATTTGCAGAGTACTTGAAGAGGTTCTCAGATGTCAACGCATATCGTACCCGCTTTGCCCGAATGGTTTCGGGACGACTTGTATGCCCTCAAAGACCAGCATCCAGCCAGCCTCTGCTCGATACATGCGCATGTCCGCCTTCTCATCCATCATGAGCAAGTGGAACAAACTCATGTCGGAGCGCATATACGGGCTGAGGTGTTCGTCGTGCAGGCGGAGGTTGATCACGCGGTGCTTGTCCTGATTCTGGACCTGAATGCCATCGGCGATCGGGAAATCGGCCACCACAGCAGCCTCCAAAAACGGTTGCTTGGTGTGGGTCTTGAGGTACTCATAGAGGCTGCGGGCCGCTTTTGCCTTGCGACTCGACTCCAAAATGTACGCGTAATTCATACTCTACTCTCCCGTCAAGGGTTTTGTTCCTCTATTCGTCATCTTCCTCTTGGTTCTCCCACTTGCGCAATTTCTCCTGGTAGCGGATCTGACGCTTGATCTGCTCCTCAGGTGACCACAAACTGCGATCCACGGTGCCAAATGAGAGAATGAAAGGCAGGACGAGCAGGAGCCCGCCGATCCCCACCCCGAGAGCGGAGAGCAACGCTTTCCACCAGAGAACGCCACTTCCATAGAGGATGAGGAACGTTAACGGGCAGAACACGACACAAGTCCGCCACCAAAAGCGATAATACGAGGATAGGCGATTGTTGGACATGTGAATGCGACTCCGACTTAGCGACGAACCCAGTCAGCCAACAGGCGAGCGCCGAAACCGGTCGCGCCTTCGTTGCTGTAGGTGTGGGTGCGTGCAATGTCCATCGGGCCTGCGATGTCGAGGTGTGCCCACTTTTGCGATTCACCGACAAAACGACGCAGGAACAGAGCGGCCGTGATCGCGCCCGGACCTTCGGTGATGTTGCGGATGTCCGCAATCGGCGAGTACAGCAGTTCTTCGTAGTCGTCGAACAGCGGCAGTTCCCAGACGTTTTCGCCCGTCACTTTTGCCGCGTTCTTGATGCCTTCTACGACCGACTCTTCACCGAACAGACCTGCCAGCTTGGAGCCCAGTGCGGCTGCACATGCGCCCGTCAAGGTTGCGATGTCCACGACGCGCTCAGCGCCGAGTTCATCGGAGAGGATCAGCGCATCAGCCAGCACGAGGCGACCTTCTGCATCGGTATTGCCGACGTGGACGGAGACACCATTGCGGTACTCGATCACATCGCCCGGCAACAGCGCGTTGCCATCCGGCATGTTTTCAGCAGTCGCCACCAGCATGACGACGTTAACCGGAGCTTCGAGACGGGTCAAGATGTACAGCGCACCGATCACCGCTGCTGCACCGCCCATGTCCATCCGCATGTTCGAGAGGTCGCGCACGCCGACTTTCAGCGAGATGCCACCGGTGTCAAAGGTCAGACCTTTGCCGACCAATGCGGTCAGCGGCTTGGAAGCGTCCGCTTGGTAGGTTACTTTGATCATCGCCGGCGGGTTGGTGGAGCCTTTGCCGACCGCGAGCAGCCCGTCATATTTTTTGTTGACGAGGTCGTCGCCTTTGGAGATCTCGATCGTCGTGTTCGCGGAATCCTTGAACAGGTCTGTCACATACTCGACGAGGTCATACGGACGCATCTTGTTCGACGGTTCGTTTTTCAGGTTGCGCGCGATGATCGTGCCTTCTGCGTAGACTTCGCCGCTCTTGATCGCGCCTTCGAGGCCGCTCAGGGCGCCATCGAAACCTGCGAGGGTGACGGTTTCTACAGTCAGATCTTCTTTGCTTTTCTTGTATTTATCAAAACGGTATTCACCGAGTTTGTAGCCTTCTACTGCGGTGTGCACCAGTTCTTCGGTGCTGAAGCCTGCGACGGTCGGAACCAGAGCAGTCACTTCGGTCAGACCTTCCTTCACCGCTGCACGCGCGCCAAATGCCATCGCGTCACGAAGTTTATTGAGGTGGAATTTTTTCTCCTCCCCCATACCTACGACGACAAAACGGGTGCCGTTCTGATCAAACCACACCACGTGGTCCTTTTTCTTGCCGTGGTAACCGGTCAGGTTCAAACCCAGTTGATCTACAGTTTGTCCAGCAAACACCGGCACGATCGTGGTTCGCCCAGCGGTGAAAGACCCGAGTTGGAATTTCATGATGTCTCCTCCTTATGTATCTGAGTATCTAAACATACTCAACGTATATTTTTACCTACTATCACATTATATCGCTTTACTGCGGGAAAAACCAATCAGTTTTTCTTGATCAGCCAGCCCCGCGATAGATTTGCCGCGTGCTTCCAGCCGCCATAGAGCGCCTCTCGACGCTCCTCGTCCATCTCGTGGGGGAACAGCGTGGCCTTTGTCCCGATCAGTTCGGTCAACGCTTCCAGCCCCGACCAGTACCCAACCGCCAGACCTGCCAAAAACGCCGCGCCCCGCGCCGTGCTCTCATAATGCTCGGGGCGCACGACCGTCAGCCCTAGCAAGTCCGCTTGGAACTCCATGAGGAAACGATTCTGCACAGCGCCGCCGTCGACGAGCAAGCGCCGAACCTGCATACCCGAGTCGATCTCCATCGCCTCCAACACATCGCGGGTCTGGTAGGCGATCGCCTCCAAGCACGCCCGTGCGAGGTGCGCCCGGTTCGCCCCGCGCGTCAGCCCCCAGATCGTGCCACGCGCATACGGGTCCCAATAGGGTGCCCCCAGCCCGGTGAAGGCTGGCACCAGATACACTCCGTTCGCATCGGGAACGGAGTACGCCAGCGCTTCGGTCTCTGCCGCATCCTGAATCAGCCCGAGTTCGTCGCGCAACCACTGCACCCCGGCTCCTCCGATGAAAACAGAACCTTCCAGCGCATAGGTGACGTCAGACCCGATCTGCCAACCGATGGTGGTCAACAGCCCATGCGTCGATGCGATCGGGAGTTCCCCCGTGTTCATCAACAGGAAACAGCCCGTTCCATATGTGTTTTTGGCCATGCCCGGTTGGAAACAACCTTGCCCGAACAGCGCCGCCTGCTGGTCACCTGCGATCCCTGCCAGCGGGACTTCGGCGCCAAATACATCCGAATCGGTCACACCATAGAGATGGCTCGACGGTTGTACCTCTGGCAGCATCGCACGCGGGATGCCGAACAGCTCCAACAGTTCATCGTCCCAATCCAGCGTGTGGATGTTAAATAACATCGTGCGCGAGGCGTTGGTCACGTCTGTCAGGTGTAAGCGCTTACCGCTCAATTGGAACAACAGCCACGAATCGATGGTGCCGAGCAGCAGTTCACCGCGGCTCGCACGCTCGCGCAATTCTGGGCTCTGGTTCAGCATCCACTCCGCCTTGGTCGCGGAGAAATAGGCGTCGACGACGAGTCCGGTCTTGCGCTGAATCTGCTCGGCATGGCCTTGGCGCACGAGTTCGTCACAGCGCTCTGCCGTCCGGCGACATTGCCAGACGATGGCCGGGCCGATCGGTTCTCCGGTGGCCCGATCCCAGATCACCGTCGTCTCGCGTTGGTTGGTGATCCCGATGGCAGCGACCTGTTCAGGTCGGATGCCGGCGTTTTTCAGACAGTCCTGCATCGCTTGTCGTTGTGTCTGCCAGATCTCCAGCGCATCATGCTCGACGTGGCCTGGTTGCGGGTAGTGCTGGTGGAACGGCAGTTGGGCGAGGCCGACCGCTTGTGCCGACTCGTCGAACAGGATCGCCCGCGAACTGGTAGTCCCTTGGTCGAGTGCCAAGATGTAGCGTTTCTCCAAAGTGGTCACTCCCATTCCCCTCTCAACTCGGAATCGAAAAAAACTGTCGCAAACCGCATCCGGCTGCGACAGTCGTCACTAGTACGTTCGTGGTGCTTACTTGTTGGAATCGTCAACGATGAGATTGTCCACGATGCTGTGGAACGAAGACTTCGCTTCATGCATCGCACTGACGGAGGATTGTACGGATTTGGTTTCCTCATCGACCGAATGGAACAGATCATCGGTAATGCCTTGCACGGCTTGGATGACGTTTTTAATAGAAGTGGTCGCTTCTGCAGATTGTTCCGACAGTTTGCGGACTTCGTTGGCGACGACAGAGAACCCACGGCCATGTTCGCCCGCGCGCGCCGCTTCGATCCCGGCGTTGAGCGCCAGCATCTTCGTCATCGACGCGATCCGGTTGATCGAGACAGTAATCGCATCGATCTCCTTGATCTTCTCGCTGAGATATTCCGCCAATTCCTTGGTGCGCAGCGAGGTTTCCTCGGTACGTTGAATTTCAGTGACCGCAGAGTCAATCGCTTGGATTCCGCGTTTCAAATCGATCACCAGATCTTTTTGGTTTGCTGCAATGTTCATGATTCAGCCTCGTTTCCCTCGGAATATAGGTGGTTGCTTTCTTACTTCGACAAGACCCCCGTGTTTCTCCTACTACTTCTTAAAAAAAATATCGCTTTTAAAAATATGGCGAGTATGTGAAATCTGTTGCATAGCTTCGAAATATAGTGGTATCATGACTGATGACAGAGTATGTACTTCAGATCGTGAGGGGGGATACCCGTGTATCGTTATTATATGGGAATTGCAATCATGTGCGTAGTGTTCGCTGCGTTTGGCGTCCTGCTGTCTGAGCATGCGGCAGCTTATGCGACCATCATCTTTGGTTTTGCAGGTGCATTCATGGCCATCGCGTTCATCACTTCGGGCCCGGAATCCCGCTGGTAGTCCACACATAGTAGTTGAAAAATCCCTGTGACCGCTTGTCGGCACAGGGATTTTTTCATGCGAAAAGCGCGGGCAGCATCTCCTCGGCCCGCCGGTTGCAAGCGAGGATCGGAACCCCGCGCTCGCGTGCGATCTGCGGCAGATCGCGCACAGGAGCCATCTCGAGCTTGGTGCCGATCACCAGCAAGAGATCGCACTGCCCGACCCAATCAGCCGCTGTGGCGATGTGGCGCACCTCTTCGCCGACGAGCACGATGTTGGGTTTGAGCAAGTGCGCACAGGTCGGACAGTGTGGCAAGGGGTTGGTCTCTGCGACATGGGCGGGATACACGCCTTGGCAATGCTGGCAGACCAACTCGCGCAGGTTGCCGTGAACTTCCAACACGTCACCTGAACCTGCTACTTGGTGCAAGCCGTCGAGGTTCTGCGTGATGATCCGCACGCCAGCTCGAACGAGTGCGCGATGTGCAGGATTGGGCACCGCCTCGCGCCATTCGAGCATCAACTCCCGATAGCATGCAAAAAAACGCGCCGGGTCGCCCGCGAACATCTGCGCTGCAAAAATCTCCCGCAACGGCACCCCGCGCCAACTTCGGTTGATCGTCGGCAAGCCGCTTGGCACGCTGATCCCCGCTCCTGTGATCGCCACGGGTTGCTGTGCGGACTCGGCCCAGCGCCTCCATTGTGCATCCACGCACATCCCTCCTCTCTTTTCACAGTATGGCAAAACCCCCAAGCATCACATACTACACCTATCCAGCCGGAAAACAGGGGAGGTGTCCAATGGCGCAAGATCTGCTCTCTGCGGAATACATGACGATGATCGCCACGGGCATCATCGTCGGAACCGGCGCACGCATCTCGACGATCAAGGAAGATACGCGCCAATACCCGTCCTATCCGAACGGGGTGTTCATCAACGTCGTCACCGGGTTGATCGCTGCGACGATCGGCGCTGTATTCCCGATCACCTTGCTCACTAAAAACTTCGTCGGCGTCTCGTTCCTGATGCTCGCCGTGCAACAGTTCCGCGACGTGCGCAAGACAGAGCGCGAATCGCTCAACGACTTAGAGAAAACCGAATTCACCCCGCGCGGGTCTGCCTACATCGACGGCATCGCCAAAACGTTCGAGTCCCGCAACTATCTCGCCCTGATCTGCTCCCTGCTCAGCGTCACCGTGATGTTGCTGGTCCCCGGCGATCACTGGTTGCTCGAAGTTCCGCTCGGCGTGGTCATCCCGTTCATCGCCCTCTACCTGCTCCGCCGCTGTACCAAGGGCAAAAAGATCGGCGACTTTACGGACGTGAAGCTCGCCGTGATCAGGTTCGAAGGCTCGATGCTCTATGTGGACGACATTCCCGTCACCAACGTCGGACTGCCTGAAGCCCAGGAACTTTTGCTACAGGAAGGCATCGGCGTGATGATCTCCCCGCGCACGGTCGGTGGACAAGTCGCACTCGCCAACTACGGCCAGCGCCAGACGGTGATCCATGAGGCGGCCCGGACGTTTGGCTTGAAGCGCTACCTCTACATGCGCCGCGACTTCCGCCAGGGGCGCTTCTGCTTCGCGATCGTGCCGATCCGCCGCGATGAAGGCGCACTGCTGGAACTGGTCGCCGAAGTTCCGCTGCTGGAATCCACGCGCAAAAGCGAACGCTTGCGCAACTCCGAAGGCCTACCGCCATCGAAAGGAGACTAAATTCCCGATGTCCACCAAGCGCTCCCGTGACATCATCGCCGTCGTGACCACCGACAAAAAACACCTCGCGGGCGGTAAGGCACAAGCATTTCTCGCAGAAACGCCTGAGGATTGTCACAAATTGACGCTGGAACTTGCACGCGCCCTCCAAGGCGAGGTGGCCTCACTTTCCAACGGTGTGTACTTGATTCTCGATCTTTAACACAAGGTAAAATGAAAGCCTTTTCATCATAAATACTGATGAAATTATAACTAACGCCTCCTTGACTCCCGTTGAAAGGGCATGCTAAGATACAGATAATTCAAGCGGCAAATGACATTTCCAAACTAGTAAAACGCGATGAAGGAACCTGTCCTCCGTTCAGGCGTTCCAGAGAGCCGGTGGTCGCTGCAAACCGGTACGCCTCTTGTTGGACATAGCCATCCCGAGCGTCTTGTTCGAACCCCGCTGAACGGCGGGCAGTAGAGGAAGTCGGCTGACCTCGTTATCGGTTACATTGAGACATCCATGAACGATCTCCCTCGAGTACGTACATGGATGTGAACAAGGGTGGTACCACGAAGGAGCAGATCCTCTCGTCCCTTTCCGTCACAGAACCTGTCTGTGCGGAAAGGGACGAGAGGATTTTTTATTTACCCAAAAAGGAGTGTTGAGAAATGTTCCAAGAGCAGACGATCCTCCGTATTCCCGGCCCGACCCCGGTTCCCCCGCAAGTAGAGCGCGCGATGGCGCGTCCGATGATCGGCCACCGAGGTGGTGAATTCTCCGCGTTGTTTGCACAAGCGGCACAGCGCTTGAAGTATGTGTTCCAAACCGAGCATGATGTCTACATCCTCGCAGGTTCGGGCACAGGCGGGCTGGAAGCAGCCGTCGCCAACACCGTCCAAACGGGCGATACCGTGCTCGTCTGTACCGCTGGCAACTTTGGCGACCGCTTCACCAAGATCTGCAAAAGCTACGGGGCCAATGTCCTGACCGTCGACGCTCCGTGGGGCGAAGCGATCGATCCGCTGCAAGTGGCGATCGCTCTGGCAGACCACCCAGAGATCAAAGTTGTGTTTGCCACACACTGTGAGACGTCGACCGGCGTCCTGCACGACATCCAAGGAATCGCCGCGCAAGTCAACAAAACCGATGCACTGCTCGTCGTCGACGCCGTCTCCTCGCTAGGGGCCGCCGAACTGCCGATGGACGCATGGGGTCTTGACATCGTCGTGACCGGTTCGCAAAAAGCGCTGATGCTCCCGCCGGGCCTCTGCTTCGTGGGCGTCTCCCCAAAGGCTTGGAACATCATTGAGAAAAACGAAGCTCCGCGCTTCTACTTCGACCTCCGCTCCTACCGCAAGCAACTCGCCGCCAACACCACGCCATACACCGCGAGCGTGTCGCTGGTCTTCGGACTCGCGGAAGTGCTCAACTTGATCGAGAGCGAAGGCTTGCCGAGCATTTTTGCCCGCCACTTGCAGATGCAAGCGATGACCCGTGCCGCGATCAAAGCGCTGGGACTGCCGCTGTTCACGGAGGATAGCATCTCCTCACCGACCGTCACGTCGATCGGCAGCAATGGATTTGATGTCGAAGCGGTGCGCAAATTCTTGAAAAAAGACTTCAACATCGCCGTCGCCGGTGGTCAAGGTCACCTGAAGGGCGAGATCTTCCGCATCGGCCACATGGGCTTTGCAACCCCGATCGACATGCTGCAAGTGTTGAGCGCGCTGGAGATCGCGCTGATCAAATCGGGTGCGAACGTACAACTCGGCAACGGCGTCCGCGCCGCCCAGATCGCATACCTGCAAACCCAAGAGGTGACCACTCATGCCTAAATACCGCGTACTCGTCAGCGACCCGATCTCGGAACAAGGCTTGCAAGCGCTTCTCGATTCGCCGGACGTAGAGGTTGACATCAAGACCGACCTCTCGCCACAAGAACTGATCGCGATCATCGGCGACTATGATGCCCTGCTCGTGCGCAGCCAGACCAAAGTGACCGCCGAAATTCTGCAAGCTGCGAAAAAACTCCGCGCCATCGGCCGCGCTGGAGTTGGCGTTGACAACATCGACGTCCCCGCTTCCACCCGTCACGGCGTGGTGGTGATCAATGCCCCAGACGGCAACACGATCTCCACCTGTGAGCACACGTTCGCCATGATGATGGCGATGGCGCGCAAGATCCCGCAAGCGCACATGAAATTGAAAAACGGCACGTGGGATCGCAAGTCGTTTGTCGGCGTCGAGTTGAAAAACAAGACGATCGGCATCCTCGGCTTCGGTCGGATCGGATCGGAAGTCGCAGTTCGTGCCAAAGCGTTTGGCATGAGTGTGCTGGCCTATGACCCGTTCCTGACCCGCGAGCGTGCGGAGAGCATGGGCGTGCGGATGTCGACCGTCGACGAGATCGTGGAAGGTTCCGACTTCATCACCGTACACACCCCGCTGACCAAGGACACCAAGCACCTGCTCAGCCACGATCAATTCGCCCGCATGCGCGATGGCGTGCGCATCCTGAACTGCGCACGCGGCGGGATCATCGATGAGAAAGCCTTGGTCGAAGCGCTGGCGAACGGCAAAGTCGCCGCAGCGGCGCTGGACGTTTTTGAAGAAGAACCGCCGATTGGCAACCCGCTGGTCGAAATGGACAATGTCGTCGTCACCCCGCATCTGGGCGCCTCGACGGAGGAAGCGCAGATCAATGTCGCCATCGACGTGGCGAAGGAACTCTTGAACATCCTGCAAGGCCTTCCGTTCCGCAACGCGGTCAACCTGCCTTCGCTGTCCAACGACTCGCTGCGCACCTTGGAGCCGTACTTGACCTTGGCAGAGAAACTGGGCACGCTCGCAGCGAACTTGGCGATCGACAGTGTGCGCAAGATCGAAGTCACGTTCTACGGCCCACTGGCGGAGCAGCAGACCGAGCCGGTCACGCGGAGCTTTTTGAAAGGCATGCTCTCCTACTACCACGGCGAGGAAGTCAATTACGTCAACGCGCCGTTCCTCGCTGAGCAGAGCCAGATTCAATTGAAGGAAACGAAATCCTCACGCCATGATACCTACACGGAGCTGCTCAAAGTCAGCGTCGTGACCGAAAATACCACGATCATCGTCGCCGGCACGCACAAAGCGACGGTCGGACCGCGCATCGTACAGATCGGCGACTTCAAACTCGATCTGGAGCCGAACGGTACGCTGCTGTTGGCGGAAAACCGAGACAAGCCGGGCATGATCGGCAAGGTCGGGACGATCCTTGGCGGCGCAGGGGTCAACATCGACTCCATGAAGGTCGGGAAGCTCGATAACGGCATCTCGCTGATGGTGCTCGCCGTCGACCGCGCCCCTGACGAGGAAACTCGTCGTGAGATCGAAGTAGTGGACGGGATCTTCAGCGTCCGCGACGTCACCCTGTAACGAAAAAAGGCCCTCTCGAAGCTTCTAGCTAGCTTCGAAGGGGGCCTTTCTGCGTTGGAGAGGGGCTTTTTAGCGAAGCAGATCCGTTTGGTCGTTGACCGCCCAATTGTGTTTGCGCTCGTGGCCGATTGTGGTCTCTGGGCCGTGACCGCAGAAGACCACCGTATCGCCTGGTAGCGTGTAGAGTTGCTCGCGAATGCTCTTGATCAACTGCGCAGTGCTACCACCTGGCATATCTGTGCGCCCGATGCCGTTGTTGAACAGCGTGTCCCCGGCAAACACCATGCCTTCTGTCACATACACCACGTGACCTGGCGTGTGGCCCGGTGTGAAACGCACCTCAAACGATTGGTCACCCAGTTTCAGCAGATCCCCGGCCGCCACAAATTGATCTGCTGCCGGCCCGGTGATCGGTTCAAAATACTCGGGGTAGCGCCCTGATCCATTGAGCATCGGATCGGTCATCCAATCCTTCTCGATCTCGTGTACCAAGATCGGTGCCCCCGTCGCCGCTTTGACTTCGCCTACACCTGCGATGTGGTCGAGATGGGCGTGCGTCAACCAGATGCCCGTCACCTTCAGCCCTTGCTCCTCAATGGCGGACAGCAAGGCATCCGGGTCCTGCCCTGGATCGATCACGACCGCTTCCTTGCTCACCTCGTCGATCAACAAGAAGCAGTTCGTCTGAAACATGCCCAGCGAAAAAATTTGTACTTGCATGCGATAGTTCCTCCTCATCAAAACAAAAGCCATAGTATAATCCTACCACAAAACAGGAAAAAGACACTGCCCCCAGCAGTGTCCTCCACCTACATGAACCTATTCATTAATAACTCCAAAAGCCATACAAGTCCGCAACAGGCACCCCAAGCGCATGTGCAATGCAATCGAGTTTTGTAGCGTTCGTTCCTCGAGTTCCGGACTCGATAGCGTAGATATAAGATTGCGAGACACCAGCTCGGTCTGCCAATTCCTTAACCGAAAACCCCGTTTGTTTGCGCAGCTTTTTCAACTGCATCCCTATTGTCAAATCACTCACGAAGACCCCTCCTACCCCTTGTGCCAAAATCAATAACGTATTGATCTATACTTATTTTATAACATATTGTCTTTGGGTTTTGGGGCATTTACTTTAATTAAAGCAGATGTGACATTTTTCGACAAAATTCTACTTTATTATGGGTTCAGCGCTAGGATTCGCGGGAAAATTCTGTTACAATAAATGCTAGTAAGCCATATTTTTCTGGAGGTATCAACCGTGCAAGCATGGAAACATCGTCAAGCCGTCCAAATTGGACGCAACATCCGGGAGCGCCGCAAGGAACTCGGGTTGACGCAAGGTGACTTGGCGAGGGAGCTGTTCTCCGTTCAATCGATCTCGCTCATCGAGCGCGGCAAGTTAAAGGTGACGCCCGAAACATTGGCGGCGTTGTCGGAACGCTTGCAGTGCAGTGTGGACGATCTGTTGGTCATGCACGATCTTCAGGAAGATTGGCTCGATGAACTCCTCCAGCTCGTCCTCCGCTACCAAGCAACGAATCAACTTCACGAAGCCACCGAATCCGCGCACACCCTCTACACCGAATCGCTCGCCAAGAACAACACCAAATACCTGCAAGAGAGCACTTATTATCTATGCTTCCTTTATAACTCGACCAGCAAGTACAACGTCTCCAACGAGTGGGGTCGTGAGTTGCTTGCGTTGCATGCGGAAGTCCCTAACCATATGCATCTCGACCGGATCTTGAACATTTACACCACGCTCGGCAACAACTACTACATGCTTGGCAAGACGTGGGATGCCTACGACTTGTTACGGGAAGCAGAGAAATTGGTCGAGGAGAGCCATGACACCTCTGAACAGGCTGGCAAGCTCTATTACCACCTCGCGATCATCAAACAACTGCTCCGCAACTGGGAAGGCTGCATCTGGTATTGCGAGCGTTCCCTGCCGATCTTCGAACAGCATGACATGATCATCAACATCGGCAAAACCCAGATGATGCTCGGAAATGCCTATATGAACCAAAACCGCAACGACAAAGCCCAGTACCATCTGGAACGCTCCATTCGGATCTTGAGCCAGACATCAGATGTGGTCTCCCTCGCCCGTTGCTACCACAATCTCGGCGAATTAGAGCTTCGGATGAAACAGTATGACAAAGCGCGCAAAAGTTACAACCGATCGATCAAACTCAAGCGTCAGGTCAAGGACATCGATGGCATCCAGAACACTTTGCGGATGCTGGCCAAGATCTCGATACACGATGGTCTATTGGACGAGGCGCGCGCGTACTTAGATGAGGCGTTGCTGCGAGCCCAAGAGATGGACAATGCCTTACAGATCGCACATACATGGCGACATCTCGGGGATTTGGCGCAGATTGCAGGCCAGGAGGACGACTTTACAGGGTTCTATAAGAAAGCGATCGAACAGTATGACCGACTGGGTTGCTCCACCGAGTTGGCTGAGAGTGCCGAGAAGTTAGGAGAGTACTTTCTGGAAAAAGGAAGGGGTCCGTTGGCGATTCCCTACCTGCAGAAGGCGCTGCGCAATTATCGCAAACTGTTTAACAACGCTTAGAGGGGGCTTGCCGAATGAAAAGGAAACTCTGGATGCTCGCACTGATCGGAATCTTGTCGATGTACACGGTCCCGACCAACGCTCTGGCTGAAAACGAACCTCCGACTTGGGACCCCTGCTCCATCTGTCCACCCCGGACCGGAACTACAGCAACCACCACCGAACCAGTACCTGCTTGCCCAGAAACCCCGCCGACCCCACCGACCGGGGACGGTGCCTAAAAAAGGAGACTTCCGCGCAGCGCGGAAGTCTCCTTTTTGGTTAGGTGAGCGGTACAGAGGTGCGCTTGTGTTGGTCGAACGTGACGATGTGCGTGTAGCCGACACTACGAATGTACTCGACAGCACGGTCGTAGTCTGCACCGACGTCCTCGGGGCGGTGAGCATCTGAGTTGAGCACGATCGGCACATGCTGGGCATAGCAGGCCTGCAGGAAATCAGGTGCCGGATAGACTTTGTTCACCGGCTTCCTCCAGCCTGCGGTTGACACTTCAATCACTTGCTGGTTCACAGCAAATGACTTCGCCAACCGCTCATACCAGCCTTGCAGAAACACCGCATCCTCTGGCTCATGTCCAAACACCTTGATCACATCGGGGTGTCCGACGAAATCGAACATCCGCGAGTCGGATAGTTGCATCATGATCTCAAAATACTCCTGATACACATCCTTCACCTCGCGCTTGTCCCACTCGGAGAGGTTCACAGCGAGATCAAAACCAAAATCACCAAGCCAGTGGATGGAGCCGATCACATAATCGAACGGATAGCTCTTGATAAACTCTCGCAGATCGCTGTCTCGGCCGGGGATGTAGTCGAGTTCGAGACCGAACTTGACGTTATGGCCGGCTTTTTTGGCGTCCTTGAACATCTGCATGTACTCGTCCATGTCCTCTGTTCGCCGCTCATCTGTCCAAGCGTTGGCAAACAACGGACGGGTCTGGGCGAAGCGATATCCGTGCTCGGAGATCCCCAACTCCCCCACTCCATTTGCAGCCGCCACTCGAATAAAGTTCTCCAGCCATTCCACCGTGTACGGACCGCGTTCCGTGTGTACGTGGTAATCTGTTCTCATAGCCTCCACTCACCTCTCCTCAAGTCGTGCCTTCTCTCTCTACTCGATCATGAACTCCATCGGAGACGAAGCGTTCGCATAGCGCTTTTTGGCGATCCGACCCGCCAGGAAGCCCTTGCGCCCCGCTTCAATCGCCAGTTTCATCGCTTCTGCCATCAACACCGGGTTTTTCGCAGCAGCCACCGCTGTGTTCAACAGCACAGCATCTGCGCCCAACTCCATCGCTGCAGCCACGTCAGCCGCCGAACCGACACCTGCGTCGATGATGACCGGCACCTTCGCCTCTTCGATGATGAACGACAGGTAGTGTGGGTTCAGAATGCCCAAGCCGGAACCGATTGGAGAGGCACCCGGCATGATCGCCGCTGCACCCGCCTCCACCAAGTGACGCGCCAGGATCGGGTCGTCTGAGGTGTACGGCAAGACGGTGAAGCCTTCCTTCACCAGCATCTCCGTCGCTTTCAATGTGCCGATCGGGTCTGGCAACAGCGTGCGCATGTCGCCGATGACTTCGACCTTGATCATGTCGCACAGGCCCGTTGCTCTGGCCAGACGAGCGATGCGCACCGCTTCCTCCGCCGTCTGTGCACCTGCCGTGTTCGGGAGCAAGGTGTATTTTTTCAAGTCGAGACGCTCGAGGAAGTTCGGGTTGTCTGGGTTGTCGATGTTCAGACGACGAATCGCAAAGGTTAGCACTTCCGACTCGGCAGCGTCGACCGCTTGTTGCTGGACGTCCAAGTCCGAGAACTTGCCAGTCCCCAGCAGCAGTCGGGATTTGAACGTATACGAACCAATTTTCAGAAGATCTTCAGTCATTGTGTATAACACTCCTTATGTAGAAAGAGACTAACAGCCGCCGCCGACAAAGTGGACGATCTCGATCTTGTCCCCGGCAACGACAACCGTTTCTGTGTACAGCTCTCGGGGGATGATGTTCAGGTTGTGCTCGATGACGACGATTCGCTCGTTCAAGTTGAAATGCGCGACCACGTCTGCGAGCGTCTGTGCATGGTCAATCTCGCGCTCCTGACCGTTGATGATCAGCTTCATACCCGGCTCCCCCTCTCTCTGTCGACGATCTCGCGAAGCTCGCGCGCCGCCGCTTCGACATCATCAGCACCGACCACCGCCGAGACGACCGCCACGGAGTTGGCTCCGCACCGAATGATCTCCGCTGTATCGGCAGCTGTGATTCCACCGATTGCCACGATCGGCAATCGCACATGGCGGCGCACTTCCAACACGCCTGCAGGTCCGACGACCGGCTCGGTGTCGAGTTTGGTTTGCGTGGGCTTCATCGGCCCGAGACCGATATAGTCGGCCCCAGCACGCTCGGCCGCCACGGCTTCCTCGACGTTGTGCGTGGAGAGCCCGACGATTTTGCCCGCACCGAGAATTTCACGCGCCACCTGAATGGGCAGATCACCCTGTCCAAGATGCACACCGTCGGCGTCGACTGCTCGTGCAACGTCGATGCGGTCATTGATGATTAACTTCACGCCTGCCTCACGAGTCAAACGGCGCAGCAAGTGCCCCGCTTCCAGCAGTTCACGACCGCTATAGTCCTTCTCGCGCAACTGGATGCAATCAGCACCACCGCGCAGGGCGGCTGCAATCACATCTTTCAGTTGGCGTCCCTTGTAATAGGCGTGACCTGTGAGTACATAGAGCCTCGAATCCATTATATCAAACGCCTCACTTATTTCCGTCATGTGGCATACAAAAAACCGTCTCCACGCAAGGAGACGGAACGATACGCTCTCATCCTACCATAGCTGTCCAGCTCTGACAACTTACTGCACAGTCGGCACGTCGGACAGTGCAAATCCGATCACTTGGTCGGCAAACAGTGTCAATTGCGGAAGTTTCGTCGATAGGTCCGAACCGCTGGATTGCAGCACCACATCTCGCAACGAGAGGATCGGGGCAGTGTCGACGATCTCGATCTGCTTTTCTTGCTCCTCATACGTGCGCAACAGCTCACTGCGCAGGTGCGTGACCATCGAGGCGAGGTCTGGCTTGTATTGTCCGTTGGCCTCTTCGACAAAAGATTCCGCGTAGGAAGCGCGGATGTCTTGCAGTTCGCCTTCGATCTGGCCAAATGCAGTCAAGATCGTCACACGCGGTTGCCCGCCTTGCGCCTGCAGACGGGCGATGCTGGCTTCGAGCGCCTGCATCGTCAACCACTTGAGCGACAAGCGCTTCTCCATCGCTTTGGGCAAGGTGGAAGGTGGCTTTTTTTTCTGCTTCTTTTTGTCTTGGCTTTGTTCGTCTTGCTGTTGGTTCGACATATCGCATCTCCTCTTATCGTGAGACAGCCGCCGCTACTGCGGTGTCGATCGGTAGTTTCTTCTCCGTCGCTCCGATGTAGATCAGACCGAGCACACCAAACACACACAAAAAAACTGCAATTTGTTTCAACAAAGCCAAAACACCTCCCCCACCACATTGTACAGAGAATTGACCATTTGTCCAGTGGTGGAGGCAGGGCGCCTTGTTAGATCTTCTCCTTACCCAACAATCGAAAATGCTCGACTTTCAAACACTTGTCCATCACGACGGTGAGGCCGGCTTCCTGCGCTTTTTTCGCCGCCGCTTCGTCGATGATCTCCAGTTGGGCCCAGAGCACTTTCGCCTTGATCTGAATCGCTTGCTCGACGATGCCCATCAATTCATGGCTTCTGCGAAACACGTTGACGATGTCGATGTTGCCTTCGACATCGAGCAGGCTTGGGTGTGACTTACGGCCCATCACAGAGTCGAGGTTCGGGTTGATCGGGACGATCTCATACCCTTGGGATTGCAGGTAGGCAGCGACTTCATGCGAGGGCTTGGTCACTTCACCTGACAGTCCCACCACTGCGATGTCTTTGCTGCGCTTCAAGATGTTCACCAGTTCCTGATCCGTCGGATTTTGGAATGTTGACACGACAAATCCCCTCCTTGATTCGACAAATTTATGTAATATTTAGAATTGTTCCACGTGGAAATGCAATTCATTTCAAGTATTTGACCCCATACCGTCCCTTGGCGGTTCGGTAAATCCCTACAAATGACGGGCTTGTATAACCGCTGCTCCACCAGTCTTGGCGAAAGCGATCGGCGAGGCAACCCGCTTGAAATTTGCTGTCGAACAATTTCCCGTAGTACACCCAACTCATCTCGACCCTGGTCTCCTTTCGACAAGCCTCTACGACCAAGAATTACCCAATATCGTTCCTTTCATGCTGGGCACACTACAAGCAAGGAGGGGTGCCGACATGAAAAGCTCTCGCATGCTCACTGTGGCGCTGTCTGTCGTCCTCGCAATGACGCTGACAGGTTGCACGCAAAAAATGATTCCCCAAGCGTTGAATAAAAACAGTGCGGACAACAAGCGCACTGCAGAAGGGGTTCAGCAACGCGAGGCGACTGAAAAGACCACGCCCGCCGAGCAAAACCCAGACAGGTCACAAGTCAGTGAAATTCACAAGCCAAACTACAGCTTGCGAGCGCCGAAAATCGCCAGCTTGAATCCGAAAAACGCCGATGCCACGCTGACCAAGCAAGCCGACGAGATCGCCAACGTCGCCACTCGCATCCAAGGGGTGGAACGCGCCGCCGTGTTCCTGACCGGCAAGACGGCGCTGGTCGGCATCGACCTCGCGGACAACATCAGCGGTTCCAAGATCGATACGATCAAGTTCTCCGTCAAGGAAGCGGCTGAACGCACGGGCAAAGGCTACCGTGCGATCGTCTCGTCTGATATCGACACGGTCACACGGGCGCGCGCGTTGGTCAACGACGTTCGCAACGGAAAACCTATATCGGGAATCAGCGACGAGATCGCCGACATCGTGTCCCGCCTGCTCCCGGAGATGTAAAAAAAGCGGTGTACCACCTGTGGGTGGCACACCGCTTTTTCCTATCCGACGTTGTAACGCGGCAGGATGACGTTGAATGTCGTCCCCTTGCCGACTTCGCTCTCCACGACGATGTCACCGTGGTGGCTTTTGACGATGTTGTGCGTGATCGCGAGGCCCAAGCCTGTGCCGCCCTTGCTGCGGGTGCGGGCTTTGTCGACCTTGTAGAAGCGCTCGAACACGAACGGCAAGTCTTCCTGCGGAATGCCTTCGCCTGTGTCGCGCACCAAGATTTGGACCAGCGTGTCATCAGCGGTCAGTTGCATCGTCAAGCGCCCGCCTGCTGGCGTGTGGCGGAACGCGTTGTCCACGAGATTCGTGAACACTTGCTCCAAGCGGTCTGGATCGCCGTAGACGAGCACCGGAGCCGCGTCATCGTCCACGAACAGGTCCAGTCCAACCTCGCGCTCGTGGGAGACGGTCGTGAACTTGCGGCCCACGCGGCGAACGAGATTCGCCATGTCCAACTCCTCCTCCGACATCTGGAACTGGCCGGATTCGAGTTGGGCGAGGTTGAGCAGGTCGTTGACGAGACGGCGCATGCGGTGCGTCTCGTCGAGGATGATCTGCGTCAATTCCTGGCGCTGTTCCGGGTCGTCACCGAACTCGTCGAGCAGCGCTTCCGAGTAGCCCTGCATCATCGCCAGCGGCGTGCGCAGTTCATGCGAGACGTTGGCGATAAAGTCCTTGCGCATCTTGTCAATCGTGCGCTCCTCGGTGACGTCGCGCAGGACGGCAACGCAACCGCGGAGTGTCTCGCCGTCTTTTTCGTAGAGCGGTGCGATCGTGACGAACAGCACTCGACCCTGCCACTGCAATTCATCGAACAACGACTGGCGATTTTTCATCACCGACTTTTCGAAGTCAGCGAGGTCGCGCGGCAGTTGCTTCGCCGAGGGATCACCCGTCTCCATCAACAGTTGCGCCCGAATCATCCGGCGCGCCTGCGGGTTGGCCAATGTGATCGCACCGTTGAGATCGGCGGAGAGGACGCCATCGCTCATCGAGGTGATGATCGAGGTGAGCTGTTCCTTCTCCCGTTCGAGATCGTCGATGTTCTCCTCCAACTTGTCGGCCAACGTGTTCAAGGAATGCCCGAGCATCCCAACCTCGTCATGTGTGACGATATTGACTTTGCCTTGGAAGTCCCCCTCCATCATCTGCTTGGCGACTTTGTTCATCTGAACGAGCGGATTGGAGAGGTTTTTGGAGACGACGAACGCAAGGCCTGTCGCCAACACGACACCGAGACCTGCGGAGAAAAACAACAGTTCACGAAGTTTTCCGACCGCTTGCGCCGCAGTGATCGGCTGGACCACAAACAGCAACCCGACGATCTCGCTGCGGACGATCAAGGGTTCGAGCACCCAGAAGGACTCGTCCTTTTTCTCCAGCTTGGTTTCCCAGTAGGGGGACTTGCCCCGTTCGATCACCGGTTTGCCGGAGACCAAAGTCTTGAGGTCATCCGGCGTCAAGTGTGCGACCAAGTTCTCGGTGGTCGCCCGGTCAAATTTGAGCGGCTCATCGGCGCTCTCTTCGAGCGCGAGTTCGTTGATGATCAACAGCGCTTCCGTCTGCGAGTAGTTCGGGTTGGTCAGGACTTCTGCCATATGATCCATCCGTGCGGTGAGCCGATCCTCCTCCGCCTTCAGGAAGTAGTTGTCAAACAACTGCTCCAAGAAGATCGAGAGCAGGAGCAACACGACGATGAAAAGCGAGATGATCGTCAGCCACAGTTTGGCGACGACGCTGTTGCGGATCACTCCGACACCTCGAACTTATAGCCGACCCCCCACACGGTGACGATCATCGAGGCTGCACGTTCCGAAGCTTTGCCCAGTTTCTCGCGCAGTCGCTTGATGTGTGTATCGACGGTGCGTTGGTCCCCGTAGAACTGGTAGTTCCAGACGTCGCGCAACAGTTCCTCGCGGGAGAAGACCTTCTCTGGGCGCTGGGCCAAGTAGCAGAGCAACTCATACTCCTTCGGGGTCAGCGAGACTTCCTCACCTTCACAGACGACACGACGGGAATCCATGTTTATGGTCAGACCATTGAAGGTCAATACGCTGGACATCGCTGCCGGCGTCTCTTTTTCCCCGACTTGGTTGGTCATCGAGCGCTTGAGCAACGCTTTGACACGCATGACGAGTTCGCGCGGGGAGAACGGTTTGACGACATAGTCATCCGCCCCCAATTCAAAGCCGTGGATGCGGTTCATCTCGTCACCGGACGCTGTCAACATAATGATCGGCACTTCCTTGCCTTGTTGGCGCAGTTGGGCACAGATGTCGCGCCCGTCGAGGCTTGGCAACATCAGGTCGAGGATGATCAGGTCATAGTGATTCTCCAGCGCCAAGTCCAGAGCAACCTGTCCGTCCTCCGCTTCCTCCACATCCAATGCGTTGCGTTCCAAGTACATGCGCACCAGTCTACGGATGCGGTCTTCGTCATCAACGATCAAAATCTTCGGATTTTGTTCCATCGTAACTCACTCTCCCTCAACTACAACACAAGCCACCGCGGGCGGTGACTTGTGTGTTTGTGAAATTAGGATTTTGCGTAAGAATGCAAGCCAGAAATGACGAGGTTGACACCGACCAGCAGGAACAGGATGACAACGAATCCTGCGACCGCCATCCAAGCGGATTGTTTGCCTTCCCACCCGCGACGCAGGCGGAAGTGCAAGTAGGCGGTGTAATACAGCCACGTGACCAGCGCCCAGGTTTCTTTCGGGTCCCACGACCAGTAGGAGCCCCAAGCTTCCTGTGCCCAGATCATCGCAAACACCAGCGCCCCGAGCGTGAAGACCGGATAGCCGATCGCGACGGCGCGGTAGGACAGTTCGTCCAACATCTCCGCATCCAGACCGCGCACCCAGCCTTGAATGACCATCGACAGCGGTTTGCGGGCGATGGCACGCAGCAGGCCGTAGAGGATCAGCGACGAGATGATCGTCCAGAGGATCGTGTTGAGCTGCTGACCTGCGTCAGCCGCATGCATCCAACCCGGTGCATTGAACAGCGGCAACGGCAGGCCGAGGAAGTGCGTGGCACCGCCAAGGCTTCCACCGCTCATGCCGACCAGCGGAGGCAAGTGATAGAGGATCTCGCCCATGTCGCCCGTCACTTTCGCTTCATACCCGCCAGCGCGGAAACCCAGCGAAGTGATGACGAAGGACAAGAGCGTGAAGAACAGGTAGACGGTGAACTCCAAGAACTTCGCGGTGCGCGAAGTTTTGAGCAGATCGGTCGTCACCAGCAGGTACATCAGACCGGCTGCAAACGAGATCGTCAGAATCCCTTCACCCAGCGCTGCCGTGGTGACGTGGATGTTCAGCCAGTAGGATTGCAGGGCCGGAATCAGCGGCTTGGATTCGCGCGGGAACACAGAGGCGTAGGCGAGGATCACCAAGCCGATCGGAGCGACGAACGCGCCGAGCACAGGGACTTTGTAGAATGCGTTGATGATGACAAAAGCAAGCATGATCGTGAAGGCCCAGAAACTCATGTACTCGAACATGTTCGAGACTGGCGTGAATCCGCCGTAGATGCCACGGGTAGCAATCGCTAACCCTTGGGTGACAACCCCGAGGATGATGATGTAATACCCCCACTTGGTCCAGAAGGTGGCCAGTGTGGCGTTTTGGGCTTTGATCTTGCGCCCGGTCAGTCCGACTACATAGAGGATGGTTGCGGCTAGGTACGAGAAAAACGCGGTACCGAAAAAGATACTGGATAACTGCATCATGGCTGTTGTGGCTCCTCCTTTCGCTTCATCGACATCGGTTCGATGCCGAGTGGCACGAGCACCCGTTTCATTTCTCCGGTCATGCCGAGCCAGTTCTTGTTGGTGTTAGCCCCGATGTGCAGCACGCCCGCTTCCAAGCGTGCCCAGACACGGCGGTGTTGGAAGTAGAAGCAAAGCACGAGCCCGTACAGCACGATACCCAATCCGGTATACACGATCGGCGTACCGAGGTCTTTCTCGATCTTGAGTCCGGTCATGTGGAAAAAGTCCACGTCCTTGAACTGCATATCGAAACGGTAGTCCTTGCCGAGCATCTGCTTGACGAAGGGACCGGCCAGCGGCATCATCCATTGGCGTGCCGGTTCCGACAGATCAGGACCGGTGATGTCAAACTGGATGCCCGGGTTGTAAGGATCACGCGAGTTGGTGAACACCCCTTTTTCCGGGTCGATCTTGATATCCGGGAAGTAGTTCGCCATCGTCAGCGTGTACTCGCCAACTTTGTAGGACGGCTGTGGGTCATCGAAATTGATCGTGAACGTCCCCACCGACTTCTGGGTGGTGTTGTCGATCAAATCGATGGTGCCGACTTTGAACATCGGTTGTGGGTCGTAGCTATTCTGGTAGATATTCGCGTGTTCAAACGTCAGGTAATCGTTGACGAGCAAGTGCTTTTTCGCCATCT
Organism: Tumebacillus permanentifrigoris; assembly: GCF_003148565.1. Classification (GTDB taxonomy): domain Bacteria; phylum Bacillota; class Bacilli; order Tumebacillales; family Tumebacillaceae; genus Tumebacillus; species Tumebacillus permanentifrigoris. The sequence continues at coordinate 184,719 of NZ_QGGL01000005.1, forward strand.
CCTGCCCGTTCTTGTAGACGACGGCGTCCGTTTCAAATCGCTTGACGCGCGTCTGTTCATTGTCGTAGAACTCCAGCTCGAAGCCGTTGTTTTGCACTTCAAAGCCGAGATTGCCGACAGTCTTGGTCTCGCCTTCCTTCAGCCAGATCATGTCGGTGTAGTACCAACCTGGAATCAGGCGGGAGAAGACCCCGAGGATGATCACGATCAACCCCATGTGCAGGACGTACGCGCCAAAGCGCGGGAAACGTCCTTTTTCCGCGAGCAGTGCATCGCCTTCACGACGGACTTTGTAGCGGCGTTTCTTGAGGTGTTGCGCCAACTCCTCGAGCTTGCTCTCGTCCGCATCCTCTGCGTGCGTGTAGAGCCGGTCGGTGCGAAGTGCGATGACTTTGCGGGCGACAGGTTGGTTTTTCAGGGACTTGTAGAGCGGCACCCCGCGGTCGATCGAGACGATGACCAGCGAGATCGCGAGCAAGAGCACCAGCGCGAGGAACCACCAGGAGCCGAATGTGTCAGCTAGACCGATTCGGTAATAGAAATCTCCCAATTTGCCGTAGGTATCCATGTAGTAAAATTCCGGATTGGGACTTGGGATCGCGTTGGTTTGCGGGTAGATCGTTCCGATTGCGGAGCCGACCGCGATCAATACGATGATCGTGACGCCCACCTTGACCGAGGCGAAAAAGTCCCAGACCGTGTCGAAAACGGAGGTTTGCTTCCCGTTGTTCACAGCTGTCATCTCCCAGTATTAGTCAAGGAGCGCCTTGACGTTTTGCTCAATAAACGAGTACGACATGGGCATCTCGGCTTTTTGGCGCAGAATTCCGGCCTTGTCGATGAAAAACGAAGTCGGGATCGGCTTGACCTTGTACGTTTGCGTAGCGAGGTTGCCGTCCTTGTCCATGACGATCGGGAAGGTTAGGCCCATGTTGTCCACAAATCCTTTGACCGAGACGTTGTTCTCTCGGAGGTTTGATCCGAGCACCACGACTCCTTGGTCCTTGTAAGCTTGGTAGGCTTTTTCAATGTCCGGCATCTCCTGACGGCATGGTTCGCACCAAGACGCCCAGAAGTTAAGCAGTACGACTTTCCCCTTGTAGTCTGAGAGTTTGACTGGCTTGCCATCCAGCGTCTGAAGCTGGAAGTCTGGTGCCGCCTGTCCGATCTCGAGGACGGTGGGTTCTTTTTTGGTGGATTGTACCACCGCAAACATCATTCCGATGGCCGCCAAAAACAACACGAGGATCGTGATGTTTCTAGAGAGACTCGAACGGTTCGACATATCTGACACCTCTTGTTCTGACTGAGTACACCCGCATTTTATTATACAGGAATGTATGCAAACTCTGGGCGACAGGAAGTGACATTTTTATGACAGAGAGCATAAAAGAAGCCTCTCCACGCTGGGATCGGCTTCCATAAAAATTGAATTATTGCGGACTGTTCGGAAATGTCTCGTCGATGAACGCGCGGAATTGAGCCGAAAACGTTCCCAACGGCCGTCCCTTCTCCAGCGCATCGGTATAGCCGCTAAGGAACTGGACGGCGCGCGGGTCGGATGTGATGTGGCAACTGCGGATCGTCGGGTCAAGTGTAAACACTTTGCGACGGATCAGTTGCTCATCGGCAGCGGTCACTTGCAGGTTCTGCGGCGGGGTGATGCCGATGTAGCCATCGCGTCCGACGACGAGCACCGCCGCCCCCTTCACAGCCGGGATCGATTCCAATTCATAGGCGAGGCCATGTGCCGAACGGGTCGTGACACCCGATTGGGACAGTCGGGTGTCGGTGACGACTTGGCGATGACTCGCCGGGGCTTGGTAGGCGCCATAGGATTGCATGCCTTTGTCAGTCAGCGTCTCGTTGGTCTGCCGCTGCGCCGCTTGCGGGCTGCAACCGACCAGCAGTGCGGCAGATAGGCAGAGGCAGAGCGTCGGTTTCCAGAACTGTTTCATGCATGAGCCCTCCTATTGGGTCCGTGTTTGTCCAATAGGATGCCCGGAATCAGCAGGAATACCCGATTTATTTCGCTCGCTCCACACCCGCAACCGCATACAGTCGATCGATTTCCAGCGGAGTCAGCGGGCGATACTCCCCGTAGCGCAGACGACCGAGTTTCAGGAACGCGAGTTGCACGCGCATCAGTGATTTCACCGGGTGACCGACCGCTTCACACATGCGGCGAACTTGGCGGTTGCGCCCTTCGTGGATCACGATCTCCAGCAACGTCTCGTCACCTTCCTTCTCAATCAGGCGAACCTTGGCTGGAGCGGTCATGCCATCCTCGAGTTCCACGCCGTTGGACAGCTCTTTGATCGCCTCCGGTTTGACGGTGCCTCTGACCCAAGTGCGGTAGGTCTTGTCGATTTCCTTGCTCGGGTGCATCAACCCGTTTGCCAGCGCCCCGTCATTGGTCAAGATCAACAGACCTGCCGTGTCGAGGTCGAGTCGACCGACCGGGTAGATGCGTTCCGGGACGTCGATCAGATCGATGACCGTCTTGCGCCCTTGCGGATCATACGCCGTGGTGACGACGCCGCGCGGTTTGTTCAACAGGATGTAGACTTTCTGCTCAAACGAGATCGATTCGCCATTGACTTCGATCTGGTCAACACCTGGCGTGACTTTGGTGCCCAGCTCCGTGACAACTTGTCCGTTGACCGTGACGTCCCCGGCCAATATGATCTCCTCACACTTGCGGCGGGAGGCAACTCCAGCCTGTGCCAGCACTTTTTGTAAACGTTCTTCCATCGGGACACACCCCCTCTGATTCTGAGAGTTCATTATGCAGGAAGTGGAAGAGAAAAGCAATTCTAAGCGAACATTGAGGTTGGATGGCCATGCGGCCGTACTAAAAAAAGAGCCACGCCCCTGCGGGCTGGCTCTTTTTTTCATCGCTGATTGTGTCTAAACAGTTTCGATCAGGAAGACAACTCCCGCAGTCGTACTTGCAAGTGCCTTGCAATCGCCTCCACGTTCGTTCCCGCCATGATGCTATGGTGATCTCCCGGCACGTTGACCTGCTCTAGCCTGCCGGAGACCAGTTCGCCCCACCCCAGATCGGGTTCACCGAATTGCTTGGCGAAACCATCCTCTCCGCTGAAGAGCACGACCTGACCCTCATATGGCTTGGGCTGGTAGGTGCGCAGCGCTTCATCATTCGCCTGCGTCACGGCCAATAGATGCCGCAATTGGTCTTCCCCCGTGCCACGCGGAAGCAGGCCCTGCTGCATGGCAACTTCCAGCACGCGGAGCCAGTGCTCGTCCGTAGGCGTGTCGCGCATCTGCTCCCAATCCATCGAAAGCTTCGGAAGCAAGATGCCCAGCATGACCGCTTCGTCACTTAGCCACCCCTTGCTCGCCATCTGACCGTAAGCACCGTTTCGATAAAGTGGCTGTACGCTGAAGTTCTGCGCTCGGGAATCGAGCAACGCCAGCAACGCCACCTCTTCACCCGCCTGTCGCAATTGCTGTGCCATCTCATAGGCAATGCATCCGCCCATCGAGTGCCCAACCAGGATGTAGGGACCCTGCGGCTGCTTGGATTTGACCAAGTCGATGTACTCGACAGCCATCTCCTCAAACCGATTGTGGGGGGCCGATTCACCTCTCAGCCCGCGTGACTGAATCCCGTACACCGGCTGATCAGCTCCAAGGCAGCGTATCAACTCAAAATAGCCAGTGGTATGGCCACCATAGGGATGGATGCAGAAGATCGGCGGCAGGTTGCCCGTGGTTCGGATTCCCACCAATCGGGAACTGTGGGACGACGGACCCGCTCGCAATACGTGGGCCAGCGCTTCTACCGTCGGACTTTCGACCAAGACCGCATTCGATAGACTACAACCGAAGATCTGCTCCAGACGGATCATGACACTCAAGGAAGAAAGCGAACTCCCGCCCAAGTCGAAGAAGCTGTCCGTGACCCCCACGGGTGCCATTCCCAAAATCTCTTCAAAAACCTTGACCAGTTCCAGTTCAACCTCATCTCGGGGTCCAATCACCTGCGAGTTAGGGCGGTACTCCACGTGAACCGACTCGTATTCCACCTCGGTGGTTGCTGCAACCTCGGACATCCACTCACCGTGCGTCGCCGCCGGGCGTGCTTCCAGCCAGTAACGATGCCGATCGAAGGGATAGACGGGCAACGCGATACGTCGCCGTGTTTCATGCGCGTACAGCTTCTGCCATTCCGGCGAGATGCCCGCAATCCAGAGACGCCCGAGAGTCGTCAACAATGTCGCGCAGTCCGATGATTCCGGCGTTGTAGCCAAGGTCGGTCCGGCAAATAGCACGCTCTGTTTCTTGGGGTGCCGTTGAATGACAGAGGAAAACGCCTGCCCAGGACCCACCTCCAAGAAGATGCCGCCCGGTTCCTGCAACAAGGGTTCAAGCCCCTCTGCAAACCGCACCGTTTGGCGCATATGCCGTACCCAATGGACCGGGTCCGTCGCTTCCTCGGCGGTCACCCAAGAACCCGTAACGTTTGTGATATAAGGGATTTGCGGGGGATGCAACTCGACCTGACCGACCCTCGCGTGGAACTCGTCCAGAATCGGATCGAGCATGGCGGAGTGGAACGCATGCGATGTCCGCACGCTCTTCCAGCGCAACCCTACCGCTGTAAGCTGGTCTTGCAACGCTTCCATCCGCTCTGTCGTTCCAGCGAGCACACAGGCTCGGGGGCCGTTGACAACAGCCAGATCCACACCCGCACCCAAGAATGGCTGTATCTGTTCAGGCGTGCTCTCTACCGCCAGCATGGCACCACCGGGCAGTTGCTGCACCAATTGTCCTCGTGCGGCGACCAGTTTGAGTGCATCAGGCAAGGACATGACACCCGCGAGGCAGGCTGCCACATATTCACCCAGGCTGTGCCCCATCATGGCTTGCGGCTGTACGCCCCACGTCATGAGCAACTGAGATAACGCATACTCCACCACGAACAAGGCAGGCTGCGTGATCGCGGTCTGCGCAAGTTGTTCTGCCGATCGGTCTACCTCATGAGGCTCCGGATAGAGCACCGTCCGCAGATCCAGCCCCAGCAACGGTTGCAGCAGTTGCGCACAGGAATCTACGCACTGGCGGAACTCCGGCTCAGACTCGTACAAGTCCCGCCCCATGTTGACCTGTTGCAAGCCCTGACCGGGAAATAGGAAGATCACGCGTGGACTCCCCCCCGCAGGTGTCCCCGTATATGCACGGCGCTGGGGCAGGTTCTCCAGCGCTTCCAACGCATCGGACGGACTGGCGCAGACCACGACCCGTCGATGCGGGAGATGTGTGCGTCCAACTTGCAGAGTATAGGCCACATCCGCCAGAATCACATCGGGATGTTCCCGCACGTGTTGCGCCAGATTAGTGGTCATCGCGTCCAATGCGCGCTCCGACTTCGCCGACAGCATCAGCAAATGATTCGCTCGGCCAGCACTCGTGGGCGCTTGCCCCGCCGCTTCTTCCAGAATCACGTGAGCATTGGTGCCGCCAATCCCAAAGGAACTGACCGCCGCCCGGCGAGGGAACCCTGTACGCTCCCACTCCACCCATTTGTTGTTCACCACGAACGGGCTGTTTTCCAAACCGAGTTTCGGGTTCGGTGCTTGGAAATGGAGCGTGGCCGGCACGACGCCGTGATGCAGAGCGAGAGCCGTCTTGATCAGCCCCGTCACGCCAGCGGCTGCGTCCAAATGCCCCACGTTGGTCTTGACCGAGCCGAGGAAGCAATACCCCTGATCCTCCGTGTATTTCCGGTAGGTCTGCGTCAAGGCTGCAACTTCAATCGGGTCCCCCAGCGGTGTAGCCGTACCATGCGCCTCTACGAGCCCGATGGTGCGGGGATTCACACCCGCCCGCTGGAGTGCCTGCTCGATGACATCGCCCTGCCCATCCACGCTCGGTGCCGTGTAGCCAACTTTCATGCTGCCATCGTTGTTGATGGCAGAGCCTTTGATCACAGCCCATATGGTATCTCCATCGGCCACGGCATCGGCGCGACGTTTCAGGACAACAACGGCGCCGCCACTTCCCCGTACCGTGCCACGTGCCTCGGCGTCAAACGCTCGGCAATGTCCATCGGGCGACAGGATGTGTCCTTCCTGATAGAGATACCCGGTTCCATGCGGAACCTCGATGGAGACGCCACCCGCCAGCGCCATGTCGGATTCCCCCTGCAGCAGTTGCTGGCAGGCCAGATGAACGGCGACCAACGACGTCGAACATGCCGTCTGGACGGTGAGCGCAGGACCGCGCAGGTCCAGCTTGTACGCGAGGCGTGTGGACAAGAAATCTTTCTCATTCAAGATGGTCGTCTGGAAGAGTTCTGCAGCGGTCTCGGGGTTGGTCTTGAGATGATGGAGCAGATAACCCGGTCGCCCCGTCCCGCCAATGACACCAATCCGGCCGGGATATGCCTGACTGCTGTAGCCAGCGTGCTCAAGTGCCTGCCATCCCACTTCCAAGAACAAGCGTTGCTGAGGGTCCATCATCTGCGCCTCGCGCGGGGGATACCCGAAGAAAGGTGCATCGAACAACTCCACCCCTTCCAAGGTGCCCTTGCGCTTCACATACCGAGGGTCCTGTATCAACGTTGGGTCAACGCCCGCTGCCACCAACTCTCCATCCGGCAAATCCGTCACGGACTCAACGCCTGCGATCAGGTTGCGCCAGAATTCGTCCACGCTGTTGGCACCCGGAAAACGGCCAGCCATCCCAACGATGGCGATGTCCGTGTCCGTTGCGCTAGGTTTGAACGTTCGAGGCTTTGCACGCTCGCCTTCCCTGCTCTGCGCGTCCAGCTGTTGCCCGGCTCCCTGCGAGGTGCGCAGATGATGGGCCAGCGAACGAATCGTAGGAAAGCGGAACAGATCCATCGTGGGAACGGTTAGCCCCAGCGCCTCCTTCAACCGTACCTCGACTTTCACAAGGCTTAGCGAATGTCCACCAACCTCGAAGAAATTGTCATCGATCCCCACCGCCCCAAGTCCCAACACTTCCATCCACACGGCAGAAATCTGTTGCTCCAGCGGGTTCTGTGGCAGGACTGTGCTCGCCGCAGTCGTTCGATCAGGAGGGCTAGGCAATGCTCGTCGGTCAATCTTTCCATTCGGTGTCAGGGGCCATGCATCGAGGAATACAAAGGCCGCAGGGACCATGAAGTCTGGCAGCTTGCTTTGGACATAGGCCCGTACATCTGCCACCGTTACGGCTGCTGCATCGTGCGTGATGGCGTATGCAACCAAGCGCTGGTCACCATTCGCCTCCCTGCGTGCCACGACCAACGCTTCACGAATGCCTGCATACTCCGCGATGACCGATTCAAGTTCGCCTAGCTCGATGCGGAAGCCACGAATCTTCACTTGATGATCGAGACGGCCTAAGAATTCCAAGCGACCATCGGGTAGCCAACGAGCCAGATCACCGGTCTTGTACATGCGCTCGCCTGATAGACCGAAGGGATTCGGGATAAAGCGCTCAGCTGTTAGATCAGGACGTCCGAGATAGCCCATAGCTAGGCCAACGCCCGCTATATGCACCTCACCAGCAACTCCCAGCGGCGTGGGTTGCAGGTGCTTGTCCAGAACATAGACCTTCGTGTTTGCGATGGGGCGCCCGATCGTCACGCGATCCGTTTGCGGATGCAGATGGGCAACCGTCGTGCAAACCGTATCTTCTGTGGGTCCGTAAGCATTCAGGAAGCGCCGCCCTGCTGACCAGCGCTTGACCAGTTCCAAACTGCACGGCTCGCCTGCCGTCACCAACGTCTTCAAAGTTGGAACATCCTCAGGCTGCAAAAGTGCCAGCACAGAGGGAGGCAGAGTGACGACCGTGATGGCGTTGGTGTTGATGGTATTGATGAGCGCAGAACCCGGTATCATATCCGATTTTGGCGCTAAGTAAAGGGTTGCGCCGATGCAAAGCGCTGTGAAAATTTCGGAGACAGAGGAGTCAAAACTGAAAGATGCAAACTGCAGCACCCGACTGCCTTGCTGAATCGCAAATGCTTCACTCATCGACTGCACGAGATTGGACAGCCCGAGATGCGCAAGGAGCACACCCTTCGGCCGCCCCGTGGAACCCGATGTGTAAATGACATAGGCCAGATCCGCAGGAGCAGATCTAGGTTCCGGATTGACTACTGGCTCCTGCTCGATGGTCGCCCAGTCCGCATCGAGGTACACTTGCTGCACGCCCACTGCCGAAAATTGTGCGCGCAGAGACTCTTGTGTCAAAAGCAACGCTAATCCGGAGTCTTCCATCATATAGGCGAGGCGATCTTGGGGATACGTGGGGTCCAGAGGCAAGTAAGCACCGCCGGCTTTTAAAATGCCGATGATCCCGATCACCAAGTCCGGGCTGCGCTCCATGCTAAGGCCGACGAGCTGACCCTTTTTCAGACCGATCCGGCGCAGATAGTGGGCCAACTGGTTAGCACGGTGATTGAGGTCGCCGTAGGAGACCTCGCGCCCCTCAGCTCGGAGTGCCGGCGCATGCGGCGTGCGTGCCACCTGCTCCTCAAAAAGATGATGGGCGCACGCCTCCGAAAACGGAGTATCAGTGGCGTTCCACTCCGCATAGGCCGTTTGCTCCTGCGGGGTCAGCATGGAAAGTGCATCCAAAACTTCATGGGGGTCCCGTACTACGCTGACCAACAAAGCCTGGTAATGATCGACCAGATAGCCGACGGTCTCTCGGTCCCAAAGATCCGTGTTGTACCAACAGACCGCGCGCAAGGAACCTTCCACTTCTTCGACTACAAAGTCGAGGTCGAACTTCACACTGTGTTGCTCCAACGGGTACGAGTCCAGTTGCAAGCCAGATAGATCAAGCTTGGCACCCGCAAACCCCATCCTCGCAGCGGCAACTCCCTGCATGTGCGCTAGGTGCGACTTCTGGTACGTGAAGGCAACCTGAAACACAGGACTGCGGCTTACATCACGCTGCAAACCCAGCCGCTCCACCAAGAATGGGAATGGGAAATCCTGATGATCCTTGGCTCCGACCAAGACCTGTCGGACCTGAGACAGGAACTGTGTAAATGGCGTAGCGCCGGCAAGTTGGGTTCGCAACGCACACGGGCTCGCAAAGTAACCAACGGTTCGTTCATAGCCTTGCGGAGGTCTTCCGAAGCGAGGCGAGCCAACAACGAGATCCTCCTGCCCTGTGTATCGGTACAACAAGACATAAAAAGAGGCAAGTAATACCGTGTACAGAGTAACATCCTCTTGTTTAGCCAACAGACGCAATTCCTGTGTTATCTCTTGGCTTATTTGAAAGGCAAACCCAGCACCGGAATGGGACTGTACGGGTGGTCGCGGTCGATCCGTAGGCAGATCCAAGGTAGGTGGGGCGGCCAGTTGCGTTTGCCAGTATTGCCAATGCTCCTCGCCTCGGCGATCCGCTAACATTTGCTGTTGCCAAGGGACGAAGTCCGTGTACAAAAGTCCGGTCGGCGGGAGGTCGAGTTGCATCCCGGATACACGCGAACGATAGAGAATGCCCAGTTCCTCCATCAAAATGATGAGCGACCAAGTATCTGACGCGATGTGATGGCTGTTCAATAGCAGCACATGCTCATTGTTCTCACGGGAAAAGAGGTGAACTCGGAAGACGGGACCCTTCTCCAGATCAAAGGGACGATGGGTCTCTTCGATCAAGCGAGCATGTAGCCGATCTGCGTCCCATCCCGATGCGTCCACCTGTTGAAAGTGGGCTTGGCTCTGGGCGTGGATCAGTTGTACCGGCTCTCCATCACGAACCGAATACGTCGTGCGCAAGACCGGATGTCGATCCACAAGGTCCTGCAGTGCTCCCTGTAGAGCGTTGATCTCAAGCGTCGTGCGAATTGTCCACGCCATAGGAAGTCCGTATTCTGCCCCATTGGGGTTCAAGTTCCACAAAAACCACATCGCGCGCTGACCACGGGAGAGGGCCGCGACAACTGGCCCCTCTACCGGGTTTTCCGTTTCTTTGAAGGGAATGGTGTTCGATTCCTTATCTGAAATTACATAACTCATATTGTCTCCTCCATATTCATGTACTAAGGGTCACGGCCCAATGGGGCGCGACAGGTTGGGTTCGACAAATTCCCCTCTCAGCTTCCTGGCCAAGTAATAAACATTCTAATCTTACAGGACAATACTGTCTAGAAGATTTTAAAACCCTTAAACTCGCACCTAAGCTGTGGTTTATTTTGGGTGAAGTAGCAGAAAAAAGCAAAGCCCCCCTCATCTAATGAGGGGGGCGTCCGATGCGTACTTTGAGGTCGTGCCAAGGAAACTCTTCGCCTGGGCAAGTATCCCCGTGGGCGCTCATCGATTGTGGGTCAAACTCGAACAGCGAGGCGAGACGCAACACCAATTTGACCAAGGTAAACATCTGCTCCCGAACGAGCAGATATTCCTCAGCCGGAATTGGATCATCAAAATCCCCTTCCACGCAGACATGCAAGTGATCGTCGTCGGTGAAGTCGTTCGACGGTGTCACGAGGCCGTCACGACCGACGAAAAAGTCATACCCGGCCTTGCTTCTCACGTTCGGACAGCCGGAATCATGCAACACGATGCCCGAGAACTTCATCTGCTCCCGCCCCCTTGCGTACCTCCATCCTATGCGCACAGAGGGCGAAGCGTTCACACGATCACCCGAAGAACCAGTGTGTCACGAACAGGGCCGCGATGACGCTGGCGAGGTCGGCAAGCAAGCCGACTTTGACGGCGTATCGGGCTTTGCGGATGCCGACCGAACCAAAGTAGACCGTCAAGACATACAGCGTGGTATCAGACGCCCCTTGCATCGTCGAGGCGAGCCGACCAAGGAATGAATCCGGGCCGTGCGTCTGGAAGATGTCGGTCATCACCGCCATGCTGCCCGACCCGGAGATCGAGCGCAACAACGCCATCGGCAGAAATTCCGGCGGCACCCCTAGCGGTTGCAGCAGCGGATTCAACGCGTTGACCAGCAGTTCCATCGCACCTGATTCCCGAAAGACGGTGACGGCAACCAGCATCCCGACGAGATGCGGCAACAGCGCCAGCACGGTGCTGAACCCGTCCTTCGCTCCGTCGATGAAGGTATCGTAGACAGGCACTTTTTTGATCAGATAGGCGTAGACCGGGATGAAGGCGATGATCAGCGGCAGAGACCACGCCGCAAACCACTGTGCGACTTGCATCATACCTGCCACCCGCCCTTGCGCCGTTCCCGCGCTCGGAAGTAGCGGTCAAGAAATACCGCGCACGTCGTCGCGAGGAATGTCGCGAGCAGCGTGGTGACCACGATCTGTGTCGGGTTGGTCGAGCCGTACTGCATGCGCAGGCCGATGACCGTCGCCGGGATGATCGTCAGTCCTGATGTGTTGACGGCAAGCAAGGTACACATCGCGTCAGACGCACGATCTTTGTGCGGGTTGAGGTCTTGCAATTGTTGCATCGCTTTGAGGCCGAGCGGCGTGGCGGCCGAACCGAGGCCGAGCATGTTGGCGCTCATGTTGGCAACGATCGAGCCCATCGCCGGGTGGTCCTTGGGCACTGATGGGTACAAAAAGCGGGCCAGCGGGTAGATCAGCTTGGCGAGTGATTGGACGAGGCCCGCTGCCTCTGCGATCTTCATCAGCCCCATCCAAAACACGACGATGCTCAGGAGACCGCCACAGACGATCACACCTTGCTTGGCTCCACCCAGCACCGCCTCGGTCACGACGTCGATCCTGCCGTTCAGGGCGGCGACGATCACACCCGTCACGAGCAAAATCACCCAGATCGCATTGATCATGCGGGTTCCCCCTCCCTCTTCGTCAGTTCTGGATCACACCGCTGATCATCGATTTGAAGCGTTCCCAGAACGTTTTTTCCCGCACATCCTTGGCAGCGACGAGCGGAACGATGCCGAGAAGTTTGTCCTCGTAGTACACCTTCAGCTCCCCGACTTTCTCCCCCGCGACGACCGGTGCCTTCAGATGATCGTCGAGAGTCATCTCCGTGCGCAGTTTGTCCTGCTCATCACTGCGAATCGGATAGTTGAACTCATGACCGACCAACACATCAACCTGTGTGTCCACCCCACCTTCGAGCGGCAGGGTTTTGACCACATCGTTCTCCTTGGCGATCGGCAAGTTCTTGTACTTCATGAACCCGTAATCAAGCAGGCGTTGGTGATCGACCCAGTCGCCTGAGGCGTCGAGGGTGACGACAGCAACTTGGCGGTCATCGACGGTGGCGCTGGACACGAGGCACCGCCCCGCCGCTTTGGTGTAGCCGGTCTTCACACCGTCCGCACCGTCGTAGCGGTTGAGCATTTTGTTTTTGTTGTAGAGTTTGCGGTCATAGTCCTGGCCGGGGTAGGGAATCGTCTTGACCTTGGTGGAGACGATCTCCGCAAATGTCGGGTTGCGCAATGCGTAGGCCGTCAGGATCGCCATGTCGTGTGCGGTGGAATAGTGCTCTTTGGCATCGAGGCCGTGAGGGTTGGCGAAGTGTGTGCCTTTGAGTCCAAGTTCTTCGACTTTGGCGTTCATCATCTCGACGAATTTCGCTTCTGACCCCTTGCCCGCTGCTTCCGCTACTGCGGTGGCGGCATCATTGCCAGAACGTAGCATAACGGCGTAGAGCAGGTCGCGGACCGTCTGCTTTTCGCCGACTTTTAGATAGATCGACGAGCCCTCCTTGCCAGCGGCTCGGCTGGAGACGGTGGTCTGCGAGTCGAGATCTATTCCTGATTCGATGACGACGATGGCGGTGATGATCTTGGTCAGCGAGGCGATCAGCATCTTGTCATCGCCGCTTTTTTCGTACAAAAGACGACCGGTCTGCACATCGATCACCGCGGCGGAGCGGGCGCTGATGGCAACTTCTCCCGCATAGACATTGTTGGTGGCAGGTGCGACATCGACATAGGTGGTAGCCGCCGGATCATGGGAGGCCCCCACGGAAATCGGCAGTAGCGTCACACCGACGGCGAACGTGAGCGTGGCCGCGAGCACTTTTGCTTTCATCTAGTCCTCCTACTCTCTCCTCAGATTTTCCCTGTGTCCTATCTATATGAGAGAAAGTTCGGAGTATGTACAGGCCGTTGCTTTTACGACTTGCCAAGCCTGCTCATTCGCAGTACGATAACCAAAAGCATCAAGGGGGAATTCTCAAGATGACCATCCAGGTAGGACTCGTTGGATATGGATTATCCGGTTCCGTGTTTCACGCGCCGATCTTGCAGGCGGTGGAGAACCTGCACCTCTCAACGGTCGTCTCGTCGAAGCCTGACACCGTGTTGCAAGACCTGCCAGATGTACGCGTCGTACCGACCCTTCAGGACTTGCTGGACGATGACGAGATCGGCTTGGTGGTGATCACGTCTCCGAATACCACACACTACGAATACGCGAGAGACGCCATCCTCGCCGGCAAGCATGTGATTGTGGAAAAACCGTTCGTCGTCACGTCTGAGGAGGGCGATGCCTTGGTGAAGTTGGCGCGCGAGCAAGGGGTGCTGCTGAGCGTCTACCACAACCGCCGCTTTGACAATGACTTTTTGACGGTGCAAGAACTGTTGCAGACCGGGTTGTTGGGCGAGCTCCTCTCGTATGAGGCACACTTCGACCGCTGGCGCCCGCAGGTACAGGTGCGCTGGCGGGAGCAGGATGTCCCCGGTTCTGGGACGCTCTACGACCTTGGGTCGCACCTGATCGACCAAGCGCTGGTGTTGTTTGGTACGCCGCGCACGGTATTTGCGGACTTGAAGATTCAGCGTGAACATGCCGAGACGATCGATTCGTTTCATGTCGTCTTGAACTACGACCGCCTGCGTGTGACCTTGCGCGCATCGGCTCTGGTGCGGGAAGCCGGTCCACGGTATATCTTGCACGGCACCAAGGGCAGCTTCCGCAAGTTCGGCATCGATTCCCAAGAGAACGCCCTGCGCGCGGGGCAAGCTCCTGGCGATGCCGGTTGGGGCGAGGATCGGCCCGAGTGGTATGGAACGATCACCACCGATGTCGGCGGGTTGACAGTAGAAGGTCGCATCCCGACACTGCGCGGACGCTATGAGTCGTACTACGAGCAAGTCGCCAGCGCGATCCTGACGGGTTCCGCACTGCCGGTCACCGCTGCTGAGGCTCGCGACACGATCCGCGTGATTGAATTGGCGATGCAAAGCCACGCGACAGGACAAGCGATGGCTTTCAACTAACGAGAGCGCTCTGAACGCAAAAAAGACGCCCCTTTATCAAAAGGGGCGTCTTTTCCATACGTTGTCTAGCAGTCGCCTTGTTGCTGTTGCTGCGCATTGCCTGCTTGCTTGTTCTTGCTCATAAAACCACCGCTCGAACCTGTCGCACCTTGAATTTGGCCACCGCCACTTTGTTGCTTGGTGTTCTTGTTCATCATCTGCGAGATCTTGTCCACCATTTGCGGGGCGAGTTCGATCAGTTTTTCATACATTTGATTCGGGCCTTCGGTGGACAGCATTTTCACTTGGCCGTTGCCGACGACGAGGAAACCGATCGGAGTGATCGAGACCCCACCACCTGCACCGCCGCCAAACGGAAGTTCGACATCTGCGTGGTCCTTCTTGCCAGCTTCGACTTCTGGATCAAACTCCGACCCACCCGCTGCAAAACCAAAGCCTACTTTGGATACCGGCAAAATGACGCTGCCATCTGGAGTCTCGACCGGATCGCCGATGATCGTGTTCACATCGACCATTTCCTTGAGATTCTCCATCGCTGTTGACATCAGCCCTTGAATCGGATGCTCCGCCATTTGATCCCCTCCATCACCCATAAGATCACCAATGTAAGTCCTGCTATCATAGTCTTTCCGGGGCAAAAACGGATTATGCAAGTAAACTCCGACCGAAAACCCTTCGCCCGAAAGTGTGGTTGCACATCGTACACGATGCGGCTTTCGACGGTGAAATAGCGGTAGAGGACACCGCTACAAACACCCTTGAGCCCCCAGCCTAGTCCGGTCAACCAACCGGTTTGCGCAGCGTCACCCGTGCCAAACTTGGTCTTCCATGTCGTCTGTTCCAAGCGAAACGATCGCGTCAACCGACGGATGGCACGCTTGTACTTCCCTATTCGTTTGCGGACGTCGTTAAGTTTACGCATCCCTTTGTCAATTTCCTCGATGGTGAGAGTCACCCAGCCTTTTTTGCTCTCTGGCATCTGATGGGCCGGTTCTTTTTTGATCGCGATCTTTCCGGTGCGTTCCATGAGGGCGACGACTGGGATGTCATAGCCGAGCCGCACGATTCCGAACAGGGCACGCACGCCCAGATGCAACCGGTCATCCATGCCTTCGCGCTTGAAGTGCACTTCGACGCGCACAGGCAACAAAAGCAGGATCACGATCACCACCGAGAGCCCCAGCAGGAGCCCCCAACCCCAGGTCATGGCCGCCTTCCTCCAGACATTCAGATTCCGTCTTAGCTTGCCCACTAAGTACCAGTTCATACAAAAAAGCCCGAGTCCGCAAGCGCGGCTCAGGCTTCTTTATTCACTAGGAAATGGTTCGGGGGTCTGGAAGAGCATGTGCTCCTCCTCTTCCAATGCCTCACTGGGCACGAAGGCGGGCGGCGGTGGCAGTTCTTGGAGCGCACCGAGCCCGAAGTGCTC
This sequence comes from Tumebacillus permanentifrigoris, assembly GCF_003148565.1. Lineage (GTDB taxonomy): Bacteria > Bacillota > Bacilli > Tumebacillales > Tumebacillaceae > Tumebacillus > Tumebacillus permanentifrigoris. Next base: position 200,329 of record NZ_QGGL01000005.1, read on the forward strand.
GAGAAATTCCTTGGTCGTGCCGAACAGGATCGGGCGTCCTGGCCCTTCGGCGCGGCCAACGCCCTTGATCAGTTGCTTGGAGATCAAGGTGTTGATCGCACGCTCCGACTTGACCCCACGCACTTCTTCAATGCCGGAGCGAGTGATCGGTTGCTTGTACGCCACGATCGCCAACGTCTCCAGCGCAGCTTGCGAGAGCACGGAGGTCTGCGGTTCGTAGGCGTACCGCTCGTAAAACGGGACGTGTTCGAGGCGCGTGGTGAGCTGAAACGCACCCGCCACCTCAGCGATCTGCAAGCCTCGCTGCTCCCGATTGAATTCCGTTTGCAGGTCGTAGAGCAAATCCAACGCATCCTCGACGGAAATCTCCAAGATCTGAGCGACTTGCTTCGCTTCCATGCCTTCGCTGCCGCTGACGAAGAGCAAGCCTTCGATCACGGCTTTCCTCTCTCTGGCATCCACTTTCATTCCACCCTTACTTTCACAAACTTACTGCGCTTCGATCAAGATGTCGTCAAAGAGGTGATCCTGTAGACAGATCACCTTTTTCCCCTTCATCAGTTCGAGCAGCGCGAGGAACGTGACCACGATATCTGAGCGACGGTAAAAACTGCCGAGCAGTTCAGAGAACCGCACGCGACCTCCGTTGAAGATCATCAGATCCAGCACTTCCTGCATCCGGCCCTCCACAGAGATCTCGTCGCGTTGAATGCCCGCAACATACTCGTCAGGCTGGGCCTTGGCGAGGGCTTTGCGAAACGCATCGAGCAAGTCGAACAGCGTCACACCCTCCACCGGATTCGGTTCGACCTCGGGAATCAAGTGCGTCAAATTCTCCGGCGGGCGGGTCAAGACGCGATTGCGTTTCTCCTCGCGGTCGCGCAGATCGTCGGCCAGTTGCTTGAATTTCTTGTACTCGATCAAACGCTCCATCAGGGCTTGGCGCGGGTCATAGTCGAGGTCTTCCTCGTAGTCGATCAAGGGAATATCCATCTCGATCGGACGCGGCAACAACAGACCGGACTTCATCGCGAGCAACTGAGAAGCCATGACCAGAAACTCACTGGCGAACTCCAAGTTCAGCTCCTGCATCGTGTGCAAGTAGGAGAGGTACTGATCGGTGATCCGTGCGATCGGGATGTCGGTGATCTCGATCTCCGACTTGTCGATCAAGTGCAGGAGCAGGTCAAGCGGACCCTCGAAGGAATCCAACTGTAGATTCAGCGCCATCATCTACCGTCTAGACCCATCCAAACAGGCCGATGATCAAGGTCGCCAATACGTGGAAGATCGGAGACAGCACGGTGTCGAACAGCCCCAAGAAGATAAACAGCAGGAGGATGAACGAACCGTACTTCTCAAACGGTGTCAGGTCATACGCGACCTTGCGCGGCAAGAGGTCGCGCAGAATCCAATAGCCGTCCAGCGGCGGAATCGGAATGAGGTTGAACAGGAACAAGTAGAGGTTCAAACTAAATGTCACGGACATGAATTGAAGGAAGAAGCTGTGCCAAGCCGTATCGGTGATCCAGTTGTGTCGCTCCATCGCCATGAGCAGACATGCGAACACGATCGCGATGATCAAGTTGGCAACCGGACCCGCCATCGTGGTCAAGATCGTGCCTAGTCGCTTGTTGCCCTTGAAGTTCTGTGGGTTAAATTGCACAGGTTTCGCCCAACCGATCGGCGCGAACAAGATCATCAGTGTCCCGATCAACTCCATATGAGCGATCGGATTCAGCGTCAAACGGCCCTGTGCTTTCGGCGTCGGGTCGCCCAACCGGTACGCAACAAACCCGTGTGCAAACTCGTGAACGGTGATCCCGATCAGAAACGCGAGCGCACGAAACAAAATTTCATTCATATCCAAACCACTGAAAAACATTACATGCCCTCCTTTTGCCAGCCAAAACACCAATTGTTTCTGGGCAAATAAGTTCTAAATTATCATACCATACCCTCAAGCCACATGGCGAAGAGTTTTGCGCTGTTGGAGCGTTGTCAGGCGTCATTCTGTGATGTGTATTCAGAGGAGAACCCATGTAGTCTCAGGGAATCTGGTGTCCGTGCGAGGGTCATTTCTTTTCACGCACCCCTTTTTTACAACTCAATTATAGTATAAAATGATCCTATATGGAGTAAGGAGGAATCATGCCGTGTCAGAAAGATTGACTGAAATTTTGAATAGCATGGAAGTTCTACATCAGTCTGTCCCCGAGGATGCCTGCATGATCCTCGCAGATACAGAGAAAGTGCTCTGTTGTTTGCCTGGAAAGCAACTCAACCTTGGAGTTCAAGCAGGGATGAAGTCCGAACTGTTTGAAGGCACTGTCACACACACGGCATTAATTACCGGGAAACGTTTACAGGACGAGCGCGGTCCAGAGCGCTTTGGCGTCTCCTATATCTCGACGGCCATTCCAATCCTCGAGAACGGCAAGGTCGTCGGCGTGTTCTCGACGATCGTTTCCAACAAAAAAACAGACATGCTGCGTCGCGTCGCCAACGAACTCTCCAGCTCACTCCATGAAGTTTCCGCCTCGACAGCAGATGCTACCACCGCTTCACATGACGTCGCAAGTCGCCTCGGCAAAGCATCCGAGGTCAGCACGGATTTGTCCAAACAGATCAAAAATGTCAGTGAGATCCTCTCCTTTGTTCAGGAGATCTCGGATCAATCCCATCTGCTCGGGTTAAATGCCGCCATCGAAGCGGCAAGAGCTGGCGAGCACGGCCGTGGGTTCTCCGTGGTAGCTGATGAGATTCGCAAGATGGCGGAACGCAGCAAAAGCGCCGTCATCGGCATCCAATCCCTGCTGAATTCGATTCAAGGATCGATCGTGGAAATTGACGATAACATTCAACAACTGGCATCCTTTACCGAGGAACAGTCCGCGAGTATGGAGGAAGTCCAAACCTCATTCGAACAGATCAGACAGACGTCAAACGGTCTCGTCGTTGCGATCAAGGAACTCGACAGATAAAAAAGGCTGACATCCACTAGCGGATGTCAGCCTTTTCACATCTCAATCCCCCGCTGGGAAGGTGAATGTCGGTGGATCAACAAAGGTCGGCCCCGTCTCCACGGTGACTTGGGTGTGTTGTTCCAACTTGATGGTTTTCGGGTCGCCGCTGAACAGCTCTCCGTTGACGTATACGCGATCTGCCTTGAGTTCCTTGCCCCAGATGTTGTAGAAGTTCCCTAGTGTGAACTCCCGCACCTGCGGCGATTCGACGTGAATGACGCCAGTTGCATCATGAGTGTGGAGCCAATAATAGCAAGCGTTGTTGCCATTGCCGATGCCGTTGGGCACGGTGACTGCCTTGCCGTCCTCGAAGATGGAGAGATGGGCGTGGTTGTGAATGGCACTGCCTTCCATACTCTCACAGGCGATGCCGTCAATAGGTTCTGATGCTGCAGCCCCACGAATGGTTCCCCAGATCAGACCCACGAGCAACAAGACGATAACCCCTCCGAACACCCAAGGGAGCATGCTCTTCCGTTGGGCTTTCGGTATGTGTTTCGCAGAAGCAATATTGGGTTTTTTCTTTTTGGAATTCGGTTTTTTCGCCATGCTGAATCCCCCTTGTACTGGCTATCCGTGTATTATATCATACCAGTCACGACACGAGAGGGGATTCTGAGGCTGTTAGCTCCACAGTGTCAGCAGCACCGAGTTTACGAGAAACACAACGACATGGTAGCCAACCTGAATCGCCAAGAGCTTCATCCCCCGGCCTTCAAACAGGTAGTTGATCAAGGTCGCCATCGTCACGACGAGCGCAAGCAGCGCAGCGACGAGCAGGCCATCTGCCACCGTCTGCGCATTCGTTGCGTGCAGGAACAGCGCGAGTGTCAAACTGTTCACGATCGAGACGACAACCGCCCCGATCATCGGCCCAGTTGAACTGACCATGTCTTCCTTTTTCTTTTGAATCAGATTCATCCAGACGTTGCCGAACAGAACCGGCGAGTACCACAGCGATCCCACGACCATCCCGATCACAGTCGCCACGAGCACCGCCCAGAGGTTCAAGGTTGAAAAGTCAAAACTCATGTTGGTAGTATCTCCTTCACGATAAATAGAATAGAATCATTTTATCATTGTAAATCATAGAGTGCTTATGTGTCAAAAATAAACAAAACCGTGTCTATGTTCTCCTTTATTTCGATCTTCCTTCTCCTACCTGGACTTGCTTTTTCGTGAAGCTCAGCTGGAGTTATTTTTCTCAAGAGATGAGATCGACGAAGCAATTTTCCAATTTCCAAACTCGAAGAAGTTGGAGAAGAAATCAATTGTCTCTCCTCACGTACTGTTCATAACGCTGTTCGCATCCTCATGATGTTCTTGTCCTTCTTAGCACGAGAGGGATACAATATTCCACTCAAATACCGCTCCAAAATTGGAATAGAGAGTTAACAGATATGTGCGACAGGATGTGTTCCAAAACGAAAAAAGAGCAACCTTGTCATGGCTGCTCTACTTATTGCTTATCTAATCTTGCAGCACCTTGAACACAAAACCTCCCTTTAGAGGTTCCGCTGATGGTACTAACTGCCCTTGAAGTGATAGTCTCTCCCCTGTTATGATTCTTCGCACACGTTCTTGAGTGAGGCTCCGTGCGTACTGATCCCCGGTTTCAGGATTCCCTTGTTCGATCAAAATGAACCGTCGATCTGCACCCGTTTCACGGTTCAACTCCATGACTGCATGTGCCGTTGTACCTGAACCAGCAAAAGGGTCTAAGACGATGCCTTTCGGTGGACACCACAACTGAATGATTTTTTTAATCAGCTTCAACGGCTTAACCGTTTGAAACTGATGTCCTTTGCCCATGATCGCGTTAATTTCATTGATTCCCGTTTGACTGTGGCCGGACTCCTTGTATCCCCAGGATTGAACACCGATCCTTTCAGACTCCTCGTATTCTTCATCCGCCCAATAGGTGAAAGGAACTTTCCCTTGTCTAACGTCCTTCAAATAGCATTTCATCGCGGGGCGCCCCTTCCCTTTGGATGCGAAATAGAGAACCGGCCATGCATGGTGGTCACGCAATTTCTCTACCCTTTGACGAGTGGCCACAATGCGCGGATCATGAAAGACTTCATCACTTTCCACTACGAAGTTGTTGTCGAGATTCTGTCTGGTGGGAATGTTCGGAGTCGGAGCTTTGTGAAGCACCAGTGCTTTAGCTCGCCCATCCTGCAAATATCTTTCCTCATAGCGGCAGCCCCACGCTTCGAGCCATTCCTTCATCTTCGACTTTGGATGTGACCATGCCCGACAGCCGGGATAATGCAACGCTCCGGTAAAAGGAGATTGAATCGCATATCGATCTTTCTTAGCAGGAGTGGATGCGGTAGGATCAGAACTTCTCCAATCTCCTACCGAGTCGTGATCTGGGTTTTTGTATTTTGAGTTCATCTCCTCGTCACGCGAAAGCAATCCTGTTTTGGCCTTTTCTTTTTCACGAGCATAGACCAAAATGTACTCCGTGGCGCTAGATACATGTCTGCTGTCATTTTTAGGAGCATACGATTTCTGCCAATTGATGATTGCGATCCGGTTTCGTTCACCAAACACGTTATTCATCATCAGTCCGAGCTGAAACAACTCCTTGTCATCTATACAGATCGCAAGAATACCACCGGGCTTTAACATCTCGTGCATCATCTGCAGACGCGGTCTCATCATGTCCAGCCAATTTGGATGGCGTGAACTGCTCTGTGTATCGCCTCCATCCCACTTGTCGTTATATCGAAAGCTCTGCCCCGTGTTGTAGGGTGGGTCGGTGACGATGAGATCGATTTGTCCAAAGTGCTGGTGGAGCTCCCTCATGGCTTTGATGTTGTCTCCCTCAATCATCATGTTTTTCGCTTGCTCTACTTTCGAACCCACGCACAATTCACGAATGATCCTCATTGCAGAATCGTACCCGATTCCCTTTTCCCGACATTTAGACCGGGGATGCGGAGATTTCTCTCATTCAAATAGTCCAACATCTCCGAATGAGGATACTTCCTTGCAAATTCCACAAAGGAGAGTTTATGTAAGTCCTCGAAGATTACGGGAAGTTCACTTTCATGATCCCCCACTCTGAACAGGGGGCCAAAGCACTGAATCAATTCATACTCTGTCGGATCTTCCGTGGGTGCTACAAAATGAATCTCCAAGTCACCATCGAAGATCGTGATGACAACTTTCTCCGAAACGAGCACACCTTTTATTTTGAATACCCCGTCATCGTCTTCATTGCCCCATCTCACCGTCACGACTTTTATTGGCTTCCCCATGCTCGATCCCACGCGATTCCCCCTCCTCTCTGCTCGCTTCCAATTCCTTAGCACGATCCCAATCGCCATTTTGGAAGGCAGCCCACGACCAGACACGGTATAGCTCTGTGCGGTCTGGATGCTGGGTAGGTAGCAACTGATTCGCTTGTTCGCAGACTTGTATGGCCGATTCATGCTGATCTAATTTTTCGTACAATTTTGCCAGCCTCAAATAGGCAAACCCGACCTCGGACGAGTTCTCCTCCTGCGTGCCCTGAATGGAACTCCATACCGCTTCAATTTCCTTTTCAGTTTCATTCTCTTCCTCTAAAAATGAAGCGTACTTAGTGCGGATATCCTCACCAAGAGCAAGTACACCTAAACCCTCACAAATGCCGACTGCGCGTTCTGCATAGCTACTCGCCTTCCAATGATCGCCCGTACTCTGATAGGCCGCGCTCATATGCATGTACAGATCTGCGATTGAGTTCAGGTCTGTGGTTTTGTCGTTGAGCCTTGCTGCACGTTGGAAGCAAGAAATGGCTTCCTGATCTTGGTTTATGGCTTGGTAGCAAATCCCAAGCTTTACCAAGAGTGGGATCAATAACACCCGATTCCTTACATTCGATTTCTCAACAGCCTCGACAGCCCGTTTCCAATGACGCAGGGCAAATGCGTAGCGTTGCAGTTCAAATTCGATTTCTCCAAGAAGTTTGAGAGCACCAGCCAGTTGGTACTTGCCCTTTGTCAGTGCCGCCTCTTCCAAGACTTCATGAAGAAAAGAGTACGCTTGGTCATATGCCTTCTCGTGGAGGTAGCATTCAGCTAGGTCGATCTTGACTTCCGCCGAAGGAGTCCTCGTATCCGGCTCCATCAAAACTTCTTCAAGAAGCTCTACAGCGGTGCGGTATTGTTGACTGGCGATAAACCCCCGTGCCATTTTGTAATTGCTGGAGACTTTCATATTGAGATTGGCATCTGCCATCAAAAACTCCAACGAGACGTCAAGCCGGTCCGCGATCCCGACCAAGATGTCATGGGACGGTCGTGCTCGTCCACTCTCCACCTGACTGATCATGCTAGGTGTGCAAATCCCTTCAGATAGTTCCTGCTGTTTCAACCCTTTTTTCATGCGAAGTTCTTTGATGCGTTGCCCTAGAACGTTGATATTCAACAGAATCACCTCACATCGGTTTATGAGATGAGTCTATATTTGATTTGTCAGAGTGAGCAATTCTTGAGCTTTTTTGCACGATTGGAACAACAAGTAAAAATTATATACTTGGTTGTTTATTTAAGGTCATTCTTGTATAATATTTCTGATTGTTATGAATAGAGGTGTAAAAATGAATCTGTCTTTACATACAAATGAGACCCTTGGAGAAAGGGTCAAACGATTGCGTAATGAGCGTGAAATGTCACAAGGATACCTTGCTAAATTTTGTGAAGTAACGAATGGATGGATCAGTAAACTTGAAAACGACAAATACGCACCCTCTCCTGAAATGATTACGAAATTAGCTGTTGCATTCAAGATCCCGGTTCATGAACTTTTGCAAGAAGAAGATAAACGTATGGAGTTGGTCAGTCGGATCCGTCTGATTGAGGCATTGTTGGAACGTAACCAGTCTAAGGAAGCAGAGTCATTTATTGTTGATTTAGAGGCTCATCCTGAACTGACCGCGAAAGAGAGAATGACACTTATTGTCCATTTGGCAGAGTGCCGGTATCAACAAACGTTATACAATGAGGTGTTTGAACTCCTTCAGCCCTTGATCGAGAAGTTAGAAGTAGAAAATTATCATGACGCTCATTTCATGGCCTTAATAAGAAATAAAATCGGAAACGCCTACACTCAGAAACAGGACACTGAACGATCCCTCTATAATTACCACCGTGCTTACGATTACATCCCAAGATTTGCTTTATTCGATGAGTTAGCGGCTTTCATTTCTTATAATGTCGGGCTTGCTTTGCGGAGGAAAGGGCGATCTCTTGACGCAATATTCTACTTACAGCAGGCAGGAGAGTATTACAAAACAACGAACGATATCAAACGATATGCAGACTCACTATTTGTACAAGGAATTGCCTTTAAAAACCGAAAAGAATACGAAACTGCAAACGAGTTATTAGAACAAGCCAAACTCCTCTACAAAAGTTTAAATTTAAGTACATTAGGGACAAAGGTACAAATAACTGTCGCCACCTCCATAACCTCGCAAACCGATCCAGTACAAGCAATTGGGGATCTCAAAGTTTGTGCAAGACAGTTTGAAAACGATAGCTATTTCCCTGGCGTAATCTTCATTTTTGCGAAAATGGCAAACATCTACTTGGAGCTTAACGATCTTATCTCCTGTAGAGATGTCTTACAAAACGCCTTGGAAATCAAGAAAAATCATCAAATCTCAATTTGCCTTGAAGCTGGGGAACTTCTCAGTTCAAATAGTAGATACCTTTTAGCAATACAAAAACTTGAGGAAGCCATCCAGTATAGTATAAAGTCATCAGAAATATTTGGTATACTTGGGATGGTAAGAGATCAGATTGAAGCTTTAAAGATTGCTGTAGCAGCCTACCAAAGTAATGGAAATTTCGAGTGCGCACTCCTCTACCAAACCAAACGTAACGATCTCCTAGAACAATTGATGGAAGAGAGATGATAATTACTCATGAAAAAGCTCATTGCTGTTCTTGTTCTATCGCTTTTGTTCGCAAATGCACCTCTTGGCATTAAAAATGCCGCTGATCTAGACCCTGGTCCCCATATTACAAGTCAAACGATAAAATAAGTGATGATGCCAGCACCTTTCAAGGTGCTTTTTTCTTTCCAATGAAAGTTGTGTAGCATGGCGGGTCGAATTAACGCCCAACCTCCGAACAATCAAAAAACCCTCGCGTGAAACACGCAAGGGCAATCTGTCACCTTGATTCAGGCTATTACGATTAGACTAATCGTTCACGGCCTAATCCCAATGGTCATGACGTTCTCCTAAACCCTCTTTACCTCCCTCTCCTCCACCTGCACTTGCTTTTTCGGGAAGGTCAGCGTCATCACAAAGCTCAGCACCCCGAACACCGCGAGCAGGATGAACACATAGTGCAACCCGTTATCAAACGCATTCACCAACTTGTCCAGCAGATCGGCAGGCAGATGCGGTCTCCGGCTCTCATCCAACAACGCATTCGAAGCCTCCAGCGGGTTCGCCACGCCACTCTCCATCAGGTCACTGATGATTTTTGCGTTCATCACCGCCCCCATGATCGCGACTCCAACCGCCGAACCGAGCGAGCGGATGAACTGCAACGAAGCGGTCGCAATCCCGCGCTGGTTCCAGGAGACAGCCGTTTGGGTCGCCACGATAAAGGCCATCGTACACAGCCCCATCCCAAAGCCCATCACGAACAGCACCACCATCGGATACCACTCTCCAAGCTGAATCGTCGTGAAATTCAGCAGCACAGAGGCGATGGCAATCCCCCCCACACCGATCAAAGCCGTGCGACGGTAGCCCCATGTCGTCAATCGACTGCCGCCGATAAACGAAGCGATCGGCCAGCCGATCGACAGCGGCATCAGCACCATCCCCGCCATCGTTGGCGAATCCCCGAGCACGCCTTGCACATAGGACGGAATATAGGAAGAGAGACCCGTCAACACACCACCGATCAGGAAGTTGGCTCCAGAGGCGACAGAGATCGTCGGGTTTTTGAACAGTTCGAACGAGATCATCGGTTCTGCGACACGACGCTCATTGAAGATAAACCAGATGAGAAAGAGAATGGCGACCCCGAACAGCCCCAAAATTTGCGGAGATACCCAAGCATACTCCGCACCGCCGCTGAGCAGTGCCAGCAGGAGCGAGGTCATCGAGACAGCGAGTGTAAGCGAGCCGATGTAGTCGATCGAGTGTTTCTTGCGTTCGATGTTCTCGTGGAGAGCGGTGAACAGCACCGCCATCGCGATGAGTCCGACCGGCACGTTGATGTAAAACACCCACTGCCAAGACAAGAAGTTAATCATCAAGCCTCCGAGCAGCGGCCCGAGGATTGCGGAGATTCCCCAAACGGATGAGAGCAAGCCTTGCATCTTGCCGCGCTCTTCGACGGTGAAGATGTCGCCGATGATCGTGGTGGCCACCGCCATGATGCCGCCAGCGCCGAGTCCTTGGACGACGCGGAAGATGATCAATTGCACCATCGAGCCGGAAAGTGCGCAGAGAATCGACCCGATGATGATAAAAGCAGCCCCGATCATAAAGATGATCTTGCGCCCATAGAGATCAGACAGTTTGCCGTAAATCGGCACGGTGACGGTGGAGGCGAGCAGAAACGCCGAGAACACCCACGACATGATCGGCAATCCACCGAGCGTGCCAATGATCGTCGGCATCGCGGTCCCCACGATCGACACGTCGATGGCTGCTAAAAAATTGGCGAGCAGGACGGCGGTCAGCACCGCTTTACGATTGGTTTCTTTCATTCTAAAAGTGCCCCCTGTACGAATCGATACATGTAGTATACCTGTATGTAGATATAGTTACCAAATGGATTTGTTTAGAAAGGGCCTATTAGACTTGCGTGAGGATGTAGACGAGCGGGTGGTCCTGATCAACCGTTCCGAAAAAGTACAGTTGGTTTTTCAGAAACAGGCGATAAAAGGGTTTATTCATAGGCACGGGAACAGTGCCCAACCCCAACTTCAACTGCTGTGGTGCATCTGATCCGATCTCAAACATATAGCCTTCCAAAAGCTGCATGAGAAACGCCATGCGCTGAGTTGAATTGTAGGTATTTGGCGTCTCGTCTCCCAATAACCAATTGGGTTCACCACCAAGCTTATGATCGTTGCGCTTCGGGTCATCCGTTTCTACGAGGCTTATCCGCTTAAACTTGACTCTCTCTTGATACGTTGTCTTCAAAACGCCCCTTGACGATTCAAAAATCAGGATGCGAAAATTCGTTTGGTAGTCGTCGAGAAAACCCGCTGGAATGTCGGCACCAAGGAGTGGCGCATTCAACATTCGCGGAATTAAAGTCTCCTCCTCCACACAGGCCGTACACATAAACACAGCCATACTTCGTCCGCACCAAACATGTTTCTCTGGAAATGCCACTTGAAAAAAGAAAGACTGCTCCGCCCCACAATCCCGACAGCACGGAATCTCGTGCTCGAACGGTAACTTAGGTTGTCCTCCTACAAATGAATCCTCGGTTGGACTTTGTATAACTTCGGACTCTTCAATCGTAAGTGTATAACAGACCGTCATGTAAACTTACCTCCTTTATGGATTTGGGAAGACTTTGCTGATTGTTTTCCCCTCGATTCGTACTTGATACAGAATTTCAGTTGGTCTAGTTGAACCATTTTCATATTTCGGTACCACGCGTATGAAAACTTGCTTACCTTCCTTCACAAGTTCTGCAATCTCGTCTTCAAAGTCTCGAAATCTGCCTCGGTTAATGCTAGGTGCCTGTGGAAAAATGATTCCCGAGGTTGCACCGCCCAGTCCACCAAGTTGACTACCTATTGCATGTCCTGCATCGTCAGTGGGTGTTCCTAGAGCACGAGCCAGATCGCGAGAGGCTTGATTGGTCGCAGAGCCTGTTTTGAGATGTTGCGGTTCAATTTTGGCAGATGCCCGCCGATCTGCTTCTTGTGCAAGCACCTCCGCTTGGTTTTGCAGGTCTTGCGCCCGCCAACGCTGTTCGTTTACATAGTCGTGCTGGTCTGGCGTTTCCGGTCGCATATGGGCAATCGATTGGTAGAGATGCTGTGCTTGTTGGCGGAGGTGGATCACATGATCCATCTGCCCTGCCAACGCATGTAAAACACCCGCCGCATCATCCAACGTCACGCTCACAATTCGATAATCTTCATGCAGGTGTTCCGTCGTTTGCAAAAATGCCTGCGCTGCACTTCCTCGCCAAGTAGATGTACCCTGTGACCGATCAACAAACAACTTGGCGTTATATCGTATGTCAAACGAAGCACCCGAACAACTCCGTGCAAGCGCTCGAAGGGCTTCTGGATTTGCAACGATACTCACAAGAGTCCCTCCCAATAAAAAAGTCGGCCTCCGCAGAGGGCCGACTTTTAGTTTCAAGATGAGGCTTGCTAAATCCTTCCTTATTTGAACAGCTTGCCGAGGTTCGCCATCTCAATCGCGGTCACAGCCGCTTCCCAGCCGGGGTGGACCCACGAATCACGGCCCCGAGGGTGATGACAGCGTCATACATGCCGGATGCTACCATTTTTTGCGCGATCAACGGGATTTCAAATGCACCCGGTACCCACGCGACATCTACTGCATCCTCCTCCATACCGTGACGATTGAAGGCATCAAGCGCGCCGCCGAGCAGTCTGCTGCCGATGAATTCGTTGAAACGACCTACGACTACGTGGATTTGTTTGAAAAAGGGCCTATTAGACTTGCGTGAGGATGTAGACGAGCGGGTGGTCCTGATCAACCGTTCCGAAAAAGTACAGTTGGTTCTGGATAAAAAGTTTATAGAATAGATCCTCCGAAGGTTTACTTGTAGTCAACCATTCTAATTCCATTTGCCTTGGAGCTTCAGTGAGAATCTCAAATTCATACCCCTGTAAAAACTGCAAAAGTAACTCCATAGAAATGCCACCTTGATAAGATCCAGGGGTCTCATCTTCTAAAATCCAATTTGGATTCCCTCCTACCTTGTGTTCCTCTACATCTGGGTCGTCTGATCGTACCAGTTCGATTCGCTTGAACTTGACCTTCATTTGGTAGTCGTTTCTCATGATGCCGTTGTGGGTACTAAACACCAGGACCCGAAAGTTTGTCTGGTAATTCGTAAGAAAATCTTTTGGGACCTCAACCCCATGCAGCCTCCCTGTCAACATTTCAGGAATAAAGGCACCCCGAACTGCGCATGACGTACAGGCAAAAACAGCCATAGTCAAGCCGTCCCACACATGTTCTGGAGGAAACGCGACTTGGAAGTAAAACGTTTGTTCCGCACCACAAAGGGTGCACTGCGGAATCTGATGATCCGATGGAAGAACTGGGACTCCCCCGATGAACGAAGTATCAGATCGGCTTTGCTGTTCAGTTTGATCCTCAATTTTCATGATATAACACGCACTCATTTGAATTCCTCCTATGGATTTGGAAAGACTTCAGTGATTGTTTTTCCATCAATGCGGACTTGGTACAGGATCTCATAGGGTCGTGTAGAACCCGCTTTATACCTAGGAACGACTCGTACAAATACTTGCTTGCCCGCATTGACAGCCTTCACAACATAGCTTTCAAAAACACGGAAATCTCCCCTGTTTACATTGGGTGATTGCGGGAAGATGTTACCTGCCATCGCCCCACCAGGACCTCCTAGTACGTTTCCTAAAGCGTGTCCAGCATCGTCATCAGGATTTCCTAATTGGCGTGCCATGTCGCGTGAGGCCTGTGTAGTACCAGATCCCGTGTTGAGATGCTGTTTCTCGATCTTGGCGAATACGCTGAGCAATTCCCCATTTATACCTGTCGTTGATGTATACTGCATTCCGGTATTTGTGGTACGCACGACACGCCCAGCTTTGCTTTTGAACAACTTCGCCAAAAACTGCGCGGTTCCCACCGGCAACTTGACATTCTTGGGTACCTTTACCTTGAAACCGACAACACTGCCAATGATATAGCCTCCACCACCGCCGGGAAGCATGTCCTCACCATTCATGTGATGGATGAGGTAGTCACCGTAATCAGGTTCTGCGGTGATGTCATAGCCCTCCAGCTTCAGCTTGTCAATCTCCTCGTCCATGCGCTGGGCATTGAAGTAGCCTACAACCATCTGCTCAATCTCTTCATCGCTTTTGTTCCCAAATAGGTAGGTATACCCGTCCTGCATCGCTTCCTGAATCCAACGCTTGGTCCAGTCGTTGTCTGGCCCTGCTTTCAACGTATCCGGGACATAGACGTTATACACCATCACTTGAGCAAGTGCATGCATGTACTCCCGTCGTTGCGCATCTGTATAAGTAGGATCTAACTCTGGCGTACTCCCATCTTCAAACAGTTCCCCGTGCCGCCCATAATAGTCTTGCCACGACGTAGGCAGACCGTCAATCGCTACAGCGCCCTTGCCCCCCAGACTCATTAAATGAGGCAGGGTCAAGCGGTTCTGGAAGGACAGCAAGTTCCCCAACGCCTGCGATGCCCGCCGATCTGCTTCTTGTGCAAGCACCTCCGCTTGGTTTTGCAGGTCTTGCGCCCGCCAACGCTGTTCGTTTACATAGTCGTGCTGGTCTGGCGTTTCCGGTCGCATATGGACAATCGATTGGTAGAGATGCTGTGCTTGTTGGCGGAGGTGGATCACATGATCCATCTGCCCTGCCAACGCGTGCAAAACACCCGCCGCATCATCCAACGTCACGCTCACAATTCGATAATCTTCATGCAGGTGCCCCGTCGTTTGCAAAAATGCCTGCGCTGCACTTCCTCGCCATGCAGTTGTACCCTGTGACCGATCAACAAACAACTTGGCGTTATATCGTATGTCAAACGAAGCACCCGAACAACTCCGTGCAAGCGCTCGAAGGGCTTCTGGATTTGCAACGATACTCACAAGAGTCCCTCCCAATAAAAAAA
>NZ_QGGL01000005.1:215328-281223 GCF_003148565.1 Tumebacillus permanentifrigoris
GTATGTCAAACGAAGCACCCGAACAACTCCGTGCAAGCGCTCGAAGGGCTTCTGGATTTGCAACGATACTCACAAGAGTCCCTCCCAATAAAAAAAGTCGGCCTCCGCAGAGCGCCGACTTCTAGTTTCAAGATGAGGCTTGCTAAATCCTTCCTTATTTGAACAGCTTGCCGAGGTTCGCCATCTCAATCGCGGTCACAGCCGCTTCCCAGCCTTTGTTCCCGGCCTTGGTACCTGCGCGCTCGATCGCTTGCTCGATCGAATCTACGGTCAGGACACCAAAGATCGTCGGGACGCCAGTGTCGAGCTGAACGCGGGAAACGCCCTTGGCTGCTTCGTTGCAGACATAGTCGAAGTGCGGGGTGGACCCACGAATCACGGCCCCGAGGGTGATGACCGCGTCGTACTTGCCGGATGCTGCCATTTTTTGCGCGATCAACGGGATCTCAAATGCACCCGGTACCCACGCGACATCCACTGCATCTTCCTCCATACCGTGACGCTTGAAGGCATCAAGCGCGCCTCCGAGCAGTCTGCTGCCGATGAATTCGTTGAAACGACCTACGACTACGCCTACGCGCAGACCTGTTGCGATTAAATTGCCTTCTAGGTAGTTTGCCATTTGGATTGATCTCCCTTCGTGATTACAACTGGACGGGCTTTTTCAGCGGTACAGTCTCGATGATTTCCAGACCGTAGCCGAGCAGCCCTGAAAATTTGCGCGGGTTGTTGCTGAGCAGTCGCATCTTGCCCACTCCAAGGTCGCGGAGGATCTGGGCACCGATACCGTAATCCTGGGCATCGGTTACTGCCGCATGTCCCTTGATCTTGGCGGCGAGGCTGCGCTCCTGCGAGGTGTTGCGGATATGCAGGAGCACGCCACTGCCGTTCGCCTCGATCTCGCGCATCGCCGCCTCCAACTGCGAGTGGCATTGGCAGCTGTGCGAGTCGAACAGATCCCCGAGCGGGCATTCGTTGCGCACGCGCACGAGCGTAGGGATCTCTGCCTCGAAGTTGCCTTTGACGAACGCGAGGTGTTCCTGCCCATCGAGCAAGTTGGTGTACACATGTACATCAAACGTGCCGTGTGCAGTCGTCAGCTCGGTTGATGCGGAACGCTCGACGAGTTTTTCGCGATCCTTGCGGTAGGCGATCAGAGCGGCGATGGTGATCATCTTCAGATCGTGCTCTTCGGCAATCTCCACGAGGTCGGGCACTCTCGCCATCGTCCCGTCCGCTTTCAACACTTCACAGATCACACCTGCTGGATAACTACCGGCGAGGCGGGCGAGGTCGACCGCCGCTTCGGTGTGACCGGGGCGCCGCAGGACGCCACCGTTTTTGGCGACGAGCGGGAAGATGTGACCGGGCTTCTTAAAGTCTTTCCCCGTCACGGCCTCGTCGATCAACGCCGCAACCGTTACGGAGCGCTCATGTGCGGAAATGCCCGTCGTCGTGCCGCGCATCGCGTCGACCGACACGGTGAACGCGGTGCCGTGCTCGTCCGTGTTGACGTGTACCATCGGGCGCAGGTCGAGTTTCGTGGCACGCTCCTCCGTGATCGGCACACAGACAAGTCCGCGGCCATGCGTGATCATGAAATTGATCGTTTGTGCGGTGGTGCGGTCGGCCAGAGAGATGAAGTCTCCCTCGTTCTCGCGGTCTTCGTCATCGACGACGATCACGACTTTTCCAGCCTTGAGGTCAGCAAGCGCTTCTTCGATCGTATGGAACATCGCTATTTCCCCTCTCCCCGTTTACGCGAATCCATTGTTGCGCAGGAAGTCCATGCTCATGCGGGCTCCTCCCGCATCTGAACCAGACCCTGGCAGGTGCGCTCCCAACAGCCGCTCGACGTACTTGCCGATGATGTCAACCTCCAAATTGACGGTCGAGCCCACACGGCGATGGCGCAGGACGGTGATCTGCCACGTGTGCGGGATCACCGAGATGCGAAAGGATTCGCTGTCTGCGTCCATCACCGTCAGCGAGACACCGTCGATCGTGATCGAACCCTTTTCCACGACGTAGCGCAGGACGTTGGGCGGTGCGGCGAGGCGTACCACTTTGGCGATGTCCTCGTCGACGATCGAGATGATCTGCCCGACCCCATCGATATGCCCGGACACGATATGCCCGCCGAATCGCCCGCCCATCTGCATCGCCCGCTCCAAGTTGACCGGCGAGCCTGACGAGAGTTCGTGCAGCGTGGTCCGCCGCATCGTCTCAGGAACGACGTCGACGGTAAATGAGGACTTGTCAAACGCCGTGACCGTCAAACAGATCCCGTTGATCGCGATCGAGTCGCCCAGTTGCACGCCGTCGAGAACTTTGCTCGACTTGATTTTCAGGTGAATCGCTTTCCCCGCAGGACGAATCTCTGCGATCGCGCCCACTTCTTCCACAAGCCCTGTGAACATTTAGTTGTCACCTCCCAAATCGGGATAGCCCATGATGCAGACGTCGTTCCCATAGACGGTGATGCTCAAGTCGCGCAGTTGGAGCGCCTCCGACATTTTGGCAAACCCCGTTCCGCCAAAAGGTGTCGGTGCCGTAGCTCCGCCGACCAACTTCGGGGCGATGAACGCCATCACTTTGTCGATCAAGCCCGCTTCCAAAAAAGCGCCGTTGACCGTCGCACCGCCCTCGACGAGGAGGTGGGTGATGCCTTGCTTGTAGAGTTCTTCTAACAGGTGCAATACGCTGCGATCCGCTAAGGAGAGGACGCGAACGCCGCGCTCGCGCAGACGGGTCGCTTTTGCCTCATCATGTTCCGGCCCGGTGACGATCCATGTCGGTGCCACCGTCGTATCGAGCACCTTGGTGGTCTCGGGGATGCGCAAGGAACTGTCGAGGATGATCCGCGTCGGGTTCTTGCCGCCTCCGTCAGGCAGGCGTGTGGTCAACTCCGGGTCATCCGCGAGCACAGTGCCGATCCCGACGAGGATGCCATCTACTTCATCGCGTACCTTATGTACAGCAGTCCGCGCCGACGGGCCGGTGATCCAGCGTGAATCTCCCGTGTGTGCGGCGATCTTGCCGTCGAGGGTCATCGCCGTTTTCACGACCACGAACGGGCGCTGCGTGCGTATGTTGTGCAAAAAGCGCTCGTTGAGCTGGATCGCTTGTTCCTCCAGCACCCCGACTTCAACGGCGATGCCGGCCTCGCGAATCCGCTGAATCCCGCGTCCCGCCACCAATGGGTTCGGGTCTTGCATCGCCACGACAACGCGCTTCACACGTGATGACACCACGAGGTCGGCACAGGGAGGTGTCCGCCCGTGATGACTACAGGGCTCCAGCGTCACGTACAAGGTCGCCCCCTCCGCCTGCTCCCCCGCCATCCGAAACGCATGCACTTCCGCGTGCGGCTCGCCTGCTTTCAAGTGGGCCCCGAAGCCGATGACTCGACCCTCCTTGACCAGCACGGCCCCGACCATCGGATTCGGGTTGGTCTGGCCCTGCGCTTGGGCCGCGAGGTCCAGCGCCATCTGCATGTAGTGTGTATCGCTCACTCGAATCCACCACCTCTAGAAGTTTCTAAGCTGCCCAAAACAAAAAGCCCTGAAATCAGCAGATCAGCTGACTTCAGGGCAGTAAGATTGCGTTCGGTACGGACTTAGACAGACTGACGCCTGAGATAAAAAAGGCTAGAGTTCTCCCGTCATCCGTTCACAACACATTCCTTCTCTCATCCGGACTATACCGTCGGTACTGGATTCACACCAGTTCCTGCACCGCAATCATCGGATTGCAGGCTCGCGGACTTAGCCCCTTTTGAAAAAAGAGTCATCACCGCCGGTCGGGAATTGGCAGATTCACATCGCCTCACCACGCCCTGAAGGAACTATTAAGTTAGTTCAGATATCAGTATAGCCTTACTTTGCCAGCTCGTCTACCCCACTTACCCGACGTACAGGCTACCCTCTGGGTATTTGAGGTTTGCTTTGTCTGCATAACGCGCGGCCAACGCCAGCGCGATCGTAAGGGGGCCCAGTCGCCCGATGTACATCAAGATGATGATCAACGCCTTGCCCGGATCGCTCAGCGTCGGTGTCAAGTTGGTGGACAGCCCAACGGTTGCGAACGCTGACGTCGTTTCAAACAACAGGCGCAAAAAGTCGACGTTCTCTGTGACTGTGAGCACCATCGTGGAAAACGTGACCAGCAACAACGCCATCACCGCGATCACCAAGGATTTGTAGATCATCTGCGGCGCGATCGAACGTCCGAATACGACAGGGCGCTCCTTGTTGGTGATCACGGTGACGATGTACAGCAAGATAACAAACGTCGTGACCGTTTTGATCCCGCCCCCGGTCGACCCAGGGCTGGCCCCGATAAACATCAAGATGATCGTCCAAAGCAGACCACCTTGCGACATCGTCTCATAGTTAACCGACGCGTATCCTGCGGTACGTGCCGTCGTCGAAGCGAAAAACGAAGCCAACCACTTGGTGCCTTCCGAGAAGTTTCCAATCGTGCCCGGATTGTGATTCTCGAACAAGTAATACCCCACCGTCCCGATCACCAGAAGCACGGCGGATACCAGCAACACGATCTTCGTATGCAGCATCGTGCGCTTGCGGAGAAACACATGCCGCATGTCAGCGAGAACTGTAAATCCGATACCGCCGAGGATGATCAAGAAGCCAATCGAGATGTTGACCGTCGGATCGCCGACATAATCGGAAATCGACTTGAAACCGCCAAACAAGTCAAATCCAGCGTTACAAAATGCGGATACCGAGTGGAACATCCCATAATAGATCGCTCGTCCCAGCGGCATGTCGAAGGAAAACCGCGTCGCGAGGATCAAGCCAAAGAAAAATTCAATCCCCAATGTGATCAAGACCACGTTGCGCGACAGTCGAATCAATCCTTCCAGCGACGAAACGTTCAACGCTTCTTGGATCAACAAGCGTTCCTTGAGACCGATCTTGCGCCCCGTCATGATCGTGATGAAGGTCGCGAGGGTCATGAAACCCAACCCCCCGATCTGGATCAATGAAATGAGGACGATCTGGCCGAAATGATTAAAGTACGTCCCCGTATCGACCACGATCAGCCCGGTAACGCACACAGCAGACGTCGCCTCAAGCAAGGCATCAACAAATCGCAGGCCTTCACCACTTTGCGAGGCAATCGGCAAGGAGAGCAGGATGGCTCCGACGAGGATCAAGACCGCGAAGCCGATGGACAAGACCCGTGCAGGAGTAAAGAAACGCATTTTTTTCATTTTTTGCATCCAGCTACCCCTTCCTATGTGATGTAACAGGAAGATTTTACTTGGTTCTGCGTGGAACGGCAAGGACTTCCTGTTAATTACTTACTTTGCATCCGGTATGGTCGTATACTACAATAAGTAATGGCTCAACAGAACAAAAGCCTTCCGATACTCAACTTGGTGGAGTGTGAGCGATGAATAAGCGATGGAACTGGTGCCGAACCCTGTGTATGGCGCTCAGTCTGGTATCCGTGACTAGTGTTTCCCACGTGTACGCAACTGATGAAATTCCCACTGGACTTACTGCCAAGGGTGCTGTCGTGCTCGACATGCAATCCGGCCAAGTCCTCTACGATAGCCACAAAGACGACCTGGCATTTCCCGCCTCCATCACCAAAGTCATGACCTGCATCCTCGCCTTGGAAAAAACTGACCTGCGCGACCTCGTCACCACTTCACAACTCGCTCGCGAGCAAGAAGGCAATCGCGTCTATCTAGAAGTCGGGGAACAAGAGCCGATGGAGCAGATGCTCTACGGATTGATGCTGAACTCTGGTAACGATGCCGCCGTGGCGATCGCCGAACACATCTCCGGCTCGGTCAGCAAGTTTGCCGACTTGATGAACGAAAAAGCCCAGCAACTCGGCGCTACCCACACCCACTTTGTGACGCCCAATGGGCTCCATGACGACAATCACGTTACCACGCCCTACGACATGGCATTGATCGCCAACTATGCGATGAAAAATTCAAAATTTCGGGAAATTGTGGCAACTCAAACCTACGACTGGCACGGACAAGCGTGGGACTCTCATCTCGTCAATCTCAATCCGATGCTCTGGAACTACGACGGTGCAACCGGTGTGAAGACAGGATTCACCGACCAAGCGCAGCAGACGATGATCGCCTCCGCTAAACGTGGTGACCGCGAAGTGCTGGCGGTGCTGATGGGCGTGCAAGTGAAGCAGACGATTCGCCTCGAAACCACACAATTGCTCGACTATGGCTTCGACCAGTTCACCACGGCCCGCCTCGCCCAGACAGGTGACACGCTCGGCACGTTTGAAGCGAACGGGCAGGAGGTTCATGCGGTCCTGCATCAGGACGTCTACGGCACACTTCCGATAAGCGATACGGCAAAAATGGAACCGTCTGTACACCTCACCGTGCCCACCGCTCCCTTCCCCAAAGGCTCCAAAGTCGGCTCCGTCGACTATCTGCTCCAAGGCAAACGCGTGCTCACTGCTGACTTGTACGCGGCTTCGGACGTACTCTCACCCGTGATTCCGACTGGTCAGGCCAAAACACGAACATTCACCTACGTCCTCCTCACCACCGCGGGACTCGCATTTCTCACCGTTTGGTTCTGGAAGCGCCGCGTTCGTCGCCTCCGTCAAGTTACCACAAGCTATAAGGGGCATTAAAAATATGGATTAAAAAGGAAAGAACCCCGCCTTGAGCGAGGGTTCTTTTTTTTAGAAACTCTCTTAAAATACCGATTGCGAAAAACCCGAACAATCGAGTAAAATAGACACATAACATTCGTTGTTAAAAATAAAACTACTTAAGGATGGTGACTTTCACTTGTTTACACAAGGGAAACTTCGCATGACCCGCACGTTGATGACCGCCATGCTTGCAGCCGGCCTCGTGGCCGGAATGCTCCCGCCCGCGCACTCAGGTGCGGCTGCGATCTCGTACCCGCTGATCACAGAGGTGTACGCAGACACCAACCTCTCCAATGAACCTGAGGAATACATCGCTGTCTCCAACCCGACGGCAAGCGCCATCGCGCTGAGCGGCTGGTATTTGCAAGTCGGCACCTCGAAATTGGTGTTCCCGTCGGGTGCCACGCTGGCAGCTGGGCAAACGATCTACGTCACCAAGCAAGCGACCGCTTTCAAGTCGGAGCAGCTCTTCCCCGCCACCTATGAGTACGGCGCTGACACCGATAGCACCGTTCCGCAGATGACGCTCTCCGGCTCCGTTCCTCCGCTCGCGAACGCAGGCAGTGTCGTCTACCTCTACAACGCCAGCGGTACGAACATCGACACGGTAGCGTATGGCAGCGGCACCAGTACGACTGGTTGGTCGGGCACCGCCGTCCCGAACGTATCCGGGGGTGTGATGTTCGTCCGGGAGAGGGATGAAACGAGCCAACTGTTCCCAGACAGCAACACGGCGGCCGACTGGAAGCATCTGCGCGTGTATGCCGCTGGCCAATCGCGCTACAGCGCACCGACCTATACGTATGCAGGGACGATGCAACCGTACTCCTCCCCTGATAACAGCTTCAACACGGTCGCGACCCTGCTGAACAGTGCGACGACCACGATCGACCTGAACGTCTACGAGTTCCAGATGCCTCAGTTGATGGATGTGATCCTCAACGCGATCAATCGCGGGGTCAAAGTCCGCGTGTTCTTGGAAGGTTCTCCGGTCGGCGGCTTGATCGATCAAGGCAAGTACGTCGCCCAACAAATCGTCAATGCAGGCGGCCAAGTCCGCTTCATCATCAACGACTCCACCACCGCCACGTTTAAACGCTATACCTTTGACCACGCCAAGTACGCGATCATCGACAGCAACAAGATCATGGTGCAGTCTGAAAACTTCAAAAGTTCCAGCCTGCCGTTCAATACCAACTATGGCAACCGCGGCTGGGGCATCGTGATGAACAGCGCCAACGTCGCATCGTTCTACTCCACCGTCTTCAACGGCGACTGGAACGTCAATTCGAAGGACTCCTTCCCGTTCACCGCTTCGAGCAAATGGGGCGCGCCCACAGCAGGTTTTGTCCCGGACAGCTCCACCCCGACGGCGACCTACAAAGGCAACTTCAAGAACAAAGCGATCACGGGGGAGTTTAACGTCACCCCGATTTTCGCGCCGGACAGCACGTTCCTGCAGAACAACTCGATCCTCGGCCTCGCCAAGTCTGCGACCAAATCGCTGCTCGTCGAACAACTTTACGCGCACAAGTTCTGGGGCCCGACGACAGGAAGCACGACGACCTCGCCGGACATCTACTTGGAGGAATGCATCAACGCCGCCCGTCGCGGTGTAAAAGTCCGCATCCTGCTGGACTCCGCGTTCCTCGATGCCACCGATCCGCGTGACAACCAATTCACCGTGCAATATGTCAATGACATCGCGACAACGGAACATCTCGACCTGCAAGCCAAACTGATCGACCTGAAAACGCTCGGCCTCGAAAAAGTCCACAACAAAGGCATGCTCGCCGACAGCTCCAAGACCCTCGTCTCCTCGATCAACTGGTCGGAATCCTCACCGGAGAACAACCGCGAGGCTGGCGTGATTGTCGACAATCCTGAAGTCAACGCCTACTATGAGCAACTGTTCTGGTACGACTGGAGCGCAGGTCTGCAAACGTGGTCCCCAGATGAGACCAAAGGCACTTCGAACGTTGTGATCTCCGAAGTCAATTATGATACGAACGGCTTTGACGCCACCCGTGAATACGTTGAGCTCTACAACAAAAACAACGTCTCCGTCGATCTCACCAACTACAAGCTGACCAACAAATCCGGCACCTTCACGATCCCGACTGGCACCGTGATCCCGGCGCACAGCTTCCTGACCGTCGGCAAGGACAGCACAGGCTTCTCTGCCTACAAAGGCTTCGGGCTCGACGTCTCCGGGATGAACCTGACGCTCACGAACACCGGCGATGACCTGTTCCTGAAAACCTCGGCCGGAGTAGCTGTCGATGAAGTGGCTTGGATGAACTACGTCTCTGGCTGGGGTCTCAGCACCAGCAGCGGACAAGTCCTCTCGCGCACCAACCCGACTGTCGATACCAATTCCTCCGCAGATTGGACGGTCGCAACACCCTCCCCGAAAAAATAACCACCACGAACTGACGAATACAGAAAAGAGCACTGAATTTCAGTGCTCTTTTTTGCTATTTCCCGGGTAATACTTTTGACCTACATCAAGTAGGCCTAAAGTATCGCTCAATCGAGAGTTGAGTGCGCCTTGCGTAACGTAAAAAAGCCGAGCAGCTTAGATCGCTGCCCGACTCCCAAACATCCCGGAAATCATCGGCCAGAACGGACGGAGAAACCCGTAGAATCCTCGAAACGTCCCGAAAAACTGAAACAGTCGCGGCAGGAACAACAAGAGAGTTGCCATCGAAGTCATCCCTCCTCTCAGGTATAAGATATGCCTGAGAAAGTGGACTTGCCTTCCGCACCTGTCATGATTCGCTTATTTGCTGAGCACACCGTTCATCAGGCGCGCCGGTACGATGTCGAGTGCAACCACATCGTCATAGCTTTCGCGCTTGACGACGAGGTCCGCGTGACCGTTCTGTACGAAGACAACGGCCGGGCGCGCGATGCGGTTGTAATTGGATGCCATCGAGTAGTTGTACGCCCCTGTGCTGGAGACCGCGAGGATGTCGCCCGCTTGCACCGCTGGGAGTTTCGCATCCCAGATCAGCATATCGCCCGACTCACAGGCCTTGCCTGCAATCGACACCACTTCGGATGGCACCTCCGTCGCACGGTTCGCCAACATCGCTTCATACACCGCTTGGTACAACGCTGGACGCGGGTTATCCGCCATACCGCCGTTGACCGACACATACTTGCGCACGCCTGGAATGTCCTTGCTCGACCCGACCGTATACAGCGTCGTGCCCGCATTGCCGACGATTGAGCGGCCCGGTTCGATCACCACTTCTGGATACTCCAAACCCAGACGGTCAAAGGAAGCCTTCACCGCCGTGGCAATCGCCTCGATGTATTCCTGGATCTGCAGCGGTGCGTCCTCCTCTGTATAGCGGATGCCAAACCCACCGCCGACATTGAAGACGGTCAGATCCTGCGCCGCCCATTCCTGCACAGCCTGCGCGTAAAACTTGGCGACGATATCGATCGCCAGCTTGAAGCCCTCGGTCTCAAAAATCTGCGAACCGATATGCGAATGCAAGCCGACCAAGCGCACACCCTTGGTCTGCACAGCCTGCTTCACCGCCTGTTCCGCCGCTCCGCTCGACAGGTCGAATCCGAACTTGGAGTCTTCCTTGCCCGTGGAAATGTATTCATGCGTGTGTACTTCCACACCCGGCGCTAACCGCAACAAGACATCTGCGACAACGCCCTGTTGCACCGCCAAGGCCCCGAGAAGTGCGAGTTCATGGAAGTTGTCGACAACAAATGCCCCGATCCCCGCAGCCAACGCTTGCTCAATCTCATCCGGGGTCTTGTTGTTGCCGTGGAAATGGATCAATTCCGGCGGGAAGTTTGCTTTCAAGGCGGTGTGCAGTTCCCCACCCGACACCACGTCCAGCGCCAACCCTTCCTCTGCGACGAGACGGCACATCGCCAGCGTGCAAAACGCCTTGGACGCGTAGGCCACTTCGTAGCGCAGCCCGGTGGTTTCCCACGCAGCTTTGTACGCGCGCATCGTATCGCGCATCAATTGCTCATCAAACACATACAGGGGCGTACCGAATTTCGAGACCAACTCCGTGGAATCCACGCCGCCAATCTCCAAATGCCCCTTTTCATTCACCCGACTCGTCCCGTGCAAAAACATGTGGCTGTCGTCCCCTCTCGTATGAAAAAACGGTCGACGAGTGGAAGTCGTCGACCGTTGCTGGTTCTGTATGACGTCCTCATCATCCCGTGGTGTGAAGATAGCTCATCGCCACTGGGTTGGGATGCCCATAGGCGACAGTCCGACATTTCTTCAATGTCGACCCAGCAGAGGAAGGTTGGTGCCTTCCTCCACTTCGGCGGTCGTCCTTTCCCGACTGCTCATCAGTGACCATCACTTCACAAGTCGATACTCTTACTACCCGCGCCTCTACCTCACCAGTAAAACAGATGAGGATACGATACTCGTTTATTTAGTTGTGCTTATTATACAAAGTTTTATGTGTCAATGCAATGCAGGATATGCAGTCAGAGCAAAAATCGTGCTAATTCGGCTGACGATCTTTGTCCCGCGGATGGACGATGGAGGGGCGCATCGCTTTCCCACGCATCGGGGCACGGACGAGGATGTTCAGCATCGCCTTGGCATTGAACGGGATCAACGGCCAGAGGTACGGACGGTTGATCGATTTGGTCGTCAGTAGCATCAGCGCCCACAGCCCGACGGCGATCACCAGCCCAATCCAGTCAAACACCCCGACAGCGAAGATGAAGATCATTCCGCAAAGCTTATTGGCCATCGACAACTCATAACTTGGCGTGGCAAACGTCCCAATCGCTGAGACGGCGAGATAGAGGATCGTCTCTGGGGAGAACAGCCCCACCTTCACCGCGATGTCACCGATCAACACGGCGGCGACCAAGCCCATCGCGGTGGCAAGCGGTGTTGGCGTGTGTATGGCCGCCATCCGCATCAAGTCGATCCCGATCTCGGCAATCAAGAACTGCAAGATGATCGGAATCGCCCCGACCGTCTCTGGCCCGAGAAACTCAAGCTGTGTCGGCATCCATTCGCGGTGAATCAGTGTGAAGAGAATCCATAGCGGAATCAGGAACATCGACGTCAGAATCCCCGCGAAACGAATCCAGCGGATGTACACCCCGATGATCGGATTCTCGCGGAATTCCTCGGCGTGTTGCACATGGTGAAACAGAGTTGTCGGCGTGATCATGACGGACGGAGACGTATCGACGTAGACCAACACATGCCCCTCCAACAGATGGTTCGCCGCGACATCCGGTCGTTCTGTATAGCGGACAACCGGGTACGGGTTGTATCGATTTTTACGGATCAGAAATTCCTCGACGGTCTTCTCCGACATCGGAATTCCGTCGATCTCAATCTTGCTGAGCCGATGCTTGATCTCTTTTACGAGTTCCAAATCGGCTACGTCTTGGATATAAGCGACACAGACGTCCGTCTTGGAACGAGTTCCGATCTTGAGGGTTTCCATCCGCAAGCGTGGGTCGCGGATCCGGCGGCGGGTCAGGACACAGTTTTGCACCATCGTCTCCACAAAGCCATCCCGCGAACCGCGCACCACCCGCTCCAACTCCGGCTCGCTCGGCGTCCGTGCCGGGTAACTGCGGGCATCGATGAGAAACGCCTGCTCATATCCGTCGACCAAGAGACAGGTCTGCCCAGACAGGATCGCCGTGAAGATCTGGTCGGACGTATCCACCTTCTCGACTTGGACGTGTGGCAAGTAGGTCTTGAACAGCTTGTCGAACGCATCGACAGCCAGTTGTTCACGCTTGAGCGTCGAGAGATTGCGCAACAATTCATCGAGGATGTCATCCTTGACAAATCCGTTGATGTAGATCATGCACATGTCGTGCCCCGCAAATGACAACTCGCGCTTGACCATGTCGAAGCTCTGTCCGATGCCCAGCACTCGCTCGAAGAACTTCAGATTCTCCGACAGTCGTTTGTGCAGCGGCAACTTCTGGTCTGCTGGTGGTATGTCGATATCAGTGCGAATCTGCGGCATCTTCAATTCCACTCCGTTTCAGGATTTCTAAAAAGGCCGCTTTCGTAATCGGCGCGCCCTTCATAAAATGATCCTTGCCTTGCATTTTTCCGATGTCACCGACGCCGACGATGATCGGGATGTTGCAGTCTGTCAACACATCGACCGTATCGCCATAGACCACGCCATCGGCGCTTTTTACCGGAATCCCGTCCTTGTCCACACCATCCTGAATCAGTCGCAAGTTCTGGTCGATCGAAAAATCCACGTGGACCCCTTCGACAAAAGGCGTGTTCGAGGCGACCGCAACGGCCCCTAACACCTCGATGTCCGGATGCTTGCTGAGGTACTCGATCGCTTGTTCGCCGAGGCCAAAGTCCCCGTTGCCATTGTCATCGAACATGACGACGACCGGATCGTGCTTGGCGTGCTTGACCAGATTCACGATCTGCTCGCCGTCCAGCGGCGTCGGGTTGCCAGACGAACGGGAGATCACGCGGCAACCGACTTGCGACGCCGCTTCCTCCACGGCACGTCGTGCCACTTGGTCGCCGTCTGTTACCACAATTACCCTGCGCTTGCCCGTCTCTTGGTGTTGAGCCATTCTACACTCACTCCTTTTGGTCGATGATTACCCCTTCGGTCGGAACAGTAACGCTGCGAAAAACGAAAAGACGATCGCGGCCGAAATCCCTGCCGATGTCACTTCAAAAATCCCCGTGATCAAACCGACGATGCCGTGCTGCTCGGCCTCTGCCATCGCACCGTGTACCAAGGCGTTGCCAAATGATGTGATCGGCACCGTGGCACCCGCCCCTGCAAACTTGATCAGTGGTTCGTAGAGGCCCAATCCGTCCAACAGCGCCCCCGAGCACACCAGAACTGTCATCACGTGCGCAGGCGTCAACTTTGTCAGGTCCATCAACAGCTGTCCGATCACACAGATCCCGCCGCCGATCACAAACGCCCAGACAAAAGTCATGGAGAACGTCATGTCTCGCTCCCCCTCTCGATCACGACTGCGTGCGCCACACACGGGATCGATTCACCCTGTTGACTGGACAGTGGAGAGAGCAAAGCGCCTGTTGCACAGACGAGGATGCGCCCGAACTCGCCTTGTTGCATCCGGCGCATCAAGTGTCCAAACGTGACCACCCCGCAACAGGCGCACCCAGAGCCACCCGAGAACACTTCCGGCTGGTCTGGGTCAAAAATCAAAATGCCGCAGTCCTTGAACTTGTCGCCTAAGTACAGCCCCTGCTCCTCCAGCAACTCTGCCGCCAGCGGATGTCCGACGCGCGCGAGGTCGCCTGTGACGATCAGATCGTATTCGTCAACCGTGCGCCCCGTGTCCTGAAAGTGGCGCCAGATCGTGTCGGCCGCAGCCGGTGCCATCGCAGGGCCCATCTC
Organism: Tumebacillus permanentifrigoris; assembly: GCF_003148565.1. Lineage (GTDB taxonomy): Bacteria > Bacillota > Bacilli > Tumebacillales > Tumebacillaceae > Tumebacillus > Tumebacillus permanentifrigoris. Next base: position 229,401 of record NZ_QGGL01000005.1, read on the forward strand.
AAACGGATTTTTGATGCCGAAGTCGACCACTTTGCCGATCGTCGCGTGTGTGATGCGCGGCCCAAGCCCCGATTTGGAGACGATCGCCGCCGCTCCGCCCGTGACGGTGCACTGCGCCGAGGGCGGCTTTTGCCCCCCATACTCGGTCGGATAGCGGAACTGCCGCTCTGCCGTCGAGTTGTGGCTAGCGGTGGCGGCGATCGCATGTGTCGCGAATCCGCTGTCTACAGTCAGCGCGGCCAGCGCCAACCCCTCCATCGAGGTTGAGCAGGCGCCGAACAGTCCCAGAAACGGCACCGCCAGCGTGCGGGCGCTGAAGTTGGCGGTGATGATCTGGTTGAGCAAGTCTCCTGCAAACATCACATCGATCTGCTCGCGAGTGACGTTCGCTTTGCGCATCGCGATCTGCACCGCCTCTTCCAAAAAGCGGCGTTCCGCCTTCTCCCACGACTCTTGTCCAAAATACGCGTCCTCGTTGATCTCATCAAAGTCCATCGCCAACGGCCCTTTGCCTTCCCTTGGCCCGACGATTACACCTGTGCCTTGCAGGACGGGCTTTGAATCAAACTGCCAAGTCTGTTTCCCGATCAATGGCATCTCCGCACCCCTCCTCTCGTGTCAGCTCGCCAGATGGAACAAATGCTTGACCAAGGCAATCACAAACGCGGCTACCGTGCCAAACACGATCACGGGGCCCGCTAATTTAAACATCTGTCCACCCACGCCCAGCACAAGCCCTTCGCTGCGATGTTCGATCGCAGCCGATGACATCGAGTTGGCGAACCCCGTAACGGGCACCGCCGACCCGGCCCCCGACCATTGGCCGATCCGATCGTATACACCCAAGCCCGTCAATAAGACGGCGAGGAAGATCAGCACGGCGACCGTCGGGTTGCCGGCGTTTTTCTCATTGAAACCGAAGTATGTGATAAAGACCTGTTGCAGAAACTGCCCCATCTCACAGATCAGCCCGCCAACCAGAAACGCGCGGATGGAATTGCTGACGACCGGGCGCTTCGGAACGTGCTGCTTGGCGCGTTTTTGATACTCTTCTTGGCTTTTGACGCCTTGCTTCACAACAGCTCCTCCTTCGCCTGAAACCTAGATTCCTGTAGGTGTAGCGTACCCAGTTCAGCAAAAAAGACACCGTCCGGCAGAAGTTGCCGGACGGTGTCCTTTTTGGTAAATCCCCGGTATGTCAGACGCGCTTGGCGTTGGTGATACGATCATACTTGACTGCGACTTGCTCATACCACCAGTAGTACCCACCTGCACTCGCAGCAAATACACAGAGCGCGACCGCCAGCCAGACGATGCGCAACCTGGAGCGATGCGTTGCCACCTGTTCCCTCACTACGTTCACCCCTTACACAAGGCATTCGTTCGTAGTATGGGACGAAGCGCGTGAGCTTAACCGAGTTGCTCCCGAATTTGCTGCATGATTTTCTTTTCCAGACGCGAGACTTGCACTTGTGAGATGCCGAGCACCTCTGCTACCTCCGCCTGTGTCTTGTCGCGGAAGAAGCGGAGGAAGACGATCAGGCGCTCTCGTTCGGGCAAACGGGTGAGCGCATCGTGCAGGGCGAGCTTGTCGAACCACTTGTTCTGCGCCTCGTCGGAGATTTGATCCATCAGGTAGATCGGGTCCCCGTCGTTTTCGAACACCGTCTCATGGATGGAGGCCGGTTGACGCATCGCTTCTTGGGCGAACACCACCTCGGTCGGCTCCATGCCCAGCGCTTCCGCCACCTCGTTGATGTGCGGTTGGCGACCGAATTTCTTGGCGAGTTCGTCGCGCATGCGTCGCACTTGGCGGGCGGTCTCCTTCAGCGAGCGGGAGATCTTCACACTGCCATCGTCGCGCAGGAAGCGCTGAATCTCACCGATGATCATCGGCACAGCATAGGTCGAAAAGCGGACATCATACGAGAGGTCGAACTTGTCGATCGCCTTCATCAATCCGATACAGCCGATCTGGAACAGATCGTCCGGTTCATACCCCCGGTTTAGGAAGCGTTGCACGACCGACCAGACCAGTCGCTGGTTGCTCAAGACCAGCGATTCGCGGGCTGAATCATCACCGGCTTGAGAATTGCGGATCAGCTCTTTGACCTGCACATCCGAATATTTTTGATTTGGAGTTGTTGTCTTCTCCATCAGCTTGTCCCCGCAGCCTTAGTGCTTGGCCAACGAATGATTTTTCAGGAATTTCACCATGCGTACACGGGTGCCCACCCCAGTACGCGAGACGATTTCGATCTCGTCCATGAAATTCTCCATGATCGTGAAGCCCATGCCGGAGCGTTCCATCTCCGGCTTGGATGTGTAGAGCGGCTCACGCGCTTCGTCGACATTCTCGATGCCGCGGCCTTGGTCTTCGATGATCAATTCGATGTTGCCATCAATGATCGAGCACTCGATGTAGACTTGTCCTTCTTGCTCTTCATAGCCGTGAATGATCGCGTTGGTCACCGCTTCGGAGACGACCGTCTTGATCTCCGTCAGTTCCTCCACCGTCGGATCGAGTTGGGAAACAAACGCCGCCACCGTCACGCGGGCGAACGATTCGTTCTGCGAGCGCGCAGAGAATTTCAGTTCCATATGGTTGTTTTGCATGCCTACGCCACCCCCGTCTCAGACAGTGCCATCGATTCGGTGCCAAAGATGCGGATGATCTTTAACATCCCGGACATTTCGAACAATTTGAGCAGTTGGTCGTTGACCGAGCAGAGCGCCATGCGCCCGCCGCCTGCAGTGACGCGCTTGTAACGGCCGAGGATCACGCCTAGACCAGAGGAATCCATAAAGCCAAGGCCTTCAAAATTCATGATCAAATGCGGGGTGCGGTTTCGGTCCAGTTCGCCCTCCACCCGCTCGCGCACCAATTCTGCCGTGTGATGATCCAACTCGCCAGACAGACGGACGATCAACGTATCGCCGCTGACAGCGGTCTCGATTTGCAAACTCATGTACGGCCCCTCCTCAGGAACAAATTCTGATCTTGGCTGTCTACTTCTACTCCGAATTTCAAGGTTCCTCCCCCTCGACAAAACGTCTATGCATTCGAGGAATCTTGCTATTTTTCGCGGAGGAAAACACAAAAACCCCTCCCGTCGCACTGAACTACCAGTGTGACCACAAGGGGCGGTTTTATACGTCTCATTGCACTTTTTTCAAAAGAGTTTCGATCCGGTCGCGGGTCAGCGGGCCTTGGATTTTCTCCACGACCTTGCCCTTGCGATCGAGCAGGAACGTTGTCGGGATGACCATGATCCCATAGGCGCTGGCCACGCTCCCCTCGGTGTCTAACAAGTTCGGGTACGCGACCTTGTAGCGCTTGAGGAGTTCGCGGGACACATCGGGTGCATCCTGTTCCGCGAGGTTGACTCCGACAATCTGCACGGAGTCGGCAAAATCGTGCGATGCCTGTGCCAAGTCGGGCAACTCCTGCCGACAAGGACCACACCAGGAGGCCCAGAAGTTCAGCAGCACCGGCTTGCCCAGATAGTCACCTACTTGGTGTCGCTTGCCTTCGTAGTCGAGCAACGAAAAATTTGGCGAGACCATCCCGGGGACGGCGGTGGTTGCGCGGGCCACTCCATCCGTTTGGATCAGCGTGCCCTGTGTGGCAGACGGCCCGCAACCGACGGTGCCGAGCGCCAAGGCGATCACGCCTACGAGACGAGTGATGCGAGGTATGCGGTTCATGCTGACGTTCCTCCGTTTCGCAAGTTGCGTTCGGTTCGTTACGTTCAGCATGCCCGATTTTTGGGGGTCCTACCCCAACTCCTCCTATACTTTCCTACTATATAGAAGGTGGCTAAAAGTCGAGGTCCAATTCGCCCTCTGTCAACGCGCGGTGCATGCGCATCTGCACCGCGTAGGACACTACCTCCAAACCTCCGACGATAAACCCATGCGCCTGCGCACCCTCGCCCTCCAGCCGTGCCCGCAATCCGCGCAAAAAGTCCTCGACAGACGGTTCCATCCCCTCGCGCTCGGTCAACAGCAACGGCATGGACTTGCCGCGAACGGACAGCGCACTCGCCGCCACGCCAATCGCCCATTGCTCGATCGGCACCAAGGTGACCGGGGCAGCACTTCGCTCGCGTCGACCCCAGCCGAAACGGGACTTGTGTCGGAATTTTGCGAAACGCACCGACATGTCAAAAGCGTCGTGGCCGCCGATCCACGCTTCGACTTTGGACCCGTGTGCGCGGATGTCACTGCTGATGCGGGCGGGCAGGTAGGTCTCAGGCGCCGCAACAAACATCCGCGTGCGCGGATGTTTCTTCAACCAACGCACGGTGCTGGGGTAGAGTCCCTGCTCCGAAGCAAAGAGGATCGGTGTTCCGGTGTGTGCGGCATACCCGCCTGCGACGGTGCCGCCCGCCAAGGGATCGACGGAGACCAGCAAGGCATTGCCCGATTCTGCTCCGACTTCTAGATCGGCGATGCGCTCTACCGTGTCCCACAAGTCGTGGCCCATCAAGTGCCAGATGGAGAATCCCAGATCCGCGAGGTCGTGCAACGTGCGAGCATGCACCGCTCCAATCACGATCACCTGAGCGGTCAGAACCTGCCCACGCGGCGAGAGGCGGATCAACTCGCGCGACACCGCTTCCTCTAATCCTTCGGTCGCTGTATAGAGCAGGGCTGCTGCATACGGATGGTGCATCAGCCGAGCCGCTGCCAGAACTTCTGGGTAGTACTCCGGTCGGGCGAGCAACACGGTGTTGGGACGGGTTGCTGGGTAGACGGTCTGGGCGATTCCAATCGAACTGCTGACGGCATCCCAACCCAAAATCCGCGTCGTAGCCGTAGTGGAAGCCTGATATAGAGATGGATGGAGATGCTCTGGCATGAAATTCCCCCCTCTCCTATCGCGAATGGGAACATTCTTCATCATCTATTCATAATTTATGCGTAGAATTTCCTAGTCTTGACTGGACAGTAAAGAAACCATCTGGTATATTTGTCAGGAAACTCGTATAACCTGTATATTATTTAATACGTGACTGCCGTTCACGTTTTGACAGATACACTATTTCCTTTAGCGAAATAGTGTTGTACAATCAATATAGGAACACGAAAGTTTCTCAATCTTAACTACTGGGTGGGAGGTTTACCCCATGACTACATCACTTGGACAGAAAATCAGGGAGCTTCGCATTTTGAAGGGCCTCACTCAAAGTGACTTGGGCTCCGGCATGGTGACTCCGAGCATGATCTCGCAGATTGAAGCGGATAAAGCGAATCCTTCTCATAAACTGCTCTGCGCAATTGCAGAGAAACTGGAGACTTCGGTCGATTACTTCTTGACCGACATGCAGACCAAGCTCGAACAAACCAGCACGTACAAGCTGGCGAAGGCGTTTATGGAATCAAGCGAGTACGACCGTGCGATCTCGTTGTTGGAAGAACTGCTCGAGAACCCGGCTCCGCACTTGCAACTGACCAATATCTCGTTTGACCTCGCGAACTGCTACCTGCACGTTGAGCAATTCGAACGCGCAACGGAATTGTTCGAAGATGTGCTGGACGGTTCCGTCCGCACAGGCGAACACAACACCGCAGTTCTCGCCCTCAACAAATTGGGTGTGATCCAACTGCGCAAGGAGAACCTGCTGCTCGCTCAATTCCACTGGAAGAAAGCCTATCAGATCATCTCCCGCACCGAGAACATCGATGTCTCGACCAAGGCATTTGTCATCACCAACCTCGGCATGGTCAACCTCAAGCTCGGCGAATACCGCGATGCGCTCAAGTACTACACCGAGTCCTATCACTTGCTCCAAGGGACGAACTACTTGAAGCTGATCGGGGAAACGTACAACGGCCTGGGTCACGCGAACAAGGAAATGAAGAACTACAAAAAAGCGGTTGAGCATACCCAAGACGCGATTGCGATCTTCAAGTCGCTCAACTACGTCAAAACTTCCTATGACAACAAAGTCAACCTCGCGATCATCAAAGGCGAGGAAGGCAAAACTGAGGAAGCGCTGGCGTTGCTCGAAGAATGCATGGAGGGCTATGCCAAGCACGGCAGCGAGATCGACATCGCGAACGTACACTCCGAACTCTCTCGCCTGCTGCTGAAGGAAAAGCGCTATGCAGACGCTGAGAAACATGCAACGCAATCCATGCAACTGATGGAACCTTCGATGCGTGAAATCGCGTTCATTTACCGCACACTGGCTGAAATCAAGCTGGCGACCGAAGACTTCGACACCGCTGTTGACTATTCGGAGAAAGCGATCGAACTGTTCCAAAGCAATGACATGATCGGTCAACTGACCAAGACCTACGCCCTGCTTGGCGAGATCTACAAGTCCCGTGGTGACTTCCTCTCCGCTACCGAATCCCTGCAGAAAATGCAGACGATCGTGGAGTCGAACCTGCGCGACCGCATCATGGTGATGTAAAATCGAAATCCCTTGCATTCTATGAATGCAGGGGATTTTTTATGAACTAAACTTATCGCTGCCAATCCAAGACGCTGACCAGCGGCAGATGATCTGACGCAGGACTTGGCACCGTGTAACTGTTCGTGCTCTGGAAGTGTTTCGAAGCCAACACATAGTCGATCTGCTCGCCGCTGCCAGGGAATGTTTCGACTGGTTGTGGCGTTGTCGGTGGGAACTGTTGCAACCACGGTTGCAATTCAGCCGCTTGTTCATTGGTATTGAAGTCGCCCAGCACCAACACTGGGCCGTCCGTAGCTTGCAACCGTTTGTTGAGTTCTGCCACATCTCGAGCACGCTCCTGCTGGACGAGACCCAAGTGCGTGACAAGTACACGCAAGGCTTGACCTTGCACTTGCAACGTAGCGAGCAGGGCGACTCGGTCTTCCTTGCGACTTTTCAGCTCGATGCGTTCCGTTGCGAGAATCGGGTAGCGCGAGAGCAGGACATTGCCGAATTCGAAGGGACCGACAGTCAGCGCGGATTCGAAGTGATAGTTGAGGCCCAGCGCCTCGGAGATCAAGCGCGGCTGGTCTTCAAACTTCGAGCGCGGGCTGTGTCGCTCCACTTCCTGCAGGCCGATGATATCTGCGCCGGTCGCTTGTAACGCCTGAATTGTTTCTTCAAGATTCAGATTATTTTCAGCATCCTTGCCGATGTGGATGTTATAGGTGGCTACTTTTAGCTGTTTCACTTCGCCAGTTGTCACCGTCTGCGCTTGCAGATCCGCTTGTGCAAAGCTTGTCCGCTCGGTATGAGGCACGGCGAGGATCAGGAGACATCCTGCCGCCAACAAACTGAACCATCTTCCTTGCTTCATCCCTTTCACCTCATACCCTATCTATGACTGTACAATCAGTATAGAGTAATTTTTATTTTCTGACAATGGAGGGTGAAAAAAATGCCTTGTTGATCCGTAGATCAACAAGGCATTTTCGTCCTGACATGTGGAGCGGAAGATGGGATTCGAACCCACGACCCTCGCCTTGGCAAGGCGATGCTCTACCCCTGAGCCACTTCCGCGTGGACATGGTGCCTTTTACCGGAATCGAACCGATGACCTCATCCTTACCATGGATGCGCTCTACCTACTGAGCTAAAAAGGCGTGGCTCCCCGAGCAAGACTCGAACTTGCGACCATCCGATTAACAGTCGGGCGCTCTACCAACTGAGCTATCGAGGAATAATCTGGTGGAGAGTAGCGGATTCGAACCGCTGACCCCCTGCTTGCAAGGCAGGTGCTCTACCAACTGAGCTAACCCCCCAGAAGGAACAAGAAAGAAAATGGTGGAGAGAGAAGGATTCGAACCTTCGAAGCTTACGCAACGGATTTACAGTCCGCCCCATTTGGCCACTTTGGTACCTCTCCACGAAAAGTAAATTTGGTAGCGGCGGAGGGATTCGAACCCCCGACCCTCCGGGTATGAACCGAATGCTCTAGCCAGCTGAGCTACACCGCCACAGGAATTTTGAAGATGGCGGAGAGAAAGGGATTCGAACCCTTGAGACGGTTTCCCGCCTACACGATTTCCAATCGTGCTCCTTCGACCAAACTCGGACATCTCTCCATGTATGCAATTGTTACTTTTCTTTCATCGTGACCGACGAAAAGTTATCGTGGCGGCGACAAGAAGAAATATACCACGCTCCCTATGAATCTCTCAATCGACATTTTCGCTCAGAAGTAGACAAATAACGCACTGGTCTCTCCCTTGCTTTCTCTAGAATGGTGGATCATCCTTTTTCATAGGTGTCGAGAATGATTTAAATCAGATCATAAAAAAACGGCAGACGCGGTTTAACGCGCTTGCCGTTTTTTCGGGAATGCTGCCTTAGACGACATCGTAGCCTGCGTCCTCGATGGTGTCGCGCAGTTGGCCGACGGAGAGTTTTTGCGGGTCGTAGTGGACCTCGACGGTGCCAGTTTCCAAGTTGACGGACGCTTGGTTAACCCCCGCTTGCTGCAGGGCGCTTTCAACGGCTGCTTTGCAATGTCCGCAGGACATGCCTTCGACTTTCAGGGTGATCTGTTCCATGATTGTGACTCCTCTCAATCTGTTAGTCTAGCTTGATGCGCTTGAGGCGCAAGGCATTCAACACAACCGATACGGAACTGAACGCCATCGCGGCCCCGGCTACCCAGGGCAACAACAACCCTGCAGCGGCGATCGGGATGCCGATCACGTTGTAGGCCAGCGCCCAGAACAGGCCTTGGCGGATGTTGCGGATCGTCGCTCGCGACAGCCGAATCGCCCGCACGACCCCCTGCAGATCACCGCCGATCAGCGTGACATCAGCCGCTTCCAGCGCGACGTCAGCCCCCGTTCCAACCGCGATGCCGATATCAGCAGTCGCCAACGCTGGAGCGTCGTTGATCCCATCCCCGACCATCGCCACCACCCGACCCTCGGTCTGGTAACGCTTGACGGCATCTGCCTTGGCTTCTGGAAGCACCTCCGCGAGCACCTCATCGACCCCCACGAGGCGAGCGATGGCAGCAGCAGTGCGGCTGTTGTCGCCCGTGACCATGATGACGCGCAGGCCGAGTTTTTGCAGTTCGACAATCGCTTGGCGGGAGGATTCCTTGATCGTGTCAGCGACTGCGATCAGTCCGGCAGGGACGCTGTCCACCGCGACGATCATCACCGTCTTGCCCTCCTGCTCCAGACGTTCCATCTCGATCTCCAACTCTTGGTATACGTTCGTTGTGCTGATTCCTTCCTCCTGCATCAAGCGTCGGGTGCCGATCAACAGATCGCGACCCTCCACCCGTGCGCGCACCCCGCGTCCTGTGAGGGCTTCAAATGCCTCAGGATCGGGCAAATCTGCCTCTGCCTCCCCTGCAGCCACGATCGCGCTGGCGAGCGGATGCTCAGAGCGCTTTTCTGCAATCGCTGCGAGGCGCAGCAAGTGGCTGGCTTCTCGCTTCGCCTCCTGCGTCGTGCTGGAGGCGAGGATGATGTCGGTGACGGAGGGGCGACCCGTGGTGATCGTGCCCGTTTTGTCGAGCAGGATCACGCTGGATTTTTGGAGCGTTTCGAGATGTTCGCCACCTTTGAACAGCACGCCTTGCTCTGCCCCCTTGCCGGTCCCGACCATGATCGAAGTCGGTGTGGCGAGACCGAGCGCACAGGGACAGGCGATCACCAACACCGCCGTAGCGTTCATCAGCGCCATCGAGAGGGCATCGTCCATCGTCCCGTTCAGCAGGAAGTACCAGACGAGAAATGTCACCAGCGCGAGACCGACGACGATCGGGACAAATACTCCTGAGATCACATCTGCCAACCGCTGGATCGGCGCTTTTGATCCTTGCGCATCCTCCACGACGCGGATGATCTGCGCCAGCACCGTCTCGCTCCCGATGCGCTCGACACGAAATGACAGAGCCCCGTTGCCGTTCAACGTCGCGCCGTAGACCGCATCACCTGGCTGCTTGGTGACCGGGATCGATTCACCGGTCAGCATCGATTCCTCCACGTTCGAGGAGCCATCCAGCACGGTGCCATCGACCGGGATCTTCTCCCCTGGACGCACCAGCACCACGTCGCCAACGCGCACCTCCTCGATCGCCACATCCACCTCGCGCCCCTCACGCAGCACGCGCGCGGTCTTGGCCTGTAGATGGAGCAATTTCGAGATCGCTTCCGATGTGCGCGATTTTGCTAAGTGTTCAAAGATCTTGCCCAGTTGGATCAGCGTGATGATCACCGCACTGGTTTCAAAGTAGACATGATTCCCGCCGCGCAGGATCATCCACACGCTGTACAAGTACGCGCTGGAGGTGCCCAGCGCGACGAGGACGTCCATGTTCGCGCTCTTGTTCCGGAGGGACTTATACGCTCCCACGTAGAATCCCCACCCGGCGAGGAACTGAATCGGCGTGGCCAACGCCCATTGGATATAGGGGTTCATCAGCACATCTGGAGCGGCTGGTATGCCCACCATCTCCAACATCACGAGTAAAAACGGCAGTGTCAACACCGCCGACATCCAAAACAGCGCGACCTGACGCTTCCAAGCCGCGTCTTGGTTTAGCTTCGGCTTGCCTTCCTCTATCGTCTGGGCGCCAAAGCCCAGTTTTTCCACGCGGGCGATGAGGTCACCCGTCGCCAATTTCGCAGGGTCAAATGCGACCGTCGCTCGCTCCATCGTCAAGTTCACATGGGCTTCCTCGACACCTTCAAGCTTGCGCACGACCTTCTCGATCCGTGCGGAGCAAGCGGCACAGGTCATGCCTGTGATCTGCAGGGTTACTTTTTCCATCGGGATACCCCCTCCCCCTATTTCGTAAACACGCGCATGACGTCCATCAGTTCGGCGATATGATCATCGCCGCCCCCGTCGCGGATCGCGGTCGTCACGCATCCGCGCGTATGGCTTTCCAAGAGCTTGAGCCCGATTTTGTGGCTTGCCGATTTGATTGCTGCCAGTTGCACGAGGATGTCGATGCAGTACCGGTCGTCCTCGATCATTTTTTGCACACCGCGAATCTGCCCTTCGATCTTCCGCAGGTTTTTGATCAGCGTTTCTTTGTCGCGTTCCGATTGGTGCATCTAAACCATACCCCCCTACGGTATCCATTGTACGCCTCAAACCTCCAACCCGTCAACCTATGTGCTTTTTTCTACCCACCTTTTTCTTATATAATAAACAAAAGAGATGAGTATGGGAGGGAACGGAGTTATGCCAGCTACGAGATTCAATTGCCCCGTCGAGGCCACGCTCGATGTGATCGGCGGGAAATGGAAAGCCCTGATCCTTTGGCGGTTGCAAGACCAAGTGGTGCGCTTTGGCGACCTCAAGCGTATGATTCCCGGTGTCACGCAGAAGATGCTGACCCAACAGTTGCGGGAATTGGAGCAGGACGGGCTGATTTTGCGCACCGTCTACGCCGAAGTTCCACCAAAAGTCGAGTACTCGATGACCGAGTACGGCGAGTCCTTGCGCCCGTTGCTCCGCCTGATGTGCCAGTGGGGCGTGGGCCATATGGAAAAAATGGATGTCGATCCCATGCGTATTGCTGCTGAATAAAATGGAAACCCTACATGTATTAGCCAATATTCCGCTGTTCAGCGGATTGGATGAGGAGGAGCTGTCGAAGGTATCCCAGCTCCTCCTCCGTCGAAATTTCGCTGACAAGACAGGACTGTTTCTGCAAGGTGATCCGCTACATACGGTGTACTTCATCATCAGTGGCAAAGTGAAAATCTACCGCAACGACGAGGCCGGTCGCGAACAGGTCGTCACCGTGTTGCAAGAGGGCGACATGTTTCCACATGTCGGCTTTTTCTCCACGGGCACCTATCCGGCGCACGCGGTGATGATCGAGAGCGGCGAGATGCTCACACTTTCCACCGCCCGCTTCCGCCACTTGATCGAATCTACGCCCACACTGTGCTTGAAGTTGCTCGCCGTGATCGAACACAAGTACATGGAGTTGCAAGCGCGCCTCTCGGAGATGGTCATGCACGACACGCATGGGCGGCTCGTCCTGATGTTGGTCCGGCTCTCTCGTCTGCATGGGGAACCCTGCGGGGGTCGCCAGCGCTTGAATGTGTCGATCACCAATCAAGAACTCGCGAACATGATCGGCACTTCGCGCGAGACGGTCAACCGGATGCTCAACCAATTGAAGCGCGACGGCGCGGTCGAGACTTGTAGCGATCTGCACATGATTCTCGATGTTGGGAAATTAGAGCAACTCCTGTGATTTTTATCACTACACACCTTTTTCGATCTTGGTACGATAGGTACAGATCAACTGGAACACACAAGGAGGAAAACACATGTCTCTCTACGAAAAACTCGGCGGCGAAGAATCGATCTCTGCTGTGGTCGAAAACTTCTATACCCGCGTACTGGCTGACGACATTGTCAACAAATATTTTGCCAACACCGATATGGACAAGCAACGCCGTCACCAATCGGCCTTCATCTCCTTCGCCCTCGGCGGCCCGAAGCAATACAGCGGCAAATCGATGGAAAAAGCACATGAAGGCATGAATTTGCAACCGGAGCACTTCAACGCGATCGCGACACATCTGTCTGCCGCGCTGGCCGACTTCAACGTCCCGCAAGAAGACATCGACGCGGTCATCAACAAGATCGCAACCTTGAAAGACGCTGTACTCTACAAGTAACCGCTTTCTCCTAAACTTCACCGTGTAGCAAAAAGCCGACGGCTCACCCCGTCGGCTTTTTCTCAAACGCACAGGTTCGCTTGATGATCTAAAAAAACCAGAGGGAGTCTCCCCTCTGGTTTTTCTGTTCATGTGATCGATGACTTCGGAACCAAGCGGTTCACAAAGTTTTGCATCTCCTTGGCTTGCACGGTCTTCTCCACCGACTGCAGCAAGTACATCTGACTGTCCAACCACACGCCATGTCCGGGACGAACTTTTTGATAGTTGCCGTTGGCGAGGAGTTCATGGCGTTTGACGTTGTCTTTGAGTTGGATGTTCAGGATGTGGACGAGACGCTCCTTGAGGTCCACCTGTTTGACAGGGAACAGAATCTCCACCCGATGGTCCATGTTCCGCGTCATCCAGTCTGCGCTAGAGAGATAGACTTCATCGTCGCCGCCGTTCTGGAAGTAGAACATCCGGCTGTGTTCGAGGAAGCGTCCGACGATGCTGGAGACGCGGATATTCTCACTGACGTCCGGAATTCCTGGACGCAGGCAACAGATGCCGCGCACGATCAATTCGACCCGCACCCCGGCGCACGATGCCCGGTAGAGGGCTTTGATCAGCATGTTGTCGGTCAGCGAGTTCATTTTCGCGATGATCAAGCCTGGCTTGTCAAGGGTGGAGGCTTCGATTTCACGGTCGATCATCTCGATCAGTTTCGCCTTCAAGCCGCTCGGAGCGGTGACGATCTCTTCCCAATCCGGCTTGGTGGCGTATCCGGTCAAGTGGTTGAAAAACTCGGTCGCGTCGTACCCGAGTTCCTCACGCGCAGAGAACATGCCGAGGTCGGTGTAGATCCGGGCGGTCGTCTCGTTGTAATTGCCGGTGCTTAAATGTACATAGCGACGGAGTTGGTTGCCTTCTTGGCGCACGACGAGCGTGATCTTGGAGTGCGTTTTCAGCCCCTTCAGCCCGTAGATCACGTGGCACCCGGCTTTCTCAAGCTTTTTCGCCCAGACGATGTTGTTCTCCTCGTCGAACCTCGCCTTGATCTCCAGCAACACGGTGACCTGCTTGCCATTTTCCGCGGCGCGTACCAGAGCGGAGACGATCGGCGACTTGCCCCCTACGCGGTAGAGCGTCTGTTTGATCGCCAACACGTTCGGGTCATCGGCCGCCTGTGCGATGAAGTGCAGCACCGGGTCAAATGACTCATACGGGTGGAATACGAGGACGTCCTTGTGCGCGATCGCTTCGAAGATCCCGTTCTCCCCGATCAGATCGTGCGGCGGTTTCGGGTCGAGCTCTTCAAAGCGGAGATGATCGAACCCAGGCAACGCGCTGCTAAACTTCATGAAAAACGTGGAATCGATCGGCCCATCAATCTCGTAGACATCATGGTCGGTCAAGTCCAACCAGTCGACCAGCATCTCACGCAGCGTCTGCGAGATCGTCGCCGCCACTTCCAAGCGCACCGCGACGCCCATGCGGCGCTTTTTCAACTCTTTCTGGATCTCCTGCATCAGGTCTTCTGTCGTTTCCTCATCAAACGTCATATCCGCATCGCGAGTGATCCGAAAGCCGGAGCTCTCGACGATCTGGAGTCCTGAGAACAGGAAGTGCATGTGCAGGCAGATCACGTCTTCGATCAAGATGAAGTTCTTGTCCGCCGGGTCTTCGGAGGGAATTTCGATGAAGCGCGGCAGCATCGACGGGACCTGCACGACGGCAAACAGGTAGTTTTTCGGATTGGTGTTGCCTGGCTCCGCACTCAACAACACGCCAAGGTTCAAACTCTTGTTGGCGAGGTGTGGGAACGGGTGTGAGGCGTCGACGGCCAGCGGGGTCAGGACTGGGAAGATGTAGTTGTAATAATAGTCTTCGAGAAACTCGCGTTGCGCTTCACTCAGCTCCGACGGTTTCAAAAAATGGATGTGCTCGTCGCGCAGCTCGACCAAAACGTGGTCGTCGAGGATGTCGTACATCCGCTCGACGATTTTGTGTACCCGCTCGGCGATGGCGCTCAGTTGTTCCATCGGTGTCATCGCCGCCTTGGAATCAGGCTTGTTGATGCCCGATTTGAGCAGGTCGAGCAATCCTGCGACGCGCACCATGAAGAACTCGTCGAGATTGGAGCTGGCGATGGCGAGAAATTTTAAGCGCTCCAAGAGCGGGTTGCTGCTGTCCATCGCCTCTTCCATCACGCGCTCGTTGAAGGAAAGCCAGCTCAGTTCTCGGTTGATATAAAACTCAGGTTGGTCGAAATGGTCCATTGTAAATGTGACTCCTTTGAAGGGGAACAGTTGAGATAAGTAGTTTCTAGTATGAGTTTGATTGGGCTCAAGTAGACGAGGAGAGCAAAATGGGTTGCCTGTTCTCCTCGACGCTGTGCAACAGGAACTGCATGTCCCAGACGTGGCAGGCCAATTGGAACTTCCCTTGCAGACGCTCCGTGTGCTCCGCAGTTGGAAGTCCCTGCACGTGCAGATGCACCTGCTGTGCCTCCCATTCAATTTCGATCCGTTCAATCTGCACAGACTGGTCGTGCTCATAATCGAGTGCGTCCGCCATGCGCAGGAGGGCGATCAGCGAGCCGGCGCGGTCGTGGTGCTTGGCGTTGAGCGCTTCGAGACGCAGCTTTTTGTTGCGATGATTGAGCGCCAACACAGCTGTCCACAAGCGCAGTTTCTCCGGCCACTCGTCCAACAAGCAATCGGAGCTGATCAGGTGATAGCTGTGGTGATGGTGCTTTTTTCGGTTCACGAAATGCCCGATGTCGTGCAGGCTGGCGGCATGCTCTAAGTACGAGCGGTCGCGAGCGTTATCCAGCTCCGTCAAATCGAGCAGGTCATCATACAGGCGCAGAGCGAGCTGTGTGACATGGTTGGCGTGCAGGACATTCGCACTATACTTTTCCTGAATTCGTTGCACGTTGGCTTCCATCAAGTGATCCCCTTTTCGACAAGTTCAAGCCTGAATGTTTGACGGAACGATTTGCTCATCGCGTCCAAGATCTCCGTCACTTGCGCTTGGTCGACGAGATGCTGCTCGATCACTTGGCAGATGACCATGCATTCGTTGCCGCGCTTTTCCAAGGAGATTGAGCGGACTTGGTTGGTCAGTGGGCGATCCAGCGTGCGGGCGAGCAGTCCGAGCAACGCGAGGCGTTTGATCCCCGACAGTTCAGCGGCGGGGAGCATGTCGGTGTGCTGCATGAACTGCTTTTCGAGTTTCTTGTCGTTTTTGTAAGAGGCGAGCAAGGCGGTGATCAAGCGCTGACGATGCGTCATGCCAAACAACAGCACGTTCGTAATCAGGTAAAACGTATGCTTCGCCGCATCATACACGTTGATCGACAGGCCGATGTCTTGCAAAAGCCCAGAAATCTTCAACAGTCGGCGCTCCTCATACCCGGCCAGCAGCAAGCCTTGGTCGTTGAGTTGGTCGAACAGGGAGATCGCGAGTCGGCTGACATGTTCGGCACGCGGAGCATCAACTCGGTAGCGCTTCATCCATTGATGCGCGCTGTACAGGCTGACGTCGTCCAGATACTCGAGGTTCTGCTCTTGCAAGATGCGCTCGAACAGCAGCCCTTCGCGCAGACCTTTGGTGGAGATCACGAATTCCTCGCTGCCGGTCAGCTCCATCAACACTTGAAAAACCGCACTGGCGGCGACGATGATGTCGGCGCGGTCCTTGGAGAGGCCCTTGATTTTCTTGCGCTTGTCGAGCGGCGTTTTGGCGAGGGTTTGATAGGTCTCCACAATCTCGGCACGCGGCAAGATGTAATGGTGCAAGCTCGGGAACGAGTAGTTGTTTTTTCGCTGGTGCATATTGCCGACGTTGCGCGCCGCTCCACCGAGAGCGATCAACGGCACCGGACGCTTGCGCATGGTCAACCACGGGGCCCCCGCAAACTGTTGCCGGAGGAACAGTTCCAGTTGGCCAAGTTCTTCACGGCTCGGCAGATCGCTTTTGAAAAAGAGCTGTGTCAGCGTCACCGCGCCAAACGGAAAGGAGATTTTATGTACGCAGGCACGTTCCTCCACCCACGTCACTTCCGTGGAACCGCCACCGATGTCAACAGTGAAAGCGTCGCGAATGTTCATGGAGTTCACCACGGCCAGATAGCCGTAGTGGGCTTCCTCCGGGCCTGTGAGGATTCGAAAGTCAAAACCGGTCTCTTGCTGAATCTGGTCGCGCAGGGCGGGGCCGTTGCGAGCTTGGCGCATCGCCGCAGTGGCGACGCCGACAACTTCGGTCACGCCGCGCCCTTCGCAGATTTCCTTGAAATGGCGCATACAGTCGAGCGTCGTCTGCACACCTCGGTCGTCGAGCTTGCCATTGACGAGATGCGAACTGAGGCGCAGGACGCGCTTGACGTTTTCAGATTCGTACAGCAACCCTTGTGCATCCTGTTCATAGATAACCAGGCGCGCGGAGTTGGAGCCTAGATCGATGATGGCGAGTTGTGATTGTGTTTGTTTTTGCACAGGATCCCTACTTTACTTGGGTTTATCTCTTATTATACTAAAAAAAGCACCCCCATGCAGGAATGCTTTCCATACTGCTAGTTTAGTGTTGCCTTCAACTCGCGCACTTCATTCCGAAATCGACCATACGGATAGTGTTCTGGATCTGCCTCGACTTTGGCGACGATCGCTTGCACCGCCTCGCGATGCGCCCACGCAAGCGCCTCCGCCGCCGGAAGCTGCACATCTGGCGTCACGCCCGTTCCTTCCCAGTTGCTCTGCGTAATCGGGTTGATCGAACGCTGTGTGGGGATGAACACGCGGAAGTGGTCCTGCAAGCGGAAGACCTTTCCCGGATTCGCCCCGCCGCGCGTCACTTCACCGACGAGCGTCGCCCGTTGCAAGTGCTGGAGGTTGTAGGAAAATTCCTCTGCCGCTGAGAACGTCATCCGGCTGGTCAGGATGTAGACGGGCTTGTCTAGATACCTCCTGCCCGGCAGGACAGGCAAACTCCAAAACTGGCGCGTCGTGTCTGTCTCCCGCGCATAGATCGTGTTCAGCAACACGGGTTGTGCCGCGAGGAAATAACTGCACAGCAACTGCACCATCCCCGGCTCCCCACCGCGATTCTCGCGCAGGTCGAGGATCATCGCTTCCGTATGCGCCAAAAAAGCCAGCGCTCCGCCCAGCGTCTCGCCGGCTCGTTCAGGTGGCAAAAACGCGTCTAGTTTCAGATACCCGACATTTCCAGTCAACCGCTCGACTTTCGCGAATCCAAAATTCACTGCCTCCGCACCTTGCCAGTACGGCAATTGCTCGCCATCATCGTGCGCAATGAGTTCCTCGCTGTAGAACACCTTCACATGCAGATCCCGGCTGATGTTGCGCAAGTCGTCTGTCAGCTGTTCGGCCAAT
This sequence comes from Tumebacillus permanentifrigoris, assembly GCF_003148565.1. Lineage (GTDB taxonomy): Bacteria > Bacillota > Bacilli > Tumebacillales > Tumebacillaceae > Tumebacillus > Tumebacillus permanentifrigoris. The sequence continues at coordinate 247,383 of NZ_QGGL01000005.1, forward strand.
CCGACCGCTGATTCCACGTGGCGATACCCGCCCGCGAGCCACTTGCGCCGGACTGCCTCCGCCATCGCAGCACCTACCTGCGGGAACACATAACTCGCCGTCAATTGTTCCGCCAACGCTTCGACCATCGTCTCCCATCCCCGCATCTGCTCCATCACACTTCCCCCCAGCCAAAACTTGAAAACCACGCTTGATCCCGGTAGTTCTCTATTGCACGACGGATGTACGGGATCATGTTGTCTGGCAACGCCTCAAACGGATGCCACGACAGCTCGTCACACTTTTCTGGTTCCCGGTTGACAATTTCACCCGTCAACTGCGCCGCAACCGGCATCGTAAATCGCTGTGCCACATTCATCCATCCTCTGCAGGTTTCTTCTGAAAACTAGAATACCCGATCTGGCACGTTTTGCCAAAGTCTTGCGTTTTTCTGAAATCCGTGTATACTGGAGGAAGGTTATGTAGCTAGACAGTAGTGTGTATGCAGAGAGCTATTACGGTGTGTACTGTATCAATAGATCTTAGACTTTCCCACGATTCACAACAGGCGTGGCCTCGGAGCCATATGGTCGCATGAGAGGTAGGGCATGCGGCGTTTCGATAGTTCACTCCTGTCTGGCAACTACACAAGTAAGGTAGCCGAGGGCGATGTCCCGTCGGCTTTTTTGCATAAATAAAAGCCAAGGGTCTTTACCCTTGGCTTTTTTGTTCTGCCCCGGCACACGCAAAGCGCACGAGAAATGTCGTGCCCGTTTCGCCAGTTCGCACTTCGATCGCTGCACCGTGTCGTGCCGCCACGCTGTAGCAGACGGCGAGGCCGAGACCGGTGCCCGTCTCCTTGGTCGTGACGAACGGTGTCCCGATTTTCTCCATCATCTCTGGAGGAATCCCCGGCCCTTGGTCGTGAATTTCCAAGATCACATCCGCACCGTCCACCTGTGTGCGGATCGTCAGCAAGCCGCCAGCAGACATCGCTTCCAAGCCGTTGAGCGCGAGGTTGAGGATCACCTGGCGAATTTCCTTTTCATCCAGCTCCAACGCCGGCACGTTGCCGAGCTCGATCTGTACGTCCTTGTCTGACAGCAACGCCTCCGCTTGAATCAGCGGGAAAATCGCATCGATGATCGCGTTGAGCGAGGTCGTTTCGCGGTTCGTGGTTTTGTTTTTGGCGAGCGTCAGGAACTCAGTGATGATCGCGTTTGCCCGGTCGAGCTCTGAGACCATCAATTCGATGTACTCGTGCAGCGGATGAGTGGCATTTTTCTTGGACATCTGCAAAAAGCCACGCACGGTGGTCATCGGGTTGCGAATCTCGTGGGCGATGCCTGCGCCCATCTCGCCGATCAAATTCAAGCGCTCCAGCCGCGCCATCTCTTTTTCCCACATCACGCGGTCGGTGATGTCGGTGATCAGGATCAACTGGCATGGTTCGCCGTGCAATTCGATCTCTTCTGTTGAGAGCAAGCCCTGACGCACCTCATCGCCACGCGTCAAGTAGCTGACCCGCGCATTGCGCACGCTGCGCTGCCACTCCGGGTCCCCCTCCAACTGCTCCTCGGCACCTTCCGCTCGCAAGCGCAACAGATCGGCGGTCGCACCGCGCACATCCTCCGCCCGATAGCCGGTCACACGGACCCAGTAATCGTTGACATCCAGATAGCGGTGATCCTTTCTCGAACGAATCGCGATCAGACTCGGGCTGGACTGAAAAATTTTGCGGAACCGCTCCTGTGAGCGGTAGAGGTCCTGTGTGCGTTCGACCACCAATTGCTCCAGCACTTGGTATTGTTGTGTGCGCGATTCCTCGATCTGCTTGCGTTCCGTGATGTCGCGAATCGAGCAGACATAGATCTGCAGACCCTCCAGTGAGGCTTCTCCAACCTGCATGTCAACCGGGAACGTCATACCGTCTTGGCGCACGGCTGTCGATTCAACTGTGCGCCCGATCTCGCCGCCTGCCACGTTGACCAGCGTGGTGATCGGTTGCCCGAGCAGTGCGGACTGCTCATAGCCGAACATCTCCACCACGGCTCGGTTGACCGAGAGAATCTGCCCCGCATCGTCGTAGGTCACGATCGTGTCCCGCGACGTTTCCCCGATCACCCGCGCCAACGCTTCGGTGCGGCGCAACTCTGCACTCGTGCGCTTGAGGAGTTTGTTGGCCTCCTCCAGCTCACGCGTCCGCTGCTTCAAAATCTCGCGGTCGCGATGGATCTTCACGAAGCTTTCCACTTTGAGCCGGAGCGTGTCAGGATGGAACGGTTTGAAAAGATAATCATTGGCCCCAACTGCGTAGCCATGATGGACATGCTCGGTCGCTTGGTGGATCGCGGTGATGAAGATGATCGGGATATGGCGCGAGCGTTCGCGCGCTTTGATCAGCTTGGCGGTCTCAAACCCGTTCATCCCTGGCATCTGCACGTCGAGTAGAATCACGGCAAACTCTTCTTTTAATACACATTTCAACGCTTCCTCACCCGATGTCGCGCTGACGAGTCGATAGTGCGGCTGTTGCAGCACGGCCTCCAGCGCTAGGATGTTTTCCGGGCGGTCATCGACCATGAGGATATTGACCATTTGATCCTGTCCCACTGTCATCGCCTCGTTATCTGATCTTCCGGTATAACTTCTCTGCTCCGTCCACTTCTTCGTAGTCCTGAGCCTGACTGGTAAACGCCAAGCCTTCTCGACTTCCGAGCGCGAGGATGCCGCCGTTGGACAAGCTCTCATAGAACAGCTTGTGTACGCGGTTTTGCAACAACTGATCAAAATAGATCATGACGTTGCGGCAAACGATCACTTGAAACTCGTTAAACGAGCGATCGGTCACCAAATTATGTTGGGCAAACACCAAATTCTCCTGCAAAAAGGCGTGAAATTGGACCGTGTCATGAACCGCGCTGTAGTACTCAGAAAAGGCCTTGGTGCCACCTGCTTGCAGGTAGTTTTTGGTGTATTGTTGCATCCGTTGCAGGGGAAACACCCCGCCCACCGCTCGCCTCAAACTGTGCTCGTTCATGTCGGTGGCATACAAGCGGGCTTTGTGATAGAGCCCCTCCTCATGCAAGAGGATCGCCATCGAATAGACTTCCTCGCCCGTCGAGCACCCCGCGTGCCAGATGCGGATGTGCGGATACTCCCGCAACAGCGGCACGACATGGTGGCGAAAGGCCACGTAGAAGGACGGGTCGCGGAACATCTCGGTAACATTGACGGAGAAATCATTCAGCAATCGTTCCATCACGGTAGGTTCGTGCAGAACCTTTTCCTGCAACGCAGAGATCGTGGGCAGTTTCTCCGTGTGCATCCGATGGCGGATGCGACGTTCGAGGAACGGCAGCGAGTAGTTTTTGAAATCAAACCCGTACATCCGATGCATCCCTTCGAGCAACAACTGCATCTCGATGTGCTCGACCTCGCCCAACGCGAAGGTTTCGGGGGTGGCGAGCCGCAGGTCTTTGAAGTTATCCATCCTTGTAGCGGTCACCTGCCCTCTCGTTCGCGATAGAGCCAGACCCGCATCAGCGAGAACAGTTGTTCCAAGTTCAGTGGCTTGCTGATGTAGTCGGAAGCTCCCGCGTCGATGCACTTGTCGCGGTCGTTTTTCATCGCTTTGGCCGTCAATGCGATGATCGGCACATCCGCAAATTTGCTCCGTTGACGAATCGCCCGCATCGCTTCATACCCATCCATCTCTGGCATCATGATGTCCATGAGCACGAGGTCCACATCCGGGTTCTCCAGCAGCATCTCTACGCCTTCGCGTCCAGTTTCGGCAAAAATCACCTTCATCTGCTGCGCTTCTAACGCCGTCGTCAAGGCAAAGATGTTGCGCATGTCGTCATCGACCAGCAACACTTTTTTCCCATCCAAGGGGCATTCCGCTCCCACTTCCTGCGCGACTGCTACTTCCGACACCTCGTCTTCGGCAAAAAGTGCCGCATGGGCGGTGCCCAGCGGCACATTCACCACCGATTGTGCAGGCAGATGTTCCGTCGGCAGGTACAGGGTGAATGTCGAGCCTTTGCCCTCGACGGAGATCACCTCCAGTTGTCCGCCAAGCAAGTTCGCGATCTCCCGGGAGATCGACAACCCCAGACCCGTTCCGCCGTACTTGCGCGACGTGGTGCCATCCGCTTGGCGGAACGCTTCAAATATGACCTCCTGCTTCTCATGCGCAATCCCGATGCCCGTGTCGGTGACCGAGAACGCGAGCACCGTTCCCACATCCTTGAGCGGGGAACTACCGGCGACGCGGATGTCCAGTTGCACCGAGCCTTCCTCGGTGAACTTGATGGCGTTGGCGAGCAAGTTTTTGATGATCTGTTGCAGACGCACTTCGTCGGTGTAGATGGCGACAGGCACGTCTGGATGCACGTTCGCGGTGAACAACAGACCTTTTTGACGAGCGAGTTGCGAGAACTGCCGCTGGGCAAACTCCCGCAACTCGTCGAGCAGGATCTCGTCGAGATGGACGTCCATTTTGCCCGATTCCACTTTGGAGAGATCGAGAACGTCACTGATCAAGTTCAGCAGGTCATACCCAGAGGCGTGAATCGTGTTCGCAAACTCGATCTGCTTCTGTGACAAGTTGCCCTCCGAATTTTCGGCGAGCATCTGTGCGAGGATCAACAGCGAGTTCAGCGGCGTGCGCAACTCATGCGACATGTTCGCGAGGAATTCTGACTTGTACTTGGAGGAGAGCACCAACTGTGTGGCTTTGTCCTCCAACTGTTCCTTGGTCTTTTGCAATTCGCGAGTTTTGGTCTCCGAGTTGTTGTACTGCTCCTCAAGTTTTTCATTGATCGTCTTGAGTTCTTCCTGTTGTAGTTGCAACTCCTCAGACTGGCTCTGCAACTCTTCGGTCATCGCTTGCGATTCCTTGAGCAACTTCTCGACTTGCATGTGATACGCGATCGAGTTGATCGTGATGCCGATCGTCTCCACCACTTGTTGCAACAAGGCCATGTGCATGTCGGTAAAAAGTTCGAACGAAGCCAGTTCGATCACCGCACGCACGTGGCCTTCATGCTCAACGGGCAGCACGAGGATCGTGGCGGGGGTTGCGGCTCCCAGCCCTGATGTGATCTGGATACCTCTGGAAGGTCGGTCAGCAGAATTGTGCGGTTCTCGGCCGCACATTGACCGACCAGCCCTTCCCCCATGCGAAAAGCGTCTCGCCCTACCTCGCGATCCATGTCCGCATAGGAGCTGAACTTCACCAAGCGCTGCTGGTCTTTGTGCCCTTCCTTCAAATAGAACACACCATAGCTGGCACCCACCAACGGTGTCAACTTGGACATGATCATCCGAGCGAGCGTTTCGAGATCCTGCACGCCTTGGTACATCGTCGTGGTCTCCGCGAGCTTGGTTTTGATCCAAGTCTGCTCCTGAATCGTGCGCTGGAATTCCTGCTCGTGGTGCCCATGCTCCTCTAACGCCACCGCCATCGCGTTAAAGGCTTGCGAGATCTCGCCGATCTCGTCCTGCGTCCTGACTTCGATGCGCGGCAGTTTTTGCTTCGAGCCTTTGGTGACGAGCGTGATCACCGAGGTGACATGGCGCAGGCTGGCTGTCAGACTGCGCACCACCCGAAAAGCGATCACACCTCCAAGGAACAGCGAGAGCACGATCAACGTCCATGTGGCTTTTACTGCCATGTTGTAGGTAGTGGTCGCGTCCTGCAAGGCGGTTTCCATGCGCGCTTCTTGCACAGTGTTGAGCTTCCCTACCGTGTCGAACACCGCGAGGCTGGTGGTCGTGATCTCTCCGAGCAACAGTTCGTTGGCCTGTGCCCGCTGTCCAGAGCGCACCAGATCGATCATGCGATTTTGTTCGAGTTCATACGTTAGGCTCTGCGCACGCAACTGAGCGAGCAACGCCGACGCTTGTTGCAAACTCACGATCCGCTCAAATTGAGCAATCGCCACTTGTTCGTTGGTTCTGGATTGGTTAATCGAGGCCACGACCTCGTCGATCGGTGTCTTGTCATCGATCGCCAGCGTATACAAACCTCTCGCCATGTTGCCGACCTCAAAGCGCACCGTGGTCGCCAATTTTGCCTTCGTGTAGCGATCCTTGACGATCTCATTCATGCTCTGGTTCAAATCGTTGAGCATGCTGAGCACCAGCAAGAGCATGACGATCAACAGTGCGAGGAGCGAACCGAATCCTGTGTAGAGCTTGGTTTTGATCTTCATCTTGTACCTTCCTTTTTTCCTGAAACAGCGCAGTGCTAGTAGTAGACGTTTCGCGTTCTCGTGGCTTATTCCCTTCTTGCGCGCTTGACTTCCGATTGTAAACAAGGTTACATTCATGAAGTAATAGAAATCGATCCACACATACATATGCGCCATAGGAAGACTATTTGCACACAAGGAGTGTTCGAGATGACCGTGAAAAAAAACCGCCAGTTCCGCCTCGTCAGCCGTCCCGTCGGGATGCCGTCCAACGAAAACTTTACGCTGCAGGAGGTTGACCTCCCGGAGTTGCAGGATGGGCAAGTCCTCGTCCGTGCGCTGTACATCTCCGTCGACCCGTACATGCGCGGGCGGATGAGCGACGCAAAGTCCTATATCGAACCGTTCCCGCTCGATGAAGTGCTGGTCGGTGGCGGCGTCGGTGAGATCGTCGAGAGCAAAAACGAGAGATGGCAAGCGGGCGACGTGGTCGTCGGCCAACTCGGCTGGCAGGATTACACCGTCTCGAACGGTCGTGGCTTGTTGAAACTCGACCCGTCGCTTGCACCGGTCACCACCGCGCTCGGCGTCACGGGGATGCCAGGTTGGACCGCCTACTTCGGACTGCTCGACATCGGCCAACCGAAGGAAGGCGAAACGGTCGTCGTCTCAGGTGCAGCCGGTGCGGTCGGCACGATCGTCGGCCAGATCGCCAAGTTGAAAGGGTGCCGCGTGGTCGGAATCGCTGGAGATGACGCGAAGTGCCAGTACCTGCTGAACGAACTCGGCTTTGATGCCACGATCAATTACAAAACCACCGACGACCTCCGCGCCGCGCTCAAACGTGCCTGCCCGGACGGCGTTGACGTGTATTTCGATAATGTTGGCGGTGAGATCACCGATGCCGTGATGTCGCGGATCAACTTCCAAGCGCGCATCGCGATCTGCGGTCAGATCTCGCAATACAACTTGGAGGAGCCGGAACTTGGACCGCGCGTATTTACCCAACTGCTCAAAAACAGTGCGCTCGCGAAGGGCTTCATCGTCAGCGACTACGCCCCGCGCCACAAGGAAGCGATGCTGCAACTGGGCCAATGGGTTGCAGAAGGCAAGATCAAGTACGCAGAGAACATCGTGGACGGACTGGAGAACTCCGTCGAAGCGTTCCTCGGGTTGTTCCGCGGCGAGAACATCGGCAAGCAATTGGTGAAAGTTTCCGATCTGTAAACTTGATGAGAAAAAGCGGTACACTCGCGTGTGAGTGTACCGCTTTTTTTATCCCACGAGTTCACGCAGGGATGGCAACCGTTAAAAAGACAATCTGTCAAACGGTCGGTTATCAAGCGAAACGTGCTCGTAAAAAAATGAGTCTATAGACCTATGTGTACGGAAGCGATCTCTTCCGATATCTTCCTTATAAGACTGTCCGTTTTCCCATTTTGAGAGGGGGAACCCTCGTGAACCAGCCTGATTTCCGCGAGCAACTGAAACGACACCCGCACAACGGAGACTTGCGCTACCACTTCGCGAAGGTGCTGGAGCAACAAGGCCGGCTGCGAGAAGCGCAGGAACAGTACGAGTTAGCCGCGCGCGATGGACACCTTGCGTCATTGATCCAGTTGAAACAGACGACGCTCAAACCGCTGAGCGACGAGATCCAAGTGCCAGCGAGCAACGGTTTTCGCCTGCGTGACTTGTTGCAACGGATGCTGGCACCGCTGCTTTTGTTCTTGGTGGCCTTTCACCTGTTGGCAGAACCGCTCGGCCTCGACCGTCTGATCTCGCTGTTCACTGTCGCGAATACCTTGCCTGGAGACTTGCCACGGCTCGTCGTGGAAAACGCTCGCCTGCGCTTTCATGACACGCTCGGTCGTGATCCGAAGACGTTGCAGGAATTGACGCAGGCCCAGCCGGTCAACTTTATGAGTGCGCTGTCACCCGATCTCTTGGCAGCCAGCGGTTGCCCTTGTCAACTGCCAGAACCTGGACTGGAGTTGCGCTTCTACCCGGAGGCCAACCAACTCGCCCTCGGTCGCGGCGAGGAAATTCTCGCCGTCTACTCGGTTGCGACAGGGCCGCCGTTGCCCTTTGTGCGCTCCAAAGTCTCGAGGCGCGTGGTCAACCCCAACGGAGGCAAGGGCGCGTGGGGCACGCGCGGCCTCGAATTGCAGGAGGGGTATGCCATCCACGGGACGAACCAATTGGAGGCGATCGGGCGCGGCAACATCACCAAGGGTTGTCTGCGCCTGCGCAATGTGGACATCGAGACGTTGTACCCGTATGTCTCCCTCGGGACTCCGTTCGCCGTCCTCCCCGGCTCCCCACACAAGCCGACCTTCCCAGAGGGATTGCCGCCGCTGGGCGAATTGTTGCATCCGCGAGACGAGGAGACACCCGGGGTGCGGTACCAGTGGAAGCAGTAGAAAAAACGAGCTGACGTCATAGGACGTCAACTCGTTTTTTATTCGGTGAGCGTTATTCGGTGAGGGGTTCCCTCCGAGCACCCAGTTGACAGGCTCGTTGACTGCGCCTGTTGCAATCCTTTTTATTAAGAGCCGTTAGTCCTCCAAGAGGTGAAAGGCGACCTTGAAAGCGTCCCTTTGGTATTTGTTGATGTTTACGCTTTCGACATCGACCTCATGACGCCGCACGGTCGCGGATAACGTGGTGGCGTGGACGAGGCTCGACGGCAGATCTAAGGTCTGGATGATTCCCTCGATTTTGAAGGAGATCGGGCCTCCGCTGAAGTCGCCTTTGGTTGCGCGTTCTTTGATTCCTACGGTGCTGATGGCGTGTTCCTTGAAGTAGCTGGTGATCGCTTGTTGGAAGGTTTGTACGGCACGTTGAGCCTTGGGGTCTTCGAGTTCGATTTTTTTGACCTTGGTGTTGATCAGTTCATAGTTGCTTTTGGTTCCTTGCAAGGTGACGACGATGGCCTGAGAGCCTTTGATCTCGATGCCGCATACGGTTGACAAGATGGAATTCCTCCTAGATGTGCAGCTTCTTCCCTTGATTATACTCGCTTTGACGTGACCTTGGAGCACGTCATGACATATACCTAATAAAAAAACGACAGGTAGGTATCGTCCATGACTCCGAAATATACCCCTTGGGAAGAACATCAGTTTTGGCTGCGCATCTTGGAGGAGCACGCGACCTTTGTCCGCGATGCGCTGTCAGTGGAGGAAACGCAGTGGGTGGCGTTGAGCCGGCAGTACGTGGCTGCGTTTCAAGCACTGCGCACGCGATTGGAGGGTCTGGACCCAGCGACAAAGGCCTCTGCGCCGGAGATGGTGGCGTTCGCGCAAGCTGCGTACCCAGTCGCCAACGGATACTTCCTCTTGGAAGGGCACTTGCAGAGACTGCGCATCCAAAACCAAGTCGTCCTGTATCTGACCCCGACGTACTTCAACGGAACCTTGAATGAAAATGCGGAGTATCTGCGAATCTTGGCGTATTACAAGAGCGGACAGGAAGCGCCGTTGTTGCCGCTCGATGCCATCATCGACCTCTGGCTAGAGGACCAATTGGGTCACACCTTCCTGTTGCACAACTTGCTGGACCCTGTGGAGCAAGGCCTCAGTCAACAAACGCAGGTGTTCATCCAGCGCTTCAACGCCCACGTCCTCACCCACCACCACCTCAAACAGTACAAACGTTTCTTGCCAGAAAAGTCTCCCTACGAGTTGCGGTTTATCGCAGAGTTGGTCGCGACGGTGCAGGGTTTTACACAACTGGCGAGACAGGTGGTCGAGTTGTATGAAAAACAGCAGGTGCTCAGTCGCCTGACACTCCAGTTTATCGAACACCATTTCCCGGAGACCTGCTACTTTTTGCATAGTCTGTCGCTGCATGTTGAGGGTGTGACCGAGGCGGGTTGTGAAGGAGTTTAGCAAAATAGAGAGCCTCGTTAGACGGCTCTCTTTTTTTCATGCCCCGCTCGTCCGTCTCAGCAATGCTCAGGTAGATTCCTGTATCTTGTTGAACGTCAGGCTTTGGTAGAGGTCGTCGACTGTGGTCCCTAACCGTTTCGCGAGATTGGCGATCGTCAGCGCACTCGGGAGGCTGGCCGCCACGTATGGTTCCTTTCGTTTTTTCGAAATAAAAAAACCGCCTTGAGTAGAGGCGGTTGCTGTTCTACATGTGAAAAACGTGAACTTCCATCGGGTCAGGCCCATCCACATAGGCTACAAATACATGATTAGTCCCCCACTGTGCAGTTGAGAGTACGAACGCACTGATGACAAGTACCCCTATCACAAATCCCTTTCCTAACTTTCTCACTCTACATGCCCCCCTCTGTGCAATAACTGTTCAAGTGCTTTGTTTGAAACCTCGTACGCCTGCTGATGGTTTCCTTGACTTTCAAATGCTTTTGCGCAAATTTGCAATGATTTTGCACTATCCGCATATAAACCCATTTTAGCACATATTTCACTTGATCTCTGCGCATTTACAATGCTATTTTCGAAATCTTTCATTTTCAGGGAATATTGCGACTTCGAACGGTAAAAGTAGCCTAGTACAAACGTATCCTCAACGTCCATTTTTTGTACCTGACGAGCGGCTTCCTGGTAACAGATCCCAGCTTCTTCGAGATCCTCGTGCTCCAGGCAGACGAGCAATGCTCTGGCCAGGGAGATGACACTTCTGCCCAGATCACCAAACGTTTCAAAGTCCGCTGCAATGGCGCGAAGCTTTTGAATCGATTTTTTGTAGTCGTTTTTTGATTCGATTTTATACGCATACAGTTGCTTGACCCGATTGGCTTCATGTAGCAAGTTTAAACTTTCATACAACGAACGGGCCTGCAGCAATTGAGTAGGGTCTTCCGTTTCAACCGCCAATGCAAATAAAGTATTGGCCACACTTTCCATGTCTGAAATCGACTGGAAAAATTGATGAGCACTCTCTAAGTATCGCATCGCGTCACTCTTAAAGCCCAATTTCCCACAAATCAACCCCATGTTGAAGAGCACTCGCGCCCCCAGCAGATTGAGTTGTGGAAACTTCAAGCTCAATGTATAAGCTCGCTCATACGCAGAAAACGACTTTTCATACTCGGTTTGTCGATAGTAGGCATTCCCTAATTTATTGTAGAGCGTGCACAGACTTTCATCCTCAATGGTTTGGCTACTTTCTTGTTGCTCTAAAAAGGGCAGCAGAATTTCTACAGCGGTTTCACTTTTCTTGATTTTAATACAGCAATCCACCCGGTTTATCAGGAGCTCAACTCGTTGATGATCCAGCAAGTCAGCGCGCTGATCGATTTCATCGATGAGCGCAAGTGCGTGGTGGAAATCGCACTTTTCAACATACACCCGAACGATGTCAATCTGAAAACCAGCCTCCATCTGTTGCTCCTGCATCCCCATGATTTCACGCAGGGGCAACCCGAGCTTGTCCGCCAGCTTTCCAAGCATGGTAGCCGAAGGGTAGTACCGATCCGTTTCCATATGGCTGATCACAGAAATAGAGCAGATCCCTTCTGCTAATGATGCTTGAGAATAGCCCTGTGCATTACGAATTTGTTTAAATCGTTGCCCGATTGTCAAAGTTGAATCCAGTAACAAACCTCACACCTCCTCAGAACTATTTTTGTTTTGTACTTAATATAATAACATAGGAATTACTTGTTGTATACAAACTTACACAGCAAATAGTTTCGTTGAGAGAACTTCTCTACATCGGTTACTTTGTAGACGATTGAAGTACAGAACCCAAGTATCATTATTGAGGATTGACATGCTACACACTACCTAGATCTACGTTTCAAAACTGGAGGAAGCCACACGTTTCTAGAGATGGTTTTCACCCGGTAGACGGTTGGGGGCGAACGGGGATTCTGGTTGAATTAGATGGTTGAATAGATGGTCGCAAAAAAGAGAGCCTCCTTGGTAGGGCTCTCTTTTTCAACTCGCTGTATGCTTACCCGCCAAACGTGAACCACGGCCCTTTTTCACTGGGGCTTAGTTCTGTGCAAAAATAGCAGCCATCTTATCGAGACACTGCTCCAAGCCCATTTGGGACAGCTTCATCATCTCACCCTCAGTCCAGCCGTACTCCGTCACGGTCATTTCTGTTTTGTTGTCACCCAGATCTTTGAAGGTTACAGTATGACATTGATCCTGTGAGAAATCCTCAGGCATGCCAAGCGCAGCTGGGTCCATTTTGTTACCGTCTTCGTCGGCTGTGTTGTGTATGTATTCGATCCGCTCCAACGGCACGATTTCCCTATACTCCCAAATACTGTAAAAGTCTCCGTATTCTGGTGAACTCATGCAGACAAGTGACGTCCCCCCTACTCGGAAATCCATTTTGGCAACAGGTGAGGTAAAACCATGGGGTCCCCACCACTTCATGACGAGCTCTGGGTCGGACCAGGCTTGCCAAACCTGCTCGACTGGTGCGTCGAAAACACGAGTGACGACGAGGTCAAGCTTGTTTATACGATCAGGATTATGATTCGTCAAAAGAACTACACCCTTTCCTACTAAAAAGTTATGTCGGGAATAATTATAACATAAGAAAAGGTTGTTTCCTCATCGGTAACGCATAAAAAGGACGCCAAGAAAAACCTTGGCATCCTTTTTTTACACTACCTACAATCCCCCAAATCATCCACCAAACGTAAACCAGCTCTTCACCGTCCGCTTAAACAACGTCCACATCCCGGCCTCACCGCAGTCAGCCGCCGCAACCAGATCGGTCTTTGCGATCTCGTTGCCGCCTTGCTTGATCACGATGCTGCCGACGACCTGCCCCTTTTTCACGGGAGCTTGGATCTCGTTGACGATGATCTCCGACTGGTACTCTTCTTTCTTCGTACCTTTCTTCATGAGAATCCCTACCGTGTCACCTGCGAGCAGTGCCAGTTTCGGGGTGTCCCCTTTGTCGATCTCCACCTGCTGAACCTCTTGGCCCTTCTGGAACAGGACTTCCGACTTGTAGTTGGCGAACGCGTAGTCCATCAACTGCGAAACTTCCGAATTGCGCACCGGCGAGGTCGGCTCACCCACCTACCCCAATTAACGAGTGGCGGAAAAACCACTGAGTAGATGCTGTTCCTTGTTTTTCTGTCTATATCTAATTGTATTTCTACAACCATTTACACCACTATTAGATGAAAAACAAAATTGAACTAGGGTGCTTTGTTCCTCCAAACTACTGCTTTACTAACTCATTTCGTTGAAGAATTTTGTTCCACGCATCATCAAAGTTATTTTTTAAATTATATGATATATCCAACCTCATAATCTCATTCGCATAAATACTACACACATTATTGACATATCCTTTTCCATCCCCGTATAAAGCTTGTGCCCTTGCCCAAGAAGACCCTTGAAATGAAGAAAGAAAATTCCTTTTTAATAACGCTTTCAATTCATCTCTTCGTAATAAATACTCCTCATTAAAACCCTTTATAAACATCTTATAGTCTATCTCATCTAATTTCGATATATTTTTATACCCCAATATTTCATTGACTTTCTTGATTAAATCATTTTTCGCATCTCCAAAAATGTGATCAAAGGTCTTTTCAATAACATTGCTGAAGCGATGGTAAAAATTATACGCATAGTAATCCCCACGATATCGATTGATTGCATCCAATCGACTAGGATGAATCTTTCGAATCTCATTATCCACGAAATCCTTAACTACTTGAGCAAGTATATTTTGAGGCGAAGTTCTACCGATAATATCCTCATATAACTCCTCAAAGTTTTTCATTGCATATCCACCGTCTTCAAAGTCGTATTTCAACTTTTCAAAGGCATTTTTTACATCCTGACATTCCTCGAAAATTCGTTGTTTAACTATTTCACCATTACTTTCAATCATCCCCAAAATATCTTTTTTATCTGGGGAATTTGTCTTGGAGTTGAAGAAGATCAGGTTTCTCTCATTAAAGTCTACCCTCTCTTGCTTCATTTTGGACAATATATCATCTGTTTTGAAATCAATACCTGTTTGAATATCATTTGCAACTCCATCATCTGTCATTACCTTCTCAGCTTCATCACCGTTAACATTAATAAAAATATAAAAATTATCTCTATTCTCTTTTGTGATACGTGTCTTAATCGTTTCTAGAATTTCCTGTGATGGTGCAGATTTAATACTATCAACAAATATCAAAATGCAATCATCCTGTTGGTTATCAATATAGTTTAATATATCTTCTCTTTTAAAGGACCCAACTTCGTTCTCCGCTGCAATATCAGAATCTATACCTCTAGTATCCACGATAGATATGACGGAAGAAAAACCTCCAAAATCAATCAGATCTTCAGTGGCATACAGTATAATTTTGTTCGGTATTTTGACAGTATCTTCCTTACCTAGGTTAATCCTTGTGAACTTTTTCTGAATATCCGAAAAATACTTACCATTATTATCTTGCTCACACTTAACAATGGTATTGGTTCTTTCAGGTAAATTAAGTCTCCTTACTACCTCGTCTTTAAAACATTCAAAATTATCAAACTGTTCACAGAGAGATTCAATTTCTTTTACCTTCATACCAAGCATATTTCTAATCGAACGTCCTATCTCTGTCGGCACGTACAAATTTGAACTATCATCTGTTTTTAGAAAGGCTGAGCAGAAATCAGAGATGTATTGATTCATATACTTATCTTCAATCGGGATTATCTCAAAATAAGAATATTGTTCCTCACTCTTCCTAATCTCTACTTCACAAACGGTTGTTCCCCCAGATCCCGTTGACAATAATTCTTCTTGACCATTAATTAAGTCAAATAGGTTTAATATGGTAGTTGTCTTACCTATACCTTTCCTCCCGATAAACACAAATTTATATTTATCCTTTTCTAGTTTTTTGTTCAATATTTTCAAATATGGAATGTACTGTTTATATTTTCCTTGTTTATCATCATTAATTCTCAGGTCTTCTCCTTTCTCAATTTCCTGTTCAATCTCACTGATCAGTCCCATAGCGTCAAAGTTGCTTCCCATCAAAATATCCCCCTTGTTATTTAGAAGTTGTACCTAAAATAATCTCTAAATTTCGCCTCTCATAACACATATTCCATAAACATGCTTTTTATCCTTCATTGTTCCTCTATTGTTTAGTGATTTTCTTCAAAAATGTGGAGCCAGTTGATACTCAATAGATTACCGCTAACCTACATTTTCGTTATAGTGTTAATTTACCTTCGCTGGTAATATTGAAAAAACGTTAACCCGATCTTCCCCCCCATGACCAAAGGCTGAGTGAAAAAACAGGCTAATCCTCGTCACAATCTATCGGGACCGAGCGGCCTTGCTCGTCCTCGCGGGTATGTGGAGTGTACTTACTTGAGGGGTTGACGAACGTAGAGTTCGAGCTAATTCAATGTATCGCTCCGTGGTTTCATGTCGGAGAGAACGCGGAGAGTCACCGAGAAGTATTGAATACCTTACAAGCCTCTCGCTGTTCGAGTTCTGTCGAAGTATTAACACGAACTACGCCAACAAAGAGAAGGCATATAGCCGAAAAGGGATTCCATCGCTCCTCAAATACATCAAGGAGGAAACAGCAGAATCATTTGGAAAAGACTTTGAAATGAGGGAATGGATTGGATAAATTTGTAACACTCTCAATCCGAGCGTCCGAGGCATTTTAGTGTAACAGGCGGTTCGGTCGTATTTTGTTGAGAGATGATAACTACCAATTTGTCGTGATCCGACTATGACATTTCGGAATCCGATAACCAGTACTTCGAAATCAACTAGACAATGACAGAAAATCAAGTAATATTACATCTACTCAGTGGTTTCGCGACACTCGTTTTTGGGTTAGTTGGGCGAACCGACCTCGCCGGAGCGCAATTCGGAGGTTTCGCAGTTGATGGACTACGCGTTCACAAACTACAAGTCCGAAGTGTTGTTCCAGAAGGGCCAAGAGGTTCAGCAAGTGGAGATCGACAAAGGGGACACCCCAAAACTCGTGTTGCTGACAGGTGACACGGTAGGATTCCCATGAAAGAAGGCACGAAGAAAGAGGTGTACCAGTCGGAGATCATCGTCAACGAGATCCAAGTTCCCGTGAAAAAGGGGCAGGTCCTCGGCAGCATCGTGTTCAAGCTGGCGGTGCGGAGATCGCGAAGACCAATTTTGTCGCGGCAGCCGACTTGGGGAAGCAGGCATGTGGACCTTGTTCAAGCAGACCTACGATCTGACACGATCTCTCCCTCCTCCCCTTGTAAAATCTAGACAACAACGGCGATGCAACGTTTCGTTTGCGAGATAGTGTAGCATCAGAGTTTCATCTGCTATTGTGGCTTCTGATTTAGTAGCTCTACCGCCTCGAAAAACAAGCATGTAGTAATACTCGATTCCCTTCTGTCTCGAAAACTTTTTCACGGCCCATTCGTGGTAATCCTAGGCATGCTAGTGGTTCATCGCCAAGATTTCGCAGACGTATTGACCATTCACTTAAACCTTGAATCACTTGCCCTCTTCCGCCCAGAACACGAGAGTCACCCTCACATGATCCCCTGTCACGCAAATGGACGAAGAGGCAGACATGACACCCCATGATAAGCTCCCAGACTTTTTCGTTTCGCACCCGTTCTTCAAATTTCCGTTAAGCATCAAGACTGCTTGGCACAGGTCGTCGTATTAGTCGCGATTTGCACGAACTATGCCGATCCTCCTCCTAACCGAATCAAAAAAGGGCCGCCACAAAGGGCAGGCCAGGTCAGCGTCTCTTCGATGCCAAAGTCCGCCGCCGCAATCTCGTCAATGGACGGGGGTAATCAAAATATTCACAAACAAATGAAACTTTCATTACATATGTCCGTATATATCAATAAAGAATAATGGAATGGAAGTGATCTCAGGATGCAACTCGACCCAAAAGAGTTACTAAACTTGTTGAAAAGCCTTGGTGTAACATATCTATATCATGCAAACACAGTAGGTACAGCATGCACGTTTCTTCGAAACGGAGGCTTACTGTCCAGAGGAGGGGTTGCTTCCCGTGGAGTGTTCCAAACCTATCAAAAGTCCGACGATCTGGATAAAGAATACGGCATTTGGAACGATATTTTTTTAGATAATTTTGATATCCATCAAAAAAGAAAAATTCAAAACTTCTATGGCCCTGTTCTATTCATTTTTCATGTGGACCTCTTAGAAATAAATGGGCTTCCCCCGCTGTGTATTACAAAGACCAACCCTACAGATTGGAGGAATATCGACATTTCTGATAGATATTATACGTCAATAGAGGAACTTAGAAATAGTCCGTACTCGGAGGGGGACTATTTCCGAATGATAACATTGCGCAACACTTTATCTGTCTTACCCTTTAACCCCTATTTGGTTCAAATCTTCCTTGATTTTCCTCATATACGTACCGGCGAACAGCCTACACTGTCTCATGCATATCTAGCTTTGATGCAAGCAGCGTCAACGGGTGGTATTGATACCCGAAAAATAGTAGGGCGATATTGTGATGATCACTGTAATTGTTATACCGAATCAAGTTATGGCCCCACGACGAAAGACAGAACAATACGTCGATTCTTCAAATTAGGTACCTAAGTCATTAGCCCGAAAAAAGCCAAGGATATCATATATCCCTGGCTTTCGTTTTGATTCGCTACCCTACCCGTGTCCAGCCCATCCCTATATCATTCCTATTTTACCCCCCAAACGTAAACCAGCTCTTCACCGTCCGCTTGAACAGCGTCCACATCCCGGCCTCACCGCAGTCAGCCGCTGCAACCAGATCGGTCTTCGCGATCTCGTTGCCGCCTTGCTTGATCACGATGCTGCCGACGACCTGCCCTTTTTTCACTGGAGCTTGGATCTCGTTGACGATGATCTCCGACTGGTACTCTTCTTTCTTCGTACCTTTCTTCATGAGAATCCCTACTGTGTCACCTGCGAGAAGTGCCAGCTTCGGGGTATCCCCTTTGTCGATCTCCACTTGCTGAACCTCTTGGCCCTTCTGGAACAACACTTCCGACTTGTAGTTGGCGAACGCGTAGTCCATCAACTGCGAGACCTCCGAATTGCGCACCGGCGAGGTCGGCTCGCCCATCACCACCGCGATTACGCGGAAGCCATCACGCTTGGCCGAAGCGCTCAGGCAGTACTTCGCCTCACCTGTGAACCCGGTTTTGATCCCGTCCATGCCAGAGTAGAAACGCACGAGCTTGTTCGTGTTGACCAGCCAGAACGGTTTTTCCGAATCCTTGCGCAGATAATCCTGATACGCACCCGTATACTGCGTAACTCGCTCATGCTTCACCAACTCGCGGGACATCAGAGCGAGGTCGTGTGCCGATGTGTAGTGGTTCTCCGTCGGCAACCCGTTGACATTGGAGAAGTTGGTTTCTGTACACCCCAACTCCTTCGCACGGTCGTTCATCAACTGTACAAACCCTTCCTCAGACCCGGCGATGTGCTCCGCTACGGCGACCGCTGCGTCATTCCCGGACGCGATCGCGATGCCTTTGAGCATCTCTTCCAAGGTCATCTGCTCGCCCGGCTGCAAGAAGATCTGCGAACCGCCCATGCTCGCCGCATACTCGCTGGTGTTGATCTTATCATCCCACTTCACTTTCCCCGAATCGACCGCTTCCATGATCAGCAACATCGTCATGACCTTCGTCACCGACGCCGGGGGCAGTTTCTCGTGGCTGTTTTTCTCAAACAGCACGGTGCCCGTCGCCGCATCCATCAGGACGGCTGACGACGCTTGCTTGGCGAGCTCAACTTGCACCGCCGGCTTTTTTTCAGCAGCCAAGGCCGGTGCGGCCGAGGCAAACAACAGGGTGGATGCACACAGGAACACCATCGATTTGCGCCCGACAAAAGTTCTCAGAGACATGTTGAAACCTCCCGATACTTACAGTTTCTGACTTGGCTTTTGTAGATTGTGTTTCCTCCGCTTGTTTTATCCTGAAAAAAGGAATTGGAAATATTGCGAACTTTTGTAGTACTATTGAAAGCATCAACCTGACCTCTGGAGCGTGCTCTCATGAACCCGTACTTCTCCATCCACGGACTTGACCATCCCTTCCATCTGTTCAACTGGCAACACAACCTCGCGATGTTTCTGCTCCTCGTGGCTGTCCTCATCGTCTACACCCTGCGCCAAAAACTGCGTGAGCCGCTTCCCAACCGCTGGTTCCGCTACGTGATCGCCGCCGTCCTCGCCCTCAGTGAAATCGCCTTGGAGTCCTGGCAAGCCGCGCAAGGGGATTGGTCGATCGACTTCTCACTGCCCTTGCAACTCTGTTCGATCTCACTCCTGCTCTCGATCGTCATGATGTTGAACAAAAGTTATCGGTTGTTCGAGTTTCTCTCTCTCGCGGGTCTCGGTGGGGCGCTACAGGCGATCATCACGCCCGACCTCGGCAATTACGCGTTTCCACACTTTCGGACGTTTGAGTTCTTCATCGGGCATGGGGCGATCGTGCTGGCGTGCTTTTTCATGGTCTTCGTCGAAGGATACCGCCCGACACTCGGCTCGGTCTGGCGCTCGCTGGCCGCTCTGAATGTCCTCGCCGTGCTCATCTATGGCCTCGACCTGCTGATCGGGGGCAATTACATGTTTCTGGTACACAAACCGTCAAATGCGTCGATCCTCGACCTGATGGGTCCGTGGCCGTGGTACATCCTGTCGCTGGAAGGTCTGGCGCTGGCGATGCACCTGTTGCTTTTTGCCCCGTTTTTCCTCCTAAAAAGCTACAGCAAAAACCCCTCTCGCTACTAAAGCGGAGGGGTTGCTTTTTTAGTGGGTTCCGTGGTTCCCATTATACTTCTCACGGTATTCTTCCTTGCTGAGGCCGGAATCCGCACGGTAATGGTCGCGGTATTCAAAGGACCCACACATGGTTCCTTTGTTGGTACCGACGATGTCGTTCCCGTTCGACGTGACTTCAATCACATCGGCACTACAAGCGGTCTCTTTATTGTAGACGCACTCTTCTACTTGGCATTTCACTCCTGCTGGCATCGGCTTCACCCCCTATAGAGGTAGTCTTGCCTTGCCAACAGGTCGCTATACCCTAGACGAAGCGTTCCGTGCCCTGTTGCGTCACCACGCCAAAAATCAAGCGGTGATTCGGCTGTTTCTGCTCCGACAGCTCATACGCACGCTGCAGGCGCTCGGTGACTTCGGCCACTCGCTTCTCGTCGTTGACATGCAGCGTCGCAATCGCTTCGCCTGCCTCCACACGATCGCCAACTTTCTTGTGCAGGACGATGCCGACAGCCAGGTCGATCTCCGATTCCTTGGTCTCACGGCCCGCACCGAGCAACATCGCACCTGTGCCAACTTCCTCGGCGTGGATGTGTGAGACGAATCCGGTGCGCGGAAGCGTCACTGGGATTTTTTTCGCAGCTTGCGGCAGGCGGGTCGCATCATCCACAACCGATGCGTCTCCACCCTGTGCGGTGAGGAAGGTTTTGAAGGTCTCCAACGCTCGACCGCTCTCCAACGACTCGTGGAGCTTCGCGCGCGCTTCCATCGCATTGCCAGCAACGCCCGCCGCGACCACCATGTAGGAGCCGAGCACGAGGCACAGTTCGGTCAGATCGGCCGGACCTTGGCCGCGCAGGGTGTCGATCGCTTCCTGTACTTCCAGCGCATTGCCGATGGCATAGCCCAACGGTTGGTCCATGTCGGAGATCACAGCGATCGTGTGGCGACCGACGTTTTCCCCGATGTTGACCATCGCTTCTGCCAACGCAAACGAACCTTCCAGCGTTTTCATAAAAGCGCCCTCGCCCGTCTTGACGTCGAGGACGATCGCGTCCGCTCCGGCGGCGATTTTTTTGGACATGATCGACGAGGAGATCAGCGGGATCGAGTCGACGGTCGCCGTCACATCGCGCAGGGCGTACAGTTTCTTGTCCGCCGGGGCGATCGAACCGCTCTGGCCCATCAGCGCCGCCCCCTTGGAGTTGACTTGCTCGATGAATTCTTCCTTGCTCCGCTCGATCGAGAAGCCTGGAATCGCTTCCAACTTGTCAATTGTGCCTCCGGTGTGACCGAGGCCACGACCAGACATTTTGGCAACCGGCACACCGACCGATGCGACCAGCGGGAGCAGGACGAGCGTCGTGGTATCGCCGACGCCGCCGGTGGAGTGCTTGTCAACTTTGACACCCTTGACTTGGCTGAGGTCGATCTGGTCACCTGATGCTGCCATCGCCAGTGTCAGGTGGGCGGTCTCCTCCGGGGACATGCCACGGATGAAGATCGCCATCGCAAGGGCTGCCATCTGGTAATCCGGAATCGAATCGTTGGTGAAGCCTTGGATCACAAAGGAGATCTCCTCTTGGCTCAAGGCGATCCCATCGCGTTTTTTATGGATGATGTCATACATTCTCATAGCCCTATACCTCTTTCACAATCGCTTTGACGAGATTGATGAAGTTCGCCTTGGCTTTCTCGGTGGTCTCCATGACTTCCTCATGGGTCAGCGGCTGGTCGAGTATGCCTGCCGCCATGTTCGAGATGCAGGTGATGCCGAGCACTTTCAGCCCGGCATGGTTGGCGACGATCACTTCCGGCACGGTCGACATGCCGACCGCATGGCCGCCCATGATCCGAAACATCCGAATCTCAGCAGGTGTCTCATAGGACGGACCCGAGACGCCGACATAGACGCCCTCGCGCAGTTCGATGCCTAAGCCCTTGGCGATCTCGTGTGCTTGGGCGCGCAAGGCTTTGTTGTAGCCGTTCGACATGTCCGGGAAGCGCGGTCCCAGTTCGGCCTCGTTCGCACCGATCAGCGGGTTGCGTCCGGTCAAGTTCAAGTGGTCGGAGATCAACATCAAGTCGCCCGCGTTCCACTCGGGGTTGATGCCGCCAGCCGCGTTGGTGACGAGGATGATCTCCACGCCCAGCGCCTTCATGACGCGGATCGGAAATGTTACTTCCTCCAGACTCCATCCTTCATAGAAATGAAAGCGGCCTTTCATCGCGATCACTTGTTGCCCCGACAGGTCCCCGATCACCAGTTGCCCCGCATGACCCGCCACGGTGGAGACCGGGAAGTTCGGGATCTCGCCATAGGGGATGACGACCGGATTTTGCACTTCATCACCCAGCACGCCCAGGCCAGAACCGAGCACGAGCCCGATGCGCGGCGCATGCGCTGTGAGTTTGGATTGGATAAATTGTTTCGCTTGATCAATTTTCTGCAGCAGAGACAAGTCGATCTCCCCCTGTAATTAGACGATACGGTTCAAGAAACTCTCACCAAAGCCGGTGCCTTGGACGCCAAAGTTCTCCGCGATGGTTGCGCCGAGGTCAGCGAAGGATGTGCGCAGGCCGAGATCAACGCCATGTTTGGCGTTTTTGCCATAGACTAGCAGCGGTACATTCTCGCGGGAATGGTCGGTGCCTTCGGTGGTCGGGTCGCACCCGTGGTCAGCAGTCATGATCAGCAGGTCATCCTCACGCAACGCGCTGAGAATTTCCGGCAAGCGCTTGTCGAAGTCGAGGATCGCTTGTGCAAAACCATGCGGATCGTTGCGATGCCCATAGAGCGCGTCAAAATCGACAAGGTTGGTGAAGACCAAACCACGCTCGACTTTGCCCATCATCTCCAGCGTTTTGTCCACGCCGTCCATGTTGTTTTTGGTTCCGACTTTGTCATTGACGCCGGAGCCGCCATAGATGTCGTAAATTTTGCCGACACCTGCAACCGTGAAGCCCTTCTCGTCCATCTCATTCAACACAGTACGCCCGAAGTCGCGGGAATAGTCATGGCGATTCGATGTGCGGGTGTACTCCCCGTTCGAGCCGATGAACGGACGTGCGATGACGCGGCCGACCGCATGTTCGTCGACGAGCAATTCACGGGCGATCTTGCACATGTTGTATAGTTCTTCGAGCGGAATGACTTCCTCGTGGGCGGCAATCTGGAACACAGAGTCTGCCGAGGTGTAGATGATCGGGGAGCCCGTGCGGACATGCTCGTCGCCCAGTTCCTTGATGATCTCCGTGCCGGATGCCGGCTTGTTGCCGATCGTTTTGCGGCCGACGCGTCGTTCGAACTCGTCGAGCACTTCTGGCGGGAATCCGTTCGGGTAGACGGGGAGCGGCTTGTCGAGCTTCACGCCCATCATCTCCCAGTGGCCGTTGGTGGTGTCCTTGCCTGCGGACTGCTCCTCCATCAAGCCGTAGTTGCCGATCGGCTCAACTGTTGCGGAGACGCCTTCGAGCGGGTGAATCCGGCCGAGGCCGAGTTTTTCCAAGTTCGGGACGTTCAGCCCCCCGACGGCCTTCGCGATGTTGCCAATCGTGTTGGCGCCGAGGTCTCCGTATGCAGCCGCATCGCGCGATGCGCCGATACCTACGCTGTCCAGAACGATAATCACAATGCGGTTAAACGACATGTCTATGTACCTCCGAGAATTGGATTTCATGCTGTATAGTGTACCCTTCTATCCTTAACTTACCGCAAAGGTTAGATGTCTGACAACCCCAATCCTATGCAAAAGGAAAAAAGCCTTGGGTTCGCCGCCTGCTGCGACCCAAGGTTTTTTCGTCGTCACGCACCTACAAGTTTCACAAGCGTCACCTGTGCCCGGTTCAAGAAGCGGATCGGAAAACGCGACGTGCCCAGCCCGCTACATATATACAGCCTCGTGGTCTCATCAAGTTGGAACAGACCCTTGTCATACTTCGGAAAAAGCCCTTGCGTGGGCGCATATACGGCTCCAAGCAACGGGAACCGGACTTGCCCGCCGTGCGTGTGCCCGGAGAGGATCAGGTCTGCGGCGCGTTCGAGACCCGCACCGCGTCTGATGATCATCGGGTCATGGGAGAGCAATAGCAGGAATCGCTCGTCGGGTGTGACGTTTTGCATCGCTTGGTGGATGTCGTGGTGGTGAGTGCAGGCATCCCCTACCCCGACGATTTGCAAGTCACCAACAGGCGTAGCAAGCGTCATCGAGGTGTTGTCCATCAGCGTGACCCCACGCGCTCGCAAGCCCGCCAGATAGTCGTCAAAACGCTTGTGCTCCCAGTCGTTGTTTCCCGTGACGAACAGGACGTCCGGCGCGATGGTTTTCAAACGTTCTATCTGTGAAAACGCCAGATCGAAGGGGATGTTCGCCCCATCGATCAAGTCGCCCGTCATCGCGATCAGATCAGGCTTGGTGCCTTGCATCTGCTGCCAAAATCCTTCGCTCCAGCGCAAGTTGTGGATGTCTGTCACTTGCAGGATGCGCAGTTCTTGCCCCCGCTGGAGTTTCGGTGTGGGAATCGTGACCTCCACGACTTTCGGAAAGGAGGTTTCCCAGATTACTTCAGCCAAAACAGCCAGCAGTAGGAGTACGGCTATCAAGAGGAGAAACCAGATCATGTTGTACGCCCTTTCGTGAAACTTCTCAACCTGCTATGTACAAAAAACACAGGAACCTGACCGATTCCTGTGCGGATCACGTATTGGATTAGGCCCGTGGGTGCGCCTTGGCGTAGACTTCCTTCAGGCGCGACTTGGTTAAGTGCGTATAGATTTGCGTGGTCGAGATATCCGCGTGTCCGAGCATCTCCTGCACGGCACGCAAGTCAGCTCCGTTCTCCAACAGGTGCGTGGCGAACGAGTGACGCAACGTATGTGGGGTGATTTCTTTGTCCACCGATGCGGTGTGTGCGTATTTTTTGATAATCTTCCAGAAGCCTTGGCGCGAGAGTCGCTGGCCGTGGTGGTTGAGGAACAGCGATTCCTCTGCCGGGTTGCGCGAGAGTTTCACTCGACTGCGCAAGATATACTCCCCGACCGATTTCAACGCCACCGTGCCGAGCGGAATGATCCGCTCCTTCGAGCCCTTGCCGTAGCACTTCAGGAAGCCCATGTTCAAGTTGACGTCAGAGATGTTCAACGAGACGAGTTCGGAGACGCGAATCCCCGTCGCATAGAGCAGTTCCAGCATCGCCTTGTCGCGGCTACCCGCGGTGGTGCCGAGGTCTGGCCCTTCGAGCAACGATTCCACTTCACCGACCGTCAAGACCTTCGGCAGGCGCTTCTCGATCTTCGGCGATTCCAAGTTCGCTGTCGGGTCACCGTCGAGCAGGCCATCGCGGAGCAGGAAGCCATAGAAGGCGCGCAGCGATGCCAGGTTGCGCGAGATCGTGGTGGTCGCTCTCCCCTTGCGCTGCAGTTCCGCCAAGTAGGCGATGATGTTCGCCCGACGAGTTTGGTTCAGATCGCGGATGCCGCCGCGCTGGAGAAAGTCGATGTAGGCTGTAAGATCACGGGCGTAGGACTCCAACGTGTTCTGAGCCAGCCCTCTCTCAACAGTCAAGTAATGGATAAATCGTTCAATCAGTTTGTCCATTCAGTAGACTCCTTTGCCCATGCTTCAAACGCTTTCTGTTGAGAAGGAATTTCGTCGGACAATGCCAAATTCCTTCTTTCGGGCAAAAGTTATGTAAAGGAAACTTATTCCCCGATGAGATAGAACACGCCCAACCGCTCCTTGGCTTCCTCCCAAAACGGTTGCTCTCCCGCCTGAGCTTGGTGCCGGGTCGCATCGACTTTGACGGCGTCACGACCAGCGGGGGTACGGTACTTGTCCGTCGGAGCGAACATCTCCTGCACGATCGTGAGGCATTTGAACCCGATAAAACTGAACAGCGCCACATACACCACCAACCGCGCCAGCTGCGAGATCCGCCGCATGGATATGATCATCTCTCCCACCTCCTCCCCCGATTATATGGGGGCAGGGGACAGCCTAGAAGTAAAAAAAGGAAGGTCTCCTCGAGGAGTCCCTTCCTTTTTCCGTTTTACGAACTACGAACTGGTTACGCCAGCACGCTCTCTTTGGTGTGGAACTCGTAGCCGAGCGAGGTAGCGACCGCTTCAAAGGTGACTTTGCCGTTCGCGACGTTGATGCCCTTCGCCAGTGCTGCGTTGTCGTTGCACGCTTGCTTCCAGCCTTTGTTCGCCAGTTGCAGCGCGTAATCGAGGGTCACGTTGGTCAGGGCCAGCGTCGAGGTGCGTGCGACTGCGCCCGGCATGTTCGCCACGGCATAGTGTACGACGCCATGCTTGACGTAGGTCGGTTCGGAGTGCGTGGTGATGCGGTCGATCGTCTCGACAGAACCGCCTTGGTCGATCGCAACGTCAACGATGACAGAGCCCGGAGACATCTGTTGCACCATGTACTCCTTCACAAGTTTCGGAGCGCGTGCGCCCGGGATCAGCACCGCGCCGACCAGCAGGTCAGCGGTTTTGACCGCTTGTTCGATGTTGTAGGAGTTGGACATCAAGGTTTTCACGCGACCGCCAAAGATATCATCGAGTTGACGAAGGCGAACTTCGGACTTGTCGATGATCGTGACGTCTGCGCCGAGGCCCATCGCCATTTTCGCTGCGTTGGTTCCGACGATCCCGCCGCCGACGATGACAACCTTGCCTGGGAGTACGCCCGGTACGCCGCCGAGCAGGATGCCTTTGCCGCCCCACGGTTTTTCGAGGAATTGCGCGCCGATCTGAACGGCCATCCGGCCTGCCACTTCGGACATCGGGGTGAGCAACGGCAAGGAACGGTCCGGCAACTGGATCGTTTCGTAGGCGATGCCCACGACACCGTTGTCAATCAGTGCTTTGGTCAGTTCCGGTTCCGGTGCGAGGTGCAGGTAGGTGAACAACACGAGACCTTGACGGAAGTAGCCGTACTCAGACGCGATCGGTTCCTTCACTTTCATGATCATGTCGGCTTTGCCCCATACCTCTGCTGCTGTGTCGAGCATAATGGCGCCTGCTACTTTGTAGTCTTCGTCGGTGAAACCGCTACCAACACCGGCGTTGGTTTCGATGTAGACGTCGTGACCCCCGTGTTTCAGGGCTTCAACACCTGCCGGGGTGATTGCGACGCGGTTCTCGTTGTTTTTAATCTCTTTCGGAATCCCTACGATCATGTATGTATCCTCCTAGAATTAGTTCAGGATAGTAAATTTGCAAGAAGCGTATCGTGAATACGTTCCTACAAAGTGGTACATCCGTTTTCCGCCTAGTTGCCTTCCTTTGCCAAACAGGAGAAGCAATAGCCGAGGAAACTTACGCGGTGATCGACGATCTTGAACTTGTGATCGCGCTCAACGCGTTCTTCGAGGTCGTCGAGCAAGTCCTCAATCTCAAACAACGACCCACACTTCAGGCAAATCAGGTGGTGATGATGGTGCGGATGGTCCTCTGAGCGAAATTCATAACGCGCCACGCCATCCCCGAAGTTGAGTTTCTCGATGATCTTCAAATCGCACAGCAGATCCAGCGTCCGATAGACGGTCGCCAACCCGATGTCTGAAGCTTTTTGCTTCACGAGCATGAAGATCTCCTCCGCACTGAGGTGAGCTTCTTCGTTTTCAAGCAGGACCCGCAAGGTGGCTTCGCGCTGAGGGGTAAGCTTGAAGTTTTCAGTATGTAGCTGTTTCTTGATCTGATCCATTCTCTCTTGCATTGGAAACTCCCCCTGCGCAGACCTGTCAAAATCCTATTCCATTATAACCCTATGAAATCGCAATTTCTACATCCGAACGAAAAAAGAAGTAAAACGGTTGTCTGTCGGCAAACGTTTCGTCAGAACATGGGTGCTTGTACGCAGAATCCCGTCGATGGAACACCACAAAAAATCGCAGCCGCGAGATCCCGTTGACTGGATCGCGGCTGCGATTTTTTGGGGATTGCCCCCTACAAATTCGGTTTCTTCATAATCTCCAGCATCCGATCGAACGAATCCGCTTGGTTCGGGTCGTCGAGCGCCAGTTTGTTTTTGCCGGTATGACCACAGGTTTGGCAGCGATGGATGATCATGTAGCCTTTTTTCTTGTGGTCTTCGATCCCGATCGGTTCGAGCAGTCCGCCGCAGTTGGCGGCGCGATCCCCTGGGTTGATGTCGAGGTGTTTGGAATAAAAGCAAGCAGGACAATGGTTGCGGCAGGAGCCTTGTGCAAGCGGCTGTACCTCTATGCCGCACTGCTCGCACTGGAAGGATTCGTTGATGACAGTAAACTTGCGGGACATCTGGGTTACATCTCCTAGACTTAAAGTTGCGGGATCACCGCTCGCATCAGCGCCGGCGATACGTAGCCTTCCACAAAAGCTGCGAGGATCATCGCCACGGCGATACAGGTCACGAGGCCCGTGTAGCTCAGGAAGCTGCGATAGAGCATCGAGCCGCCGCCGACGGTGCGCGGCTGGCTGTTCGAGAAGCGGCTGCGCACGAGGCTCAGCGAGAACGAGATCCCGGCCACCCCGCAGATGATCAAGGCGGGGACGTAGATCAAATTCTGCGGCAGGATCGCCGCCAACGCAAACAGCACGCCCTTGGCTTGGAACTGGCTGACGATGACCCCGACGGTGAAACCGATGACGAAACCCTTCATAAAAATCAAGATCACGATCACAGGCAACCCGATGATCGACAAGCCGAGAATCCACATCAGACCTGTGGTTTTCAGAAAACTCGCCACCGAATGCCAGGTGATCTCCGAGGGCGTCGTGCCCGTTTCGTCGAGGTTCAAGGCTTTGAAAAAGCCGTGCAGCGCGTCATGCAAGGACGTGGCTTGGTCTGCTGAGAGCGCACTGACGACGATGGCGCCAAATAGGATGCCGATGAAAAACAGCACCGTGGTAAACACAAACAAGCTGCTCTGGTCTTGCAGATATCGTGAGACGTTGAGTTTGACTTGACTCATCGTGAGGTCCTCCCTTTGTCCGACTGTTAGTACAGCCTATGACGGGCAGGAGGACTCTATGAATCTTTTTCAGGTCAAAATTTTGCCGTAGATTCCGCCGCCCCCGACGGAGATCGGCAGTTCGCCGCGTCGGGCGCGCGCGATGTCATGCGCGATCCTAGCCCCCACCACTTCCGCGATCTGCTCCTCCGTGGCGCGGTGCAAGACGTTCATCTCCGTCCCGAAGTGGTCGAGCAACTTGTCAATCGTTCGCTTGCCGACTTTGGGAATGAAATCGAGCGGGATCTGGTAGTGATAGGGCGGTCGATGCGGCGGGTGTACGGGCTCCTGACGATCCGCAATCGAGAGGATGCGATCGTGTACGCCACGCACGATTTTTTTCGATCCGCACGCGGGGCACTGCAAACTCTCAATGCGCTCCGTGTCGAGCACCGTGTCACAGGCCGCGCAGAAGGTGCGGTGGTACTTGCCAAGCTTCGGCTCCAGTCCGTAGTTGGCGGTGACCGCCCGACCCTCTGTGCGCAACAGCGCTTTTTTCACCTCATCAAAGGTCGGCGCCGCCAGCCGGACTTTGTTGTACTCCCGCCCGATCTTGGCCAGCGAGTGGGCATCGGAGTTGCTGACAAACGTGATGTCATGGTGCTCAGAAAACAGATCGGCAAGCTCCGAATCGGAGGACAGCCCCAGTTCAATCGCGGTCAGATGCTTCAGATCAACCATCTCGGACACGCGAGACACGCAGTTGCCGAGCACGCTTTTGTGCGGGGTGAAGACATGGTTGATGATGAAGAGGCCGCCCAGTTCTGTGCATTTCTGCTGCAGCTCAAACGAGGTGCAACGAGCGCGTTGCGAACTGAGCACGCGGTTGGTGACCCGCTCGCCCAGCCAGTCGGAAAAGATGCGCATCGTGGCGATGTCGCGCATCCACACGCCAAAATGCGCCGCCCCGCCCTGCGGTCCAGACGTCTCCACCTCTGCGCCCAGCAAGAGGGTCGTCTTGCCTTCATAATCGTAACCGCCGCCCGCAAGTTCGGTCAGCACCCCATCTGCGACAAACTGTTCGATCTCTTGGAGCACCGGTGGGGAGACGGCGTCGATGATGCCGATGATCTCAATGCCTTTGCGCTCGCCCGCCTCGCGGATGATCTCAAAAAACGTCAAGTCCCGCGAGGCGGTGATCTTCACCGGCTGGTTGCCTTGCGTCCGCCCGATATGAATATGTAGATCGAGAAAAAACTCGTGCAGTTCGTCCGACATCTGCCTACTTCCCTTCGCGCATCCGTTCGCGCAACCACCAGTAGACCAGTGCCACCGTCTTGGCATCGGCGATCCGACCGTCGAGGATCATCTGTTCTGCAGCCTCCGCCGTGACGTGCAGGACGTCAAGGAACTCGTCTTCATCGAGTTTTTGCTCCACCATCGTCAGGCCGGTCGCGACGTAGCAATGGATCAATTCATCTGCAAATCCAGGGCTGGTGTAGAACGAAGTGATGTGCTTCCACTCGGCTGCTTGGTAGCCAGTTTCTTCCTCTAGTTCACGCTTGGCGGAGGTGAGTGGGTCCTCTCCGCGCTCGAGCTTCCCCGCCGGCGTCTCGATCAGCAAGGAGTTCGGCGCTTTGCGGAATTGGTTGACGAGCAAGATCTGGTCGTCCGCCGTGATCGCGAGGACTGTGACCGCGCCGGGATGCAGCACGACTTCTCGCTTCGCTTGCTTGCCGTTGGGCAACTCGACCGTCTGCACAGTCAGCGTGATCACCTTGCCCTCATAGATCGTCTCGGAGTTCAGTTGTTTTTCGATCAAATGGTCTGCGTTGCTCATGACTTTTTTCCTCCTCCGGAATAACAAGTCCGCTCCCGGAATAGACTGGGAACAACTTCAGTCGGACAAGCCGGGAGGGAATGACATGTTGAAAACGATGATCACCGAAAACAGCCTGCGCATGGCAGGCAAAGGCTGGCAAGTGCGCGCCCTGCTCCGCCAATACGCAGGCAGCAACCTCACGCTTCAACAATTTTTGGAGCGGAATGCACCTGCTGCCAAGACGACCCGCTAAGCTTGCGCTTAGTCGGGCGTTTTTTTTGTCGCGCCGCCCATTCGCCTGCCGCCCCTGCTGCGAGGAAAAACGCAGGGTCCTCGTCAAGAGTTCGCCCCATCGTTCTTAATGGTACTGGAAAACGCGGTGCTGCGTCCAGTATCGAACTCCCCGAGAGCCCGACGAGGCGGTGTTTGAGGTGCAAGCCCGACTCGGTGATCTGCTTCCAGACGGTTGCCGCTTGGTCGTCGTCGAGGTTCGGGAGCGGGAGTGTAGCCTGTGCGAGCGCAACACGCCCGAGCGCGGTGATCGTATGGTGGGACAGGCCACGGTGGCGTTCCCGTGCATCGGCAAAGGAAATCCGCGGGACGACGACCGCCTCGCCTGCCAGAGCATGCACCGCATTCACCGCTTGGCCAACCTCGATGCCTGTGTGACCATAGCGTGTGCCTGTGCCGACAATCCCCGGGCCCATGCCGCAGAGGATGATGTCCGCGTGCAGAACATGCTTCGCCGCAAGCAAGCCGCTGTAGAGATTGACCGCTTCAAGGTCGCCGCCATAGGCGTGACCGACCGTGACGGTCGCCGTGAGCAGTCCGTGCTCCTTGAGCGCAGCGATCGTTTTGGAAAAATGCATCGGGAGCGCGCCACCATCTGTCATCACATACACGACGCGAGGCTGGGTTGCCTGCTCCTCTGCGATCATCTCGTGGTGAAACGACATCGCCACCGCCGGGATCATGCTGTGCAGTTCGCAGATCACAACCGGCGTGTTCTCCAGAAATTCAGCCTCTCGCATCACCTCATGCATCGGGTGGCTCTGTTCCTCGACGGCGTGTACGGCGAACTGGTGCGGGGTGTAGCGAAGTTTCATGATATGCCCGTCCCCGCTCCGTGCGGTGGACGGGCTTTTTCCTTCGATGCTGACCACGAAATGCACACCGCCCGTGCCCAGTCCGAGCCGGACAGCGGTCGTGTTCAACAAGACGGTGTCCCCAACCTCTGGCTGGTCGAGCAACGCCGGGTCGGGAAATGCGCGCTCCAACTCCCCATTCACTTCAACCACCAATTCATGCTCCAGCACCGCCGCGACGGTGCCGCGCTCCAATCGGGAGTTCATCGCGCCTCCACCCCCGCCCGTTCAGCAGCCGTCTGAATGATCCCGACCACGAGGCGCGTGGCATCGACCAAGTCTTGGACACGCAAATTTTCCTCGACGGTGTGGTCTTGGTTGGCACCGACGCCGAGGTTGACGGCCGGAATTCCCTTGGCATTCAGATTGTTCGTGTCACTGCCACCCCCACGCGGAGCCAGCTTGGGCTCGATCCCCACCCTGCGCAGCCCTTCCTGCGCGAGGCGCACCACTTCATCCTCGTCGCTCAGGTTGAAACCGTAGTAAATTTTCTGCTCGGTCACCTCGACTTTCGCGCCCCATTTCTCACCAGCCATCTGAAACGCTGAATGCACCTTGCTCAACTGCTCGCTGAGTTTCTGATCGTTGCGACTGCGCACTTCGCCGAGGATCTCACAGCGGTCACAGACGATGTTGGTCTTCTCTCCGCCTTGGATCACGCCGATGTTGATCGTCGTCTCTTCGTCGATGCGGCCCAGTTTCAAGTTCGAGATCGCATCAGCCGCGACGGAGATCGCGTTGAGCCCGTCCTCTGGATTCACGCCAGAGTGTGCAGCTTTTCCGTAGATGAGCACAGTGAAATCGACCTCCGTCGGCGAAGCGACGATGATCGTGTCGGGCGGCCCGCCAGAGTCCATGACAAATGCGTAGTCGGCGTGGATCTTTTGCTGATCGAGGTAGAGCGAGCCATACAGCCCGGTCTCTTCGGCGATCGTGAAGGCGAATTGCAAGTCGCCGTGCTCGACGTTGCTTTCCTGTAAAAAGCGGATCGCTTCCAAAAGTGCCGCAATCCCCGCCCGGTCGTCGGCCCCGAGAATCGTCTTGCCATCGGTGCGGATCACACCGTTGTCGTTGTGTGTCTGGATGCCGGGTGCGGCGACGACGGTGTCCATGTGCGCGGTGAACAGCAGTTTCGGCGCTCCTTGCACCGTGCCTTTCAGTGTCGCGATCACGTTGCCCGTTTGCTTTTCATGTTCGAGCAGATGGCGCGTCTCCTTGCCCACGCCGCGCAGGACTTGATTGCCCGCTTCATCCTCGATCACATCAAGTCCGAGCTCCCGCAAGGTTTGTAAAAGATGATCGGCCATCGGCCGCTCAAAATACGAAGGGGTGTCAATCTTCACGAGTTCCAAAAACGTATCGAGCACGCGCTGTTCGTTCAGTTCCACCGGACCTCACTCCTCTGCCAAAAATGTGAAGGTGTTCCTAAACTAGTATGCGCTGGAACCGGGCATTCTAAGACAAAAGGAGGAAGCTCATGCTCGCAACCTATGACGATCTGCTCCACAAACTGCTCAGCAAGTATGACCCGGTTCGCTTTCGCAAGCAGTTGGCGGTGGAGTTTCAAGGCCCGCTGCCGACGTTGCCCGAGGAATTGGCAGTCTTTTATAAGGAAGTCGGCCCCAACGAATTGTACTTGCGCGCCAACGGGCGGGAGTTCTACATGCCAGCCCTGCACCGCCTCGATGATTTGGAGCAACCGTACCAAGATGCGCTGGTGTTTTTGGTCGTCGATGACGCGCATTGGGTGCTCTACCACACGTCAGGACGCGTATTCTCGCACGATGTAAAAGCCAAGCGGCTCACGAAGATCGGCGATAGTCTCCCCGATTTCCTGACGGCCTTCACCGAGATTGCAACCTCAGACGACCGCCAACGGGTGGAGACGTTGCTCCAGCAGTTCGGTTATTGAAAAAAGAACCTGCGTCTCACTCTGGTCAAGACCCCATTTTGTAGACAGTGAAAAAAGACCCTAAGCCGCAAGCTGGCGCCTGTATTCGACAGGCGTCAGCTTGTTTAGTTTAAGTTG
>NZ_QGGL01000006.1 GCF_003148565.1 Tumebacillus permanentifrigoris
TATGTCTTTCGAATGTTTCCCATAAATGAAAAACCCCCTTCAAATAGATAGTAGGGGGCTTTCTTCCTACTGTCTACTTGAAGGGGATCATATCAGTGTGGTACTGCTTGTATGAATCGGGTAAGGGGGATTTTTTTGGACCCTTAGTTACCGCTGGCGTGATCGTTGACCCGGAGGCAGTGCCGCTGTTGCAATCGCTAGGCGTAGACGACAGCAAGAAAATCACCGACAAAAAAATCCCCGGCATGGCCGAGGAGATTCGCAAGATTTGTTTCGGGAAGTACAAAGTCTTGCAGATCAACCCGGCGGAGTACAACGAACTGTATGGGAAGATGAAGAACTTGAACGTGTTGCTTGCGTGGACTCATGCCGCAGTTATCGAAGACCTGCTTGAAAAACAAGACGTCAAACTCGCCATCGCCGATAAATTTGGCGACGAAAAGTACATTAACGACAAGCTCAAAACCCGAGGCAAGGGTATCCACCTCATCCAAGTTCCAAAAGCCGAACAAAACATCGCCGTCGCTGCGGCTTCCATCCTCGCCCGTGACGCCCTCCTCAAATGGAGCAACGGGGCGAAAAAGACCTACGGTCTCACACTTCCCAAAGGGGCTTCCTCCCTCATGATCCAAGCGGGCAAGTCCTATGTGAAGTCCCACGGCAAGGACGCCCTCACCAACGTGGCGAAATTGCATTTCAAAACAACAGAAGACGTTCTATCGTGAAATCAGGGCAAGCCTAAAGCGGTTTTACCCCTTTAGGCTTGCCTATTTTGTTGTGGGAACAAAAGCAGGTTTGGATAGGGAATGGGTTGAATTTTGAATGTAAGAGTGTATCCACGTCTTGACGTCAAAGGAGCAATGACATTTGAAGATACTCGAAACCGACAGGCTCATCCTGCGCCATCAAACGGTCGAGGATGCGGCATTTATGTTGGGGCTGTGGAACGATCCGTCATGGATTCAAAACATCGGTGATCGTGGCGTGAGAACCGTGGAGGATGCACGCAAGAACATCAAAACTGGGGCTGTCGAGATGTACGAAAAATGGGGTTATGGCTTCTACCTGACCGAGCTAAAGGACGCTGGCATCCCGCTTGGGATCTGCGGCTTCGCAAAACGAGACTTTTTAGAAGATCCGGATGTCGGATTCGCGTTTCTGCCGCGCTACTGGGGCAAGGGCTACGCGTATGAAGCGGCTTCTGCCGTGATGGAATATGGGAGCTCCGTTTTGGGCTTTACCCGGATTGCAGCGTTTACGTCCGAAGATAACGAAGCGTCAGGCAGACTGCTGGTAAAACTGGGTTTGCAGTTTCAGAGGCTGATCCCTTACCCAGGTGGACAAGAATTGGTTCGCTTGTATTCCATAGATCTCTAAGACAAAAGCCATAATCCGGCAAAAATTGTCTAGGAGCCTCCTGTTGATTCTGATACCCTAGAGAAAGTGAGGACGGGGACCCGCACATGGAGTACACCGAGCGAATCCAAGCCACCTTGGGCTATATGGAATACCACTTGGAACTTTCGTGACTCTGTCGCACGCTCCCCGTCTGCGTGAAGGAGGAATCACGATAACACCGACGATTGTGACAAAGTCTGCATTCAAACTGATTGGCTACGGATTGGACATCGAAACGAATGAAGGAAAAAACCAAAGCGACATCCCGGCGTTCTGGCAACGTTATCTCCAAGAAAACCTTCGTGCCAATATTCCCCACAAACTCCGCCCGAACGTGGAGATTGGAATGGGCACGAACTTCGAGCCGGAGACTGGTCGATTTACCTACGTGATCGGGTTTGAAGCGGAGTCGTTTGACAACGTGCCGGAGGGGATGATGTGCATCACCGTACCCGAAGCCACGTATGCGGTCTTCACCACCTCGAAAGCGTCCAACGCAGACTTCGCGTCGAGCATTCAACAAACGTGGGCGAAAGCATTCCAAGAGTGGTTTCCCACCTCCGGCTATCAAGCCTGTACACCCGAATTTGAGTGGTACGACGAGCGTT
This sequence comes from Tumebacillus permanentifrigoris, assembly GCF_003148565.1. GTDB lineage: Bacteria > Bacillota > Bacilli > Tumebacillales > Tumebacillaceae > Tumebacillus > Tumebacillus permanentifrigoris. Next base: position 2,007 of record NZ_QGGL01000006.1, read on the forward strand.
CTGAGTCCGACACCGACAAGCAGATGGACATCTACATCGCGATTGTGAAGGAGTAAGACTTCGCAAGTCCGTTACGGACAGACCGAAAGAAAGCGAATCGGGCGTATGTATGATTTGAGTAAGGAGTTAGGGGGGTTAACTCTAGGAACAACTGCCCATTTGATGATTATGGAATTGGGCAGTTGTTCTATTTTTGTTTGGTACTGTTTGTATGAATCCCCGGCACGGCCGAGGAGATTCGCAAGATCTGCGATGGCAAGTACAAAGTCTTGCAGATCAACCCGATTCTGGAGCGTGGTGCGTTGCTGGAATGTTGCAACGGCGCGAAGACGCAGTATGGAATCACATTGCCAAAAGGAGCTTCGTAATTGGTGATCAAACGGGCAAGTCATATGCCCAAGAACATGGCAAGGATGCCTTGATTAAAGTAGCAAAATTGCATTTCAAGACATCGGACGATGTCCTACGATAGAAGGGGCGACCCCCTAATTCCATCTAAAGGCAAGCAATTGGCGGGAAACCGTGGATGCTTGACCCGTTTTGTTGCTGAACCTGCTGTTCAGCGAAATTTGGCTACTTAGGACACGTGGGTGAAAGAAGTTGATGGGCACAGGGCATTTGGTGAATTCATGGGATTCAGGAAATTCAGGAAAATGGTTAAAGATGACGCAGGCAGCACGTACTGGATCATCGACGGGTCAAAGCAGGTATTCTGATCTATTTTATTTCGCTTGATCAAATACATTATTGATGCTATATTTGCGCTAAATATCATTTTTAATAGGAGGTAACATGAAAACGTTTATTACGAAACTCTTGGCTGCGGGCATCATCGTCGCTGGGCTTGCAGGTACTCATGCGGCGTTTGCGGATACGACAACGCAATACACCTCGAATCTTATTCCGACGATGACGAGTAACACGTCTCCCTCAGGGATCGTGACATCAAGTGATGCAACAGGAGCTAGCTACGCAGAGTACCCTTGGAAAGCGTTTGATGGGATCACAGAGTATGGGATTAACGGTACTGGCTACCATGCGTGGGGAACCCGCAATTCAAGTGGTTGGTTAGCTTATGAATTTCCCTCTCCGAAAACGGTCAGCAAGTATGTGCTGTACACGGGAACCACGTCATTAACGAATACAACCATCTTGCCGAAAACATGGACGTTTGAAGGGTCAAACGATAATGGTACTACATGGGCTGTGCTTGATTCGCGTTCTGGCATTACATGGGCAAAGTCAGATATCAAATCGTTTACTTTTACGAATACGACGGCTTACAAAAAGTATCGGATCAACGTTTCCGCCAGCGGTTCGACTCAGAACTGGGTGAATCTGGCCATTCCGGAACTGCAGATGATGGAAGTGGCAACCACCGCTCCCGTCGCACCTGTGCTTTTTGGTACGGCGGAGAACACGGTAGATCATCTGTCTTGGAACTCCGTAAACAACGCGACCAGTTACAACATCCTGCGCTCCACCCTTGCAGGAGGACCGTACACCGAAATCGCGACGGGCGTGACGGGCACGACGTATGATGACACGAATGTAATCAACGGCACCACGTATTACTACGAAGTCGTCGGGATGAACATGGCAGGCACCGGCGCTGTATCGAACGAAGTGGCACTGACACCTCACCTGTCCACCGTGAATCTGTTGCAGAACCCGAGCTTCGAGCAGTATTCGGGCACGAACAACGTGGCGGATTTTTGGACTCCCTACTACAGCGTCGGGTTGACACCAGACCAGTATGGCTTTGAACATGTGCTGAGCCCAGTCAGCGACGGAAGCTACTCGCAGAAACTGTACGCGAACGGTCTGGCTTCGAGCCAGTCGGTGGAAGTGTACCAATCGGTAACTATGCAACCGAACAAACCGTACAGCCTGACCGCCGACATCAAAGTCGAGAATCTGGTCAACGCATCCGTCTACCTGTGGGTGGACTTCTACAACAGTGACACGCTCGTTGACCCGACCACGTACCTCGCAAACGACAAGCAAGAGCACTATATCAAGATCGACGCCAACGGGTTCTATCAACTCGTGCTGCCAAACAATCTTCCAAACACGCCGGCGACAACCGCCGGGATGCGCGTCTACGCGATCATTCGCGGCAACGCCGACAACGCGTCCGGAACCGTTTATGTCGACAACATGAAATTGTTCCAATAAAAACACGGCTGTAGGAAGGAATGAAAAAAGATCGCCGACTAAATGAAGGCGATCTTTTTTTGTGATACGTAGTGGCTGTTTGGTGATCATCATACCAATTCGCAGGCTTTGGTGGACACCTTGAGTGCTGCTATTACTTTGGGACAAGAGTTGGAAGGTTAATTGTACATACGAATATGAAAATTCTAAAATTATATTGAATTATACAATATCTATATGTTATTGTATTTATGAGGCTAGTTCGATTGGGTAACTGCCTGATGAATGGAACTCAGCAATCTGCATGAACTGATAAATTTTGAGGAGGTTGTTTCCATGGAAAAAATGTTTGATCTCGACGTTGTTGTGAAGAAAACCGAAAAAAGAGACTATGCACCAGGTGGAGAAGATCCTTATTACACGGGGGTATTCTGCACGGTATTGTGCTCTGCTGTTTGCGGCTGGTAATCGCCGGTTGACGGGCCATCACAAGTTTTGAACAGAAATGATAAGGAAGCCCATCTGGGCTTCCTTATTTGTTTTCCATGAACTCGCGAGGAGATTCGAAGGACTTTGTTTTGGAAAGTACAAAGTCTTGTAGATCAACTCGGCGAAGTGCAGATGTCATCGTGTTCGGTCTTGAAATCATGCATGTCAGGTCTCTACTTGATGTGCTTGTCTTGAGCTTCACTGGTCAACTTTTCCAAATGCTTGAACTCATCGTCATTACTGTCACCATACAATTCGACCGTCTGATCTAGGGTAAGTTTGCCTTGATAGACACCAGTGATCCCGTAAAAATGTTCCATATTGGGTACGCTTTTCAAGAAGAGAACGTACTCTTTTCCCTTCTTCATGGCTTTGTAACCTTCAAAATTCCTGTCGATGTATGCTATCATTTTATTGAAGTATACTCATATCGTAAATAAGCATCAAGGAAGGTCGGATAACAGTTGAGACAATTGCTGCTGTGTTTTCTCAGTTTTCTATTATTTATAACTGGTTGCTCGTTACAGGAATATAGTTATCAGACCGCCATTGATAATGGTGATGTTGTTTCTGAAGGGACGACCAAGGGGAATCTGGATTTGTTTCAAAAGTTCCTGTCCGACATAGACACTCAAAAACCATCGGATGTAAAAGTAACCAGATACAGTAAAGAAGGAGATCCGATTTTCTTCAAATTGAAATATAATGGGGTGGAGATTCAGATACACGAAGACGCCTCCAAAGACAAGTACGGGGGAGGTAAACAAGTCTACCAGTGTAAGGGAGTTGAAGAAAATGACTTGCCTGAGGGGACAGAATACGTTTTGACCGGGTGCAGCATTTCCTCTCGGAGACCTATCCTCATGATTTATAAAAAGTGAATCAAAAAAATGAACCCATTTGTAGCATGGGGTGGGGTGGATGACAGCATGAAGATCATCGAAAAAATCCTCGGCATGACCGAGGAGACATGCAAGATTTGTTTTGGGACTGAAGCAGTTATTCGATATAAGGAGTTCACACTCGAATATGATAAGGGCAAGCACCAAGCGGGAAACCGAGGATGCTTGCCTTTTGCGTTGTACGGTGGTGAAGGATGCTTGTTGAATCTACGGGTCCTTCACAAGGGAGTGTTGCCTTGTAACGCCGTTATATCGGATCGGGAAAGTTTTCATCCATTCGAAATGGAACTCTTAGCAAGGGAAATAAAGTAAATTCCAACGACTGTTTTATTTAATAATTATTCGTTTGACAGTTTATGCAGAAAAATGTAATAATTATTTCAGGAAGTGGTTATCTTGAAACTGAAAATTCGCAAAGCGGATCGCAAAGAAGTTGCTTATGCAACTGACTTGGGTGATGTCGGTTAAGCACTGATACAAGGGGGAGTTAACTTAACTCCCCCTACTTCTTATTTTTATATTTTCTTAGGGAAGGGTAGATTATGATGATGCGTCCAAAAATCAAAACCACGATTCCCTATTTTGTATTAGACAAAGAAATTCAAATCGGCGAAGAGTTAGGTGTCGCTTGTTTTATCGATGATCCAACAGGAAGTGTCGCACTACTCGTCCAATCCTTAAATGGAGAGCATGACACGGAGCAGATTTTCGAAATCGTAAGTTCTGAATATCCAGATATCTCTAAACAGGATGTCCTTGATGCAATTCAGCAGATTGATGAGCTGGGATTTTTGGAGGACGGAAACATCCAGCCCCAAGATCTTACCCCCTATTTGACTGAACGCTACAAAGCGAACTTGAACTATTTTTCCTTGTTCACTGATCTTTCCACCAGCAAGTTTGAGATCCAAGAGAAGATCAATCGTGCTAAGATCTCGCTCATTGGAATTGGCGGATTGGGAAGTCAAATCCTCTATCATCTTTCTGCTATTGGATTTCACAACATCAAAGCATTGGATTATGACAGACTCGAACTGAGCAACTTTAATCGGCAACTGCTTTATTCGGAATCTGACATTGGCGAATTGAAGACCGGGTTAGCTCAGAAACGCATTGCCCAGTTTAACCCGAATGTAAATTTGCAAATTATAAACAAAAAGATCGAAGGCTCCAAGGATGTTCTTGATCACATTCAGGGAGCTGATCTCGTCATTTGCGTTGCGGATAAACCAACCATGTTCATCCGCAAATGGGTGAATGAAGCGGTTGTCCAAGCCGGAATTCCCATGATATCTGGTGGGGTTCTGAACACGAGGGGCAGGTTTTTTTCAATCGTTCCTGGCACTACGGGCTGTATTCAATGTGCACAAGAACACAATGAGTTGTTAAACCCTAAGCAGAAGCAGCAATTGGAAAACATGAAAAACATCAGTTATAACCGTCAAAACGCTACGATTAGCTCGAATGTTGGTATGCTCGCAGGTATCATGGTCAATGAAGCGATTAAGCACATCACTGGGATCGCCGAACCGTATTCGCTTGGCCGGGCATGTGAAATCAATTTCGTTGACTACACTATTAGCGAGGTATCTTCATGGGACAAGGCTGACACTTGCTCAGTATGCTCAGCACTTGCAACACAACGCTAAAAGAAAGGCGATGCTATGTGAACGTTTTTAAGAATACGAACTATCTCAAGATTTATTCTGCCATGACGATAAGCAAACTGGGTGATTGGTTCTTTACAATCGCCCTCCCTCTGCTCGTCTACGACCTGACGAAATCTGCTAGTAAAATGGCTCTCGTGTTCGTGGTAGGCGTCCTACCACAGGTTCTTTTCAGCCTGATTGGAGGAGCGCTCGCGGACCAACTGAACAAGAAAAAGATCATGATATTCGGTGATCTTCTCTCAGCTGTTTTGGTCAGTGTCATTCCCATCATGTATATGGTGAATGGGTTGCAAGTTTGGATGGTGTACATCATCGCTTTCTTGTTGGCTAGTGTGAGTGCCTTTTATCATCCAAGCTTTGAGGCAACCATTCCTCAAGTATTGAAACGAGAGGATTATGTCAAAGGCAATTCCTATTTGAAGCTGATGGATACCGTCATCACGTTTGTTGGACCAAGTCTGACTGGCCTCTTAATCGCTATGCTTGGAGTAATTAATGTTTTGGTATTTGATGCTCTCTCGTTTTTGCTATCCGCTGTGATCTTATCGCTTGTGAAGGTTGATTATGTGAGGCTCAAAAAGCAGTTTCCGAAGTTGTTGGCCCCGATTAGGGAAGGGTTGCACTATGTAAAGAACAACAAGGTTATCTTGTCCGGAGCCTTGATCATGCTCGGAATCAATCTAGGATACGGTGCAGTTGATTCCTTGTTGCTGTTCTTCCTAAAAGACCATGTGGAACTGGATTCGACAGGAATTGGTTTGTTTTTATCACTTCAAGCTTTAGGGCCATTTCTCGCAGTGTACTTGGCAAGTCGATTTAAAAAATTCCCTCGCGGCAACATCATCGTGACTTGTGGAATTATGATCGGAATTGCAGAGATCGGTCTCATTTTTTCCGAAAAGTTGTTTCTTGTCTTGTTGCTCTGTCAGGTCGTTGCCAAAGGGGCTGCCACATTGCTTGCGATCAATTGGTTCACCCTTCGCCAAGAGATCGTACCTTCTGACTTGCTGGGTAGAGTTGTAAGCAGTACAAGGATGTTGGCTTATATTTCTCTCCCCATCAGCGGCATGATCGCGGGGAATGCAGTTGGTTTTGTGAGCATATATAACATTTTTGTGATCAGTGGTGTGATCGTCCTCGTCTCTTCCTTTATCGGTTTAAGAACGCCTCTGTTTAGTAAAAAAACTGACAGACTTGCCAAGGAACAAGATCCTCTCCCCAAGCATATCTAGTCCAAAAACAAAAGCGACCGGGTGGCACGGGGTCCATGTATGTAGATAACATGAAATTTGTGCAATGAGTAATAAAAAAGCCCTTGCCGCCAGCGGCGAGGGCTTTTTTGTGTCCAGCGTTGGAGTTGCTGCATAAGCAGTACCGATGTGCATCAAGTGGCGACAGGTGGGTCTTATTGAAGCGACTTCCTAAAGTGACATCGTTTGATCGTTATAAATAGATGCATACTGAAGAGAGGGGGTGGTTTTCCCGGCAGGAGGTTCAACATATGCAGATCCTACTTGGTTCAGGACTCATCATCGCCATCACCGTCTTTTGGCTGGGCTTGACGTGGCGATTTGCAAATTGGCAAAAGTGGAGGGAGTATTACCCCTCTGTTCTATTTGTGTTCACATGGGACTTCATCAATACGATCCTCACGTATGATTATAAGTTGTGGCACTATGAAAAAACATGGCTTGGCCCGACTCACGTCATGGCTGATTTTGGCGTGGTCTTTCTAAATCTCGCTCCGATCATCCTGTTGTATCTCTCCCGTTATCCCTATCAGTCCAGTGTAGCGGGACAAGTTGGGTATATCGCGCTCTGGGTTGGGTTCAATTCATTCGTGGAGGCGATCTTCGGTTGGTTGGAGAGAGTCACGTACCTCCACGGGTGGGGATTTTGGTGGTCTGTGGTGCTCTGGAGCCTGTTGTTCCTGATCGTACGCATCCACCTGACTCGACCGATCATGGCCTGGTTGATCACCCTATGCGTTGCTTGGTTTGTGATCTCCTACTTCAATATTCCATTGCTTGGCAGATAGCAAGAGATTCGACAGGTTTTTGCATGTTTTTCACCAACGGACACCGTTTCTCTGGTAAACTAGTGTGAGTTCTATTTTGGCTAGGAGGATCACGGACGAGATGAGTATTTTAAACGTTACCGAAATCGGTCACGGCTTCGGGGCCCGCAATCTGTTTGCGAACGTGAATTTCCGCTTGCTCAACGGCGAACACGTTGGGTTGGTCGGCGCGAACGGCACCGGCAAGTCAACCCTCATGAACATTCTGACTGGTAAACTACAAGCTGATAACGGCAAGCTGGAATGGTCCAGCCGCGCAACGGTCGGATATCTCGACCAGCATGCTTCTTTGCAACCGGGGAAGTCGATTCGCGACGTCCTGCGCGACGCGTTCAAGCCGCTTTTTGATATGGAACAAGAACTTGGCGAAATCGGCATGCAGATGGCGGAACCGGACGCTGATTATGACAAATTGCTCAATGACATGGGCGAGATCCAAGACCGCCTCGACAATTCTGGCTTCTATATGATCGACGCCAAAGTTGAGGAAGTCGCCAAAGGTCTCGGCCTCAACGCTGTCGGTCTCGACCGCGATGTTGCCGACCTCTCCGGGGGCCAGCGCACCAAAACCCTGCTCGCCAAATTGCTGCTCGAACAGCCGAACGTCCTGCTGCTCGATGAGCCGACCAACCATCTCGACGTCGAACATATCGAGTGGCTGACCACGTACTTGCAGAATTATCCGTATGCCTTCATCCTGATCTCCCATGATGTGGAGTTCATGGACTCGGTCGTCAACATCATCTTGCACCTTGAAGGCGGCAAGCTGGATCGCTATGCGGGCAACTACGAGAAGTTCGTTGAAGTCTACCTCTCCAAGCGCGCACAGCAAGAGAACGCATTTGAGCGACAACAAGAAGAAATCAAGCGCATGGAGAGCTTCATCCAGCGCAACAAAGCCCGCGCTTCGACCTCGGGTCGTGCCAAGTCGCGGCAGAAATTGCTCGACAAGATCGACCGCATCGACAAGCCCGTCGAGTACCCGCGTCCGTCGTTCCGCTTTGAAGAGACCCGTCTGTCCTCGAAACTGGTATTCGAAGCGAAAGACCTCGTGATCGGGTATGACCGTCCGTTGCTCCCACCGCTGACCTTCAAACTGGAACGAGGCGAGAAGATCGCGATCACCGGTATGAACGGCATGGGCAAATCGACGCTGATCAAGACGATTCTCGGGCAGATTCCAGCGCTCGGTGGGTCTGTGGATCGCGGCGATTATTTGACTCCGATCATCTTCGAACAGGAAGTCAATCCCACGCCAGGTCTGACCGCGTTGGAAGACGTCTGGAATGCGTTCCCGCACTTGCAAAACCAAGAAGTCCGCGCGAACCTCGCCCGCTGCGGCCTCGGCAACGACCACATCACGTCGAAACTGACGGCGCTGTCCGGCGGTGAGCATGCCAAAGTCCGCCTGTGCAAGCTGATGTTGACCCCGTCGAACTGGATGCTGTTTGACGAGCCGACCAACCACTTAGATGTGGTGGCGAAGGAAGAGTTGGCGAAGACTTTGCAAAACTACCGTGGCACCGTGTTGATCGTCTGCCACGAACCGGAATTCTACAAGGACTGGGTCACCCAAGTTTGGAACGTGGAAGACTGGGCCAAGGCATCGGTCAAGTAAAAAGGAGGAGCCTCTTCATGCGCGATCATGTGCTCCAGATGTTCGACTCGCTCTCCACAGATGACCAAGCGTTTATGGTGCGTCTGTTAGAGGCGAAAGTTCGCAGCAACACCTCGCCGCTTGCGTACGTGGAGGAGATGATGTCCTACAAGTATTGCGGGCAAGAAGGCGATGAGTTCGTGCATACGATGGAAGTTCGCCCGGAGATCAGCAACCGCTATGGGATGTTGCACGGGGGCATCCTCAGCACGTTCATCGACACCTGCATGGGCGCAACCTGCTTCCAAGTCAACGGCAACGAGGTGTACACGGTGACGCTCGACCTGCATGTCCGCTTCCTCAAGGAAGCCAAGAACGGCCGCCTCACCTGCAAGACCAAAATCCAGAAAAACGGCCGCACCGTCACGGTGTTGGAGTCGCATGTCTACGATGAACAGGGCAATGTCATCGGCAGCGCGACGGGCTCGTTCTTCAAGATCGCCAAGTAAAGACCGCTACCCAAATCCCCCACGGAACTAGTACGACAATTTGTTGTATATTTGTGAACGGTTTGCTACAATATAGACACAAAACCGTCATAATTACTTCCCAAGGGGGATCTATATCAATGGGTATCTTGGCATCGTTGTTGTTTTTGGTTACTGTCGGAGTCGGTGGGTACTTCGTCTTCGGTTCGGTCGCGACTTGCTCGATCTGCAAGGAAGCGGGGCTGTTGCTGGCGCTCGAAGAGGAATCCCCGACGCTCGCATAGGACAACGCAGGGAGTGGCCGCAGTCGTGGCCGCTCCCTTTTCTGTAGGGGAGAGACGGTATGAATTTTGACAGCTTGTATGACATCCAACAGCATCTCGACCAACGCATCCTCGACGAGCATCGCTTGTCGCAGGCGGAGATCTTGCCACACAAATTGCTCGCCCTGCAAGTGGAGCTCTGCGAACTCGCCAACGAGACGCGCTGCTTCAAATACTGGAGCCAAAAAGCGCCCGCTCCACAGGCGACCATCCTCGAAGAGTACGTCGATGCCCTGCATTTCGTCCTCGGTCTGGGGCTTGACCTCGGCTATCGAAACGTCCCGATCTCAAGCAACACCGCTGAAATCCCTGCTCACGTCTCGCAGGAGGAGTTGACTGCGCAATTCCAGACCTTGTTGAGCGATTGTGCATTGTTGGCCGCAGAGCGGACGCCAGAGGCGTTTGCGATGCTTTTTGCCAACTTGATGGTGCTCGGTTCGATGCTGGGTTTCTCGGAGGTACAGATCAAGACTGCCTACTTCGAGAAAAATAAAATCAACCACCTCCGACAAAATGAGGGATATTAGGCCTCAACTCGGGCTATCCTGAAAAATGTTCGTTTACAAACGCCTCCTCATTCGCTATGATGAGGCTGTGAATGGATTGAGAATTGTTCTCAATAGGAATGGACGAGGTGGTCCCATGCATACCAATCGCATCGCCGGGCTGGTCCGGCAGAAGTGCTGGGGAGTGGGTCATTACCGCGATCCGCAGCCGATTCTCGACTGTATGGAACAGGTTTTGACCGAACTGCCATATTCGACGGAAGTAGACGTTATGGTGGCGAATTGGCAAGGAAATGGCTGTCATATTCACACCAAGGTACTTGTCAAAATAGGTTCCGAAGCGTATCCTGTAATATTGTCGGAGACTTGCGAGCCTGACGTACTCGCGTTTACGCAAAATGACATCATATACCTCCTCGCGGCTGTCGTCGAAGAGACGGAAGAGGGGTTGTCGAAACTGATGACAGCGGGTGCACAGATCACCGATTCTGTCGCATGGTTGCTCCACCAGATGGAACCAACCGAGGCTTTACACGATACACACCACTTAGAAACAAGGGAGTAGATAATTAATATGGCACGTACCACTGGTCCGAAACACAAAGTATGCCGTCAAGTTGGACAAGCACTCTGCGGCTCTCCGAAATGCCCGGTTCACAAGCGTCCGTACCCGCCGGGTCAACATGGCCCGACCAAGCGCAAAAAAGTTTCTGAATACGGCGTTCAGCTGCAAGAGAAACAAAAACTGAAGTTCATCTACGGCGTACTCGAGAAGCAATTCCGCTCGTACTACGAAGAAGCAGCTCGCCAAAAGGGCATCACCGGCGAAAACCTGCTCCGCACGCTTAACTCCCGTCTGGACTACCTCGTGTACCAAGCAGGCTTTGCACGCACCCTCGCAGGTGCTCGTCAGCTGGTCACCCACGGTCACATCCTCGTCAACGGCAACAAAGTCGACATCGCGTCGTTCCAAGTTCGTCCGGGCAACGTGATCACGCTGCGTGAGAAATCCCGCGATGTTGCGATCATCAAGGAATCGGTTGAAAACGCACCGGCACGTCCGGCGTACCTCGACTGGAACGCGAACGACCTGGCAGCTACCTACACGCGTCTCCCGCACCGTGAAGAAATGCCGCAAACCGTTCAAGAACATCTGATCATCGAGTTCTACTCCCGTTAATAGCTGGGATCGCTTCGAAAAACGCCGCCCCTTCATTTGGAGGGGCGGCGTTTTTACTGTTTTGTGCTAAACTAGAAGCATTCGAAGTGAGGTGTCCCAATTTTGAACGACTTGCAACAAAAACGCACGAAACCGACCAGCGGTCTGGCGATCACTTCCTTGGTGCTCGGCGGGTGTACGCTGTTGTCTTCGATCATTCCATTCTTGAATTTTATCGACCTCGTGATGGGGCCGGTCGGCATCGTGCTAGGCTCCCTCGCCATTCGCCAAGTCAAGCGTCATGGCGAGGAGATGAAGGGTGGCGGTGTCGCGCTGACCGGGCTGTTGTTGAATGTCGCCGGCGTCGCGATGACGTTGTTGGTGCTGATGCTGTTTATGGCAGGGAGCGAGATTGAATAATCCGGGTCGGATGCGATCCCGGATTTTTTTCTAGAAAAAAGTGAAGGGTTCTCCACAAGGTTCGCGTCAGTAAGGGTGCAAGGACGCAATCGAGAAGGGAGTGACGAGGCCGCATGCACGAAGCAAGCGATCAGGAATTGATTCAAGGTGTGCAAACAGGTGATGACGCCTGTTATCGCTTGCTGGTGGAGCGGTACCAGTCCCTCGTCTATACGATTGCGCTGCGCATGGTGCGCGATCGCACCGAAGCGGAGGACATCGTACAAGATGTGTTTTTGAAAGCCTTCCGCACGCTCGAACACTTCCGGGAGGAAGCGAGTTTCAAGACGTGGATCTGCAAGATCGCGACGAACCGCTGCATCGACTGGAAGCGCAAGCACGGCGTGCGGCAGGAGCGAACTGCGCAAGTCGAAGAGGCGGCGTGGATTCCAGACACGACGGTTGAACGCCCGGAGCAAGCACTGGTTCGGCGGGAGACACAAGCGGAAGTCAGGCGGTTGATCGAGGAGATGCCGGAGAAGTACCGGAAAATCCTGATCCTGTATCACTTCCAAAACATGAGTTACCAAGACATCGCAGACGATCAACAGATTTCGCCGCGCACGGTGGAGACTCGGTTGTACCGGGCGAAGCAGATGATGCGAACGGCTTTGAGAGGAGGGGAATCGGATGACACACATGAGCGAGAACTTGCTGTGGAGGTATCTGGAGGACGTTCTGGACGACGCTGAACGCGACGTGGTGGATGCACACCTGGAGGTGTGTGACGCTTGTGTCGATCTCTTGGCCGAAGTGGCGGCAAGCCATGGTGATGAGGAGTTTTGGCTGGAACAGCCGTCGCTTGATTTGACAGATCGGGTGATGGAACTGGTGTTGGAATCCGGGCGTGTGGAGCAAGCGGCGGCGAAAGTGGTGCCAATGCCTGTGCGACGTCAATCCCCGAAGCTTGAAGTGTTCACGCGCTTCGTGACAGCGGCGGTGGTCACCGGGTTCATGATGCTAGGCTCGTATGAAGCTGCCAAAGTTCAGCAATTCCCCGTCGTCGGCACGCTCCAAGAAAAAGTGGAGGAAGCCTCTGTCGACACGGCGGCCCTGTACATGTCCGTCCACGACTGGATTGATAGCCTATCTGCGAAGATCTCAAATTAATCATCTGAATGGAGGAACGACCATGCATTGTCATACCCATACCGATCAACCCGTAGCACGGGAGTGCCGCAGTTGCCACCACCTGATCTGTGCGGAATGCGTCGTACTGGTAGGGGAGGACGCGCTGTGCAAGTCTTGTGTCGCCCAACAGTTGCTCAGCCGCAACACGTATCAACAAGCGAAACCTCAACCGACGGTACATCTCCACAAAACGACCGACCCGCAAGCAGAAGCGATGAACACGTTGCTTCACAAGGACGAAGCGTTGCACAGACCGGTAAAAAGCGGATTTCTCACCGTGTTGTTCTCCTTGTTGCCAGGACTGGGCCATTACTACTTGGGCTTGGAAAAACGCGGCTTGAACTTGATGCTGATGTTCTTCGGCTTGATCTTCCTCGTCTCGATCGTCCCGAATGTGGTGAACTTCCCAGTCGGGCTGGGCTTCCCGATCCTCTGGTTCTACTCGCAGTTCGATGCGTTGAAGTTCCGCACGCTGATCAACCAAGGGGCGAACTACCGCGATGAGCCGATCCTGCCGCAGATGATGCGCTATGTAAACTTGAAGTACCTCGGCTGGTTGCTGGCGCTGTTCGCGGTGATGGGAATTTTCAGCAACTTGCTTGATATCCTCCCGATCGATTACACTATGAAAGCCATGATTAAACAACTCACCTCCGCGTTCGTCTTGCTCGCGATAGGGTTCTGGATCTTAAAGGGCAAGAGCGTGCCGTTCTTGCCGAGAGAAGAGAGTGAAGATCGCAACCATGCGTAGAATTGGAACTTTGACCAGTGCGTGCACCTTGCTCGCACTTGGTCTTTTGCTTTTCTCAGATTTGCTGTGGAGCTCCCATTGGTTTTTGGGCGGCTTGAACTTTTGGCCAGTGGTGGTCGCAGGTCTCGGGACGGAACTCGTGTACAGTGTGTATAAGATTCGACGCAAGCGCCTGCCAGAACGATTGAAACTCGACGGGCGTTCGCTTGGGCTTTTGTTCCTCGTCACTGTGTTCTCCGTCAACTTCTACCTCACGAGCAGCAATGTTGCGGAGGGAGCACAGGAGGAGGCCGCGGCAGCCCCGATCCCGTCCTCGCTGTTCTCCGTCACTCAAAAAGACGTGCCCTTGCCAAAACTTGGCGCGATGCTACAGCCGGACAGCCACCAAGTCGTGATTCAAAACCCACTTGGCAAAGTCGAAGTCGTCGGCACGGAAGGCCGGCTGTTGCGCATCGAAGGCATTGCCCACGTCACGGGGCAGGATGAGGCGATGCTTCAGAATCAAGCGCTCGGGTTGGCGCCGATCGTCGACTTCGGCGCAACGATGACCGTCGCCGTGCGGGCAGGCAAGTTGGACGGCGAGGAAAAGGACACGCGCCGTGTCGATCTGCGCATTGAAGTGCCCAAAGGGGTTGAGCTGTCGATTCACGCTGAGCATGGGGACCTCAAAGTTTCCAACTATGAAGGCGCAACCACGCTCTGGACGAAGTCCGGGGCGATCAGTGTGGACAAGCTCACCGGTGCGCTCACCGCCGTGTCCTTGAACGGCAAGGTCAGTGCCAAGGGCATCACAGGTCCAGTCACGCTCAATGCCCAACAAGGCGGGGTGGCGGCGACCGATATTCTGGGCGACGTCGTCATCAAGTCGGACAGCGGGGATTCACAAGTCCAGAACATCGGTGGCAAACTGGATTTCACAGGCAACTATGGTCGGATGTCAATCCTGTCGGTCGAAGGCGATACCACGATCCACGCCAACAACGGCCTCGTCTCCTGTGACGACCTGGAAGCAGGTCTGGCAGCCACGCTGCAGGACGGGGAGTTCCGCTTGACTGGCGGACGTGTCGAAGGGGCGTGGACGATCACCTCGACGAACACCAAGGTCAGCCTGAGTTTGCCCAAGGACAGCGACCTCAAGTTCCTCGGTGAAACCAACAAGGGCGTGATCAAAGGCCCAACCAAGCAAAGCCCGGGCAGTGGCACGAAAACGGGCGCGTTGATCACCGAACAGATGGGAACGGGCCACAATCCGTTGACCGTGCGTTCTGACAACGGCAGTATCTTCGTCGACCTGCACGAGTAGTGTGGCAAACGAACAAAACCCCTATCCAGAGATAGGGGTTTTGTCAGTTGTAGAGGGCTTGATCAGTCCATGTCGATTGCGTCCATCATCGATTCTGCGATGCGACCCATGTCATCGCTGGACTCGCCAGCTACGTTGTTGCGGCGCATCATTTCCCAAGCTGCGATGCCAACGCCAGCACCGACAACCAGTGCGGTTACGGTGTTGATGCCGCGTTTGCGACGGGGCATCATGTCATTGATAAGTTCCCACATGTTCTACCACCTCCCGTGACTTTATTTTTTACACTTTTTCTGAGAAGATACGCTGTTCGAGTTGGCGAAGTGTGGTATTATATTGTCAGCTTCATAAATAAAACACACAGGTGTGGGGTAGATTAAGAGATGAATATTGTAAATCGTGACGCTGAGTTAAGAGCCAATCTAATTAACATGTTTATCAGGATTAATAACTTGCTGATCAAGCATGGCAATAGCAACCGTCTGGCTGGGGCCTTTGGTCTCTCGCAACAGCAATGGACGTTGCTCAGCGTGTTGTACCGCAGTGGACAAGGCATGACGATGACTGAGCTTGGCAAGAACCTACTCGTCACCAAAGCCAACATGACGGGGATGATCGACCGGCTGGAGCGCGACGGATTCGTATCCCGTCACCCGGACCAGTTCGACCGCCGCGTCACCAAGGTATTGCTGACCGAGAAAGGCAATGAGTTTATGTTAGCCATCAAAGGCCCGCGCGACCAGTTCAGTGAAGATATGTTTGCTGATTTTTCGGGCGACGAATTAACCAATTTTTGCGGATATTTAGAACGTTTGTTCAATCGGTTGGATCGCTGACAGATGGGAGACTCCCCGTTCGGAGGATGGGACCGCAACGAACAATCTCATAGCGACAGAGAAAAGCGGCGTCCCGTGTGGACACCGCTTTTTTATGACTGGGTAGGTTCGTCGGGAGTTGCTTCCTCGGCCGGTTTCGGTTCCGGGATCGGCAACGTGCCATCGTTGACCGCTTGGATGAGGTCGAACAGTTCTTGGTTGGTAGGCATGCCGCGATAGACATAGCGAACGATCATGTCCTTGTCGAGGATGTAGACGGTGCGCGCCTGCATGAAGCCCATCAAGGTCGGAATGCGGAAGTGGTAGGCGAGTTGCCAACGCTCATCATAGATCAGCGGGAAGCCGAAGTCGTTTTTGGCGGCGAACTTCTGGTGCTTCTCCGGTTTGCCTGGATTGACGCCAAACACGACCGTATCGAGCGCTGCATAGTTCGGCAGGGCATCGCGCGCTGCACAGAGTTGATTGCGGCAAGTTCGCGTGTTGTTGAGCGGGTAGAAGATCAGGAGCACGTTTTTCTTGCCTTTGTATTTGTACAGATGGACAGGCCCTTCGGTGCTGTCCATTTTAAAGTCAGGTGCTTGTGCGCCAACGTCTAACAGCATGGAGTCAACTCCTCGTCTCAGTCGTTCAGCATCAAGTCTATCGAAAAAAACCATCCCTCGCAACTGAAGAGAAGCAGGAGAATTCTCTTTGAGACCGAAATAGTGAAAATCATGTCGTATTTTGACGAAAATGGAAACGGAAATGGAGTGATCCGAACGTGAAGATCTGGCTCACCTACCTGCGCCGACCGGAACTCCTCTTGTTCGTTGTTCTTTTGAGTATTGGGGTGACCGAATACTTGATTCATGGCCACACCACGGGTGCGCTGTTGCAGGAGGCTCTGTTAGGGGCAACGGCGTTGTATAGTCTGATCTGTGTGTTGCGTCAACGCCCGCAGAGTCGTTCGCTGTCGGTGGATCTGATGACCGGGCTGCATACGCACCGCAAGATCACCGAGCTGTTGCAGGAGGCCCTCCAGCGTTCGGATGAAGTGAAACAGCCGGTGACGGTGCTCTATCTGGATGTCGACGATTTCCGCCCGATCAACAACCACTACGGGTATGCGACGGGCGATCTGGTCTTGCAATACCTCGTGGAGCAGATGCGGTTGGATGTGCGACCAAGCGATCAGATCGGGCGATATGGTGGCGATGAGTTCGTGATCGTGTTGCCGGATACCAGTGCAGAGCAAGCGGGGGCGATCGCGCAAGGGATTCAAAAGCGCCTGCGGGAGCAGCGCTTTTTTGCCGGGCAGTATGAGGAAGCCCTGCCGGTCACGATGTCGATTGGGATCGCTGAATATCCGCACGATGCCCGCACCGCCCAAGACTTGCTGGAGGCGGCAGCAGAGTCGAAGGAGCACGCCAAGCATGAAGGTCTCGCGAAACTTCAACGGCGCAGTCATCTCGAAGAGATCCAGTCCTATGTCACGACCGGCTCCGACCTGCTCGAACTGTACATCCTCTCGCTGAAGGACAAGGACACCTACACCGTTCAGCACTCGGAGGACGTCGCGGACTACGTGCGGTTGCTGGCCGAGGCGTTGCAACTGCCAGAATCGACACAGCGCGAACTGCAAGTGGCCGGACTGTTCCACGACATCGGCAAGGTGCTGATCCCCGACCCGATCTTGAAGAAACCAGGCCGCTTGACCGACCAAGAGTATGTCTCGATGAAAAACCATGTCACGATCTCGCATGAGATTCTCGCTGACCATTACACCAGCGAGACGATGGAACAGGGCGTGCTCTACCACCATGAGCGCTTCGATGGACGCGGTTATCCGCTGGGGTTGAGCGGGGACGCGATTCCCTTGGCAGGTCGCATCCTCGCGATCGCCGACTCGTTTTCTGCGATGACCCTCGACCGCTCCTACCGCAAGAGCAAGACGATCGAGGAGGCGCTGACGGAGATTCGCCGCTGTGCAGGCGCGCAGTTCGATCCGCTGTTAGCCGAGTTGTTCTGTGATACCATCGAACAGTACGGAAAAAAGAGAGCATAGCCGCCCGGCTGTGCTTTTTTTATAATAGAGGGTAGACAGCAAGAGGAGGACCTCAAACCCTATGAGTAAATTGGCAACCCGAGATGGCATCGGGTCAGATCTGTTAGATTGGTATGAAGCCACCAAGCGCGACCTGCCCTGGCGGCGGACGCGCGATCCTTACGCGATCTGGGTATCGGAAGTGATGCTGCAGCAGACGCGTGTGGAGACGGTGATTCCCTATTGGGAGCGGTTTTTGGAGCGCTTCCCGACGATTGAAGCGCTCGCAGATGCGCCGGAGCCGGACGTATTAAAACTCTGGGAGGGGTTAGGCTACTACTCCCGCGTGCGCAACCTTCAGAAGGCCGCTCAGGTGGTCAAGGAACGTCATCACGGCATCGTGCCCGATAACTTGGACGAGATGCGTGCGTTGCCCGGTGTAGGGCCGTACACGGCGGGTGCGGTGCAATCGATCGCCTATGATCGCGATGTGCCGGCGGTGGATGGCAACGTGTTCCGCGTTCTGTCGCGCCTCTACCTCATCGAGGACGACATCATGAAGCCCAAGACGCGCAAAATCTTTGAGGACCTCGCAGAGTTTCTGATCCCCGCAGGTCGTGCGGCCGCGTTTAACCAAGGCTTGATGGAACTCGGTGCCCGCGTCTGCGTCCCGAAAAACCCGCGCTGTGGCACGTGTCCCGTTCAAGCGCACTGCAAAGGGTTCGCGGAGGGTGTCGCCGAATCACTGCCCGTCAAGGAAAAGAAAAAACCCCCGCGCCCGGTCGACATGACCGCCGCGATCCTGCGCGACGGCGACCGCGTCCTGATTCGCCGCCGTCCGGACAAAGGGCTGCTGGCGAGTCTCTGGGAATTTCCTGGCGGTGAGCGGCTGCCAGACGAGACGCTGGAGCAGAGCCTCACCACCCACCTGTGCCAAGACCTCGGCCTCACGGTTGAGCCCTTGCACCTCTTCGCCCAAGTCGAACATACGTTTAGCCACCTGCACTGGAACCTGCGCGTGTACGAATGCGCGGTGCGCTCTGGGCAGGTGCGCGTTGCAGAGGATGTCCAATGGGTCGCGCTCGCCGACCTCGAGGACTTCGCGTTCCCTGTTGCCCACCAGAAAATCGTCAAACAACTGGTCGGCTTGATCTAACGGTTCGGTATGAGATGACCGGCAAACCTGTGAATCTTTTTGATTCGTTTGAACGAATCGTGAAAACTATGTAAAATCAAAGTAGTATGACGAAGGAGGTACTGCCCATGATCGCAGTGACCGATCTCGCTTTGGAGAAGATCCAAGAGATCCTACAGGAAGAACGCGATGAGAATCTCATCATCCGTGTGAATGTCTCCCCCGGCTGAGGCGGCATGAAGTTCCACTTGGTTCTGGATGAACCGAGAGAGCATGACAGACGCCTAGAAGTCCGCGGGTTGCATTTCGCCGTCGACGCATTTGCCGCGTCGTACATCGAGCAAGTGACCGTGGATTTTGATGAGTACGAAGATAGTTTTATCGTGATCAACGAGGCGGGGCCGAACTCTGCCTGTTAGATACACGCCTCAATGAAGGGATGATGCAACATGTCGATGAACCCACCGGTTCAAGTCAACTATGATATCAAAACGATGGAGCGCTGCGTATCCGCAACGTTCGCGTTCGGCCCGACGTCGCTGAACAATCCGTACTTCACCATCTATTTCGTCGTCAACAACGCAGGCATCGTCGCGATCTACGACAAGTCGATGCCGCTCGCAAACACCCAGCCCAACGAGAACAACGAAGTTCCGTTCCTCGATGAGCTCAAAACCAATTCGATCGCAGTCAAGCAAGGCAGCAACAAGTACGAGATCCTGCGCTTCATCCACGAAGAGTTGGAGCGCATCGGCGAGAAGTTGCAACGCGAAGGCCGTCCGCTCAGCGATGCAGATCTCGGCAAACTGATGACCAAGGTCGCCAGCAAGTTCGAAGGCGCCGCACCGCAACAGTAAGCACGGAGAAAAAAGACCTGAGCCGGCAACGGTTCAGGTCTTTTTTGCAATCTAGTGTGCATACACATATACCACGAGAATCTGAGAATCGGAGGTGCATGTGTATGCGCAAGACGATTGGACAAGGGTTGGAACGCGGGGTGTTTCCTGGCGTGGTGGCGTGTGTGTCTGTACAGGGGGAGCCGGTGTTCTATGAGGCTCACGGTGCGGCGGAAGTGCTGCCCAACGAGCGGGCGATGCTGTTGGACACGAGATTCGATCTGGCCCAATTGACCCAGGTGGTGGCGACGATGCCCGCGGTCCTGCGGTCGGTGCAACTGGGCAAACTGTCGCTGGTCGATCCGATCGTTCGCTATCTGCCGGAGTTTGCCACTGGGATTGACCGCTACTCGAAGGCGCAGATCAACGCCTTCCACCTCCTGACCCACACGTCGGGACTGCCGACGTGGAGACCGATGTTCCTGACCGCACGCGGAATCAAAGCCTATCTGCGCCAACTGGCCGACACGCCGTTGGAGACAGCACCCGGCACGCGAGCGATCCAGAGCGACCTCGGCTATCTGTTGCTCGGCTTCTTGCTCGAGCGCGTCTGGGACAGACCCTTGCAGGACATCTGCGAGAAGTTGGTGTTCCAACCGCTGGGCATGACGAGCACTTCGTTTGCAGGGGAAGGCTTGCCCGCTGACTTATGTGCGGCCACGGAGATCGGCAACGAATGGGAGCGCAAGAGCTGTGACCAACGCGAAGCCGCCTCCTTCCCTTGGCGCGGCAACACGATCTGCGGCGAAGCGCATGATAGCAATGCCTTCTATGGACTCGATGGCGTGGGGGGACAGGCTGGACTGTTCTCCACCGCCGCCGACCTCAACCAATTCGCTGAACTCTGGGTGCGCAAGGGCATCGTGCGCCGCGAGCGCTTCCTCGACACCACGCTGGTGACGCTGGCCACATCTGCACATGGAGAGGCGAGCGGGCGAAGTTTTGGATTCGGCTGGGAGCTGGCCGGGGAGGCGTGTGCCATCGGGTCGACAGTCCCGTCGAATTCGTTCGGCCTCAGCGGTGGAACAGGTGTCTCCCTGTGGTGTGACCCTTTGAGCAAGACTACGTCTGTCCTGCTCACCAACAGCATCCACCCCGAGACGAGCGAGTCGCGCGCTGATGACTTGGCGAGATGGCGGGAGCAATTCCACGTCCGCGCCTTTCAAGGGTAGGGAAAAAAGACCGATACCGCCGAGGCGGGCCGGTCTTTTTTCGTGCCCGTCCAAGCAAATGGGGCTTCGATCCCATATCTTGCAAGAAGAGACCATTTTGCGAGGAGGGAGATTGGATGTTTGTCTACACAGCACTCGGAGACTCGATCACCTATGGGGAAAACGCGACGTCGCGAACCAGTCGCTATGTGCATCTCGTCGCGCAGGAAGCTGGGCAGCGGCGAGGCGGGTCGGAGGTGCAGGTTTTGGCGCGACCTGGGTGGACGAGTGGCACACTGGCGTCCGTGGCCTTTTGGAATTCTGCCTACCCGCTGCAACGAGCATCGGACGTGACGATCTGGATCGGGGGCAACGATCTGCTGGTGGCGGGGTTGCGCGTTCTGCGCGGAGCACCCGCATCCTCTGTCGAGGCAGCTCTGGCACAATACGGTCGCAACTTGAACCGGCTGGTTGCCGCCATCAAGTCGGTCAGTCCGGCGCGCCTCGTGCTCTGCACCCAGTACAATCCCTTTCCGCACTCGCAGATCGCGGTGGAGGCACTCCGGGCATTGAACACCGTGACGATCGAGACCGCGAAATCGAATGGAATTCTGTGCGCACCGACCGCTGCTTGTATCGACGGTCAACCGTCTAAACTGATCGCCGGGTATACGACAGGGCGGGTAGAAGATGTGATGCACGCACGCATTTTGCCTGTGCATCCCAACGATGCGGGGCACCGTGCCATCGCCGAAGGAATTGGTTCGATCCTGCGCTGATTCTGAGGTATAATGGAACTAACAAAAATTCTGACATCTTCCGAGGGACACCCGTGAAAATGAACCGATCCAAGTCGAAAAAAACATACGAGCAAGTCGCGGAGCAGATCAAGTGGATGATCGAGCAAGGACACCTGCAGCCAGGTGACAAACTGCCGCCGATGAATGAACTCGCGATTGAGTTCGGCGTTTCCCGTCCGACGGTGCGCGAGGCGTTCTCGACGCTGGTCGGCATGGGGCTGATCGATCTGCGGCATGGAGAAGGCACGTTCGTGCAAAAAATCGATGTGCAGACGATGATCACCGAACCGATGAACGCCGCGCTGCTGTTGGGACGCGGCAAGCTGCGGGAGTTGCTGCAGGTACGGCGCCTGCTTGAAGTCGGCACGGTCAGGATGGCTTGCGCAGAGGCGAGCGAGCTGCGTCTGGCAGCTGTGCGGAGCGCTCTGGAACGAATGGAATCGGTCTCGACCAAGCAGACGGTCGAGGAGCGGGTTGGGGCGGACTTGCAGTTTCACCTCGCCATTGCTGAAGTATCCGGCAACTATGTATTGCTAAACTTGATGAACACCTTGACGGAGACGATCCGCAGCGTCGTGCGCCTCGTGTGGTTGGATGAGGAGCGGGCGGCGGGATTGGTCGAGGAGCATCGAGCGCTCTATCGGGCGCTCCTCGCAGGGGACAAGCCTTTGGCGGAGCGGTTGATCGTAGAGCATCTCGACGCATCCGAACGGCTGATGGAGCAGAGCAAGCCTTCCCTGTAACCTCGAAGTACAGTGAGGAGGAGAGAGATGGAGCAAAGTTCAGAAAGCACCAACAGAAGTGCTCGCCTACATAAGCGGCAGCCGCTAGGGTTCCACTTGAAACGGATGTTTTTCATCACGCTCGGTTCCTTGATGGTCGGGGTGTCGCTGGAGATCTTTCTCGTCCCGAATTCGATCATCGACGGCGGGGTGATCGGCCTGTCAATCCTCGCGGCCCATCTAACAGGGTGGCCGATTGGGTTGTACACGTTCTTGCTCAATCTGCCGTTCCTGTGGGTTGGGTACAGACAGATCGGGCAAACGTTTGCGATGACGACGCTGGTGGCGGTTGCGTTGATGTCAGTGTTCGTCTCGCTGTTGCACACTAACCAGCCGTTAACAGGTGATCCGTTGCTCGCGGCGGTTTTTGGCGGCATCGTGATGGGGATTGGTGTGGGAACGATCATCCGCTATGGCGGGTCGCTCGACGGCACGGAGATCATCGCCATCCTACTGACGCGCAAAATGGCGTTCTCTGTCGGGGAGATCGTGATGTTCTTTAACATCTTCATCCTCGGCAGTGCCGGATTCGTGTTCGGCTGGGATCACGCGATGTATTCGCTGATCGCCTACTTCGTTGCCTTCAAGATGATCGACATCACCGTAGAAGGGTTGGACGAGTCCAAGTCGGTCACGATCATCGCGGAGACGCCAGACGACATCTCCGACGCGATCCAGAGCCGCCTCGGTCGGGGCGTGACACACATCTACGGCAAGGGTGGCTTCACCGGAGAGGACAAGGAACTGCTATACGTGATCGTCACGCGGCTTGAAATCGCCAAACTCAAAAGCATCGTGCTGGAGTTTGATCCAGGTGCGTTCATCGCCATCGAGCATGTCGCAGATGTGACGGGCGGGCGGTTCCGCAAGAAGGCGATACATTAAAAAACGGACGTGCATACGAAAAAGCCCCGCTGTCGGAGACAGCGGGGCTTTTTTTTCCCAGTTGAAGACCTGTAAATGTAGACGTATAATGAAAGTTGGGATTGTTTATTGCGTAATAAATTGTGACTTCGGTCCTACGTCAGCGAAACTTGCGCTGTCGCTGAGGTCACCGATGCTGATGTTGTATTCACCAGAATCGAAGTTGGAATTCGACATGCGATCGGAGAGGTTTTGCTTGATCGCGTCTTTTTGGTCGGAGGACAGCGAGTTGAAGATTTTTTTCATGCTCATCTCTTCGGTCGGGTATTCACCGGAATTGGCAGCGCCTGTTGCGCCCATTTCCATCAACGACAGAGCGGATGAAGCAACGCCTACAAAGAGGCCGACGGCCAATGCGATCGAGAGGCCATGCGATTTTTTTGCCATTTTAGGATCTGTCCTTTCGGTAACCCGGCTGCCTTAGCGGGGGAATCCCCGTCGGTAGGCCCGTGGCTTTGCGTCCCACCCTTTCGGAGTGGTATGCCCTTGTCGTTTGATAGACCGATTTATTATCCAAGAGTAGGTAAGTTAATAAGCTAAAATAACGTCATGTCCTGTTCTCTATATTATTCGTGTCTAATCTGAAAGTCAAGTGATGTTCAGGACTTTATACACTGTTACTTTGTAGTGCATTAGCCTTATGATACGAGAGAGAAAGAATATGAAAAGGGACGATGATCTGTGACGAATAATCATGACGAGTTCCTTCAAACGGACGAATTACCGAGCCGCAGCGCTCGTACAAAAGACAAGAAAACCAACCCCTTTCGTCAACTATTCAAGCGTAAACAAAAAATAGACACTGGTGCAAAAGTCCCGCAAAAGGTAGTCGAAACGCGACAATCGGTTGCACGAGGTGAAACCGTGACTCCAGACCTATCTGAGCTACCTGCTCGGGTGAAAAAAGTCATTGAAGCCCCTGCACACGAACAAGTCGCGGCTGGGATCGAGGATGCGAGGATCGAGGACGCGCGGGTTGAGTTGCCGGAAACTCCGCTGGAGCCGAAGCCCAATGAGCTGGTGTTCTATCAAACCTTGCAAGCGGTGCAAGAGCAGGCCACCGCTCTGGCGGTTGCGCATCCCGCCGTTCCGGTGACGGTGAACACGCGCAAAGGGTTGCCGCGCTGGGTGTGGATGGTCTTGGCCGGGTCGCTGGTCATCAATCTAGGGGCCGGCTACCTCGTCTACAAGTACCGCAAGGACAACGCGACCCCCGCAGCCAAACCAGCCGCAACTCCGGCCGTCACCCCGGCGGCACAAGCTGCTGCCGTGGCCGCGCTAACACCGCAACAGCAAGAAGCGCTGAAGCAGTTGGCTGCACAACAAGCAGCCGATACCGTGCCGATCGTCAGGCAGGAAGTCGCCTGGTCGCTTGAACAAAAAGAAGCGCTCTCCAAAGGGGAGCGCACCCGGATCGAATCGGTCCTGAGCACCGTCAAAAAACCTGACGATTTCAAAAACGGCTCCTTCAACTTCGTGTTCGTCACCGGGGTCAACCAAGTTCAGGCCGTACACGGCGGCGGAGCGATCGTCTCCGCTTTTGTCAGCAACGGCTATCTGAAGGGATACTCCCCGAAGTTGATCAAACTGAACGTGTATTACGGGGCCCAACTGATCCTCTCCGGTGCCTACAATGAAAAACTCAGCCAATGGGCACCTAACGATGTCTACATGATCCAGTTTGCCTTCACTCCGAACGACATTCGTGACGCTGCAGTTTTGGACAAAGTGTCCAAGAGCCCGACGGAGCAAACCAAACTGCGCTTTGAAGCGCGGATCGCCTTCGACCAAGCATCGAACAAACCGGGCGCTGAGAAGGAAGAAAAGTGGGAGCTGATGAACACCCACACCGACGTCCCGGTCATTAAGAAGTAGACAGGCGGTAAATTCAGATGAAATTTCTCCTACTCAAATACTTCAAAGCGATTCAGAAACGCCTCTGGCTGATCGTGCTGTTGATCATCTTTGCCGTCGGGACCTCCTATGGGGTGACCAAGTATACCGTGACCCCACAATACCGGGCAACGACCAAACTGATCGTCAACTTGAAGCCGACCGAGGATGTCGAGGCGTTCCTGAGCGATGTCATGGCCTATCCGAAATTGATGAAGACGTACAATGAATTGATCAAAAGTTATACCGTCACCTCGGCGGTCGTCGCACGGTTAGGTCTCAAGATGACACCTGAGGAATTGGGGGCCTCCGTGACGATCACTTCGATCAATGAATCGCAGATCATCGCGATCCAAGTGCTCGACACGGACGACAAGCGGGTGACCCAGCTCGCCGATGAGATGGCGTACACGTTTATTGACAAACTGGAGCACATCATGCAGGCGGATAACGTCTTCGTGTTGGACAAGGCAGCCGGGCGCACGCCGACCAAGCTCAAGCCGAACCTCAAAATGAACTTGGCGATGGCGGTCGTGCTGAGTACCCTCGCCGGGGTCGGCGGCGTCGTGCTGCGCGAGTACCTTGACTCCACCTTGAAAATGCGCGAGGAAGTCAAAGCGGCGCTCAATCTGGTCATGGTCGGTGAGATCAGCGTCTGGGGTCCACGGAAAAAACGCTTCGCTTGGGTGCGCAAACTCAGCTTCAAAAGGCTCCTGCTCGGCTGGAACGGAGGCGATGGGCGCAACCCGAAAGCCTACCAGCAAGCGGCAGCCTCGTTGGAACACTCGATGTTGCGAGCGGTGCCGACCAAGCAAAATCGTCGGATCTTGGAAGACTATCAGACGCTGTACCGCAACCTCGTGCCGCTGAGTGTCCTGCAGGAGATCAAGACGCTGGCGATCACCTCCACGGTGCGGCAGGAAGGCAAGACGACCGTGTTGACGCACTTCGCCGTGCTGCTCGCCCAGAGTGGCCAGCGCGTGCTGCTGATCGATGCGGACGTGGAGCACCCGACGTTGCATTTCATGCTGAGAATTCCCAATGACATCGGGCTAGGCGACTGCCTGACCGGGCGGGTCGGCGTGCAGACGGCGATCCATGACACCCGAACGCAGAACTTGGACCTGCTGCCGATTGGCAACATGACACAAGCGGGTGTGCGAGCGCTCGGCACACAACCGTTCGAGTTACTGTTGCAAGAAGTGCGCGAGAAGTATGACATCGTGCTGATCGACACGCCTGCCCTCGGGGAGTCGCTGGTACCGCAAGTGGTCACCCCGCGTGCAGACGGTGTGCTGTTCCTCGTCGGCAGCGGTACGGTCGATCGTGACCAAGCCTTGTTGGCGCTTGATGCACTACGAGCGGCCGAGGCGAACGTCATCGGTGCAGTGCTCAACAACTTTGAAGGCAAGATGGAGAAGTCTCCCTTTTTCCTCGAACGCATCGACAACCAGATCAAGCTCAGCCAATAAAAAAGGACCCCGCGGGACGGGGTCCTTTTTCTTATCTCGTGGTGCAGGAGTTTTTCGAATAGACGTTGTTGTACATCGTGCGGAAGGCTTCGAGTTCGCGCTCCAGTGAAAAGTGTTCGTGGATCGTCTGCAAGGCACCCTCGCTGACTTTGACCAGCGTCTGTTCATCGGTGTACAGGCGGGTGGCTTTCTCGACCAACTCGTCGCCGTCTGCATAGAGGAATCCATTCTCGCCGTCTTGGATCAAGTCACGGTTGCCAGGCACGTTCGAGGCGAGGATTGCCCGTCCCAGCGACATCGCTTCCAGCAAGGCATGTGACAGCCCTTCGGAGGTGGAGGTGTTCATCACGACATCGGCCGCACGGTACAGGTCTGCGATCTCCTCATACGGCACAGCGCCGAGGTAGCGGGCGAAGTCGGTATGTGTCGCAAACTGCTCCAGCACTTCTCTGTAGGTCGTGTCATCGAGTTTCTGGCCGGCCAGCACAAACCGCACTTGCGGATGCTGTTGGTGGACTCTCGCCAACGGTTCCAGCGCATCGAGCGGGCGCTTGACCGGGCGAATCCCCGCTACCAGCAAGAAAATAAAGTCGTCATCCTGCAAGCCAAAGTCGGCGCGCGTCTTGCCTACGCCCTGTGGCAGGTCGATTCCGAGGTTGATCGTCATCGCCTTGCCACTTGCTGCCGGATACACGTCGGCGAGACTGTCGGCTGCAGCTTGGGTCAGACAGATGATCGAGGACGCGTACTCGACAGCTTCGACCATGCTGGGGCGTGTATCGGGATGTATCAGATGTTCATTGACATCGGTGCCAGTCATCGTGAGCACGAAAGGTTTTTGATATTGCTTGGCAATCGGTGCGAGTTGGCGACCGGTGCTGTAGGCGTTGTAGGAGTGGATGATGTCAGCCGCTTCATAGTCTTGTGGTTGAACTTGGTCGAGCGCGAGACGCTTGATGTGAATGCCATGAGGTGCCAATCCTCGTTGCAGGCGACCCGAGTACGTCCAGTTTCCGCCAGAGGGCATATTGGGGGGCAGAACGATGAGTATGTTCATATTGGATCGTTCCTTTCGAAAGGTAACTGGCCTAAATGTACCCCTTCGCGGCGTCGTTGTCTGTGCGGTAAGTCACTTTTTCTGCGGAAACCGTTTTTATGGTATGATACCAAGGAACTCTCTTTTTTATAAGTACAAGGAGTGAACTTCTATGTCGTTTTGGTATCGTTCGCCAATGGCCGTCAAGTTCCAGGTCTTCTTTTTCATCTGGACTGTCACCGTTATGGCTTTATTTGCAATGGTCGGCATCTCGATTGCCCAGATCCACTGGGGCCGTGCGTTCTGGTATTTGGGCGGTGCGATCTTGATGGTCGGCATCGGGTTTATGATTCGCAAGCGCGTTCTGCGCGCGATGGGCGAGATCAAGCCGAAGGAATAACGAAGTTTGCGGGAGGAGGGTGGCTATGGACGAGGTCAAAAAGAAAATCTACGTCGTCGATGATGACGAGAGAATTCGCTTGATCGTCATGCGCTACTTGGAAGCGGAAGGCTATGCTGTGACTGGATATGGCGACGGAGAATCGGCGTTGCAGGCATTTGCACAAGCTCCGCCGGATATGTTCATCCTCGACATTATGATGCCGGGCATCGACGGGCTGGAAGTCTGTCGCAAGCTCCGCGCCACGAGTCAGATCCCGATCATCATGGTCTCGGCCAAGGATGACGAGATCGACCGCATCGTCGGACTCGAACTCGGCAGCGATGATTATCTGTCCAAGCCGTTCTCCCCTCGTGAATTGCTCGCTCGTGTCAAGACGGTGTTCCGTCGTTTCCATATCGGGTTGCAGCAGCAGTCCCTTGCAAGTGCGCCTGCTGCTCAGCCCGAACACCTCGCGATGCGCGACCTCAAGCTGTTCCCTGAGGAGCGCCGTGCGCAGTGCCAAGCGGTCGATCTGCCGTTGACGACCAAGGAGTACGACTTGCTGTACTTTTTCGCTCGTCACCTCAACAAGGCCTTCACCCGCGAGCAGTTGCTGACCCAAGTGTGGGGCTATGACTACATCGGGGACGAGCGTGCGATTGACGATCTCGTCAAGCGCCTGCGCAAGAAACTAAAAGCAGCGAGTTCCGACTGTGAGATCAAAACCGTCTGGGGCTACGGCTACAAGGTTGAGTCATGACGCGCCGCTACTCGATCTCGCAGAAACTGATCCTGTCCTATCTGTTGATCGCGCTGGTGGCCTTGAGTGTCGGCGGCGTGCTTTTTTATGCGCTGGTCAAGCAAGCCATCACCGATGAGGCGTTCAACACGCTGGAGTTTGAGGCGCAGACCTTCCTGAACACGGTCGATGTGGACGTCGATCCCACCAACCCCCAACAAGCCTTGCTCGCGAAAAAAACATCGCGCCTGCGCATGCAATACGCGACGCGCACGATGAGCATCGCCGTCGTGATCGTCAACCAGAAAAACGGCAAGGTCGAATCGACCAACGTCGAAGGCTTGGAGGTCGGGGATAAATTCCCGGTGTCGCTCGCGAACATCGACACGGAGCAGAACAGCACTTACCAGACGGTCAAGCAAGTCGGGCAACACGAGTACTTGATCCACGCGATGCCATTGCCAGAGCCGCAATACCAAGGGCTGGACGCGGTGTTTCTCACGCCGTTGGAAAATGTCTCGCTGGTGATCAAGGACTTGATCGGAGCCTTGATCAAGGGGTTTCTCATCACCAGTGTGGTCGTGCTCGTGCTGGGGTTGTGGCTGTCTCGCTCGCTGACCAAGCCGATTCGCGTCTTGCAAGAGCAGATGAAGCGCTTGGCGAAGCGCGACTTCTCCCCGCCACCGGTCGTGACGACGGGGGATGAGTTGGAGGAAGTCTCGCGTTCGTTTGCCGCGATGGTCGAGGAATTGAAGCGTTACGACCAAGGTCAACGCCGCTTCCTGCAGAACGCCTCGCATGAGTTGAAGACGCCGTTGATGGCGATCCAAGGCTATGCAGAAGGCATCCTCGACGGAATCTTCGCGGGGGAGGAAGCGAGCACGGGGCTCGATGTGATCTCACAGGAGTCGGTGCGGTTGAAAAAGCTCGTGGACGAGCTGATCTACCTCTCGAAGCTGGAGACCCTCGAAGATATCTACGCCCCGACCGAGCAGGAATGTACCGAGTTGGTGGAGGATTCGGTTGCGCGCGTACACAGTCTCGCGTTGCAAAAAGGGATTGGGATCGCCGTGCAAGGTCGCGGCATGTACCTGATCCACGTCGACCGGGACAAGATGATGCAGGCGTTCATCAACCTCCTGAGCAACGGTGTGCGCCATGCGAATTCACGTCTCGAAGTCAGGTTGAGCCGAGTAGACGACCATGTGCGGATCGCCTTTCACGATGATGGAGAAGGGTTTGCCAACCAGACGGAGCAGCAACCCCAGATCTTCGAACGCTTCTACAAGGGCGACAAAGGCGATACCGGTTTAGGTCTCGCCATCGTCAAAGCGATTGTCGAGAAGTCAGGCGGGTCGATCGCTGCGCACAACCACGCACAGGGCGGTGCTGAGATCGTCCTCCAACTCCCGATTCACCCGTAAAAGAAACCCGCCCTCCTACGAGGACGGGTTTTTATCAACACACGGATCAATCGTAGTGTACGGTGGTGCCATGACCGTCGTAATCTCCACAATAGTGTGGAAAACCACCACGGGCGTCGATCTCCGCTGCGATTTTGGCGAGCACGTGCTGCCCACGGTCATTCAGGCAGGCTTGCAAGTGTGTCATCGTCGTCTGGTGATAGGCGAGTTCTTCAATCGTCCACTTGTTATACGAGAGATCCTGCAGTTCTTCGAGCGTGCGCCCTACGTACATCAACGATCACCTCCTGACGGGTAGGTTGTGCCGCCGGGAGACACTCTATCCGTGGAGAGTGGAGGCCAATTTGCTATGAGCACCATTCAAGTCACCGAACGCGCGAGGCAGGAATTGCTGCAATTTCGCGAGGACGAGCACGGGCGCGTCTGCGTCCGTTTTTACCTCGAAATGGAGGGTGGCTGAAGCGCCACCTACCAGTATGACTTGGCTCTGGATGAGCCGAGAGCGGGAGATCAGCAATTTGACCAAGGCGATGGGCTGCTCGTCGTCGTGGACCGGGCCACCTATTTCTACGTCGATGAGCCTTTGCGCATCGATTATGACGAAAGCGAGCGGGTGTATCGAATTCGCTCCAACAGCCAGATCATCCCGGACAAGATCCGGCTGTAAAAAAGAAACCGTCAGCCGCGAGGGCAGACGGTTTTTTATCGGTGCAGAAGTTACGCCATGATGTGGTAGCCTGCATCGACGTGGATCACTTCGCCGGTGATGCCGGAGGAGAGATCGGACGCGAGGAACAGAGCGGTTTTGGCGACTTCTTCTTGGGTGATGTTGCGCTTGAGCGGGGCTTTCTCCGCAACGACGCCGAGGATGGTGGAGAAGTTGCGCACGCCGCGAGCGGCGAGGGTGTTGATCGGGCCAGCCGAGATCGCGTTGACGCGGATGTTCTGCTCGCCGAGGTCTGCTGCGAGGTAGCGGACCGATTGGTCGAGAGCTGCCTTGGCGACGCCCATTACATTGTAGTTGGCGAGAACGCGCTCACCGCCGAGGTAGGTCATCGTGATGATGGAACCGCCTTCAACCATCAGGGTCTTAGCAAAGCGGGAGACCGCGACCAACGAGTAGGCGCTGATGTCTTGTGCCAGCAGGTAGCCTTCGCGGGAGGTGTCGGAGAAGTGGCCTTCGAGTTCTTCGGATTTGGCGAATGCGAGGGAGTGAACGAGGCCGTCCATCGTGCCCCACTGTTCCTTGAGAAGTGCGAACGCGCTCGCGATTTCTTCCTCGCGGGTCACGTCGACCTGAACCATCGTCGAACCCGGCATCGTCGACTCGACGAGCTTGAGAACGCGGGATTCCAGACGGTCACCTTGGTAGCTGAACGCCAGGGTGGCACCTGCTTCGTGCAGTTGCTTGGCGATCGCCCACGCGATCGAGCGGTCATTGGCAACGCCCATGATGAGGAACTTCTTACCGGCTAACAATTGGTTCATGTTCAATCTCCTTTGTTCATGAATTCATGAATGCAGTCCTAGTACCTAGTACTATATTGACTGATTTGGGAGCGCACGGCAAGCCCTGTGAGAAAAAGCGAAACCCTTGGCGTGTTGATTCGTATATCTAAAGTAGCAGAACCACATAGATGGAGGAGCGATATTGCGATGAGCGTTTTCGATCGTATCAAGAACATCTGGCGTGCCAACAACAACGAAGCCCCGCAAGTCGTACAGCGAACTCTTACCAACCTGAAGATCGGTGACATCATCTCGTATGATTTGGAAGACTATAAGGTAGAAGGCGTGACCACCTACCGCAGTGGAGGACAGGTCAAGTACGGGTACTTGTTGAGCGGCCCGCGCAACGGCTACCTGATGGTGGAACCGCGGGAGTCGATTCGCGTGTACCTGTATGAGACACTGGATGCCCGCCTGGAGAATCCGGAAGCGATCAACCAAGAGATGGTGTATGACGATGTGTCCTACTTCGAACAGGCGCGCGGCGAATTCAGCGTCAACGTGCAAGGGCGCAGCGCGTTCAATTCCTATGACATCCTCTACTGGTGGTTGCACGTCTCTGACGATGGCGGCGCGATGCTGTTCGAATGGCAGAGCGGCGAGATCATCATCCGTGTCGGCAACAAGGTCAAACCGAGCGAAGTTAGGATTCTCCCGGGTAGCGAATAATCCGGAAAGGGGTTCTTGGCGCATGCGTAGACTGACCAAAACGATCGCACTCACGTTGGCACTCACCGTTTTTGCAGTCGGCTGTGGGATGGAGAACTCAGCAAACTTTATCAAGCAAAAGTACTCGCTGGAGGATGTGCAAGGCTCTGGCGACACGCAACAGAAAGTCTATCGGGCCAAGGGCGAATCCGTGCCGGACGTCGCCAATCAGATCGCGGCGGAGCAAAAGCCAGACGAGATCTCGGCGCAGAGCAACGAGCGGATGTTCCTCGTCTATCGGGACTATCTCATCCATGTCCAACAAGACCCGGAGCAGGCGTCCGATACGCTGATTGAGGTCGACACCAAGCAATTTGTCCGCCAAAATTATGACCCGAGTTTCCTCAATGGATTTCTCGCCGCCTCGTTGCTCAGCAACATTTTCGGCAGCGGGTGGCACAACTATCCGACACGAGGTTACAACGGATATGGGCAGAATCCGTATTACAGAAGCGGTGGGGGTGGGTACAGCACGCCGCCACGAGTCAATCCAGGTACGACCCCAGCCCGTCAAGTGCCGAAAAGTCGCGGTGGCAAGGGCCGTGTGATCAGGCGGTAGGCTACATACAGGGCTTGCCAAGTGGAATGGGTACGTGTGAAAATGAAGGGGATTAGGAGAAACGGGGGAAACATTGTGAAAAAATCGGCAACCAAGGCGCTCGCGATCCTGCTGGCTTGCTCGGTCATGCTGGTCGGTTGTGGAGGTTCGAACACGCAGAGCACGGCCACCTCCAAGAGCGCGCAAAATGTGCAAGATTATCTCAAGGACAACTATGCGTTTGTGTCGGCGGATGGTTCGGGCAGTACCATGCAAAAGGTATACCGGGCCGAAGGTCAGAGCGTCCCGGCCGTTGCCGAGGATATCGCAGACGAGCAAAAGCCCAGCGAGATGTCCAAACAGGATGATGACGATATGTTTTTGGTCTACCAAGACCAGATTGTCCATGTACAGACAGACGCAGAGAACCCGGATGACGCGCTGGTGGAAGTGGATACCAAGCAGTACGTCGCCCAACATTATGATCCGAATTATCTGACGCCGTTCCTCGCGGGGATGGTGATC
Source organism: Tumebacillus permanentifrigoris (assembly GCF_003148565.1). Lineage (GTDB taxonomy): Bacteria > Bacillota > Bacilli > Tumebacillales > Tumebacillaceae > Tumebacillus > Tumebacillus permanentifrigoris. The sequence goes on from NZ_QGGL01000006.1 coordinate 35,792, forward strand.
GCGAACATGTTCGGCAACGACTGGAAGTCCAAGAAATATTCGAGCTACCACGGGTACAGCCAATACAAGTACTCCACGAAGTATCCGAACCAGCCGTATCCGAACAAAAGCAACGGATATAGCTACCCGTCCTCTGGCGGGTCAAGCTCCGGCTCGACGACCACGAAGCCGAACACGGGCAGCAGCAGTTCTGGTTCGACGACCACGAAGCCGAACACGGGCAGCAGCAGTTCTGGTTCGACGACCACGAAGCCGAACACGGGCAGCGGTTCGTCGGTCACGCCGCCGAAGTCGAGTTCTGGCACCGGCAAGGTCGTGCCGAAGTCCAGCAAGAAGAAATAACGAAAAACGCAGCCTCCCGCTGGAGTGCTGCGCTTTTTTCGTGAGAGGGGGACTGGAGTTGAACTACACGATCGTACCGATTCTCACTCGTGAGCCGCTGACGTTAGGGGCCGAGTTCCTTGCGCTGGATGGCGCAGAGGGCGAAGCTTGGAAAAAGGCAATTCAGGCGTTGCACCCTACATTGCTTCCCCAGTTGAAAGAGAGCGCGTTGGTTGAGGAGGAGGAGAGCGCTTTTTGCACGGCTGGCGGTTTGTTTGAGTACCAGCGTGGGCAGGAGCTGGTATTGGATGGTCAGCATCTGGCACTGTCTCATTGTGCGGAACATTTTCTCGATTTTTTGCTTTCTTCTGAGCATTGTCTGGAAATCATGGAGGAGAAAGCGCATTCATTCGAGAAGTCTATCAGTGCAGTGGAGCAGCAGGAGCGTTTTTCCACCTTGATGAGGTGGTGGGAGAAAGGGTATTCTGTGTTCGTGCTCCAACACAACTAGCACTCAAAGGCAAAAAGGGAGGTTTATTTTTTCATGACAACCACCAGCAAACTCTACATAAACGGGGAATGGGTCGCAACCGACTCTACCTTTGCAGTCACCGATCCGGCGACCGGCGCGGTCATCGGTCACGCGGCTGATGCGACAGTGGCACATGCAGACGCAGCGATCGAAGCAGCGCACAAGGCTTTCCCAGGTTGGAAGAACACCCCGGCGCACAAGCGCTCGCAGTTGCTCTACAAGTGGTTCAATTTGATCATGGCTCAGCGCGATGAACTCGCAGCGATCCTGACGGGCGAGATGGGCAAGCCGCTGATGGAAGCGAAGGGCGAAGTGATGAACGCTGCAGGTTTCGTGCAGTGGTATGCGGAGGAAGCGAAGCGCGTGTATGGGGAAACCATCCCGCATCTCGAACCGACCAAGCGCATCACGGTGCTCAAACAACCGGTCGGTGTGGTCACCGCGATCACCCCGTGGAACTTCCCGGCGGGCATGGTTACCCGCAAAATCGCTCCGGCGCTGGCTGCAGGTTGCACGATCGTGCTGAAACCGGCGGAGCAAACGCCGCTGACCGCTGTTCGTTTGGTGGAACTCGCGGAGCAAGCCGGGCTCCCGGCAGGCGTCATCAACTTGATCACCACGTCGAACCCAGCAGAGGTCGGCACGCTGTTGACTACGGATAAGCGCGTGCGCAAGGTGACGTTCACCGGGTCGACTGAGGTGGGCAAACTGATCTCGCGCAACGCAGGTGAGACGGTGAAGCGCGTCTCGCTGGAATTGGGCGGTCATGCTCCGTTTATCGTGTTCGAGGACGCGGATTTGAAAAAGGCTGTGTTCGGTCTGATCAACTCCAAATACCGCAACGCTGGTCAAACTTGCATCTGCACGAACCGTGTCTATGTACACAAGAGTGTAGCTGATGAGTTCGCGAAGATCGCGGCGGAGGAAGTGGCGAAGTTCAAGATCGGTCACGGTCTGGAGAAGGAAACCACGATGGGACCTTTGATCGACCAAGACGCTCTGGATAAAGTGAGCGCACATGTGGAGGATGCTGTTGGCAAGGGCGCGACTCTGTTGCTGGGCGGCAAGCGTCATGGCGAGCAAGGCTTCTTCTATGAACCGACTCTGCTGGCTGGTGTCACGGAGGAGATGCGCATCGCAACGGAGGAGACGTTTGGTCCGGTCGCTCCGATCTTCACCTTTGAAACGGAGGAGGAAGTGCTGGGCCGCGCGAATAACTCGCAGTATGGGTTGGCGGCTTATGTGTACACCAACGATCTCGGGCGCTCGATCCGCATGAGCGAAGGTCTTGAGTATGGCATCGTCGGTGTGAATGATCCGATGCCGGCGAACGCGGTTCAAGCTCCGTTCGGCGGTTGGAAGGAATCGGGTCTCGGTCGCGAAGGCGGTCATCATGGGATTGATCCGTTCTTGGAGTTGAAGTATATTTCGACGGGTTTTTAGGAGCACGTCATGGCGAAAAAGCACGCGGGGGTTTCCGCGTGCCTTTTTTCTTGGTGGGGTGGTTGGTTTACCCTACGCGCAGCGTAGCGTGTGGATGGTGATCTCGGGGCGCGTTCCGAGGCGCACGTTGAAGGCCGCTTGGCCCATGCCGTCGGAGATGTAGACTTTTTTGCCGTTTACTTCGTGCATGCCGGAGATCACGTTTTGTTTTGGTAGCTCACCCATCGGGAACAATGTAAAGGCTCCCGGAATTTTGAACTGTCCACCGTGCAAGTGACCAGATAAGAGCAGGTCAACTCGGTGGTGCGGCTCTAGGTGTAGCACGATGTTCGGATCGTGCGACAGTACGAGGTTCCAGCCGTCCTGAATGTCGTGAAACGACTTCGGGATATCGGATTTGCCGAGGCAAAAGTCGTCGATTCCGATGATGTTCAGTCGCTGCTCGCCAAAGGTGATGCTGTCCCACTGGTTAGCAAGCACGCGGATGCCCTTGGCGCTGATCAACTCCGCGAGGTCTTCGATGCGCTCGCCTAGATAGTGGTCGTGGTTGCCCCAGACGAGCCAGATGCCGTGCTCAGGTTCTACTTTTTTTATTTCATCCAGATAGAGCATGAATTTATCGAGGTTGTCGTAGTTGTCGAGATAGTCACCCGTCATCACGATCAGGTCGGCGCGGGCTTCGGCGATGATTTTTGCCATGCGCTCCGGTTTGATCGATTGGCGTTCCATGTGCAAGTCGGAGAGTTGGACGATGCGCAGTTCTTTTTTGTCGCCAAACGGCTCGTCGAGGTTCATCTCGATCTGGCGGACCACCGGACGGTACGTGTTCCAGTGCCCATATCCGAGTACGGACGCTACGAGCGCGGCGACGATCAGGATCACGATCAACAGGATGGTCATCGAGTTTCACCCTTTCATTTTTTATGTCAACAAGGTTTGAGTCTATCAGAACTCTACGGAATGCGATAGGGAGAATTTCTGGAGGAGTTGGGAGCCTGCGATGAGAGAGGTTTGGATGCAAGCGTACAAGCACGATGGGCGTGAACACCGCCGCTGGGTCAAACTGTATGAACTTCCAGCGGAACGCGGTGTGATGTGGATTGAGCCGGACACGCCCGTTCTCGAAGCGGACGGTGGGGAATGGTCAAGTCCGTTTCCGGTGATCTATTGGGTCCACCCAGAGAAGTGGTTCAATGTCGCGGTGCTCTGCAAGCAGGATGGCACGGCCTATTATTGCAACATCGCCAGCCCGATTGAGTTTGAGGAGGAACGCAATCTCTATAAGTTCATTGACTATGATGTGGATCTGATTGTGAATGAGGAAGGGGTCTACGAAATCGTCGATGAGGAAGAATTGACGGAACACGCGCATGCGATGCACTATCCGACAGAGATCCTGCACAAGATCGCAGAGGCGACTGCGGAGCTGATCGCGCTTTTTGAAGCGCGTGAGGGCCCGTTCGACCCGGAGGCGCGCTCGCGCTGGACGCAGTTGTGGGAAGCGGCACAGGGGGAATAGGGGAGCGCTCGATCACAGATACTAGGGGTATACGTGTGAGAGAGGTGAATCCAGAATGGCAAAACCAATTGTGCTGGCTTCGTTCCCGAGCTACCAACAAGCGCATGACACCATTCAGAAGCTGTACGACGCAGGGATGAACGATTTCACGGTTCTCTATCTGCAGAACAAAGGCGATGAGAATGGCGACGGGCTGGAAGGCTTCTATCCAGGCGTCACCCCGTTTATCCAAAACATCGTCTCCGACTCCACCCCCGTTCAAGGGGAGATCGAAGCCCCGCAACTCAACGCCCTGCCAGGCACCAACCACCAGCGCACGATGGTCACGGTCGAAGATCGTCTGCGCTCGTATGGCATCCCAGAGGCGTCGATCTCCAAAGCCTGCGATCAGGTTCGCAACGGCAACACGCTGGCCGTGTTCCGCGATGGCGACAATTTGGACAATGTCGAACGTCAGTTAAAAGGCGATGTCCCCTATGTCGAGATGGTGACTGGCCAGAACAAGCATTTCTAAGAAAACAGCCCTTGCGAGGGCTGTTTTTTTATCGATTTTCCATATCTCTTCCACATTTGGTGGGTACGCTGGTAGCAAGAACATCTCATTCATTTGACGAAAGGTGGATCTCAACATGAAATTCCAAAAGCTTCTCGCAGGCGTTACGTTGGCAACGGTCTTGGCGGTCGGAGGTGGCGCTGCGGCGTTTGCTGCTGATTCCACGACCACAACGCCCGCACCGACTGAACATCAGGACCACCAAGGCAAGTTTCAGCATGAACACAAGAAGCTGACGGAGCAACAAAAGCAAGCGATCAAGGACGCAGGCATCGACTTCCAAGCGAACAAGGAAAACTGGAAGCAATTCCGCGAAACGCACAAGTCGATCAAGGAAACGCGCCAGAAGCTCGATGAGCTGGCGAAAAATGACAAGAACATCAAGAAGCAGATCCAAGCGGATCTTGCACCGACGGAGGCGGATGTGGAGAAGTTGAAAGCTCTCCGCGCGTCCGGTCGCGATCTGCACAAGCAATTCCGTGACGCGGTCGAGGCTGCCGATTCTGCGAAGATCAAGGACGCGTATGGCAAGCTGGAAGCCAACAAGCAAGAGTCGTTCAAACTGATGCAGTCGATCGACGCTGCGCTACAGGCGGAATTGAAAAAAGTGCAAGGCTAGGACGTCTGTGCAACAGGCCAGCCCCGGCGACGGTGGCTGGCTTTTTTGTGCTATCCTAGAGGGAGGATGAATGTTATAATCACCTCGTACATAGAAGTACTAGTACCTGATCTTAACTTTTGGAGGTATCTAGCATGGCTAGTTTGACTGGTAAAATCGCGCTCGTCACCGGCGGCACTCGTGGCATCGGGCGGGCGATTGCATTGCGTTTGGCAGAGGAAGGCGCGGATGTGGTAATCAACTTTTTCCGCAACCGCAAGCCTGCCGAGGAAACCAAGGCGATGATCGAAGCGCTCGGTCGCCGCTGCCATATCATCAAGGCCAATGTCGGCGATCTCGAGAAGCACCAAGTGATTTTTGATGAAATTCAGGACGTGATGGGCGGTCTGGACATCCTCGTCTCCAACGCCGCTTCTGGCGTGCAACTCCCGGCGATGGAAGTCGAGGAGAAACACTGGGACTGGACGCTGAACATCAACGCCAAGGCTCTGTTGTTCCTCGCGCAAAAGGCAGTCCCGATGATGGAAGCGCGCGGAGGCGGCTCGATCGTAGCGATCTCCTCGCTCGGCTCGCGTTTCGCGCTGAAAAACTACACGTGTGTCGGGACTTCCAAGGCTGCGCTCGAATCGCTCGTCCGCTACCTCGGCGTCGAACTCGCTCCGAAAAACATCATCGTCAACGGGGTTTCAGGTGCAGCGGTCGATACCGATGCGCTGACGCACTTCCCGAACCGCGAAGAGATGATCCAACACGCGATCGACCGCACGCCGGCCGGCCGCATGATCACGCCGGAGGATCTCGCAAACTCGGTGCTGTTCCTGTGCTCCGACCAGTCCCGGATGATCGTGGGCCAAACGTTGGTCATCGACGGCGGCTTTTCGCTGATCGGCTAACCACGTTTGACCACAAATACCCAGTGCAGTAAGATAGTAACGAGGTGATTGCACATGGAACACCAAGACGATAAGATTCTGCGCAGTAATGAGTTCATGGTCATCCAATCGGCGATTGCGGCCGCGAATTTTGCGATCGGCGCGTTTACGGTCGAATCGAAAGCTCAGGAAGCGATGGGCAACCAAGACATGGTCGCTCGACTGCAGGTCGCGCTGGACAAAGCCAAGGCTGACCGCAAGTTTGTCACGGGCCTGTTCGAAGTTCTGCTAGAAGGCAACTTTACCGACGAGCCGGACTTCAAAAAAGCCCTCAACCTCGTGTATGAGTACAACTCGTTGATCGACCACTCGTTGATCAATGGTCGATCCGCGTTCCTGCCGCTCGGCGCTGTGCCGAACATGCGCTTCGATCGTTACGAAGAGCAATAAGTCCTCGCCAAAAAACCAGCGGGCCCAAGCGGCCGCTGGTTTTTTTTTCTGCACAATGGTACACTAGTTTTGTAATTTGCTAGCAATGCGCCTTAAAGTTGGCATGTCTGTCATGCCACAGGGAAAGCGGTGTGAATCCGCTGCAGCCCCCGCTACTGTATACGGTGACGACCTCGCAACAATCCCATTGTGCCGACGCGGCATGAGAAGGGGCGATCGTCGGTGGACCCGTGAGCCAGGAAACCTGCTTTGAAGGCGTTTCTCGTACAGCCTTCGGTGGGAAGGTTCAGGGGTACTCTGCCATGGTTTATCTGCGCAGGACTGAACTGTTCTCCCGACCGACCGGTTTGGGAGTTTTTTATTTGTGTGAGAGATGGAAGGAGCACGACTACAGATGAATCGCAAGTTTGCAAAAATCGCCGCTTCCACGCTGCTGATCGCAGGCCTGATGGCCCCGACGCTCAGCGTGCATGCCGCTGCCAACACCAAAGCCCATGTCAAGGTCCGCGTCGTCGGCCCGAACGGGTTCCAAAAGCAAGAGTTTCTCGAAGTCGGGAACGAATCCTACAAAAACGCCTCGGGTGAATCCATCGCGATGGACAAACCGACCGTGATGGGCGCACTCGTCGACATCGCGGCACAGGAAGGCTTTGACTACAGCGCGAACAGCACCCAGTATGGCGTGTATGTAACCAAGATCAACGGGGCTGCTGAGAAGACGATCAACAAAAACACCGCGTGGCTCGCTTGGCTGAACGGCAAGTCGCTCGACGTCTCCGCAGACGCGACCGAACTGCACGACGGTGATGAAGTGGTCTGGGGCTTCACTGATTTTACGCAAACGCTGTACCCAAAAGTGGAGTTCTCCACCACCCACCCGCAAGTGGGCGAGGAATTCACGGTGAAAGTCACGGCGGAGAAAACCACTTATGATGAGAAGTGGAATGCGACGACCACCGTGGTGCCGATCGAAGGCGCCTCGCTGATGACGGTCAATGCTGACGAAGCGGAGTTTGTCACCGACAAAGACGGCGTGGCACATGTCAAGCTCGACGACATCGGTCTGGTCACGCTGAACCTCGACAAAATCGACCCGGAAACCCGTCTGCCGCTGATCATCCGTTCTGGCGACCTGAACGTGCTGGTCGGCAACGCTGGCTACGGCTTCTCAGACGCAGAAACTTTCCACTGGGCCGAATCGGAAATCAATTGGTTTGGCAAAAATGCGTTGGCTGTGGGCGATGGCACCAACCACTTCGAACCGGGTCGTCCGGTCACTCGCGCTGAACTCGCGAAGTTCGTAGCTCTGCTCGGCGACCTGAACTTGGGCGGGGCTCAGACGTTCCCGGATGTCGTGTCGCACAGCCCGTACAACAAGTTCATCCAGACTACATCGCGCCTCGGGTTGATGAGCGGCGATGCGGAAGGCACATTCCGCCCCGATGCCCCGGTCACCCGTGAAGAGCTCGCGGTCGTGCTGGGTCGTTATGGCAAGCTCCAACCGGCCACCGCGCCGCACTTGTCCTTCACCGACCAAGCGGAAGTCTCCGGCTACGCGGCAGGCTACGTGCAAACGCTGGTCGATCAAGGCTACCTGCACGGCGATGCAGAAGGCACGTTCCGCCCACAAGCTCCGGCGATTCGCGCCGAAGTTGCAAAAGTGTTGGCGACTGTGTATAAAGCGAACCAGAAGTAGCATAGGTACGTGTGGAGTGGAGGCTCGGTGCGAGCCTCACTCCTTTTTCTTACAGGTGAGGAGGGAGTAGGCAATCATGAAGAAAGCAACAGGTCTTGGGCTTTTTGTTGCGCTTGCACTGGTCGGTACCGCATGCGGCAAATCGTCATCTGAACTCAACAAGCCGGAAACGCTGCCGCAGCAAGAGGTGCAGGCCGCGGTCGTCGATGACAACAAACAGGAAGCGGAACCAAAATCCCAAGAACCGCAGAGCAAGCCCGCTGACAAAAACGCATCGACCGGCAACGCCTCCGATCCGTCAACATCCAACAAAAGCTCTGCGGCCACAGCTGCATCGGGAGGTTCAAGCAGTAGCACAGGTGGGGGTGGCAACGCGCCCTCGTCTGGGTCAACTCCGGCCAGCGCGGGGAATTCAACCACCCCAGGGAGCGCGAACCAGGGCGACACGTCTGGGCCTAGCACACAGGCGGGGAGTGCAACTCCCGCTGGCCAATTTGAACTCTCTGTCACGGAGTACTTCGGGTCGAACGGGATCTTCAAGCAAGGAGTTTCCTACTCCGCAGAGCAGAGCTTGCTCGACACGATGCGCGATCATTTGGAGATCGAGACCGCATACGGCGGAGGCTATGTGAACTCGATCAACGGGACGAAGTCGGGGTATACGGATAAGTCGTTTTTCACCCGCAAAAAACGCGACTGGTTCTACTATGTCAATGGCAGCATCGGCAAGGTGGGAGCTGACGCGATCAAGCCGAAGTCGGGCGATGCGGTCTGGTGGGATTACCACGATTGGTCGGGGGATGGTTCCAGCACACCGCACGTGGTCGCCTCGTACCCGCATCCGTTCACGACGGGATACGACGGGGCACAGCCGGGCACGACGATTTTTTATAGTGGGGATCACGCCTCCGACGCTGCTCGTCTGGCAACCGCCTTGCGTGGATTGGGTGCGGGCAACGTCAGCACCACAGCGTATGCGGATGACAAAGTGGCGCATCCGTCAACCAACGCGATCGTGCTCGGCACGTGGGGCGAACTTGGCGAACAAGCGGCGGTGCAGACCTTGTTCGGCGCACCGACGCGCACGGGGCTGTACGCGAAGTTTGGTGGGGATCATGTGCAAGCGCTCACTTATCAGGGCAAGTCGACCGACCGCAACGGTCAATCCGCGATCCTCGCCAGCGGCAGCAACGGAGGTGGTGGTACGACACCGACGTGGCTCGTCATCGGCGCGACAGAAGCTGGATTGGACCAAGCAATCGACATCATGATCACCAGCCCTGACAAACTGCACGGCAAGATCGGCGTCGTCATCAACGGCACAGACGCGCTCGCCGTGCCGGTCGCACAATGAGCGGAGGGTCAAAAGATCCCAGGATGCGAGAGCTGTACGGGCATGCGCTGACGTTGCTTTTTTATCCGTTTCTGTTGCTGATGGTTTCCGTCTTGACGTTTCACCCGCTGTATCTGGGCGCAGAATGGGTCGTGCTGTTGTTTGCACTCGCTCTGCATGGAGGCTTGCGCACCTATGCGAGGACGTTGAAGTTTGCCATCCCGATCTTGCTCCTGATCCTCGTGATCAACGTCCTGCTGAACAAAAACGGCGCGACCCTGCTCTACAAAGGACCCTCTGTCGCGGTGATCGGACAGCTTCGCATCACGGGGGAAGCACTGGCCTACGGGTTGGTGATGGGTCTGAGGATGTTGGTGTTTTTCGGGATCTTTGCCCTCACACTGCACTGGTTGTCTGCTGACCGTGCCCTCGAATTGTCTGCCAAGGTCGCCAAGAAATCGGCCGTTACGGCGATGATGACGACCCGCCTGATTCCGTACCTCTCCGAACAGGCAGAGCAGATCGGAGATGTCCTCCAGACGCGCGGTGTCCGCTTCAACGATGGACATGTGTTGCGCCGCCTCGCCGCCCGCCGTCCGATGCTCGGGGTCTTGTTGATCTCCGCGCTGGAAGGATCGTGGCAAGTCGCAGAAGCGATGGAAGCACGCGGATTCGGTCAAGGCAAACGCTCGTCCTACTCCCGGGAACGGTGGGGGCGGCGCGATGTCTACACGTGGAGCGCGTTTCTCGCAGCCATCGCGCTCGTCGTCTGGTCATGGACGACGGCGTGGACTTACATCGACTACTATCCGCGCATCCACACCAAGATGAGCGAGGAAGGCCCGTGGCCGACGATCCTGCATGCACTGGTGCTGTCTATTGCGCTCGCCTTGCCGCCCGTTCTGTTGAAAAAAAGGAGACGACACTAAGATGGCACTTCCAGAACTGCTCCTCACGAACTTCACCTACTACTACCCGGATGCTGAACGCCCGGCGCTCGACCAGATCAATTGGTCGGTGCGTCAGGGCGAGTTTGTGGTGCTCGCAGGCAAGTCTGGCTGTGGCAAGTCGACGTTGCTCCGCGCTCTGAACGGTTTGGTGCCGGAGTTTTACGGCGGACGGGTGGGCGGCGTTGTGCAGTACCGGGGACGGTCGCTCGCGGAGTACGACAACCGCCGAATCGCCTCGCATGTCGGGATGGTGTTTCAGGACCCAGAGCGGCAGTTGGTGATGACCGAAGTGGAGCGCGAATTGGCGTTTGGCTTGGAGAATGCGCACGTTTCCACTTCGGAGATGCGGCGACGGGTGGCGGAGGTCTTGAACTTTTTTGACCTCGCCCCGCTGCGACACAAGCGCACCGCCGACCTCTCCGGCGGGGAGAAGCAAAAAGTCGCGATCGCCGCTGTGATGGCGTTGCAACCTGATGTGCTGTTGTTAGACGAACCGACGTCACAGCTCGACCCCGGCGCGGCGCAGGAGATCCTCGACCTGATCAAACGGCTGAACGAGGAGTTAGGCTTGACTGTCGTGTTGGTCGAACAGCGTCTCGACCGCGTCGTCCATCTCGCCGACCGCATCGTGGCGCTGGATGGTGGGCGTATCGAGTATGACGGGTCGCCGCAAGGGTTTGCGCACTTTGCCGCCGAGCAACGCCCGGAGTTGTTGGTCCCAGTCACCAAACTGTTCGTGCAAGCAGGTCGTTCAGAGCGCCCGCTGACCGTCAAGGCAGCACGGCAACTGGTGCGCGAACAGATCGAAGCATCCGGCTGTGCGGTTGCGGACTTGGCACCGCGTCAGGAGGAAGCACCGCGCCGCGCGATGTCCTCGAAGCTCGCGCAGGTGATGAAAAAAATGTTCGGCGCAGGTCCGCTCGATCCACAGGATGTGTTGCTGGAAGCGCGGGATGTGCGGTTCGGCTACCCGCATGGCGTTGAGGTGTTGAAAGGCTTGCGCGTGCAGATCGGACGCGGGCAGTTCACCTCTCTATTGGGAGCCAACGGCGCAGGGAAGAGCACGCTGTTCCGTCAGTTTGCAGCACTTGCCAAACCGCAGGAGGGCAAAGTGCTTTTTGCAGGGCGGGACACCAAGTCGTTGGAACCGGCAGACTTAGCAGGGAAATTGGGCTATCTGTCGCAGAATCCGGGCGATTACCTGTTCCATGACACCTTGCGTGCGGAGTGTGAGTTTTCCAGAACGTTGGTGGGTTTGTCGGTAGGAGATGCGGAGGCGGAGCGCGTGCTGGCCAATGTGTTGGACAGCCTCGGGCTCCTGTCCTTGCTCGACCGCAACCCGCGCGACCTGAGCGGGGGGGAGCGACAACGGGCGGCGCTGGCGACCGTATTGGTGCAGCAACCGCAAGCTCTGCTCCTCGATGAACCCACGCGGGGGTTGGATGCGGGGCAGAAGGAATCGCTCGGAGAGTGGTTGACCGCCTATGTGCGGGCTGGAGGTTCGGTGGTGTTGATCACGCATGACATCGAATTCGCGGCGGAGTATGCTGAGCGGATTCTGCTCTTGGACGACGGACAGGTTGTCGCAGAGGGCAGCCCGCAGGACATGCTGACCCGTGGACTGTTCTACTCCCCGCAAACCAGCCGGGTCTTCCACGGGGTCCTCGACCGCGTGGTCACGCTCGCTGATGGTGCGGAGGCACTTCGACGAATGGATGCCCAAGGAGGCGAGCACCGATGAAAAAACGGCTAGGGTCCGTGCTGTTCATCGCGCTTGCTCTGGGCGGGATCTATCTCGCCTACACGTTCTGGCCTGATGAGGACCTGAACTGGGCGCTCACCTCCCTGCTGCTCCTCCTGCTCGGACTCGGTCTGTTCTACCTGCGTTACGAACGCGCCCACGTCTCCTCGAAGGAGATGGCGGTCATCGCATCGCTTGCCGCATTCGCCGTCGTCGGGCGGATAATTTTTGCCCCGTTTCCGAACTTCAAGCCGACCACGTATCTCGTCATCCTCGCAGGCTATGTGTTTGGCCCGCGTGCTGGATTCATGGTCGGCACCACCGCCGCGATCGCGTCGAACGTCTACTTCGGGCAGGGCGCGTGGACCCCGTGGCAGATGGTCGCATGGGGTCTCGCCGGGGCCAGTGCGGGCGTGTTCGGCAGACTGCGCGGGGAAAAAGTGACGGCTTACGAGCTCGCCCTGTTCGGTCTGCTCTGGGGCTTCCTGTTTGGCTGGATCATGAACCTCTGGACGTGGCTGAGCACCGTCTACCCGCTGAACTTCGAGACGTGGCTGTTGACCAACACCTCGTCCTTGCTGTTCGACATCTCACATGCGGTGGCAAATGTGCTGTTCGCCCTGCTGCTGACCCGCCGCTTCCTGCCGATCCTCTGGCGGTTCCGCAAAAAGCTCACGATCACAACCCTGGAGGTGCTGCCCCATGAAAAACACAACTAAGTCCGCAGTCGTCGCGGTGCTCGCGATGTCCCTGCTCAGCCAACCGGTGTTCGCCACCGATGCGCCGTCTCTGCTCGATCAACGCAATGCCGCGCTGAACGTCCTGCACAGCGACCTGCAGAAAAACGCCTTCAAATACACCGTCGGCTGGCCTGCCGTCGCCCTCTACGCGGCAGGAGAATCGGTCGCATCTCCGAAGTGGAGCAACGCGGATGGCAGCAACGGCATCACCTACCGCGAGGCGGAAGTTCGCCACAACATCGGGCTCACCGACGCGACCACCGATTTCGAGAGCACGCTGCTCGGTCTGCTCAGCGCGGGTCAAAACCCGCGTGCTTTTGGCAAAAAGGACTTCCTCCAGGCGATCCTCTCCGCCCAACTCCCGAACGGAAAGTTTGCCGACTCGATCTATGGAGAGGGGGAGGAGTTGCTCAACCCGCACATCTATGGCATCATCGCGCTCTATTCTGCAGGCGTGCAAATTCCCAACGCCGACAAAGCCCGCGACTTCCTGCTCGCCAAGCAACACGCCGACGGTGGTTTTGACTGGCGGAGCGGGGAGAGCAAGTCCAACCCGGACGTCACGGCATTTGCCCTGATCGCGATGAATGCGCTCGGACTGGATCAATCGCACCCGTCCGTCCAGCGCGCGCTGAATTTCCTGAAGAGCATGCAAAACGAACGCGGCGGCTTCTCCTCAGAAGGTGCGGAGAACTCGGACTCGGCCTCGACCGTCCTGCAAGCGCTCGTCTCCTACGGCCTCGACGCGAAGACGTGGCAAAAGGGCGGGAACGACCCCTTTGCTTTTTTGAACACCTATCGCACAGCAAGCGGTGGCTTCGCGTACAACGTCGGCGGCGCGGCCAACCCGATGTCCACGCAGAACATCGTGATGGCGTACTCGGACGTTCTACATGGCAAGTCGGTGTTCCAGAAACTGCATGCGGAGAACGTCACCCAGCAAGCTGCGTGGAAGCCCGCGTTCCCCGATCTGCCGTTCAACCATCCCTACTACGCGGACAACATCAAATTGGCCAACCTCGGCGTCATCGCCGGGCACACGGATGGGACCTATGGAACCAACGAGCCGATCACGCGTGAACAGTTCGCCAAAGTCCTCGTCGACGGATCGCTGGAACCACTCAAGGGCGAAGTCGGCCCGCACACCCAAGCCTTCACCGATGTCGATGGTGGCTGGGCGAATCCGTACATCGCGGTGGCCTTGAAGCACAAGCTCGTCTACGGCACGTCCACGACGACCTACAATCCCCTCGGGGAGATCACCGGGGCAGAAGTGTTGGCGATTCTCGTGCGGATGCTCGGCAGCCAGTACGAGCGGGACGCGTTGAGCCGTCCGAAGACCGAGTGGTACGACGGCTACGTGTCCGTCGCCAAGGAACACGGCCTGCTCTACCCGAACTTCCGTGCGGACACGCCCGCGACGCGCGCCGAAGTCGGCTATTCCTTTGTCCGACTCTACGACGACCAGATCAAATCGGCACACTGAGATCGCACCACGCAAAAAGAGAGTCCGTCAACCGAAGTTGTGGACTCTCTTTTTTAGCGCTTACTCAAGCTCTTGTCCTGATTCCAGCGCCTCAAGGTCGCCATCCTCTGCGAGGTGGAAGCGCGGTTGTCCGTTGCCTTGTTGCTCCAGTTCCAGAATTCGACGCGCCCGATCCATGATCTCAAGCAGGGTTTTGGAGTCTTCCGTCAGCGGGCTTTGCCCGTTCTGTGTGCGCAGGTTGTTGTTCTCGTAGGCGAGTTGGTGCAATTGGATTTCAAGCTCGATGACTTTCTGTTCCAACAGACGAGACTTTTCTTGTAAGTTGAAGTACTCCCGTTCGTGGTTTTTCAAGGCGCGGATGATGCCGTCAATCGAGGTGTCATCCAAGTCTGGGCCATACACCCGACGCTGTTTGGCTTGTTGACGGATGGAGAGGCGTTCCTTTTTGGCGCTTTTCGCTTCCTTGATGCCGTCTTCGTAATGCTTGCGAACGACACCGTTCCATCTATAACCACAAGCAGCAGGTGTACGGCCCAGCAGGTTGGCAGATTCCACGAAAGCGTTCAATTGCGTACTGCCTTCTCGTATATGACGCAGAACGATCTCTGCCAACTTCCGGTCATCATCCGCCGTCCAAGCGTCTGAGCGGGTGGTCCAACGTTCAACTGTTTCCATCATATCGCCTCCAAAATCGTATACTACCTGTATGTCCCGCAGTTGGGAGATTGATACACTTTCATTCGTGAAATTTAGGTGTCTACTCCATTCATATGAGAGAGTCCGCCCATTCTGTCACTTTTCTTATACAAAAATAAGAAAAAGTTTTGGTTGAATTTTCGCCTTGACAAAAATCTGACAAGTAAGGTATTATTCCGATAATTTACTTCGCAAGCGAATACGGGAAGGAGCACCGTGATGAGCAAAAAACTGATTGCGCTGGATCTCGATGGAACGCTACTCACTCGGGAGAAAAAAATCTCGCCGCGCACCCAGCGTGCCGTGCAACGCGCGATCGAGGACGGTCATCATGTCGTCATCGCCACGGGCCGGCCGTTTCGGTCGAGCGTGCAATACTACCGCGAGCTGGGTCTTACCACCCCGATGGTCAACTTTAACGGCGCGTTGGTCCACCATGCGGATGACGCTGAGTGGGGGCACCATCATTTCCCGATGGAGCGCGAGACGGCCCTGAAGATCCTGGAAGTCTGTGAGCAATTCCGCGCAGAGAACGTGATCGTGGAAGTCAAGGACGACTACTATTTGAAACAGCACGATGACAACTTGGTGCGATTTATGGGGGAAGGGCATACGCCGCTGGGCGTCGGTCACATCCCGAGCCTGTTGAACGATCATCCGACATCTGTGCTGATCTACCCGCAGCGTGAGAACATGCGCGAGTTGCGCGAACACCTCAGCGAATTTCACGCCGGTGTCATCGAGCACCGTCTCTGGGGCGCTCCGTGGCACGTCATCGAGATCGTCAAAGCGGGCGTGAACAAAGCGACAGGCTTGCAGGTGATCGCCAATCACTTCGGGATTGCACAGGAACATGTCATCGCATTTGGCGATGAGGACAACGATTTGGAGATGATCGAATATGCTGGGCATGGCGTCGCGATGGGCAACGCCAACCCGATGCTGAAAGCCATCGCCAACCAAATCACCGACACCAACGACAACGACGGCATCGCATTTGTCTTGGAAAAGCTGCTCTGACCGTGACCGGTCGGCGCAGCTTTTTTTCTGAATTCTGACGGAAACGCGTGGACGAGCAGGAATGTCCAGTAGGGCGGGCGTATATATAAGTAAAAACCGACATCGATAATATTTATTTACTCTGCCGAATATATCGTTTAATGTCGGAAAAGTTCGGAAACTATTTCTCCGGACAGGTTGTGAAAAGGATAAACGAAACGCATTTACTAGTAATTTCGAATTCACAATGAAAAAAGGGAGGGAGCACCATGTCGAGAACACAGTCGCCCGTCGTGCCTTTTTTCAGCAATCCGTTGTTGCACCGCTTCTTGCAGGTGGCTGACAATCGTCGGCTGTTCACCAATGTCATCCTGACACGCAACGAAGCGGACCGGTTGGAGTTGGAGAGGCGTTTCGCCGAACATTACTTTGAAATGCGCTTCCTCGGATTCGTCCGCAAACACATTCATTATGAGGCGCTGCATCTGCTCAACAAGTCGCGCGCGAAAGCCAAGCAGGAACCCTTGCTCCTAAACATGCCGCTCTCGTCGGAGGAAGCGGGGGGCCATGAGCGCATCGAGCTCTTGGAGGACCCGCATATGTCGGTGGAGATGCAGGTGGTCGAGGAGTCGGAGGAGTTGCTGAACCTGACCGGCAACCCGGCTTTGCATGAGGCGATTCAAGGGTTGACACACAAGCAACAGACGGTGTTGTATCTCTTGTATGTCAAGCAG
Organism: Tumebacillus permanentifrigoris; assembly: GCF_003148565.1. Lineage (GTDB taxonomy): Bacteria > Bacillota > Bacilli > Tumebacillales > Tumebacillaceae > Tumebacillus > Tumebacillus permanentifrigoris. The sequence goes on from NZ_QGGL01000006.1 coordinate 52,476, forward strand.
CGCACCGAGGCGGAGATCTCTGCGGAATTAGGGGTCAGTCAGCAAGCGATCAACAAACTCAAGCAGTCATCGCTTGGTTTGTTGCGCAAAAAAATGTCGCGATCGCCGACGGAGAGGTCGGTGGGTCGATGAGAGAGGAGACGTTGCGCTCGTTGATCTTGCGCGCCAAATCAGGCGACTCTGAGGCGTTGCAGACGGTCATCGAACGCTTTCGCCCACTGATCAAAAAGTACACGCGTCAAGCGGATCTCAAGGATGCACATGATCTTGAGCAAGAACTGATCTTGCGGTTGATCGTCCTGGTCCGTTCCTATCGAGAGGAGCTGCCGTATGGTTTTATGGAACTGGTGGAACAGGAATGGGCGAAAAACTCTCGACTGTCCAACTAACACGTGATGCGTCTCGACCAGGGGGTATGGTCGGGGCGCTTTTTTGTGTGCTTGGTGTGGACAGAACAGAATAGCCTAGAGGTATCCGATTGTAAGTCCGGGTTTCGGGATGTATAATAAGGGACAATTCGATTGTCGTTTTGTAAAGATTTCGTAAATTGTCGGAGAGAAGGAGGGATCGAGATGACAGCGATCTGGCAAGATCTCTTGAAGGAACTCTCGGTCATTGATATCGTGGCGGTGCGCTTGATCATCGCATTCATCGCAGGGGCGATCATGGGCATGGAGCGTGAGCGCAACCTGAAGGCGTCGAATGTGGGGAGTGCCACGGGTGCCGGGTTCCGCACGTACTCGCTGGTCTGTCTCGGATCGTGCATGTATGCACTGGCCTCTGAGTTCGGGTTCCCTGCGACCGGTCCGACGATGGACCCTGGACGGGTGGCGGCTCAAGTCGTCGCTGGCGTTGGGTTCCTTGGAGCGGGCACGATCATCAAGGACAAAAGTGGATTTGTACGGGGTTTGACCACGGCGGCGGGTCTGTGGGTCGCAGCTGCGATCGGGTTGATGATCGGGGCGGGCATGTACCTGAGTGGAATCTTGTCCTCGCTGCTGGTCTTCGTCATCCTCGATGCGCATCACCTGTTCCCGCGCATGTTCCGCAGATGGGGCTCAGCGGAGACCGGGTTGAACGATGAGGAACAGGACAATGCAGAGAAGCGCAAGGACAATCAACAAGATGAAGATCGACCAGAAAAACACGAAGGTCAGGGTGTATCTTAGCGATACACTCTTTTTTTATGTTTTTTACTGCTTTTTTTGTGTGTGAATGCGTGGTACACTCTGGATATTGGATTGTTAACTTGAAATCTAGCTAGGTTGACAAACGAACGGGGGTTTGGTCGGTGCAGCAGGAGTACTACAGTGTCCGGATGCGTGCAGCGGAGGATGGGGCGCACATCTCGGGAGGAGAGCGGTTGGTGTCGGCGGAGGAGATCGAGGCGCGAGTTCAGGCGTTGGTGCGCAGGGCGTTGACGCATGAGTTGGGACGACCGGATCTGATCCAAGTCACGGTGGAGCGCGTGTTGGGCTCCGATGTGCGTGGCGTACAGGCGTTGCCGATCTCGAAGCGCCCGGTGCAGACGGTGGAGCAGGGGCGAGCGATGGCGATCGAGGAACTTGTGAAGGCCGGCATCTCCCGCGAGGTCGCAGCACAGGCGGTGCAGTGGATCGCCACAGGGCCGGGACCAGCGGGCACGGTGATGCGCGGGGCCCTCGTGATGGACGCCGACACAGGAGCGCGGTTGGAAAGCGATCCGGCTCGCGGTGTGCGCGTCTCCAAGATCGACTGGCAGCCAGAGGCGTTGGCAAGTTGGCAGGACGCAGTCCGTGCGGAGGGGATCGCCAATGAGCGGATAGCCGAGGCGTTGGCGATCGCTTCAAAAGTCGTCGCGACGACGGGCACAGTCGCGGAGCTCTGCTGGTCGGACGATCCTGGGTACGTTTCCGGATATGTCGCGTCATCAGCGCTCGGGTATGTGCGCATCCCGCACTTGAAGGAATGGGGCAGTCCACTGGGCGGACGGGTGTTTTTCGTGCGCGGAGTAGACGTGCTGGACTATGAAAAAGCGTTGCAGACGCCGGTGCTGATCGATGCGATCCAGAGCCCGGCGCTAGTGAGAGGAGAGTAAAACATGTCAGACGAGTATCAAGCATTGGCTGAGAAAAGCAAGTCCTATCTGTGGAACTCGTTCACACAGATGCAAGGCTATCACGAGGACCAACCGATCATCATCGAGTCTGGGGAAGGCGTGAAGCTGCGCGATGTGACCGGGCGGGAGTTTTACGACGGTGTGTCGTCGATCTGGCTAAACGTCCACGGGCACAACGTGCCTGAACTGAACCAAGCGATCACCGAGCAACTGGGGAAGATCGCGCACTCGACGATTCTGGGCATGGCAAACGTCCCCGCGATTGAGTTGGCGGAGCAGATTGCCCGGCTGACTCCAGATGGGCTGCAAAAAGTGTTCTACTCCGACTCGGGGGCGACATCGGTCGAGATCGCGATCAAGATGGCGTTCCAATATTGGCAGCACCGTGGCAAGCCAGAAAAGCAATCGTTCGTCACGATGAACAATGCCTACCACGGAGACACGATCGGCGCGGTATCGGTCGGGGCGATCGATCTGTACCACAAGGCATACTCGAAATTGCTGTTCCAGTCGTATCGCGTGGAATATCCGTATTGCTACCGTTGCCCGGTCGGTCAGGAGCTGTCATCCTGCGCCTTCGCCTGCTTGCAACAAGTGGAACATTTATTAGAAGAAAAGGGTTCTGAAATCGCCGGATTCCTGATCGAACCGATCGTCCAAGGGGCGTCGGGAATCATCACGATGCCCGCAGGATTCCTCGCCAGATTGCGCGAGTTGTGTACGAAGCACGACGTGTTGATGATCTGCGACGAGGTCGCGACAGGGTTTGGACGGACGGGCAAGATGTTCGCTTGTGAGTATGACGGGGTCACGCCAGACATCATGTGCATGGGCAAGGGCTTGACTGGCGGCTATCTGCCGGTGGCGGCGACCGTGACGACCGATGAGGTGTATGACGCATTTTTGGGTACATATGAGAGCAAAAAGACGTTTTTCCACGGCCATTCCTTTGCCGGGAACCAATTGGGTTGTGCGGTGGCTTTGGAGAACTTGAAATTGTTCGCCGAGCGCGATCTGGTGAACGAGGTGGCGAGAAAGTCTGCTTACCTCGCAGAGCGCCTGCAGCAGTTTCAAGAGTTGGCGCATGTCGGGGACATCCGGCAGCGCGGGTTCATGATCGGGATCGAACTGGTTCGGGACAAGTCGACGAAGGAAGAGTATGAATGGCAGGAGAAAATCGGCCTGATCGTCTCCCGCCGCGCCTGTGAGCTAGGGATGATCATCCGACCGCTAGGCAACGTCGTGGTGTTCATGCCGCCGCTGTCCTCGACGGAGGGAGAGTTGGATGCAATGATCGACATCCTGTACCAAGCGGTGGCGGACATCACGGAACGTGGCGTGCAAGTCAGATCGGAGACGTTGCCCTATGGACTTTAAGTCCGAGCTGGACGCCATCCGCGACGCTGGATTGTACCGCCGCTTGCGACGGATGGAGAGCGCGTCCTCGCGGGTTGTGGTGGTGGAGGGGCGCGAGATGTTGATGTGTGCGTCGAACAACTACCTTGGGCTCGCGGATGAGCCGCTTTTGCAAGAGACGGCGATCGAAGCGATCCGGCAGTTCGGCACGGGGTCGGGTGGATCGAGGTTGACGACAGGGAACACGGCGTTGCATGAGCATCTGGAGCGGGAGTTGGCGGAGTTCAAAGGGACGGAGGCGGCGTTGCTGTTCAACACGGGGTACATGGCGAACCTCGCGGCGCTGACCACGCTGGTCGGTTCTGGAGACTTGATTCTCAGCGACAGCCTCAACCACGCTTCGCTGATCGACGGAGCCAGACTCTCGCGCGCTGACGTGCAAATCTACGAGCACTGCAACCTCACAGATTTGGAAAAAAAGCTCGCAGTCGCGCGCGGTCTGAAAACCTCTGAGTCTGCTGAGTCTGCTGAGTCTGCTGAATGCATCAGCGACTCTCGCATTCGATCTCGCAAGGGCGGCCTGTACGACCGTATCTTGATCGTCACGGATGGCGTCTTCTCAATGGATGGAGACATCGCCCCACTGCCGGGAATCTGCGATCTGGCAGAGCGCTACGGGGCTGACGTGATGGTGGATGATGCTCACGCCACCGGGGTGCTAGGCAGCAAAGGGGCTGGTACAGCCGACCACTTCAACTGCCAAACCCGAGTTGCTGTGCAGATGGGCACGCTGTCCAAAGCACTGGGTGCCGAGGGTGGGTACATCGCGGGCAGCCGCGACATGGTCGAGTATCTGATCAACCGCGCCCGCCCGTTCATCTACTCCACCGCCATGAGCCCTGCAGGAATCGGTGCCGTATTGGCCGCCCTCCAGATTGTCAAAAACGAGCCTGTGCGCCGTTCGCACTTGCTCGTGCGCGCCAAACGCTTGCGCCACCAGTTGCTCGCGGCCGACTTCGAGGTGCTCCCAAGCGACACCCCGATCCTTGGCATCGTGCTTGGTGAGGCTGATCATGCGGTCCAGTTCGCTCGTGAGTTGGAAGCGGTAGGGGTGTTCGCCCCGGCCATCCGTCCACCGACCGTGCCAGCAGGCACATCCCGAATTCGCCTCACTCTGACTGCGTCGCATACAGACGCCGACATGGACTCCATCGTGAAAGCCTTCCAACAGGCCCGAACCAACCTAGCAGAAGGAGGCGCATAACAACATGTCGCTTTTCATTACAGCCACCGACACGGGCGTTGGCAAAACTCTCGTCTCCGGCGGCATCACTTACGCCCTGCGCGAGCGCGGTCTTGACGTCGGATGCTGGAAGCCGCTGCAATCGGGCGAACTCGCACACGACCCAGCGGGCGACGCGATGCGGTTAAAAAACCTCGCCGATCTCCCCGACACTGCGGAGCAGATCTGCGGCTGGTCATTCGCCGAACCGCTCGCCCCCCGACTCGCCGCCGAGCGTGCGGGAGTCGCTCTCCACCGCCGCGACCTGCTCGCCAAGTATGAGGAGGTCCGGCAGTTGCACGACTACCTGTTGATCGAGGGCGCTGGAGGACTCGCAGTGCCGTTCACAGCAGACACCCGCGTCGTGGATCTCGCCCGCGATCTGGGCCATCCCTTGCTGCTGATCGCCCGCGCCGGGCTTGGTACGGTCAATCACACGGTGCTCACCGTCAACTACGCCGAGCAAAATGGACTGAACGTTCGCGGCGTGATCCTCAGTGGCGGGGGGAGACCTGATGCCGAGATCAGCGAACCTTTCAATGCAGCGTACATCGAAGAATACACCGGAGTTCCGGTGCTCGGCCACGTTCCGTGGCTTGGTTCCGACCCCACGCTTGAACAGATTCGCGAAACTGTCGAACACACGGTCGACATCGATCGAATCGCCCGCTACCTATTCGGCGGCGACTAACCTACGCGTTCTACCATTTTCCTATATAAATTCAATTCGTATCTCGAGGAGGAGTATCACCCAATGACGACGACCACCAAGCTCAACTACCGCGAACTCGCGGAACAAGTCCTGCAAGGCCACGCACTGACCAAGGAGGAAGCACTCGCCCTGCTGGAAGCACCGGATGAAGATCTGCTCGACATCCTGCACTCGGCCTACGCGATCCGCAAGCACTACTACGGAAACAAAGTCAAACTCAACATGATCATCAACGCCAAGTCCGGCCTCTGCCCGGAAGACTGCGGCTACTGCTCGCAATCGATCGTCGCGGACACCCCGGTGGAAAAATACGCGATGCTCAACAAGGAATCGATCCTCGCGGGTGCCCAAGAAGCAATCGCTCGCAAAGCGGGCACCTACTGCATCGTCGCATCCGGTCGCCGTCCGTCTGACAAAGAACTCGACGGTGTGATCGACGCGATCAAGGAAATCCGCGAGACCACCTCCCTGAAAATCTGCGCATGCCTCGGCTTCCTCAGCGAAACGCATGCCAGCAAACTGTCCGAAGCAGGTGTGAACCGCTACAACCACAACCTGAACACCTCCAAGGAAAACTACGACAACATCTGCTCCACCCATACCTACGATGACCGCGTGGACACCGTGACCAAAGTCAAAGAATCCGGCATGTCGCCGTGCTCTGGCGTGATCATGGGCCTCGGCGAATCGCCCGAAGAGTTGGTCAACGTGGCCTTCTCGATCAAGTCGCTCGACGTCGACTCGATCCCGGTCAATTTCTTGAACTCGATCGATGGCACACCGCTGGAGACCTACAAAAACCTCAACCCGCGCCAATGCCTGAAAGCGGTCGCGATGTTCCGCTTCGTCAACCCGACCAAGGAGATCCGTCTCTCCGGCGGTCGCGAAATCAACCTGCGCTCGCTACAAGCGATGGGTCTGTACGCGGCGAACTCGATTTTTGTCGGGGACTACCTGACCACCCAAGGCCAAGAACCGACCTCCGACTGGGGCATGATTCAAGACCTCGGTTTCGAAATTGAGGAGTGCGCACTCTAAAAGTTAGAGAAAGTTCACTTGCATCTCCTGACCATTTGGTCTAGTCTTAATGTGTACCATATCACCTGAGGAAGAAAGGAGAGTGCACAATGGCAGCTGTGAAAACCGTTTTAGGGCTGGTACCTAACCTGATGTTCTCGACACGTATCGCGGAGTTGGCGAGCACGATGGGTGGACTTGTGACTCTAGTATCGTCGAATGAGGAAGTCGTGGAGAAGTTGGACATTCATCCGTCTTTGGTTATTCTCGATCTGACAGCGGTGCAACCCGGTTGGCAGGAGATGGTTGCTAAGGCGAAGGAAGCAGGCGTCCCTGTGCTCGCTTACGGACCTCACGTTGATGTGGAGGCCCATGAGGCAGCACAAGCGGCAGGCTGTGACGAAGTTGTCGCGAACTCGAAGTTCAAGATCGATCTTCCGAACCTTCTGAAAAAATACCTCGCGTAACGTGCGAGCGGATAGCCTGTAAAAGCCCGACCCCTTCGCGTGAAGGGAGTCGGGCTTTTTTGTGTGCGTGAGTCTTAGTGGTGCTTGGACGGGTGACAGACTTCGGTGCAGATCAACTCGGACTCGCCGTTGTTGACCATTCGCGCTTGCACGCCAGACGGTACGTAGACGATCGAACCGCTTGCGACATCGATCACTTCTTCTGTGCCATTGTTGAGGTAGAATTGACCTGAGCCAGAGAGACAGACGTACACTTGATCGCCAGGGCGGGTGCCTTGGTAGTTCATCGTTTGTCCAGGACGAAAATAATACGTGTTGGTCGTCAGGTCGGCACCGGTGAAGTTGTTGACTTTGCCGACTTGGCTTTCATCAAAAGCGGGATTTTGAAAAACGGTTTCCGCACGGTTCATCAGATGGAGCCTCCTTCCCAAACTTCCTGCGCGGATAGTTTGTGCAGGGCTGGTGGATTTTAACCGAACAGAGAGAAAGCAGGCGATTCCATGCCAGACGGACTTGGCTACATCCCAGACAGCTTGGCACCGGGGTTGAAGGTGCTTTTTATCGGATACAATCCCTCGCTACGATCAGGCGAGGTCGGGCATAATTATGCAGGGAAAAACAATCGCTTCTGGAAGCTGTTGCACGAATCCGGCTTGACGGTGCGCCGCATGCATCCGACAGAGGATCGGGACCTGCTCCACGTCGGATATGGTTTCACGAACATCGTGTCCCGACCGACACGGCGCGCGGACGAGATCACGAAGGACGAGTATGCACAGGGTCGGCTACGGTTGCAGGCGTTGTTGCGGGAGCACCGCCCGCAGGTCGCGTGCTTCGTCGGCAAGGGTGTCTATGAACAGTACGCCCAAGTCAAAAACATTCGATGGGGGGCACAACCGCACCCGACGATCGAGGGCGTGATCGATTTCGTCGCCCCCTCGTCCAGCGGGTTGGTCAGGATGCCCTATCCCGCGATCTTGCAGATTTACCACGACCTATGGACAGTCGTCGACAAGTAGGAAATCCGTTATACTTGCTCTAAAGAGATACCCAAAAGGAGATGACCCCTGTGGTTCTGCTCACCACGTGCCCCGTCAGCGACCGTCACGTCGCCACGATCCGCGAGATCGCACCAGCTCTGGACATCCGCGTCTTCAAAAGCATCGACGATGCAAAACAAGACCTAGCGGACGCCCAGATCATGATCACATATGGAGAAGACCTCACCCCCGAGCTCGTCGCCGCCTGCCCGAACTTGAAATGGATTCAAGTGATCAGCGCCGGACTCGAACTGATGCCGTTCCCGGCGCTTGACGCCCGCGACATCCTCGTCACAAACGCTCGGGGCATCCACAAAGTCCCGATGGCCGAGTACACGATCGGGCTGATCCTGATGTTCTCGCGCCGATTTGTGGAACTCTATCGCAATCAGCAAAAACGTCTCTGGGATCGCACGATCCGCATCGACGAACTGTCCGGCCAGACGCTTGGCATCATCGGCGCAGGTGCAATCGGTTCCGAGATCGCCAAGCGGGCACAGGCGTTTGGCATGCACACGCTCGGCGTGGCAGCGACCCAGCGTGAAGTCGCAGGCATCGATGAGATGTTCGACAGCTCCGGCCTCGATCATGTGTTGCAACGCAGCGACTACATCGTGGTTATCGTCCCGCTGACCGACCAGACGCGCGGCCTGATCGGTGCGCGGGAAATCGGGCTGATGAAGGAATCTGCCGTGTTGATCAACATCGCCCGCGGGTTGGTGGTCGACGAGCACGCGCTGTTGACCGCCCTCCAAGCGCAGAAAATTCGCGGCGCGGGCCTCGACGTTTTTGTCGAAGAGCCGTTGCCGGAGGATCATCCGTTCTGGAGCTTGGAAAATGTCGTCCTGACCCCGCATCTGTCCAGCCGTTCTCCGAAATATATGGAGCGTGCCCAAGAGATCTTCCGCCACAACCTGCGCGTCTACACCAGCGGGGTTGGGGAGATGATCAACGTGATCGACACGAAAAAAGGCTACTAAGACCGTACCAGCAGGCATTGAAGGAGTGATTTTGTGCAATTCACAGGTTTTGAACCGCAAGATTTTGACGTGTTCACGATTGATGGACTTCAACCGCGCATGGATGCGTTGATCGCCAATCTGCGCGTAAAATTGACGCAACTAGGCGTCGACTGCACCCCGCTGCTCAGCGAGTTGACGGGCGAGGAGATGTTCGCGCACGTCGCCAAGCATGCCCGCCGCAAAACCAACCCGCCGCACGATTCCTGGGTGGCGTGGAGCAAGAACAAAAAAGGGTACAAGATGTACCCGCACTTCCAGATCGGGGCTTGGAATACCCACGCGTTTATCCAATTCGGGATCATCTACGAATCTCCGATGAAGGGCGTGTTCGCCGAGCAGATGCTCGTCCACCTCGACGAGATCAAACAGACACTGCCATCCCATTATCTCTGGTACCCGGACCACATGAATCCACAAGGGATGGTCATGTCCGAGATGGAACAGGCCGACTACGACCGCATCGCACACCGCCTCGCCAATCAGAAAAACGGCGAAGTGATGATCGGGACGACCATCCCGCGCGACGAGGCGATCCAGCTGTCTCCAGAGGCGTTTCTGGCCCGTGCCACCGAGGTTTTTCAGACGTTGGCACCGCTGTACCAACTCGCATTTTCCACCGTTTCCGTCTAAGCCAAAGACACCGTCCACGCTTGTGGGGCGGTGTCTTTTTTGTCGAAACAGATGTCGAATGTAAGGGGTTGATGAGAACCTTCGTCGTATTTGTTAATAGTTACCTTTTTGCTCTTGAAGTTCTAGTGAAGGCATCCTATAGTAATAGACACGAACCACTTTGAGAGCAGAGGAGGAGGGAACACAGTGGAGTCTACCGTACAGATCCGGACGATCGAAGAATTGCACCAAGAACTGCACAGGCTAGAGCTATTGGTGGAGAGCGACCCGGATGTAGCCCTTCAATCGATCGGTGAAGGTATCGCCGATTGGGAGATGCTGGTGCGGAAAACTTTTGACTTCCCTCTGGCATTGCGAATTGGTGAACTGTTGGAGAAGGCGAAACACTTCTGGCTTGCCCTGAACTGGTACCAATGGGCGGTGGAAGCCGATGATGCCAGTCCTGATCTGACCACGATCTCGCGTGTGATGCGTTCCAAAGGCCGAATCTACATACGTCTAGGCATGCACCAGGATGCACTGCGAGTCCTGCAACGGGTCGAAGAACTAGGAGTTCCGGATACAGCGGACTCGATGGATCTCCCGACACTTTGGCAAAACCTCTCGATGGTGCACTCGACCTTGGGTCAATTCGATGAATCGATTCAGTACGCAGAACGCGCTCTGCACCGATTTCAGGAGAAGGGGGACACGCATCGCGTGTGTATCCTCGAATTCATGATCGGTAGCGATCTCAAGTCGTTGAAGCGGTTCGAAGACTCCTGCGAATACCTCACGAGGTCACGCAAGGGCATGGAGCAACACAAGGATTACTTTCACTTGGCCCGGTCTTGGCATAACTATGCTGAGCTGATGAGGGATTGGGGACGGATGGAAGAGGCCGTAGCCGCTTGGCGGATGTCGCTGGAAATGAAAAAGCGCACCAAAGACCATGCCGGACAGGTCAACACCTTGCTCTCGATCACCAAATACTTTATCAGCCGGCAGGAGTGGCACAGTGCTCTGCGCTATGTGACTCAGGCGTTCCCACTCTGTCACCCATACAGACTTCACGACCAGGAAGTCAAGTCGTTGGACTGTTGGGCCACGATTCTTTACGAGCTCGGGAGATATTCCGAACTCGAAGTTGTGGCAACTCGTGCAACCTATTTGCTAGAGCGAGTGGCAGTCAAGCATCATGTGATCATGCTGTTACACAAAGTAACCGAGTACTTTCGGCAGATCGGCCGCAACGACTTGGCCGGAGAGTATGGCAGCAAAGCAGTCCAAAACCAAAGTTGAGGGAGGAATTTCCGATGAAACTGAAAGTTTGGATGGGGATCGCCTTGGTATGTAGTCTGTTGGTGGCTGGTAGCAGTTCCATTTTCGTGGCAGAAATGGACCCCCCGCTACCGTTTTCGCAAGCAAATCAGGTAGCAATCAATGATCAGCCAGATCCGTTTACGATCACTGTAGGCTGAATTTACGATACCAAGCAGAAGGTCGAGGCCTTCTGCTTTTTTACTGCCCTTAGAGCCGTATCGGTTCGCTGGAGAGGAGGAGTTGATCTACCGTATGTTCGCGCAGCTTTTGTTGCAAACCGGAGGAGAGGAGAATCGACAGGACGAGCGCATTTTCCTGAGCGTCTCTGTTGACGGCGCTATGCACGACTTCACGGCTGATGTTCAGCCACTGACCAGAGGAGAGCGCCTGTCGCTCCGCCCCCACAGTCACTTCGAGTTGCCCTTGCAAGAGCAGCGAAAACTCGTCACCACTGTGGGTGTGCGCCGGAACTTCCGAGCCGGGCTCCACCTCTAAGAGCATCACTTCCGCGTGGTTGCGTTCACCGAGGAAACTCAGGTACAGACCGTGTTGCTTCATTAATTCGACAACATCTGACGTTTGTTTCTCGTGCTTGACGTCGCGTTGGAGCAGGAGCATGAAGCGGTAGAGGGCATAGAAGATCAGCCAGTCGCAGAGATAGGAACACCACAAATTCCACCAACTTTTGTGTGCCATCCAACCTTGGATGCAAAAGGTTTTTTCCAATAGAATCACCCCGCTGGTCCACGCCAAAAAATACAGAAATCTGCTTGCAGGTCGGTGGCGTGGTACATACTGGACAAATAGATAGGCGGTGACAGGGTAGACACCGATGTCATCCATGAAACGAACAACCGTGGCGGGGAGCATCCCATAGGTGTCTTGGTAGGTCCAGAGGGGAATACTTTGGACGAACTGGTCGCTGAGCAAGCTCATCACCATCGCCAGCAAGCTGACTGGCGCGTACATCCTCCACTTTTTCCAATCGGCAAAAAGCAAGAAGGCCAGCCACGAGATGAGAAACAAGAGCAGAAACGGCATCGATCGCACCCCCTTTCCTTGCTAGCTTTGCCCGTTTTGAGAGAGGATATTGCATCTGTTTACAGAGATACTAAAAGCAGAGGAGGTGTGTGCAAATGTCAGAACAAACTCCCCAGCCACAGCCATCGGTTGCTCCCGGTTTGGAAGATGATGAACTGCATCGCGAGGCGACCGATTCGGAAAAAGCAGCGGGTGACACGACGAAGGTGACCACGATGTCAGTCGATGAAAATGACAATGGATCACAAGAATCGCCGAACTCTTGACCGCGCGGGATGCGCGGCTTTTTTTGTTATGTTAGAATAGAAAAACCAAACCTATCTGAAATTTATCCGGGGAGTGGGGAAGCAATGAAGATCCACTTTTTCCATACAAACGATGTACATAGTCACTTCGAAGAGTATTTGCAGTCGGCGACACAGTTGCGCCGCCATCGTGACGAGGTGACGCAACGTGGAGAGACGGTGTTTACGTTCGATATCGGCGACCATGCCGATCGCAAGCGGATGGAGACGGAGGGCACGCTCGGGCGGGCCAATGCGGCGTTGCTGCGCACGGTCGGGTATGACGCGTGGGTGTTCGGCAACAACGAAGGGTTGATTCTACCCAAGTCTTCGTGGGCAGACTTGGTTCGCGAGTCGGCAACGCCGGTGTTGACGTCGAATCTGTTCGATGACGAGTCGCGCGAGGGCTATCCCTTTTTTGAACCTTATCTGATCTTGGAACGCGGCGGACTGCGTGTCGGCGTGTTCGGGGTCACTGTGGCGTTTTCTGATTTTTACAACATCCACGGTGTGTTCTCAGAGCACCCGCGTGACACGTTCCACCGCCTGTTGCCAGAGATTCAGGCGCAGGGCGTCGATCTCGTCGTGCTCCTCTCGCATTTGGGGTTGCACGCGGACCGTCAGATCGCACAGGAGATCGAGGGCATCGATTTGATCCTCGGCGGGCATACGCACCAAGTCACGCCGGAGCCAGAGTTGGTCGGGCAGACATGGATCTGCCAAGCGGGCTGTTATGGCGGTTTTTACGGACATGTCGAGCTGGAGTGGGATGTGGCGGAACAGCGCGTGCGCGGTGTGTCAGGCGGCGCGATCCCACGCGATCCGTCCGTTGTGCCAGATGCGGATCTGGAGTCGCTGTTGGCACACTGGCAGGAGCTCGCAGCCGAGGAATTGAGCGCGGTGATCGTCGAGCTGCCCGATGAACTGGGGCATCACTTGATCGGCAATTCGGCGCTGGGGCATCTGTTGGCAGACGGCATGCGCCGCCTGACCGGGGCGGACATCGCGATGATCAATGGCGGGATGTTCAACCACGGGTTGATCGCAGGGCCGTGTACGCGACAGGACTTGCTGACCTGTTTCCCATCACCAAGCTTGAGTTGCGTCGTGGAACTCAGCGGTGCTCAGATTCGCGACGTGTTGCAGAAGTCGTTGTTGCCCGGCTACTACGAGCGGGTCGGCAAGGGCTATGGCTTCCGTGGGCACTATCTAGGCGGACTGCAAGTCTCCGGTTTGCGAATCCGCGTGGTCGAGCTCGGGGAATTCCTGTACGACTTGCAGATCGAGCATGCAGGTGAACCGCTCGATCTCGCGGGCGTGTATCGTGTGGCAGCGCCTGACTACTTGTACTTCTCCGCGGTATATGAGGAGTTCAAGGAAGGTCGCTCCGTCAGCTTCCACATGCCGTTCCTGCGCGAGTTGTTGGGGCAGGAGTTGCAAGGGGCAGTGGCGGCCGATGTGGCGGAACCACGCTGGATTTTTGAAGAGGTTGCGTCATGACGGATGTGAAAAAACGCCCGCCTCTGCCGCGCGTGCCGACGACGAAGATCCTCGATGCGCTCTACGAATGCTACCCGGATGCGCATTGTGAATTGAACTTTCGCAATCCGTTCGAACTGTTGATCGCGACGATTCTCTCCGCCCAAGCGACCGACAAAAAAGTCAACCAGATCGCCGGCCCGCTGTTCGACAAATACCCAGGGCCTGCCGAATTGGGCAGCTTGAGCCACGATCAATTGGAGCAAGAGATCAAAGAGATCGGCCTGTACAAAAACAAAGCCAAAAACATCTTGGAAACCTGCCGCCTGCTGTTGACTCGCCATGAGGGCCGCGTGCCGAGCACGATGGAGGACTTGGTGGAACTGCCTGGCGTCGGGCGCAAGACGGCCAACGTCGTGCTCTCCAACGCATTTGGCGTTCCGGCGATGGCGGTTGACACGCATGTGTTGCGCGTGAGCAACCGCATCGGTCTCGCCGTCGGCGACGACCCGGTGGTGGTCGAACAACAATTGACAAAGCGAATCCCGAAGCGGCAGTGGACGGATGCGCATCATTGGTTGATCTGGCATGGTCGCCGGGTCTGTGACGCTCGCAAACCGAAGTGTGAGCAGTGTACACTGACGCCGTATTGTAGACATTATAAAGGGCGCGGGGGCACGAGAAAAAAGACCAGCGTCGAATAGACGTGGTCTTTTTTCGTATACATAGTCGTGTGGGGTTGTCTGTGCCACGGTTACTTTTTCTTGACCGGCACTTCGCCGTTCTGTACCGCGTACAGGTTCTCGTCCTCGTCCATCTCGATGCGGATCGGTACTCCGCAATACATGCATCCGTCCTCCATGCCCATCACTTTCGTCATCCGGTGACAATTCGGACATTCGAGCGTCGGAATCTTCATAGACATCGCACCGACGCGGAAGTAGATGAACACGCTGACCATGATCAGGATCGTCCCGATGACCAGCGCGAAGGGCAAGATCGCGGCGGAAAAAACGCCTAAATACATGATCAAAAAGGCGAGAAAGATAAGAGCGAGCGCTGTGGTTCGCAGCCGGTTCAGTCTCATCTTGAACCATCCTTTCTATTCGCACGATTCTCTACAACATGCTACCTGATTCTCAGGAGATTGTCCAATCAGGGCGAGCTGCAAAGGAGGCGTTTGCTATCGTGTCCCGGTTCCGACGCATGGTGGGGCAAAATCCGTGGCGGACGGCATTTTGGGCGTTGGCAGGCTTGGTGCTGGTGGCGGTGTTGCTTGTCGGGGGACTTTGGTTCTCCGTGACGAGCCCCACCGCCCATCCAGCGGCTCCCTCCGCCCCATCGGATGCTGATCGTGGCATCCCGATCGAAGCGACGATCCCGTTGCAATCGATCAATCAATTTGTCGACCGTCAGTTGCACGACAAAGAAACGCCGTTGCAGGCGGTGGAGCTGTCCTTTGAGCAAAAGTTGTTGCGAGTCGATTCGCAGTTGATGTTTTTCGGCCGCGCGATGGACATGCGCATCTGGATGCGCCCCGAATTGCAAGCCAACGGCGACGTGCGCTTGGTGGCGGAAGAGTCCAAGATCGGCAACTGGTCGATCCCGCTCAAGACGCTCTTCGGCGTGCTGGAAGGCCTGCCGTGGCCGAGTTGGGTCCACATCCAACCGGAGCAGCACCTGCTGGACGTCAAATTGTCGGAGAAGGACAACAGCGGTGGCGCTCGGTATCGCGTGAGCAGCATCGATGCACAGAAGGCTTTGATTCAACTGCAGATCTTGCTCGAACAGTAATGCGAACAAATGTTCTTGTACTATGCGAACGTATGTGCTATTCTTGGGATACCGAAACACACATCCCAACGCACGACTACCAGACGTCATGTCAGTCACCAGGGGATCGGTGGCATCGGCATGGCGTCTTTTTTTGATTCATTTTTATGTGGGAATATTTCAAAGTTTGTGAATTCTGTTTTGCATCGAAGGAGGACTACTACCTTGATAGTACGACCACGCGTAGTACTCGACCCTGGTCACGGTGGCTGGGAGAGCGGGTGTATCGTCGGAGCCTTCGCGGAGAAGGATGTGAACCTCGCTGTCTGCCTGCAGGTACGAGAACTGTTGGAGTCAGAGGGTGTGCGCGTCTTGATGACTCGCGAGGACGACCGAATTTTATCAGCAGGGCGTCGGGTTGAATTTGCCAACGCCCAGCATGCAGATCTGTTCGTATCTTGGCATTGTGATCACCTGCCTGACACAGAGGTGCGCGGGCTTTCGCTCTGGGTGGACAGCCGTCGGTCTGACCTGTGGCAGATGATGATGTTCGAACAGCTCGGCGAACGGATCAGTCAAGTCACCCATCAACCCTTTCTGGGCGTGTTCCAGATCCGGGATCGCATCTTACAGGCGGTCGATGCACCGTCGATTTTAATCAAGGGCGGATTCCTCAGTCATCCAGAGGAACTCTCGTCTGCTGTCACACCCCAATTTCAAAAGTTGCAGGCACAGGGCGCCGCTGAAGGCATCTTGGGAATCCTGAACGACGTACAAAATCGCTAATTACGTGGACATCACTGTCCCTGAATGGAATACGTACATGCATGGTAAGAGTAGGACCCTTTTTAGTCACTAGATGAATGGAGGAATTCAGTATGGCAATGTTGGTGTTAGACCCTGGGCACGGTGGGCGTGATCCCGGTGCAGTTGGGAACAAACTGCAGGAGAAGGACGTCAATCTGCGCGTCTGTTTGTTGTTGCGTGACGCGTTAGTGCGTTCAGGCGTTCGTGTGTTGATGACGCGTGAGACGGATACGATGCGGGTGCCGGATGTGGCGGTGGGTGTGGATCTGAAGGCGCGGGCGATGCTTGCGAACACGTATGCGGCAGACTTGTTCGTCTCGTGGCATTACGACGCGGCCACCGACCTAGCAGTCAATGGGGTGGCGGTGTGGATTCACCCGTCGCAGCGGGAACAGCCCTGCTATCACAAGGCGGAACTGCTTGCACAATCCATCGCGACAAACGCCTGTCAGAAAAACCGTGGCGTCTATTTCGGGGACTTCCAAGTGCTGCGTGACACGATGATGGATGCGGTGTTGGTCGAGGGTGGATTTATCACGTCGCCGGAAGAGGCTACTAGGCTGTCGAACGCCGACTTTTTGCGTCATCAAGCGGAGGGTGCGGCCAAGGCGTTGTGCCAAATCCTTGATGTGCCATACATCCCAGCGGTCGAGACGGATGTGGCGATGGTACCTGTGGAATCGGAGGAAGTTGTGCAGGTGACATTCAACGGGCAAGCGTTGCCGCAGCGGGGTCTCTTGATCGATGGCAAAACATACGTACCCGTGCGCGAGTTGGCAGAGGTGCTGGGGTGTGCGGTTCAGTGGGACGGCTCCACACAAACGGTCGAACTAACAAAGGTGGGGTGAGCGGGATGGGGGAGATGACGATCCAAAGTTTGGTGAACAGCGCGTTGTTACTTCTGTTGCAGATTGCGGTGGTGTCGGGTTTGATCCTGCTCAAGCGCTGGAAACTGCAGATGGAAGCGTATTACGCGAAGCAGACCACGGTGCAGCAACGCGAGTTGCTCGCCTTGGTCGGCAACGAAGCGTTCCACTATGCGGAGCAAGTTTTTGCCCAGCACGATGGCCCTGCCAAGCTCAATGAGGCTGTCAAGTACGTGCTCGACCGTGCAACCTCTCATCGTCTGCAGGTCACCTATCCAGAGGTGCGGGCAGTGATTGAGAAGGCGTGGGCAGAATTTGAAATACAAAAATCACAAAAGCAAGCAGCCTAAAAGGACGGCCCTACTGAGGGCCGTCCTTTTTATATACAAATTATGAGGGAGAGTGTATGACTGCGAGTGCGGCTACGGCTGCATCTGCGGACTGGTGTTGCCGCCAAATGTGCTCTGGATGAACTGGCTGAACTCTTGCAGATGCGGGGTCATGTTGCCGCCGCGCGCGATGTAGTGTTTGTAGCCGCTAAGTTTTTGGACCTGATCGACGTTGGCGGTGATGTAGACTTGCTGGACACCCTTCACGTTGGCCCGGACGATGTCGGTGATTTTCTGCTTCGTCGCATCGTCGATGTTGCCGCTGATCGTGCTGTACGGACCTTCATGCGTATGCGCGGGTTCTAGCCCTTCGGCTTGCATCTGTTGCACGCTCATCCCCGTCGCCGTGTTCGGGCTCTGCGGTGTGCCCCACGGCATGTCGTTCCAGTTGTCACCGGATTGCATCGCCATGTCGGGCGTGTGCTCTTTGCCCACATTGACCACACCCACATAGGCATTGCCGTCGTGTACGAGAACGGTCGCATTGCGCAGTCCGGCTGTTGCATTCAACTTGTGGTCGAGATCTTGGCGTGCGAGCACGCCCGCACTTTCCCGGTTGATTTTCGGCCCGTTGGAAGCACCAGGTGTGTCGAGGCTGTTGATGCGCGCATTGTTTTTGGCGTTGTTTTGCCCACAACCGACCCATGTCACGGCCATCGTCACCGCGAGCAAGGCGGTTCCCAACTTACGTATGAGAGCCATCTCGAGATCCCTCCCTTAAAAGTTAGTGTGTTGTCACACCTGCCAGTTTGACAATCGCAGCACAGATGCGATCGATGCCTTTTTCAACATTCACGTACTCGGTGGTCAACGAGATCCGCACATACCCTTCACCGGTCTCACCAAAGGCCGTTCCGGGCGCGACCACAACGCTGTAATCGTCCAGTAGCAGGTTGGCAAAATCCATCGAGGTTGAGCCCTTTGGAACGGGGACCCAGAGGTAGACCGTCGCCTCTGGTTTGTGTACATCCCAGCCGATCTCTTGAAACTTTTTGACTGCGTAGTCGCGGCGACGTTGGTACTCCGCTCGTTGTTGATCGAGAAAGTCGGTGTGCGTCACATGCTCCAACGCCTCCACACCTGCAAATTGAATCGGAGCAAAGATTCCCGAGTTGATATGCGACTGCACCACGAGCAGGGAGTTGATCACTTCTTCATTGCCCACCGCAGCTCCTAGACGCCAGCCCGCCATGTTAAAAGACTTGGAAAATGTAAAAAATTCCACCCCTGCTGCTTTCCCGCCTTCGAACTCCAACAAGCTTTTCGGTTTGTTGCCATCGAAGTAGGTTTCGGCATAGGCATGGTCATAACAGAGCAGGATCTCGTTGTCGGTGCAGAACTGGATCGCCTTTTTCATATACGCGGGCGGTGCCAGCACGCCGGTCGGGTTGTTCGGGTAGTTGAGGAACAGGATCTTGGCGCGTTTGCGCTGCTCTGCGGTCAGCGCGTCGAGGTCTGGCAGGTAGCCGTTTTGCTTGGTCAACGGCATCCGCAGGATATCACCTCCGGCAAAAAACACACCGTCGTTGTAAGCTGGGAAGCTTGGATCAGGCACGAGGCCGATATCCCCCCGCTGCAGATAGGCCAGCGAGATGTGGAACAGACCTTCCTTGGAACCGAGCAAAGCCAGCACTTCGGTCTCCGGGTTCACGTCAACACCGAAGCGTTCCTTGTAGTACTTGGCGATGTGCTGGCGGAGAAAAAGCGAGCCACGGAAGGCTGGGTAGTGATGGTTTTCCGGGTCGGCCGCCGTTTCTTGCAAGCGCTTGACGATCGAATCAGGTGTCGGATGGTCTGGGTCTGCTTTTCCGAAATCCACGATGTCGGTGCGACCCATCTCGCGGTACTTGTAGACTTTTTCATCGAGAATTGAAAACACATAAGGGGCAAGCCCCGCTAGTTTCTCTGATTTTATCAGCCTTCTCACCCCGTTTCGCAGAAGTTGATGCGCACGCGCTTAGTGTGTCCGAAAATCTCTTGTGTAACAGAGGGAGCTGTGATATCCTTTCCTTAGATAATTAGAAAATTGTCTAAATCTCGAAGGGTGGGGTATGAATGAACCAACCTTACATACAGGTCGAGCACGTCAGCAAGCGTTTTGGCGCTCAACAAGTGCTCGATGACATGAACTTTACGGTTCGCCGAGGCGAGATCGTCGGATTGTTAGGGCCGAACGGATCGGGCAAGACGACGATGATCCGCCTGCTCAACGGCGTGATCCTGCCAGATCGCGGGACGATCCGCGTCGGAACGCACAACCCAGCACTTGATGGCGATCCGATCCGCCGCCAGAGCGGCATCTTGACCGAAGGGGCCGGACTGTACCATGAATTGAGCGGGCTGGAGAATCTGAAGTTCTTCGCCAAACTCCACGGTGTGCAGGACAAACAGCGACTGCTCGACTTGCTGGAGCAGTTCGATCTAACTGCGCACATGCACAAACTGGTCGGCACCTACTCCACGGGGATGAAAAAGCGCCTCGGCCTCGCCAAAGCGCTGATCCATCGCCCGGAACTGTTGTTCCTCGATGAGCCGACCAACGGGCTCGATCCAGAAGGCATCCAATTGGTCATGAAGTACATCCGTGACTTGAATCGTGCAGAGGGTACGACCATCCTGCTCTGCTCACATGTCCTGCATACGATCGAAGAGGTTTGCCACGCGTACATCTTTATGGAAAACGGACGCGTGCTGGAGCAAGGAACCAACCGAGAGATCGAGGACAAGTATGTGACAGAGACGATCCTGCGCGTCGAGACGGGCTTGGTTCCAACCGGCGAGATGTTCGCCGGAGTGCCGGTGCAGCGAGTGGGATCGCAGAGCTTGCAATTTACGCTTCCGAACAAGGCGGCGATCACGCCGTTGTTGCAAGCGATTCTGCGCGAATCGTGGGTACACGAAGCGGTGATCACCAACCGTGACTTGGAAGCCCTGTATTTCAAAGTGAGGAGGGAGTCTCATGAATAAGACCGCAATCTGGGCGATTGCCTGCAAAGACATTCGCTCGATGACATCGAATAAACAGATCTGGGTTTCGATGATCATCCTGCCGTTGTTATTCGGACTGCTATTCCCCGCCGGAGCGGTGCTGTTCGGTAAAAACATCGACCTCTCGTCACCCAAAAGCACCAAGTTGCTCAACTCGTTCACGTCCAATATGCCCGAACAGTTACAAGCCATGATGAGTATGAACCCACCGCTGACCGCCAATGAGCAACTGATTTACTTTTTCCTGAACTATACGTGCCCGTCGCTGTTCCTGTTGATTCCGTTGATCACCACGACGATGATCGCGGCAAACTCGATGGTCGGGGAGAAGGAACGGCGCACGATGGAGAGTTTGTTGTTTGCACCGATTTCCGTGATCGATCTGTTCCTCGGGAAAGTGCTGTCCGCACTGGTTCCGGCGCTGGCGATCTCGTTTGGGACCTTTCTCGGATTTACGGTCTTGATGGATGGTTTGACGTACAACATCTTTCATGAGCTGATCTTCCCCAATGCCAATTGGTTGATCCTGATGTTCTGGGTGATTCCGACGCTGACGTTATGTGTGATCCTCTTCAACGTCTTGATCTCCGCACGGGTGAAAACCTTCCAAGCGGCACAGAATCTCTCCGGTGTGATCGTGCTCCCGATCGTCGCCTTGATGGTGAGCAACTCCACAGGGTTGCTGCTCTTCGGGCCGATTCCATTGCTTGTGCTCGGCGCGGTGTTGCTCGTGATCGGGCTGTTGTTCCTGACGCGGATTGCCAAGTGGAACCAGCGACATGTGTTGTTTGAGAAGCAAATTCATTAGTAGAAAAAGCACCCAAACCGCGTCCGGTTTGGGTGCTTTTTTGTTACAATGAAGGGGACGAACAGTACAGAGACGGAGGAACAACATGAGCGAGATGCGGGAAGTGACCATCTATACGGACGGAGCCTGCTCCGGCAATCCAGGTCCAGGTGGATGGGGTGCGGTGTTGATGTTTGGGGAACATTTGAAGGAACTGTCGGGTGGGGAGAAGCTCACGACGAACAACCAGATGGAGTTGCTAGGTGTGATCGAGGCCTTGAAAGTCTTGAAGTATCCGTGCAAAGTCAATGTGTACAGCGACAGTGCGTATGTGATCAACTGTTTCAAGAGCAGATGGTATGTGAACTGGGAGAAGAACGGATGGGTAAACTCCAAAAAAGAGCCCGTTTCCAATCAAGAATTGTGGATGGAATTGCTGAAGTTGTACCGCTTCCACAACGTCACATGGAACAAAGTCAAAGGGCATAGTGGTGACAAGTGGAACGAGCGCTGTGATGAACTTGCACGCGCTGCAGTGCCACGGTAAGATGGGAGGAGAGTTTGTGGATGGCGGGGTATGAAATCGACAATGCAACGATCAGACAGCTGGCAGAGGAGTTGGGGATCGACGGGATCGGGGTGACGACGGCAGAGCCGTTTGCCGAGTTGGAGGAACAGCTCACCAACTACCGTGATCTCGGCCATGAATCAGGCTTTGAGCATCCGGTGATTCAGGAGCGCATCGACCCGCGCCAGACGTGGCCCAACGCCCAATCGATCATCGCCATCGCGATGGGGTACCGCACGGAGCAGTATGTCGGAGCCAAAAAGCCCGCAGGATTGCGCGGGCAGATGTCGGTGTATGCATGGGGGATGGATTACCATCAGGTGTTGAAGCAGAAGCTGGACCAACTGGGGAAACGTCTACAAGAGCTGCTCGGGCGACCGATTGAGATCTACAACACAGTCGATACCGGCCCGCTCGTCGATCGTGCTGTGGCCCAGCGCTGTGGAATCGGATGGTTGGGGAAGAACTGCTCGATCATCACCGATACGCACGGGTCGTGGGTTTTTCTCGGGCAACTGGTCACCGACATCTCGATTGAGCCAAACGTCCCGTCTCCACCGCCACAATGCGGCGATTGCCCGGACTTATGCTTGAAGGCCTGCCCGACCAAGGCATTGGTGAACCCGTTCATGACCGATTCCAGCAAGTGTTTGTCCTACATCACGCAGATGAAGGGCTTCGTCCCAGAGCAGTACCGCGCCAAGTTGGGACGCCGACTCTGGGGGTGTGACACCTGCCAAGTCGTCTGCCCGAAGAACAAGGACGTGGCATTTGGGACCGCGATCGAGTTTGATCCAGAACCGGAATATGCGTTCCCGGACTTGATGCGGTTGCTCGACCTCTCCAACAAGCAGTTCCGCCGCGAGTACGGCACATCGGCTGCCGCGTGGCGCGGGGTGAAAGTCATGCAGCGCAATGCGATCATCGCGCTGGGCAACATGCGCGAGACACAAGCGATTGCGCGCCTGTTGGAACTTCTCAGCCAGGACGAACGCCCGGAGATTCGCGGCACCATCGCGTGGGCGCTGAAAAAAATCGATCCTGACGCGACCCGAGAGGCAGTCGCGCATGCCTATGAAGTAGAGGAACACGCAGAGGCTAAACAAGAAATGGCTTGGGCGATCGAAGACCCAGCCTAAGCTACTCGACAAAGAGGCCGACAGTTCTGCACATGCGGACGTTGGCGGGGGAGGATGTCTGTTCGATGAAAGTAATCAGTGCTTGTCTCGTTGGCTGTCATTGCCGCTATGACGGTGGAAGCAAAACGTTCGATCCGTTTGTGAAAATGGTCGAGGACGGCGAGGCCGTTTTTGTCTGTCCTGAGCAGTTGGGAGGATTGGCGACCCCTAGACCTCCAGCACAGATCGTCGGCGGTACGGGCGAGGATGTCCTCGATGGCAACGCGAAAGTGGTGACCGACGCCGGAGTCGATGTGACTGCGGAGTTCGTACGTGGTGCACAGGATACCCTGCGCATGGCACAATTGGTCGGCGCCAAGGAAGCGATCCTCAAGGAACGCAGCCCATCCTGTGGCTCGTCTGCGATTTATGACGGCACGTTCACCAAGGGCAAACGACCCGGTCACGGAGTCGCCGCCGCCTTGCTCGAACGACATGGGATCAAGGTCTATTCCGAAGAAACCTATCCGAACAAATAAATACGGTCAGCTCGTCACCGCCGCATGCGATCGACTTGCTGACCGAATTTTTTTAAAAACGCTTGTCGCTTCGTCTCCTCCGCTTCCGCCAGCTCGTAATACCCCATGTGATGTGGGTCATGTCCGACCTCGTAATGTTGGTAGGAGATGCGCCAGAAGCGGTGTGGAAACACCAACAATCCGTACAGCAACACATACTCTGCTACGGTCAACAACCGCACGGCGTTGTAGTTGACCAAGGCATGCCGCAAGACATCCTCCTCCCAGTCCGCCCGCTGCAAGGCTCGGCGCACCAGATGCGCGAGATCGAGCGTGCGCGGACCGTAGGTGCAGAAGTCGAGGTCGATCAGGCAGACTTGCCCGATCGTGGTGTACACCATGTTGTACGGGGTCAGGTCGAGATGGCACAGCGGCGGATCGTCCTCTTCGTAGAGCAGATGTGCGCGCACATTCGGCCGCTTCATGACGGTTAGCGCTTGGTCGGCTTGCGCGATATACGCATCAACCAGACGCAGGAACTTCTTGTCGACCTCGTCAGGTCGACTTTTTGCTTTGGCGCGTTTTTTCCACATGTTGAATTCGTCCCGCCGATCTTGAAAGCGGTCGACGAGGTCGAAGATCATCGCTGGACGGTAGCCTTTGGGTTCATACCCGCGTGAGGCTTCGTGGAAGTCGGCCAACGTCCGCGCTGTCAGCGCCAACTGTGGCATCGAGCGGAAGTCGACTTCCTGTCCGCGCACCCATTGCGTGGCATAGTACGTTTCCCCGCCGACTTGCACGTAAGGCAATCCGTCTGTGGAGAGGACGAACGGTGCGTAGCGAGTGAACTTGCGGCTCTCCAGATAGAGAAACGATTCGTGCAGGAACTGGACTTGCTTCGGGCTGAGTTCGGTTTTTTTCAACGCGATCAGACCCTTGCTGGTGCGCAGGCGCAGGACAGGGCCGAACGGTTCGACTTTGGTGGCGGTGATCCCGTAAGCCTTGAGCGAGGCCGGGGAGAACCCGTGACGGCGAATCATCGAATGGACCGTGCTCAGCGAATCATCGTGGTCGGGACTGCCGAGGTCGCTTTTGCTTTGTGCGAGTGGTGCGAGGTTGCCGTGTCTGGGTTTGAGGTTGGACGTTTGGGTGGATCGTGAAGGCTTGGAGTTGGGGCGGGATCGCTGGTGTGTTGTCGGGTGGGAGGAGGTGCGGGAGCGGGTTCTTTTTTTCTTTTTGCTCTCCTTGGGCGTTGGCTTGGCCGGAACGCCGTCGGAGGTAGACCAGGACCACCAGGAGGGGGGCTGACGCTTCTTGGGTGTGGAGGAAGCGTCAGCCTCATCCTTTTTTCCGTCGTCCTTCTTCTTGGACGAGGAGGAGGATTTTTTGCCTTCTTTCATCCACTTGGGGGGCTTGGTCAATTCTTCCCACAAGTTTTTGAAGATATCGCTGCTCTTCTTGTTGTCAGCCAAAGGAGATCACCTCCACTGCCAGCATATGCGCGTGGGACTCCCTCTGACAGAGGCGTTTACTTCAGGTTTTCCGGTTTCGATGTGGGCGTTGTTGTTTTTGACGAACGGGATGCCACCGACCCTATGTAAATGAAAAGGAGCAAGGCTCCGTCGCGAGGACGGAGCCTTGCTCCTTTTTAGTATACCAAATAGTTCTATTACGCGAGAGACTTCCAAACTTCGAGTTTGGTGCGGATGCGGCGGATGACTTCATCGGTGAAGTCGGACGTCGAGGTCGAACCCCCGAGGTCGGCGGTGCGCACTCCGTCTACGATCGCTTCGAGGGTCGATTCGTAGATGGCACGAGCGGCGGTGTCTGCTTCTTTGTTGCCAAAGAAGGTCAGCATCGAAGCGGCTGCGAGGATCATCGCCATCGGGTTTGCGACGTTTTTGCCGAACAGACCCGGTGCGGTGCCGTGCGGAGCTTCCGCCATGACGGTCGTGACTTTTTCATTGTCGTCGAACGCCAGCAGGATCGACTCTGCACCTGCGATCGAGCCGTACATTTGCAGGACGAGGTCGGACAGGCAGTCGCCGTCGCGGTTGAGCGCCGGGATGACCAGCGGTTCGCCGGTGGTGTTCATCAGCAGTGCATAGGTCGCGTCGATCAGTTGCGGATCGTATTTCACGCCCGGATACGCCTTGGCCGCTTGGTCCATCTCTTCCTTCAACATGCCTTCGTACACCGGGGAGACGGTGAATTTCGGGCCGCCAAATACTTTTGCGTTCATTTTGCGCGCTTGTTGGAAGGCGTACTCCGCAACACCACGGCAGACTTTGCGGGAGATCTTCTCTGTGCGGTAGGCGATTTCGTTCACGCCTTCGCCTTCGCGCCATTCCTTCGCGCCGTATGCATCGTCAACGGCCATCCGGATGACGGAGATCGGTGCGTTGATGCCAGCAACCGGGTTGATGCCCGGGATGCGGCGGCCGGTGCGGACGATGACAGTGCCGTCGATGCCCTTGCGCAGGATCGCGTTCGGGGAGCCGACGTCGCCTGAGACTTCCGGCGTGATCGTCGCCGCTTTGTAGCCGAAGCCGTGTTCACGCATCGCAGCAGCCGCGTCGTGGACAACTTGGTTGTTGGTCGCACGACGGTTTTCGAGCGACAGGTCGAAGCGTTTGAATTCAATTTCCAGACCAATCAGGTCTGCATCGAGAACGCGCAGACCTTCTTCGAGCAGTTCTTGACCAGTTTGGTCGCCTTCCATGACAACGATCGTTTTCTTTTCCATAAGGTCACCTCATCTAGTAATCAAAAAGAAGTATCAAAAAAGACAGTAGGTAGCAAAAAAAGACAAAAGAGAAGGGGAGAGCTAGTGCCCCCCCTTAGTGTTTGCAACTCTGGGTCAAACCATTAGATCGCTTGTTTTTTGGTGTAATTCAGGAGACCGCCTGCGAGGATGATGTCGATTTGACGGCCCGTCAGGTCGTGGGTCACGGTGAAGGTGGTGCCTTTGGTGACGTTTTTCACGGTGATCTCGTTGCCTGCTTGGATTTGTTCGGTCAGGTTGTCGACTGCGATCTCATCGCCTTGTGCAACCGTATCGTAATCTGCTTCGTTCACGAAGGTGAGCGGGAGCAGACCGAAGTTGATCAGGTTGGCACGGTGGATACGAGCGTAGGACTTCACGATGACAGCCTTCACGCCGAGGTACATCGGAGCGAGCGCTGCATGTTCACGGGAGGAACCTTGGCCGTAGTTGTGGCCACCGACGATCACGGACTTGCCCATTTCTTTCGCGCGAGCCGGGAATTGCGGGTCAACGCGCACGTATACGTGTTCGGAGATTGCCGGGATGTTGGAACGCAGCGGCAGAACTTTTGCACCCGCCGGCATGATGTGGTCGGTGGTGATGTTGTCGCCGACTTTCAAGGATACCGGAGCGGTGAGCGAGTCAGCCAGGTCGGTGTTGACCGGCAACGGCTTGATGTTCGGGCCGCGCAGGACTTCAACGTCAGCCGGGGTCGCGGACGGAGCGAGCACAAGGCGGTCGTCGACCAGGAATTTCTCCGGCATTTCGATGACCGGGAAGTCGCCGAGTTCGTTCGGGTCTGCGATGTAACCGAGAACAGCAGCTGCTGCACAGGTTTCGACGGAAGCGAGGTAGACGCTTGCGTCAGCGGTGCCGGAACGTCCTTCGAAGTTACGGTTGAAGGAACGGACGGAGACAGCGCCGGAGGACGGTGCTTGACCCATGCCGATGCACGGACCACAAGCGGACTCGAGGAGGCGTGCGCCTGCCGAGAGGATGTCAGCGAGTGCGCCGTTGCGAGCGATCATCTCGAAGACTTGCTTGGAACCCGGGGAGACGACGAGGGACACGTTCGGATGGACGGTTTTGCCCTTGAGGACGGATGCCAGACGCATCAGGTCGGTGTAGGAAGAGTTGGTGCAAGAACCAACTGCAACTTGTTGAACCGGGATGCGCTTGCTAGCCAGTTCCTTGACAGCGATGACGTTGTCCGGGGAGTGCGGTTGTGCGATGTTCGGCTCGAGGGTGTCGAGGTCGATGATCAGCTCTTCATCGTAGGTAGCATCTGCATCAGCTGCGAGCGGAGCGTATACTTCACCGCGACCTTGCAACTCAAGGTAGACGCGGGTGTTTTCGTCAGACGGGAAGATCGAGGTGGTTGCGCCGAGTTCTGCGCCCATGTTGGTGATGGTTGCGCGTTCCGGAACGGACAGCGATGCAACGCCAACGCCCGTGTACTCGATCACACGGCCTACGCCGCCTTTGACGGTCAGGTGACGCAGAACTTCGAGGATGATGTCCTTCGCAGCGGTCCACGGCTTGAGCGAACCTTTGAGCTCAACTTTTACAACTTTCGGCATGTTCAGGTAGAACGCGCCGCCAGCCATTGCAACTGCGATGTCCAGACCGCCTGCGCCCATCGCCATCGAGCCCATGCCGCCCGCAGTCGGGGTGTGGGAGTCGGAACCGAGCAGGGTTTTGCCCGGTACTGCGAAACGCTCGAGGTGAACTTGGTGACAGATCCCGTTACCCGGGCGGGAGAAGTGGATGCCGTGTTTCGAAGCAACAGTTTGCAGGAAACGGTGGTCGTCCGCGTTCTCAAAACCGGATTGCAGGGTGTTGTGGTCGACGTAGGAAACGGAAAGTTCCGTTTTAACTTGCGGTACACCCATCGCTTCGAACTGCAGGTACGCCATCGTACCGGTCGCGTCTTGGGTAAGAGTTTGGTCGATGCGGATTGCGATCTCTTTGCCGGCTACCATCTCACCGGAAACGAGGTGAGCTTCAATGATTTTCTGAACAATATTCTTAGCCATCAGAAAAACCTCCCATGATTCCATATTATCAATCTCTGCAATCTAGCGTCCCCAAAAGAACAGTAGATTAACAGGGAAAACAAACGACGATCAGTGCGCTAACATCTTGGTCATGTTGTCAGCCGAGCGTTTGACCGCTTCGGCATGGTGTTGCAACAACTCAGGCGAGAAGCGATCGACAGGGCCGGAAACGGAGAGTGCAGCGAGGATCTCCCCTTGGCGGGAAAAAATCGGGGCCGCCACCGCAGCTGCACCCGGTTCGCGCTCCTCGATGGAGACCGCATAGCCGTGGTCGCGCGTGCTGGTAAGGCTTTGCAAAAATTCCTCGCGGTTGACGTCTGCCGGGCAGCAGTCCTGTAACACTTGTTCCCACGGTTCCTGATCGAACGCCAGCAAGACTTTGCCAGAAGCACCGACGTGCAGCGGCAGCCGGCTGCCGATGTTGGCAACCCGGCGCACCGGTTGGTTGCTCTCGACCGCTTGGATGCGGATGCGTTCCGCTCCTGAGCGGACATACAGCGAGATCGTCTCGCCGAGCTGATCGCGCAGGCGCGTCATCTCCGGCAGTACGATCGAGGAGAGGGCGTCCGACTGGTAGACGTTGCTGACCAGTTCGAGGATGCTCCAACCCAGTCGGTACTTTTCTGTCGAGTAGTGGCGACGGATAAAACCTTTGCTTTCGAGAGAGGCCAACAAACGGTGCACAGTGCTCTTGTGTAAATTCAGACGCTTCGAAATGTCGGAGAGCCCGAGTTCACTGTCTGTGCCAGAAAAACACAGCAGGATGTCAAGCGCACGCTCGACAGCACGTACCGTGCCTTTTTCCTGTTCCGCCATGTACGTCATCTCCCTCCAGCGTTGTTCCGCGTGGTGAAACCCTGTTTCATAATATAGTATACCATGCCCCTCTATGACGTGAAAGTCTTTTTGTCAAAAATCATTCATATATCTACCTGAACCAGCGAGGAGGGGGCAAGTCCCATGGATAAAAGGCAATGGTTGAAGACGGTGGAGGCGTTTTTCCGGGAGAAAAACCGCGCCTGGCTGTCGGGCGAAGCGGAGTCGATGCTGCATGATCTGGCCGGGACGCCAGCAGATTGTCATTCCTGGCAGGAGGTGCGCGCGATGCGCGATGCAAGGCTGCATCGCGGGGATATCCGCTATCGCAAGACGAAGACATCCTTGCAGATCCACGCTGCGAACTGGCTGCCGGATCGGGAACTGGCGGTGGTGGAGGCCACCGAGCACGTCCGTTTCTATTATGAACAAGGAACGGGACTTCAACACGAGGAGCGGTCGATCCGCCACCGCTTGACCTTGCAACCCGTGAACGGCGAGTGGCGCGTGTTGCAAGACGATACGTTGCGGGAGAACGGTGACGCAACCTTTCGACCGGATGGGGAAGCAGAAGCGGTCACGGCGCTGGCGGCCGTGGACGTTTTTGACGGAGCACCGCATGTGGAGACGCGGGATGCCCGAGGGCGCTATGACCGGGTGCGCGCCTACAAGTACGCTGAATTGTGGTGGAACGGGTACAACCCGGTCTTCCAACAGATGAAGGGCAACGATTGTACGAACTATGTGTCCCAAGTGCTCTATGCGGGCGGGATGCCGCTCGTGCGCGGTGGGTCGCGGTCGAGCGGGTGGTGGTACGACATCGGAGGCAAACACAATTGGAGTTATTCGTGGGCGGTTGCCCACTCGTTGCGGCTCGCGTTGACGCGCGTCCTGCATGCACAGGAAGTCAGCGACCCTCGTCAGCTCAAAATTGGCGATGTGATCTGTTATGACTGGGATGGCGATGGGCGCTGGCAGCACAACACGGTGGTGGTTGATTTCGACGGGGGCGGGCAACCGCTGGTCAATGCGCACACGGTGAACAGCCATCGACGCTTTTGGACCTACCGGGACAGCTATGCGTGGACACCCAAGACCAAGTACTCTTTTTTCCACATCCCTGACCAGTTTTAGACGGGAATCGGCAGGAAATACAGAAATGTGTGTCGAATGTAAGTTTTGGCATTCTTTATTCGTAACTCACTCGGTTTTCAGAACAAGCAGAGGGGAGGGGCCTGTCGTGTTCGCCAAGCGATTCAGGTATGGATTCGTCGGTTTTTCAGTCGGTATACTGATGGAGATTGTCGACAATTTCTTGCTTCATGATGAGAGGCTCACGGCGTTCAACGTTACGCAGATGATTTTGTACGGCATTTTAGGTGCGGCATTTGGTTTGCTGTTGAACCGCTCGCGTGAGAACAATCTGCGGATGCTGCGCTCGTACCATACGTCGCTGGATGCATTGGCGAACGCGGTCGCTGCGAAGGATGATGAGACGAACGGCCACTGCAAGCGGGTCGTGCAATACTCGATTCTGATCGGACGCGAAATGGGCCTCGAGAAACGCTTGATGCAGCAGCTCGAATGGGGAGCCCTGCTGCATGACATCGGCAAGATCGCTGTCCCGGATGCGATCTTGAAAAAACCAGGCGCCCTCACCGATGAGGAATGGATGATCATGCGGGAACATCCGCAGATGGGCTGGTTGATGGTCAAGGACATCGATTTCCTCAAGGAAGGCACCGATGTCGTGTTGCACCACCACGAACGCTGGGATGGGCGGGGGTATCCACACCAACTCAGCGGTGAGCAGATTCCGTTGCTCGCCCGCATCTTTGCGGTCGCGGATACGTTTGACGCGATCACGTCCGATCGACCGTATCGCAAGGCGCAGTCGATCGAGCACGCCCGTGAGGAGATCGCCCGGCATGTCGAGGCGCAGTTCTGCAGCGGGTGTGTGCAAGCCTTCTTGAACATCGAGATTGCCAAGCTGGTTCGTGTTCAGGAAGAGGCGAAAATTCTCGATTACGAGTCCCTACAATTGCAGAAACTCAAACACATTTCCTAGCCAAAATGAGTAGGATGCAGTTTTTGAAATATTCGAGGAACAGCCTGTCTAGTTGCGGCGGGCTGTTCCTTTTTGTATGCTAGGTACTTAGACATTACTTTTTTCAATAAAATATTGGGCTTGTGTTGATGAAGGAGGACGCATCATATGCACATCGTTTTGGTTGAACCGGAGATTCCGGCTAACACGGGCAATATCTCGCGGACCTGTTCCTGCACGGGGCTTTCCTTGCATCTGGTGCGTCCGTTGGGCTTCTCCGTCGATGATAAACAATTGAAGCGCGCAGGATTGGATTACTGGCATCTCTTGGATTTGCATTATCATGACAGCTTCGACGAGCTGCGGGCGAAGTACCCGAACGGCCGTTTTTTCTATGCCTCGACCAAGGCTGAAAAATCCTACACGGACTTTACATACGGCCCGGATGACTTTTTTGTGTTCGGCAAAGAAACCAAAGGTTTGCCCGAAGAATTGGTGCTGAGCAACCTCGAAACCGCGATTCGCGTTCCGATTTTTGCGGATGCTCGTTCGCTCAATCTCTCGAACGCGGTGGCCATCGTGGTCTATGAAGCACTGCGCCAACAAGGGTTCCCGAACTTGGTCTAAACTCCGTCAATAATAAAACAAGCGCTCATATGCTTCGTTATGTGTTAGTATTAAGTGAAAAGAGGCGAAACCTATGCATCAGGTCAAAACTTTACTGTTCGACCTCGACGGCACGTTGTTGCCGATGGATAACGATCATTTTACCCGTGGGTACTTCAAGCGATTGGTACCTCGGATGGCTCACTTGTTACCACCGGAAACGTTTTTGTCACAATTGCTGAAATCGACAGACATGATGGTGCGCAACAACGACCCTGAATTGACGAACGAGCAAGTCTTCAAAAACGACTTTCTGCCTGCAGTCAACGGTCGTGAGGAGGACTTCTGGCCGTCGATTGAAGCGTTTTATGCAGGAGAATTTGGAGAATTGATCGAGCTCTCACAACCGACATCGCTCGCCCGTGAGATCTGCGAAGCGGCTCTCCACAAAGGCTACCAGCTCGTATTGGCCACCAACCCGCTGTTCCCGCGCGCGGCGACTGAGCATCGCATGCGTTGGGCAGGGGTAGAGCACATCCCATTTGCATTTGTTACCACTTATGAAAATAGTCATTTCTGCAAGCCGAATCCGAATTATTATCAAGAGATGGTACAGAAACTGGGCGTGGCTCCCGAATCCTGTATGATGATCGGCAACGATGCGTTCGAAGATCTGATCGCTGGGACGCTCGGCATGCAGACCTATCTCGTGACAGACTGTCTCAAAACGGGCGAGAATGACTTGCCATTTACTCATAAAGGAACGCTGGCTGACCTATTGAACTTCGTTCGTAACGAATTACCTCACATCGAGTCGTAAAAAGTTCGGTCTATAGCTATCTTTTCGGGTATACAATGTATTAAGTGAGTTAATAATGATCGGGTAAAGGGTACTCTTACATTAACTGATTACTGGAAACGATAATGATTTTTGATCTACATCGAGAGGAGAGATTGTGATGCCAGCAACTCTTGGACAAAAGATAAAAGAACTACGCATCCAAAAAGGCTTAACCCAAAGCGACCTCGGCGCGGGCATGGTAACCCCGTCGATGATCTCGCAGATCGAAGCAGACAAAGCAAACCCGTCCCACAAACTCCTACAGGCGATCGCAGAGAAATTGGAGACGCCGATTGAATACTTCCTGACCGATATGCAGATGCAAATCGAACAGATCGCTACTTATAAAGTGGCGCGGTCGATGATGGAGGCCGGCGAGTTTGAGCGGGCGGTGCCGATCCTAGCCGGATTGATGGAGGATTCCGTTCCGCAATTGCACTCGGCTGAAATTCAATTCGACCTCGCGGAATGTCTGCTCGAACAGGGCAAACTCGACGATGCATTGGATGGATTCGACAAAGTCCTGTCCTCGGCGACCACGCGCAAGGACTTGTACATGCAGAGCCTTGCACTCAAGCAACTCGGCTATGTCGAAGAAAAGCGTCACAACTATCCGCTGGCGATCTACCACTGGCAGAAAGCGCTCGACTTGATCGCCAAAGTAGACGATCACGACCCGTTCCTCGCCGCTGAAATTCTCCGCCAATTGGGTAAAGTCTACGGCTACCTCGGGGAGAAAAACGACGCGCTCACGTCGTATGAACGCGCGCACAAGTACATCGAACCGACCGCTTCCTTCCAAAAAATCGCCGACCTCTACCGCCGTCTGGGCGAAACGTTCCGTGAACAAGGTGAGTTCGACCGGGCCAGCGAGTACGCGCAACACTCGATCTCGCTCTACCGCGGTCTGAAAAACATCAAACTCGCGATCGAAGTCAAGGAAAACTTTGGGATCACCAAGGGCGAGGACGGCAATGCCGAAGAAGCGCTGCAGACGCTGGCGTCCTGTCTGTCCGAGTACCAAGAGTACGGCTACATCGAAAAAGTCGCGCATACGCACGGCGAGATGGCGCGCATCCACCTCGCGAACAAGGACTACGAGCAAGCGTCGGCACATTGCGATGAGGCGTTGAAACTGCTGGCCGAAGATTCCTTGGAACGCGGCTTTGTCTACCGCACCTACTCCACGATCCGCAAGGAGCAAAAGAAATTCAGCGAAGCGGTTGATTTCATGGAGCAGTCGGTAAAAGTCTTCGAGATCGCCGACCTCCCGCGCGAAATTGCCAAGTCCTACAGCATGCTCGGTGACATCTACAAGGAGCAAGGGGACTTGCAAAAAGCGATCCACTCCTTGGAACAAATGAAGCGTGCGATGGAAAGCAACCTCAAGGAACGCGGCATCGTCCTGTAACGTTGGTTGAAAAAAGAGCCCCGCATGCGAGGGCTCTTTTTGTGTGAAAATAAGGTGTTGACAGTGTATCTATGCGGCGGTAGAATTGCTAAAGCAGGTTTTGTACTAAGCGGTCAGTTTACAAATAAGTTATAGATCAGGGAGGGGAACTCCTGTGGCAACGGTACAATTTGAAAACGTAGGGTTGCGAGACAAGCACAAGCAGCTCTACCAAGACCTATCCTTCACGTTGGAGGGGGGCATGATGGGCGCTGTGTACGGTCCATCGCGAACAGGGAAGTCATCGTTGCTGTTGCTTGCATCCGGACACTTGCAACCGGAACGCGGTGTGGTGCGTGTCGACGGGAAGCAGGCGACCAAAAAGCAGGCGGGGCTTGGTCCGATCCATGATCTCACCCCGATGTTCAACACCCTGACAGTCGAGGAATCTCTGGTGTTCCAAGGGCGGCTGTACGGCGTGCGCAACGCCAAAGCACGCGCCAAGGAACTGCTGCAGCAATACGATCTGCTCCATGTCTGCAAATCGAGGATCAAGGACGTTGGGCACATCGAGCAATTTCGCGTCGGCTTGGCTTCGGCGTTGGTCCATCGTCCGTCGCTCGTGTTGATTGACGAGCCAGAGCGCGGGTTGACCAACCACGAGTGGGAGTTGGCGCATCGGGACTTGCGAGCGCTCGCTGATGAAGGGCATGTTGTTTTCTTGACGACCGTGCTGGCCCAAGTGGCCGATTGCTGTGAACTGATCGTGAGTTTACCGGATGGAGAGGTGACGACGCGATGAATACATTTTGGATTTTCCGCACAGAGTTGCGACGGTTGTTGCGTTCGCGGCTCGGGATCGCAGCGATGGTCGTCGGCATCCTCATCCCGTTGCTGTATAGCGGGCTGTACCTGCGCGCATTTTGGGACCCTTATAGCCAGATGGAAGACTATCCGGTCGCGCTGGTCAACCTCGACCAAGGTGGGGACAAGGACGGCAAGCATGTGGATTATGGCAAGGAACTGGTCGATCAACTGGTCAAGGATCACAAAGTCGGTTGGCAGGTCGTCAGTGAGGAGCAGGCGAACGCCGTGTTGGAATCTGGCGAGGGCTTCTATCTAAAAGTCACGATCCCGCCGACGTTCACAGCGGATGCGCTCTCTGTGACGGGCGACAACCCGAAGCGAGCGGAAGTGCAGTTCACGCAGAACGAAGGCAAGAACTACATCGCCTCCACGATCACCAAGCGCTTGGAATCCTCCCTGCGCGAGGAAGTCGGCAACAAGTTCTCCAAGGAATACTTCAGTGGGATTTTTGACGTGATCGGCGACGCGGGCAACGGTCTGTCCCAAGCGGCAGAGGGTGCGAACAAGTTGGCCGACGGCGCCACCGAGGTGCATGATGGAACTGTGAAGGCGGCGGACGCTTCGCATCAATTGGCGGACGGCTCTGCCAAAGTTGCAGACGGCACGCAACAGCTCACAGCAAAACTTCAGGAAGCAAATGGCGGTGCGGTGAAGCTCAAGGACGGGGCCACCACGATCCAAACCAAACTGGGTGAGGTGGTAGGCGGTACCAGCCAAGTGGCGGCGAACTTAACCAAAACCACCGACGGTGTCAACCAATTGCACGACAAGTTGGCCACCTCCGTTGGGAAAACCGGTGAGTTGCAAAGCGGTCTCACCAAGTTGCAAAGTGGTCTGACACAGGCGCAAGGCGTGTTGGGGCAATTCGATGCCAAGGGTCAACCGATTCCTGCGGGCACGAACGATCCCGCCAAGATGCCGGTAGCGGACATGCTGGCGGTGCTGGCTCAAAAGTACAACATGGCCAGCGACCCGCTCTACGCGGGGATTCTCCAAAAAGTCGGCGGTGTCAGCTCCAACCTCGGTGTCGTCTCCTCCAACATAGGGTCGGCCGCGACACAAGTCGGCGGCAGCAAGCAAGGTCTGACGGACGCAGTCGGTGCGCTTCAACAGATCGGCAGCGGTCAGAAACAACTGATCGAGGGCTTGAACAAGCTCACCGACGGTTCCAAGCAACTGCAAGCAGGAGCAGGCAACCTCTCACAGGGATTGGGTGACCTCCAGTCCGGCACGGCGAAACTTGCCGACGCATCAGGCCAACTCCACTCCGGTGCGCAACAAGTTGCCAACGGCAACCGCGACCTCGCAGCTGGGGAAGCCAAACTTGCCGATGGTTCCAAGCAAGTGGCGGACGGCAACGCTGAACTGGCGGGCAAACTGACCGATGCCACGAAGGATAGCACGGTCAAGAATTCCGATCTGAAGGCGGACATCATGTCCGATCCGGTACACGTCAATTCGGCACCGATTCACCCGGTCGCCACGTATGGAATGGGCTTCGCGTCCTACTTCATCCCGCTGTCGCTCTGGGTCGGTGCGGTCGTGCTCTATTTCATCCTCTCGATGCGCGAATACCGCTGGCTGCTCGCACCGGTGCCTTCGACGGCGATCGTGCTCGGCAAGTTCTTCACGTTGGGCGTGGTCGGGATCATCTCTGCGATCGTCTCCGGGATGGTGCTGACCTATGGCCTCGGCTTGACGGTGCTGCATCCGGTGCAGTTCTACCTGATCATGTTCCTGCTCTCCTGGGTCTCGATTGCGATCATCGGGTTCATGATCGCGCGCTTCGGCTCCGGCGCTGGTCGTTTCCTCGCGATCTTGATCCTCATCCTGCAACTGACCTCCAGCGCAGGGACGTTCCCGATCGAGATGGTGCCAGGGTTCTTCCAAGCCATTCATCCGTACTTGCCGATGTCCTACGGCATCGAAGGTCTGCGGGCGATCATCTCGACTGGCGATCAGTCCTTGATCTACAAGGACATGTTGATTCTCGGCAGCATCCTCGTCTCCGTGCTCGTTCTGCACATCCTCACGACGCGCCGCACCTTGCGCGTAGGCGATCTGCACGAGAAGGACGTACTGCAAGGCTGATGCAGCGATCAAAAAAAAAGTCTCTGTCACCCGAAGGTGGCAGAGACTTTTTTATTTCAAGAGACCGGAGAGCGCAATCTGTTTGAGATCGGAGAACAGCTTGTCCTCGTCATAATCGCCTTTGCCGAGCAGGATGTGCAGGGCTGCGATCGCCGCCATGCCAAACAAGGCCGAGCCAGCATTTTCCGCGCTCACATCGTGGAAGACACCCGCATCCTTGCCTTCTTGGACGACTTTTTCAATGAGGGCCATATAGGAACGTATCATTTTACGAAACTCCAGTTGTCGGTCTTCCGCCCCCCACGATTCTCTGAGCAGGATCACACAGAAATCACGGTATTGGCCGAAGAAACTGATCTGTTCGCGCAGGATCAACTCGATCTTTTCACGCGGCGTCAAGTCTTCAGTCAGTTTCGACTCCACACCTTCACGCAGCATCTCTACGCCTTCTTCTACCAAGAACAGGAACAGTTCTTCCTTGCTTTTGAAGTGGTAGTAGATCGTGCCCTTGGCGACGTTCGCACGAGCAGCGATGTCATCCATCGTCGCTTTGTCGAAGCCCTTCTCAGAGAACACATCGATGGCTGCTTGGAAGATCAAGTTCGTTTTGCTTTTGCGCAAGAACATCACCTTCATCATCTTATTAGTTGGTCATAATATAGAGTCATAGTAGCACAAAAAGAGCTTGTTTTCAAATTCTCTCCATGCAACACAGGGCGTGCTGGTGCATATCTATAAATTACAAACAGGACAATATTCACGGTTGTTCGACAGTTCTAGAAGTTTCAGAATTTTAAATCAATAATTTCTCCCAAGGTCTAGGGCAAGCCACTGTCCGAATAAGATGAAGAAAACTCAGGCACCCGGCGTCAGGCTTGGGCACGGGCCCGAACGAAAAAGGGGGATGAAAACACATGGATTTCCTGAACCGCTTAAGCGCCTACCGGGCTCAAGAGGAAAAACTTCGGTGGGACGGAACCTTCCTTGAATATCTCGAGATCGTTCGCAAAAACCCCAAGATCGCTCAGACGGCGCACTCCCGCATCTACGATATGATCGCATCTGCTGGAATCAAGACAAGCGAATCCGGGCGCAAAGAGTATCTGTTTTTCAGCGAGGAACTGTATGGCTTAAATGACTCCATCGAACGATTGGTTGAAGAGTACTTCCACTCGGCGGCGCGCCGCTTGGATGTCCGCAAGCGGATCTTGCTCCTGATGGGGCCGGTGTCCGGCGGGAAATCGACCCTCGTGAC
Organism: Tumebacillus permanentifrigoris; assembly: GCF_003148565.1. Taxonomy (GTDB): domain Bacteria; phylum Bacillota; class Bacilli; order Tumebacillales; family Tumebacillaceae; genus Tumebacillus; species Tumebacillus permanentifrigoris. Next base: position 90,757 of record NZ_QGGL01000006.1, read on the forward strand.
GATGTTGAAAAAAGGTCTCGAACGCCACTCTCGCACCGATGATGGAGCCTTGTTTGCCATCAAAGGCTGCCCGATGCACGAAGACCCGCTGCACCTGATCCCGGAGGAGTTGCGCGCAGACTTCGAAAAGGAAATTGGGGTGCGGATTGAAGGGAATCTCTGTCCGCACTGCCGGATGCGCCTCGTACACGAGTGGGGAAATCAGATTGAGAATGCGTCTGTTGAGCGCATCCTGCTCTCCGAAGATGAGCGTGTCGGCATCGGGACCTTCTCGCCGTCCGACCCGAAATCACAAGACATCGCCGACCTCACCGGGTCGATCGATTTCTCGACGATTGCTGAGTTCGGCTCCGAGTCTGACCCGCGCGCCTACCGCTTCGACGGAGAATTGAATAAAGCCAACCGTGGCCTGATGGAGTTCCAGGAGATGTTGAAGTGCGACGAGAAATTCCTCTGGCACTTGCTCTCGCTGACCCAAGAGGGCAACTTCAAGGCCGGTCGTTTCGCGCTGATCTCAGCAGACGAGATGATCGTCGCCCACACCAACGAAACGGAGTACAAATCGTTCATCGCCAACAAGAAGAACGAGGCGCTCCAATCGCGGATGATCGTCATGCCGATCCCGTACAACTTGAAAGTCTCCGAAGAAGTGAAGATCTACGAGAAACTCGTCAAGCAGTCCGATATGCGCCACGTGCACCTCGCACCCCATGCGCTCAAGACCGCTTCGTTTTTCTCGATCCTCACCCGTCTGAAGGAGTCCAAGAAAAACGGTGTCGACCTGTTGAAAAAACTCAAGCTCTACGATGGGGCAACGGTCGAAGGCTTCAAGGACAAAGACATTCAGGAACTGCGCAACGATGCGCCGGATGAAGGGATGTTTGGCGTCGACCCGCGCTATGTCATCAACCGCATCTCCTCTGCGTTGATCCGCCGGGACACCAATTGCATCAACGCGCTCGACGTCCTGCGCGCGATCAAGGAAGGTCTCGACCAGCACGCCTCGATCACCAAGGAAGACAAGGAACGCCTGATGAACTTCGTCGGCCTCGCCCGCAAAGAGTATGACGAAGAGGCGAAAAAGGAAGTGCAAAAAGCGTTCGTGTACTCCTACGAGGAGTCGGCGAGAACGCTGCTGGAAAACTACCTCGACAATGTCGAGTCGTATTGCAACTGGCAAAAACTGAAAGATCCGATCACCGGCGAAGAGGTCGATCCGGACGAAAAGTTGATGCGCTCGATCGAGGAGCAGATCGGCATCTCGGAGAATGCGAAAAAAGCGTTCCGCGAAGAGATCCTGATCCGCATCTCCACCTACTCGCGCAAAGGCCGGAAGTTCGAGTACAACTCTCACGAACGCCTGCGGGAAGCGATTGAGAAAAAGTTGTTCGCCGATCTCAAGGACGTGGTGAAGATCACGACCTCGACCAAGACGCCGGACGCTCTGCAACTGCGCAAAATCAACGAAGTCACCTCACGCCTGATCGACGAACACGGCTACTGCCCGGTCTGCGCCAATGAATTGCTCCGTTACACCGGCAGTCTCTTGAACCGTTAATAGCAGCAACAAGAGGGACAGGGGCGGAAGACCTGTCCCTTTTTTCCCAAGCAGAAAGGAGGAGCCCAGATGATCCATCGACCGTCTTTTATCCTCTCGCGCGAAGATTGGTCGCTGCACCGCAAGGGGGAGCAAGACCAACAGCGCCACCAAGAGAAGGTGCGGGAAGCGATCAAAAAGAACTTGGCCGATCTGGTCACGGAAGAGAGCCTGATCATGCACGACGGGCGGCAGATCGTCAAGGTGCCGATCCGTTCGCTCGATGAGTTCCGATTCCGCTACAACTACAACAAAGGCCAGCATGGTGGCCAAGGTGACGGCGAATCGAAAGTGGGCGACGTGCTCGGCAAAGACCCGTCCGCCAAAGGCCAACAAGCTCCGGGCAAGGGCGAAGGCGCGGGGGAGCAGCCCGGCGTCGACTACTACGAGGCGGAAGTCAGCCTCCAAGAGATCGAGAGCTTGCTGTTTGCCGACTTGGAATTGCCGAATCTGGAACGCAAGGAACAAGACGAGATTACGACCACCGACGTGCGCTTCAACGACATTCGCAAAAAAGGGCTCGCCGGCAACATCGACAAAAAGCGCACGCTGATCGAAGCGATCCGCCGCAACTCGCTGGCGGGCAAACCGGGCTTGCACAACATCTCCAACGATGATCTGCGCTACAAGACATGGGAGGAGATCCAGACGCCGCACTCCCAAGCGGTCGTGCTGGCGATGATGGACACCTCCGGTTCGATGGGGCAGTTTGAGAAGTACATCGCGCGGAGTTTCTTTTTCTGGATGACGAGGTTCTTGCGCACGAAGTATGAGCACGTCGACATCCAGTACATCGCCCACCATACGGAGGCGAAAGTGGTGACGGAGCACGAGTTTTTCACCAAGGGGGAGAGCGGGGGCACGATCTGCTCCAGCGCGTACAACTTGGCGCTCGATCTGGTCAACAAAAAGTACCACCCGGATCGGTACAACATCTACCCGTTCCACTTCTCTGACGGTGACAACTTGACCAGCGACAATGAGAAGTGCATCAAGCTGATCAAGCAGTTGATGGAGGTCTCGAACATTTTTGGCTACGGCGAAGTGAATCAGTACAACCGGTCGAGCTCCTTGATGAACGCGTTCAAGAACATTCAAGAGGAGAAGTTCAAACACGCGATCATTCGGGAAAAAGGCGAGGTCTACAAAGCCCTCTGCCACTTTTTCACCGCGAAAGATTCCATCCGGGCCTCCTAGAGGCCCTTCCTTGTTCGAGAGGAGGTTGTTCGCATGACCAATGAGGAGATGCAACAGTTGGAGGCGGCGATCGAGGAGATCACGATCATCGCGCGCGACTTTGGACTCGATTTCTACGACATGCGCTATGAGGTCTGCCCGAGCGAGATCATCTACACGTTCGGGGCGTATGGGATGCCGACACGTTTTTCACATTGGAGTTTTGGCAAGGCATTTCACAGGATGAAGATGCAGTACGACTTCGGACTCTCGAAGATCTATGAGTTGGTCATCAACTCAGACCCCTGCTATGCGTTTTTGCTCGACGGAAACTCCCTGCTGCAGAACAAGTTGATCGTGGCGCACGTGCTCGGGCACTGCGACTTTTTCAAGCACAACAACAGCTTTGCCAACACCTCGCGTTACATGGTGGACTCGATGGCTGCGTCGGCTGACCGGATGCGCCAGTACGAGCAGGATCATGGGAAGTTGGCGGTCGAGGAGTTTATCGATTCGGTGCTCGCCCTGCAGGAGCACATCGACCCGACCTACGTTGGCCGCAAGAAGCACGCCCGCCGCTACGACTCATCGGACGAAGCGAAGCAGCGTGTTGATCCTTACGAAGATGTGTTTCAATGGACGGAGCCGAAAAAAGCGGAGGAGCCCAAACCCGCCCCCCGCTTCCCAGCACAACCGGAGAAGGACTTGTTGTTGTTCATCATGCAGCACGCCAAAGGCTTGCAGGAGTGGCAGCGCGACATCCTGACGATTATGCGCGAGGAGATGCTGTACTTCTGGCCGCAGATCGAGACCAAGATCATGAACGAGGGGTGGGCGACCTACTGGCACTTGCGGATCATGCGGGAATTGGATCTCGATGAGGGCGAGACGATCGAGTTTGCGCGGATGAACGCCGGGGTCATCATGCCGTCCAAGACATCGCTGAACCCGTATCACGTCGGGTTGAAGATCTGGGAGGACATCGAGAAACGCTGGGGTCGGGAACGGATGTGGGAGATTCGCGAGTACGACAACGACTCTTCGTTCCTGCGCAACTACTTGACCCAGGAACTGGTCGACGAGATGGATCTCTATCTCTACGGCAAGCAGGGCGATGAGTGGAAAGTTGCGGAGAAGGACTGGGAGAAAGTCCGGGATTCGCTCTGTGCGGCCAAAGTGAACGGCGGGTTCCCGGTGCTGCTGGTCCATGACGGTGACTACCTGAAAAACGGCGAGCTCTACATCAAGCACGCCTATGACGGAACCGAACTCGACGTCAAATATCTGGAGAAAACCATCCCCCATGTCTACAACCTCTGGGGCCGGACAACGCATCTGGAGACGGTGTTGGATAACCGAGCGGTCGTGTTTACATTTGACGGGAAGAAAAGCCATCGCCGCTTTTTGTGAGAAAAACACCCCGAGTGCGGGGTGTTTTTTTGTTTCCGGCTTCCCTTTTTGATCAGCGAACTCTGACTTCCTTATCATGTTACCCCGCATGAGAGTTCGGTACTAGCGACAATTCCCATTTTCCGTTAAGATGTGCTAGAAGGTTTTTACGAGAGTTGAGAGGAGAATCTCGGTGGTACCTTTTGCCTGTCTCTATGTTGAAAAGGGAGAGCCCTACCACGCCGGGTCGTGTCTGCTCCTCGATACGGAGGAAACGGTCATCGGCCGCACGTCGCAACAGGCGGTGCCGGAGGTCGCGTTTCTCAACGCGTTCGTCTCGCGTCGACACCTGCTGATTCGCAACGTAGAGGGAAAAGCGGTGCTCTACGATCTCGGGAGCAAGCACGGCACACACATCGGCGGCACTCCATTGGAACCGCATACCCCATATGAGTTGCAGGACTCCGACGTCATCCGGCTGGCCGGTGGCATGGTGTCGTTGCGCTTTTCGTATCAAGTGACGGAGATGACGCTGGAATTGGACATTCATAGCCTCCAGACGGTCAATCTAGGGGACTTGCGCATCGACCGGGAAAAGCGCGTCGCCTACGTCGAGGGTGACGTCATCACGATGTCAGACAAGGAATGGCGACTGTTCCTGATGCTCTACGACCAAGCCGGAACGCTGGTCACGTTCGAAGCGGTCAAGCGCGCCGTCTGGTCAGAGCGTTCGACCGCTGATGACGGCCTGCCCGATGTAGGCAACGATGAACTGAGTTCGCTCGTCTACCGCATCCGCAAGAAACTGCACGAGAGCCGCTATACGATCCAAACTGTGCGCGGAACTGGGTTCGTTTTTGAACCAAGGGAATAGGGCACGAGCCATTCAAGCCTGCACGCAAAAAAGGAGCCGATTTGAACTGGCTCCTTTTTCGTATGCTTATCGTTTTACGCAACGGTATACCGTCGACGGGGAGTTGACGCCCTTCAAGGTGATCGTGTGTTGCTCCGGCGTATACCCGTTGGCGAACATCACATCGCGAGCGGCCGCGTCTTGGCAGATCGCATCGGAGATCCAGACTTCACCGGCGCGCGCTTGGCCTTGCACGCGAGCGGCGAGGTTGACCGTCTGACCGAAGAAATCGATCGTCTCGTTGGCTTTGACGGCGAGCGCCGGGCCTGTATGCAACCCAATTTTCACCTCGAGGGTCGCATCAAGGTCGAGGCTGTCGTTCAAGTTCTTCATCTCGCGCACCATCTCCAGCGCTGCGGTCAAACCGTCAGCCGGCGTGGAGAAGGACGCCATGATCGCATCGCCCATCGTTTTCACCGTCGCCCCCGAATGTTGTGACACGACATCGGTGAGCAGGCGGAAATGGTCTTGGACGAGGCGATAGGCTTCCACATCGCCCGTTTTTTCATAGAGCGCTGTCGAGCCCTTGAGATCGGTGAACAGCACGGTCAAGTTGCTGAGTTTGAGATTCATCCCGTTCGGCAAATTCTCGACGAGGAAGGTTTCGCGGAACTTCTGGTTGTTCAGGAGCATTTTGCCCGAGAGGAACGGCAGGGCTGTCATCTGCTCCTTTTCGTCGGATGCATGACAGTCCATCTCCAGATGGTTGGTGTACATCAAGGTACAAGCGATCTGGTTCGAGTCGCGGTTGTGCAGGAGGATCTCGACCGGGCCGGCCGCAAGTTCGATCAGTTCTGGGAGTAGGCCATTGGCGGTCAATTCCACTTCGATCGTCTGCGGGCGCTCCTGCTGTTCGTCGGTAAATTGGATATGGCACATCGAATGCTTGTCGAGGCTGGCGATGCGATACAACTCACCGGGGGCACCGTTCAGATGGGTGGCGGCGGTGCGATGCGGTGGTACGACCGTGAAGCTTTTAAACGCCTTGCCTTGGATGTAGTCCATCATGTATTGAGGACGGATGAAGTTCTGCGAGAAAAAGTAGCGCAGATAGCTGTTATGGTCGGCGAAGGGATCGATCTGCAAGTCCTGAACCGCTGGGTGCAGATTAAACGAAACTTCCACATAGTTGTCAAGTTCTGTCTCCACATCTACATCACAGAGCGTACAGCGGAACGTGTCACCCATCGCGATCTGGTTCAGCGAGTTATAGGTATGCTCGACACAACTGCACATCGGACAGATCAGGTTCCAGTCCAATTCGAACAGTCCGACCTTCGTCCCGTAGATGAAGAGATTGAGGACGCGAGCAGGGTCTAGCTCATGTGTCGCGGCGAATCGCAACGGATTGATTCGGAACAGGTCCCAACTGTCCAGTCCTTCCAAGATCTCCCCAAATCGGTACAACAGTTCCTCGTCTTGCAGTTCAAATTGTGTGCGGATCTCTTCGATTTTGCTCCAAAGTATCGTCATGGTAGCCTTCATCTCGGTTGTCCAACTCCCTCTCCCCATTTGTAACTCCGATCATACCTTGTTTTTTAGTTCGTTTCCACATTCAAGTCCTTACGATCGGCGTGATTTTTCATTCTTTTGTTCTACACATCATGAATGAATTGTAACATATGAAACTAAAAAAGGGAGAAGCGGACAAAGACCGATACCTACCGTTTGTTGCATGAACACGGCAGTCATGAGGCAATCTTGCGAGAGGTCTACCAAGTCGCATTTAGTTTAAAACCTCATACAATTTGTTTTTTAGTATTACTTCACAGTTTATAGTTACTATTAGTGTATTTAATAATATTCTTGACAGCCTCGATGGCCTAATTGTATGATTTGGGAGGAATACCTGTGAAATCGTTTGCATCTCATGATTTTAGAGAGAAATAGTTTGACAGTAGAGAGGGGACATGTGAGAGATGAAGGACTGGAAGAAAATCACCACAGCAGGCCTTGCAACCATGATGGCAGTAACGATGGTGGGCTGCTCGAGCACCAAGGAATCGGACAAAAGCACGACCGACACCGCTACCAAGGAAAAGGTAAAACTCGTCTTCGCACGCGGCAAGGACTCCACTGGCGCTTCGACCAAACTGGTTGACGCGTTCAAAAAGTCGCATCCGGACATCGATGTTGAACTGCGTGAGATGCCGTCCGATAGTAACCAATCGCATGACCAATACGTAACGATGTTCTCGGCAAAGTCTGCTGAAATCGACGTGTTCGACCTCGACGTCATCTGGCCGGCAGAATTCGCGCAAGCAGGCTACCTGCTTCCGCTCGACCGTTTCATCCAACAAGACAGCATCAAAACCGATGATTACATCAAAGGCGCGTACACCGCTGGTAGCTTCAACGGCCAACAATGGACGATGCCGAAATTTATCGATACAGGTCTGCTGTTCTACCGCACCGACCTCGTGAAGGAAGTTCCGAAGACTTGGGATGACCTGATCAAAGTTGCCAAGGCTACCAAAGGCCAAGGCGGCACCCAGTTCGGCTACCTGATGCAAGCGAAGCAATACGAAGGCATCGTCTGTAACTTCGTTGAGTTCGCAGCATCCTACGGCGGCAAAATCGTCGATGACAAAGGCCAAGTTGTCATCAACAACCCGGGCACGATCAAGGGCCTGAGCAAGATGATCGAAGTGGCGAAGTCCGACTTCGTTCCGAGCAACATCACCACCTTCACCGAGCAAGAATCGCACACCGCGTTCCTCGAAGGCCAAGCTCCGATGATCCGCAACTGGCCGTACCAGTACGCGATGGCACAAGATCCGAAGCAATCGAAGATCGTCGACAAGATCGGCGTCGCTCCGCTTCCGGCAGGCGATGCAGGCTCCGCGGCAACGCTGGGCGGCTGGTTGGCAGGCATCAACAAGAACTCCAAGCATCCGAAGGAAGCTTGGGAATTCCTGAAGTTCATGACTGGCAAGGAAGGGCAAAAAATCACCGCGATCGACGGCGGTTCCGCTCCGACCTACCTGCCGGAATACGATGATGCAGACGTCCAAAAAGCGTCCCCGCTGTTTGCGAACAAGGACTTTGTCAACGGGATCTCCAAAGCGGTTCCGCGCCCGACCTCGCCGCAATACTCCAAGATCTCTGAAGTCATCCAAATCGAAGTTTCCAAGGCGATCGCAGGTCAAGAGACTGCTGAACAAGCCGTTCAAGCGATGGAAACCAAGATGAAAGAGATCGTAAAATAGGCAATTGAATACCCTATAACACCTTGGAATGCTCCTCTGCCCGTCGGAGGGGCATTCATGGTATGCGGAAGTGGTGAGAACACATGGCAAAAAAACGCCTGTCTGAGAAACAGGCCGGGTATCTGATGGTGTTCCCTGCGCTGCTGATCATCCTCGTGATTGCGATCTGGCCGGTCGTCCGTTCGTTCTGGATCTCGCTCTACGACGTGCGGTTGAACGATCCGACCAAGTCGCAAATCCACAGCAGCTATGGGATCGACCTGGAGCGCTACGCCAACGGCTTCCCGCTCTTGAAGTCGAACATCACCAAGGAAAGCCAGGAAGTAGAACCGCCGGTCGCCAAGACGTTGGATGCAGTGATGCAGTCGATTCAATCGGCCGACCAAGAACTTCGTCAAGACCAGAAGTTTGCAGATCAGTACAAGCAAGTAGACGATCTCCTGTTTGACTACAAACCTGTCCCAGAGGACCTCAAGTTTTTCGATGCGGACAAGCAAAAAGCAGAGAAACTCAAGCAAACCTTGCAAGATGCGGACAAGCAATTGCTCGATCTCGCCAATAACAAGCAACTCAAACACCCGGACGACGTGCTCGGCGTCGTGCGCGGGATGGAAGGCTCGATCATCGAGCCGAACTTTGTCGGATTGGCGTACTACAAGCAATTCCTCAGCGACTCGCGGATGTGGTCCTCGCTTGGCAACACCGCGCTGTTCACCGTCGTGTCTGTCGTGTTCGAATTGGTGCTCGGTCTCTGGATTGCCGTGCTGATCAACAAGCAGTTCGTCGGACGCGGGTTGGTGCGGGCAGCGGTGCTGATCCCGTGGGCGATCCCGACGGTCATCTCGGCCTTGATGTGGAAATTCATGTACGACGGGCAGAATGGCATCTTGTCCCATCTGATGTGGCAAGTCGGTCTGATCTCCGACCCCGCAGTTCTGCTCACCACCAAGGCGGGCGCGATGTTCTCCACCATTTTTGCCGATGTCTGGAAAACCACGCCGTTCATGGCGTTGCTGCTGTTTGCAGGTCTTCAAACCGTTCCGGAGTCGCTGTATGAGGCGGCCGAGGTGGACGGGGCGACGAAAGCTCAGCAATTCTGGCGCATCACATTGCCGATGCTCAAATCCTCGATTATGGTCGCGCTCTTGTTCCGTACACTCGACGCGTTCCGCGTGTTCGACCTGATCTACGTGCTGACTGGCGGGGGTCCGGCGAACTCGACGGAAACGATTTCGATCTACGCGTACAAGACGATGTTCGCACAGATGGAATTCGGCGCGGGTTCTGCGCTGTCTGTCCTCGTCTTCCTCTGCGTCGCGCTGATCTCGATGGGCTACATCAAAATCCTCGGCGCCGACTTGCTCGGCGACAACAGCGGGAAGTAAGGGGGAAGGACGATGCAGAAAAAAGCAGGGCCGTTGTTCTATGTGTTCCTGATCGGTTTCTTATTTGTAGTCATGTTCCCGTTCCTCTGGCAATTGCTGGCGTCGCTCAAGCCGCCGGGCGAGTTGTTCGGGGCGAACGCCTTCAACATCTTCATCCAGAGTCCGACTGCGGACAACTACAACCGCGTCTTCACCCAGCGTCCGTTTGGCACCTACTTGTGGAATTCCTTCGCAGTGGCATCGCTGACTACGCTGTACGCACTCATCATCTCTGTGTTCGCGGGCTATGCGATCGCGTGGCTGAACTTCCGAGGCAAGACGATCATCCTCGGGGTCGTGCTCGCCGTCTCGATGTTCCCACAGATCGCGACGATCTCACCGATCTTCCTGTTCTTGCAGTCGGTAGGGCTGACGAACTCTTGGTTGGGTCTGATCATTCCGTATACCACGTTTGCACTGCCGTTGGCGATCTGGAACTTGACGATCTTCTTCCGCAAGTTACCGCTCGATCTCGCCGAAGCAGCCAAAATGGACGGGGCTTCGATCATGCAGACCATGTTCAAGGTCTTCCTGCCGCTGGCACTGCCAGGGGTGTTCACCACAGCGATTCTCGTGTTCATCGCCGCGTGGAACGAGTTCCTGTTCGCGCTGACGATCAACACGCAGGAATCGATGAAGACCGTACCGGTCGGCATCGCGATGTTCCAAGGCCAGTACACACTGCCTTGGGGTGAAATCTCCGCTGCGTCGATCGTGGTCACCGTACCGCTCGTGATCATGGTCTTGATCTTCCAACGCCGCATCGTTTCCGGTTTGACCTCCGGTGCGGTCAAGGAATAGCCTCGCATGTGGCAAAAGAGTCTCCGTTGCGCCTCGGCGCTCGGAGGCTTTTTTTTGTGTAACGATGTGTAAATTTGCCGACTACATAGTAAAATGAGAATAAGAACTATTTATGCGGAAGTGAGGGACAAGACATGTCACTGCGATTGCACCGCACGCAGGAGAAAAAAGGCCGTGCGCTCGCCGTGCTGCTGCACGGCCTCGGCGCACCGGAGACATGGGCGGAATGGGAGCCCTTGTTGGCGCAAGATCCGCAGTTGGCGGATGTGGACGTGGCGCTGGCACGCTATGATACGGCACACCTCGTCAACGGCTTGTTCGGCGGGATCACCGGGGTCTTGAAACTGTTCAAGCGGGAAGTGACGCTCAGCCGGGAACAAGTGACGGACATCGCCACACTGGCACTGGAACTCAAGCGCGAACTGGACTCGCGCGAGTACCGCCACTATGACAAGATCGTGTTGATCGGGCACAGCATGGGTGGTCTGGTCGGCATCCACTACCTGTTGCAAGAGATCGAGAACAACGTCCCGCTGCGGGTCGGCGGCTACATCTCGCTCGCCACGCCGTTCAACGGGGCGGCGCTGGCGCAGTACAACAAACTGTTGGAGTGGGTGAACCACAACGTTCAGATTCAAGAATTGCGCCCGAACCACAAGTTTCTGGACGACACGATCCGGCTGTGGATGAAGCATCACGCCGTACCTGTGATGAACAGCGTGCAGTTCCGCTTCTGCTACGGGCAGACGGACGAGATCGTCGAGGCGACCAGTGCGATCCCGCATGTGGTGGCATCGCGATGGACGGGGAGCACACCGCTGCCAGGCGATCACGGCGGAATCCTCAGTGTGGCGGACGGACAGCAGAGTTTGGCGTACATCCAAGTGCGCGACCACATCCTCGACGTGGTCGACCTGCTCTCGCCCGCGACGGCACACAGAACAGACACCACGACGCCTACGAACGTCGTGTCTTTCCAAGACCGCACCAACGTCCGCGCAAACCCCTAGTCGTCCCACCGTCAGCCCGCGACACCGGGGCGGTGGGACAGAGGCAGGTGTCGGGCACAACGGCTGTTGCGAGCGGGACCTACGGATTTTTGGAGGAATACGCGGAGCATATGCGACGCTTTTTCATCGGGCAGGCGCATGTGGGGGTACGAGATGACTTGCAACGTTCGATGGATGAAGTGGCACGCCGGATCGTGGAGATGGGCGAGGAGCGGTTTGCGGAGTACTTGCAGCTGTACCGCTACTTGACGGGTGATGTGCAAGTTTCGTCGCCGCAGTTGGGGGTGCGGGACTTGTGGAAGTGGTTGTCGCTGATCCATCTGCTCGAACCGGAGTGGCAATTTACCGAGTCGGAGTACTCCAACCTCGAACTGCAAAGCGAGTTCATCCACTTGCTGTACTCGTTGCGGCAAGACCCGATGCGCGACCTCGTGTTCGATTTCGCGGAACGGATGGCAAAGGGGCACCATCGGCCGGTGTTTAAAACGCACGGCTTCCCGCGCCGGCTCGTGCTGGGCAACACCTATCGAGAGGATGTGCGCGAGGATGACGACGAGAATTTGTGCGAGCATTGCCGTCCGGCCCAACAGGCTCCGCTGTTTCACCAGATCATCCCCGATATCGGACACACCGACAGCCGGGGGATCTTGCAAGGGGTTGATCCGAACCGGGTTGGCGAGGTGCGGATCACCTGTCACGACTGCTTGCATGACGTGCGGACGTTGCCCGATCTCGACGCGATCTTGAAACGACTAGGAGAGGTGATCTAGATGGTGGACAGGCTGTGTGCGTTTCTGGAACAACAACCGGAGTTGGTGCCGCTGTCCGACCTCCGCTTGCGACATCTACAGGCGGTCTATGCGTCTCGACAACATCTGTTCGCCGTCGCCGGGTACGCGGGCGAGGTCGAACTGCTGCAGAATTGGAACCGTGCAGCCCATCAACTCGCGTTCAAAGTGCAGCGCAACATGCCGCTGGAACTCGATGCCCTGCGCTGGGACATGTACCTGCTCTTGTTCGTCGATGCGGACGAAGTGTCGGCCGAGGTGCAAAAGCAGATCGAGAACAATCGCTTTTACTTCCGCAAGATCGTGCTGACCCGCGCCGACTTGGCGGAGGAGCTGTTGCGCGACCGCTTGCCGCTGTGGTTTGGCGATCAGCAAGCAGGGGCGCGTCCGACGGCGGTGTGGTTTGAGGAAGCGCAATTTCTGCGGAAGTTGGAAGAATCGGTGGAGGAGGACGCGGCCAGGCAGTTGGGCGCGGACTTTTTTGCCAACGGGGTACAGGATGCGGACGAGCTGCTCCAGTTGTTGGGCGAAGCGGTGACGACGGGAGGGGAGACGGATGCGGCTACAGGCGATTGAGGTGGTGGCGTTTCGCGGGTTCGGGGAGCCGTTTCGCTTCGAATTTGACGATGCGGATGTGCTGGTGTTGTACGGACCGAATGGGCATGGCAAGACCTCGTTTTTCGATGCGATTGAATGGGGGCTGACCGGGCGGTTGTTTCGCTATGAGGAAGAGGCGACGGCGGAGCGCAAGCAGTACCGCTATGTCGGGAACCAGTTTCATCGGCAGACACAACCGCGCGTGCGCCTCGAATTTCGCATGGAGGATGGACGTGAAGTCGTCCTCACTCGAACCAACACCGCCAAAGCCTCCGATGTGACAGATGCGGAGAAATGCGTTTTGCAACTTACCGTTTCTGGCGTTGACTACGAGGGGCATGAGGCCCAAGCGATGCTCCACGGGTTGCTCGTCCACGCAGACTGGCAAGCCACGATGCCGGACGTCGGCAAGGGGCTTTTTCTCACCCATCTGTTGAGCCAGGAGCGGATGAGTCGCTTCCTGCGCGGGATGAAGGAGAGCGAGCGCTACGAGAGCGTGTCGCTGATGTTCGGCACGGAGCACTTCAACCGCTACAGTCAGGTGTTTCAGGAAGCCAAGAAAACATTGAGACGCCGCTTGGACGAGGTGGAGCAGGAGCGCAAGACCTTGCGTTCGCAGCAAGACGTGCTCAACCAGCAACTCGCTGACCTCGCCCCACAAGTGCAGAGCATCCTGCCAGACCAGAGCCAACTGCTGGTCGCCGGAGAACTTCCCCTGCAACAGGTCCGCTCCGACTTCCAAATTCTCCAGTGCGAACGCGACGAGCTCCAACACACCCAGCACAGGCTGACGCGGGCGCGGCACTTTTTGAACGAATGGCAAGAGCACCAGCCGGCTTACGAGACCAACCTGCAACGGCTGCAGCGTTTCACCAGCATGGAGACGCTCGACGACCGCGTGCGCAAACTCTCTTGGTTGCAACTCTGGGTGGACGAGTATGAGAAAAACGTCCGCCGCCACGGCGAGCTGACGGAATTGCACGCCACACGGGAGCCGGAGCTGAACGCGCTGCATGTGCGCAAACAGGATGCTGAGGGGATCGTGAACTGGATTCGGCATACCGGGCCGAGCAAGCAAGAATCACAGGAGGACTGGTTGCAACGCCTCAAAACGGTCGTCAAGGACGGGACGGTGACCGTGCTCGATCTGAAAAGTCGCCTCTACGATCTGATCGACGCGCTGACCCGAACGATGCAAGGGGCTAAACTGACCGAATTGCTGATCGAGAAGCGACAAGCGACTCAGCAGGCGCAGGAGAGCTATTACGAGCTCCTGACCAGCCTGACGAACTTTGCGCAGGAGCACAGGGAGGTTACCGACTGCCCCGCCTGTGGCACCACCGGGATCACGACCGACCATCTCCTGCGCCATGTGCAGGCGCAAAAACAGCAGATCACCCCGGAAGTCCTGCGGGACCAAGAACGTCTGGCGCAGGTGCAAGGCGAGTGGGAGGCGGCACAGCGGGATCTGACCGCTTGTTACGAGGGGTTGTACCTCGATGCGGTCAAGGTCTGGAAGGACAAGGAACGTCACCTGCACGAAGCGATCAGCGGCCTCAAGCAAACGCTCCAGCAAGAACGCGCCGAACTGGCTGACATCGAAAAGTCGCTGCACGACTACCAAACCCGTGCGCAATCGGTCGGGTTGCAAGCCACCGGTTCACAACTGCGTGCGGAACTCGCACAACTCGCCCGCCAGACACAGCAGGAGTGGGACGAACTCGCGGCAGGCGAAGCGACGGCATGGCGGGAAAGCTTCGAAACCTGCAAGCGCACCGTCCAGCGTGCCAAGGAAGTCCGGCTTGCCCTGCACGAAAGTCTGCAAGCCTTGTCCCTGCAAGCCAAAGACCTCGCAGATGCGGCAACCCTGCTCCACACAGCGGAACAGGAACATCGCGCGCGCGAGTCGGAACTCAGCACCCGCGAGTCGCAGTTGCAGCGCCTCTTGCAACTGCTCGAAGGCGCGTCGGTGGTCAGTCGCTACCAGACTCTCCAGCAACAGGCTGTTGCTGGGGCCGCCGAACTGACCCAGCTCGACCAACGCGCCACAGAACTCACGGAACGGATCGAACTGCTCACCACCGTTCGCAAAAAAATCCCCGAAGCGGTCGCCAAGCTGAACAGCGAAGTCATGGACGACCTGTTCGAGACGATGCGCTCGATCTTCGTGAAGATCAACTCCCACCCACGCTTCCGCCAACTCGCCTACGACACGACGAAAAAGCGGGACATCAACCACCTGTTCCTCACCGTACTCGCGGGACTTGAGGGCGAGGAACAAGTCGAGGCGAACCCGTCCTACATCTTCAGCGCCGCACAGATCAATGCCGTCGCGCTGTCGTTTTTCCTCGCGATGGCCCTCCGGCAACAATGGTCGCCGCTGCAGGTGATCGCGCTCGACGATCCGGTACAGAGCATGGACGACCTCAACGTGATGGCGCTGATCGACCTGATGCGCACGCTGCTGCTCGACCAGCAGGGCGGGCGGCGGCAGTTCATCATCTCAACACACGACTCGACGTTCTACGAATTGATGCTGAAAAAATTCCGCTTCTTCCGCGTCGGGGTCATCGAATACGAAGGCTACTCCGAAAAAGGCCCGCTCACCTACCGCGACATCCGCGAGCCGCTGACGTCCGACATCGACCTGAGCACCGTCGAGTGGAAGGAGCGCGCCTGAGCAAAAGACACATCACCGCAGACGGGATGTGTCTTTTTTCCGTGGACAACATTTTTTTCTCTCTAATTCGACGCATTTGTACATTTTTGGCAGGAGTTATGGGAAAAAATATTATATACTAATGAGGTGTGTGTATCGGTACTCGTGATAACAGGCTGATGGGAGTGCTTCCAGATTATGCGTGAGAGTAAGCAGCCGTTTGTGATGGTCTTATTTGGAGCCACAGGGGACCTTGCGAAACGCAAGTTGTTCCCGGCGTTGTACGCGTTGTACCGCGATGGGCTGGTACATGAACATTTCGCCATCGTGGGCGTTGGTCGTTCGGAAATGGGACAGGCCGAGTTTCGCAAGATGGTGCAGGATTCGATCGCCAAGCATAGCCGTTTGTCCATTGCGGAGGGACAGGCATGGGAAAACTTCATCGGACGCGTCGATTATGTCGCGCTCGATGTCAACAACTCCGAAACGTATGCCTTGCTGCGCCAGATGGTCGAAGCGCGGGAAAAAACGATGGACGACACGTCCAATCGTCTCTTCTACCTGTCGCTCGCCCCGGAGTTGTTTGGCACGGTGGCCACCAACCTGCGACTGGGTGGCTTGACCCAAAACCAAGGCTGGAAGCGTCTGATCATCGAGAAGCCGTTTGGCAAAGACCTCGAATCGGCGCGCGCGCTCAACGAAGTGATCTCGCAATCCTTCCGCGAGGAAGAGGTCTATCGCATCGACCACTACCTTGGCAAAGAGATGGTGCAGAACATCGAGATGTTGCGCTTCACGAACATGCTGTTCGAACCGGTCTGGAACAATCGGTACATCGACAACGTGCAGATCACCGCCAGCGAAACGCTCGGCGTCGAAGATCGCGCCTCGTACTACGAACATTCCGGAGCCCTGCGCGACATGGTGCAAAACCACATGCTGCAGATGCTGATGATGGTCTGCATGGAACCGCCGAGCAAGTTCGAGACGGAGGCGATCCGCGACGAGAAGGTCAAAGTCCTGCGCTCCCTGCGGCGGTACGCGGAGGATGAGATCTCGCAATACGTCGTGCGCGGTCAATACACGACTGGCGAGATGAAGGGCCAGCAGGTGCTCGGCTATCGCGACGAGGCCAATGTAGCCCCCGATTCGGACACGGAGACATTTGTCGCGGCGAAGCTCTATGTGAACAACTTCCGCTGGTCGGGCGTGCCGTTTTTCATCCGCACCGGCAAGCGCATGCCCAAGAAAGCGACGGAGATCGTCGTCCAGTTCAAGGAAGTCCCATTGCTGAACAACTTCACGCACGCCGGAGCTGTCGGACCGAACCTGCTGGTGATTCGCATTCACCCGATGGAAGGCATGACGCTCTACCTGAACGCCAAAAAACCAGGCACCGACGACAAAGTCGTGCCGATCGCGATGGATTTCTGCAACAACTGCGACATCGAAGGCGGTTCACCAGAAGCCTAT
Source organism: Tumebacillus permanentifrigoris (assembly GCF_003148565.1). Taxonomy (GTDB): domain Bacteria; phylum Bacillota; class Bacilli; order Tumebacillales; family Tumebacillaceae; genus Tumebacillus; species Tumebacillus permanentifrigoris. The sequence goes on from NZ_QGGL01000006.1 coordinate 107,793, forward strand.
GAACGCCTGATTCACGACGCGGTACACGGGGATTCCACGTTCTTCACCCGCTGGGACGAAGTGTCGCTGGCGTGGAAGTTCGTCGACCCGATTCGCCGCGCGTGGGACAAAGGCCTCGTGCCGTTGCATGACTACCAAGCCGGAACGTGGGGACCGAAAGCGGTCAACTTCCTGCTGTCAGAGGATGACGTCAACTGGTGGTATGTCCGCGACAACGAGGCGTTCACGCTGCCTGCCCAGATGCAGGACGGCGTGTTTTCGAGGAGGTAGGAACCCCGTATGATGAACTACAAAGTGTACGACGTCTCCATGCCGATCTTCAACGGCATGCCCGTCTACAAGGACAAGCCCACCAAGCAACCGAACATCTCGATCGTGCAGGATTTTGACACGGCGACCGCCCGTGAGTCCCGACTGGACATGGACGTTCACTGCGGCACGCACGTTGATTCGCCGCTACATATGGTGCCGGAGGGCGGCACGATGGAGACGGTCGCTTTTGAAAAAATGGTCGGCCCGTGCCGGGTGCTCGACCTCACGCACGTCGAAGGCGGCATCACCCGCGAACACCTCGAAGCCCAGACGGTGGAGGCTGATGACTTCCTGATCCTCAAGACCCAGAATTCCTATGAGGATGCCTTCAACCTCGAATTCAACTACCTCTCCGTCGACGGCGCAAACTACTGTGTGGAAAAGGGCATCCGCGGTGTCGGCATCGACGCGCTCGGCATCGAGCGCAGCCAACCCGGTCACCCGACGCACAAGACCTTGTTCGCAGCAGACATCGTGATCATGGAAGGCCTGCGCCTCTCCGACGTCCCGGCAGGTCCATACTTCCTGTGTGGCGCTCCGATCAAATTGCTGGAGACGGAAGCGGCTCCGGCGCGTGTGTACTTGCTCGCGTTTACTGACTAAATAGAGGAGTGACCAGAACATGAAGCTCGGACTGATCGGTCTCGGCAAAATGGGCTATAACCTCGCCCAGAATTTGCTCGACCACAACCACAGTGTTGTCGGCTATGACGTCAATGCACAAGCAGCCAAAGACCTGCAAGGCTACAACCCCAACGCGATCCCGGCGGAAACGATCGAAGACCTCGTGAAGCAGCTCGACACCCCGCGTGTCGTGTGGGTGATGGTTCCGCACGGGATCGTCGATAACGTGCTCGACACGCTCTCCCCGTTGCTCTCCGAAGGGGATATCGTCATCGAGGGCGGCAATTCGCACTACAAAGAATCGGTCGCACGCGGTGAACGCATGGGCCAGAACCGCGTGTACTACTATGATGTTGGAACATCCGGCGGCACCGAGGGCGCTCGTCACGGTGCATGCTTCATGATCGGTGGCAACAAGGAAGTCTTCGCCACCATCGAGCCGATCTTCCAAGACCTCTCTGTGGAAAAAGGCTACCTCTACGCGGGCGAAGTTGGCGCAGGCCATTTCTTGAAGATGGTACACAACGGCATCGAGTATGGGATGATGCAAGCGATCGCCGAGGGCTTTGAAGTGTTGGACAAGTCGCCATTTGACTACAACTACGAGGAAGTGGCTCGCGTCTGGGCGAACGGCTCTGTCATCCGTGGTTGGCTGATGGACCTGACCGAGCGCGCCTTCTCAAAGGACGCGAAACTCGAAGGCATCCGTGGCGTCATGCAGTCGTCCGGCGAAGGCAAGTGGACGGTCGAGACCGCCCTGGAACTCCAAGCGAGTGCCCCGGTGATCGCGATGTCGCTGTTCATGCGCTACCGGTCGCTGGAGGAAGACACCTTCCACGGCAAAGTCGTCGCCGCTCTGCGCAATGAGTTTGGCGGACACGCTGTTGTGAAGAAATAAACGCTGCTGGCGAAAAAAGAACCGTTCCCGCGTGGGACGGTTCTTTTTTTGTCGATAAAAATGAGAGTTCGGCGCAAGCGGTTGTTCATATCCTTAGCTATACAGAGTTTGGAGAGGTGTGAGCAGATTGCAACCGAAAGTCGCGTATTTCTCAGCAGAGTTTGGTTTGGACGAGTCGCTTCCGATCTATTCCGGGGGCTTAGGCATCCTCGCGGGTGACCATGTGAAGGCGGCGAATGACTTGGGATTGCCGCTGGTCGGGGTCGGCGTGCTCTACCGCCGTGGGTATTTCCAACAGCGCATCCACGGCGATGGCAGCCAAGAAGCGCTCTACCCGCAGATCGACCCGGCGCAACTTCCTGTGCAGGCCGTGGTGGACGGAACTGGTCAGCCGCTGTACGTGGCAGTTCCTTTTGGCAACCGCATCGTCAACTTGCGCGTCTGGCAAGCGAACGCAGGCCGTGTTCCGATCTACCTGATGGACGCGGACAATGACCGCAACACCGACCACGACCGCCGCTTGACCGACCGTCTGTACGGCGGTGACCAAGAGACGCGGATCGCGCATGAGATCATCCTCGGGATCGGCGGTGTGCGCGTGTTGCGGGCGATCGGGTTCGAGCCGGATGTGTGGCATATGAACGAAGGGCATGTGGCGTTCCTCGCTCTGGAGCGCATCCGCGAGTATTCTGCACAAGGAGTTGCGTTTGAGACAGCGTTGGAAGCGGTGAAGGCGAGCACGGTGTTCACCACGCATACGCCAGTTCCCGCCGGGCATGACCAGTTTTCATTTGAACTGATGGATCGCTACTTGGGCGATTATTTCTGGCAACTGGGTGCCGATCGAGACAAGATCCTCGGCCTCGGTCGCTACAACGACAAATTCAACATGACCCGTCTCGCCGTGCAGACCTCCGCCAAAGTCAACGGTGTCTCCAAATTGCATGCCGCAGTGACGAAGGAGCTGTTCCACAAGTGGAGCCCCGACATCCCGACACAGGATGTCCCGGTCGACGCGGTCACCAACGGTGTACATACCGCGACATGGCTGAGTCCGGAACTGCGCGAACTCTACAACCAACACCTCGTCTACAACTGGGAGCGCCATGTCGCGGACCCGCTGACGTGGGTGAAACTGGAGGGCATCCCCGACGAGCAGATCTGGGAAGCGCATCAAGCCGCCAAGCAGCGCATGACCGACCGACTCTCCCTGCCGAATCTGCAAGCGGTGCTGACCATCGGGTTCGCACGGCGGTTTGCAACCTACAAGCGGGCCTATCTGCTGTTCCAAGACCTCGACCGTCTGGAGCGCATCGTCAACCATCCAGATCACCCGGTCGCGTTCGTTTTTGCAGGCAAGGCGCACCCGGCCGACCATCCAGGGCAAGAATTGATCCGGCGCATCGCCGAAGTGTCACAGATGGAAGCGTTCAAAGGGCGCGTGTTGCTCGTCGAAAACTACGACATGAACATCGGGCGGCACTTGGTGCAAGGTGTGGACGTCTGGCTGAACACCCCGGTCAAGCCGATGGAAGCCAGCGGCACATCTGGGATCAAAGCGGCGCTCAACGGGGTGCCGAATTGCTCCGTGCTCGATGGGTGGTGGGACGAAGGGTACAACGGCGAGAACGGCTGGGCGATCGAAGGCAAGACAGCGGGCGGACGCGGGTATCAGGATTGGATCGATGGCGAGACGTTGTATCGGTTGCTGGAAACGGAGATCGCGCCGCTGTACTACCGCCGCGGCGAGGGGCAAGTCCCGCACGAGTGGGTCACGATGATGAAAAACTCGATCCGCACGATCACGCCGGAGTTCAGCACCGCGCGGATGGTCAGCGACTACTGGAACAAAGCCTATGTGCCCGTGGCGAAGCGTGGGGCGCGGTTCACCGCCAACCACCTGCAAGTCGCCCAGCGGGTCGGCGCGTATAAGCAGTTCGTTCGCAACGCGTGGGATCGCGTGTACATCCAAGACATCCACCTGCTGCCACACGCAGAGGGAACGCTGGTGCAAGCGAGGGTGCGGCTCGGGAAGATCTGGCATGCCGATGTGCGCGTGGAAGGCGTCGGGTCTGATGGGCAGGGCGGGATCTGGAAGCAAGAACTGCGCCCGGTGACCGAGTATACCAAGGGCGAGTATCTCTATGAAGGCGTGTACGGCAACCGGATCGAAGTCTGGCGTCAGAACAACGCCAATGTGCGCGTCGTGCCCGTTTCACCGGACTTTTGCAACGACTACGAGCTGGAGCTGACGTGCTGGGGGACGCATTGGCGGTAGCATCGAGGGAAAAAGTGACGAGTCGCTTGCGACTTCGTCACTTTTTTTCATGTCGAACGAGAGAAAGTTTCTGCTCGATTCGCAACGATTCGACATGGGTTTTGGATGGATTTGGGAACGGGTTGTGGATGAGAGCGAATTCACGTGTCGAAACGTGGTTGTTGGGGGCGCATGGCGTGTTTTTTGTCACAAAGGAATCTCGGGCAGATTCACGAACTCTAGCCATATCAAGCAATGCACACGTTACTCACGCTGGAGGAGACCATGAACGTGAACTCAGAACACACGATGTGGATGGAGATTGTACAACGACTCGAAGCGGGTGCGATGCAGTCCGAAGTCGCTCGGGCTTACGGCATGTCCCGCGGGAAGTTCAGATATCGGTTGGCACGATTCTTAGAAGCATCTGGCATCGAACTCGTCGTCGCGAACACGACGCAGGATGCAACAAGCGCTGCACGGGCTGAACTCGCCCTTGCGATGTCAGAAGTCGCGGCGACGGTGGAGGGCGCAAACACGACCACCATCGCCCCAACAGCATCCGACAAGCCGGAACCATCGCCTGCAAAGTCCCTCTCCCAACGGAACCTCGACATTCCGTTGGTCGATCTCAGCTTGCGCGATGCTTCGCTCGTGGAGGAGAGCTGGAACCGTGCGCACGGGCTGAACCGACTGGTCGCGATGGTCAAGGAGCCGCGCACCCTGTTCACGTATTGGGAGATCAACGAGTCTCGCAAGCACTTGATCCAAGCACACTTTCGCGCCGACTGGAGCCAGCTTCCGTTCTGCCTCGTCGTGCATGATATCACCGACCTGCACTTCAACGGCACCAACGCGCACAACACGATCCGCATCGAGGTCAACCCGCGTGCGGAGAGCTGGTACATCCACGGGGTGACACCGGGCCGGCGGTATCAGATCGACTTTTGCACCCAGACGATCGCCGGTCAATTGTTCACGATCCTGCGCTCGAACATCGTGGAGACCCCGCCGCTCCCGCCCGCTCACCATCAGGAGCCGCTGTTGAAATTCGGTACGATCCACCAAGAGACGCCAGAATACCTGCGTGCCAAGGACGCCCAGCTTGCCCCGGCCTCCTTGCAAGCAGAACCGTGGCATGACCAGTTCACGGGCTACAACCTCGCGGAAGGCAAGACCTCCGGGGAAGGAGATCAGAACTAATGGTAAAAGGCTACCTCGCCCTCGTCCTGCACGCCCACCTGCCCTATGTTCGCCACCCGGAAAGCGAGGCGTATCTGGAGGAGCGTTGGCTGTTTGAAGGAATCACGGAAACCTACATCCCGCTCCTGCAAGTCTACCAAGGACTGCTGGCCGACGGCGTCGAGTTCCGCGTCACGATGTCGATCACGCCGACGCTGCTGTCGATGTTGACCGACCCGCTTTTGCAAAAACGCTACCTCAAGCACCTCTCGAAGCTGATCGAACTCGCGGAAAAGGAAGTCCTGCGCACCGAGAAGGAAGCTCCGCAGTTCAACGGTCTCGCTTTTAAATACTTGAACCGCTTCACCTCCCTGCGCGAGTTCTACTTGCGTTACGATGGCAACCTGATCACCGCCTTTCGCGAGCTGCAAGACCTTGGGAAACTGGAGATTATCACGTCGGCGGCGACCCATGCGTTTTTGCCAAACGTGTTGACGGAGGAAGCCATTCGCGCCCAACTGCAAACCGCCGTCGATCTGCACACCGAACACTTTGGCCGGGCACCGCAAGGAATCTGGTTGCCGGAGTGCGGCTTCGCGCCGGAGTTGGATCGATTGTTGAAGGCGTGTGGCCTGCGCTATTTCTTCACCGATGCACATGGCGTGACGACCGCCGACCCGACTCCGGTGTTCGGCACGTATTCTCCCGTGCTGACCCCGCATGGTGTGGCGGCGTTCCCGCGCGATGTGGAGTCTTCGAAACAAGTGTGGAGTTCGCAGGAAGGCTACCCTGGGGACTTCGATTACCGCGAGTATTACCGCGATATCGGGCACGACCTGCCGTATGAGGACATCAAAGACTACATCCACGAGGACGGCATCCGTCTGAACACCGGGATCAAGTACTTCCGCATCACCGGCTCCGATCAGAAGCAACCCTACAACCCGCAATGGGCACGGGAAAAAGCGACCCAACACGCGGGCAACTTCCTGTTCAACCGCGAAAAGCAAGTGGAGCATTACGCGCACCACATGGGTCGGCGTCCGCTGATCGTTGCGCCGTATGACGCGGAACTGTACGGACACTGGTGGTACGAAGGCCCGATGTGGCTGGACCTGCTCTTGCGCAAGATGCACGCCGACCAGACCACCGTCAAAGCGATCACACCGTCCGAATACCTCGGCCTCTACCCAGACTTCCAAGTCTGCCGCTTGCCGATGTCTTCGTGGGGGAGGGGTGGCTATGCGGATGTCTGGTTGCGCGGCGAGAACGATTGGATCTACCCGGCCTTGCATCGTATGGAGCGTCAGATGGTCGAGCTGGCGAACTCTTTTGTCGTGCCGTCTGACACACAACGCCGTGCGCTCAACCAAGCGGCGCGCGAGTTGATGTTGGCGCAGAGCAGCGACTGGGCGTTCATCATGGACAACAAAACGATGGTCGATTACGCGGTCAAACGCACCAAGCACCACGTCAACCGCTTCGATGCGCTCGCTGGCATGCTGACGAAGGGCAAGATCAACGAACCGTGGCTGGCCAAGCTCGAAGCGCTCGACGCTATTTTCCCGGAACTAAAATTCGAAGTCTACCGCTCGAAGCATCAGACCAACCGCTGGGACGAGCAAGCGAATTCACGGGCCGCGAACGAGACCGATGGACAAGCGATGCTGCGAGAAGGTATCCAAGTCGATTCGCATGGTTTGCATCTGGAGGCGAACAGTACCTCCGCGCAATTGAGGTGGGATGCTGATGCCAAGCCAGCCGCCGCCGTGCATCGCCCACGCGTGCTCATGCTCTCGTGGGAATTCCCGCCGCTGACCATCGGGGGTCTCTCGCGGCACGTGTATGACCTGACGCGCTACCTCGTGAAAAACGGCTGGGACGTCCACGTCGTCACCACCGAAGTGGAAAACGCACCGCACGAGGAAGTGGTCGAGGGGGTACATGTACACCGCGTTCACGTCATGAAGCCGGATGGTCTGGAATTCGTACACTGGGCGTTCCAACTCAATCTGATGATGATCGACACCGTGCAGGCGCTGACCGCCGCAGGTCTGACGTTCGACTTGATCCATGCGCACGACTGGCTGGTCACCTACGCCGCCGAATCGGTGAAAAAACAAGCGAACGTCCCGCTCGTCTCGACGATCCATGCGACGGAACACGGGCGCAACCACGGCATCCACAGCGATTTGCAAGGCTACATCCACGTGCTGGAATGGAAGCTCACCTACGAGTCGCAGCGCGTGATCCTCTGCAGTTCGTACATGCAACGCGAAGTCGAGCAGATCTTCGAACTCCCGTCGCACAAACTCGATGTCATCCCGAACGGTGTCGATCCAGAGCTGCTGCAACCGTCTGCCAGTGGAGAATCGCGCCCGGACGGACGCCTCGTCATGTTCGTGGGCCGCTTGGTGCGGGAAAAAGGCGTTCATACGCTGTTGAACGCCATCCCCTCGATTCTTGCGGAGTTCCCAGACACTGCGTTTGTGATCGCCGGCAAGGGGCCAGCGATGTCAGCCCTCCAAGAACAAGCCCGCGGTATGGGAATCGCGGACAAGGTTCGGTTCGCCGGGTTCATCAGCGACGAGGAGCGCAATTCGCTGTTCCAAGCGGCAGATGTTGCGGTGTTCCCGAGCCTGTACGAACCGTTTGGCATCGTCGCGCTGGAAGCGATGGCGGCCCAGACGCCCGTGGTCGTCTCGGATGTCGGGGGTCTGGGGGATGTCGTTTCGCACGGACACAACGGGTTGAAGATGTACCCGGACGATGCCCACTCGCTTTCCTTGCAAGTGCGTGATCTGCTTCGAGATCCGGCGTATGGGGAACGTCTGGCTCAGACCGCACTGCAGGAGATCGACCGTTACAACTGGAACTCCATCGCCCAGCAGACGACGGCGGTGTATCGCAAGGCCTTGGGGATGGACGAACACCCGCCGACGATGAGCGTGAACGAAGCGGCGGTTGCGCGGGAGTAGCACGTCAGCGAGGAGAGAGGGACGCCGTCCGCCGGGAAAGCGGAGAGGCTCCATGCTAGTGGATGAGCACGAACACCTGAGAGGAGCTTGCCCGTATGAAAGCTGTGATCATGGCCGGGGGTCAAGGCACACGCCTGCGCCCGTTGACGAATCGAATGCCGAAACCGATGGTCCCCTTGTTGGACCGCCCGTGCATGGAGTACATCATCGACCTGCTGAAAAGCCACGGAATCACCGAGATCGCCGTCACGTTGCAATACCTGCCACAAGTGATCCAGCACCACTTCGGTGACGGCTCCTCCTCTGGTGTGCGGCTGCATTACTTTGAAGAGACCACCCCGCTCGGGACGGCCGGAAGTGTGAAAAACGCCTCCGACTTCCTCGATGAGACGTTCCTCGTGATCAGCGGGGATGCCTTGACCGACTTCGACCTCACGAATGCGATTCAAAAGCATCGCGAGTGTGCGGCGCTCGGCACGATGATGCTCACCGAAGTGGAAGACCCGACGCGCTTTGGCGTGGTCACGACGGACGAGCGGGGGCGGATTGCGCGCTTTCAGGAAAAGCCGGCTTGGGACGAGGTCTTCAGCCATACGGTCAACACCGGGATCTACATTCTGGAGCCGCAGATTCTGACGTTGATCGAGCCGGGGGTCGTCTACGATTTCAGCAAGCAACTGTTCCCGTCGATGTTGGAGCAGGGGTTGCCGCTTTACGGATTCGTAGGGGAGGGCTACTGGTCGGACATCGGAACCCCCGAGCAGTATCGCGAGACACAGGTGGACATGATCTACGGACGCGTCAACGTCGACCTCCGCGCAGGGACGGCTGTGGCCCAGACGGGTTGAGGACGATGCCCAGTTGAGAAAAAACAGGAGTTCGACCGACCCGTCGAACTCCTGTTTTTTGTGAGCAACAGACCGTGCGGGCCTAGACGGGTAGGCGTACAGGCACCAATCCGTCCCTTTTTGCTTATCATGAGGTTATCCAACCCCATTCGCGGTACAGAATGGTCGTAGAAGGGAGAGATGACCCCATGAAAGCTCTGCACGACCTGTTGGAGGCGATGCGCCTGCCCAATGGGGCCTATGTGGCCAGCCCCTCCAGCGACTATTCCTATGTTTGGATTCGCGACATCGCCTATACGGTGCTGCCGTATCTGCACAGCGATTGCGGACGGTATGAAGCGGCTTATCATGCCTTGCTCGACCTGTTCCGGAAATACGAGTGGAAGATCGACATTCACACCCGCCAGAAACCGGTGCTCCCATACGAATACATCCACGCTCGCTACTCCGTCGATCTCAGCGAGGTTCCTACTCCGTGGGGACACGCACAGAACGACTCGATCGGTTTGTTCCTCTGGGGCGTCGGGGAGGGAGTCCGGCACGGCAAGCGCATCCTGCGCGACCGCCGCGACCACGACATCCTGCAGAAGATCGTTTACTACCTCGGTTGCCTGCAATATTGGCAGGAAGCGGACAACGGCATCTGGGAGGAGAACGTCGAAGTCCACGCCTCCTCCGTCGGGGCTTGTGTCGCTGGTTTGAAAGCGGTCTCACTGCTCGTCAACGTCCCGCAGGAATGGATACAAAAAGGGGAGGAGACCTTGAGACATCTCCTCCCCCGCGAGAGCCACACCAAGGAAACCGACCTCGCGCTGCTCTCCTTGATCTACCCGTACCAAGTCGTCAACCGCGCGACGGCGTTGCGAATTCTGGGCGACGTCACGCAGAAGTTGGAACGCACACACGGCGTGATCCGCTACCAACAGGATCGCTATTACAACGAAGGGAGCGAAGCGGAGTGGTGCTTCGGCTTCCCGTGGCTAGGACTGTGCTATGCGGAGCTGGGGGATCGCCAGAAAGTCGAGCACTACTGGGCCAAGACGATCGGTCTGCTGGAGGCCAACCACGGCCAGATGCCGGAGCTCTACATCGGCGGCACGAACCAACCCAACGGCAACAACCCACTGGCTTGGGCGGTTTCGATGGCGCTCCTGCTCCACGAACACATCCAACCTGCCAGCCCTACCTCGCAATATGCAAAAAAAGGGACAAGCGCCTAGGCGACTGTCCCTTTTTTTCATGGTGACTGTATGTGCGTAGATTACTCGACAATACCTTGTTGGCTATCTTCGGTGACTTCAAGCCACTCGTCGAGTACTTTCTTGTCCAAGACGCGCGCTGTGATCATCACTTGCTGCTTTTCGTTGAAGATCGTCGTCCAGTCCGCGCCGGAACCTTCGGCGATGCGGACAGCCATCAAGAGACCCGCCCACGCCGCATGACGCTTATACCAGAAAAATGTTTGCTGCTCCATCATGTAGGGATATAAGTCGTCAAACGAGGTATGCTTGCAAGCTAGAGTGCGATCCAACTCTTCCTTTGCTTCGATCACGTACTTTAAAACGTCAAATGACATGGGTTCTCCCTCCTTATCTTCTCTCTTCATGATACAGCAAGCAGACCCTTATGGGGAAGTGTCAACTTTCGGTGATCTCTGGTAACTCTGGATGAATCCTCAGAAGTTACCTACATTTTTACGTTAAATCAAGGTCAGCACCAGCGAGGACAGTCCCAAGCAGGTGGCGATCAGGTAGAGGAACACGACCGCTTGCTTCTGGTTGAGCCCGCGATCCATCAAGCGGTGATGGGCATGGGTGCGATCCGGCGAATAGATTGGTTTGCCGTTGAGCGCACGGCGGATCGTGACGTAGAACGCGTCAAAAATCGGCAGGCCGAGCGCCAACATCGGCACGAGGACCGATGCGATCGTGATCGACTTGAACGCGCCGAGGATGGAGATCGCCGCCAGCAGGAAGCCGAGGAACATCGACCCGGTGTCACCCATGATGATCTTCGCCGGGAAAAAGTTGTGGCGCAGGTAGCCAAGCGTGGTGCCGACCAAGGTGGCGGTCAACAAGGCGGTCGTCGTCTGGCCCATCAGCAGTGTGACGACCAACAGCGTCGAACCGGCGATCGCCGCGACACCGCCCGCCAATCCATCGATGCCATCGAGGAAGTTGAAGGCATTGATCACGCCGACCACCCAGAGCACCGTCAGCACTTGTCCCAGAATCGGGTTGAAGGTCAGGTAGCCGATATCTCCAAACGGGATGTTCACGCCGTGAACGACGGTTCCGGTCAGGATCAGCGACAGGGAGGCGACGATCTGGCCGAGGAACTTCGGCAGGGCCGGGAAGTCCTTGCCATGTGTCTTCGCATAGTCGTCGAGGAAGCCGACGACCACGAGGACGAGGATGCCGCCGAGGAGACCCCACAGCGTCAGGTCATCCTCCAAGTTGTTGCCATATTGCCAGATGAAAAAGCTCACGAACAGGACGAACACGACGATCATGCCGAGCCCGCCCAGCATCGGGAGCGGTTCTTTTTGCTTCTTGCGCGCGTTGGGTTTGTCCACGTAGCCGTAGCGGAGCGCGATCTTGCGGAACATCGCGACGCTTAGATAACTGAGCAGCGCGGAAGCCAACATCACCCACAGGACATTCACAGGGGTTCCTCCCCGAATTCTAGAATTTACTCACTCTCCCTATTGTCGTACCGACTGTCGAACGCTGTCAAGGAAACTTTTTCCCCAGAATGTGGTACAGTAGGGAAAACAGGCTCTTGCGGAGGTAGATACAACGTATGGTGTGGAGCGATTGGATCATCGGACTGATCGGAGCGAGTGTGATCGCCGGACTGGCCTATGGCAAGCGGTCGTTGTCGTTGAGCGGTCTGTTCGCAGCGGTCGTGGTCGGGACGGTGCTGTATGCGTTGGGCAATTTGGCGTGGTTCGGCACGTTGATCGCGTTTTTCCTGTCCTCGACGGTGCTCTCCAAATTCAAGCAACGGGCGAAGGCTGGTGTAGAAGCCACGTATGAAAAATCGGGCCGGCGCGATGCCGGGCAAGTCTTCGCCAACGGTGGGATCGCGGTGTTGCTATGCATAGGACATTACTTCGTCCCACACCCTGCGTGGTGGGCCGCGTTCATCGGGGTGATGGCCACGGTCAACGCCGACACGTGGGCGACAGAGATCGGCGGCCTCAGCAAGTCGCAGCCGCGTTCGATCCTGACGTTGAAAAAAGTCCCGACCGGCACCTCCGGCGGGATCTCCACACTCGGGACGCTGGCGACGATGGCAGGCGGGATGTTCATCGGCTTGTGCGCGTGGTTGCTGTCGATCGGGTTTGATGCGCTCCATGTCGGATTCGGGTGGTTCCTGCTGACTGGGCTGGTCGCGGGCACGATCGGCTCGCTGACCGATTCGATCATCGGAGCGAAGTGGCAATGGATGCAGCGCTGCGTCGTCTGCGCCAAGGACGTGGAAGCGAAAACGCACTGCAGCACCCCGACCTCTGCGGGACGCGGCGTGAAATGGATGAACAATGATGCAGTCAACCTCATCGCCTCCGTCGCCGGGGGCCTTGTGGCGATGTTGCTCGCAGGATACGCAACATGAAAAAGCCAACTTCCACAGGCGTGGAAGTTGGCTTTTTTCGACCACGAGCGATTCTACGCGGTGACTTCCTCGATCAGATCAAGGCGCAACAGCAGGTTGATGTACGCGAGTGTGAACGGAACGTCCCGCTGGTCTGCTTCCAACTCGGTGAGCCGGATCGCTTCTGCGAGCGTGCGTTTGCCGTCGAGGTAATAGAGGAGCAGCACGCGCGGATTGTCTGTCGCGGCTTGTTCCACAGCAGCCCACGCTTCGCGTTCGTCGAGGGTGAGTTGGCAGAGGAAGCCTGGGAGATCGATGGGGCCGATGTGGCGACGGCGGTACACGTTGTGCAGGAGCGGGTTGGCAAGCTCTGTCGTGCTGGCGGCGATCTCCGCTCGTGTGGACGCCGTTGCGCGGGTCAGCCCTTCTAGTTCGCTGTGGAAGTGCTCATGGACCAACTCCACCAAGCGGACTTTCTGGGCGACTTCCTGTTGCCAATGCGCCAATTGTTCGGTTCGCACCAACCGTTGCAACGAGTAGAGGTCGGCAATCTTGCACTCGCGAAGCCATGTCAGGCGCTCCAATCCCAACTGAGCCTCGATCCAGCCTTCGCGCACACTGCGCACTTGTACTTCCAGCTCTGTGCTGAATTGCGCCGCCATCCGACTGCTCAGCGCCAGCACATCGTCCAACTCGGCGTTCGCCACCCAGTGCAGATACGTCGCCGCCGTCGTCGCGACACGCCCCATCATCTGCGGGCTGAGATTGTCGACCGTATCCCAGGAGGTGTGGTAAAACTTATCCGGCCATGTGATCATCATCGGGCAGGGGATGCCTACAGTCGGGTCGCTGAGGATGTAATGGTCGCTCCCTGCTGAGAACGGCGTCAACAGGTGGTTGGTCAGCGAATAGCCAAATGTCCGGTTGAAGTCGCGGCAATCCTCTGCCGCCAACTCCCAGATGCCATGCGCCAACTCCGCTGTATAGGAGGGGAGTGAACGGCTGGACTTCACCACGGTCAGCGGCCCACCGCTTTTGGCAGGATCTGCTCCGACCATGTCGAGATTCAAAGCCGCGACCGTCCGCCCCAGTCGCTCCTGCCGGTGGTTGATGTAGGCGTGCGTCCCCGTGAACTCGGGCATCAGCAAAAAGCGAATCCCCCGCCGAGGCTTTTGAATCTGCCCTTCGCGAATCAAGCGCTGCAACGTGCGCGCCGTCTCCAAGAGCACACTTGGCCCTGACGCGTTGTCATTGCCGCCCGGTTTCGGGTGGCAGAGGTGGCTGATCAGCAGCACTTCCTCATCGGTCTCGCCGGGGATGAAGGCTTCGACATTTTCAATTTCGCCTTCCACCAACTCCGCATCGACGCGGGCATGGAGGTGGACGGGACCCTTTTGGCAGAGCGCCCGCAGTTCGTCGCCGACGCGCGGGGAGACGGCAAAACCAAACGAAGTGACACGCTCGTCATACCACCAGAAGGACGTGTATTGAACCGCATCGACCAAGTCCTCTCGCGTGCGCAGCGGGGGGAATTCGGTCATGTTGTCGGTCACGAGCCCGACGGCACCGAACTTTTCGACCGCCAATTGGTGGATGCGCATCTGGGGGCCGCGGGCGAGCACGATCTTGCCGCGCACGTCGAGCCCCGCATAGCCGGATTCCTCGGTGGCATTTTCCACCAGCACCAATTCCGTTGTGATCCCTTCCGGCGGCGTGGAGGTGCTGCGTTGGATGAGGGAGAGTTCTAGCTCTGTGTAGCGCGCCAAGCGCTTTTTCGTCGGAGCGAGCAGGGTCAGCTCACCCTCGCGACACCGCCACTCGCGGAAGGAACGGGAGTTGCCAAAGTACACATCAGGTGCGGCTTGGTAGGTCACGATCTCTGCGTCCAACCCGTATTCGAGCAGGCGGTTCACGCAATACTGGGCGGCCTCGCGGTAGCCGGGTGAGGCTTGGATGCGATGGTGGTTGGACAGGACGCGGGCGTGGTTGAGCGCCGCTTCGCCAGAGACTTCCGCTTGGAACGGAGCCAGCCATTTTTGGTACATCAGTCGGTATCCCCCTCGTGTTGAGTTCTATAGAACGAATATATTGTAAATTCAGGAGAAAAGCACGTCGATGGCAGTAGAAAAAAGGCACCAGAAAAAAAGGCAGCAGGACTGTACCTGCTACCTTTTTTCCCATTCCGATCTGAGCATCGAGAACATGATGTGATCGACATAGTGGTCGTAGAGCCATTCGCGCTGGCGGAGCACGCCTTCGCGGGTGAAGCCGAGGCGGGTGGGGATGGCTTGGCTCTTGTGATTCTCGGTCGCGACGCGAATCTCCACACGGTTGAGACCATGCTCAACGAATGCGAGGCGGCAGAGTTCCTGCGTGGCGAGCGACATCAGTCCGCGGCCGGTGAATTCCTCGCCAAGCCAGTACCCGATGCTGGTCATCTTGTTGTTCCAGTCAAAAAAGTGGTAGCCGATCATGCCGGCAATTTGCCCTTTCCAGAGGATGACGTATTCACTGCCATGCTTGGTTTCGTGCTGTTGGATGCGGCTCTGGAGGAACTGAGCCGTATCCTGTGGCGATTGGCTGTAGTCGACAAAGGGCAACCACTCGCGCAAGTGCGCTCGATTTCGGTCGAGCAGGGCGTAGATCTCTTCAGCGTCTTGCAAGTCAACTAGGCGCAACTCTGCACCTTCATGTAAGAGAATGGAAGTCTTCATGCTTCCATCATACTAGCAGGGCTTGTGAATGCCAAGTTCCCAGACCCATTTTTGCAACCTCTGACATATGGTAAGAAAAAGGAGATGAGCAAGCATGACCACCCGTCCGATTCTCGGCGTGATCACCACGTCCGTCCCGTCCCAGAACGACCCGCGCAGCCGTGCTTCCTATACGCCAAAAGCCGTCTGGTGCCAGTTGGCAAAAGCAGCCGTGGAGCAAGGACTCACGCTCTGTCTGTTTCGCCCGGAGGATTTGTTGCCGACCAAGGGAGCTGTCGTCGGCTATGTATCGGTCGGGGGGACGTGGACCCGCACGCAGACACCGTTGCCCGACATCGTCTACGAAAACGTCTATGTCCATCTCGCGACCAAGCCGGACGTGCGCGCAGCGAGGCGCTTTTTCCGCGATCGGGGGACGCCCTTGTTCAACCCGAGGCTTGGCAACAAGCACGAGTTGGCCGAGTGGATTCGCCAGGACAGGGCACTTTGGCAGCACCACCCGGAGACTGAATTGCTCGTGGAAGCGCAACAGGTTTTTCAGATGCTCGAACGCTACGAGCGCGTCTACCTGAAACCACTTCATGGCAGCTCCGGGCAGGGCATCCTCGAGATCGCGCCTTACCACCAGCAGCGCTTCTCCGTGCGGGCCGCCAAGTTCAGCAATACCAAGCAGCCGCTCGATGTCGCGATGACGCGCACTGAACTGGTGCGCTTGATTCGCCGCGAGTGCAAGCGCCGTCCCTTTCTCCTGCAACAAGGTGTGGAGTTGATCCACATCGACAAAGGCAAAGTCGACTTGCGCACCCATCTGCAACGCAATCGCCGTGGCAAGTGGGAGCAGGTGGCGCTCGTCGTCAAGCGTGGGCGTCCGAACTCGATCGTCAGCAACTATCATGCGGGTGGATCACGCCATGACTGGAAGTGGCTGGAGGAGGCGGTGCGGGGCGAACGGACCCGTCTCCCCAAACTAGACGAAGTGTTCGACCTCTCCGAACGTATCGCCCGATCCTATACGGAAAAAGCACCTCGTCTCGCGGCTCTGGGGCTTGATCTCGGTCTTGATCGACAGGGGAAACTCTGGCTGCTCGACGTCAACGCGCGCCCCGGTCGCAACATCCTCGACGCCGACCAAGTGGCACGTTGTGCCGAATTGCACGCTGAATTCGCTGCTTACTTGCTAGAACGCTAGCGAAAAACCCCGCTCCGCTCTGGAGGTCGGGGTTCTTTTTGGTGATTTGTTACTTTTATTCGGAAGTTGTATTGTCTATGGACATTTGACTAATTTGGGTGGACAATAAGTGTAGTTCGAAAATAGTGAAGGGATGTGAATTCATGAAATTTAAGTTTCAGAAGCTTTTTTCTGAGTACTTGGAGATGCATGAGAACCAGACCAATCGTTGGTTGCACGTGATCTCGATGACGTTAGGCTGGTGCTTGTTCTGGTATGGGCTGTTTACGTTGCAACCGCTGCTGTGGCTGTTGATACCGATCACCTACATCCCGGCGATCAGCGGACATTTTCTCTTTGAGCACAACCAGCCGACGTTCGCGAAATTTATTCAGCAAAACGGCTGGGATTGGAAAGGTCTGCTCCTGATGGCGGTCGTGGAAGAGGTCTGTGTGTTTCTGATGGCACTTGAACAGATCGGTCTGGTCAAGTTGCCGCGTGCGCGGAAGCAACGCCGCGTCTACTAAGCAAGGGGGGTCTCACTTGAAACAATCGCACGAACTCCCGTTTCTCGTGCGTCTCTACTGTCTGCTGTCACTGTCCCGTCTGCGGACAGGTTTCCCCTCCGCGCTCTCCTTCGTAGTGGGGTGGATGGGAACGAATACAGCGAGCCCATTTCATAGTTCGATTCTGGCACATCCATTTCTATTCGCTCTGGGGTGGCTGCTCAGCTTCTTCTCCGGCACGGTTGTCAACCTCGGCAACACCGTCTCCGATCTGCGCGAAGACAAAGTCAACCTCCCACACCGCGTCAAGATCGCCCGAATCTACGGCCTGCGGCGGTTGTTGCGCGTCAACAACTGGATGTCACTCCTCATGATTGTGCTGGCCT
The DNA here is from genome assembly GCF_003148565.1 of Tumebacillus permanentifrigoris. Classification (GTDB taxonomy): domain Bacteria; phylum Bacillota; class Bacilli; order Tumebacillales; family Tumebacillaceae; genus Tumebacillus; species Tumebacillus permanentifrigoris. Next base: position 125,263 of record NZ_QGGL01000006.1, read on the forward strand.
GCCTCACCTTGAACCTCGCCTTCTCCCTCTTTATGATCTTGGCGGTCTGGCTGATGAACCAATATTCATTCCCACCTTGTCGCTTCAAGCGCCACCCGTTTCTCTCACTGATCAATTTTTCCTGTGCCATCTCATTTCCCTTTGGGTACGCCTACCTGATGCAGACGGGCGGCTCTGTCGCACCCTCGAACGAATGGATCTGGCTGTGCCTGTTGTGTACGATCTTTTTCGGGTTGTTTGGCACAGCCAAAAACCTTCAAGACTATGACGGGGACAAGGCGGCTGGCATCCGCACCACCGCCACGATGTTTCGAACCAAAAAAGCAGCCGTGCTTTTTGTGGCGGTCTGCATCACCTCGACCCCACTGTTGTTCATCCTCCCGATTCTGCTCGGCGCGTTCCCGCCTACGGTGTGGATCGTCCCGTTGTGGAGCGTGTTTATCTGCCCGATGATGATGCTGAAATACAAGCACCGTCACAACCCAGCGATGTTGAAAACGGCACAGTCCATTTTCTTTCTCTACCCGGTCTTTTTCATGGCCTCCCTCGGCCTGATCCTCGATCCCTCTTGGACGATGTTCTGTGCGATCGGTGTGCACGCCTGCGCGTTCCTGCTGTTCGAGCGCCTCGGTCTCGACGCTCGCATGCCGCGCAGTTACCGCAACGTGATGAGGCTCCTCGATGAATCGACATCCAACGCCCAAGGACCCGCCATCTTTAAATAGGAAGAGAGACCGCTTGCATCGGCCGACGTGGGTCTAGCGGTTGGTGGTTTTTGTTTTTTTGGGTATACTTGTATGTTGAGAAGGAGGAGTCAGACCTTATGAAACTGTTAGTGATCAATGTACTCGTAGGCGCTGTCATCGGTCTGTTTACGAACTGGCTGGCGATTGTGATGTTATTTCGACCGTGGACGGAGAAAAAGGTCTTCGGCAAACGCTTGCCGTTTACACCGGGGCTGATCCCATCCCGCCAGTCTGATCTGGCGGAAAAACTCGGCGAGATCGTCGAGCACGATCTGCTGACCCCAGAGGGAGTCGCAAAGTCACTCGGCCGCCCGGCGTTGGAATTTGCCGTCAAGCGGTCGGTGATCCAAGCGGTTAGCAAGACCTTGAACGAAGCCCCGACCCTTGGCATGCTGAGCCGCCGGATGTTCGGGGACACTGCACAGGAGCGGATCGAGACGGTTTTGGTGCAGCAGATCATCTCCTTTTTACAACAAGGGGAAGGTCGAGCCCGAGTTGCTTCGATGGCTGATGCGCTGTTCGACCACCTGCGCGAGACGTTGTCTGACGGGGAAGTTCGCCGCAACCTCGTCGCCGGTTTTGCCGATCCGTTGCACGCACAGCTGACGGCAGGTACGACGACGTGGCAACAAGTGCTGCCTGAAAGCGCCCGCGATTTGGTCGAGGACCGTCTGCGAGCACAAGTTGAGCCCTTGTTGGACGGGCTTGCCCGCTGGATGGAGGAGCCGGTGTTCGTGGATGCGATCGCCCGGATGCTGACAGAGAAAGTCGAGAGTATCCCGTTGATCGGGTCGATGGCCAAGTCGTTCCTCACGCCAGAGCGCGTGTCGTCCGATATCGTGCCGCGCCTGCAATCGGTGGTGCAATCTGCGTCGGTGCAAGAGCTCGCACAGGACAAGCTGCACCACATGCTCAGCAGCTTCTGGGAGCAACCGGTTGGCCGCTACCTCGGCAAACTGTCGACAGCAGACTTCAACAGCCTGTTGGAAAAAATCTTGGAGACCCTGCTCGACCAAGCGCTCGACGAAAACGCTGCGACCCGCTCGCAGTTCCGCAGCCTCGTCGTGAACGGGTTGCTTGCAGGAGCCAGCGAACACACGATCGGCGATCTGTTGCGTCGTGTGCTGGGTGGTGTGATGGAGTTCGACGTGCGCAACCTGTATGTTCAACATACGGAGACGGTCGATCGCTTGATCGGACAACTCTGGCATTACCTGCGCGACCAGATGATCGACGCACTGCCAGAACTGCTAGAAGCGCTCTCTGTGCGCCAGATCGTGCAGGAGCAAGTGGAATCCTATCCGATCCCCACATTGGAGAAATTGGTGCTCTCCGTCGTGAACAAGGAAGTCAAGATGATCACCTACTTAGGCGGAATCCTCGGGGCTTTGATCGGATTGATACAAGCCTTGGTCTCTAGACTGTAAACCTCGCATAAATTGATTCGAACTCTACAATTTGGCAGGAGGATCGAAGCGATGAACAATCCATATGACAGAGCGCACGAATTGGCGCGGGCGATCCGTGAGAGTGAGGAATTTCGCATCTTGGTGGCGAAAAAGAACGAGGTAGACACGAATCTCCAAGCGAAAAAGCTCCTCGATGACTTCCGCCGCCGCCAATGGGAATTGGAAACTCGGCGGCTGATGGGGGAGGAGATCACGGAGCAGGACACTCTGGCGTTCCAGCGGATGCAAGACGTGGTCCACCAACATACGACGTTGCGCGAATATCTCGAAATGGAATATCGCTTCAGTGTGCTGTATTCGGACATTCATAAAATTCTCGGCGAAGCAGTTCGCTCTGTGATCAACGCGCCGGAGAGTGTCTAACAACGACCAGCCAACCATCGGAGGGAACCTAACACAATGAAACTGACCTACCACGGACACTCGACCTTTGTCGTCGAAGCGGACGGCAAGCGTGTAATCATCGATCCATTCCTCGAACACAACCCGAGCGCAACCATCAAGCCGTCCGATGTGAAAGTCGATGCTGTGCTGCTGACTCATGCACACTTTGACCACATCGCGGACGCACTGCCGATTGCACTGGCCAACGATTGCCCGATCATCGCCAACTTCGAGTTGGCGAACCACTTCGAGAAGCTGGGGGCCAAAACGCACGGCCTCGGGCAGGGCGGAGGTTTTGATTTTGACTTTGGCCGCGTGAAATTGACGCTGGCCTTCCACGGCGCAGGTCTAGACATGCCAAATGGAGAGGTCGTATATGGCGGTGCTCCAGCAGGCATCTTGCTGACAATCGGTGACAAGACGCTGTACCACGCTGGGGACACGGGGTTATTTGGCGACATGAAATGGATCGGGGAATTAAACAAGCTCGACGCGGCGTTGTTGCCGATCGGGGACAACTACACGATGGGCCCAGACGATGCGGTGCTGGCTGCGACGTGGTTGAAAGCGGGTGTGACGATCCCGATGCACTACAACACGTTCCCGGTGATTCAGCAGGACCCACATGCGTTCGCGAAACGCTTGGGTGAGTTCGGGCTGGAGGGGGCAGTGCTCACATCTGGCGCCTCCATCGAGATCTAATCGTGTACACAAAAAAGGGCCTCCGCGAGGGAGGCCCTTTTTTTCTTAGTGATGCGCGACGAGGTTGACCATGACGCGAGCCAGCGCGTGACGGTCTTCTTCGCCGGATACACGCCACATTTCGGCGAGCAGGCGCTCTTGTTCGTTTTTCGGATCGACCTTGTCTGCGAGGTATTCCCCAACGCGGAATGCAACGCTGTCGACTTTGTCATGGGACATGCCGGCCTCCACTGCTTGGCTCACACGGTCGCCTAGGAACTCTTTCCATTGTTCGAAGTTGCTCAGTACGGACATCGAGATCCCTCCTCCGAAGTTTTGGCTGGAATGGTAGTGCACGAAATATAGAATGCCTCCGCGAGGCCCAAGATATGCAGTTATCGAGCTGTAAGGTTGCTGTAATCGTGCCGTAACAAAGTTAGGATATGATAGACCTACATCGACAAAACCCCCTTTTCGAGTGACCCTTACAGGTCACCGTTTTTTTTGGCCTCAGCTGCATAGTCAGCGGGACAAGAGCATATCTTGTACCAATCGATGGGGACCAAGAGGGGGATTCGAACTTGCAACGGAAACACACGATGCGTGCGTTTGTCTATCTGACCGTGGGCTTGGCGATGTTGTTTTACGCCTTGCCGCGCGTGCCTGATGTGACGATGGATATCCGCGGAGTCTTTACGATCTCGTGGTTGGCGTTTGCGATGCTGTTCATTGGCGCAAACTTATATTATCTGATCGGCGTGGACAAGGAACGTCAGATCCGCCGCCGTCGAAGCGATTGGCTGGCGCGCACCTTGCGCAACCTGCGTGAACCCACCAACTCCAAGACTTCTGGCAAGCGTAGATACATGAATTGATCGTACAGGAAAAAACGCACTCCGAAATGACGGGTGCGTTTTTCTGTTTTGTTGTATCATAAGAGTACCAGAACAGTCCGGAGGTTCGGCAATGACAACGAAGCACGAGCAGATCTTAACTTATATAGAAGCCTTGGAGGTCGGGAGCAAGATCTCCGTGCGGCAGATCGCGAAGGCGATGGAAGTCAGTGAGGGCACCGCCTACCGCGCGATCAAGGATGCCGAGGCGCGAGGCATCGTCTCCACGATCGAGCGGGTCGGCACGGTGCGCATCGAAAAGCAGCAAAAGAAAAACATCGAGCGCCTGACCTTTGCCGAAGTGGTCAACATCGTCGAGGGTACGGTGCTGGGCGGACGAGCGGGCTTGCACAAGACGCTCTCCAAGTTCGTGATCGGTGCGATGAAGATCGACGCGATGTTAAAGTACGTGGACGTCGATTCGCTGTTGATCGTGGGCAACCGTGAGACGGTACACAAAGCCTCGCTGGAGCACGGTGCAGCGGTGCTGATCACCGGGGGCTTCGACACATCAGACGAGGTCAAGGAGTTGGCGGACGCCTTGGCGTTGCCGCTGATCTCTTCGGCGTATGACACCTTCACCATCGCCACGTTGATCAACCGTGCCATCGACGACCGCCTGATCAAAAAGGAGATCCTGCTCGTCGAGGATTTGGTCAATCGGGACAAAGCTGAACCGGTTTCGTTGCATCTAGGAGACACGGTCGGTGATTGGCACCGCATGGTGGAGCAGACGGGGCATACGCGATTCCCGGTGATCGATCGGGATGGGAAGGTGCACGGGATCATCACATCCAAGGACGTGGCGGCTGTAGCAGGAGACCAGCTCTTGGAGCGTGTGATGACGAAAAGCCCGCGCACCGTCACGGGGCGGACCTCGGTCGCGTCGGCGGCACACACGATGATCTGGGAAGGAATCGAGTTGTTGCCCGTGGTGGAGCACCGCAAACTGGTGGGTGTGATCTCGCGACAGGATGTCTTGCGGGCCTTGCAGTACAACCAAAACCAACCGCAGGGGCAGACGATACAAGATCTGATCCTGAGCGGGTTTGAAGAGGCTCGCGAGGAGCGCAGCGTGCGGCTCTCCGGCGTGGTGACACCGATCATGACGAACCAGTTGGGATCGATCAACCCCGGTGTGCTGATGACCTTGATCAACGAAGCCGGGGAGTCCGCGATCCGGCGGTTGAAGAATTCGGACATGGTTGTGGAGAATGTAACGGTGTACTTTTTAAAACCGATCCAGATTGAGAGCCAAGTGTCCGTGGTGGCGACGGTGATCGACATTGGTCGGAAGTTTGGCAAGGTCGATGTGGAGATATACAGCGGGCATGATCTGATGGGCAAGGCGCTGTTGACGGCGCAGGTGTTGGAGCGTTAGTTAGGAGGTCAACTCGGATGAAACAGACGTGGACATTTCATGTAGAAAACTTCGGGAAAATCAAAGAGGCGAGCATCGAGGTTCGTCCGTTTATGATCTTTGCCGGGGAGAATAACTCGGGGAAGAGTTATCTCATGTCTTTGTTGTGGGGGCTATTACATGCAGGTCAAGAATTGTTTGTAGATATAGGTCCCGATACTGAAGAACTGAAACAGTGCGTAAGGTGGCTCGAAGAACGAATCGAGCAGTCTGAAGGCAGACCGTTCTCTTTTGACAACGAAGGTAATCGGAGATTTCTAGATTTGATAAATGTTGCTCTGGAGACAAGTAAAGACTGGCTGGTTAGCCGTATTTTCAATCGTAGGACGACGATCGGGCATATATCCATCGGTGCATTGACTCGCGAACCCTATCGGATTGAATTCAATACTTCTACTTCGTTATCCCTGACTATGGTGAATACAGAGAGGGCAGCCATACCGATCCCACAGCATTTTAAAGAGTTATCGCTTACTCGCAAAATTCAATTGTTGTTTGAGATCTGTAGTGGGTTCGTTTTTGGTGAATTGAGCTTGTCATTTGGAAGAGGTCCGAGCTACCTTCCAGCATCCAGAACCGGTTTTATGATGACGTATCGAACTTTAGTTCGCGATGCGATTCAACGTGGCTACGGGGGAGAGTTTTCTGAGGGGAATTCCAAACAGAGTACGACGTTGAACTGGCCGACCAATAACTTCCTACAAGACTTGGTTAGCCTTGATATTAATCTGGAAGCAAATTATGATTCCATTGCTGATTTTTTGGAACGTGAGGTATTGGAAGGAACGATTACGAGGGAAAATACCCCAGTTCCGATCTATCGTTATCAGCCTATAGATGGTTCTGATGTACTTCCGTTTCATGCGACATCTAGTTTGGTTTCAGAATTGGCACCATTGGTTCTCTTCCTTCGATCTGATATCAACTTGAAAGCACTGATTGTAGAGGAGCCGGAAGCCCACTTGCATTTGAAAATGCAACAGAAAATGGCAGTAGCCCTAGTTCGTCTCGTCAACGCTGGACTACCCGTATGGATCACGACCCATAGTGACACCATGTTTCAACAGTTGAACAATCTAATCAAGTTGTATAACAACAGGGATCGGGAACGTTTAGCGCAAGCATATGGATATTTGGAACAGGATTTTCTTGATTCTTCTAAAGTTAAGGCATATCAATTTAGTTCCATCGGCAGTCACACGGAAGTCGTGGAACTTCCTTTAACTTCCAGTGGTTACTCGATTCCGACATTTTCTGAAAGCATTAGGGAACAGACCATGCAAACCATTAAATTTATGGAGCTTGAACCAGATGAAGAAGATGACGAATGAGCCGATTATTGAACGTTTCAATTTGTGGATACAACCGGATCACTTTGAAATTGTAGAGAACCATGCGATTGTTGTAGAGCGAAAAAGGGATGAGCACGGCAAAGTAACACCCGAAATCGAAGCAGAGGTGCATTGTTTCTTCCCGTCAACACAAGTCATTCATCTGAAATTGTAAGGCAAGGAATGTACGCATCTTGTAAGCAAAAAATGTGTGGATGGAATCTTTGCGGTACAACAACAAGACGAAAGCTGGGTCTTGCATGTCATCGAATGCAAACGAACGATTAAGGAATCGAAGTGGAGAAAAGTAAAGTATCAGTTTGAAGCTTCGATTCTACGAGCAGTCGGGTTACTGGAAAGTTTAGGGATACAAGTGAAAAGTATCAAGTTGTATACGGCTGTACAGAATGACCTACTTTCGCTAAAGATCCAATCCGACCCCAACTTAGATCGGATGACCATTGAAGAGTGGAAAAGCTTGCCGATCGATGATCAGGAAATGATACATTATTTGGATTGGAATCATCCAGGTCTTGAATTATGGATACGGTCAGACCTTCCTCACGAGATTGTCCAATTGGATGAAGAGGGCCGGGCAGAAGTTCGACTTGAATGCTAAAAAAGTCCCCGCGAATTGCGGCGGACTTTTTTTGTCCACAAATTATACTACTCATTAATGTTATAATACTAGCAAAACACAAACAGGAGAGAAGAGAACCCTCTATGAAACGCAATTCCCTCTACCGCATCTCCACCATCGTCTTCATGTTCACCGGGTTCTTCCTCCGCGTGATCTGGTTTCAAAAGCGGAATCCGGGCAAGATGGACCCGGCGACCCAAGCGAAGTGGGAGGATCTGCTTCGCAAAATCGCCTTCACGTACAAGCGCAAATCCCTCCAACTCGAAGGACTGCTGATCAAGCTCGGCCAATTCCTCAGCGCCCGCGCAGATGTGGTGCCGCAGGTTGTCATCCAAGAGCTAACCGACCTCGTCGACCAAGTGCCCGCTGTGCCGTGGGATCTAGCCAAGCAGGTCCTCGAAAGCGAATGGGAGGCTCCCTATGGGAGTGTGTTGCATAAGATCAGTGAGAAGCCCGTCGCCTCCGCCTCGATCGGCGAAGTCTACAAAGCTTACTTGCACACGGGCGAGGAAGTCGCCGTGAAGATCCAACGCCCTGGCATTGAAAAAATCATCCGCGCTGACTTCCGCGCCATCCGCATCGTCTGCTGGCTGGCGGCGAAGTTCACCAAGATCGGCAAGACAGCCGACCTCCCCGCACTCTACCGCGAGATGACCTATGTGATCGGCGACGAGCTGAATTTCAAGCAAGAGTTGAAAAACGGCGAATACTTCGCCCAACGCTACCAAGACAACGCAGACCTCTACATCCCTCGTTACTATGGCGCGCACTGCACACGGCGCGTGTTGGTCATGGAGTGGATGGAGGGTGCGCGGATCAATGACTACGCCTATATGGAACAGCACGGAATCGATCGTGCAGAGATCGCCGTCAAGCTGTTCAATGCGGTGGCCGAGCAGTTGTTTTTTGAAGGCAAGTTTCACGCCGATCCGCATCCGGGCAATATCCTCGTCCAGCCGGACGGGCGGATCGTGCTGATCGACTTCGGGATGGTTGGCACGATCAAAAAGCAAGACGCAGCGCAGATACAAGGTGTGGTCGAAGGACTTGTGCTCAAGGATTTCAGCCGCGTCATCGAGAGCTTGGAGAAGTTGCGCTTTCTCCTCCCGCATGCCAACCGGAGCGAATTGGAGCGGGTGCTCGAGTTGGTCGTGCAGTTCTATGAGGACGAAGACATGGCGAACGTCGATTATGAACTTGTCCAGCACATCACCGATGACATCCAGAGCGTCATGCGCCAACAGCCGATCCAGTTGCCCAGCGAGTTTATTTTTCTCGGGCGGGCGGTCTCGACCTTTATCGGTGTGCTCTACGGGCTGAACCCGCAGATCGATCTGATGGAAGTCGGCAAGCCGATCATCAACGAGTGGTTGAGCAAAAACGGCGGTGATCAAGCAGGCGTTGGCGGAGGAAGTTCTGGGACGTGGAAAACGGTCCAGAAGTACGCGCTCGACATCGGGCGGCAGTTGCTCAAACTGCCGCGCCAACTCTCGGAGTCATTAGAAGAACCCCGCCGCCGTCGCGAGTGGGACAAGGTCAAGCAGAAAAACCAGTTCCTGCACGAAGTCTACACGTCGAGAAAGCGTTATGCGTTTGCGACGGCGCTCATGGGCCTCGCCGTCGCAGGGGTCGGGTATTATTTCGTAGCTGACCAGTACCTGCTCTGGGGCGGCGGTGGACTTGCGCTGGTGAGCGCCTTTTGGTATCGATCCAGCGCGGTCAAGCACCTGCGCTGGATCGAAGAACTCAAATAGGGAGCGTGAACAGAAATGGAAGAGCATGAAAAGCAAGAGCAAGAACAAACTTGCCAGACAGAATCCTGCTGTGGGTCGGACTGCAGTTGCAACTGCAACATCGAGGTCGAGCACCTCGAAGACGGCTACCGCGTCACCATTCGCGGGGACAAGGAAAAAGTCGAGAAACACCGCCGCGTCGCCGACGCCTACGTGAATTTCCTGAACGAGCAGAAAAAAGCACACACGTGGCTCCCTCTGCCGCTGCGCTGGCTCCTGCGTTGGTTCAACTGCTGCAAGTAGCGCAAAAAGCACCAAGTCCGCATCTGCGGCACTTGGTGCTTTTTTTACGGTTCGGTATAATAGGGAGAATATCTGTTCGCTAGAGAAAGGGGGAGGACGATGCAACCCTTCGTCCACCTGCATGTACACACCGAATACAGCTTGCTGGAAGGCATGTGCCGCATTGACAGTTTGATCGCACAGGCACAGGAACTCGGCATGGACACCGTCGCCATGACAGACAGCGGCGCGATGTACGGCGCTGTGGAGTTTTACAAAAAAGCCAAGGCGGCCGGCTTGAAGCCGATCCTTGGCTGTCAAGTTTATGTTGCCCGCCGCAGTCAGCACGAACGCCCAGCACGCGGCGAACAACCGTGGCAGTTGATCTTGCTGGCTGAAACTCTGCAAGGTTATCGCAATCTCTTACAGATCGTCTCCCACGCCCAACTGCAAGGCTTGCATGACAAGCCTCTCATCGATAAAAATTTCCTGCACCAGTACCGAGACGGATTGATCGCCCTCTCCGCCGGTCTCGATGGTGAAGTCGGCCAACGGCTGCTGACAGGTGACCTCCACGGCGCATCTGACGCGGCGCAAGAATACGCGGCGCTTTTTGGCCCTGCGAACTTCTATCTCGAACTTCAAGACCACGGGGAGCTGGCGGAAAAGCAGGTCAACCAGTTGACCCTGCAACTTGCGGGTCAACTCAACCTCCCGCTGGTCGTCACGAACAATGTCCACTACTTGCACCAAGCGGATGCCCCGAGCCAAGACGTGCTCGCCTGCATCCGCGAAGGTCGCTCGATCCAAGACGCGGAACGCGCCAGACTGACCGCACCCGAGTATTGGCTGAAACCGGGTCCAGCGATGGAGGATCTGTTCCGCCATGTGCCACAAGCCCTTGCCAACACGAGGCTCATCGCGGATCGTTGCCACGTCGAACTGGAGCTAGGCGTCAACCATTTGCCGAGCTTTGACCTGCCATCAGGCTTCACCGAGGAGAGTTACTTGCGCCACCTCTGCATGCGCGGCGTACAAGTCCGCTATGGGGTGGAAACTCCGCAGATCATGGAGCGGTTGAACTATGAGATCGACGTGATCGTCCAGATGGGATTCGCCGGATACTTTCTGATCGTCTGGGACTTCATGCGATTCGCTCATGAGAGCGGGATCTCGACCGGGCCTGGGCGCGGATCGGCGGCCGGGAGTTTGGTGTCCTATGTGTTGCGGATCACCAACGTCGACCCGATCCGCTACAATCTGTTGTTTCAACGATTCCTGAACCCAGAACGCGTTTCGATGCCAGATATTGACATCGACTTTGAGTATGAACGGCGCGGTGAAGTGATCGAGTACGTGACGCACAAGTACGGTACGGATCGCGTGGCGCAGATCGTGACGTTCGGTACGATGGCGGCGCGGGCGGCGATTCGCGATGTGGGACGGGTGTTAGACCTGCCTGCACATGTCATCGACCGCACCGCCAAACTGATTCCCGGACAGCTCGGGATCACGATCACCAAAGCGCTGGAGTTGGAACCGAACCTCAAGCAACTGCATGAGTCCGACCCGCTCGTCCAACGGCTCGTCAATACGGCGCTCGCCATCGAAGGTCTGCCGCGCCACACCTCCCTGCATGCAGCGGGTGTGGTGATTTCCAAGGAACCGTTGACCGCCTATGTGCCTTTGCAACGCGGGGCGGAGGGCGGGGTCGTCACTCAGTATTCGATGGAAGTGTTGGAGGACGTCGGACTGTTAAAAATGGACTTCCTCGGTCTGCGCTACCTCAGTTTGATCGACCGCGCCATTGAGATCGTGCGCAAAACAGAAGGGCTCGAGATCGATTTTAACCAGATGGACTTGGACGACCCGCGCACATACGAACTGCTGATGCGCGGCGACACGGACGGTTGCTTCCAGCTCGAATCCAGCGGGTGCAAAAACGTCCTGCGCGAACTGCGTCCCAGTTCCTTCGAGGACATCATCGCGGTGATCTCGCTGTACCGTCCGGGCCCGATGGAGAACATCCCGACCTTTATCAAGGCGAAACATGGCGAGACGGCCGTGCGCTACCCGCATCCCGACTTGCAATGGATTCTAGAAGATACGTACGGTGTCATCGTCTACCAAGAGCAGATCATGCAGATCGCATCGGTGATGGCCGGCTTCTCGCTTGGGCAGGCCGACCTGTTGCGCCGCGCGGTGGGCAAAAAAAAGCGCGAGGTGCTCGCCGAGCAACGCACGCTTTTTGTCCAAGGCTGTATGCAAAAAGGATACGCCGAACCGTTGGCTCATGACGTATACGACTTGATCGTCCGCTTTGCCGATTATGGGTTCAACCGGGCGCATGCGGCGGCCTATGGTGTGCTGTCCTACCAGACCTGTTATCTGAAAGCCAATCATCCGGCCGCGTATATGTCGGCTCTGCTGACCTCTGTCATGATGTCACATCACAAAGTGGCGCAGTATGTGGAAGACTGCCGCCGGATGGGGATTGAAGTGTTGGCTCCCGATGTGAACTCCAGTTCGTTTGGGTTCACCGTCGAGGGTGGCAAGATCCGTTGCGGGCTGATGGCGATCAAAAATGTCGGGCTGTCCGGCATTCAATCTCTGGTGCAGACACGGCGCGAAGGCGGCGCTTTTGCCGATCTGAGCGATTTTTGCGAACGGGTGGATGCTCGTGCGTGCAACAAAAAAGCGCTGGAGTCGCTGATTCGCGCCGGCGCGTTCGATGGGTTGCACGGCAACCGCCGGGCGATGCTGTTGGCGCTGGAGGAGACGGCCGAACGCGGGCGGTTGCGCCAACGGGACAAGGACGACAACCAGATGAACTTGTTTGGGATCATGGAGGAACAGGCACCGCAGGCAGCCACGAAATTCGAGTTGCCACGGGCGGCTGATTATCCAGAGCGCGAACGTTTGGAGATGGAGAAGGAACTGCTGGGGTTGTATGTGACAGGATCTCCGCTGAAGCCGTACAGCCGCCAGATGGCGCGGTTGGCAGACAAGCGGGTCAGTGAGTTGGTGGAGACGGCAGACAATGCGCAGGTCACGATGACGGGGATGGTGCATGGGCTTAAGCAGATTCACACGAAAAAAGGCGCGCGCATGGCGTTTTTCCAACTGGAGGACATGACCGGGATGGTGGAGGTCGTGCTGTTCCCCGAGACGTACAAGCGCTGTGGCGACATGCTCCAACAACTTCCGAGCGACGCCGTTCTCGCTGTCAAAGGCCGTCTGCAACACAAAGAGGACGAGTTGAAACTCCTCGCCGATTCCTTGAAAGTTCTCGCACCAGACGACGAGGGCGATCTCGCGGAGGAAGCGGAAATCAACAGCCGCGCAGATGAATTCGTCCTCTACATCCGCATCCGTTCGGAGGATGAAGCGCGGTTGCACGAACTGCAGACTGTGCTCACACGCTTCCATGGGCCCACGCAGGTGTTGTTGTTCTACACCGCGTCACGCCAAGCGCGGGCGTTGTCGGAAAAGTACGCCGTGCAGATGAATCCGCAGTTTGTGCAGGCCGTGGAAGCCTTGCTCGGCGAGGGAGCGGTTGTACAAAAGCGGAAATGATGTCATCCTTCTGGGTATTCGCACATAGGGTGGTACTATCTTCTCTTCACCCACTAGGGAGGCGAATCCCATGAACGCGGAAATCATCAAGCTGCTGGAAAGTCGTGGTGTTACCGTCAGCGACATCGCGGACATCGTATTTATTTTGCAGAAACCGTATCACCCGGACTTGGAGCGCGACCCGTGCGTCACCAGCGTTCTGCGCGTGCTCGCCAAACGAGAGGTGCAATATGCGCTCTACACCGGCATCGCGCTCGACATGCTCGCCGAGCAGAAGCAACTTCCTGAGCCGATGCAGACGATCCTCGACACCGATGAATCGCTTTATGGCGTTGATGAAATCCTCGCCCTCTCGATCACCAACGTCTACGGTTCGATCGGTTTGACATCTTTTGGCTATCTCGACAAGGAGAAAATGGGGATCATCGCGAAACTGAACGACAAGAGCAATGGTGTGCATGTTTTCCTCGATGATCTGGTCGCAGGTGTGGCGGCAGCAGCCTCTGCAAGGATCGCGCATCGTTCCGGGAAAACAGTAAATAAAACATGATAATAATATTAATTTAATTTATGACTAGTCAGTAGATATGCACCTTGTAGGCATGATATAATTAAGTACCGAAGTTGCCCCGTTCTCTCCAAGTTGGGGAAGAATGGGGCTTCACAAAAGGAGTGAGGGCACGTGTCGTTGCGAGAAGATGCACTTGAATTACATCGCACACACCAAGGCAAGTTGGGCGTCATATCAAAAGTTCCAGTAGAAAACGCCCGCGATTTAAGTCTCGCCTACAGCCCTGGCGTCGCAGAGCCATGCAAGGAAATTCACAAAACCACTGAGCGTGTTTATGATTATACTTCCAAGGGTAATATGGTGGCAGTTGTGAGTGACGGTACTGCGGTGCTCGGCTTAGGCAATATCGGTCCACATGCTGCACTTCCCGTCATGGAGGGCAAAGCAGTCCTCTTCAAGTCGTTTGCCGGCGTTGATGCCGTGCCGATCTGCCTCGCGACCACAGACGTTGATGAGATCGTCCGCACGGTTCTACTTTTGGAGCCGACATTTGGGGGGATCAACCTCGAAGACATCGCAGCGCCTGCTTGTTTTGCCGTCGAGGAGCGTTTGAAGCAAGAAATGGACATCCCGGTGTTCCATGACGACCAGCACGGAACCGCCATCGTCACGTTGGCCGGATTGATCAATGCACTGAAAGTCACAGGCAAGACCATGCAAGAAATTAAAGTGGTGACCAACGGCGCAGGCGCTGCCGGAATTGCTATCATTAAACTTCTCTTATCTATGGGTGTCAAAAATGTCGTCATGTGCGATACCAAGGGTGCCATCTACGAAGGTCGTACCGAAGGCATGAATCCGATCAAGGACTTGATCGCGAAAAATACCAACCGCGAGCGCATCCAAGGCTCGCTTGAACAAGTGCTCGCAGGCGCTGACGTCTTCATCGGCGTGTCGGTCGCCAATGCTGTGACCCAGGACATGGTGCGTTCGATGGCACCCGATCCGATCATTTTTGCAATGGCCAACCCCGATCCGGAGATCACCCCGGCCCAGGCGCATGCGGCTGGCGCAAAAGTCGTCGGAACTGGACGGTCCGACTACCCGAACCAAGTCAACAACGTTCTGGCGTTCCCAGGAATTTTCCGTGGTGCGCTCGACACGCGGGCGAAGACCATCAACGAAGAGATGAAAATTGCGGCAGCCTTCGCGATCGCTGATCTGCTCACGGAGGATGAACTGTCGGCCGACTATGTCATTCCCAAAGCGTTTGATCCGCGCGTGGCGCCGGCCGTCGCTTCCGCCGTAGCGCGTGCTGCGATGGAAACCGGTGTGGCTCGTGTGGAAGTGAACCCGGACGATGTAGCGGACAAGACCCGTCGAATCAGCGCGATCAAATCCACGTAATCGATAGACGCAATCGCCTTGGCAGGAACCCGTTTTGCGCCGTGCGCTTTCTTGCGGCATGTTGGGACGTGTGATATGATGAGTCCAAAATTACGGACGTTTTAGCTAAGGATGGTGCTCTCCTATGTGGACTGTGATCTATATTGCCCCGAACGCCAAAACGGCTGAGCGCATTCAGGACAAGCTGACGCAAGAAGGGTTCCTGGTCAAGCTCCGCCAGACGAACATCGCCAAGGAACAGTACGAAATACTTGTTCCCGAAACTGAGCTAGACGAGGTACAGGAAGTTCTCAAGGACATCCTCCACTCCTCGCATCGCTATCCAAATTAATGAGGTGAGAGCGTGCTGAAGGATCTTTTCCATAAGAAAAAGCAACGGTATGCGACCCTAACTTCGCAGGATGTAGCAGAACGACTAGGTCGCACCCGGGTTGCACCGGTCGATGTATCGGTACCAGAAGGGCTCATGTCCAAGTGCAAGCGTTGCGGTGAGACAACGTTTACAAAAGACCTCGAGAAAAATCTGAAAGTCTGTCCGAAATGCGGCTACCACCATACGTTGAATGCGATGGAGCGCATCATGATGACGCTCGATGACGGACGCTTTTTTGAATATGATTCGGAAATGGTTGCCGAGGACCCGCTTGGTTTCCCTGAATATAAGCAAAAAATCGAACGTGAGCAAAAGAAATCGGGCATCAAGGAAGCGATCGTCACGGGTGAAGGGACGATCGGCGGCTTCCCGGTGATCGTTGGCGTGATGGATTCGACGTTCTTCATGGGCTCCCTCGGCTCGGCCGCAGGGGAGAAGATCACCCGTGCGATCGAGCACGCGATCGCCAAGCGCTATCCGTTGATCATCTTCACCGCGTCAGGCGGTGCTCGGATGCAGGAAGGGATCTTCTCGCTGATGCAGATGGCGAAGACCTCGGCTGCACTCGCGAAGCTGCATGAAGCAGGCATTCTCTATCTGGCTATCAACACCTACCCGACGACCGGGGGCGTTACCGCTTCGTTTGCGATGCTCGGGGATCTCAACATCGCAGAACCGGGTGCGCTGATCGGTTTCGCAGGCCGTCGGATCATCGAGCAGACGATCCGTCAGAAACTGCCAGACGATTTCCAAACGGCTGAGTTTTTACTCAAGCACGGGATGCTCGACATGGTGGTGCCGCGCAAAGAGATGAAACAAACTCTGGCGACGATCTTGGAAATGCACGGAGGTGGCGCTCGTGGCGAATGATCTGATTTTTGAGAAGCCTTTGATGGAACTGCAAAAGAAAATCGAGGAGCTGCGCGCGTTTTCCGAGCAGAGCGGTCTCGACTTTTCTGAAGAGATCCTCAAGCTCGAAGAGAAGGCGGAGTCGCTGGCTGCGAATATCTATGTAGACCTCACGCCGTGGCAACGCACGTTGATGGCTCGCCATTCCGAACGTCCGACGACCCTCGATTACATCAAGGGCATGTGTACAGACTTTCTCGAACTGCATGGCGACCGAAACTTTGGGGATGACATGGCGATCGTCGGGGGCATTGGCAAGCTCGACGGCATCCCAGTCACGATCATCGGCCACCAAAAAGGCCAAGATACCAAGGAAAACATCGCCCGACGCTGGGGCCTCGCGCAACCGGAAGGCTATCGCAAGGCACTGCGCTTGATGAAACAGGCGGAGAAGTTTGGGCGACCTGTCATCTGCTTCATCGACACGGCAGGTGCCTATCCGGGCATCGCGTCCGAAGAACGCGGGATCGGGGAAGCGATTGCCCGCAACTTGTTGGAGATGGCCGCTCTGCGCACGCCGATCGTCTGCATCATCACAGGTGAAGGCGGTTCCGGTGGGGCGTTGGGCTTAGGTGTAGGAGACCGCGTCTACATGTTGGAGAACACCATCTACGGGGTGATCTCGCCGGAGGGTGCAGCAGCTCTGCTGTGGAAGGATGCTGGTCAAGCACAACGTGCGGCGGAGACGATGAAAATCACGGCGAGCTACATCCACGAGTTTGGTGTTGTGGATGGCGTGATCGGTGAGCCGGACGGCGGTGCGCACAAGAATCCGGAAGCGACCATCGCGGCCGTGCGCGAGACCATCCTCGCGGCACTCCACGAATTGATCGACCTCCCAGGTGACGTACTGGTCGAACAGCGGTACCAAAAGTTTAAAAAGATGGGCCACTTTGCAAACGGTTGATGCATAGCGGCTGGTAGAGGAGCGAACACTGAGCCTATCTGCATAGTATTTGCAGAGGAGCGGTGTTCGCATCCTTTGTGAATGGACGGGACATAAATTGTCCCTTGGGACATTTTATGTCGCGCTCTAAAGAGAAACAACTGGAGATGGGAGACGAGATCTATGCGGAAAATCGGGGTGTTAACCAGTGGTGGAGACGCACCGGGCATGAACGCTGCAATCCGCGCCGTGGTGCGAAAAGCGATTTATCACGGTTTGGAAGTAGCGGGCGTACGCCGTGGGTATACCGGGTTGATTTCGGGTGATATCGTACCGATGGACTTAGGTTCGGTCGGCGACATCATCCACCGGGGCGGTACGATTTTGCAAACGGCCCGTTGTGATGAATTCCGAACGGAAGCGGGACAAGATAAAGCGGTGGCGATGTTTAAGCAGCATGGCATCGACGGTCTCGTCGTGATCGGAGGGGATGGCTCGTTCCGTGGGGCTAAAATCCTCTCGGACAAAGGCATCCCGACGATCGGAATCCCAGGGACGATCGACAACGACATTCCCTGCACCGATTACACGATTGGCTTTGACACGGCGGTGAACACCGTCATCGATGCGGTGGACAAAATCCGGGACACCGCAACTTCGCACGAGCGCACCTATGTCATCGAAGTCATGGGTCGCAACGCGGGTGACATCGCCCTGTTGGCAGGTGTTGCGGTCGGTGCGGAAAATGTCTTGGTTCCAGAGGCGAAGTATGACATTGCGACCATCGTCGAAAAGTTGAAGCGCGGCGCGGCACGCGGCAAAAAGCATTCGCTGATCCTCGTGGCAGAAGGCGCGGGCAAAGGCTTTGCGATCGGCGAAGTCATCCGCGAACTGACCGGCTGGGATACGCGCGTCACCGTGCTCGGTCACATCCAGCGCGGCGGTTCGCCGACGGCGTTCGACCGGATGCTAGCATCCAAGATGGGGGCAAAAGCGGTCGACCTGCTGCTCGAAGGTGACCAAGGCAAGATGATTGGCGTCCTCGGTGGCAAGATCACGGCAACCGACATTACGGAAGCGCTGAACACGCCACGCCAACCGGATATGTCGCTGTATGAATTGGCGGGCGTACTTTCGATCTAAACAAGCATGCAAACTTCGCTATTTTTTGTTAACATTGATACATCCAGTAGGTTCAAGGGGGAGCGCACATGCGCAGAACAAAAATCGTCTGTACGATCGGTCCGGCATCGGAATCGGTCGAAATTTTAAAACAATTGATTCACAACGGAATGAATGTTGCACGTCTCAATTTCTCACATGGTACATATGACGAGCATGCTGCACGGATTCGCAACATCCGCCAAGCATCGGAGGAAGTCGGCAAGGCTGTGGCGATCATGCTCGACATCAAGGGCCCGAAGATCCGCACCGGCATGGTGCGTGACGGTGCTGTTGAACTGCAAAATGACCAAAAGATCATCCTGACCACCGAACAGATCGAACTAGGGGATGAGCATCGCATCTCGATTTCCTACGAAGGTTTGACGGAGGACGTCTCGCCAGGTTCTGACCTGCGCATCGACGATGGTCTGATCGGTCTCGTCGTGGAAAAAATCGAAGGCCCAGACATCCACTGCCGCGTCACCAATGGCGGGACGTTGAAAAACCGCAAGGGGATCAACGCGCCGGGCGTGAAGCTGCGCATCGAATCGGTTACGGAGAAGGATATCGCGGACATTCGCTTTGGCATTGAACAAGGCGTCGATCTGATCGCCGCTTCCTTCGTGCGCAAAGCGTCCGACGTGCTCGATGTACGCCGCATTCTCGAAGAAAAGGGTGCGACCCAACTGATCATCTCCAAGATCGAGACGCAAGAAGGTCTGGAACTGATCGATGAGATCCTTGAAGTCACCGACGGCCTGATGGTCGCTCGCGGAGATCTCGGGGTTGAGATCCCGACGGAGGAAGTACCGCTGGCGCAAAAGATGCTGATCTCGAAGTGCAACAAACTCGGCAAGCCGGTCATCACCGCGACCCAGATGCTCGATTCGATGGAGCGCAACCCGCGCCCGACCCGTGCAGAAGCGAGCGACGTGGCGAACGCGATTTTTGATGGCACCGATGCGATCATGCTGTCTGGCGAGACGGCGGCCGGCAAGTACCCGATGGAAGCGGTCGCGACGATGGCTCGCATCGCAGAACGTGCAGAGGAAGCTCTGTTCGGACATCTCGTGTCCTCCCGTGTCAGTGCATTTGAAGCAGAAACGGGCAGCGTCACCGATGCGATGTCGCACGCGGTTGCGACTGTTGCCAAGGAACTCAAAGCACACGCGATCGTCACGGCGACATCTAGCGGTCATACAGCGCGGATGGTCTCCAAGCATCGTCCAAACGCACCGATCATCGCGACGACCGATCGTGACGAGGTATCGCGCCGCCTGCTCCTGAGCTGGGGCGTGTACCCGGTGTTGACCAAGCGGGCGAAAACCACCGACGAACTGCTCTCCGTGTCTGTGGAAGGCGCGCTCGCGTCCGGGCTCGTCGAACATGGCGACCTGCTCGTGATCACGGCGGGCGTTCCGGTTGGACAACCGGGCACCACCAACATGATCAAAGTCCACACGATCGGCGAAGTGTTGACCCGCGGCCAAGGTATCGGCCACAAAGCGGTCAGTGGCCGTCTGCTCGTCAGCAACAAAACCGAGGAGATCCTCGCGATTGAGGAAGGCGATATCCTCGTTACGCACTCGACCGATCGCGACATCGTCCCGGCGTTCGAGAAGGCTGCCGCTGTGATCACCGTCGAAGGCGGTCTGACTTCGCATGCAGCAGTCGTCGGCCTGTCGCTGGGCATCCCGGTGATCGTCGGCGTGCAAAACGCCACCGAGGACCTCAAAACGGGCATCACCGTCACGGTTGACCCGCGCACCGGTCTCGTCTACGAAGGCGTCGCACACGTGCTGTAAGTCTAGTAGGTTGGCAAAAAACGCTCCTCATCCGGGGAGCGTTTTTTTGCGCTATAATAAGAGAAATTGCAAAAGGGAGGCTTGCATTCATGGGAGCATTGGGTGTCACCACGGAATTCACCGTGCGCTATCACGAAACAGACAAGATGGGCATCGTCCATCATGCGAACTATTTTCATTGGTTTGAGGTTGGGCGCGTGGAGTTCATGCGTCAAAGTGGATTTCCGTACCGCCCGCTGGAAGAGGCGGGGGTCTATCTGCCAGTGACGGAAGTGACCTGCAAGTATCAGGCCTCGGCGTTGTTCGACGATCGGGTGCAGGTACACACGTGGATTGCGTCGTACAACAAATTGCGGCTGGTCTTTGGCTATGAAGTGACCCGGATGAGCGATGGTGCGAAACTGGTCAGCGGGACGACTGAGCATGTGTTTCAAAAAGCGGAGACAGGCCAAGTCATCCGCTTGCATAAAAACCACCCGGACTTGCATGCGATCATCATGGAGAAGGCCGGGCTCGACACATGATGCGCATCTTGTTGATCCTGCTCATCGTCGTGCCGGCGCTAGAAATTTTTACGATGATCCAAGTCGGCCAAGTCATTGGCGGCTGGCCGACTTTTTTCTTGATTGTCGCCTGTTCGTTCCTCGGGGCATATCTGTTGAAACAGCAAGGCATACGCACGTTGAACCAGATTCGCCAAGAGCTCTCGATGGGGATGATTCCGGGGGAGGCACTGTTGGATGGAGCGTGCATCCTCGTCGGTGGCACATTGTTGCTGACGCCCGGGTTTGTCACCGATATCTTTGGACTGGTCCTGGTCTTGCCAGGCATCCGTGCGCCCTTCAAGAGCTTGATCAAGATCTGGCTCCTGCGTCTCGCGTCCAAGGGTCGCATCACGTACTACCGCCGATAGAGAAGAGGAGTCACGCGAATGTCTGATCGTCATAACCAACCGTCACCCGTCACTGCGACACGTCAAGAGTCGGCGGCAGCGTCTGGAACGGCAACGCACGCCGCAAGCGCTGCCGTCGTCAGCACCGTGCCGACCGTCAAACCGTTGCCAGTTCCGCCGATCGTGTTCCTGATCATCGGCGTGCTGGCGGTGTCATTTTCCGCGATCTTGATCAAGTGGTCGAGCGCACCAGCCGCCGTGTTGGGCTTGTGGCGTCTGGTCATCACGTTCCTGATTCTCTGCCCGATCCTGTTCACGAAAAACTCGCGTGCGGAACTGCGCTCGTTCACGTTGCGAACTTGGGTGCTGGTCGCCGCGTCGGGCGTCTGTCTCGCGCTGCACTTCATCCTCTGGATCGGTTCGCTCAAATACACCACCGTGGCGTCGTCGACGATCCTGATCACGCTGCAGCCGATTTTCGTCATGGTGCTAGCCTACTTCACGCTCAAGGAGCGCACCACATGGCGTGCATGGGCAGGTGCGGGCATTGCGATCATCGGCAGCCTGTTCATCGGCTGGGGGGACTTGCGGATCTCCGGCGACGCGCTGTGGGGGGACCTGCTGTCACTGCTGGGCACGCTCACCGTCAGCGGCTATCTCGTGATCGGGCAACACTTGCGCAACGCTCAACAAGGCATGTCGTCGTTCGTGTACTCGTTGCTCGTGTATGTTTTTGCGATCCTGGTGATGTTTTTCTACTGCATTGGGGAAGGCTATCCCTTGGTCGACTACAACCGTCATGAGTGGATGTTGTTCGTCCTGCTGGCTATCATCCCAACGGTGTTTGGACACACGTTGTTCAACTGGTTGTTGAAGTACGTCAATGCGGCCACGATCTCGATGGCGATCCTTGGAGAGCCGATCGGAGCCACGATTCTCGCGTTCCTGCTGTTAGGGGAAGCGGTCATCGCCGCGCAGTGGGTGGGCGGCGCTGTGATCATGTGTGGGATCTGGTTGTTTTTGTCCACTCGTGATAAGCGAAGTTTCACGGAGTGAAACCGAGGTTCAAGACATGAAAATATTTCTTGTTGCCACAAGAAGCGTTATGGTATGATTAATCCAACACGGTAAGCGTTTTCGAATCAGATAAGTGGGTAAGGGGACACCGTGTGTCTCCTTACCCACTCACATATCTGTACATAAGCAGAGGAGGTCATTTTTCATGTTTGAAAAGTACACCGCTCCAACTCAAGGTGAAAAAATTACCATTGAGAATGGCAAACTGCAGGTCCCGAACAACCCGGTCATCCCGTTCATCGAAGGCGACGGTACCGGTCCGGACATCTGGAAAGCATCCGTTCGCGTCCTCGACGCAGCAGTTGCGAAGGCCTACAATGGCGACAAGAAAATCGAATGGTTCGAAGTCCTCGCAGGTGAAAAAGCGTTCAATCAAACTGGCGAATGGCTTCCGAATGATACGTTGATCGCATTCCGCGAATACCTCGTCGGGATCAAAGGCCCGCTCACGACTCCGGTTGGCGGCGGCATCCGCTCCCTGAACGTCGCGCTCCGTCAAGAGCTCGACCTGTTTGCATGCGTTCGCCCGGTTCGCTACTTCACTGGCGTTCCGACCCCGGTCAAGCATCCGGAACTGGTCAACATGGTCATCTTCCGCGAGAACTCCGAGGACATCTACGCAGGTATCGAGTACGCAGAAGGCACCCCGGAAGCCAAAAAACTCATCGATTTCTTGCGCAATGAGCTGGGCGCGAAAAAGATCCGTTTCCCGGAAACCTCCGGCATCGGCATCAAGCCGGTCTCCAAGGAAGGTACGGAACGCCTCGTTCGCTCCGCACTCGACTACACGATCGCTCAAAACCGCAAGTCGCTGACCCTCGTACACAAAGGCAACATCATGAAGTTCACCGAAGGCGCGTTCAAAACCTGGGGTTACGAACTCGCTGAGCGTGAATACGGCGATAAAGTCTTCACGTGGGCACAATACGACCGTATCAAGGACGCAGAAGGCACCGATGCAGCGAACAAAGCGCAAGCAGCAGCGGAAGCGGCTGGCAAGATCATCGTGAAGGACGTCATCGCGGATGCGTTCTTGCAACAGATCCTCACCCGTCCGGCTGAGTACGATGTGATCGCGACCCTCAACTTAAACGGCGACTACATCTCCGACGCACTGGCTGCACAAGTCGGCGGCATCGGCATCGCACCGGGCGCGAACATCAACTACGTAACCGGCCACGCTGTATTCGAAGCTACCCACGGCACCGCTCCGAAGTACGCGGACCTCGACAAAGTCAACCCGGGTTCTGTCATCCTCTCCGGTGTCATGATGCTCGAGTTCCTCGGCTGGCAAGAAGCGGCCGACTCCATCGTCAACGCGCTTGAAAAATCGATCGACCAAAAAACCGTCACCTACGACTTCGCACGCTTGATGGAAGGCGCAAATGAAGTGAAGTGCTCGGAGTTTGCCGACGCGATCATCAGCAACCTGTAAACTATATCAATAGTGGAGGTAGAACATGATGACTCTAAAGCGCAAAAAAATCACGGTAGTCGGCGCGGGCTTCACCGGCGCAACCACCGCTCTGTTCCTCGCTCAAAAAGAACTTGGTGATGTCGTACTGCTCGACATTCCGCAACTTGAGAACCCGACCAAGGGCAAAGCGCTCGACATGTTCGAAGCGACTCCGGTACTCGGCATTGATTCCAACATCATCGGCACTTCGAACTACGAAGACACCGCTGATTCTGATGTTGTCATCATCACCGCCGGGATCGCTCGCAAACCGGGCATGTCCCGCGACGACCTCGTCAGCACCAACGCTGGGATCGTGAAGTCTGTCACCGAACAAGTGGCCAAGTACTCCCCGAACACCATCCTGTTGATCCTGTCCAACCCGGTCGATGCGATGACCTACGTGGCGTACAAAGCATCTGGCTTCCCGAAAAACCGTGTCATCGGTCAATCGGGCGTCCTCGACACCGCGCGTTTCCGCTCCTTCATCGCGATGGAACTGGGCGTCTCGGTTGAAGACGTACAAGGTTTCGTCCTCGGTGGCCACGGCGACGACATGGTTCCGCTCGTGCGTTACTCCTACGCTGGCGGCATCCCGCTGGAGAAGCTGATCCCGGCTGATCGTCTCGCTGAGATCGTTCAACGCGCACGCGTTGGCGGCGGTGAGATCGTCCAGTTGCTCGGCAACGGTTCGGCATACTACGCGCCGGCTGCTTCGCTGGTGCAGATGGCAGAAGCGATCCTCAAGGACAAGAAACGCATCCTGCCGTCGATCGCACTGCTTGAAGGCGAGTACGGGTACAGCGATCTCTTCATGGGCGTTCCGACCTTGCTTGGTGCAAATGGCATCGAGAAAGTATTTGAACTGGAATTGACCTCTGAAGAACGCGCAGCGCTCGACAAGTCTGCTGAATCTGTTCGCAACGTCATCAAAGTCGTTTCCTAGTACGATTCGACGATATAGAAATTTTCGAAAAAATTGACCCCAAGGTGTAACCCTTGGGGTCTTTTCGTGTCTAAATCGGTACAAACGTGCATAGAAACGCAACCTACACAGAAAGGGGAGCGTCGATTCTTGTAGAATTTTGATGAAAAAACTAAGAAATATTCTAGTTTCATGACGAAAATCGTCACAAATCTCTCGCATCAACTCTTTGTTTGTGTTATTGTATAACTTGTGACTGCCCTACTATTGTTTCCTCGTTGTCTGAATCTTTGTTGCATAAATACTCGAACACTCTAGTAGAGATAGAGGGACGAGTATCCGCTTCGAGTGGAGAAATACTTGAAAAGTCACGCAATTAACTCTGGGTATAAGGCTGTGCCTTACCATACACTTCACACTCAAGGTTACGTACCTTACAAGTTCACAGGGGATAAGGAGGGACGCCGTAGGCGTGAGCACGAGGGGCGATGAGAGCGCTTCCATTTTGAATTGCCGCGAGTGATAGCGCCAACATCAAGGGAAATCGACACCTAGTTTTAGTATTGCCAGCAAAACGCACTAGCATTCGCAACTAGAAAAACGTAGACTAAAGGCTGACAAAAGGCTGATCTCAAAGCATCCAAAACAAAAAAACTAATGATTTGGGAGGTGTGGTTGTGCTTCGTTTTATCCTCCGTCGACTGATTTACGGGGTCATTACCCTCTGGGTCCTCATTACTTTGACCTTTATCATGATGCATAACCTTCCGGGCGACCCGTTCGCCAACTCGCAGAAGCTGAGTAAAGAGGCGCTTGCTGTCCTCAAAAAGACCTATGGTCTGGATCAACCGATCTGGGTCCAATACGGTTCGTACTTGAAGAAGATCGTCTCGTTCGACTTCGGGATCTCCTTCAACTATCCGACTCGTACAGTTAATGAAGTTCTGACTCAAACGTTCCCGACCTCTGCTGAACTCGGGATGTATGCGATTATCGTCGCAGTTCTCATCGGTTTAACCCTCGGGGTCATCGCAGCCCTGAACCACAACAAAACATGGGACTATGTCGCCATGTTGACGGCAATCGTGGGTGTTGCGGCACCGGCGCTGGTCATTGGTCCGCTGCTCTCCTACTTTATCGGTGTTAAACTCGGCTGGCTTCCGCCGGCGCTCTGGAAGGGCCCGGAATACAAGATCCTGCCGACGATCACACTTGCGTTTGGTACTCTAGCTACGATGGCGCGCATGATGCGTACTTCGATGCTCGACGTAGTTAACCAAGACTACATCAAAACAGCTAGATCCAAAGGTCTTACCAAGTTTGCGGTCGTGTTTAAACACACCATCCGTAACGCTATGCTTCCGATTATTACGATCCTCGGGGTTGCCGTGGTCAACATCACCACTGGTGCTTTCGTGGTCGAACAGATATTTGCAGTTCCGGGGATGGGTAAGTTCTTCGTACAATCCATCACCACGAACGACTACACCATGATCATGGGGATGACGATTTTCTACGCGGCGCTCCTGATTGTTGCGATCATGATTACGGACGTTCTCTATGGTTTGATTGACCCGCGGATTCGTCTGTCGAAAGGTGGGAAGTAACGATGCAAACTGTAACACCAGACAAGTTCAAACCCGCCACACATGCTGGCAACAAAGAGCGCGTCGTTCGCAAATCCCTCTCGTACTGGGCAGATGCGTGGCGTCGACTCAAGAAAAACAAGTTGGCTACCTTCGGTCTGATCGTGTTGTCGCTGCTGGCGATTTTCGCGATCATCGGACCTTTCATTCAGCCGTATGACTACCAATCCCAAGACTACGCTGCTCGTAACATCGCACCGGGTACTGCTCACTGGTTCGGGACTGACGACCTCGGTCGTGACCAATGGGTTCGAGTCTGGTGGGGCGTTCGGATCTCGCTGTTCATCGGGATCATCTCTGCTGCTCTTGACTTCACCATCGGCGTTCTGTACGGCGGGATCTCCGCATACTTCGGCGGTCGTGTAGACGATATCATGCAACGTATCATCGAGATCCTGATGGGTCTCCCGTACATGATCATCGTCATCCTGCTCATGATGGTTATGGGGCCGGGGATCTTCACGATCATCGTCGCACTGGCAGCTGTCGGTTGGGTCGGTATGGCTCGACTCGTTCGTGGTCAGATGCTCTCTCTGAAGGAACAAGAATACGTTCTCGCAGCCCGCACCTTGGGTGCTAGTTCCTGGCGCATCATCCTGCGTCACTTGATCCCGAACGCACTGGGGATCATCATCATCAACGTAACCTTCACCGTTCCGGGCGCGATTTTTGCAGAGGCTTTCCTTTCCTTTATCGGTCTGGGTATCAAGCCGCCGATGGCATCGCTCGGTTCGCTCGTTAACGACGGGATGCAAGTTATGCGGAACTACCCGTACCGCCTGCTCTGCCCGTCTATCGTCTTCTCGCTCATCATGTTGTCCTTCAACCTGCTCGGCGACGGTCTGCGTGACGCACTCGACCCGAGACTTCGTAAATAAGGAGGTACGCACATGTCGAACAACATTCTTGAAGTCAAAGACCTCAAGGTCTCGTTCCACACCTATGCGGGTGAGGTTCACGCGGTTCGCGGTGTAACCTTCAACCTCAAAAAGGGTGAAGCGTTGGCGATCGTTGGGGAGTCCGGTTGCGGGAAATCCGTAACCTCCCAAGCGATCATGCGTTTGATCGCTACCCCGCCGGGTGAGATCAAAAAGGGATCCTCGATCATCTTTGACGGTAAAACCGACATTGCAAAACTGACCGACAAACAAATGGAAGACATCCGTGGCTCTGAGATGGGCATGATCTTCCAAGACCCGATGACCTCGCTGAACCCGACGATGAAAATCGGTCGCCAAATTGCTGAGGGTCTCATCAAGCACCAAGGCCTCTCCAAGCAAGCAGCTCGTGAGCGCGCGATTGAAATGCTGCGTCTCGTCGGCATCCCGAACCCGGAAGGCCGTGTGGATAACTACCCGCACCAATTCTCTGGCGGTATGCGTCAGCGTGTCATGATCGCCATCGCACTGGCTTGTAACCCGAAACTGCTGATCGCCGACGAGCCGACCACCGCGCTCGACGTTACGATTCAGGCACAGATTCTCGACCTGATGCGCGACTTGCAAGAGAAAACTGGCGCATCGATCATCCTGATCACCCATGACTTGGGCGTCGTTGCGGACATCGCACAGCGCGTTGTCGTCATGTATGCCGGGAAAGTTGTCGAGCAAGGTACTGTCGATGACATCTTCTACAACCCGCAACACCCGTACACATGGGGTCTGATGCGTTCGGTTCCGCGTCTCGACCATGATGATAACAAAGAATTGATCCCGATCGAAGGTACCCCGCCGGACCTGATCGCACCGCCGAAGGGTTGCGCATTTGCTGCGCGTTGCCCGTACGCGATGGAAGTTTGCTTGGAACAAGATCCGGATGTATCCAAAGTCAACGCGGGTCACAGCGCTTCTTGCTGGTTGCTCCACCCGAACGCCCCGAAAGTTGAACGTCCTGTAGAAGTGGGGGGGCATAATCATGGCTAATAACCCGAATGCTGATTACATCCTTGAAGTCAAAAACCTCAAAAAGCACTTCGACCTTGGCCGTGGTGCAGTTCTGAAGGCTGTCGACAACGTCTCCTTCTCCATCAAGCGCGGTGAAACGTTTGGTCTGGTTGGTGAGTCCGGTTGTGGCAAATCGACCACCGGTCGAACGATCATCAACTTGTACAACGCGACCGAAGGTCAAGTTCTCTTCAACGGTCAAGACGTCCACAAGTTGCAAGGCCGCGATGTAAAAGCCTTCAACCGCAAGATGCAGATGATCTTCCAAGACCCGTATGCATCGCTCAACCCGCGTATGACCGTTGGCGATATCATCGGTGAAGGCATCGACATCCACGGTTTGAGCTCGGGCCGTCAACGCCAAGAGCGCATCTACGAACTCTTGGAAACGGTCGGTCTGAACTCGGAGCACGCCTCTCGCTTCCCGCACGAATTCTCTGGCGGTCAGCGTCAGCGGATCGGGATCGCTCGTTCCCTCGCGATCGAGCCGGAATTCATCATCGCCGATGAGCCGATCTCTGCTCTGGACGTTTCGATCCAGGCGCAGGTCGTCAACCTCTTGAAGCGTCTGCAACAAGAGCGCGGCCTGACCTACCTGTTCATCGCCCATGACTTGGCGATGGTCAAGCACATCTCCGACCGTATCGGCGTCATGTACTTGGGCGCACTGGCGGAAGTGGCAGATGCGAATGAACTCTACCGCAAGCCGCTTCACCCGTACACCCAAGCACTGCTCTCCGCGATTCCGATCCCGGACCCGGAGATCGAGCGCACCCGTGAGCGCATCATCCTCGAAGGTGATGTTCCGTCTCCGGTCAACCCGCCGTCTGGCTGCCGTTTCCGTACACGCTGCCCGAAAGCGATGCCGGAGTGCGCACAATCGATTCCGGAACTCAAAGAAGTCGAGCCGGATCACTTTGTGGCTTGCTTCCTCTACAACTAATACGTGGCAAAAAAGCACACCCTACACGTGGTGTGCTTTTTTTTGTGTTACAATTGGTTTTATCTGAGACTTGTACGAGGTGCTAACATGAGCGAAATGAAAAAGAAACTAGTGATGATCGATGGAAACTCGATTACATACCGTGCATTTTTTGCACTCCCACCGCTGTCGAACAGCAAGGGACAATTCACGAATGCTGCATTCGGTTTTACGACGATGTTGCTGCGACTGTTGCAAGATGAGCAACCGACACATCTAGTTGTGGCCTTCGACAAAGGCAAGGCGAACTTCCGCCATGACGCTTTCCCCGAATACAAAGGGACAAGGGAGAAGACACCGGGCGAATTGAGCGAACAATTCCCTATTGTCCGGGAAATATTGCAGTCCTTCGACATTCCCTATGTCGAATTAGCCGGGTATGAAGCGGACGACCTGATCGGTACGATGACCAAGCAAGCGGAAGCACAAGGGTTTGAGTCGCTGGTTGTCACTGGGGACAAAGACTTGCTCCAATTGGTATCTGATCAGGTGACGACGATGTTGACGCGCAAGGGAATCAGCGAGACGGAGAAGTATGGGATTCCGGAGATTCAGGAGAAGTATGGGCTGACACCGTTGCAGATCATTGATCTCAAAGGGTTGATGGGCGATACCTCTGACAACATTCCAGGGATACCGGGCGTCGGGGAGAAAACCGCCTTGAAACTGTTGGCACAGTACCCCACGGTTGAGGAAGTTCTGGCACACGCAGAGGAAGCGCCAGGCAAGAAGTTGCAGGAGAAGCTGAAGGAACACGCAGATTCGGCGATGCTGTCCAAGCAGTTGGCGACGATCCTGCGCGATGTGCCGATCGACGTGGACTTGGCGACGTTTGCCTTCGATGGTTATGACGCTGGCAAAGTACGCGAGACATTCAAGGCGCTCGAGTTCAAGTCGTTGATGAACCGACTTCCTGCTGGGGGCATCGAGACGGAGAGTGAGAGCACTCCGACCGAACCGGCACAACCGCTGATCGAAACACAGTTGATCAACGACGATCAACTGACAGATGTGCTCGCCCAACTCCCGGAACAAGCGGGCGTTTGGATCGAACTCACGGGCAACTACCAACATGGCGACCTGCACGGCATCGCGTTCGCAACACAGGAAAAGGCATGGTACTTGCCTTTGCAAACGGGACAATACCCGGACGCGCTCAAGGACTTCCTCGCCAACACGGACAAGCACTTGGTCTTCTATGATCTCAAAGCGGCTCTGGTCGCCCTGCGCTCGCATGGGCTGGAAGTTAACTGCCGGGCGTTCTGTTCGTTGATCGGTTCCTACCTGCTGAATCCGGCTGACGGTGCGCCAGACCTGTACGACTTGATTGAGCGCCATGTCGGCTGGAAGGTCACGGCACTCGCGACCGGAACAGCCAAGAAAAAAATTGAAGTCAGCGTGGAGGAGCGCGCTCAGCATGCCGGCAGTGTCGCCGCAGCGAATGCGATCATGCAGGAGCGTCTCGCACAAGCTCTGCGCGACAAGGATCTGTTCGGCCTCTACGAAGAGCTCGAACTACCGCTGTCCTATGTGCTGGCGGAGATGGAGTTTGTCGGCGTGCGAATCGACACCGAAGAACTCAAAGGCATCGGACAAGACCTCAGCCAGCGCATCGAGAAGCTCCAAGAGGAGATCTACGAACTCGCGGGCGAATCGTTTAACATCAACTCACCGAAACAGATGGGTGAGATACTATTTGAAAAACTCGGTCTCAAAGGTTCCAAGAAAACCAAAACAGGCTACTCCACAGCGGCAGACGTGCTGGAAAAACTGGCGCCATACTCGCCAGTCGTACAAAAAATTCTCGACTACCGCCACCTTGGCAAGCTGAACTCCACCTATGTGGAAGGGTTGCTCAACGCGGCGCGTGAGGCGGGAGTTGGGCACTACCGCGTCCACACGCAGTTCAACCAAGCGTTGACCGCTACAGGCCGCCTGTCGAGCACGGAGCCGAACTTGCAGAACATCCCGATTCGCACGGAGGAAGGTCGTCGTCTGCGCCACGTGTTCGTACCGTCCAAACCGGGTTGGAAAATCCTCGCAGCCGACTACTCACAGATCGAGTTGCGCATCCTCGCCGACATCGCCAACGACGAGAACATGATCGATGCCTTCGTGATGGACATGGACATCCATACGCGCACTGCATCTGATGTGTTCGAGGTTGAGCCGGAAGCAGTTGATTCCAACATGCGCCGTGCGGCGAAGGCGGTCAATTTCGGGATCGTCTATGGCATCTCCGACTTCGGTCTGTCGCAGAACTTGAACATCACGCGCAAGGAAGCGGGGCAGTTTATCGAGAACTACTTCGCGAAGTTCTCCGGCGTGAAGCGTTGGATGGAGGAGGTCGTCGTGCAAGCGCGTGAGGACGGGTTTGTCAAAACGCGCCTCGGCCGCATCCGCTCGCTTCCTGACATCAACGCGTCGAACTTCAACATCCGTAGCTTTGCCGAGCGCACGGCGATGAACACGCCGATCCAAGGCACCGCCGCCGACATCATCAAAAAAGCGATGGTCAACGTCAACCGTGCGCTCCAAGCTGAACAGCTCTCAGCGCGGATGCTCCTGCAAGTTCACGATGAATTGATCTTTGAAGTGCCAGAGGACGAGATCGACGCGCTCAGCCAACTTGTACACCGCGAGATGGAAGGTGTCGTGCAACTGCAAGTCCCGCTCAAAGCCGACGTCAACGTTGGGGACACGTGGTACGAAGCGAAGTAGCGAACGCGAGATTCATCGGGTAACACGCACATTTTTTCGAGAGGAGGTTTCTCGATGCCAGAATTACCAGAGGTGGAGACTGTCCGACGAGGATTAGAAGCGCTCATCGTCGGCAAAACCATAGAGCGCGTGACTGTCACGCTCGGTCGGATCATCCGCAAACCAGATGATGTCGAGCAGTTTAAGCTGCTGCTCCAAGACCTGACGATCGACGAGGTCAAGCGCCGGGGCAAGTATCTGCTGATCGGGGCGGGCCCCTATACCCTCGTATCCCATCTGCGCATGGAAGGTCGCTACGGGCTGTACAGCGCCGAGGAAGCGGTTGAAAAGCACACACATGTGATCTTCCACTTCACCGACGGCACAGAACTCCGCTACAAGGACGTCCGCCAGTTTGGCACGATGGATCTCCTGCCTCGCGATGACTTCACCGAACTGCCGGGTGTCGCTACGCTGGGGCCGGAACCGCTTCATGCGGAATTCACCGTCGACGCGTTGCGGCGGCAGGTCGCCAAGCGCCGCAGCGGCAAGATCAAAGCCTTGTTGCTCGACCAAACCTTTGTCGCAGGACTTGGCAACATCTATGTGGATGAGGTGCTTTTTGTTTCGGGCATCCACCCCGAAACCACGGTGACGCAGTTGACCGATCTCCAAGTCACCCGCTTGCAGCAAGCGATTGTTGACGTGCTGGATCAGTCGGTGCGCCTCGGCGGGTCGTCGATCAAGTCCTATGTCAACGGCTATGGGCAGGGTGGGATGATGCAACATCAACTGCGCGTCTACGGTCATGAGAACGAACCGTGCCCGCAGTGTGGCACCGAGATTGTCAAGACGCGCGTCGCGGGCCGTGGCACGCATTTCTGCCCGCACTGTCAACCGGAACAAGGCTAGAGCACAGGTAGTCTGTGGCTTGCTCGTGGAACACCCTTTCTCTCTCCGATGCATAGAGTGGTGTCATGCATGAGAGAGGGAAGGAGGAGACAGCGTGTTTCACGTGTTCTCCCTGTTTGTGCTCGCATTTGCAGTCTCGCTGGACGGCTTCGGCGTCGGCGTGACATACGGATTGCGCAAGATACGATTTCCCCTGTGGTCGCTGCTGATCGTGACCGTTTGCTCCGCCACGATGATTTTGCTTGCGATGCAAGTGGGCGGCGCGTTGACGAATGCCGTGTCGCCGCAGTTTGCCAAGGCGCTCGGGGCGTTCATCCTGATTGGCGTCGGCAGCTTCGCAATTTACAACCTTGTTACGCAGAAGGAAAAGGAACCCGTGGAGGAGAATGGTGACAGTGCCGACTCCTCAAGAGACGGGCAAACGTTGGCAAAAAAGACGACGGTTCTCCGTCTCGAATTGAAAAAGCTGGGTTTGGTGATTCAGATTCTGCGCACGCCTTCTTCAGCAGACGTGGACCGCTCTGGAGACATCAGCATCAAGGAAGCGCTGGTGCTGGGGTTCGCCCTCTCGATGGATGGTTTCGGGGCGGGGATCGGGGCCTCGTTGGTCGGGTTTCATTCGGTTTCGACCGCGTTGACGATTGCGGGGATGAACTTGTTGTTTATCTACTCAGGCATGCGAATTGGCATCCGATACGCCGACGCGCGCTTTTTGCAGCGGATGGCGTTTTTGCCGGGTATGATGTTGATTTTGATTGGCATTAGCAAATTTTTCTAACCCTTGGAGGAACGATATGATCGCAGGGTTGACCGGATCGATTGCAACGGGCAAGAGCACCGTTTCGAGGTTTTTTGCTGCGCTGGGCGCCGTGATTATCGATGCTGATAAGATCGTGCGTCAGGTGCAACAACCGGGAGAGCGAGCTTGGCAGGAGATTGTCGAGGCGTTTGGGGAGGAGATCTTGCTCCCGAACCGTGAACTCGACCGTGCCAAACTCGGCTCGCTCGTGTTTGGTAACGAAGCGAACAGACAGCGCCTCAACGGGATCGTCCACCCCCGTGTGCGCGAAGAGCGTGACCGGCAGACGCAGGAAGCGCGCGCCCAAGACCCGGACGCGATCATCATCTGGGACATCCCGCTGTTGATCGAGACGGGGATGCACCAACAAGTGGACCAGACGATCGTGGTCTATGTGGACGTCGAGACGCAATTGGCGCGTCTCCTGTCGCGGGACGAGCTCACTGAGGACGCCGCCCGTCAGCGCATCGCGGCCCAGATGTCGATCGAGGAGAAGCGGAAGTACGCCGACTTCCTGATCGACAACCGGGGGCCGTTGGCGGAGACAGAAGCTCAAGTGCGTGCGGTGTGGGCGCACCTGCAGGGGGCCGCAGAGGGGTCGTCAGAGTGATCTGGCCGCGCATCTCGTGGACGTTAACGCCCAAGGCCAAGCGCAAAGTCTCGATCCTCGGCTTGCTGTTGCTGGTCGTGGTGATGGTGGTCAGTTCGAATTGGTTTTGGAAGTTTCTCTACCCGTACCAGCATGAGGAGATCATCCAGCAAGCGGCGAACACATATGGGATCGATCCGTTGATGATTGCCGCCTTGATCAACGTGGAGAGCAAATTCAAGACGGAGAATGTCTCCCATGTCGGAGCGGTCGGACTGATGCAGTTGATGCCGGAGACGGCCGCTTGGGTGGCCGAGCAGAGTGGGACCGCGTACACGGGGCCAGGAGAATTGGCAGACCCGACGGTGAACATCCGGTTGGGATCGTGGTACCTCTCCTACTTGAACAAGCAGTTCAAGGGCAACTGGGTAGCGGTCGTCGCCGCCTACAACGGTGGCGAGGGCCGAGTGAATCGCTGGATGAGCAACGGCGAGTGGGATGGGCAGCTCGACACATCGGACAAGATCCCGGTGGGCGAGACGCGGCATTATGTGCAACGGGTATTTTTCAACTATGAGAAGTACAAGAAGCTCTATGCGCCTTGAGTTTGCATAGTCGGCACGGCCTCCGCTCACACTAGCGGGGGAGGCGATGCAGATGGAAGACAACCGCTTGAAAGTGATGGCGAAGGACGTTCAGTACAATGATGTGAAACGTCTCACACATGATGACATGAAAAACAGATTCCTCGAAGGCGACGCGATCGACGAAACCACCCGTAGCTCTGTCGATGATTTCGAACTCGATCGCATGGTGGCGAGTACGGACAACTACCCGAACACGCTGAACCAGAACCGCATCGACCACCACAAGATCTAATCGCCATCCAAAAAACGACCCCAGCCACTACGAGCTGGGGTCGTTCGCTATAACTAGCGGGTCTAGACATGAAAAAACCCCCCGCTCTTCGCGGTGGGGTTTTTTTCTACTCTTCGACGGTTTCGCGAACGAAGATGTACGGGAGGTTCCGGGCGTGGTCTCCAAGGTTGAGGCCGTAGCCTGCGACGAAGAGATCCTCGATCGTGTGGCCGGTGTAGTCGAGTTGAACGTCGACTTGGCGACGGGACGGCTTGTCCAGGAAGGTGCAGGTTTTCAGCGTGCGAGGGTTTTTCTGCTTCAAGTGCTCCACCACACCGCGCATCGTGATCCCTGTGTCGAGGATATCGTCGACCACCAACACATCCTTGCCTGCAATCTCGGTGCGCACATCGTGGACGATCTCCACACGACCTGTGCTCGTCTCCCCATGTCCGTAGCTGGACGTGGTCATGAAGTCCACGTTGACCGGCATGTTCATCTCGCGCACCAGATCGGCGGTGAAAATGAAGCTCCCGCGCAACAGCGACACGACGACCACTTCGCCGTCCTTGTATTCCTCAGACAATTGCTTGCCCAATTCTGCCACACGTTGTTGAATTTGTTCCCGGCTAAACAGGATGCGATCTCGAGTTTGTGTCATAAAAGGGTACCTCCCTATGTAATCGGGTTACTGTCGGTTGTTTGTGGGTTATTGTAACACAAGCCCATGAAAAAAACACCCCGCCACGGGGTGTTCACTCACCGCCAAAACAGCGAGAGCAGTGACGCGGCCAACAGCAACACGAGGCCACCCATGATGAAAGGGAGCAACTTGTTCTCCTTTTTCTGAACCAGTGGGGCTTCCTGTGCGGCGACTGCACCTTCCTCCGCTTCGTATGTCAGCACCGGTTCCTCAGCGAGGCGCAACGGCTGGACGTCGGACAGGACTTCCTCATCCAACATCTCCAGATCGGGGGTATCCTCCAAGAGGAAGCCAAAATCTGCGACGTCGACGACGGTGACGGGGACTTTCGCTGCGACGATCCGTTGCCCAAACTCGAGCTGATCGGAGATGATCGGGACTTGCTCACGGCGGGCGAGCATCACCAACTCCGTCTCGATCGGGTCGAACGTCTCGCCATACTCGGCGTTGTCAATGGAAAACACGACGGTAAACGTGACATTCTCGGAAAAGAGGATCGGCGCGGACTTGGTCCACGGCACGCGAAGGATTTTATCCATTTTCTTTTTCACAAAGGGCTGTTCGAAGAACTCGATGAACTTGCGGACGTTTTGTTTGACCACTTCGTTTTGTAGCGGGTCAGTGACAATTGACTCGGTATCCAGCAATTCATAAAGTTCCATCACTGTCGAATACGGCATCAAGTATTCGACCGGCTCGTTCGGAAATAACAGTTCACCGAAGATCGCGAACAGCACCGGTTCCAGCACATAACGTTGCATTCGCAACACTCCTTCGAAAAAAGCATATAGGAGGAAACGATGCGATGCAACCTTTTTATTGCGGATTTGTTATACTAACAGAATGACTATCAAGTGTTACAGGAGGACTCTATGACAACTCGCATGATCGGCACGACAAACCACGGGTTTGCCCAGTATGCCCAAGAAGAAATTCGCCGGAAAGCACCCGGTGTGAAGTTCCAGGTCTTGGAGCCGGGAGAAGTGTTTTTGATACATACCGAAGTACCGCTCGAGGAGATGCAGCGCTCGCTACAGGAGGACGAACCGATTTTCCTGCGCCATGTGCAGCCGGTGACGCAGGAGCTTTCGATCACGCGGACGCGTGCAGACTTGGACATGCTGATCAACTTCGTCCAAGACCTGACAGGCGTGTTCACGCCGGGGGAGAGAGTCGCCGTCCAAGTGCGCAAGGCACCGGGCGTCAAGTGTGAGTACACGCCGTATGGGGTGAAGGAAGCGATCGACCCGATCCTCGCGCAGACCCATGAAGTGGAGCCGGTGATCCAGAAGCCAGATCGGATCATCTCGATCTACTTGACTGCCGAACTGCTCTACTGGGGGATCTCGAAGCCGGAGGAGAACCTGTCAGACTGGTCGGGTGGTGCGGTCCGCTACAAGCAAGAGGAAGGCCAGATCTCGCGCGCGGTGTTTAAACTTTTGGAAGCGGAGGAGCGCTTCGGGCTGGACTTGGCGTCTTTTGAGCGGGCGTTGGACATCGGCGCGGCACCGGGCGGGTGGAGTTCGTTGCTGCTGAAGCGCGGCTTGCAGGTGACCGCCGTCGACCCGGGCGAGATGCATGCCGACCTGCTGAGCAACCCGAACCTCAAGCACCTCAAGAACAACGCCGGCGATGTGCGGTTTGAAGAGGACGCGTTCGACCTGCTGGTCTGCGACATGAGTTGGAGTCCCAAGCAGATGAGCAAGTTGGTATTCGATCTGCTCGATGCCTTGCAAGTCGGAGGCACGGCGATCATCACCGTCAAACTTATGCACGGCAAAGCCTTCCAAGCGATCAAAGAAACGGTCGCCGCCTTCGGAGGCCAATTGGAACTGCTCAAAGCCAAGCAACTTTTCCACAACCGTGATGAGCTGACCCTCTACCTGCTCAAACAGTGACGACCACGAGCGTAGCCGCATACGACGCAACGAAAAAAGCCTGTCCTCCGGAGGACAGGCTTTTTCTCTGCTATGAAACGATGGAACACAATAGAGACTTTACGGACGGTAGGTTACGATGCGATCGTGACAGAGACTGCGAGGCCGCGAGCATGGAGCTCTTGATGCAACAGTTCTATGAACTGCTTGTCAAGCTTCTGCTTGACGGCATTCTTGAAGGCCTCGAGTAGATATTCATCAGTAAGCAAATGCATATCGGTTCACCCCACAGTCTAGTCTCGTACTCTACCAATCCTCGCGCGAGTTGTTGGTTGTGCTATGACTATAACATGAGAATCAGTACCGAACAAGCGTTCGACTTATCCACAAAACCCTGTGTATAGCTTGTGGGTAAGGTGTGGACGCAATGTGGAAAAGGCTTCCTTTCCCATTGACCCCTAAGTGGAATACTGGGCATAACCTTATCCACATTTTCCAAAGTTCGACGTTTCTCACTGGAAATAAATATTTTTCGACAGACGGAAGGCATAGAATCAGGCCAACATCACACTCTAGAGAGGAAGAAAAACGGGAGTCCCATTGCGTAAGTTTACCGGAAACCTTGTAAACCGATGAAAAATGAATGAAAAACCATTCAGGCAAGTTCGACCACCCAGACCAATTCCTGTATAATAAGGACTATCGACATATTGCGCACATGTAAGTTTGCAATCTTTATGCGTATACATCTGGAGGTGTCACACAATGTCCGAAACGAAAACAAAAGCTGGGCTGCAAGATGTGGTAGCGGGCGAATCCTCGATTTGTCTGGTGGACGGAACCAAAGGCCGTCTCGTGTACCACGGGTACGACATTAACGACTTGGTTGGCAAAGCTTCCTTTGAAGAAGTTGTCTACCTGCTCTGGCACGGCAAACTGCCGAACCAAAAGGAACTGAGCCAGCTCGATGCGGAGCTAAAAAAATACCGCGAGATCCCAGCAGACGTCATGGCGCTGATCCAAGGTCTCAGCAACTCCCCGGCGAACGCGATGGAAATCCTGCGCACGGTCGCTTCCTATGCAGGTGCGATCGATCCCGATAAATCGATGAACCGCGACACCCATCTCCAACAATCCGCGAAGCTCGTCTCGCTGATGGCGTCGGCCACGGCAGCTGTCGGTCGTTTCAAAGCGGGCAAGGAATACGTAGCCCCGCGCAACGACCTCGGTCATGCGGCGAACTTCCTCTATATGCTCAATGGAACTGAAGCGGATGAACTCTCGGTTGAAGCGTTCGACGTGGCGCTGATCCTGCACGCCGACCACGAATTCAACGCTTCGACCTTCACCGCTCGTTGCACCGTCGGCACCCTGTCTGACGTCTATTCTGGCGTAACCTCCGCAATCGGCGCGCTCAAAGGCCCGCTGCACGGGGGGGCGAACGAAGACGTTCTGCGCATGCTGTTGAAAATCGACTCTGTGGAACGAGCAGAAGCTGGCATCAAAGACCTGCTCGCCAAAGGCGTCAAAGTTCCGGGCTTCGGCCATCGCGTCTACCGTTCCTACGACCCGCGCGGTCTCGTGCTGAAAAAGTACGCGAAGGAACTGACCACCAAGCAAGGCGCAACCAAGTACTTCGACATGACGGTAATCGCAGAGCGCGTCGTGCTCGAATACTTCGCCAACAAAGGCAAAGACCTCAAGTACAATGTTGACCTGTACTCCGGTTCGCTCTACAACGCGATGAACATCCCGGTCGAACTGTTCACTCCGCTGTTCGTGATGTCCCGCGTCTCCGGTTGGACGGCGCATATCCTTGAGCAATACGCGAACAACCGCATCATCCGCCCGGTTGCCGAGTACGTCGGCCCAGTTGATTTGCAATTCGTGCCGATCTCCAAGCGCGCGTAACCAGCACCTGTACAAAAAAGGGCTCCCGTCGTAACGGGAGCCCTTTTTTTATGACCAACGTCCGATCACCACGCGCTTGCGGGAGAACTGCGCACCGAACGTCTGACCGAGAATGGCGAACCCGATCGTCAGCGGCACCCAGGCCATCGAGACGTCAAACTGTTGGCGCATGTAGATGATCAAGGGGATCGAAGCGTGGACGGCGACAAACCACCACAGGGAGAATTTGCGGGTGTTCTGTCGCCAAATGCCCAAGGGGAGATTGACCAACAGTGCGAGCAAACAGATGATGGATATGGAAACGAGCATGTCTTGCACCTCCTCTCCTGATACCTATGCAGGAAAAAGGAAATGTTTCGTAAGTTGCCGAATAAGTAACGAGTAAGGGACAGAGAGAAAGGGGCATCTCATCACATGATCGTTCAACAACTTAAACTAGAGGAACACAAGGTTATCACCATTGAACCGTCGGCGACATTGAAGGAACTGCTCGAAGTGCTCGATCGTTGCGGGTATCAACATATCCCTGTCGTCTTGGACGGCGTCTACTACGGCATGGCCGGTTATGCGGAAGTCTATAAAGCACACTTCGATTCGGGGCTGGAGAAGCAACAATTCCTGAGCACCACCAAGGTCGAAAGCGTCGCGATCAACAAAAACGCTTCGATCGACGAAGAAGGGAACATGGAGGAGATCTTCACCAAGATCGACTACGTGCCGTTCCTCGCGGTGCTGGATAAGGAAAGCCACTTCAACGGCATCCTGCTCAAGTCCACGCTGTTTGACATGCTGCGCGATGCGCTGGGCATGCACAAGCCGGGCATTCGTCTGACCGTCTCCATGCCGGAGATGAAGGGGGCACTCGGCAAGTTCTCCGAAGTCGTGAAGGACTACTCCAATATCTTTGGCATGCTGGTGCTCGATGATAACACCAATTTCGGCTATCGTCGCGTCTCCTTCAAAGTCTCCCCAGACACCGATGTCGACGCGCTGACCGAAGATCTCAAGCACATCGGGGTTCGCGTGTTCCATGTCACCCCGGTCGTCCAATCGATCTAACCACCCTTTGGTTGAAAAAGCGGTCGGCTCCTTGGAGCGACCGCTTTTTTCGTTTCACCATCTAGGCGTTGGTTGCATACCCTAACCAGTAACCACACCCCAAACCGAGGAGGGAAGAGTATGCCTACAGTCGTGATCGACCCGGGGCATGGCGGGCAGGACCCTGGTACCGTAGGCAATGGCTACCAAGAGTCGATGCTCGTGCTGCAGACCAGCTTGTTGCTGCGCGATGCGTTACGGCGCTGTGGATTTCGCGTGGTCATGACCCGTGAATCCAATACGTTGCCACTGCCAAGTGGCTCTATCGCGGAGGATCTGGCGTACCGCGCCCAACTGGCGAACAACAACAACGCTGACCTGTTCGTCGCGTGGCATGTGGACTCTGCCACATCGTCTGATGTCAACGGTGTGGCGGTCTGGATTCACCCGTCCACGCGCGGCACCCGCACCGAGCAATGGGCGCAGACGCTCGTCAATGGGATCGCCGCCGCCACCGGGCAGAAAAACCGTGGCGTCTACCTCGGAGATTTCCAAGTCCTCCGCGAGACGGCCGCAGATGCGGTGCTCGTCGAATCTGGTTTTATCACCAACCAGCAGGAGGCCAACAACCTCGCCAACACCAATTTCCAAGTGCGCGAGGCGGAGGGGGCCGCACAGGCGATCTGCACCCTTTTCAATGTCCCGTACAACCAACTGCCAGCACCGCGTCCTGACACGCCAGCTCCGACCCCGCCCACACCAACGCCCCCCAGTCCCGTGCAGGAGCAGTGGCCAGCTTGGGCGCAAGAGTCGATCCAACATATGATCGACTGGGGGATCATGGTCGGCTTCCCGGATGGCACGTGGAAGCCCAACCAGCTCGTGACGCGCGCGGAGATGGCGGTCGCTTTGGAAAAACTCTATGCGTTCATTCGCCAAGGAGGCGCGTCCTGATGACAGATAGCTGGATGTCACTGGTTCAACAAGGTACAACCGTGTTGGTACAGATCGCCGTCCTCGTCGTGATCATCTTGGTTCGCACTGTCAAAAAACGTCTGGAAACCTACTACACATCGCACACCACCGTGCAGCAGCGACAATTGCTCTCCCAGTTCGGGCGCGAGGCCTTCGCCTACGCCGAGACGGTGTACCGTGACTACGATGGACCGGCCAAAATGAACGAGGCGATCAAGTACTTGCTCGACACAGGCGAGAGTGCAGGGATGAAGGACATCCCGCTGACCAGCGCCCGTGCGGTGATCGAATCGGCTTGGCTGGATGACAAGCGCAAGACTTCATAGAAAAAGCTCTCCTGTCACGCGTGACGGGAGAGCTTTTTGCGTTGTGAACCTTGCCAGAGCAGGCAGAGCAGCATCGCCAGCACGACGCCTACAGCGTCCATCCCGACATCGATCGGGTGTCCGGTGCGGTTGGGCACGAAGGATTGGTGCCACTCGTCAGATGCCGCGTAGAGCACGCTGCACGACGCCGCCAGCAAGAACACCCACGGACGGGCGAGACGGGTGGCAGCAAACGTCTGCCAAAACAGCAGCGCGAGGATGAAGTATTCGGTGATGTGCGCCCCCTTGCGCACGAAAAACTCCACCAGTCCAAACGGTTTGAGATAGGTCACGAGGTCACCGTCGTATGTAAATTGCAGCTTCGGCAGGATCGAGAGCAAGGTCTGCTCGGAGATCAGCGTCGTCAGCCACGGCTTGAGGTCTTGTTGCGAGTAACTCTGTGCGGACTTCCAATAGATCACACCCATCCAGATCACGGTCAGGGCGAGGAACAAGGGGAATCGCTGGGACTTCGTGGACACTTGGGACGTTCACCTCCATTACACATACTGGCAGATAAGAAGCAAATGGACAAGACCCAGAGAGGTCTTGTCCATTTTTTGTCACGAAAAACAGGTCGTACTAGTGCAGGTCTGGACGAGCAGGTTCGGAGATCTCGCTGAGCGCAAAGCCGGCTTCATTCTCGTGAATGCCGACAACAGCCAAGTCCCCGATCGCGATGATGCCGATCAGACGACCATCCTCGACGACAGGCAGACGGCGAACTTGATTTTGTGCCATCAGTTTCGCCGCTTCCTGTGCGGTCTGCTCTCCGGTGACCGTTACGACAGCCGGCGACATGAAGTCGTTGATCTTGGTGGTATTGATGTCCATCCCTTTGGCCACCGCACGAACGACGATGTCGCGGTCGGTGATGACGCCCTGCAGGTGGTCGCCTTGGTTGGCAACCGGAACGATCCCGACATCGAGGTCAGCCATCATCTGGGCTGCTTCTTGCAACGTGTGCTCCGTTTTCAGAGTTTGCACGTCTTTGGTCATGAGTTCACGGATTTTCAATCGAATCGCCTCCTCATGAGTTTGGTTGTTGCAAAAACAAAAAGCTGCCGGGACGATCATCCCAACAGCTTTTAGTATGGCTCAGAGCGAAATCCTTATGCCTCCGTGGAGGTTTTGCCAAATCCGACGTAGACCCCCCACGCGCCGACCACCAGATGCACGAGGTTCTCCGTCACTTCCAGATGCAGACCCGCCAACATCGGGAAGAAAAAGCCGACGATGCCGAGCAGCAGGTAGATGACCCCGAAGACCTTGGCAAACCACTTCGCGGCGTTGTCGCTCTGCCCAGCCGCGATCCCGACCAGACCGAGCACGAGGTGGATGATGTTGTGCGTGGAATCGAACTGAATCAGGCCGAGGAGATCTGTCACAAAGAATCCGAGAATGCCGAGCAACAAGAACAACCAACCTGCGACGCGGGCAAACGTTCTTACCATTGTGAACCCCTCCTAGTGGAAGATGGTGGACCTACAACACATGTATGTGTGCAGGTCGCGCCGTATGACTGTGTGATTCGCCGCTGTCGATCTGTGTTCTATTCTCCCGACTGTGTTCATAAGACAAGAGAAGATACATGTTCGTCCAACAGGGGCGAATGAGGGATGAGGGGAGAGGGGTGGGTATGAAACGAGAGGGACGGGTGTTAGTGCTCGCCTGCGAGTGGACCCGCTGTGTAGAAGCAACGGCACAGGAGTATCACCGCAGAGGCTGGGATGTGCATGTGATCGCATCGGGATGTGACGGGGAATCAAGTGTGGAAATCCAGAGGGGTTTGCAGCTACATGGTGTCGAGGTTCCAGAGGGAGACCTCGCATCGGTGGCGGGGAGCGCGATCTTGAACATTCGGTTGGCGGCGATGGGAAGTCGCGTGCTGGCCACATATGGAAGTTTCGAACTGCTGGTGGCGCATGACGAGCAGGTGGCAGACGGCACGGCCCTACTTGCAGAAAAGGCGCGTCTGCCCATCTGCATGCCTACGCGTGTACCGCAGCAGAGACCATTGTCACCTATGGAGGTAAATAGATGAAAGCTGTGATCTTGGCCGGTGGTAAGGGTAGCAGACTTCGCCCGCTGACGTGCAACAAACCGAAACCGATGGTGCCCTTGCTGGGACGGCCTTGCATGGCGTACACCCTCGACTTGTTGCGCCGAACGGGCATTCAGGAGATCGGTGTGACGTTGCAATACATGCCGGATGTGATCCGCAATTACTTTGGCGACGGACATGAGCATGGGGTGCGCATGCGTTATTTTGAGGAGACATCGCCGCTCGGCACGGCCGGTTCGGTCAAAAACGCCGCGTCGTTTCTCGACGAGACGTTCATCGTGATCTCAGGTGATGCGATGACCGACTTTCACTTGGCGGACGCGATCCGCTTCCACAAACAAAAAGGCAGTTTGGCCACGATCGTCTTGACCCGTGTCGAGACACCGCTGGAGTACGGGGTCGCGATCACAGAACCGGATGGGCGCATCCTGCGCTTTTTAGAAAAGCCGTCTTGGGGTGAAGTTTTCAGCGATACGGTGAACACGGGCATCTATATTTTTGAACGGGAGATTTTGGACTTCATTCCGGACGATCAGGAATTTGATTTCAGCAAGGACTTGTTCCCGCATCTGATGAACAACGGACATGATCTCTACGGCTATGTCGCGGACGGTTACTGGTCGGATATCGGAAACTTGGCACAGTACCGCCAGACCCAATTTGACATGCTGGAGGGGCGTGTGAACGTGGACATCC
Organism: Tumebacillus permanentifrigoris; assembly: GCF_003148565.1. Classification (GTDB taxonomy): domain Bacteria; phylum Bacillota; class Bacilli; order Tumebacillales; family Tumebacillaceae; genus Tumebacillus; species Tumebacillus permanentifrigoris. The sequence goes on from NZ_QGGL01000006.1 coordinate 169,882, forward strand.
ACGGACAGCGCGTCGCCCCGCGCGTGTGGATCGGCCAAGGTGTGCGGATGGCAGATGATGTGGTGTTGGAAGAGCCTTGCTACATCGGGCGGGAGACGGTGATCGGAGAAGGCGTACAGATCGGACCCTACTCTGTGATCGGTGTGGGCAACGTCCTGCGCGCAGGATCATCGCTCAAACGCACCGTGATCTGGGATCACAACTACGTCGGAGAAGGCGTAGAATTGCGCGGGGCGACGCTCTGCAGCACGACCAGCATCGAATCACACGCCTCTTGCTTCGAAGGCGCGGTGGTCGGGGATGCCTGTACGATCGGGGCGAAGGCGGTCGTCAAACCACAGGTGAAGATCTGGCCGGAAAAGCGCGTCCAAGAAGGCGCGACCGCGCATACATCGCTGATCTGGGGCGAGAAGTTGGAGAAGCATCTGTTCGGGACGCTGGGCGTGCAAGGCATCTGCAACGTCGACATGACGCCCGATTTCGCGGGCAAGCTGGCTTCGGCGTATGGGGCGACGCTGCCGTATGGCGCACGCATTGCGATCTCCTGTGACGATGATCGCTTCGCTTGCTTGATCAAGCGGGCCTTTGCCGCCGGTCTGCACAGCGCAGGGGTACACACGGTGGACGGAGGATCGATCACCACGCCGATGTTGCGCTATGCGGTGCGCATGCGCGAGACGCAGGGCGGCGTGCATGTGCGGCGCATCGGTGATCCAGGTGATGATCGCCTGTTGATCGAGTTTGTCGACGCGCTGGGGTTGAATCTTGAAAAAGGCGTCGAGCGCAAAATCGAGAACGCCTATTACCAAGAGGACTTCCGCCGTGCCAATTCTCGACACATCGGGCAGGGGGAGCTCTACAGCTACATGCGCGAGGAGTATGTCGCGGATCTGCTCCGCCAAGTCGAGTGCGAGAGGATCAAGCGCGAGCGATTCCGTCTCGTCGTGCAGTACGACTCCTCTTCGCTCGGAGATGTCGTGCCCGAGCTGTTGGAGGAGTTGGGCTGTACGGTACAAGTGTTGGAGACGCACACATCAGCCAAAGGGGAACTGCAAGCGATGGTGGCGAGCGGGCAGTATCAATTCGGCGTGCGAGTCGACGGCAACGGCGAGCGCATCGCATTGGTCACCGAAAAAGGAACGATGATCGAAGACGATCTGCTGCTGGCCTTGCAAGTGCTGGTCCACTTTACTTCCGGTCGTCCGCAAGTCGCTGTGCCGGTCACCGCACCGACGATCGTCGAATTGCTGGCCGAGCAGTTTGGAGGATCGGTCGTGCGCACCAAAGCGAATCCGCGCTCGCTGATGGAGCCGATGCAGGAGGAGCCGTTCCCGATGTTGTTCGACGCGCTCTACACCCTCGTGCGCGTGATGGGGGCGATGGCGAAAAGCGGTCTGTCGCTCTCCGATCTGCTGGAGGGCATCCCACACTTCCACATCCTGCGCTGTGAAGTGCCTTGCCCGTGGGAGGAGAAGGGCAAGGTGATGCGACTCTTAATCGAAGAAACCAAAGGCGAGACGGTCGAGTTGCTGGACGGGATCAAAGTGTTCACCGAAGGCGGGTGGACGTTGATCCTGCCCGACTCAGACGGTCCGCTGTTCCAAGTCTATGCCCAAGGGACGACCAAGCAACTTGCGGAGGAGTTGGCGAATGTGTTTGCTGACAAGATCCGCGACTACCAGAACACGGCGATCGGAAACTAAAAAAGCGTACACCGCAGTTGCTGCGGTGTACGCTTTTTGCCTGATTGCGTTTTCCTTACTTGTAGTAGGGCATCGGGGTGTTGTACGACTGGATCTTGAGCAGTGCTGTGCAGGTCTCTGCGAGCGTGACGTTGCCGTGCGGGGCGAAGCGGTCGTAGGAACCGCGCATGACGCCGAGGCCGTTCAGGATCGCAACAGAACCCTTGGCCCACGTGGAGACTTGGTCACCATCCGAATAGGGGAGGGTAAAAATCTCGCTGTGCTTGGCCAACTCTTCATGGCCGAGGACACGGGTGAGGATCGTCGCCACTTCTTGGCGCGAGATCTTGGCTGCCGGGCGGAACTTGGAGTCCGGGGCAATCCAGCCGCGGAGCACGGCGGTCTCGATGGCGCTGTAGTATTTGGAGTCGGTCGGGACGTCCTCGAACGTCGGCATCTCGCTGGGGTTCAGCCCGCCGCGGACGTTGGCCAGCAGATGGATGAACTCGCCACGGGTGATCTCACCGTCCGGATTCGCTTTGCCGTCCTTCAGCTCAAGCAGGCCGAGGTTTGCAAACTCGGTCAGGGCTTTTTCCGCCCAGTGACCGTTGAGGTCGGATGGCAACGCTGGCGGTTTTTGTGTGCTCGGGTCGAGGCTGATCCATTCGCCGGTCAACCCGTCGACGTAGTGGGCCGACCGCTCCGTGGCGTCGTTCGGCGCGTAGACCAGCACCGGCGTGTTGGCGCGGGTGCCGTCCGCCGCGATCGGGAAGTAGTAGGAGAGCCGCACCGGACGGTTTTTCAGGAAGGTGTCTTTGGCTTTGTCCAGCGTGATAGCTTTGGACGGGTCCGGGTAGACAATCTGGCTCTCCACATCGTTTCCATAATAGGTGTTGCCGTAAAAATTGTTGACGTTGCCTTGCGCATCAAAGACGATCTGCAGGCCGTTCGGTGACGGGACGCCATTTTTCAAAAACGAGAAGGCAACGCCCTTCATCGTGGAGCCTGATTGCTTCGGGTTGTCCCCGATGGAGACCACGTTGATGAACGCGATCGATCCGGTACGGCCAGAGTAGAGCTTTTTCACCAGTTCCAGCGCTTTGGCTTTGATCGTTTCGTCGCTGACTGGCGAGCTGGATGGAGGAGCACTTGTTTCGCTATAGGAGTTGAAGTTCATCAACTCGCCGGTCATCGCATCAAGGGAGACGCGGCCGATGTTCGTTTTGCTTGTCGAGTTGCGGATGCTGAAGCTCCAGGACTTCGTGCCGTTCTCGCTATAGGTAGCCTCGTCGAGTTCCATGTTCGCTTGCAGCAGAGCGGAGGATTTGATCAGCGCCTCTGCCTCAACCTGCGTCATCGAGGTGGTGCGTGGGGTTGGTGCGGTCGGTCCCTTTGGATCGAGCGGCGCGATGCTCATCTTGGTCGGTGTGGTGGCCTTGCCGTAGCGATCGAGCATCTGGCCGGTCTTGGCATCGATCAGCAGCGGGGCGGTGTTGGTGAGGAACATGAAGTTTTCCGTCATCGAGTTGGAATACACGAGATTGACGGTCGGCAAGTTGGTCTTGTACGAGAATTGATAGCTCAGATGCAGGTCGAGCGCGTCGGAGTACGCACTTGTCGCGCGCTCCTTCGGCACGGTGCCTGCCGCTGGGGGGAGCGTCACGTTGGTCCAGTTGCACGTGTACGCGGAGACGGAGCCATCCCCTTGGACGGTGACATTGATCTCATCGTCGAGCACGAACACGCCGTCGGCGGTTTTTCGCTCATACGTGAAATTGAAGTATTTGTAGGGAGCCCCGATGCCATCGACATTGCTGGACGTCAGTTCGGTCTCCTTGAATTCTTGCGGTGCGACTTGTTTGATGAAGTCCTCGGCTTTTTGCTGGGCTTGTTCCTTTGTCAACGCGCTTTCCTCGAGCGGGTCTTTGCTATAGCGGTTCATGCTGACCAGTTTGCCAGTCGTCGCGTCGAGGATGACATTTGCCCCTGCGTAGGTCTTGCTGTCCTGTTGATTGAAATCCAATTGCCAGCGCGGACTGAGTGTGTTGCCCCAATTGTCCTTGGCGCTGGTGCGGTACTCGGAATTGATCAGCGTCCACTTGCTTTCCGGCAAGTTGGCGGCGAGGCGTGCTGTCTGCACCGCTTGTTCCTTGGTCACAACGGACTGAACGTCCGGCGCTGCCTCCGCATAGGCGGCTGGAGTGTTCAGCCACAGCATCGGACTGCCAAGCAACGTGCAGGTGAGCAACATGGCCGTGACTTTATGAATCGGGTTTTTCATGAACGAAACTCCTCCTAAGGCAATAAAAAATGGACTCTTCTAGTAGTTAGACGAGTCCATCTGGAAAATCGTTACACTTATTATCAAAAAATTCCTAATTGAGGGTGATTTTAAAGAATGATGCCGCGATCTTTCAGGTTTTCGGTCAGTGCTTTTTTCATCTCTTGGAGGCAATCGTTGGCGCGTTTGAAGTCTCCGAGTTTCTGATAGAGGTCACCGAGCAGGGAGTGGGTCTCCGCCAGTTCGCTCAAGAGGTTGAATTCACGGAAGAGGTCGCAGGCGCGTTCCATATGGCGCACCGCTTCCTCCGTATGGCCAAGTTCGTCGTGTGCCACCGCCAGCGTGCGCAGCACGGGAGCCACTTCGCGGCTATCAGGCGGCAAGTTGGACAGCGCCATGTCGCAGGCATCCAGACAGGCTTGGAATTGCTTCTCGCGCAGGTGGAGACGGGCGATCTCGCCGTGGACGGAAGCGGCGTCTGTCGGATAGTTGTGGCGGGAGTACTCGTCTACACAGGCGGCAAACAGTTGCATCGCTTCCTCGACCAGCCCTTCCTCACCCTTGAGAATGCCATAGTTGCGTTTGACGTCGATGGCGAGTTTCATGTTCTTGAGCGACTCAAAAATCGCGATGGCATACTGCGAGTACTCGGACGCTTTTTCAAATTCCTGAATTTTCTTGTAGCTCAGACCAAGGCCCAAGTACGTGAAACCGATCTGCTCGAAGTGGTTGCTCTTCGAGAGGAATTTGTAGGCGGTATCGTAATAGTGCAACGCGTCCTTGAATTCGCCAAGCTGGTAATGGATGGTGCCGAGGTTGGTCAGAATCTGAGACTGCAAGTACGGTTCGCTGTGCGGAAGTTCATCGAACAATTCATAGGCCTTGCGCCAATGGTAGATCGCACGATGGTACTTCTGGCGCTTCTGCTCGATGACCCCGAGCTTGTTCAAGGCGGTGAGCAGCGCTGGATAGTTAAATTTCTGCTTGGCGATCTCCAGCACTTCTTCGAACTCGGTGATCGCAGGTTCATAATTCCCCGTGTAGAGGAAGCACTCCCCGAGATCCGATTTGACATCGATCAAGTTCAGGTTCGGAGAAGGCTTTTCCAGCAACGATTCCAACAGACCGATCGCGCGCTCGTAATTGCGCGAGGACAGCAGCGCTTTTGCGACTTTGTGTGCGCTGGTCTGTTCCAATTGCGTCTGGATATCTGCCAAAAAGTGTTCCAACGGGGTCTCCAGCTTTTCAGCGATCGCTTCGAGCACTTTATAAGACGGGTTGGCCTTGTCCGATTCAATTTGGGAAATCATACTTGGCGTGACAAGACCAGAACCTAGGTCACTTTGGGTAAGCCCCTTAGCTACACGGAGTTCGCGGATTTTTTGACCGAGAGACATTAATATTCCTCCAAATTTAGACGATTTCTAGACAACATTTTACTACTTTAGGATAAGAGAATAAAGGGCAAATGAACATTTTGTTGAAATTTTTTATAATATAAGTCAAATGGAACGCTAATTAAGCTTAAATTCTTCCGGTTAGGTGGGATAGGGATAATCTGTCAGATAGTAAAAAACCCGATAGGCATCGGGTTTAGGAACGATTTACGGGGCAGAGAGGTGGAATCGTCGCCATGCGGTGCTGTCTGAACGGCGGCCGCGACTGTAAATTTCCGCACCGATCATCACTGTCTCGGTCTCCTGAAACAACGAGCGAGGCAGGGTGCAGATCGCCAGATCCCCGCGATAGGACCAGCTGGCATGTAAGCGGGTTAAGCGCTGCTTATTTTGATTGCTTATCTCGAGGATCGTCTTGCCGATCGGTGCTTGCGGGAGGCGCAGATGCAGTTGGAACTCGTCCTCCGGGCGGACTGGCTCGGCCGTTTGGATCGCGATCTGCACGCTGTCGCTTTGCACGACGGCACGGATCTCGCGGATGTCGGTGGAGCGAGGATGCAGGGGCGCTTGCTGGTCGCCACGGTCATCGAGTTCCACCGTGGTCAGTTTCTGACGTGGGATCGTCGGCACCGCATAGGTGCTGAGCAGATCGTTGGTGCGCACGAACGATTCCAGCAGGTTTTTCATCATCGAGATCTGTGAGCGGTGTGCGAGGATCGCCGCGTGCTTGTCGGCCTGTACCTGCTGATTCAGGGGCAGGGACAACCACGCGACACCGATGTCTTGCAAGCGCGCTGGATGGGTCAACGGTGCGTCCGGGCGATAGTGGCGCGGGTCGGGGAATTCCGGGTAGTGGATGAGATAATTCCATTCGCGAGGCTTTTCCTCGTAGTTTGTCAGCGCAAACTGCGTGAAGGCGGAGGTCGCCCAGTGGTCGCGATGCACGTCGTGCGGGTCGGGATAGAGCACATCGGTGGGTCGAAATTCGCGGATCACTTCGCCTAGGTCCTCCACGACCGATTGCCCACAGTAGGGCGCCTGCGGGTGGTAGGCGTTGGCATACGGCACCTTGGTGGAACCGTTCACCGCTTGGAAGGGTTGGTTAGGATTCCAGTATTTCAACCACAAGCGGTGCAACCCCGCATCTGGATAGCCCAAAAACGTCACATCCTGCTGGTGCAGGCCGAGCCGTTCCACCGCTTGTAACTCCTCCTGTTGTCGCAAGGTGCCGAGGCGGAGCATGTCAGCAGGGCTCGGGTGATTCACGCCATATTGTTTGACCGCAGCCCCACGAAATCCATCGCCGTTGGTCATCACCACGACCCGGACCGTCCCGCCGCTGGAAAGTGTGGAGGAGATCATCGCCATCCCGGCGAGCGATTCGTCGTCCGGGTGTGGTGCGATCACGAGCAAGCGCTTCGGCGGTGACTGGCGGAATACCTGAGAGGCATCGATGAGGGCGGGAACCAACGGTTTGGTGGTCCCCGTCTCGGGGACGAGCAGTAGAGTTCCAATTAGCCACGTGAGGGCGAGTCGCCCGAACCATCTCTTGTGTCCCTGCACGGCTCCATCCCTCCTGTCTTGTATCCCGTAGGTTTTGAAAAAGCGCTCCCGCTTATTCCCGTAGTAGTCAGGACACGATGCGGATAGACTACGGACAGGAGGTGAGCCATCTATGACAGAGCAAAACGCAAGGGAGAACAAGCTGCGCAAGGTCGACAGCGACTCGCTGGATGCACCGTGGCGCAACACGGTGCTCGAGAATTGGAGCACTGATGTCGACCCGCACATCATGTCCGGCGACAAGTACGTCGACAACGACCATGATCTCGGAACCACCCGTCGAGAGAACATGCAATTGCTGGCTGGGGAGCGCAACCCGGTCATGGCTCCGTTTATGCACCCCACACACGACACCTCGATGAACAACGACGAGGACGAGTATTTTTACGGGGATGACTAAGCACCACCTCTTGTCACAAAAAACAGCCGCGCGATCTCGTCGCGTGGCTGTTTTTTTGCTGACTCATTTCTTTTTCTTGTTGGCCCGCGCCTCGCGTTCCCACTTGCGCAGATGTGGAGTCGGGTCGAACGCCCATTCCTTGGTGCCGGTGTCGCGATACATGCCGTAATGCAGATGCGGGGCGAACTTGCCGGACGTGCCAGGTCGACCATAGCCGCTGGAGCCGACGTAGCCGATCACTTGACCGGGTTTGACCAGCGCACCGCGCTTCATGCCTTTGTCAAAACTCGCGAGATGTGCGTAGTAGTGGTACACGTTGTTCAGGTCGCGGATGCCGACCCGCCAGCCCCCGAACTTGTTCCAGCCAGCGACTTCCACCACACCGTAGGCGGTGGAGAGCACCGGCGTGCCCGTATTGGCAAAAATGTCGCAGCCCTCATGGGAGCGCCGGCCGCCCCAACCGCGCGCATCCCCCCATGTCGATCGGTAGGAGTAGTTGTAGCGCTGCGGGATCGGGAAGGAGTTTCCACGGAGCACCAACGACCCTTCCGTTTGAAACAGGCGGGCGAATCCGGTGATGCGGTCGACGACGATGCCGTCCTGATAATAGTTCCACAACGCGTTGCGAACGGCATTTTCATCATTGCCGTCGCGGCCGAGGAACTTCGCCATCGTGTACAGTTCGTCGTCCGGATCGGTGCGGTTGGCGACTTTGTCCCCGTTGCCATCCTGTCCCATCCCGCCAAACATCTGGATCGTCAGCGGGTTGTTGTCTTGGAGATTCGGGTTGACAGGACCGCTCCACTTTTCCGAGGGCATCTCAATTTGGATCGGTGAGACGTTCGGGTTCTCGCGGTTCTTCTTCCAGTGAATGCCCATCTCGTATTGATTGACGGCCGCGAGGAAGTACCACGGCACGTGTGTTTGTTTCTCAACCTTTTGAAACACGGGCAATTCTTCCTCCACCTGTTGCAACACAGGCAGGTCTTCCTCCGCTCCCTCCGACTCCGCCGCCGCAGCGGGGAGCGGAACGAGAGACAGCGTCAACAACAAGGGCATCCACAGAGAGACAGACAGCCGTTGGTTCATCTACACTCACCTCGTCACATCTAGCTTGGGGGAAATGATACCGCTAGTGTGTCCCGCATCTACATGAGTTCTCCCAGAGAATATGTGGAAGGCGATTGTTAAGATTGTGTAAAAACAGGGATTTTGTCGAAAGAGGGCTATTGTCAGATCGACTGGGAACGATAATAATGGGTAAGGGTTCGATTTACAGTCTTCATACATAACCTTGACAGTTCGTGACTTGCAAAACATTGCCAAACCAAGGAGGCACCCAACTTATGTTGCGATTGGGACCGAGAAATGACGTATTTTTTGATTTGCTGGAGCAAGAAGTGGACAACCTGCAGCTCGGAGCGAAGTCGTTCGTTGAACTGATGGAGAACTACACGGATGTTGAAGCAAAATTCGATGCGATTCAGGATATTGAGCATAAAGGCGATGCGATCACTCGCCAGATCATGGAGAAGCTCAACTCGACGTTCGTGACGCCCATTGAGCGTGAGGATATCTCGGCGCTGGCGTTTACGCTCGATGAGATTCTCGACATCATCACTGGGGTGGCCGACCGTTGCGTGCTGTACCGCATCGGCAAACCGACGCCGGAGATGATCGCGCTTTCGAAAGCGATGGAAGGCGCATGCAACGAGTTGGACAAGCTGATCCACATGTTGCGCGAACTGAAGTACGACCGCATCATCGATTTGACCAAAAGTGTCAAGAAGTGGGAGATGGAGTCTGACCAGATCTACCGCCGTGCGGTGGCAAAACTGCTCAACGATGATACGCTCCACCCGATCTACGTGATCAAGTGGAAGGAGATCTACGAAAAGCTCGAGGACGGCGTTGACTTCTGCGAGGATGTATCGAACCTGGTGGAAGGGGTCGTCTTGAAAAATGCATGACACAAGCTTGTACCTGATCATCGTCGTCGTGGTCTTGGCGTTGCTGTTTGACTACATCAACGGCTTCCATGATACTGCGAACGCCATTGCGACTTCGATCTCGACCAAAGCGATGAGCCCAAAGGCGGCGATCATGCTCGCGGCCGTCATGAACTTGCTCGGGGCGCTGTCCTTCACCGGGGTGGCCAAGACGATCGGCAAAGGCATCGCAGACCCGTCGACGCTCTCGAATGGGATGTGGATCGTAGCGGCGGCGATGATCTCCGCGATCATCTGGAATTTGATCACTTGGTGGTACGGGATTCCGTCCTCCTCGTCGCACGCGCTGATCGGTTCGTTGACCGGCGCAGTCATCGCGTCCGCCGGTTTTTCACAGATCAACTACACCGGGTTCATCGCGATCCTGAAGTCGTTGGTGCTCTCCCCGATCATCTCGCTGGCTTTGGGTTTCATCATCATGCTGGCGTTCCTCTGGCTGTTCCGAAACTTTGCGCCTGCGAAGATGACGCGCAACTTCCGGTTCTTCCAGATTCTCTCGGCGGCGTTCCAAGCGTATCTGCACGGTACCAACGATGCGCAAAAGGCGATGGGGATCATCACGTTTGCCTTGGTAGCAGGTGGCTTCCAATCGACGATGGACGTTCCGCTGTGGGTAAAAATTGCGGCAGCGGCAGCGATGGCGCTTGGAACGGCGTCTGGCGGGATGCGGATCATCCGCACCGTGGGGCGCGGGATCATGAAAATGCAGCCCGTGAACGGTTTCGCCGCCGACGTGACTTCTTCGATCGTCATCGGGACGGCGACGTTCCTGAAACTGCCGGTCTCGACGACGCATGTCATCTCCTCCGCGATCATGGGGGTAGGGGCAGCGAAGGGTTTTAACAAAGTCAAGTGGGATGTGGCGGGCAAGATCGTGACGACGTGGATCATCACGTTGCCGATCACGGCGGTGCTCTCCGCGCTGATCTACTGGCTGTTGGGCGTCTTTTTCTTCTAGTGATCAAAAACCTTCGCCAGAGATGGCGGAGGTTTTTTGTGTGTCATGAATACAATGAATTACCAGTTCCCATACTAGTCAATGTGTAGAAACACAGATGCTACATATTTGGAGGGACACATTGATGAATCAACAGTATGGGAATCAGTACGGCAACACCCAAAATTCACAATTCAACCAAGGTGGCTTCCAGCAAGGCGTTTCCCAGCAACAACTGGATCGCATCCATCAAAACTCGCTGTTCAACGGTCAAGAAACCAGCTACAACAACGCACAAGTGCAACGAATCCATGCACAATCGATGCAAAACGGCACGATGGCGAATCCTCAAGTAAATAACTACGCGCAACAGCAACAAGGCTTCGGCGGCGGACAAACCTTCTCCAACCAAGCATTCAGCAACCAAGGAATGAGCAACCAACAGTTCCAACAAGGCGTGTCCCAACAACAGATCGACCGCATCCACCAAGCGTCGCTGTTCAACGGTCAAGAGACCCAATACAGCACGCCGCAAGTCCAACGCATCCATGCTGCTTCGATGCAAAACGGCACGATGGCAAACCCGCAAGTCAACTCCTACGCACAGCAACAACAAGGCTTCGGTGGTGGCCAAACCTTCAGCAACCAAGCCTATATGAACCAAGGCAACACCAACCAAGGTTACACCCAAGGCCTGAGCAACCAACAGTACCAACAAGGCGTTACCCAGCAACAACTCGACCGCATCCAGCAAGCCACCATGCAAGGCGGCACCCTGGCACAACCGCAACTGAGCAACTTCGGCGGTCAAACCTTCACCAACCAAGGGTTCAACACCCAAGGCATGAGCAACCAACAGTTCCAACAAGGCGTGTCCCAACAACAGCTCGACCGCATCCACCAAGCGTCGCTGTACAACGGGCAAGAAACCCAGTACAGCTCTCCGCAAGTCCAACGCATCCATGCCCAATCGATGCAAAACGGTACGATGGCGAACCCGCAAGTCAACTCCTACGCACAGCAACAACAAGGCACTGGCTTCGGTCAAGGCCTGAGCGCGCAATCCTTTGGCGGCACCGCCTTCAACCAAGTGATGTCTGCAGATGCAGGAATTCGTGATGCAGAAGGCCGGACCGATGTGTACCCGCAAGCTCTGTACACCGGCCGCAACCAGTACGACACCGTCAACACCAACGTCTTGAACCAGATGGTTGGCCGCCAGTTCTAATCCAACGGTGGACCACTTAAAAAGTGGCAGACAAGGGAATTCCCTTGTCTGCCACTTTTTTTTGCGATTAAAAAGGAAAACTCTCCACACAAATCGAACTTAATTTATATACAACTTAGAGTTTCGGAAGGGGCCGCCTCATCATGGATCAACTCGCAAAATATGCACAGGAGTTGGACACCTACGTTCGCACTGACAGTTTCCCGCTGGGGATCAAAGTGTTCAAGCAGGAAGCGGACATCCCCGCCAAGGCGAAGCGTCCGTTGCGCGATCTCCAAAACCGCATCACGATCTGCCAAGGCATCTCGATGGCACGGCGCTATGGTTGGACGCTTGCGATGGGCGCTGATGACCTGTCCTGTCCGATCGCGCTGACCGCATTTGGCTTGGAGCCCGTGTTGCCGTATTACGAAGAGGGGACGCTCGCCTGCGGCATGTATGTCGACTCGCCGGAGGCGGGCGCCCTGACGGAAGCGGACGTTCCGAAGTTCTCTCCAGAGGAAAGCGGTACGATCGTGGTCGGGCCATATTGTCGGACGGCTTGCACTTCACGCAAAAAGGTGGCATCCGCTACCCGATCCCGCACTTCCTGCGCTACGAAGCTGAGTTCCCAGCGACCTATGAGAAACTGATGGAGCTGTTTCAACAACACACACCGAAAGGGTGATTTTGTATGAACCAGACGAAAGTGCAAGTCGAAGGTGTCCTGCTCTCAGACCCATTTCCGTACAACAGCTTTGAAGAGGGCCAGGAGATCTATCTCGCGAAGTTCTGTCCGAACGAACCGTTGAAAGTGTTGGAAGGCAGCCATGTGCAAGAGCTCTTCCTCCACCTCGGGCTCAAACTGCCTACGGGACTGACCGAAGGCCAGCGAGTATCGGTAGTCGGTGCGCTCACTGAACGCAGGATGGTGACGCGCTCAGGAAAAGTCAGCCGCAGCGGCGTGTTTCAGATCATCGTAGAGGATCTTCAGCCCGCGAAAACGGAGTAGGAGGACGAGCAAATGAAATTCGAGGCAAAAGCAAAAACCCTGTTGGACGAACTGGTGGCACCGTTCCCGTTCCTGATGCGCGCGATGGCGAAAAAGATGATCGAAGGCAAAGTGGCGGACGAGGCGAACAAAGCTGGTCACACGGAAGCGACCGTCGATGACGTCGTGCGCGGTTACATCGTCATGGGTCTGGCTCGTGGCAACGATGTGGAGAAAATCAAATCGTCGCTCGTCGGCAAAGTCGAGGACGTTTCCAAGTACGACGACATGTTCGTACAGGCGTAATTTGCAAAAAGAGCAGGACCGGATGCGGTCCTGCTCTTTTTTTTCTGCCCATAAAGGGGTACACTAGAAAAGAATTCTAATGCAGCAGGAGGAAACGACACGTGGAATATACGAAACAATCGAAGGAACTCTTGGACGAGCTGTTGAGCCCGATCCCATTCATGGTACGCCCGATGGCGAAAAAGATGATCGAGAAGCAGATCTTCGCGGAAGCACAAAAGGCCGGCCACAGCACAGTGGACGACGAGGATGTGCTGCGCGGCTACATCATCGCAGGTGCAAAAAAAGAAGCGGATCGCGATCGCATGAAAAAGTTTTTGACCGACAAAGGGTACGACCTCGCACAGTACGAGGAACTGTTTGTCGAAGCATAAAAAGGAGCACAAGCCGCATGCGGCTTGTGCTCTTTTTTTGTTGCCGGTTAGCGGGTGTCCACGTTCCAGTACGGGTTGCCGTTGAAACCGAAGCCGCGGACTTGGACGAAACGGGAGTCAAAGCCCGGACGGACGAGGATGAACCCACGGCTGTGCGAGACATCGAGACGTTCCGTTTTGCCATCGCGGTAGTCGACTTGAATCGTATCGATGAACGGGTTGTAGACACGACCTGCCAGCACGCCATAGCCGTTGTTGATCCCGCTGTTCGGCGGGATGGCGCGCACGACGACGAGGTCTTGGGACGGATCGGACACGGTGAGCGGCCAATGTGCTTGATAGAGCACGATCGAGCCGTCGGCGCGGCGTCCGGCAAAAGCGAGACCGTCGTTGTTGGGGATGGTATAGAGAACATAAGTGCCGTTGGGTGTGTCCTTGGTGTCGAGGATGCGGAAGTCTTTTTGGGACGTGGTCGGCACGGTGAGCGTGCGGAACAGTTCCACTTCGAAGGACTTGAGATCGGTGCTGCGCAAGGGGGAGGTGAGGCCCCCGTTTTGAACTTGTTGGATCTTGGCTCCTTGCTGTACATCCGAGTTTTTGCCGCAGCCGGACAACGCGACGCTCACGGTGAGCAGGGCGGCGAACAGGAGCTTCGAGAGGCGTGCGAACTTCATGACAACCCTCCTCCTTTTGTCGATAGTGTGCCCGGAATGTATGGAGCAAATCCTGCGTGCGTGTCGTTGTTTGCAAGAACCTCTGCTCGATGTGCTGAATAGGCTAGGTATTGTCTTCGTTGAATGTCGAGAGGGAGGCTACTAGATGAACGATCAATCGAATCTGGGAAACTATGGACTTTGGTATTATCCTGTGGCTTTACCGATGGAGACCATCGTTCGAGGACAGGTCTCTCAAAATCTACTCGAAAATGTAGCCAAAGCAACCAACGCTGAATACAATGCCATCCGCGCCTATGAAGCGTTGGTACAACTTGCACCGAACAAGGAGTTCGCGGGTATCATCACCAACATCAGAAATGACGAGATCGCTCACTTTCGGAACTTTTCACAGATTTTCTCCGTCCTGACCAAAGGGCGACAACCTCAACTTACCTCGAATCCACTTCCGACGAATTTCAGAGTCGGTGTGGAGGAATCGATTCGAGACGAATTGGAAGATTCGAAGTTTTACCAAGAGACCACAAAGTTCACAACCGATCAGAGAATCCTAACGACCTTGCGAGATGCATCCGCAGACGAAGCACGCCATGCAACTTGGTTCTCGTACATCTGGAGTAGGACTCCGTAGTCCATTTCGCAAAAAGACAAGCCTTCTCTCATCTGAAGACTTTCGTGAAAAAAACAACCATCTGCACATGCAGACGGTTGTTTTTTTCTTGCAGATTGTGTTTTAGAATCTCATTCCACGCAGGCGGGATACGCGCTCCTGAATCGGGGGATGGGTGGAGAACAGGCTGGTGAGCCCGGAACCTTTGAACGGAAACACGATCATCAAGTGTGAGGTCGAAGGTTGCATTCCGATTGGCGGGATGTGGTGCGCCGCTTGTTCGAGTTTGACCAAGGCGTTGGCGAGAGCGTGCGGGTTGCCGCAGATCTGAGCACCTAGCGCGTCGGCTTTGTACTCGCGGGAACGGGAGATCGCCATCTGGATCAGCAGCGCGGCAATCGGGCCGACGATCATCATGACGAGGGTACCGACGATCCCGAGCGGGTTGTCCTCGTCGTCACGTGAGCCGCCCAACAGCATCGTCCATTGCAGGGCATTCGAGATCCATGTGATCGCCCCGGCAAAAATGGCGGCGAGCGTGGAGATCAGCACGTCGCGGTTTTTGATATGCGCGAGTTCGTGTGCGAGGACGCCTTCCAGCTCCTCCGGTGAGAGGATTTGCAGGATGCCTTCGGTAACCGCGACTGCGGAGTTTGCAGGGTTTCTTCCTGTTGCGAACGCGTTCGGCTGCGGGCTTGGTTGCAAGTACAATTTCGGCATCGGAAGCCCGGCGTTTTGGGTCAATCGGTACATAATATGGAACAGTTGCGGCGCTTCTTGCTCAGACAGTTCGCGGGAACGAGTCATGCGAATCGCGATGGAAGCGGAGAACCAGTACGAGAAAAAGTTGATGCCGATGGCCATCAGCAGGAACAACGTCGCTCCGCCACGCCCGCCGATCAGAGAACCCATCAGAACCATCAGCACTGTCAGCAACGCCATCAGAAACCAGGTCTTCAAGGTGTTCATGTAGTTCGTTCAGCTCCTTATTTGATTCGATACAGATAGGTTGTTCATCCTGTTATACGCAGCACCTCGGGAAAAGTTTCACCGACGTACAAAATTTGTTCTTAGATAAGAACTATCCTATAATTAGAGAAGCAACTCAGATCGGATAGAGGAGCAATCTACGATGAGCCAAGACGCCAAGCAAGTTTCTCGTGAAGAAGAAAGGAACTTGCAATCTGTTTCCCGAGCTGTGAGAACCCCGCAAACATCCAGCAGGATGTCCCCGCTCACTCAACTGCATTCCTTACAAAAAACGATTGGCAATCAAGCGACCACGCGCATGCTACAAACCATGCAGGCGTCCCAGATGAAGCGCAACGCACAAGCATACGCGCCGATCCAAAGGATGCCGATCAAAGACCTTCCCAAAGAATTCGGGACTTTATATGGTTCTACCGGGATCAAGATGTCGGGAGAACTGATGTTATTTAAAAAATGGCTTGCTGGTTTGGTGGAGGAAAAGTTCGACAAAAACGTTGTCGATTTCATCGACGATGATGCGTTTACAAGCGAGACATTGGCCGACTACTTCGCTCAATACCAAGTCTTCAAATCGTCAGTCGGACCCGAGTTGAAAAACAACAAAAAAGCAGATGTGCCAGTACCGCAAGGCATGTACTTGGTGGCCAGCCAATCCGAACTGGAAGCGGGACTCTATACAGACGGGGCTTCCCCTTGTGTCATCGTCGGGTTTCACCTGAAGATGGACGACACGGGGGATGGAGACATTTTGGCGATTGCACACTTTGACAGCGAGTCAGACCCTGGGATGTTTGACGAAATGTATGAAGCTGTGAAGGCGAGAGCAGGCGATGTGATCGACTCGGAGCCTGTGACCAAGATCTACGTGGCTGGAGGCGCCGGCAAGAAAAGTGAACAGGCACAGAGCGGACTCGCAGGATACCAACTGTTTACCGCGATAGCTGCGCTGGCCGATGCAGTTGCTTCCCAAATCAACAATGTCCAAGTCATCAAAAGGCGTTCCTTAGATGGCAAAGAAATCGGTGCCAGAATCGATGCATCGGGTGGTATGAAACGATTCAACAATTCAGCAATCGATCATACGAAACCTGAAGACTTGCAGGACCTCAATGCTCTGCATGCAGCAAAGTTCCTGTTAGACAACGGCAAGATGTTAAAGAATTCGGATGAGCAAGACGTCTCCTCTGGGGTTAACAATAAAAAAGCCATCGAAGACTCCGTAGCCATTGTGGATGCGCAACATGCACAACAAGAAGAGGAATAGTTGAACAAGCGGCAACTCTCTCTCGTTTGTTTCAATCAACCTGTTTCGCTATACTAAGGAGTGTCGATACATAGAGGAGGTTTCCCCATGCTGGACTTTCAATTGCATATGCCGACCCGGATCGTTTTCGGGCGTGGAGAAGTAGAAAAAGTCGGAGCAGAGGCGGCTCGCATCGCGGGCAAGGTCCTGCTGGTAACTGGACGGACAGCAACCCGCAAAACGGGCGTCCTGCAACGCGTGTTGGATTCGCTGGCAATGGCGGGTGTGGAAGTTGTTGTATTTGACCGCATCGAACCGAACCCGCGCACACACACCGTGGACGAGGGCGGTCGCATCGCCCGCGAGGAAAACTGCGGGCTGGTCATCGGCCTCGGCGGCGGTTCGGCGATGGACGCGGCGAAGGCGATCGCGGCAGTCGCCATCTCGGGCATCCCAAGCCATGAATACATCTCTGGCAACCAAACGGGTCGCTGGATGGAGCTCTTGCCTGTCAACGAAGCGCTGCCGATCATGACCGTCCCGACGCTCGCTGCCACCGGTTCGGAAGCGAACAGCGGCGGTGTGCTCACACACGAACCAACCAAGGAAAAAGGCGGCGTCGGCGGCCCGGCCCTCTACCCGAGAGTCGCGATCATCGACCCGGAATTGACCTTCACCGTCGCCCCGGACTATACGGCAGACGGCGCGGTCGATATGTTTACACACTTGTACGAGTCCTACCTGACCGGCGCCGAGGACGCACATGTCCAAGACCACATCTCCGAAGGTCTGATGCGCGCGGCTGTCGAGTGGGGTCCGGTCGCCTACAAGGAACCGGAGAACTACGAAGCCCGCGCTGCACTCATGTGGGCATCGACCGTCGCGCTGATCGGCATCCCGAACGGAGGCCGTGGTGGTGCATTCCCTGTGCATGCGATGGAGCACACCCTGTCGGCGTGGTTTGACATCTCGCACGGACGCGGTCTCGCGATCCTCGCACCGGCGTACTTCCGCATCGTTGCCGCCGATCGTCCGCATCGCATCGCCCGTCTGGGCCGCCATGTGTTTGGCGTACAGGAAGCGGATGACCGCGTAGCTGCGGAGAAAACGATCAAAGCGATGATCGACTGGTTCAAGTCGATGGACGTCTACCTCAAACTGTCCGGCGTCGGCATCGACCGCGAATCGCTTGCCCCGATGGCGGCAGATGCTGTTCGCGTCGGCGGTCGTGGCGCTGGTTTCATCGCGGCAACGCGCAATCTGGAAGTTCAAGATGTGCTGAAGATCTACGAAGAGAGTTTCTAAGCGACATCCCGACCTGCCAAAAAACCTCACGCATCCCTGCGTGAGGTTTTTGAATATGTTATAATAATCAGAAAAGAGGGGGAGTTCACGCATGGAAAACCTGTCCTTCCTTGAAAAATACAAACAAGATCACACCCACCGCATGAACAAAATCACGCACGCCTTTGGAATTCCGATGATCGTCGTGTCGTTGCCGCTCGTGTTCTGGGATTGGAAGTGGGCGCTGGCCCTGTTCGTGGTGGGCTGGATTCTCCAGTTCATCGGTCACGCGTTTGAAGGCAATGCGCCATCCTTTTTCCGCAACCCAGTCTACCTGCTCGTCGGCCCGATGTGGATCGTCAAGCGTGTCGTCGGGTTCGCCACAGGCAAACCTTTGAAGTAGCAAGCAAAAAGAGACTCCGACACGCCTGTGGCGTGCGGAGTCTTTT
The DNA here is from genome assembly GCF_003148565.1 of Tumebacillus permanentifrigoris. GTDB lineage: Bacteria > Bacillota > Bacilli > Tumebacillales > Tumebacillaceae > Tumebacillus > Tumebacillus permanentifrigoris. Next base: position 188,279 of record NZ_QGGL01000006.1, read on the forward strand.
TTTCTAGTAAGCTCTAGATACCCGAGATCTGCACCAGTTCGATCTCCAGTTTCTGCAAGGCGTCGTCCAACACCTCATGGGCGGACAGTTCGGTGACGCCACCGCCTTGGGCGAGGGTCGGGGAACCGCCGCCCTTGCCGTTGATCAGCGGGAGCACCGACTTGAGCACGTTGCTCATGTCGAGTCCGACCGCTGTGCCACGGGAGAAGACCAGTTGCAACTTCGCACCGGCGGAGACGAGCAGGACCACTACAGACGGTTCGAGTTCTGCCATGCGTTGCGCGAGGCGTTGCAGCTCTTGCATCGGGCGCTCCTCAAAGGTGCGGGCGACGAGCAGGATGCCGCGCTTGGAGAGGGCGGCATCGAGCCACGTCTCCGCTTCGGCAAACAGGAACTGTTGCTTCATGTCTTGCAATGAGCGCTCCAGTTCCTTGCGCTCCGTGAGCAGGCGTTCGATCTTGTCGGGCAGTTCTCCTTCACCGCTGGTCAGGTGGCGGGAGAGTTGGCGGAGGATCTGTTGCTTTTCGGTCATCGCCTTCAACGTGCGCCATCCACAGACGAATTGGATGCGGACATTGCCTTTGTAGCGCTCGTAGCCGAGCAGTTTGATCGGGCCGACTTCCCCGGTGCGCGCCGGATGGGTGCCACCGCACGGACTGTAATCGAAGTCGCGGATGGTGACGATGCGGATGTTCTCCGTCACGCTCGGAGCCTTGCGCAACGGCAGCGCTGCCAATTCCTCTGGGGCGACAAAGCGTGCATCGATCGGACGGTTTTCGAAAACAATCCGATTCGCAAGCGCCTCGACAGCTTCGATGATCACGGGCGAGAGGTCGGGCAGAGCGATGTCCACCGTCACAACTTCACGACCGAGATGAAAGCCGACGGTCGCCCCGTTGTACAATTCCTCAAAAGCGGCGGAGAGGATGTGCTGACCGGTATGCTGCTGCATATGGTCGAAGCGGCGCTCCCACTCGATCTCGCCCTCAACCGTCGTGCCGACCGGCAGAGTTTCGAGATCGACACCTCGTGCCAGACGGTGCCGAACCTGACCCGCTACCTCCTCCACGTCCACGACGTGCAGGCCGTTCAGCGTACCTTGGTCTGACGGTTGCCCGCCGCCAGTCGGATAGTAGGCGGTGCGATCCAGTACGACATAAGGCATACCGTTCGCATCAACGCCCGACTCGGTCACCGTTGCCGTGAATCTGCGCAGGTACGGGTCGTCGTAATACAGTTTGCCAGTCATAGGTAAGGGTCCTCCCTTGAGTCCTGGTCTACTTGTTCATCACAGGGGTCAAAATTCCGCAGGCTGCGATGCGCCGCACCACTTCTTGCAACCGTTCGACCGGTTGTACGAGCGCGATGCGCACATACCCCTCGCCTTGTTCGCCAAACGCTTGGCCTGGAATCATCACGACACCGGCCGACTCGACGAGGCGCAGGCAGAACTCCATCGACGAAATGTCGCTGTACGGCAGTTTCGCCCACACGAACATCGTCGCTTTGGGCTTGTCGACCACCCAACCGAGTTCCGCTAGACCGTCCACCAGCGCGTCACGGCGCTCTTGGTACACGCTGGACATCTCGCGCGTGTAGGACTGATCGCCAGACAAGGCCACCGTCGCCGCCGTCTGCACAGCACCGAACACACCGTAGTCGATGTTCGACTTCAGGGTGGCCAACGCTTTTACCACATCCGCATTCCCTGCGAGGAAACCGATGCGGCACCCGGCCATCGAGAAACTTTTGGACAGCGAGTGGAACTCCACCGCCACGTCCTTCGCCCCTGGAATCTCCAGAATCGACATCGGGCGGTAGTCGTCGAACGCCAACTCCGAGTACGCGAGGTCGTGAACCAGCACGATCTCGTGCTTTTTGCAGAACTCGATCGCTTCACGATATACGCTTTCATCGGCCACCGCCGGAATCGGGTTGCCCGGATAGGAGATCAGCATCATCTTCGCCCGCTTCGCCACCTCTGCTGGAATCGCAGCGAAGTCGGGGAGGAAGTTGTTTTTCGCCAACAACGGGAGCGGTGCGATCTCGACGGATGCGAGGTGAAGCCCTGCCGCGTACACCGGATAGGACGGATCGGGAATCAACGCCAGATCGCCCGGATTCATCAGGGCTGCCGGGAGATGCGAGAGTCCGTCCTGTGAACCCATCAGCGTCAACACTTCGGTCGCCGGATCGAGTTCCACGCCGTTAAACCGCTTTTTGAACCATTCAGAAAACGCGGTGCGCAAGGTCGGGAATCCTTGTTGATGCGCGTACCCATAGGTGTTGGGCTGGAGAACGGCATCTGCCAACGCTTGGCGCACATGGTCGGGCGGAGGCAGGTCGGGTGAGCCGATGCCGAGATCGATCACATCGATGCCTTGCCCCATCAGTCGGTGCTTGTGATTCGCCATTTCTGTGAAGATCGAAGACGTGAGGAATTTGAGTTTATCTGCGTAGTTCATAGTTGTCAGTAGGCCTCCTGCTCGTAGATCTTGAGTTCGATTCGGGCCGCGTTTATGGTACGATGAGGAGCAGTGAACCGATACAACGCAGCGGAGTTAACTCCTCCAGTTTATCATAGAAAGGAAACGATAAGAAATGAATGATGTCGTTCGATATGAAGCTTTTCCGATGGAAGGACTCGCGATCCTGCGCATCGACCGCCCAGATGCAAGCAACGCCGTGAGCACAGCGGTCATGGAAGGACTCGCCCAAGGCTTGCAACGCGTGCGGGACGATCAATCAATTCGAGCTTTGATCTTGACCGGGACAGGCTCCCGCGTCTTTATCTCCGGCGGCGATCTGAAGGAATTCCATTCCGACCTGCAATCTGAGCCACAAGTCTATGAAAAAATGTCGCAGATGCGCCATGTGCTTCACCAGATCGCGACTTTCCCGAAGCCGGTCATCGCAGCGGTCAATGGGGCCGCACGCGGGGGTGGTGGGGAAGTGGCGGCGGCCTGTCACTTCCGAATCGGTTCGGAGACCTCGACGATCGGCTTCATCCAAGTCAAACTCGGCATCGCACCTGGTTGGGGCGGCGGCGTGTTGCTGCAGCAGGTGGTCGGACGTCAGCAAGCCTTGCGGATGATGCTCACAGGCGAAGTGATCAACGCTGAACGAGCGCGCGAGATCGGCTTTTTTGACGAGGTCGTTCCTGCGGGAGATGTGCTGGAAGCGGCAAAAGTGTTCGCAGGCCAGATCGCCGCGAACTCCGCGCAGGCGGTGCAAGGGGTGCTGGAGTTGATGCGAGCGTCGGAAACTCTGCCACTCGCGGATGCGATGGAGCGGGAAACGTCGCTGTGCGCGAAGTTGTGGATGACCCCGGAGCATGATGCGGCGGTGGCCGCTTTTCTGAATCGGAAAAAGGGGTGAGCGGATGAGCTCAGGGATTTTCACGCTGGCGGAGCAGTTGCAGGGATTGAACGCCACCTTGCACGACCAGCGCCGCGCACGCGTCTCAAACAACAGCCTGCGTGCCGCGCTGGAGACCTCCGTCGGTGAATTCTGCCAAGCCCGCCGTCTGCGCGAGGTGGAAACGCAAGCGCTGTTCGGCGGGCGTTCGCTCGTCGGCGTGGACGGTTCGGTCGGTCAAGTCGGTGGCAACTATCCGTATACGTTGCACCTGTTCAAATCGCTCGCCAAATCAACCCTGCCTGATCGCGAGGGGCAGACAGCGGTGGAAAAAGTGGAGCTGTTGTCTCCACTTTTGCCCGAGCACTACCGCGAGATTCAAGCATTTCTGGAAGCGCGCAAACAGGAGATCCAGCAAGGGATTCAATCGGGTGGCGCGATCGACGAACCGGCCCGCCTCAACGATCTCGCCGAACAGCAAGCCTACTTCATGCTCGCTGACCAACGGATGGTTGAACTGGAATTGCGTGCGGCTATCGAAGCGATCCAACGCTTCCGCCCGTATCTCGTGTTGATGGACGGCGGGTTCTCACGCTTGAAAGGCAAGGGTGGCGAGCTGTGGGAGGAATTCGAAGACCTCGCGCTGGCGATGAACACGGTGGTCGTCGGTGTGATCGAGGAAGTCGGCTCCTACCGCTTGCAGTCGCGATTGGGCAACGACGTGCTGCAAGGGTTTGCCCGTGGTCACGACCGCGAGATTCTGTTTGGCACGCTCAACCAAGGCGAGTGGCTGAAGACCAGTCTCGAACGCCCGATCAAAAACGAGTTTTACACCGTGTTCACACGACTCTCCGATCTGCCACAAGCGGGCGCCTGTGACTTCCTGCGCCAACAAGCGGACGCAGTTGACGATGTGATCAATTTCATCTATACCATCACCCCGGACAAGTCACGCGGGATTCCGCTCTGGCTCGACCTCGTCGACGCCGAAGTGCGCCTGACGAAAAAGCAGATCGACTTGATCGTGAAGACCAACGTGGACGTGGAGAACATCGAGTCGTTCCTGCGCGCCCAACGGGACAGGAGGGACTTCTAAGCCATGCAGATCGTCGGACAAACGACCCAGCTCGAAGCGTGGGTGGCTTCGCGTACACGCAAGTTACACATTAACGAAATTCTGATCATCGAAGACCGCGAGCAACGCCAGCCCAAGGCCGAAGTGATTGAGACGATGACGTTCAACCGCTACATCCCGCTCGCCTCTGAGCAGAGCAACCTCGTGGATACTTCCGTGATGGAAGGTTTGCGCGCGGTGGGCTTCGACATCGAGGATGAGGAGGTCCACCTCGGCAAACTGCGCCTATTAGAAGAACTTCAGACCCCGATACAAGTCGGAGCTGCGGTGCGCGTGCCGAAATTTGCAGAGGTGGAGGACCTGCTGATCAAACGCAAGCCGCACGAAGGGTTGACGCTCGGCGTGATCCAAGGTTCTGCCGAGATCGCCAAGGACATGCCAGAGTCTCTGCACAACGTCGCCTTGCTTTTCGACAAGGAATCTGGCGTTCGCGAGCAGGGCGGTGTGCCGTTTGTGTTCGACTACCGCTCGATGGACCAGTATCCGCACATCGGAATCTTTGGCGGATCGGGTTCCGGGAAATCGTTCGGCCTGCGGGTATTATTAGAAGAGATCATGATGAAGCAAGTGCCGGCGGTCGTATTTGACCCGCACTTTGAGCTGACTTTTGACCAAGAGTTCCCCGATCTGCCCGACCACTTCCGTCAGAGTTTTAAAAAGCGTTTCGTGACCCTCGACGCTGGCGAAGACATCGGGATCGAGTTTTCCGAATTGATTGCGGACGACATCGTCTCGCTGCTGCGGGCCTCGTCAGGGAGCATCACCGACGCGATGGAGACGGCGATCAAAGTCCTGCACAAAAAGGCGGACAGCTTCCTGTCCTACTCCACGCGCATGGCGAACCTCGCAGAAGCGCTAGACAATGAAAAGGAAATCCGCGAGCAATCCCGCGACGAGTATCTCCACCCCAACGACAAGGAACGGGTCAAACTCCTCAATGACTTGCTGGTCAAGTACAAGGACAAAGTCGGCGGTTTCTCCGGCACCTTGCGCTCCGTCCTGCGCCGTCTGACGCGCTTGGAGATGGAGGGAGTCTTCACCAGTGCGGGCACCAAACTCGTCGAGGAAGCTTTTGCGAAAAGGCAACTGGTCGTCATCCGGGGCTCGATGTACTTCTTGAACGTGTTCGCGTTCTACGTCGTGCGCAAACTCTATCGCAAGCGCCGCGACTACCGCGACTCGATCCAAAAAGGCCGCCCGGTTGAAGAAAAGTTCCCGCCGTTCGTGATCATCACCGATGAAGCGCACAACTTCGCGCCCAAAGGCGATGTCCCGGCACCGGCCAAGGGCGTTTTGAAGGAGATCGCGCAGGAAGGGCGGAAGTACGGGGTCTTCCTCGTGTTTGCGACCCAGCGCCCCGCGCTTTTGGACGACACGATCACGGCGCAGCTCTCGACCAAGATGGTGTTCCGCACCGTGCGTTCTGTCGACATCTCCGTTATTAAGGAAGAGACCGACATCACGGCGGAGGAAGCCAACCGCCTCCCGTACCTGTCGTCCGGGACGGCGTTCATCTCGTCTGCGATCACAGGTCGTACCACCGCCGTGCGCATCCGCGTCTCGAAAACAACCTCGCCACACTTCAAAAATCCATTTGAAGAGTTGGAGGAAGGGTTCGCGGAACAGGATGAAAAAGTCTGGGAAGCCGTCCTGCCCTCGCTCCCGATCGATGCCGCCAACCTCAACGCCTACCTCACCGAAGTCGGGCGCAAAGTCGGCCGCCTGCTCTCCTTCGACGAGTTGGAGAAGACCTTGGAAGACTTTGTTGACCAAGGCAAACTGATCAAAGTCAGCACGCCATTTGGTTCGCGCTACAGCAAGGCTTAGAACTAGGCCTTGGCAGATAAAAAAAGCTCTCCGACACACGAGTGTCGGAGAGCTTTTTGCGTTGGAGATTGGTGGGTAGGTCTATCGATAGCTGAACTCGTACATCGTCTCACCTGAATTTGCATCGACCACGAAAACTTTTTCATGGTGTGTCGTGCCGTCTGCTGCTGGGAAATCCATTCCGCTGAAGGAGATCAGGTAGACCGGAACTTGCTTCACACCTTGGAGTAGATTGGGGTTCTTGGTCAGGGCATCCGGTTTGATCTGACCCGGTTTCGTGTCGGTGAGCACTTGGTACTCGACCTCGATTTTCTTGTACCCTTGGAGATCGCTTTTGATGAACTCCACAGGCCCGCGCATCGGTGTCGCCGCGTCTGTCGTCGGTTGTTCCAGCAAGAGATTCGGGAGTTTGCTCAGGTCGTGCTGGGTGTTCGCCGGGCCTTTGACGAACTCCACTTCGGAGTAGAACGGCTGGTAGCCATACGATCCATAAATCACGAACATCATCAGAATCGCCAGCCCGATGATCCACTTGCTGCGTTTGCTCATCTTCATCTATATCGCCTCGTTTTCTAATCCATTGGAGAATTCAGCCCTTCTAATTCTAGTAGAATCTGCGCCAAGATGCAATTCCGAAACTTGTCAACCTCTATGCAAATTTAAAATAAAGTTGTAACTTAAAGATAGATAGGTAGATTTTAAAAATAGGGAGGTCAACGTAATGAAGGCTACCAAGAAAAAAATCACCGCCTTGGTCGCAATCGCGGCCGTCAGCACCACCGCCTGGATGATCCCTGCCACCCCGGCATCTGCGGCGCCGTCCTCGCCCGTCATCCTGTTCCCTGGCATCGGAGGTTCGCAACTGTGGGGCATCCCGAACGGGTACAACAATGACAGCGGCAACGGTTCGGACATCGTCTGGGTAGACAAAGCAGCCGACCATTTCTCGCTCGACGTGCTGGTCAATGACGAGGAACTGAAGTACAACCTCGAACTGAAACACGCGACCACCGGAAGCGTCACCGACGTCGTTCCGACGCACAGCGATGTTCGCGTCTGGCCGCTGACCGACAATTATGGACTGAACGGCATCACGCATCTCGACGCTGATAACTGGGATGTAACCGCTTACTTCAACCACATGATCGACCGTTTCGCAGCCGATGGCTACGTGCCGGGCAAGACGTTGTTTGGCTTCCCGCATGACTGGCGCCAAGACTACGACAAGTCGTTCGACAGCATCACGCAGAAAATCAACCAAGCGCTCGCTGCATCGGGGGCTTCCACGGTCGACATCGTGGCGCATTCCCAAGGTGGCATGCTGATGAAAAGCTACCTGCTCGCCCACCCGGAGATGGCTCCGAAAATCAACCACTACGTCACGATGGGCACCCCGTTCCTCGGAGCGGCGCTGGCAGCCCGTGCGACGTCCTCCAAACTCGGCGGCTACAATTTCTCGTTGTCCGGCTTGGTCGACAACGCCACCGGCTACACGATCGCCAAAACCGCGCCGGCAGTCTACCACCTCGCACCGTCCTATCGCTATGAGCAACTGATGTTCTCCACCTATGGCCGCGGCACGATCAACTCTGCGAGCAACCCGGCCTACACGCCGCTCAATGCCAGCCAAGGCTACTACACCCAACTGCGCAACTTCGAAACAGACAAGGCGCTGTTCGACTACTCCTCGCAAAAACACAACGCGTGGGACACGACCGCACCGAGCGTGCAACGCTACCACATCGTCTCGGACAGCGTGAGCACCGAAGCGGCGTACAACTACAGCTACTGCTCCTCCTGCTGGTTCAGCGATCCGAACCAAGTCGATTACATCATGAAAGCGGGCGACGGCACCGTGCCGTTGATCTCCGCACAGAATCCGGGCAACACCAGCGGTCAGATCTACTACGTACACAGCGGTTCCCAAGGGGCTGCCGTCGACCACATGGGTCTCGTCAAGGATGACAACGTCATCTCCAAAGTCATCTCGATTCTCCACGGCTACCCGAGCGCTCCGGTGGCGGGCATCGATTCCACGCCGAATACCGCGCTGAACAACAAATCGCTCACCTCCTACTCGCTGACCGCCGCACCGCAAGAACTCAACGGCACGTTCACCGTCACCGACTCCGCAGGGCGCAAGGAGAAGATCACCTTCCTCGAAGGCAAGTACATCTCCGAAGGTCCCAAGACCGGCGTGCTGATCCGCACGGGTGAAGTCACCGACGAGCACACCGGCAAGCAGCTGCTGAACGTTCAATTGATGCTTCCGACCGAACTGGCCTCCGATATCGAGTTCGTTGCCGCAGAAGATTCCGCTGTCTCGCTGCGCACCTACGAAACGGGCGCAGAAGGTGTTAAAAACAAGCAAGACCTCGGCACATACGCACACAACCAAAAGCAATCGCTCAAGATCAAACACCGCAACGGCAAAGCCAACATCCAACACTAAGCGGCAAAAAAGCTCCCGACCGTTCGCGATCGGGGGCTTTTTTTACCAAAATTTGAAGGTATACTAGAAGAGATAGATACATAGGAGGAGGACTACAAGACATGGCGAGCGCACACGAGATCGATTATAAAATTTACGGGGATGACATGCAATTCGTCGAGATTGAACTGGACCCGCAGGAGAGCGTCATCGCCGAAGCTGGCAGCTTGATGATGATGGAGGATGGCATCCAGATGGAGACGATTTTTGGCGACGGCTCCGGGCAGGGGGGCAAGGGCTTGATGGGCAAGCTGTTCGGCGCGGGCAAACGCCTGCTGACCGGGGAGAGCTTGTTCATGACCGTCTTCACCTCCACTCGCCCAGGCAAAAACCACGTGTCGTTTGCCGCACCGTATCCGGGCAAGATCATCCCGATGGATCTCTCCGCGATGGGCGGAAAAGTGATCTGTCAAAAAGATGCCTTCCTCTGCGCGGCGAAGGGCGTTTCCGTCGGCATCGAATTCCAACGCAAGCTGGGCGTCGGATTCTTTGGCGGTGAAGGTTTCATCATGCAGAAGCTCGAAGGCGATGGCCTTGCTTTTGTCCATGCTGGCGGCACGATCTACGAGCGCCAACTGAATCCGGGCGAGCTGTTGCGCATCGACACCGGCTGTGTGGTCGCGTTTGAACAGTCGGTCAGCTATGACATCGAATTCGTCGGTGGTGTGAAGACGGCGCTGTTCGGCGGGGAGGGCTTGTTCTTCGCCACCTTGCGCGGTCCGGGCCGCGTCTGGGTGCAATCGCTTCCGTTCTCCCGCCTCGCCTCTCGCGTCTTCGCCGCAGCTCCGAAAAACGGGGGCAGCCGTGACGAGGGCAGCATCCTCGGCGGGTTGGGCAGACTGTTAGACTAAGCCTACATGGCGTGCTGTGTTTGGAAAAAGGAGCCTTCCCAACAAGGCTCCTTTTTTATGCTAAGATAGGGTTGCATCCGAATGGAGGGTATCTCAATGTATACATATGAATTGGTTGTGCGTTTCAACGATTGCGATGCTTTGGGGCATGTGAACAATGCGACCTACTACACCTTTTTCGAGGAGGCGCGTGGGGAGTTGTTCCGCATCTTCAACCCGGACTTGAACATCCGCAACTGGAATTTGATCGTCGCGTCGAACGCCTGTGATTTCCTGCGAGAAGCGGTGTACGCGCAGAAACTCACCGTCCTCACGTGGATCGGAAAAATCGGCGGCTCCAGCTTCGTGGTGGAACAGGCGCTCCAAGACGAGCAGGGGAATTGGGTCGCACGCGGCAAGGCTACATTGCTCGGCTTTGATTTTGAACACCACCAAGCCCTTCCGTTGTCAGCGGAACAACGCCAACAACTGGAGCAACATCGCGAAGGCCCGGTGGGTGTGCCCGCACTTCGTTCGTAATTGCATAGGGTATAAAAAAAGGGGAATCCATCGGGTTCTCCTTTTTTGTCGTTCTCTAGGAGAAATGTACAGGAAGTCTTATTTCCTACGAATACCTATTGTTTACCAAATAACCTTGTATATTCCCATATAGGCTTCTATCATGAATTAATAACAATGGAAACATGAGTATATCTTCATTATATTACAAAGGCTTTAAAGTTGAAAATTGATTCCAAACGAGGTGTCTGTTTTGAGTGACAAGGTTGCAGTGTTGTTCCCCGGTCAGGGAGCGTATTACGGTGGAGTTTTTCATGAACTCTCCTCTGCGTATCCGCAAATCCAAGCGGTGTTCGCAGAGATCGAACAGGTCGCAGTGGACAAGCTCGGCCAATCGATCTCCGAGCTTCTCTTTGCGGAGAACAAACTTGAACTCCCTGACTTCTTAGAGCGCCATCCAGACTTGTTGCAGATGGCGTTGTATGGCATCGGCGTCGCCAGTTACAAGCTGCTGGAGGCGCAAGGCTTCCGACCTGAAGTGATGATCGGCCACAGTTTCGGGGAGATCGCAGCGCTGGTCTGCGCCGGAGCTTACACGATACGCCAAGGGGCGGAGATCGTGTGTCATCGCATCCACGCCTTGCAACAGTTGGGGCATGTCCAAGGTTCGATGCTGGCGTTGTCCACAGACCTGCAACGCGTCGAGCATCTGCTCGGCTTGCTCCGCGAGCCGAACGCGGTGGTGTCTGTGTTGAATCATCCCGGTCAGATCGTCGTTTCCGGGCCGGACGATCGGATTCGTGTGCTGAAGGACGTCTGCAAGGCGGTGAACATCTCGACCGTGCTCCTCAAATCACCCTATCCGTTCCACAACCCGATGTTGGCACCGGCGGTGGAGGAGTTTGCACGTCGCTTGAAGCAGATCGAGCAGGCACCGTTGCAGGTGCCAGTCTATTCTCCGATTCTAGGTCGGACGTACAGCGATGAGGATGATCTGGGCGCATGTCTCGCGGAGCACTTCGTCCGCCCTGTGAATTTCTCGGCGGGAATCCGTGGCGCGTTCGAAGCGGGTGTTCGGGTGTTCGTCGAGTGCGGGGCGAGGGATGCCTTGTGCAAAGCGACCCATACGATTTTAAAGGGGGAGGAAGGATTCGTGACGATTCCTTTGTTGCAAAACGGTGTAGGAGAAAAAATTTCGTTGGCACACGCGGAGGGAATTCTGCGTGACCGTGGACTGTTGGCCGCCAACTTGCTCGATCAATTCTGGGCCTCGCATGGCGCGCAGATTCAGAACTACATTCATCAAGAGCTGCTGACGTTCCTGAACCAACAGGTTGGCACGTTGGGAGAAGTGGCGGTTGCGGGGACTCGTGAGGACGTACAGGAAGTGCAGGTAGTACAGGAAGTCCACGCACCTGCTGTCGCCAAGCCGCAACGCCAGCAAGTGTATCAAGAACTGGTTGCGTTTTACGCAGAAGCATTGGAGTACCCGGAAGAGGTGTTCACGGAGGATGTGGCCTTGGAAGCGGAACTGGGTGTGGACTCTGTGAAACAGACTGAACTGATGGCGCGTGTCAGCGAGCAGTACAACTTGCCGCCGCGCCCCTCCGACTTCCGCCTGAGCGATTACCCGACGATGGGACAGATCGCGGCGTATGTCTATGAAAAGTTGCCAGACGGTGCTCCGGCAGACGTTTCCGACACGGCTCCGTCTGGATCTGTTACGACCTTAGCACCCACAGCACCTGATGCACCCGCAACGCCCGCAGCACCTGCTCGCGAGCAATTGTTCGGGCAGCTCGTCTCGCTCTACGCCGAAGCGTTGGAATACCCGGAGGAAGTTTTCACCGAAGATGTGGCGTTGGAAGCCGAACTCGGAGTGGACTCTGTGAAACAAACCGAACTGATGGCGCGCGTCAGTGAGCAATACAACTTGCCGCCGCGCCAAGCCGACTTCCGCTTGAGCGATTACCCGACGATGGGGCAGATCACCGACTTTGTACACTCGATGATGACCAAGGAGGTCGCGCGAGTATGAACGATTTGAAAGGCAAACTGGCGCTGGTCACCGGTGGTGCCAAGGGCGTGGGCAAGATCATCGCCAAACGTCTCGTCGAACAAAACGCACACGTCATCCTCAACTATTTCCACTCCCTCGATGCCGCTAAACAAACCAAAGCCGAGCTGGAAGCGATGGGTGCCCGAGTCGACCTGATCCGCGCATCTGTCGCGATCCAAGACCAAGTGGATCGCATGTTCGACCAGATCGAAGCGGAGTATGGGTACCTCGACATCCTCGTGAACAACGCAGCCTCAGGCGTTTTTGCAGATGTTGAGCACACGGACGAGGCCGCTTTTGACCGCGCCTTGGATACCAATTTGAAGGGGAGTTTCTGGTGTGCCCGCCGTGCGGCCGCTCTGATGAAGAAGCGCGGGGGAGGTTCGATCGTCAACCTGTCCTCGATCGGCTCCTCACAGGTCGCCGCCGACTATCTCACCGTCGGCACCTCGAAGGCGGCGCTGGAGTCGCTAACCCGCTACCTCGCCTACGAGTTCGGCCAGCAGAACATCCGCGTCAACACGGCGTCCGCCAACATGCTGGACAACGATGTGGCGCGACGTTTCCCTGCGTATGAAGAGATGTACCGCCGCGTCGTCGAAGCGACCCCGTTAGGCCGCATCGGCACAGAGGAGGACTTGGCAGACCTCGCGATGTTCCTGCTCTCGGAACAGTCCCGCTTCATGACCGGGCAGATGCTGTTGGTCGATGGTGGCATGTCGCTGGGCGGATCGATTTTGGCACCGCGTCTGCAACCGGAGTTGCCCAAAACGGAACCGGCCGCACCGGCAGACCTCGACGAAGACTGCGCGGACATCGCGATCGTCGGGATGGGCTTGGTCGTGCCTGGCGCGCAGAATCCAGAGGAGTTCTGGGATGTGCTCACCGAAGGCCCGGACCTGTTCCGCTACATCCCGCGCGACCGTTGGGAGAACAATTCCTTCTACTCCAGCGATGCGACCGCCGAGGACAAAACGTATCAGAACACCTCTGGCTTCATTACCGATTTCGTACCCGACACCAACACCGAACTGACGACCTTTTGGCTTCGTCATTCGCTGCAACAATCGCTGGAGGGCGTCAAGCTGCAAGCGGATGACAAGTTTTCATTTGTCGTGGGGTACACCCCGGATGGCAACCAGAACCTCGAAGAGTCGATGATCATCAACAGCACCCTTCATCACCTCAACCAGATCGTCGAAGAGATGGAGGCCACTCCGGCGGAAAAACAGGCGATCTTGGAACAAGCGAGCAAAGCGCTGCAAAAAGAATTTGCCCGCGGTGCCGTTCCCGTCTCCGAACTCCTGCCGCATCGCGTCGGCCACAACGCCATGCGCGATGTGTTGCCAGAAGACACGGAATTGACGTTGGTGGACACCGCCTGCTCCTCGTCGCTGTATGCCGTTGACATCGGCATCAAAGGTCTGCTGACTGGCGAGCACGATGTGGCCGTCTGCGGGGGGGCGTTCGCCTTGGGTCCGCGCAGTTCCGTCCTGTTTGCCAAATTGCATGGGTTGTCGACCAGCGGCCAAGTGCGCCCGCTCGACAAAGCGGCAGATGGCGTGCTGTTCTCCGACGGGGCAGGCGTCGTCGTCTTGAAAAAACTGAATCGTGCGAAACGCGATGGCGATCGCATCCTCGGCGTGGTCAAAGCGTTCGGCGCATCCTCCGACGGCAAAGGCAAAGCGATCTACGCCCCGAGCCCGGACGGTCAAGGGCTGGCGATCGAGCGAGCACTTGCCCAACCCGCCGTGGAATTGGACAACGTCGATTGGGTCATCGCCCATGCGACAGGCACGCCGGCGGGCGACTTGACCGAATTCACGGCGTTGCGCAACAAACTGAGCGCCGACCATCCGATCTACGTCACCTCCAACAAGTCGCTGATCGGACACACCGGCTGGGCCGCAGGGGTCGTGTCCTTGATCCAAGTGCTGATGAGTCTGCAAAAAGGCGTGATCACGCCCCAGCACCGCTTCGACACGCCGCCTGATCTGTTCGGCATCGAATCGTCCAACCTGACGATTCCGAAGTCTCCAGTCGTCTGGGAATCCAAAGGATCGAAACCGCGCACCGCCGCGATCTCCGGATTTGGCTTTGGCGGGACCAATGCGCACTTGGTGGTCGAGGAGTACCGCCCGGACACGCAATCCACGCCCGCGCCCAAACTCGATGAGAGCGACCGCATCGCCATCGTCGGCTGGGCCGCACATGTGCCCGGACTGGATTCCTCCCAAGAGATCACGCAGTGGCTGAAGGGTGCTGGGAAGTTTCCACAAGCAACGTTTGGCGAGTTCTACCCCGAACCGTCGTTCCAAAAAGTCCGCATGCCACCGCGCACTGTCCGCACGATCGACCGCTGCCAACTGATGATCTTGGAATGCTCGCACAACCTGCGCGACCAACTCGGGGAATTCTGGGATGGCAACAAAACATCCACCGGCGTGATCATGGGTCACATGGGCTTGACCCGACATTCGACGTTGTACGGCTCGCGTGTCTACCTCGATGATGTCGTGCGCGTGCTGCGTGAACATGTCGAATCCAGACTGCTGGAGGAGAGCATCGACGGATTGCGCCGCGAAGTGAAACGCTTGGTGATCTCCTCCAACGAGGACTCGTTCCCCGGCATCATGCCCAATGTCATCCCGGCACGGGTGGCGAACTACTTTGACTTGAAGGGCTTGAACATGGCGATCGACACCGGGTTCGAATCTTCCTTCAGCGCCTTGGAAGTGGCGTGTCGCTACTTGCGCAGTCACGAACTGAACATGGCGCTGGTCGGTGGACTGCACGGCAACACCACACCGGAAAACATCCAAGCGATCCGTGAACTCCTGCACAATCCGAGCTTGGAGATCGCGGAAGGTTGCTTTATGTTCGCCCTCGTCCGCGAATCCACCGCCGTCGCAGGAGGTCTCCCAGTGCTGGGCTTCCTCGAGGATGGAAAAGCGTCCGAGACCACCAAGGCCACGGACGTCGAATGTGGCATCAGCGGAGCGAACACCAACTACATGGGAGCAGAGGGTGCGCTCGGCCTCCTCAAAGCCTTGATCCAACGCCAACCGGAGACGACCGTCGTCTGCAAAACGGAAGAGGGCGAGCGTGCCAAAACGCTGCGCTTGACCGTCCCCCACCCGCCGTCTGATCAGCCCAAACAGACACGCGTCCCGGATGCGTTTTTCAAAACCGACGAGTGGGCGCCGGGACAAGCCTTGGAATTGGAACGCCACGTCGCTACACTCGCACCGGTCACAGGGACTGTCGTGCGCGCCGGACAGTCCTTCCTCTCGCCAGACACGCTGGTGATCACCGACCGTCCTGAGTTGATGACCGCCTATGCAGACCGTGCGGTCATCCTCTCGTCAGAACCAGCAACGACCGGCATCCACCACCTCCCGGAGATCACGCAGGAAGCAGTTCAAGCCTTCCTGTCGCAACTGGGACGTAGCTTCAAGCACATCCGCGTCGTCAGCGATCTCAACCTGTCTGCGCCAGTCCCAGACTGCCTCTCCGAAGCGCCGACGCGTCTGCTCAAGCTGCATGATCTGAGCTTCCTCGTGCTCAAGTGTTGCTTCGATGCCTTGGCAGAGGACGGGAGTTCCTACCTGACCCTGCTGCTCAATTCATCGCCGAGCGGTGTCCTGCACCCGTACAGCGGACTCTTCGGCGGATTGACCAAGAGCGCCGCGTTGGAGCTCCCGAACAGCGTGATCCTGCTGGTGCAAACCGATGATGCAAACGTACAAGACGGCATGGCAAAAGCGGAGCAGGAGAGCCGCTACGCACAACTCCTGCCCCTCGTCGCGTACCAAGACGGCGTCCGCAAAACCACAGTCGTCGAACAGGTCGCAGGTGTGCTCCCAGCAGACGGTCTCGCCACGATCGACGAGTCTTCGTTGGTCGTCGCCACCGCCGGTGCGCGTGGCATCACGGCCGAACTGCTGAAGGCGGTCGCCCAGCACTTCCGCCCGACCCTGTACATCATCGGGCGCAACTCGCTCGATCAATACCCGGAGCACGTGTTCCAAGGCACAGAGGCAGAGTTTGCCGCCCGCCGCAAGGACTACCTCCGCGAGCACAAAGCGGCCCATCCGCAGAAAACGCTCGGCCAGTTGAACAAGGAATTCGACCGCATGGCCGAAGCCCGCTCAGCGCGGCAGAACCTGCAAGCGATGATCGCCCACTGCGGTTCGGAAAAAGTTCGCTACATCGCCTGCGATGTCACGAACCGCGCAGACCTCACCCGTGCGTTCGAGATCATCCACCGTGAACAAAAGCGTCCGATCGATCTGCTGATCAACGCCGCAGGACTCAACCGTTCGGCGGCAACCCCAGTCAAACAACTGGGAGACTTCCGCGCCATCCGCGACATCAAGATCCAAGGCTACCTCAACCTCAAGCATGTGCTGAAAAACCACCCGCCGCGCCTGTGGTGCAACTTCGGGTCATTCATCGGGCTGACCGGGCAACTGGGCGAAACCGACTATGCGTCGGCGAACAACTTCCTCTCCACGGCAGCATCCTTCGTTTCGCAGACCCAAGGCAACGACGAGTTCACGATCGGTTGGACGCTGTGGAAAAGCGTCGGTCTAGGTGCCAACCCGCTGACCAAGTCCTTTTTGGAAAAAAGCGCGCTGTTCACCAGCATGTGTACAGAGGAGGGCATCCACCACTTCATCCGCGAGATCTCGCTGGCGCAACGGGCATCGGAGACGTTCCACCTCGGCACAGCGGAGAAAAACGCGATCACTCGCGTCATCCCGGACTTTTTCCAAGGTCGTGTCGCGCCGACGAAGGCAGCAGTACCCACGCATTCCTTCTACCTCGACCGCGAACTCAGCCGCACCTCGAAGGAGGTCGTTTTTGAACGGGTGTTCGATCTGGAGAAGGACGCCTATCTCCGCCATCATGTCGTCAATGGATTTGCAACATTGCCGG
Organism: Tumebacillus permanentifrigoris; assembly: GCF_003148565.1. Lineage (GTDB taxonomy): Bacteria > Bacillota > Bacilli > Tumebacillales > Tumebacillaceae > Tumebacillus > Tumebacillus permanentifrigoris. Next base: position 205,438 of record NZ_QGGL01000006.1, read on the forward strand.
GCACGTTCGTCCCGGAGATTGCGGCCGAAGCAGCACTAGCGCTGTACCCGGAGCAGCAGGTCATCGCGTTCGAGGATGTGGTCTTCCATCACTTCCTGCGCGTGTACGACAAGTCCAAACCGAGCACCAAGAAAATCAAAGCGACGATCCTCGAACAGACACCGCACCAAACCAAGGTGCAAGTGCTGGTGCTCACCGACATCGTGGCCCCGAATGGCACGGTGCTGGTGCGAGACAAGTTGCACTTTGAAGCCAAAGTGATTCTGAGTGGCGAAGTCCCGCCTGCGCCGCACTGGTCGCATTGGGACTCGCGTGGAGAGCAGTTCATCCCAGACCCGTACCATTTCCCGAAAGCGCCCGTGCTGCTGACCGACATGTTCGTCTCGACGACCAACACGCGTCAGCATCCGCTTGGCAAACGCGCAACCTACGAACTGGGCGTGGAGTCGAACGATCCGGTGTTCTCCTCGTTCCTGATCCCCAGCATCATGCTGGACGGACTGGCTCGCGTGGCGGTGCTCGGCTATGTGGAAGGGGAGTACCTGCCGTTGGCGGCACCAGCTCGCATCCGCCGAATCGATATGTACGAGACGGGCAGCGACTGTCATTTCGCTGAGAAATATGCGTCGATCGAACTGTATGCCACCCCGCGCAACATCGACTTGGAGCAGGATAGCAGCAACCGCTTTGTGGCGGTGAATCCCGAAGGCAAGATCATTTTCCAGATGCACGACGTGACCGGGACGGTTTTGGGGTATTGCCACAGCGTCAGTGGTGACTTCCTGCAACAGCTCCCCACTTCGCACAGCGTCTCCTAAACCATCGACAGGAGGTCCAACATGACCGCAAACACCAAATTGGTACCACCAGGACCGGTCGAACGATCGGTGCTAGGCAGTTTGACCAAATTTCGTCGCAACCCGTCCCATCTGATGGTGCAGTACTGGCAGGAGCATGGGGAGCTGTACCGCATGCGTCTGGGCCCGTACTGGGTGTACGTTCCGACACACCCGGACCACGTGAAGCACGTGATGGTCGACAACCTGCGAAACTACAGCCGCGGGAAGTTTTTCAAAAACTTTGAACGGTTTATCGGAAAAGGGTTGGTGGCGATCGAAGGCGATGAGTGGGCCAAGCACCGCCGGATCATCCAACCCACGTTCCACCGTGGCTCCGTCGGCAATTTTGGCGAGATTCACACCGCTGGGGCGACCGAACTCGTCCAGCGTTGGGACGAGCATGCGGCGGCAGGCGAGACCTTTGACGCGGCCTATGAGCTATTCGCGATGGTGCTCAGCACGTTCGGAAGGACCTTTTACAACATGGATCTGAGCGTCTACGCGGAGCAGTTCATCCCCGGCTCGCATGAAGGGATGTTGCAACTGATCCAGAACGTTCTGATTCCAGAATGGGTGCCGACTGCCAAAAACCGCGAGTTCAAATCCATCCGCAACTTGCTCGATGACATCGTCGCTCGCATCGTGGACGATCATCGCCAAGGGCTGTGTGGCGATCATGATCTCGTTTCCACGATGTTGAAAAGTTATGACGAAGGCCAGATGACCCTCGACCAAGTTCATGATGAAGTGCTGACACTGCTCGTGGTGGGCACGGACACGACGACGGCGGCCTTGTCGTGGGCGCTGTACTGCTTGACGATGTACGGCGAGGAGCGCAAACGTCTAGAGGAGGAAGTGGACCGCGTCTTGAACGGGCGCGTGCCAACCGTGGCTGACCTCGCGTCCCTGCCGTACACGATGATGTTCCTGAAGGAAGTGCTGCGCCTGTACCCGCCGGTCTGGATCTTGACCCGCGACCCGATCAGCGATGATGAGATCGCTGGCTATCACATCCCGGCTGGCTCCACCGTCATGACGTGCCCGTATCTCGTACACCGCAACCCAGAATTCTGGGAGAATCCCGAAGCGTTCGTGCCAGAGCGGTTCCTGCCAGAGTTGGAAGAGAAGCGTCACCGCTACGCCTACATCCCGTTCGGTGCTGGCCAGCATCAGTGTGTCGGCATGCACTCGTCGCTGCAACAGATGCACATCACGATGGCGATGATCATCCAGAAGTTCAAAGTCGAATTGGCCCCCAGCGGCAGCGTCATCCCTTCGGCTGGCCTGACCATGCATCCGGCAGACGGTGTGCGCGTGAAACTGACCCCGCGGGGAACAACCCACTAAGGAGTGATCGAACATGACGACACCACAACCAAAAGTTCTCCGCGAACCACCTGGCCCCGTTACGCGCTCCATCCTTGGCAACCTCAACGAGTTTCGCCGTGATCCGCACGCACTGATGATCTCCGCGTGGCAACAATACGGTGACTTTGTGCGCTTCCGCTTCGGCAATGTCAACGCGTACCTGCCCGCGCACCCGGATTACATCAAGCACGTGTTGGTCGATAACCACAAAAATTATGCGCGAGGACGTCTGTACAAGACGTTCGAGCGCTTTTTCGGCAAAGGTCTGCTGACCAACGAAGGCGAGTCTTGGATGAAAAACCGGCGGATGCTCCAGCCGGAGTTCCAACAGGAGGCCGTCCTGCAACATACCCAGATCATCACAGAGAGCGCGACGGCGATGCTTGAGAACTGGCGCGTGAAGGCGGATCGAGATGAAGTGGTCGATGGCCACAAAGAGATGGTCGGGCTGGTGCTCCGTCAGTTGGGACGCTCTGTGTTCAGTCTCGATCTGAGTTCGTATGCGGACGAGGTCGTACCGATCATCCAAGCGGGCGTTTCCACGATCATCCGCGACATCGGTTCCGCCAACGAACTGACGCCGAAATGGTTGCCTACGCCGTACAACAAGCGCACGCGCCAAATCAACCAAGCGATTCACAGCATCATCAACCGTGTGATCGAGGAGCACAAGCAGGGGTTGCACGGGGACAACGACCTCGTCTCCCTGCTGCTCAAGGAACAGGCGGAGAACAACCTGAACCAGCGACAAGTGTTCGACGAAGTGACCACCGTCTTTTTGGCGGGGCATGACACGACGGCGGCCGCGTTTGCATGGTTGCTCTACATCTTGGGCTCGCGTCCGGATGTGCGGGAACGCTTGGAGGAAGAAGTGGAGCGCGTGCTGAGCGGTCGCATCCCGACGGCGGAGGACGTCAACCTGCTCCTCTACACGCGGATGGTCGTGATGGAAACGCTGCGCCTCTATCCGCCCGTGTGGGGCTTCCCGCGCGATGCGATCGCAGACGATGAGATCGGCGGCTTCCAGATCAAGGGCGGTTCCTCGATGATCGTCTCCCCGTATGTCGTACACCGACACCCGGAGTTCTGGGACAGCCCGATGAGCTTCAACCCCGAGCGCTTCCGTTCGGGCTGGGACAAGACGCAACATCGCCATGCCTACATCCCGTTTGGACACGGCCCGCGCCAGTGCATCGGCATGGGATTTGCCTTGCAACAGATGATGCTCTCACTCCCGATGATCGTGCAGCAATTCCGAGTGGAACTGGTGCCGACGACAGAGGTCGTCCCTGCCACGACGGCGATCATGCATCCACACGGTGGGCTGCGCATCAAAATCAAGCACAGAGACAGAGGGTGAACTGCATGAGTTCAACTGCAACCGCACGTCTGCGGAATTTGATACCTCCCGCGATCACCTACCCGGCTGACGGTTCGGTGCTCCCGTGCAATCGATATCGGTGGCGACCGATCGAATTGCCGTCGGTCGAGATTCAGGCAGGGAAGTTGGCTGGCAAAAAGGTCTTGGTGGTCGGCGGGGCGGAGGCGACCTATGAGCGCCTCGCCGCACACCTGCGCTCCTATGGCGTCACGTGCTATCGATTTGACGGAGCGGCGCTACAGCCGGGCGTTGAGGTTGATGGCATCCTCGATCTGAACATCGAGGAGCCTTTTTCACTGGCGACGGGCACGGCTTGGGAAGCGCCGTTCGCGTCGACGATTCGCGCTGTGCAAGCGGTCTATGAAGCGTGGGCAGAGGAAACGAACGCCAATCGGCTTTTCTACGTCGCCGTCACCGCGATGGGTGGCCAGATGGGCTATGACGGGGAAAAAGCGGCCCAACCGCTGGGCGGTGTCTGGGCCGGTTTTGCCAAAAGCCTGCCTCGCGAGATCCCGAACTGCCATGTCAAAGTCATCGATGTGGCGCGAGCGGAGTGGGAGAACCTCGAACAGATTCTTGTGCAGGAACTGTTCAATTGGGGCGTGTTCGAAGTCGGGTATCAGAACGGGGTGCGCTATGGCCTGTTCGCTGAGCATGTCCCCTTAGGAGAACCTGTTCGTTCTATTGAAGAAGGAGATACGATCCTGATCTCCGGCGGTGCGCGGGGGATCGGATTCGCCCTCGCCCAAGACTTGGCGCGCAACTTCGGGTGCTCCGTCGTCATCACCGGCCGCAGTGAGTTCCCAAGCGGTGCCGAGGAGTGGTTGGCGCTCGGGGCGGAAGCGTTTAAAAAGTTCCAGTTCGAAAGCCTGCGCACCAGCCCAAGCGTCCTCCAGACCCGCAAACAACTGGAGCGCATCAAGAGCCAACGCGAGCTCTATCACAACGTCCAGCAGATGCAGGATGAAGGGCTGCGCGTTCGATACGAAGCCTGCGACTTTACCGATGAAGGTCAAGTTCACGCGCTGGTGCAAAAAATCGGCCCGTCTCTGCGCGGAGTCATCCACAACGCAGGGATCGAGGAAACCATCCGCCTGAACGCCAAAAGCGTCGAGGCTTGCCTCGCGACCGTTCGGGTCAAGATCAACGGCTTTCTGCATCTGGCCACGGCGTGTGCCGACTTGAACCTGAACTTTTTCTGCAACGTGGGTTCCCTGTCTGGACGTTGGGGTGGCATGATCGGGCAATTGGATTATGCAGGTGGCAACGAAGCGCTGACCCGTCTGGGTTTTTGGGCGACTGCGAACGGACTGTTCGACGTGCAGACGATCTGCTGGCCGACCTGGGACAAACTCGGACTGATCACCAACTACCAAGCGGCACTGAAGTATGCTTCGGCGATCCATGTGCAGGAGGGCATCTATCACTGGCAACGCAATCTGCTGGCGGGCGATGCGGGCGAGTGCATCTACATGGGCAAAGTCGGCAAAGCGCTCGTGCCGATGCAGATCAACGGGTTCCTGCCCGTCTCGATCGTGGAGGCACCCGATATCGAGCGCATCCATTCACAGGTGTTCTACATGGGAGAGGTGCAAGACTTCCGGCTGTTCAAGTCTGTCGCCAGCGTCTCCCGGATGGATCGCCGCTTGACCACCTGCATCGAAGACGTGCGCTGGAACGGCAAGGCGATGATGCCGGTCAGCCTGTTGCTGGAGTACGTGCTCTCACTGGCGGAGTGGGTCGTTCCCGAAGGTTGGCAGGAACTGCCGCTCCGCTCCATCGACGGGTTGGAAGTCAATCTGCCGGCGCTTGCCTATGCAGCAGACGAACCCGCGTGGGAGTTGGGGAAAAAGGCCGTCGGCCATTGGGATGGCGACGCCTGGGTCGTCACCGTCACGCTGTCGAGAGGGAGTCAGCTCGTAGCCCGCTGTCAACTCGTCCACCGTGCCGAGGCTGTACCTGTGCCTGTACCTGTACCTGTGCAAAGGGACTTGCCGTTCACGTCGAACGCACCGGACTTACCGGATACGCCGGAGTCGCCACTGGTGTGGCGCGGAGGCGTTTTTGCCATCGCGCGTTGGCACGCGTCGGTCGGACACGTTCCCGCCTGCTCGTCAGGGCAGATCTGGTCGGTCCCGCATGTGCCGACCATGCGATTGCCCAGCGCCCATCTGGAGAATATCTTCCGCGCTGCCTCGACTCGACAAGCCGATCGCCTCACCGTCCGCCGACTTGGGTTCCTGCAAGAGAACCTGCGCTGTACGACGATTGCACAGGTGGGCGACACGTGGTATGTGCAGGATGAAGCCGGGAATCCCGGGTTCTGGTTGGAAGGTGTTGCATGTTCATGATGTGGCATAAATTTGTGGAAACCGTGCTGCGGGATGACGAAGCCCGCTTCAATTTAGAAGTTCGCTGTGCCAACACAGATGATTTGACCGCTTGGTTGTACGCGACCGTCCAACTGATTTTTGGGCATGATGCGCTATTGGCCCAAGCGTGGGCGGAAAGTGGCGCTGGGAAAAAGGCTCTGGTAGAGCCTGTGCTCGAACAACTCAGCATGCTGCGCTGGCTGGAACCGGGTCGTTTTTTCGACCGCCGTGTTGCGATCCCGCTGCAAGAAGTGAATCTGGCGGTTTTTCACAGCGGATGGTACTACCTGATCCCTGTGAGCGCATCAACTACGCTACAGGAACTGGATGCATACGCCACCTCGATCCTTGCGGGGCCAACCGAGGCGGGGGGAGGAACGGTGGAGGCCGTTCTCGGTCAAACACCGCGTCGCTTGCAAAAAAGTCTCCGCGAGCAACTTCCTGCGCAGACGCTAGAGGGACTAAAAGCCCTCCGTTCCGCACCGATCCTCCTCAACTGGAGCCTACAGGCTTCCAAACAACGCCTGCGCGACATCCGCAACGGTCGCCGTGGCGGGAACGATCACCCGCTCGTGCTGTTCCGCACAGAATCGAGCATCGTGTTTGATATTTCCCATGTCATGTTCGATGGCGTGTGGGCGAAGCGAATTGTCGATGTGCTGACCGAGGTTGCCACGCAGGTGGAACGCACAGCCCCAGTCCCAGCAACGACTCCGCTCAAGTCCCTGCGCTTAGAGAGCGGTTCCAATTTCCCTGTGCCCACGCGTTCATCGGAAGTCACCGCCGAGGCGACGGGGATTCGCTTGCAGGCGATGCAGGAACTTCGCAAGCGACTGGCGGCGCAAGGTATAAAAGTGACGGTCAACGACTTCCTGATCTGGGCGCGATTCGTACACGCCCGCGAATACAAACCGAGCGCCCGCGCGTTGGCAGTGCTGGAACAAGCGGGTGAGAAGTGGGCGGCGCAGATCTGCAAGAGCTGGGAGCAGGAGCGACGCAAGCCGCCGTCCTTGATGATCCTCGTGGACGTGTTCAAAAGGGACCCGCGACTGCGGCTGTACCCGATGACGATCCAAAGTGACGGACGCGAGGAACTGGCCGCGCTCAGCGCGAGGTTGCAACAAAAAATCGCCTCCGCACGGAACGGCAAGAGTTTTGCAACCCATGCCGGACAATTGTTGGTCTGGACGCCGCCGTTTCTGCGTCCGCTCAGCGTGTGGGCCTCGGAGCAGTTGCGCCCGTTCCAGAGTCGTATCCAAGCGGACGAAGTATTCTCGAACCTTGGCTCGGTTGGCGAACACTCGTCGATCTCCCGCTTCACCAGCGCCCGAGGCCGCGTGCAGAGCCAAACCCGCGTCTGGGGCATGGTCACGACTCGCGAGGGCGTGCTCTACGTCACGCTCCGGGATTTCCAACCGCATGTGCAACACCTGTCGCCAAAACTTGCGCAGACTTTGACCCAAGATTATCTCGATGCGTATACCGCGACGGTGAATCGGTTGATCGAGCGTTTTTCCTAAGACGAGGCTCAGGCCTCGTCTTTTTTACATTCCATACATTACAAGAAGGAATTGCCCCGCCGCTCCTTGAAGTCTACATAATAACCAAACAGAGAAGGGGGACGAGCGTTCCCATGAAGCTCTTGTTTTTAACCGATACGCACATCCGCGCCAGTTCTCCACAGAACCGCACGGATGATTTTGTTGCTACATTAAAAGCCAAATTTCGTGAAGTGAATGAGATTGCCAAGCGCGAAGGGGTTCAGGCGATCCTGCACGGTGGCGATCTTTTTGATATTCCGAGCCCTTCGCTTGCTGTCTGCGGCGATTTTGTACAGATCATGGGCGAGGCAGGCGTGCCGATCTACGGGATTGCCGGCAACCATGATGTGTTCGGTCATAACCCGGACACCCTGCCGCGCACGATGCTCGGATTTCTCGACCGCATCGGTCTGTTCCGTTTGATCCATCCGGGCAAGCCGTTGTTTCTCGATCATGCGGGCACCAAAGTCCAAGTGACCGGCCAGCATTACCACTACGATCTCGACCGCCGCGATCCGCGCCTCGATTATTGCGTGGACACGGTGGAGGCGGATTTTGGCATTCATCTGGTACACGGGATGCTGATGGATCGCGCCTTCATGGACGGAGTGGCGCATACGCGGGTAGATCAGATCCTCGACACGGCCGCCGACCTGACGCTCTGCGGGCACAACCACCTCGGCTGGCCGGAAGTGAAGCATGACGGCAAGATCTTCTACAACCCAGGTGGCTTCGTCCGGCTCTCGAACCATCCCACCGATGCCAACCGTCGACCGCAAGTGCTGATCCTCGATTTCACCAGCGGCAAGTTGGAGATCAAAAAAATTCGGCTCAAGACGGCCCGCCCTGGTGACGAATGCCTCGACCGCAGTCAGACAGAGGAGGCGGCATTTGCCGCGCAGCGGCTTGCCGATTTTGTCCAAGGCATCAAGGCGGCTGGCGACTACAAAGTGATCGACATCGGCGCGATCATCGACGAGATCGCTGGACGTGAAGGGTTGCCGGGCGACGTGCGCGAGGAAGCGATGAACCGCATCGCCTCGGCACAGGAACGCCTGACGATCGGGGAGAACAAGCGATGAGCCAGAAAACGATACGAACTCTGCGCATAGAAAATTTCCAATCGCATGAATTGACGGAGATGGCATTTGACGATGGGTTGAACGTGATCGTCGGCGCCTCCGACCACGGCAAGTCGGCGGTGATCCGTGCGCTGCGCTGGTTGCTGTTCAACGAACCGCGCGGTTCCGACTTCATCCGGGTCGGTGCTTCGCAATGCCGCGTCTCCATCGAATTGGTCGACGGCTCTCGCGTCACGCGGGAACGCACACCGTCGAAAAACCGCTACATCGTCGTCGATGCCAGCGGCGAGGAACAAATCTATGAAGGCTTCGGCAATTCCGTGCCCAAGGAAGTCAGCGACATCACGGGTGTCGCCAAGATCATGCTCGATGAGGACACAGAGACGGTTCTGCATCTGGGGACCCAGTTGGAGCCGCCTTTTCTGCTCTCCGAAACGGGGTCGATCAAGGCCAAGGCGATCGGTCGACTGAACGGTGTCCACATCATCGACGCCGCCTCTCGCGATACCAGCCGCGACTTGACGCGTTTGAATTCGGAGGAGAAGCAATACCGTGAGCAATTGGCCGAAGTCGAGCAGGAACTGCTACAGTTCTCCGACCTCGCCTATATGGAGAACATCCTGATCATGCTCGAGGAGCGTCAAGCCCGCCTGAAGCAATTGGGCGCGCGTCTGGAAAATTTGCGCCGTCTGCGCGAACAGCACACGCGGATCAGAGGCGAACTGTCCTCGACGGTACACGTATTGGAGCAAACGCAACACATCGAACGCGCTGCCTTGCGTCTCGAACAGGCAGGGGCGGTGCAGAGCAAGGCCTTGCGCCTGAACCAGACCCGCAACAAGTGGACACAGGTGCGCCAAGCGCTCACCGAGACCGACCACATCCTGCGCGTGACGGAACAGTTGCCACAAGCGCATGTTCAAGTCGAACGGCAGGAGCAACGCTTGGCGGCGTATCGTCGCTTGAGCAAGCTCGCCGCCGACCGGGAGAGCACCGCGATGCAAAAAAGTCGCGTCGATGCGGTCCTCGACCGCACGGCGCAACTCGTGGAGGCCGAGCAGCGAGTCGGGCGGATTGAGCAGTCGGGACAGCGTCTGACCCGTTTGCGCGACATGTCCCGCAAACACGGTGAGACGGGGCAGGTGCTCAGCAAGATCGACATCGTGCTCCGACGAACGGCACAGGTAGCAGATGCCGAGGTGCGGGTGGAACGACTCGCTGCGACGCGGACGAAGTCGCTTTTGCTACATGAATTGCTCGGGAAAAAGCGCGAGATCGACAGGCAGATGCACGCGCTGACCCACATCCTCGAACGGTTGCAAAAAACGCAACACGTCGAATTCAAAGTCGAGGAACTGGCGATGCTCAGCGATCGGCAAAAACGCCTGCACGAGTGGCAGGCGCAGATCGTGGATGTCATCGACCGCTTGCACAAAGCGGACGCCTACCTTGCCAATAACGAGCACGAATTGCGCGACATGATCGAACAATACACGGCGGCGCTGAAGGAATCGGGTTCATGCCCGGTCTGCTTCACCCCGATTGATGAGCATACCACCGAGCGACTGGTGGAGGAATTTAGAGGAGGGGTATCCGAATGAGCACGATGATGGAGAACAAACTCGCGACGTTGAAGGACGGTCTCGCCAAGGCGAAGGACATGCGCTACAAGGCAGAACTGCGCAAGGATGCATTGATGAAGCAACAGGAGGAAATTCTCGAACAGATCCGCGCCGAGGGTGTCGACCCGGACGCGCTGGAGCTGGAAATTGAGAAGCTGGAAATTGAGATCGGCCAACTTGCAGAGGAAGTCGAAGGGATGATCCCGTGGGATCTGATCAAGGGATGAGTGAGCACAAGTCGAATGGGGCTGCTGGTGCACAGGATCGTCCCGCTTGGCCTGATCTTGCCAACCTCGACATGGCCTTGACCGAATTGCGGGCCCGCTACAACCGCCGGCTCGGGGAACAGGATGCGGTGCTGCGCAAGCAAGCGCAGATCCTCGACCGTCTGGAATCGAAGCGCGGAGAGATCGACAAGCTCCAGCAGGTGAAAATTCTCCTGCAGGAATCCTCGGCGTTTGCCCGTGAACAGGCGCGTCGTCAGATCGAGACGATGGTCACCAATGCGTTGCAGTTTATTTTCGGCAATGACGACATGGAGTTTCGCGTGCAGATCGAGGAAGTGCGCGGGAGAGCCGAGGGCGAGTTCCTGGTGGTCTCGACCTATGGCGGTGAGATTCCCGTGCAGACACGTCCACAGGACGCCCGGGGGGGTGGTGTGGTCGATGTGATCTCGCTGGCGTTGCGTGCGGCGCTGTTGCAAGCGAACCGACCGGCGCTGGATGGCCCGATGATCCTCGACGAGCCGGGCAAGCATGTCTCCGAGGAGTACAGCCGCCCCGTGGCCGAGTTTCTCAAGCAGCTCTCCACGGCATTTGGACGCCAGATCATCATGGTTACGCACAACCAACATCTGGCGAATACGGGAGATACTAGTTACATCGTGGAGATGCGTTCTGGGAAAAGCTATGTACGAGTCTTTCAAGGAGTGGAGCAGGCCTAGAGCTGAACCCTCCCGAAAGGAGTGGACGCAATGGATACGATGGGACGTCATGTCGTGGCAGAGCTGTGGGAATGTGATCCCAAACTGCTCAACGACATCGAACAAGTGGAAAAGATCATGGTCAACGCTGCGATCGAATCCGGCGCAGAAGTGCGCGAAGTCGTGTTTCACAAATTCACGCCGCTCGGAGTCAGTGGTGTCGTGGTCATCTCGGAGTCACACCTGACGATTCACAGTTTCCCAGAGCACGGCTATGCCAGCATCGATGTGTACACGTGTGGGGATCGGATCGACCCGAAGGTCGCCGCTGATTACATCGCCCGTGGCCTGCGTGCCAACAAGCAGGAGACGGTGCAATTCGCAAGGGGTTTAGGCAAACTACGCGTGGAAGAACAGACGGTAGAAGCCCCGACTGGCGGCACGCGGTAGGACAGGAGAAACTCTCGCAGGAGAGTTTCTCTTTTTTTTACGAAAAGAGGGTATTGCCATTCTGTTGCGATCATGTTAAGATAACTTCTGTCGCCAACAACGACAAGTTTTCACTCGCTTCACACTGTGGGGAATTAGCTCAGTGGTAGAGCACTGCGCTGGCAGCGCAGGGGTCAGGGGTTCAAGTCCCCTATTCTCCACCAATTTCTTTCTTGACTTCAGGGTACTGATTGTGGTACATTATCTGAGTCGCTTGCATAACTTATACGGAGCTGTGGTGTAGTGGCCTAACATGTCCGCCTGTCACGCGGAAGACCGCGGGTTCGAATCCCGTCAGCTCCGCCACTATTTTTAAATTCAATATGGCTCGGTAGCTCAGTTGGTAGAGCAGTAGACTGAAAATCTACGTGTCGGCGGTTCGATTCCGTCCCGAGCCACCATCTTTACAAAAACTTATACGCGGAAGTGGCTCAGGGGTAGAGCATCGCCTTGCCAAGGCGAGGGTCGTGGGTTCGAATCCCATCTTCCGCTCCATATTTTGGTGGCATAGCCAAGTGGTAAGGCGTAGGTCTGCAAAACCTTGATCCCCGGTTCAAATCCGGGTGCCACCTCCAATTTCATACGCGGTCATAGCTCAGTTGGTAGAGCACCACCTTGACATGGTGGGGGTCACAGGTTCGAGTCCTGTTGATCGCACCACATCAAACACCCTTCGGTAACATTGCCGAAGGGTGTTTTTTTTCATTCTATTCTTCCTGCAAAGTAGACCTGTTGGAACTCCTCCAAACAGGTCTTTTGTATTATTTTCCATAGATAATATCGAAATGGCTCCAACCCGCCGCAGCTCTGTTGCTCGCATCGACCTTGACGTTGCCGACTGCAGCCTACGCAGCGGACAACCCTGTGCAAGAAGCAAGCGGCCACATCAACCAGGTTCAAGGCGCGGGCGTGACGCTCAAAGCGGGCAAATCGGCGGATGCAAAAGACTTGCAGGCTGTCGACTTGTCGCACTTCAAAACCAAACTTGCCAAAGACAAAGCGAAAACGCCTTCCACGGCCTCCCAAGGCATCACGGCTGCTGATTACGGCAACCATACCCCGAACAGCGCGATCTACATCGACCTCAACACCCTCTACCAGAACACCATGTCTGCGCAAGGGCAGTACGTCTACGCCCCGGATGCCAGCAAGCTGACCGCTCTGCTCCCTGCGATGCAAACTGCGAACGTCAACTACGACCTGCACCTGTTCCACATGAACGACACAACGGGCGCACTGGAGAATGAACAAGTCTCCGCATTTGGCGCAGGATCGGACGACCAAGTCGGCTTGGTTGCACAACCGGGGTACTACTTCCTCTGCGTCAACTCCGTACAAGGTTTCGACGCGACCAACCCGTACCTGTTTGAAGTGGCGAACTCCTAGTCCGCCAACTACCACCTGCAAGTCAGCCGTCAAGCGACCTCGATCGCCGTGACCACGGTTACTTCTGATCCTAGCTACATCGGGTACATCAACTACGGCTGGGGCTACAAGTGGCGGATTATAGGCTGGATCACCGTCTCCGGCACCTTGAAGGACCAAGACGGCCAACCGATTGCCAACGCACCGGTAACCCTGCTGCTCAATGAGCGCTTGGGTAAACAGTCGGTGAGCGGCACGACGACGGCGAGCGGAACCTACTCGCTGAACATCCCGAGCTTGAACCCGGGTGCTGGGGACTACTCCTACTATGCCTCTGCCAGCACACACTATTTCGATGTGATCGGCATGGGCGTTGCGTCCAGCCTCTCGAACTCCAGCGAAACGTATGTTGACACGTTGTATCACTTCGCGTACTCGATCTACCATCCGTTTTAAGGTAGCCAAAAAGCCAGCATTCAAGAACTTGAATGCTGGCTTTTTTTCGTAACCCCTCGCTCCAAAAGACAAAAAAATCCACCTATGTTATACTGATTCTTATTTCACAAAGGAGAAGTACAACATGAATCCCGTTGCTTCCGGTCTCATTGCCGGTCTTGTTTTTGGCATCATCTCCGTCCTCGTCATGATCCCGTTGCAGTTCTCAGACAAGCGTGCCGCCATGATCGGATCGTTCATCAACCGCTTTGCGATCGGGTTGGTCATCGCCACGATCGAGCTCGGCCTGCCCGGTTGGGGCAAGGGCATCCTCGTCGGATTGTTGCTTTCGCTGCCAGATGCGATCATCACCAAGTCGTGGGCTCCGATCATCGGCATGGGGGCGATCGGCGGGCTGGTGATCGGGTTACTTGTTGGGTAGAAAAAAGCAGTGCGGACAAGCATGAGCGGGGAAATTTCAGATAAGAATCGAATTTGTCCCGTTTTGCTTGTCCGTACCTCTTGAGATTTCCCGTCGAATCCTGTATATTTGTCTCTGTCACCACGACACTTCCTACTACAATACACGCGGTCATAGCTCAGTTGGTAGAGCACCACCTTGACATGGTGGGGGTCACAGGTTCGAGTCCTGTTGATCGCACCACTTCACTTGCACAATCTCATATGCGGTCATAGCTCAGTTGGTAGAGCACCACCTTGACATGGTGGGGGTCACAGGTTCGAGTCCTGTTGATCGCACCATCTTCACATGCACAATCCCATATGCGGTCATAGCTCAGTTGGTAGAGCACCACCTTGACATGGTGGGGGTCACAGGTTCGAGTCCTGTTGATCGCACCAGAGGCTTCATCATGCGATTCATATACAAGAGCACCCCTTCATCGTTCAACGACGATATAGGGGTGCTCTTGTTTTATTGTGTCTTAGTAACCGTCGTAGGCGTTCCCTGCTCCACTCATACCTGCAGAGTTATGGGGAGTCATGCGAATGAAGTAATCATTGCTCGGGTCGATGTTCGTAAACGTGAAGGAATACCAGCTTCCTACTTTGGGGTAATTCTGACTAAAGTTTTTCATCCCCTTCAGTGTATTGCTGTACCAATGGTATTGGTAGATGGAGTAGTCGATATTTGCAGGTGCCACATTGGTACCCGAATCCTGCCAACCATTGATCGTACATACCTTGCTGCTATTTGTTACGGTGAAGACAGGGGAATCGACAGGAGTCGTAAACGACCCCGACCCGAATCCTGGGCCGAACGAGTAGTAGCCAAGGCCCGGAGAAGCAAACGCAGCAACACTCCCGAAAGACAGAGCTCCAACAATAAATGTCGACGCAATCATGAAACGAAGCGATTTCATACAGACCCTCCTCTACTTTGGGATTGTTAGTTGTTTCCGATCACGATCTTCCACTGACCGTTAAGGAACTCCACGGGTAAGGTTTGCTGGGGTAATTCTTCCTTGTCAGTGGTTGACTTGAGTTCTACGTTCATGTGGGTGTCATCTACTTTTTCAAACGAGATGATCTCCGCCTTTTTTACACGTTCGTTTTTCGCGAGGTTCGTGTAAACCTTGCGTTGGGAAGCCTCGTCCTTGAAACGAGTATCGTTTGTGTACTTCATGATTTCGTCGACATTACCAGATTTCAGAGCGTCAAGGTAGTGGATTACAGCTTTTTTGGCTTCTTGCTCAGGGGTAGCAGATGCTTCGGATTTGGTTACGCCGAAGTACAAACCACCGGCAACAGCTAAAGAAACGATTGTAGATAGTATTACAATTTTTCTGTTCAATTTTGTGGCCTCCTTTATGGAAAATCAACACAATGATAACTCGGTATAATTAAGTTTACAATAGTTATATAGAGTTTTGTCTATGTTACAATAGATAATCTAAGGGGTAGTGCTCTAAAATGCTTGCTGGGCGGGGCAGAATGAAGGAACAGTTGACCCAGCCCGTCTGATGCAAGAGGACTTGTTTTTCTTGCAGAAACAGTTGAGTGGTCATGATAAAACAGAGGTGGAGGAAACCCTTATGAAAGCGAAGTAGTCGCAGTCGTCATTTCACTGAAAAAAGTCGCTTAGATGCTACTGACAGAACCAGCATGATCGATGAGGAAAAGAGGGAATGAACAAGGTTGTTGGAGCTGATGGGGAGAATGCGAGGTATTTGTAGGAGTTTGTTTGACTTTGCGTTTTGATCGCGGATGGGGGCCGTGGTAAGATAAGTCCTGTGAGCACGAGCCATTAGCTCAGTTGGTAGAGCACCTGACTTTTAATCAGGGTGTCGAAGGTTCAAGTCCTTCATGGCTCACCAGTTTTAACGGGGGGTTAGCTCAGTTGGTAGAGCACCTGCCTTGCAAGCAGGGGGTCAGCGGTTCGAATCCGCTACTCTCCACCATTGTTCCTCGATAGCTCAGTTGGTAGAGCGCCCGACTGTTAATCGGATGGTCGCAAGTTCGAGTCTTGCTCGGGGAGCCATCTAGGGCCCGTTGGAGAAGCGGCTTAACTCATCGCCCTTTCAAGGCGACATTCACGGGTTCGAATCCCGTACGGGTCACCACGTTTTCGGAGGCTTAGCTCAGCTGGGAGAGCATCTGCCTTACAAGCAGAGGGTCGGCGGTTCGATCCCGTCAGCCTCCACCATTTTCACTAAAAACAAAGGAAGGTCGACTAAGACCGCGGCGTCCATGCCGCAACGTCGACACTCCGGAATCCTTTCCGTCGCGGGGTGGAGCAGTTGGCAGCTCGTCGGGCTCATAACCCGAAGGTCACAGGTTCAAGTCCTGTCCCCGCAACCACATGGAGCTGTGGTGTAGTGGCCTAACATGTCCGCCTGTCACGCGGAAGACCGCGGGTTCGAATCCCGTCAGCTCCGCCACTTTTTGCGGTCATAGCTCAGTTGGTAGAGCACCACCTTGACATGGTGGGGGTCACAGGTTCGAGTCCTGTTGATCGCACCACACCTTTAAAACCGTGATATATCAATGTTTTCAGTGGACTGACGTAGGACAAATGATGTGACAAATTGGAGCAGGGTGGCGCTCCTAATTCCATCAGGGTAGTGCTCCTACATCGGCTCCACATACGGCAATCCGAAACGCTTCTTCTTCGTAATCAAACGATGAGGGAGCGTTTTTTGTTATGGATAGACGTGTAGGTAAGAAAACGATACAAACTCGGGTCGTAGCAACCACGGCAGCACTTGACGTATCCTTAGACGTTTTGTTCGAGCAGTTCATGTTGGCGAAGGCATCGGAGAATCGAGCGCCGCGAACCCTCGCACAATACCGCGAGAACTATAATTTCTTTCTGGGTTACTTGACTGAGCGGGGCCAATCAAAAGCCTTCCAGAACGTCACTACGGAGCTTTTACGCGAGTATATCGTGTGGATGTTGCATGAGAAGGTTCAGTTCAAGGGGAGCAAGTACGCACCGAAGGTGCAGACTGTTGGGTTGTCCCCTGTGACGGTCAACACCCGACTGAAAACATTACGAGTACTCTTCGGATTTCTGAAGAAGGAGAAGATCATCGCTGAAGATCCGATCAAGCCGATTGAATCTGTAGAGGAAGACGAGAACGAGGTTATTGTTCTTACGGTCGAGGAAATGCGGCGGTTGTTCGCTATGCCGGATCAAAAGCGGTTCAGCGATTTTCGTGATTACGTTCTCATGAACTTTCTGCTGGACACGTTCCTGCGAATCAACGAAGCCCTATCGTTGAAAGTGACGGACGTTGATCTCGATTCGGGGATGGTGACGGTGCGGGGCGAGGTAGCCAAAAGCCGTAAGTCCCGAATGGTTCCGTTGAATAACTACACAGTTCGGTTGTTGCGTGAACTGTTGGCCGAGAACCAAGAGTTTGTTTCCGAATACGTCTTCCTAGCGAATTATGGCGATCCACTCCAAGCCAACCAGTTCAGACACCGTCTCCGTGAGTATTCGGAGGAAGCCGGTATCAAGAAACGGGTACACCCGCACTTATTCCGACACACTGGGGCCACGATGTTCTTGGAGAACGGAGGGGATGTACGCCATTTGCAGATGATGCTTGGTCACAGTGACCTTCGAATGGTTTTACGATACACCCACCTTTCTAAGCAATCCTTAAAGAAGCAGCATGAACAATTTTCTCCGATCAACGCCGTTCGAGGGAAATTGAACAAAGAGCGAAAAATCGAGGTTAAGCAACAGAGGATTGCTATGTAATCAAAACCCCTTGCCGATGATTGGCAGGGGGTTATTGGTTGGAGGGTATTTATCATCTAAGAACACGAAGCTGAGGAGTATCTCACTCGTCGAACCAAGGTGGATCATTGGCGAACTTGTACGGATTGCTGACGAGTCAACCGTAAATCTACCGTCGCTGACAGTCGATGTAATTAAGGACTGGCGGTGTCTGACCACCGGAAGTAGACATCCGCTGGCTGAACGCAGTATCAAGGGTTCGAGGCATCTACCACCGGAAGTCTAGCGCTATTGGCAGAAAATTCACTGAGTACGCTGAGCTTCCGGTGGCTGATGCGAAATAACATCGTGCCGGCATTAACCCGTAGTCCGCTTCGAGTGGTACGAAGACGGAAGGAGCTAGCTGACGATAAATCGTTAGAGCGTCCAGTCCTCAGCGAAGAGTTTTTTCAAACGCTTGTGGATACGGCGCACCTGTTCATGATGCTTGTAGCCGAGTTCCTGCGCGATCTCCGTATAGCTCTCACCCGCAACCATCAATTGAGCCACCTTGCGCTCCTCCAGAGACAGACGCGTATCGTATAGGAAGTCCTGTCCCAATGTGTCAGTGGATCGGCACCGGGCGATGAAAGAACTTTGTGGAGCGGCAAACCGTTTGCGTCAAGAGTGTCAAGGGACACCGTCCCGTAGTTGGCCTTTCGTTTGTCGGTCGTTTTCTCAGCGCGGTACATGTCCATTGCCTTGCTTTTTAGGATCATGGACAACGTTTCGATGAAGTAGAAACCAGAGCTGAAGATGTATCCTTCCGAGGCCAACGTGTAAGTCAGTTCCGCGAACAATCCAACGAAATCCTCGACAGGTAATCCAGTTGATGCGCTCCACCACAACGCCAGATAGTGAAGATATCCAACCTTCTTAAGCTTAAGTCCCTCCAAGCCAGCCCATTGGCGCTGTACGAGTTCGATTTTGCGGGGAGTTTCTTTTGGGAAAGAGCATAAGCGCCGCCACACTGCATCGAACGCTTTACAATACTCGTTGTGGGTCGTTACGATTACTTCGATGTCCTCGTCAAGACTATCCAAAAACTCCGCCCACGCGTCTTTGAAATCTGAGACTGCATCTTCAATACTCAGCGCCCATCGCTGCCGATGACGAGGCCAGGTCTCAAAGCGTCTTAGCTGTGCTTCACGGCGAATCTCCCACCCCAAATCCTGCTTCCAATCGGCAGCAGTCAAGGGTTTAGCTAGTACAGGTTTGGTTAGTTGCTTATTGTTTGGTATAGTACCTTGTCTATATGTAGCCCCAGCGTTTGTATAGTTGTAATACGAGGTTTTGTTGCTGTATTGCACACTTCCGCTCAAATTATTCTTCTTTTTTTTCTTGCGGCGAGCATCCTCTTCCGCGAGCATATCCTTAGCCCGGCTCATTCACTTCACCGCCTGCACGTTTGGTCATGGTTATACGAGTAGCATGTCTGCAAGTGCATTGTTTATGCTGGAGAATTAGTAGCAATTGGCTTTTTCGGCGATTGAACGACGTTATGTATTGACCATCGGCAGTCCACTTCCGGTGGCGCTAGACCCTTCCAGTGAATCGTCGCGTCTCGAAGTTCTGGAGAACTCGCAAAAATTTTTATGAGAATTTGCTATCTGCGACAAGGTGTTATTCTAGCGAGGGAGTCCGGCCCATTTTATTGAACTTCCGAAATCCCTCAAACGTTCGTCTATCGTCGGGCGGGGGGCGTACAGAACACCGTGGTCTATTCTTGCAAGGGAGTGGCTATCGGGAGGTAATGGTACGGAAAAAGTAAAAACCACCCTTTTGGGGTGGCGTCAATCTAGGCCTAGATTTTTTGAATGAAGAGCATTACATAGCTGCATTGATTGCAGATGTAAGCTCTGAGTGGCATTACCTGATCCAAGTTTGTGTTGAATCCAGTTGGCCCTACGTTCGCAGTAGGAAGAGAGTGGTAAGGATTTGGGTCCTCGGACACGGTGAAATTTTGTCTAGAGCAATTTGGGCAACGTGAAACATTGTGATTCTGCATTGGAGGTGACTCACCTTCTTTCATGTCGAACATGATAATCAGTCTAAGTATGATCTTTTGACTTTGTTTTTATTCGAGATTAGAGGGTGGGTTATATTCATCGCAGAACTGATATTCTACGACGAATAATGACGAAAAACCTTGACTTCTCGTCGGAGAATACGTTAGAATGACCTCGGAAATACGTCGCAGAACACGACGGAACAAGAGGTGCGGAACATGACGAACTATCTACAGCAGTTTGCGACATGGTTGAAAGACGAGGACAAGGCGGACAAGACGATCAGTACATACGTCACCGCGCTCAACAAGTTCGTCACTTGGTACGAGCAGAGTGTAGGGGATGCGTTTGAGCCGGAGGGCGTCACGACGATCATGATTCAGGACTAACGTTCCTATATGATGAATACCCTCGACCAAAAGCCAGCTACGATCAACAAGGCGTTGGCGACGCTCAAGACGTTCTTTAGCTGGGCCGTCGACAAGAATCACATTCCTACCGATCCAGCCAGCAAGGTACGCATGAAACGTGTTCAACAGGTCACGGGCCCAAAATGGATGACCGACCAAGAAATCAACCGACTCACATACGCGTTGGACACGGAGAAGAACGAATTCAAGGCGGCAAGAGATCGGGCGATCTTCTACACGATGTTTCGGGCAGGGCTGCGGGTCGAGGAGGTCAGCGACTTAAAGCTAACGCACGTAGATTTCCGGCGCGAAACCGTAACCGTCATGGATGGCAAGGGCGGGAAGTTCCGTGTCGTTCCGATGCACCAGGATTTGAAGAGGACGTTAAAGGCATGGTTGCCGTTCAGGAACGCCAGCAAAAAGCCGGCTCACCAAGAGAGCGAATTCCTACTTGTAACGGAACGATCCGGCAAGATGACAACGCGGGCCATCGAGCATATGATGGACACGTACATGGAGCGGTGCGGCCTTCTGGAACGTGACGCAGACGGAAAGAAGATGGACGGCCAACATTCCTGTCACTCGCTTCGTCACACGTTCGGGAAGCGTCTGTTGGACGCTGGGCGGCCTCTGAACGAGGTCAAGGAGCTAATGGGTCACGACAATATACAGACCACAATGAGGTACGTCACGCCGTCCAGAAACGATCTCAAAAAGGCGATAGAGGCAGTAAGATAACGGGTCTCAGACATAATTGAAGGATCTCCCATGTCAACAAAAAATTGACCTATGAAGAATGAATGGAAACCATATTAGATAGGGCATAATATATCAGTTGTTAAGAGTATCTAGAGGAGGGATCATCGTTGGAGGTTTTTATCTGTCAAAGTTTGAACAAAATCTCTATTGAAATGGGATGCGTAGTTGTTGCAAATTCTGAAAAGGAGGCAAAGAAGCAAGTTGTGAAGGATTTTAAGGCAAAAGGCTGGGACTTATCGGAGGAGCACGTTCATTTGACAAAAGTAAACACCACTGTCCCTCATACCGTGATAATTGACCCGCTTAATGACTAAAGCCCCTGCATGTCCGACCTATGTCATACAGATAAGCATAAAGATGCCGTGAGTCCACGCCGTTACAAGGTTTTCCAAACTAAGAGAGTTCTAAAAAACGGACAAAAAGTGACATTCAAGCACGCTGACCATTCGGCGTGTTTTTTATTGTTCATGGGGGGCTTGCTTACTGTGAATTAGTATCGGTCTGTTTTAAAAGTATGTACATCATGTTACTCATCTGGTAAGATAATTTATGCAAAATATAATCATATTGGGGTAGGTGTGCCATCTTGTTACTTGATCCGTCTATGACAATCGGTCAGCGATTTAAGCATATACGCACGGAAAAAGGTCTCTCTCAGGCTCAACTGGTTGACGGCATTTGCTCAATCGCGGTCGTAAGTCAAATCGAGTGTGATCGCAAATATCCTTCTGCTGAATTGTGGGGGAAATTGGCGGACAAACTTGGTGTTCCACTTCGTGAGATCATGGGTATGCAAGAGAAGCAAATGGAGGCAAGTTTCCAGATCGAAATGATTCGTGTGTACATAGAGAAGGCGGATTATGCTCATGCTGTGGCTCTCATAGTAGAAATGGATCAGCGTAGAGACTTACTTGAGCACCAACGGACTGAGTTGTTGGTGTGCCACGCCGAATGTCTGATTAGAGATGGAAAATATGAAGCATCTTTAGATGTACTGTTGCCATTTTTGGATCAACAGCAGGCACAACAGGCGATTGATGACCAAAAGCTATGTGACACGTACAATAAACTAGGAAATGCCTTTTTCAAAATGCGTGATTTTGAGAAGGCATATTCGGCGTTTGAGCAAGGATACCGCATTAGCAAGAGGCTTCCTGAATACAGTGTTGTAGCCGCAAGAGTTGCATACAATTTGGGTTTAACCTGTAATCAACTGGATTATAAGAATGATGCTCAACGATATCTTAGGGAAGCAAAAGAATTTTTCGAATCAGTGTGTGATATGACTGACGTAGCGGATACATTGTTTGCCCTCGCAATGGCAACTGGGAATGTTGAGTATTTATCAAGGGCCCGTACACTATACGAAGGCTTGAATCTTGAAAGGGAAGCTAACGTCGCCAAACTGCACTTCGCGTACTACATAGAGTCTCAAAAAGATTATCATTCTGCGTTACACAAGATTGACGATGCTAGAAAGGTTTTCGAACGGCTAGGAGATGTGGGGATGTGTACCTACTCAACTGCAAGATCGGCTTTGATCAGCATTGACCACGATGATCTTCCGAAGGCAGAGGAATATTTGAAGCAGGCAGAGGGTTTCATGGAACAGATGGAAGCACTTGATGACTATCTTTGTGCGGAATTCTACCGAGCTAGAGCCCTGTATAATTTTCAACAGAAAAATTATGATCAGTGTATTCTGGATTCACAAACATCGAGTGAAATGTGTGCTAAGATGGGGTTATATGCGGAGAGTGCAGTGAGTCTGCAGCTGTCAGCAGAGGCGTATCATTACAAAGGGATGAATGATACCGCGTTCGAGGTCTCTAAAAAAGCTTTTGAGTTATTACGTCCGAGGGGGAAGAAGATTTGAAAAAGGTGTTGGCGACACTTACTGTATTCGCGTTATGTTCATTGATTGTTTCTGGTATCATAAGTAGCAATGCCAATAACACTTCTACAAAAGTAGCGATCGACGTTGGGCCAGAGCCTAAACTTATTACGATACTGAACTAATATCACGATGCTGCCCTGAATGGGGTAGCATTTTTTTGTGAAAAGGTACGAAAGAACCCCGAAAAACGTGCATGTTCTACAGACGATTGATGCTAATTTAGCGGGAGGTCAATTTCCACAAAAAAGGTTGAACATAAACCGTTTTCATTAGTGGCCAGTTTTGGCCCGTCTGATATTCGCGCACCGGGGTTCATTTCGTTTCGCCCACGAAGGGCAAATCTTTAACTTGGAGCGAGGCAATCTAACAAAGCGACGGCATTATTACTCGCTCCTTACATGCAAAATACTACTTCGAATAATCCAAAGTAGCAATCGTATACTTTTTGAACTATACGCTAATATAGATGGTATTTGGTTTACGATGTATTCGTTCATTATTTTTAGGTGTTGAGTTACTATCACCATTGTAAGGGACTTCCCTTATGCTGGTGATTTTTTCATTTTGCAAGATGGGGGTAACTACGATGTCTACAAACGATGGCAACAAAATAGACAGAGGCAAACAGGCGTTGGTCACGTTAGGTCAGCGTGTCAAGGAGCTACGACTGGAGAAAAACATGACGCAGGGTGAACTTGCGGAAGGGATCGTAACCCCTTCGATGATTTCGCAGATTGAGAACGGTGTCAGTCTCCCGAGTTACCGTACCGTCGCCCATATCGCAACACGGTTAGGGACGACGGTGGACGATCTTTATCAAGGTTTAACGTTCAGTAAAATGCAGATGTCCGGCTACAAACACGCGCTTTCGCAAATGGCTGTCGGGCATTACAATCCCGCGCTGATCGTACTGGAGTCCTTTCACAACGAGGAACTGCTCCACTACGAAATCCCGCCGGATGAACTCAAACTGAATCTCGCCGTCTGTTACAGTGAGACGCAGCGGTACGACGATGCAGTCAGCTTGTTAGAGGACTTGGTGCAGGACTTGTCGAGCGACAATGGGAGGCGTGAGAACTTTCACCTACTTGTAAACGCGAATCTGAGTCTAAGCGAAACGTATGAACGTATGGGCCGTTACTTTGAGGCGTTGTGTTCCGCCATGAGTGCTAGGGAAGTGTATGCCAAACACCAAAGTCCTGATCCCTTCCTTGAGGGCAAGATATTGGTCCATCTAGCAGACCTCAATTCGCGATTGCATCGGTACGAAGAGTCCCAGGCTTGCTATCAACAAGCATTGCGGGTGTATGACCAACTTAGCGATAATCTCGAACATGTCGGTCTGATCTACCAGCGGTTGTCCGAAGTCTATCACCATCAAAACAACTTTGAGATGACGATTGAGTTTGCGAACAAGGCGATACTGGCCTTGCAATCTGCTGGACTGGTCGCTGATTATCGGGAAGCGAAAAGAGTCCTCATCAAACAACAGGTAAACGCTGAGAATTGGCAGGATTCGATTAGAGTCTTGTTGGGTCTCGCCGCGATCTGTACCCAAAGTGATGTGCAACGGGAAGCGACTTTGTATTTGGACGTAGCGGAAATCTATCTGAGCTTTGATGATGCAGACGAGAGCCTCAACTATTGCTTGAAGGCGTTGTCTTTGTTGACTAAGCGTCAAAAAGAGAGCGAATTACTTGGGCGTGCCAACTTCGTACTGGCAGGTGTACACCACCAAAAAGGGGAATACGACAGGGCGATTCATGCGTTGGAAACGGCGGTGACCCTGTTTAAGAGACATCATCAACTACACGATCTCGATCTTGCAGCAAGACAGCTCTGTGTGTTGTTGAAGCACGTAGGGAAGCCGGAAATAGCGTGGGAACTTTTCGACGAGACCCATCACTTCATCGTGGAGCAGTTACGACAAAGAGGCGTTGTTTTGTGACAGTCATCTTTTGGACGGATCAAAAGTGGTACGAAATCTATGTGAACGGTAAATTCGTTTGCGAGATACTAGCTATCAACAAGCCTCACGCAATCATGAAAGCACACCATGAACGGGCTGTGAAGGCATCCAGAGCAGGACGGACAAACGAGTGCTACATAATTTATGCAAAAGAAAAGGGCGAATAGGCAGAAAGGAGGTGAGACAATGTCGAAAATTGAGGCACAGACCAGCGGAGGAGCCGTGGAAGCCTGCTTCGTTGGCGAGGTGTTGCACATTCATGTGAATGGTCAGCTACGCACCACGATGGCGTTTGATGGGCCGCGAACCGTAACGGTTAATCATCATTCTGTCGAAATTGCAGGAACAGGAGTTTGATAAACAGCCTGACGCTTGGGGGAGCTTCTGGTTGCGGAAGAAATAAGGGGAAAATGCTATCGGATGAACAAGGACGCTCTAGTGACGAACTAGGGCGTCTTTTGCTTCGATAAAGTGTGTAGTCTACCTCTAGCCTAGACCGCAGAGACCGAAGGGTGCAACCTCACATGATAGTAAAACGGAGTCCTTTGGGCCAAAGATTTTTTACAGGGTGGTGCTCCGAAATGCTTGCAGGGTGGAGGTGCTAGAGCTATTATATAGAAAGAACGAAGGAGAACCCTTCGGACTGACGTAGGACAAACGTTGACGTGACGCGGTTTCACGCGGCCAATAGATCGCAGTCATAGCTCAGTTGGTAGAGCACCACCTTGACATGGTGGGGGTCACAGGTTCGAGTCCTGTTGATCGCACCAAACAGCAACACCACCCTTTGGTAGAGATACCGGAGGGTGGTTTTTGTTGTGAGTAGGTAAATGTACATAAAATTTATTTACATTAGTTAATAAAGGTGGTATGATGTTACTTGCCGTATAGATTGTACTTATAAGGAGTTGCTTCTCATTGAATAAAAGGAAAACAACGCTTTTGGCAATAACCTGCACCCTAGCAAGCACGATAATGAGTACCGCTTTGGATGCGAGTCCTGCTCGTGCACTCGGGATAAGTCCACAGGGGGCATGCATTGCAGAATGGGTGTACCAAAATCCATCGCAAATTTCTTCCATGCAATTCTACAAGATGAGCGAAGGTACTCATTATATTAACAAAACAGGGAGAGATGTAACGTTCACTTCCACAATCTCGAATACAAGTACAATCGGTGGCTCGGTTAACGGCAGCATTGGGGGCGGGTGGGGGCCAATTAACTACTCACTGGGCTTCCAAGCGAATGCTTCTTATGCTTGGTCAACGAGCGAATCGTACGCTATGACCGTATCGAACAACTATGAAGGTTGGAACGAGTATGGTGTCAACCGTGACCAATACACAGGCTACTACGTCTACGTCAATCAATTTTGCAATGAAAGCAACGGTTCCTACATCACCGTTACCGCCCCACGGACCAAAACAGTTGTGGGTAGAACTCGATTTGTGATGTAGTTGTATTGAGATGACACGAAAACAGCACAGATTGATTTGTTTGGCTGTTCTGTCCGTCGCTAGTGGGTATATAGCCGGTTGTACAACCAAACCTACAATAGTCTCGGCATCAACCATTAAAGTGATCAGCACCCAACAAGCATTGAGCAAGGATAAGCAAACACCGGTTGAGTCAGTAATGAGCCAACTGCAATGGGTTTATACAACGAACGAGCAACTCTCCCCAACTAAAAAAGACATACTTTGGGAAGCAACATTTGGAAATGAAAGTATTGTGACGATTAAAGTTCCCAATAGTACTTATCCCTGGTATAACTTTGTATTCCTGTCTCATCAGGGGCAAGAGTGGAATTTCTCGGCTATTGCGGATTCACCATGTCCTCCCGAGCGAACGACGAGCCAAAAAGAGGGAATCGCACTGCCGATGGAGACGTTTTCTGTTACGAAAATGACAGTAGGATCTGAATTTCGAAGAGTTTGGACATTCGCGAGTGATATAAAAACACTGGTCATTGGTAAATATCCACGCGAATCATTCACACAGCCAGAAGGTGCAAAGGCGCTTAAAATCAAGGATAATGATGCGTGGCAGATCACGAGCGACTCTAATCAAACACTCTTTTACTATTTTGACCAAGGTCAGCTTGTTTGGATGGTAGGTAATTTGAGCGAATCAGAGTTGCTCAATGTAGCCATTTCACTGCCTAGTGTTTCTGACCCCTTGTTTCCATCTACTATGCAACCAAATCGCATGTAGTGTGCAGACGCTCATCATTCAAGAAATTGGATGGGGGCGTTTTTTCGTATTGGACAAACGGATTGGTAAACGAAAGAAACAAACTCGCAGTGCTCATGAACTTGACGCTCTGTGCCTTGATACCCTGTTTGAACAGTCCACTGTACGTGGTGAGGTGACGAAAAGCCGTAAATCCCGCACGATTCGTTTGTTGCGGGAGCAGTTGGCCGAGAACGGTGACTTCGAATTCGAGTACGTCTTTCCTAGTCAATTACGGTGCCCCGTTACAAGCGAACCAGTTCAGAACCCCGGCTTCGTCAGTATCGTGGAATCCGGGGTGTTTTTAAAGATTTTAGATTGTATGTCTTGTTAATTGACATAGAAAAATGTTCGTGATATTTTTTTCTTGCAATACAAATTCGACCTTGGAGGTGTAAAGTTCAATGAAGAATACCGTGATGGGCATTACTGCTGTTGCAATGATGGTTGCTATCACTCCCCCTACTTTCGCAGCAGAAAAAGCGGATTCTCAAAAAAACAAGACCTACGAGACGACATGGAAGCATAATGGAGTAAACATCCATCACTACAGTAACCATGCCTTATCCAAAAATGACAAGGAATCTTTGGAAAAAGTTGTGGATTCCTTGTCAACGGGAAATTCCGGCGGTTCGGTGACACCTAACTATATTCCTGCTCCAGACAATCCGGGCACCACGATTGAAGGGCCGAGTTATAAAACTTATGACAACTCCGTCACGAATCAAATTATCCGTTATGCAATCGACGGAGTAAGTGTTGCTATTGCTAGAACAATGGGAGCAACGCCTTATGGTCAATTTGCATCTGCTGTAGCGGCTGACTGGCTCAGCAATGCTCGGGGGTATTTGAATAGTCACCCCTATGTTTATGAGATGTTCAAAACCTATTACGCATACGATAGTTATTGGGGTCGGAATGAAGTCTATGAATTGCAAGTGAATTACGCATACTCCAATTACACCAGCCCAACAGATGTTTATAACTATGACTCTGGGCTCGCTTACTCTTCGCTCAGATAATTGCTAATAAGAAACAACGCCTGTCAACATGACGGGCTTTGTTTCTTATAAAACGCTGTATTGGAGGTGCTACCGGTTGAAAAAGTGGTTCAAAAAAAAGTGGTCATCAGCGTACACCGTCATCTTTGCTTTAGTTGTTTACCTAGTTGCAACCACAATAGGGCCTAATTGGTACACAAGAATTATCGGTGCTGCTGTCGTCTTTGGCCTCATCTGGATTCTCGAAAAGACAAGGAAGAACCTACAGCGTCAAAAAAATTCAGAGACAAAATCGAATCGCTAGCCCCTATGAGTAAATTATTTACGCCCCCTTCGCGAACCGCCTCACGGATTTGATCGTGTGACGGATCGTATAGATTTCTGCAGATCTGGCGCTCGTTGTAGAAAATCGATGTATACCGATACCGGGAGAATTATCTTGATTCTTCCGGTATTTTTATTTTAAGATGAATTATCATGAATGAGTATGTATTTGGATTAAAATCATGTACAAATTGTTATTGTAATAGTATTGTTTATTTGAATACATAGATCATTCTGGGGTAGGTGTGAAGAATTGTTACTGGATGCGAAGTTCACAATCGGGCAACGATTTAAGCATATACGAATCGAAAAAGGCGTTTCTCAGGCTCAACTGGTTGACGGTATTTGTTCAATCGCCGTTGTGAGTCAAATCGAGTGCGATCGTAAATATCCGTCTGCTGAATTGTGGGGCAAGTTGGCGGACAAACTCGGTGTTCCACTTCGCGAACTGATCGGGATGCAGGAGAAGCAGATGGAAGTCAGCTTTCAGATTGATATGGTTCGCGTATACATTGATAAGGCTGACCATACCCACGCACTCGAATTGATTGATGAGCTGGAGCAACGTGCAGACCTATTGGAACATCAGCGGATTGAATTGTTAATCTGTCGAGCAGAATGCTATCGAACCGCTCGTGTTTTTGAGAAAGTAGTCGAGCTTCTAGTTCCATTTCTGCAAAATCAACAGATACGGCAGAACGTTGAGGACGTAGTCTTGTGTGATACATATAACAAACTTGGCAATGCCCATTACTGGTTGAACGACTTCGAAAAGGCGTATTTCGTCTTTAATAGCCTCGACCCCGATGACGTTCACTTCAAAATATCAAATTGTAGATGTTGGAATACCTTGGGTAATCGTGGTTGAAGTGATATACATATCTTTGGTTGTTTGTGCTGTGTATTTTAGATCGTTGAGGAGGGCAAAAGTCAATGAAGTGGTACAAACAGGTTGATGAAGAGCCAAAGGCATCCGTTGATTTGGAGGCAATGTCGAAAAAAGTTTTAACCTCAAAGATGCTTGCATCCCAGACGGAGCCTCAATTCACTCTTGAATGCCAATTTCTACTCGCACCACATGTTCTAATCAGTCCTAGAACTCAAACAACTGTGCCACTACGGGATGAAGCAACGTTGGGATATTTGCAAGAGAGTATCGTACCGCACTTTAACCGTTGCATTTTATTTTACGAAGACGGGCTTCCGGTGAGCGTCACAGTTAGCAATCTGAAGGACGCATCTAAACAAGAGTTCGAATCCATCTATAAGTCAAAAGAGTTGCACCCCTTGATTCTTGATCTCTACGGAAAAGGGTCACCTCCGCTTGATCAATCCGTGTTTAAAGAACGTCCTATTGTCTACCAGATTGATCGTGGGTCTTTGTGCGGCGAGTTGTTTGAAGGGAATCGGCTAGTGGCGTTTCTACAACAGACGTACCTAGCCGTAGATGGTGGCGTTGGAGGTACTCCGATTGGTTGGACATTTGGTGATCACTTGCGGGAATCTGTTTACCTCAAGTTTCTCAGCACTTTTTGTAGTGAACTCTATATATACGTTTGGCCTAGCGATGGAACCGTTGTTTCTGTGGTAGGTCAACTATAATCATTAGCAAGAATGGCAAGGCGTCCATCCGGGTGTCTGTTTTTGTTTGCCCCCAACCAAGCGGGGCGGATTACTTTATGGTCTTCCATAATCGTCAAACCGATGTTGATCCGATCATTACCAACTGGTCTGAAAGGTCAAAGGGAGGGATTCGATGAAAAACTCTACAAAAATACTCAGTGCTACGTTGGTTGTAGCAGTCGTTAGCACCTTTGGCTATGTGTTTTTAGAGAAAAAAGCACCTTTTGAGGCTACATCTGCACCTGCCCCTGTTGCAGTACAAAAAGCAGTCGCTGATCAACAAGAAAAGACAGACCCAAACCAACCGTTGATTACGGTTCCAGAAAGTGAGTACCCGATCATCGGGAGCCACGGGTCGTTCTGGGTTTATACAAATCTAGGGGAGCTGTACCAGAACGCTGACATCGTAGCTGAGATAAACGTTGTGGATCAAGAAACCGTACCGATTGACATCGGGGATGTTTCAACCTGCTCTCAGGTATCTGTCGTGCAAGTCTATAAAGGTGATTCGGTACCCTCCACCTTGCTTGTTACGGAAGTTGGGGGAGTACAGGACCTGAGCAAACTGCCCAAACTAGACAAGCCTGGGTCGGGGCAGGAGCCAAAAAATCCCCAAGGCATGATCGAGGATACATTGGAAGGTTCTCCAGTCATGAAGCCGGGGAACTCTTATGTTGTTTTTTTGACGAAAAACCCGAATCCCAAGTGGGGTTACAACATCGTAGGAAGCGTGCAAGGGAAACTCAAGATCGACAGCAAAACCAAGAAGATCGTCAACACCGTTGCTCCAGCCTACGTCACGCAAGACATGTTCTTTTTGCAGAGACAATTCAATGGGAAGGACATGATCGTGGCTGAGAACTTGATAAAGCAAGCCAAGTGAGGACAGGTTGTCAGGTTCACCAACTTTGCATGAGGTAATCGAGGATCGAGGAGCGGATTCTGGTGAAGAAGCAGTCAGGGGTTGATGAGATCCAGATCCCGGCGAAGTACGCGGAGTTGGAAGCGCCGGGTTTGTATATGGATCATTTGAAAGTTCCTGTGAAGTAAAAGAAAAAGCCTCCTGCGGTGCCACGCAGGGGGCTTTTATACTGTCGAACACCTGTAGCCTTGAGTTCGTCCGGGAAGGTGTGGACCCGAGGTTCAAGTGGCACGACTATTCCTCGATCGAACCACCGATGCTTTGAAGATGCGCTCTGAACGAATACTCTCGATCGGTAGCCCGCTTTTCCAAATACTCTGCAAAACGCAGTTGCTCCCGCAGCGTCTTACCCGAACGGATCAATTCCGCCTGCTTGCGTTCGGTCTGGGAGATCGTGATTGCAAACTGCAAGAGTTGCTCAAGATCGACCTGACTGGACACAAACAACAAGCCATCATCATCTGCGAACACCAGATCATCAGTTGTGACAGTAAAGTTGCCAAAAGCGGCGTTCTCCAAGGCAACAGACTCTCGGGCATCCAACCGTTGTGGACCTGTTGGACACGCCCCATAGCTAAACACGGGAAAACCAATCTCTCGCAGCTCGGATGTATCGCGATGCAGTCCCCAGACCACCATACCTGCCAAACCGCTGGCCATCGCTTCCAAGACGGTCAAATCCCCGATGCAGGCTTCGTCCGTTCGACCGTGGTTGTCAATCACCAACACATCCCCGTCCGCAGCTGCATGCATCGCTTCTAAAAAGATATCCACACTCCCATAATGTCGCACGGGCAAAACACGCCCAGCCAAGCGCATCCCTGCCACAACAGGTCGAATCCCAGTTGGTGCCACTCTGTAGGGCACATGCATCCGCAAGCAGGCATCTGCAAGCAATGGAGTAGAAAGTGTTTTAAATACGGTATTCAACTGATGTGGATTCAAATGGTTCAACCCCCCATTTCTTCTAATACTATCAATATAGTTCAACGTAGCACGGGATTCCAGACCTTTCGCGTAAAGTCAGGTGGGAAGCACAGGTTCTAGAGCAATTTCAAGTCGGAGAATTTTGATATTCAGCTGCGGTCTCGACCTACCTTGGAAAGTACTACTATAGCCCAGGCATTGGGCAACAATCGCCAACTTCTTTAAGTTTTAATGCAGGCGTTAGCACACAGTTGCAACTCAATGTCACACAATCGACACTCGCACTAAATACGCCAATCACCCAACTGCTGTTGTACAGTCACGGCATCATGGTAAGTTCACAAACGGTCTATGGTAAAGTGACCGGCACATATGTTTTTAGTGTGACCCCAGGTCAAAGTTACTATCTCGACGTGAAAAACACAGGTAGCTGCTCCGTAAACGGAAGTTTTGACGCGTACTTAAACTAATCGAACATTGAGTGCCGCTCCTACTCGATTCATCGATCAACTGAAAGTTCGCCCGCGAGACCGACGAGAACGTCGTCCAGCAAAAAAGCCCGTCCCCGCACAAGTTGCGGGGACGGGCTTTTTTCCTATACAGCGAGGAACGGCAGGATGTTCAGTTCGAACGCACGCTGGACGAACCAGATCAGGCCGAACAGGGCGACACCACCCGAGATTCCACGCACGAACCAGATGTTCCAAGAGAAGCGGCGCACGTAGAGGATGATCGGCAACAGGACGAGCACGACCGCCAGTTGGCCGATCTCCACACCGACGTTGAAGGTGAGCAGCGCTTCAATGAAATGGTTTTTCGGAACTTGGGTTTCCGCGAGCGCACCGGCGAAACCGAAGCCGTGCACGAGGCCGAAGACCCCCGTCAGCATCCAGCGGTAGTTCGCGTTTTTGATGAACTGGTTTTCCAGTGCGACGTAGAGGATCGTGATCGCAATCGCGGATTCGATCAGCCGGCCTGGCAGCGAGACGAACTCCAACGCGGCGAGGATCAGTGTGATCGAGTGCGCGACGGTGAAGGAGGTGACGATTTTCAGGATGTTCGTGAAGCTACCACCGAGGATGATCAACGCCAGCAGGAAGGCCAAGTGGTCATAGCCGGTCAGGATGTGCTGGATGCCCATCACGACGAACTGGCCGAGCGTGTTCCAGAAGGACAGTTCCACGCCTGCTTCCATCGCGAGGTGGCGGGTGGAATTGGTGAACACGAACTCGTCGATAGTGTCACCGTTCTCAATCGTGGCGACGTTTTTGTGCTTGCCGTCCGAGTTTTCAAAGAAAATGTTGTAGTCGAAGTCGATTTTATCGATCAATTCTCCCGAGCTATACACGAGGTCAAACTGCACATTGGCGAGATCCGGCACGGAGACGCTTTCGAGTTCCACAGCCATCTCTTGGCCGTTATTTTTGACATGGAAGCCGTTTTTTAGGTAGTCGAACGACTTGTCCTTGATCTGTCCGCTAAGTTGGGACTCGTCGAGCGATTGCGTTTTCTCGATGTCGTAGCCGTTGATCTCGAGGATCGATTTTTGGTCAATCAACAAGGAGATGTGCATTTTTTTGTTTTCAAACGTGATCTTCGAGGAAGCCAGCGACTGTTGGTGTGCAGACGCGGGACTCACAAGCAACAAACTACATAGGAAGAAAATGGAGAGCATTGCCGAGACAAATTTGAAGCGCATTTGATGGAGGCCCCTTTCACGTTAAATAAACATAAAACAAGTGTAGCATATTATTGAATTGTTTGTCAGTTCTTGGCGAGTCGCAAAAAAAGGTCTGATTACGCCTTGCAAAAGTCGCTGTTTCGTAGGAAACTCTCTAATAAGAGAGTTTTTCTATGATTGAAGTTCTCCAAGGTAGGTGGGGATCGCGAGCATCTGCTCATGGTCCCGACCCTAGCAAGATACAACGCAACCTACAAGCCTTTTGTCCAGAATACCAGAATGGAAGTATACAAGTTAAATACCGCGCATACACTGAGGAATAACACCATGGGTCGACAGGAAGTCTGGAAAGGGGTGTCCCATGAAAAAGTTTACCATCGGCGTCGAAAGATTCCCGGAAAAGCTATGTGAATGTCTCAATGAAGCGCGTGACAAATTGCAGGAGACCGGGGTGTCCTTACAAGGCGAGCGCTTTACACGCGGCAAGTACACCTTTTTTACATATCGCTTGTGCAAGACGATAGAAGGTCAAGCGGACGAACTCACCCAACCTGCGATTCAAGCGCTGGCCGAAGGGGTGGCAGAGTTCATCACCGATGTGTGGGAACGCTCTGAATTAGCCCGCATCGTCGCCAATGACTTCTATTACTACTGTGCAGATGAGGTTGAGTACCTCTCAAGCTCGGCGGTGCAGATGCTCGCTGAACTGAAAGACCAAGACGGATACCCACTCCGTCGTCGCCACATCGTCGAAAGTGTGGTCGAGCAGTTGCGCCAAAGCCCAGAGGTACTGATTGAAGGCATGTTGCGTTTTCGCATGAACGCACTGCAGGCCGATCTGCATCGTGTGATCGAACAGGCGATCGATGAATACCTGATGGATCTGGAGTACCAGGAATTTGTCAAATTGCTGCGCTACTTCGTTGCGGCCCAAGACCCAGGGATGCCGCTGTTGCACATGGTCTGCCATGAGGAAAACGGCTCGCCGCGCCTGTTCGATGGCGAAGGCCGCCCGCTGATGCT
Organism: Tumebacillus permanentifrigoris; assembly: GCF_003148565.1. GTDB lineage: Bacteria > Bacillota > Bacilli > Tumebacillales > Tumebacillaceae > Tumebacillus > Tumebacillus permanentifrigoris. The sequence continues at coordinate 239,878 of NZ_QGGL01000006.1, forward strand.
CGATGAGTTGGAAGGTGCCAAGCAACAGGCCAATCTGCGCGAGTGCGGTGTGATGATCGAGGAGACGATGAGCGCGTTGATCTCCGCAGCTCCACAGCGCGTTCACATCCACTTGGCGCTGGGCAACGACAATCCACCCCCGATCGTCGAGACGGTGAAAAAAGTCTTCGCCGACGCTGCTGTCATCTGCAACGACTGTCCGCTTTGTGAAACGGCTCGCTCTTGGCAAGCGCCTAGCAATGCCGCCGACCGCAAAATGTGACAAGATTTTCAAATACATGTTGACAGAGCCCAGTAAGTTGTTTATATTGATTTTAAAGCGATACGAATTCTCAACACATGTTGCTGTCAGCGCTTTTGCCTTTGCTGCAGGGAGTAGAGGTGAGGGCGCTTTTTTACGAAAATTGCTCCGTTTTGCTTGACTGTGATCAAACTCTCATGGTATCATGCAATACGGAAGTTCATATGGCAATATACACAAGCAGAAGCACTCGCGCTTCTCACCCAGGAACGCTCACGAGGCAGTGAACGGGTTTTGAGCAGAATATTGTACGGCTCCTAGTCGTCTATTCGTATGCGGGTGCAAGGCTTAATCGCCATTGCACCCGCATATTTAGTTTTTGCTTGTTGTATCACAAGTTTTGCCCAGAACTTCAGGAGGTGACAGGTTATTAGCAAAGAAGAGGTTCAAATCAATGATGGCATCCGCGCTCGTGAAGTGCGGTTGATCGATTCCAATGGTGACCAACTCGGGATCAAATCCCTGCGTGAAGCAATGCAGATCGCAGGTGACAAGAGCTTGGACCTGGTTAACGTGGCTCCGACCGCGAAGCCGCCGGTTTGCCGCATCATGGACTACGGCAAGTTCCGTTACGAGCAGAGCAAGAAGGAAAAAGAAGCCCGTAAAAACCAGAAGATCGTTTCCATCAAGGAAGTTCGCATGACCCCGAATATCGAGGAACATGACTTCCAAACCAAGTTGCGCAACACGGTGAAGTTCTTGAACGAAGGCGACAAAGTGAAAGCTTCTGTCCGCTTCCGTGGTCGTGAGATCACGCACACCGATATCGGAGCACGCGTATTGAACCGCCTCGCGGTTGAATGTGCCGAGATCGCAACAGTCGAGCGTCATCCGAAGCTCGAAGGCCGCAGCATGATCATCATCCTGTCGCCGAAAGTCACCAACAACTAAATTTTCTCTACACTCGATTTGGAGGTTTCGCAATCATGGCTAAGATGAAAACTCACCGCGGCGCGGCGAAGCGTTTCAAAAGAACTGGCTCCGGCAAACTGAAGCGTTCCCACGCGTACAGAAGCCACATGTTCTCCAACAAAGAAACCAAAGTTAAGCGTCACCTGCGCAAGTCCGCGATGGTACACCCGTCCGACCAGAAGCGCATCGAGCAAATGCTCACCTACCTGTAAGCTACAATTTTACATCCACGAACACAACGTTTTTGATTGCATAGGAGGTTACTGAAATGCCGAGAGTTAAAGGTGGTACTGTCACCCGTAAGCGTCATAAAAAAGTACTGAAACTGGCACGCGGTTTCCGCGGCTCCAAACATCGCCTGTTTAGAACTGCTAACCAGCAGGTCATGAAATCCCTGATGTACGCATACCGCGACCGTCGCAACAAAAAACGCGACTTCCGCAAACTGTGGATCGCGCGTATCAACGCAGCAGCTCGCCTGAACGGTCTCTCCTACTCCAAGCTGATCCACGGCCTGAAAGTAGCGGGCGTTGAAGTGAACCGCAAAATGCTGGCTGAACTCGCTGTAAACGACAGCTCCGCTTTCACCGAGCTGGCTACCCTTGCAAAAGGCAGCAAGTAAGTCAACGAAAAGACCTGACCTGCGGGCCAGGTCTTTTTTTTCTTGACCGGGGTTGTGAGATACTTTCGTTCAGGGTATGCTACGAAAAGATACATATCGTTTGACAAGAACTGGGACGCTCTGAAGGGGAGTTGAGCCAGATGGCGCAAAAGCAATTTGCAGTCGTTGGTTTGGGTCGTTTCGGCACCAGCGTTGCTCGTACACTGTATGAGATGGGTTATGATGTGCTGGGGATCGATTCAGATGAAGATATCATTCAAGACCGTGCCGATCTGGTGACACATGCGATCGCATGTGACTCGACAGATGAGAGCGCGTTGAAGGCGATTGGGATTCGGAACTTTGACGTGGTGGTTGTCGCGATCGGGGATGATGTGAAAAACTCGATTTTGACGACGCTGATCTTGAAAGAGATGGGCGTGAAGACCATCGTGGTCAAGGCGCAGGACGAGATGCATGGCAAGGTGTTGGAGAAGATCGGGGCTGACAAGGTCGTCTACCCGGAGCGGGACATGGGCTATCGTGTCGCGCACAATTTGATCTCGCCGAACATTTTGGATTACATTGAGTTGGCGGAGGATTACTCGATTTTGGAGCTGCAGGCGCCGAGCAAGTTTGTCGGCCGCTCGCTGGAGCAGATCGATATCCGCCGCAAGTACGGCTGCAATGTGATGGCGATCAAACATCGGACGCATATTAACATCGCACCGATTGCCAGTGACATCATCCATGAAGGTGATGTGCTGGTTGTTGTGGGGCGCAATGAAGATTTGGATGAATTGGACGAAACGAGATAGAGGTGGCTTACGAGATGGAATTGATTACATCTGTGAAAAACAACCGCGTGAAGGCGTGGGCTTCTCTGAAGCAAAAGAAATTCCGCAACTCGACAGGGCGTTATCTGTTGGAGGGCGTGCGTTTGGTCGAGGAAGCGATTGATGCCGGGGCTCCGATTGAGGAGATCTTGATCAGCGGTGATCAGTTGTCGGGGCGTTTTGACAAGATCATCACGGCGGCGACGGGGATGGGTGTCGCGTTGTATGATGTGGCGGAGTCGGTGCTGGAACATGTGGCCGATACGCAATCGCCACAAGGGGTTATCGCTATCGTCAAGAAGTCGGAAGGCGATGCGTATGCGTTCCTCGCGAACAAGGAGAAGCCGTTGTACCTGATTCTTGATGGGATTCAGGACCCAGGCAATCTCGGGACGATGATTCGGACGGCTGATGCGGTCGGGGCGACCGGTGTGTTTGTCGGTTCGACTTGTGTGGATGTCTACAACCCGAAGGTCGTCCGCTCGGCGATGGGGTCGATGTTCCATCTGCCGGTGTTTGAGGTGGAACTGGGCACGCTGCTCCCGAATCTGCGTGAGCATGGGGTTTCGGTTGTCGCGACCACGGTCGATGCGGAGCAGACCGTTTTTGCAGCTGACTTTGCTGGGGCTGTTGCACTCGTCATCGGGTCGGAAGCGCGCGGCGTTTCGTCGGAGATCGCCGGGATGGTCGATACGCAGGTCACGCTGCCGATGCCGGGCAAGGCGGAGAGCTTGAATGCAGCGACCGCCGCTTCGGTGATGTTGTATGAGGCGCTGCGTCAACGGCTGTAGATTGTTCCTTTTCTTTTCATAGCTCGACAAGCGATAGGGCATCCTCTTGAGTATGGGGGTGCTTTTTTGATGAATCAGGCGTTGGGTTTGATCGTGAAGTTGATAGGGACGTTTGCAGCGGTGTATTTTGTGGCTTTGTTTTTTCCGTTGCATGGGTACATGAACATTTTTCATGCACTGATTTTGAGCATCGTGATCACGTTGATTGGGTTTGTGACGGATCTGGTTGTCCCAACCGCTTTGAATAACATCGTGGCGATTGCCGTGGACTTTGTGATGGCCGCTGTGGTTGTGAAGTTGGGCAGCAATCTATTCCTGAACATGTATGTCAATTTGTACTTTGCCTTGTTTGTCGGTCTCACGGTAGCGTTGGTCGAGTTTTTTTATCACGCGAAGTTTGTGCGCAAGGCGAAGATGTAATTTCTTACAAGGGTGAAGTTGCATTTGCAGTTTTGGTATACTATACTAAGTAGCAACAATCAAAGATTGAATCAGCGTTGATGGAGAGAGTACGCATATCGCCGCGTGATCAGGGAATGGGTGTCATGGACTGAGAACACCCTCACGCATGTGCCTATGCTGAAGTTCACTCCGTAGCTGCTCGCTTGAAGGAGCTTGTTCGTTGAAGCTTTGGGTAGGGCGTGCCGGTGTGACAACACCGTTATCGTAATGAAGTGGAGTCCCACGACTCGTTTTTTTGTGGTGGCTCAATAAGGGTGGTACCGCGAAGACCTTTTCGTCCCTTGTGGAGGAAGGGTCTTTTTTATTTTAGGAGGGAATTCAGATGAGAGAACAGCTGTACTCGCTCAAGGAGCAGGCGCTGACCGACTTGCAACCCCAAGATTCTCTGCAGGCGATCAATGACTGGAAGGTCAAGTATCTAGGCAAAAAAGGCGAACTGACCGCGATCCTGCGCGGCATGGGCGCCCTGAGTGCCGAAGAACGTCCCGTCGTCGGCCAATTGGTCAACGATGTTCGCGACGCGCTGGAACTGGCGTATGGTGAGAAGGAAGCGGAGTTCAAGAAGGCGGAGCGCAACAAGCGTCTCGCAGAGGAAGCGATCGATGTGTCGCTGCCAGGTCGCGCGATCTCGGTCGGCTCGGAACACCCGCTGAACCAATTGATCCGCGATATCGAAGACATCTTCCTCGGTCTGGGCTTCACGGTGGTCGAAGGCCCGGAAGTGGAATACGATTACTTCAATTTTGAAGCGATGAACGTGCCGAAAAACCACCCGGCTCGCGATATGCAAGATACGTTCTATATTACGGAAGAGTTGCTGATGCGCACGCAGACCTCTCCGGTGCAAGCCCGCGTCATGGGGGCCAAGTCGGCCGAAGCCCGCGCCAACGGTCAGGAACATCCGGACCCGATCCGCATCATCTCACCGGGCCGTGTCTACCGCCGCGATGATGATGATGCCACCCACTCCCACGCCTTCATGCAGATCGAAGGTCTGGTCGTCGATCGCAACATCCGCATGAGTGACTTGAAGGGCACGCTGCTGACGTTCGCTCGCCAGATCTTCGGTGAGTCTGTCCAAGTCCGTCTGCGTCCGAGCTACTTCCCGTTCACGGAACCGTCTACCGAAGTCGATGCCACCTGCCACAACTGTGGCGGCACGGGGTGTCGGACTTGTAAAGGCACCGGTTGGATCGAGATCCTCGGCGCAGGGATGGTTCATCCGAGCGTGCTCGAACTGGCAGGCTACGACCCGACGGTATTCTCCGGCTTTGCGTTCGGCATGGGCGTAGAACGCACCGCGATGCGCCGCTATGGCATCGAAGACATCCGCGGGTTCTATCAAAACGATGTGCGCCTGATGCAGAACTTCAAGTCGCGGATGTAGGAGGAGACGAAACTTATGAAAATTAGCTATCAATGGCTGAATGAATATATCGACATCGCGGATCTGACTCCGCAGCAACTGGGTGACAAACTGACCGATGCTGGCATCCCGGTCGAGGTCTTCACCGAACTGAACCAAGGTATCACGGGCGTCGTCGTCGGTCACGTTCTCGAAACGCGCCCGCACGAAAATGCCGACAAACTCCGTGTCTGCACGATCGATGCAGGCACGGGTGAGCATCTGCAGATCGTCTGTGGAGCACCGAACGTCGCGCCGGGACAAAAAGTTCCTTGCGCCGTGGTCGGCTCGGAACTGCCAGGGGACTTCAAGATCAAAAAGGCCAAACTGCGCGGCGTGGAGTCGCAAGGGATGCTCTGCTCAGCGAAGGAACTCGGTCTGGACGTCAAATTGCTGCCGAAGGAACAGACCGAAGGTCTGTACATCCTCCCGACTGATGCACCGGCAGGGACCGACATCGCAGACTATCTGCACCTGAACGATGTCGTCATGGAGTTGGAATTGACCCCGAATCGCTCGGATGCGCTAAACTACCGTGGCGTTGCCTATGAAGTGGCGGCCATTCTCGGTCGCAAAGTCAAGATGCAAGAGGAGTTCAAAGCTCCGAACCTGACCTCGACCCCGGTCGCGGTGAAGATCGAATCTGACCTGTGTACCAAGTACTCTGCACTCGTCGTCAAGGATGTCACGATCGCAGAATCGCCGCTCTGGTTGCAAGCGAAACTGCTGGCTGTGGGTGTGCGCCCGATCAACAACGTGGTCGACGTGACCAACTTCGTGATGTTCGAGTTCGGCCAACCGCTGCATGCCTTCGATCTGGCAAAAGTTGCCGATGACACGATCATCGTCCGCCAAGCACAGGATGGCGAAACACATGTCACGCTCGATGGCGTGGAGCGCAAACTCGACGCCTCGATGCTGGTGATCGCTGACCCGGAAAAAGTGATCGGTCTGGCTGGCGTCATGGGTGGCGAGAACTCCGAAGTGGATCAGGGCACGAAGACCATCGTTCTCGAATCGGCGTACTTCGATCCGGGCACGACCCGCAAAACGGGCAAGGCGCTCGGTCTGTTCTCGGAAGCGCAGAAGCGTTTTGAGAAGGGCATGATCGACCAAGGCATGATCACCAACGCTCTGCTCCGTGCGGCGACTCTGATCGCAGAACTGACAGGCGGCGAAGTGGTCGGTGCTCCGGTGGAAGTGGTCAAAGGTGCGGCTGAGCCGAACGTGCTCGACATCACCCTTGAACGCGTCAACCAATACCTTGGCACTGAGATCGCGGAACACGAGATGGTGGACATCCTGACTGCCCTCGGCTTCCACGTGGCAGGCTTCAAAATCGACGGCGCGCACCGCGTCACCGTCCCGACTCGTCGCCCGGACATCACCCGCGATGTCGATTTGATCGAGGAAATCGCGCGGATCTATGGCTACAACAAGATCCCGGCTACGCTGCCGGCGGGTCATCTCGCCCAAGGTCTGCTCTCTGTCGAACAACGTCTGAAGCGCACCGTGCGCGAACTGTTGATCAACATGGGTCTGACCGAAGTGATCACCTACACCTTCCAAAGCCCGTCCGCACTGGAACGCCTCGGTCTCGCGGAGGAGGAACAACTGACCAAGCGTCTGGCACTGATGCATCCGATGTCGGAGGAGCGCAGCGTTTTGCGCACGCATATGTTGCCGTCCCTGCTCGAAGTGGTCGAATACAATCGCAACCGCAAAGCGAACGATCTCGCGCTGTTCGAAGTTGGCCGCGTGTTCTTCCCACATGAGAATCCGGCAGAACTCCCGACGGAGCGCACACGCGTCTCTGCGATCTTCACCGGAAACTATGGTGCGGTGGGCATCGGGGAGAAACCGCGTCCAGTCGACTTCTTCACCGTGAAGGGCATCGTCGAAAACGTGCTCGCAGGGCTGGGCATCAACGGCGTCACCTACCAAGCGGTAGAGATGGCGAGCATGCATCCTGGCCGCACGGCTGACATCTGGCAAGGCGAGCGTTTCCTCGGCTACCTCGGGGCGCTGCACCCAGAGGTCGAAGAAGCGTGCGACCTGCCGCCGACCTACTACTTCCAATTGCATCTGGAAAACCTCGTCGAAGCGCGGGAAGGTCGTGAAGTCACCGTGGCTCCGCTGCCGAAATTCCCGGCGATGGAACGCGACATCGCGGTGCTCGTAGATGTGAACATCCCGGCCGGTCACATGCTGGGCACGATCAAGCAAGCGGCAGGCGACCTGTTGGAAAGTGTGCGCGTGTTCGACTTCTACCAAGGTCCGCAAGTCCCGGACGGGAAAAAGTCGCTCGCCTTCGGACTGACGTATCGCTCGCCGGAGCGCACGTTGACGGACGAAGAGGTCTCCGAGCGTCACACCCGCGTCCAAGACGCGCTGAAGGAAGGGTATGGAGCGGAACTTCGCGCCTAAGAAGGATTTTCCGACCTGCGAATCGAAATGAGCAGGGAGACTAGAAAGGGGCGAATTTCCCTTGACGAAACATCCCACTTCCGGCAATGTCGAAGTCAATAAAATCAGAGCTGTCATCTACGGCCAAGATTATCAGATAAAGGGCAGAGCCTCTGTCGATCATTTGCGTATGGTTGCGATGCTTGTCGACCACAAGATGAAGGAGATTGGCGAAGCGAATCCACGCCTTGACCTGAACCGTGTCGCGGTGCTCGCTGCTGTCAACGTAGCTGACGAATACTTGAAGCTGCGTCAGGAGTACGAAGATCTCCTGCGTATCCTCGAACAGGCACAGGCATTAGGAGGAGAGTCGGAGTGACCGATGTGGTGATCGGTGTCTTCCTGTTGCTCGCCGCATTGAATGGGTGGCGCACAGGTTTGATACGGCAGATCATCTCGCTGATCGGTGGGCTCGTCGCGTACTTTGTCGCCAAATCGGCCTACCCGTCGTTCGTTCCGGTTGTCGCCAAGTATGTGACGGTGACGACCGCAACAGATGGCGGCAATCCGGTGGCGATGTTGATCGCAGACACCGTTTTGAAAAACCTGCACGGGGCGATTGCCTTCCTGCTGTTGTTTTTCGTCAGCTTCTTCGTCGTGAAGTTTATCGGACGCCTGCTCGACATGATCGCCAACTTGCCTGGGCTCTCGATCGTCAACCGGATTGCAGGAGCAGGGATCGGTCTGACCTTGGCGGTGTTCATCGTGGCGTTGGTCGTCAACGTCATGAACCTGATGCCGCAAGAGTCGATTCGTGGACTGCTGCAACACTCGCAGTTCGCTGCGCTTTTGATCTCGAAATTCAAGGGGTTTCTCCCTGTGGCCTAACCTGCGAAAAAGCCCTAGACCGATATCGGCTAGGGCTTTTTCGTATCACTCGCTTGGAGCAGTGTAGAGCTACTTAGTCGTTGCGATCACGCAAACGCTCGGAGGCGCCGCGACGGCCGCCCAACACGTTGCCTTTGACATCCCCCGGCACGAACAGGTCGATCAAACCGATCACCAACGACGCGAGGATTGCACCGAACAGGGTAACTCGCATGCCCGGTACGAACAGTTGAGCAAGGTAGATCACGACAACACCGCTGATGAAGCCGATAATGCCACGGCTGTACGGCGACACGCGCTTGCCGAACAACAGTTCGATTACCCATCCCATGACAGCGATGATCACTGCTGCGATCAATGCGGATGTGAACGACAAGCGGCTAAACCCCGGGACGAGCATCCCGACTACCATCAAGACGATTGCCGATACGATAAAACGGACGATGGCTCCCATAACTTTTGCCACGTGAAGATCCTCCTCCTTTGCTGCTGTGATGTCATTGTGCGATGCGAGTGTAGGGATAGAATGTCCCGTTTTTTCATGAAAGATGTGTTATAATTGAATGCATTATTTGGGGGTGACTTCACCATGAACGAACGAGTGCTTCGCGTGCTCGAATATGATAAAATTCGCGATCAAGTGGTGTCACTGGCGAGCTCCTCGCTAGGCAAAGCGATGGCGCGAGACTTGTTCCCGTCCACGCAATTGGACGAGGTAGAAGCGTGGCAGCAAGCAACAGCAGAGGGCGTTACCGTGTACCGTCTGCGTGGACTGATCCCGATGGGGGGCATCCATGACAACCGGGGGCCGCTGCGCCGCACGACGATGGGCGGCACGTTGACAGCTGCCGAACTGCTCGACATCGCCGACACGATCATGGCGGGACGCCGGTTGAAAAAATTCCTGCATGATACGCATGAACAGGAAGCTCTGCCGTACCTGATCGATATCATTGAAGTGATTCCCGAGCTGCGCGATGTGGAAGAGGACGTCCGCTCCTGCATCGACGAGAACGCGGGTGTGCGCGATACCGCAAGTTCGGAGTTGCGCCGCATCCGTGGCGACATCCGCACGATGCACGCCCGGATCAAGGACAAGTTAGAATCGATCCTGCGCTCCTCGAACACGCAAAAGATGCTACAGGAACAATTGATCACCCAACGCAACGAACGCTACTGTGTGCCGGTCAAGATCGAGTACCGAGGTTCGTTCGATGGGATCGTCCATGACCAATCCGCGTCAGGGAGCACGCTGTTCATCGAGCCGGCGGCGGTCGTGCAGATGAGCAACAACCTGCGCGAGTTGGAGATCAAGGAAGTGCGTGAGATCGATAAAATTCTCGCGCGTCTCTCAGGCGAGATCGGCGAGCATGCGCACGTTTTGCTCGATGCACAGGAAGCGCTGGCCGAGCTTGATTTTATTTTTGCCAAGGCGACGTATGCGAACAACTTGCGTGCGACCCGTCCGCAGATGAACGACAAAGGGATCATCACGATGCGCCGTGCGCGTCATCCGTTAATTCCTCGCGATGTGGTCGTACCGTCCGACCTGCGATTGGGTGAGGACTTTACACAGTTGATCGTCACCGGTCCGAACACCGGCGGGAAAACGGTTACGCTCAAGACGTTCGGCCTGTTGACGTTGATGGCGATGTCGGGCCTTCATGTGCCAGCTGATGATGATTCGGTGCTCTCGACGTTTGACGAAGTGTTCGCCGATATCGGGGATGAGCAGTCGATCGAGCAATCGCTGTCGACGTTCTCCTCGCACATGACGAACATCGTGAACATTTTGGACCGTGTGGACTTCCGCAGCCTCGTGTTGTTTGACGAGTTGGGTGCAGGGACTGACCCGACGGAAGGGGCAGCGTTGGCGATGTCGATCCTCGACTTCTTGAAGGTGCGCGATGTGAAGACGGTGGCCACCACGCACTACAGCGAGTTGAAGGGCTATGCGTACAACGAGCCGAGCGCCATCAACGCGTCGGTCGAGTTTGATGTGGAGAGTCTGCGTCCGACCTATAAGTTGTTGATCGGGATTCCTGGGCGGTCGAATGCGTTCGCGATCTCGGAGCGCTTGGGTCTGCGCGGCGATATCATCGAGATGGCGAAGGCGCGGTTGAAGACGGAGGATGTGGAAGTCGACAGCCTGATTCGCAAGCTGGAGCAGAACCAACTGACCGCCGAGAAGGAACGGGAAAAGGCGGAGGAGCTCCGCCGCGAGATGGAGCAGCGGATGCTCGACTTCGAACAGGAGCGCGAGGCGTTCCTGATGCAGAAGGACAAGATCATGGAGCGTGCGGAACAAGAGGCGCGCAAGGCTGTCCAGTTGGCAGATCGTGAGGCGAAAGAGATCGTCGAAGAGCTCCGCCGCATCGCAGCTGAAGAACGTGGACAGATCAAGGAGCACCGTCTGATCGAACTGCGCAAGCAGTTGGAGGATGCAGCTCCTGCGATGCCACGCGATGCGCGGGCGTCGAAGGCGAAACCGTCCGCACGACCGCTCCAAGTCGGAGATCATGTCCGCGTCGTCCACCTGAACCAAAAAGGGGACATCGTGGAACTCAAGGGCAAGCAAGCGATGATCCAGATCGGTTCGATGAAGACGAAGGTTACGCTCGATGCGCTTGAGCTACTGCCGAAGGAAAAAGCCCCGACCCGCACGGTTGTCGGTCGCAAAGGAGCCGAGCCGAAACTGGTCGGTTTGGAGCTGGATCTGCGAGGGTACAACATCGAGGATGGCATTATGAAAGTGGACAAATATATCGACGATGCGTTGCTGGCGGGGATGGGCACGTTGCACATCATCCACGGCAAGGGCACCGGTGTCTTGCGCAATGGTATCCAAGACTATCTAAAGTCACACCGTTACGTCAAAACCTACCGCTTCGGTGCGGAAGGCGAAGGCGGCAACGGGGTCACGGTTGTCACGTTGAAGTAAGAGAAAAGCATCCAGCCTCGGAGAGGTTGGATGCTTTTTTGCGTAAGGGGTGTGGTTGGTGAGTAGGTGGGGTGTGTTTTGCGTAAGGAGAGCGTCTGGTGAGTAGGTTGGATGCTTTTTTATTGGAGAGCGTCTGCTGATAGTAGACGGGACGCTTTTTTGTAAAAAAAGAGCATCCGCCTGCGGGAGGGGATGCTCTTGGTGGGTTGGGTTACTTGGTGCCGCTGACCGTCTGTGAGGGTGTTGAGGTTGTGCCGTCTGCACTGACGGAACGGACGCGGTAGTAGTACTTTTGGTTGGCTTCTGCGGTACTGTCGGTGTAGCTGGTGTCTGTCGCTGACCCGACTTGGGCCCAGGTGGAACCGTTGGTGCTGCGTTCCACGACGTAACTTTGTGCGCCGCTCGCTGATCCCCAATTGATGACGAGGCCATTGGCTGTCTTGGTGATCCCCACGCTGGACGGCGGTTGCGCTTTTCCAGTTTGACTTCCGGTGCCGCTGTTGCCATCGCCTGCGGGTCCGCCGTTATTGCCAGTGCCACCATTCCCGCCGGAGACCGTGCCTTTTACCGGGGGGGAGGCGTTTGACTCTTGGCTGCCGGCCAACGCTGTGACTTTGTAATAGAACGTGGCTCCCGGCAATGCGCCTACGTCGGTGAACGTCGTGTCAGACGTGGAGCCGACTTTTTGGAACGTGCCACCTGCTTCGGTGTTGCGATAGATCGTGTAGCCGGTCGCGTTGGGCACCGCACTCCACGAGATCGTCAAGCCCACCGGAGCGGGTGTCGCTTGTACGGATGAGGGAACGGCCAGCGAGACTTGACCTGGCGTTACAGTCACCGTCGAACTCGGTGCAGAATGTGCGCCATCGTTATCCAAGGCGACCACTTGGTAGGAGTAGGACGTACCTGTCTGCACGGACGGATCGGTGAATGCAGGAGTGGTGACTTCCTCGACGATCTGGAACGGACCTGCTTCACTGTTCGCTCGGAGGATGAGGTAGCTTTTCGCTCCACTGACGGCGTTCCAAGTCAGACTGATCGAGTTTGTTGTCGAAGCGGTGATTTTCAGACCGTTCGGGGTCTTGTCCGATTGGACGGAGACTCCGTCCTTGGCATCACCGGCGGGCAATTCCATCTCCCAATCGAGCGGAAGGTAGGACTTGTTGTTATCGGGAAGTTCGTACTTGTCGCGCTTGATGAAGACGCCTTCCTTCACGAGATAGGCAGGAGTCGAATCGGTCGCGAGGAACTTTTTGCCGCCGACTTCGAAGTACTTGGCTTTGACCAGCACATCATCCTGTTCGCGCGGCTCACTGCCTGCGAGGAACATCTCCGTGCTGACGGCCTTCTGTTGGTTGCAGAGCTCAGACGGCAGCTTGCCGGAGTAGGAACAGATGCCGATCTGACGAACGCCGCCCGGATTGGGGAAGAAGGCTTCGGCGTGTTCCTTCTGGGTCGGCAAGAGTTCGGCCATGATCTCGTTCCACAATTTCTTTGGTCGGTTGCCTTCTCCAGACAGCAAGGTGCGTGGTAGGTTATAGCCAACCCAGATGCCGAGCGTTACGTCGGGAGTGTAGCCGATAAACCATGCGTCTTTGTCTTCGTTGGTGGTCCCGGTCTTGCCGGCGATCGGGATGCTTGGGAACTTGCGACCCACTTCGCTGGCTGTGCCTTTGCGAACGACGTCTTTGAGCATGTCATTGATGATAAAGGCAGTGTTCGAGCTGAACACTTGGTCTGTTTTGGACTCATGCTTGTAGACGGAGTTTCCATCGCGATCTGTGATCTCATCAATCATAAACGCATCGCGCCAGACGCCCGCGTTCGGGAACGTCGTGTAGGCGCTGGTCGCTTCCAGCACAGTCAAGCCATGTGACAGGCCACCAATCCCGGCTGAGAGATTCTCGTCTTCCGGTACGAGCGTGGTGACGCCCATTTTGCGCACATAATCGAGACCTGCTTTGGGGGTGATATCATGGAAGACTTTGAGCGCTGGAATGTTGTAGGACTGCTCCAATGCTTTGCGCACGGTCATCAGCCCGTGGAATTTTTTGTCCCAGTTCATCGGGAAGTACTTCCCGTCGGCAGCATTCTGATCCGGCCAAACCATCGGCACGTCGTCGATGACGGAGCCGGAGCCGATTTTTTTCATGTCGATCGCGGGGCCGTAGACCGCAATCGGTTTCATCGTCGAGCCAGGCTGACGGGCTCGTGTTGCGTGGTTGATCTGGTCCTGCTCATAATTGCGACCGCCGCCCATCGCAAGGACACGGCCCGTCTTGTTGTCGATCAATGTCGCGCCGGATTGCTCCATTGCGTTTTCGACGTGGGTCGTCTTGCCTTTGTTGTCCGTCACGTCATACGTAAGATTCTTAGGATAAAAGTCCGGATTGTTAAGCACGGTATCAACCGTGGTCTGCAGGTTGCGGTCGATGGTGGTGTAGATCTGGTAGCCACCGCGGAACAAGGCTTGGCGCGCTTGGTCGAGCGACTCGTACTTGCCAGTTTTCAAAAGCTCCTCGGCTGCGCGGGTTTCAAGCTCCGCATTGAGGTGCGGGAAGAGCCCGGCCTTGATTTCCTTTTTCTGTTGAACCGATTGCAGGTCGGCGGAGATGTCGAACTTTTTCGCCTCTTCGTATTGAGCGGCGTCGATGTACCCGTTTTGCAACATCTCGCGCAGGATATATTCCTGGCGGTCGAGCACGTTGTCCAAGTTCTCATAGACGTTGAACAGGCTCGGGTTGTTCGGTAGCGATGCGAGTACGGTCGACTCGGCAAGGTTCAGGTCTTTTGCCGACTTGTTGAAAATCGATTTGGACGCGCGTTCGATCCCGTAGAGGTTTTCGGTGCCAGACTTGCCAAAGTAGATCCAATTCAGGTAGGTCACGATGATCTCGTCCTTGGTCAGCTGTTTCTCCAACTGAATGGCGAGGTAGGCTTCCTGAATTTTGCGCTCCCAAGTGCGATCCTGCTCTGGGAACATGGCGTTCTTGATCGTCTGTTGTGTGATCGTCGAAGCGCCCGATTTGATAGAGCGTCCGATGGCATTCTGCGCAAATGCGCGGGCCATCGCATACGGGTTGATGCCAAAGTGCGAACGGAAGTTTTTATCTTCTGCCGAGATGAAGGCGTTGACGACAAACGGGGATACATCTTCGGTCGACTTGATCAAGTCGCGGTTGCCGTCTCCTTGCAAGGCAAACATGAACTGCTTGTCCGAATCATAGACTTTGGTGGTCGCCGCCATGTTCGTGATTCCGTTCAGATCGAGTACAGGTGCCCGCTTGGCGATCGTCGCGACATATCCAGCCGCAGCACCACCGCCGATGATCGCAGCGGATAGGGAAACGAAAGAAAAGATTTTAAAGGCCTTCCAAAAGCGCCGTTTTTTCTTCTTCTTCGTTGGGGCCGCTTCGGAAGAGTGGTCCTTCTCAGCGCCGCCGTGTCGGTCACTGCGGGAACCCGTGATTTGTTGATCATCCATGTAAGTTGTCCTCCCCCTAACTTTCCCTATTATACCATACGACAAAAGACGTACAATAATAGCTAGGACTAGACACGATCTGCTACGGGTAGCTTTTGGAAAAGAGTGGGCATCCATACGTTGCCATCAGATTTGGCGTGCGAAAACAAAACTTGGAGGTCATTTGGGCTAATCGCGAATGGTGAGCGCTCAGGCGGGAATTTGTTTTCGTTTGCGGAAATGTTGAATTGTGTCGAGGGAATGGGCATGGTAAGATAACTCTTGTCGCCGCGAGAGACACTACGGTGACGCGATTGATCCTTGAAAACTAAACGAGTGATAGATGAGAATCGATTCGAGCCTTGAATCAAACTTTAATTGAGAGTTTGATCCTGGCTCAGGACGAACGCTGGCGGCGTGCCTAATACATGCAAGTCGAGCGGACTGATACGGAGCTTGCTTCGAGGATGTCAGCGGCGGACGGGTGAGTAACACGTGGGTAACCTGCCTGGCAGACTGGGATAACGCTTGGAAACGAGTGCTAATACCGGATGATCTCTT
>NZ_QGGL01000007.1:0-130991 GCF_003148565.1 Tumebacillus permanentifrigoris
CGAAGTAGCAGTAAAACGCTACGTGAAGTTCTATAACCATAAACGATTCCAAAGCAGACTAAAAAACCATAGCCCGGTACGATACCGGACTATGGTCGCTTAGCGCCTATTGATTTTTAGGCTTTCTTTTCTGTCCACTTGACAGGGGTCAGATCACACTAAAGGATCCCTTTTTAATCGTGGAATCAAACACGGTTCGAAAGGTATATTCCCCGCCTATCTACCAATTAGTGACGGCTACATATTCCGCTAATCGCACAACAACACAAAATGCTATTTGAGTGTGAACCAACTTCCGAAACTCCCAATAGATACTAGCACTCATTGTAATTTTTGTACATAATAGCCTTAAAAACACGGAATTTGACTAACGAAGCAAAGGAGTACGCAAATGACCGACAATACTAGAGAAGACCTTATCCAATTGATAACAAGAATGCTTCACGATGTGCAAGTCATTTATGATAAGTTCCAGTTGTACATTCATTTAAGGGAGCGCACTAAAGATCGATTGGAAGCAATGAATCTTGCTCCTGCTTTCTTTCATATGACACTAGATTCACTCTTTAATGACTCTGTTGTTGCTCTGACAAGAATGTTTGAACTGCGTAATAAGCATGGCTATACGATACTTAAAGTCATAGGGATCGCCCAATCGAGCACACACTTGTTCGATGGTAAAATCATTCCTAGTTCAGTTGAAGAAGTAAGAAGAAAGGTCATGGAAAAGCAAGCATTGATTGATCGTTTGCTAGTTTGGCGTGATAAGCATTACGCCCATTCTGACAGAGATTATTATTTTGACAAAGAAAAGCTTGGTGCTATTTCACCAATTGAAATTCGTGGACTTATCGAATTTGCTGGTGAAATCCTCAATTACTTCTTGGGGGTTCTGAATAATAATTCAATTCACATATCAGCAACTAATTCACTGGATGTAGACAAAGTGCTTAACATACTGAATGAACATGTATCGAAACAGAAAGAGTTTTTAGAACGTTGGAGAAACAGATAGTTTGCCCCGTTAAAAGGGGGCACAAAAAGGGGAAACTCATCGCTTCCCCTTGGGTGTTGGTTTCCTGAGGTTCTTGACTCGTCTATGGTAGACCATGTTGCCTAATATCTCATGCTCGAAGTCAGTGTGCTACCTTGTTCCTCTTGCTTCAAGGCGTGCCAGTTCAAAGAATTCCCGCCGCAGTTCTTCTTGCCCTTTTAGGTACTCTTGAGCCTCAAGCGTTTGCTCCCACTCTCGCACCATCTCCTCCCGTTCTTCAATCTCTTGGATTTGTTCGGGAGACTCGTTCTTGTACCACACGTTACGGTTCCAGTCTTCCGATTGGATGTGCATGTACTCCAAGAAGACTTGTCCTTCCGTGCCGTTATCAAGGAAACGCCAAGGAAGGAGACGCGGTTATCATACACGTCTCTTTAACTTTCGACTTCTAGGACCCCAACATGTACCCACTTCTTATAAGGGCAAGAATTATGAGACGCACAGGTGATTAAGATTTTTTATATTTCATGTTAGAATATCCTTACCAAATACAAACAAGAAAAGAAACGAGTGAAAACATTGGAAACTCCTCATGACTGCTTACTAAATAGCGAGAGACCGAAATCATTATTATTTCACCTTGATAAATCAGCTGCAGTTTTGGAATCGTGTGTAAATTACGGAACACATATATTTTCAAGCTTGATGGAAAAAGGAGTCGATGAATATTTCGAAACAATACCACCTCTCTTTTATAGACATATTTTGGAGATGACGGATGCTACCCAAGTACTATTGCATCAGGGGGTCGCAGACCCCACTGATGTCCTCCTCAGAAGTGCATTTGAGGCCTTCTTAGGATTGGAATTCATTACCACAAAGAATACTGAACTAAGATGCAAATCGTATATTGTGGCAGACACCGTCTCGGAATTGAAAATCTATCGAAGTGATGATTACAGAGATATAGTAGGATCAGATTCAATCTTAGACAGTGAAATTAAATCTAAGCAAGCTGGGTTAGAATCTCCACGTTATCATTCCGTTTATAAGGAATATCTGAGGACCAAAAAGGCAAACAAAAACCGACCGCCAAACTGGTATTCTCTTTTTGATGGACCCAAAAATTTATCTTCATTATCTAAGGAATTAGACAGATATGATTGGTACTCAGCTTTATATTCTAGTTTTTCTCAAGTATCTCATGCCTCAAATATATTACGAAAAATATGGTCAGACCCTAATACTGGGCATTTAGAGATTAGAGGTCTGCGAAGCGTCCAAAAACTTAATACTAACATAGAGTTAACCATAGGGTTTATTGTTGAAGCTTCTTTACTGATTCTAGAAAACTATTTTCCTGACCAAAGCCCTAATTTTAAACAATGGTATCTAAAAGAGATACATGAATTCCGGCAAAGTCTGTTGAATGCTCCCAAATACGATTTTCGGTGGTGACCATCGAAATCACTTTTTTTGTTTCCCACCGATAATGCAAAAATATTAGCTTTCATGAAAGAAGTACCCCACTAGTTATGGGGTACTATCTTATTACCGAAGGACATCTTCCGTCGTCTTGAAATGCAACTTCGCCACGTTAGCGAGCGCTTCCTTGCCGTGCGCTTGGACGTAGGCTTTACCGGCTTGGATCACGAGGGACGACGCTCCTTTGGGCAGGGTGAGGCCGTACTGCTTTTTCGCGCCGTTGCTCCATTTGAGCAGGGCGTCGCGGGCGAGGATGGAGGCTGCGGCGACGGCGATGTTCTGCTCAGCTTTCGGGACTTGGATCAGTCGTATGCCTTTTCCTTTGGTTTTAAGTTTGTTGTTGATATACTTCTCGTCGCCGAATTTATCGGCAATCCCTAGCTTGACGTCTTGCTTCTCCAGCAAGTCTTCAATCACCGCCGCGTGCGTCCACGCCAACAACACATTCAAGTTCTTCATCTTGCCATACAACTCGTTGTACTTCACCGGATTGATCTGCAAGACTTTATACTTCCCAAAACAGATCTTGCGAATCTCCTCGGCCATGCCGGGGATTTTCTTGTCGGTGATCTTCTTGCTGTCATCCACGCCAAGCGACTGCAACAGCGGCACTGCCTCCGGGTCGACGATCACACCAGCGGTAACTAGGGGTCCAAAAAAGTCCCCCTTCCCACTCTCATCCGTCCCGATCCACGGCTCGTCAAACGCAACTTCCACCGTTGGCTTGGCGACGACAGCAGACCCGTCCGCACGCGGGCGGGTCGCTTTTTTCTCCCCTGCACTCCGGCCCTCCATCTGGGCGGTGACATCCTCCAACGCCTCTTTTACCGCGCTGTCTCCACCCTGCACGACGAGTTTCAAGCCCTTTTTCCCAAAGTAGATGTTCAATTGCGCTGTCGATCCACCGCTGCACACTTTGAACTGGCGACCGTAGGGAATGTCTTTTTGCTCCAAAATCTCCAAGCCCGCCGCTGCACACAACTCCTCAGCCCGCTGACTCGCTGAGCCCAGATCCACAATCCTCACGTTCGCATCCCTCCTCTACCCTTACTTATTGTCTGCTACGTGATAGAACTCGACCTGCGCCGGCCCTGCAAGCAAGCCTGCCGCGTCCTGGTTGAACTGGATAAAGTGGGCTGTCTGTTGATGATGTGCGACCGCCGCTTGGTCTTGCCATTTTTCCAAGATCACAAATGTGTTCGGTTGCTCCGCGTCCTCATATAACTGATAGCTGATATTGCCTGCCTCTGCTTGCGTGCCGGTTACTACCCGTTTTGCTTTCTCCAAAAATTCCTCACGTTGGCTCGGGTTGACTGTCAGATAGGCATGGATGATGATCATCGGGAACTCCACCTTTCGTGTGCGATCGTACATCGCCACTACAATTTTGGGTCAGGATATTGACAAAGTCTAGCCAAAACAATACCATCATACAATAAAGTCACTAAATCCAATCCGTAAACTAGGAGATAATCAGAATGAATAAAAAATTCGCATTTCTTGCTTCTTCCGTCCTTGCCCTCTCTCTCACTCTAACCGCTTGTGGCTCATCTGATAACCAAGCAGGCGAAACCGCAGCGACCAAGAATCTGCTCGACCAAGTCAAATCGGCTGGCACGCTCAAGATCGGCACCGAAGGAACCTACGCGCCGTTCACCTATCATGACAAAGACGGCAAGTTGACCGGCTTCGACATCGAAGTGGCTAACGAAGTGGCGAAGCGTCTCGGCGTCAAAGCTGAGTACGTGGAAACCCAATGGGATGGCATGTTCGCAGGTCTCGATGCCAAGCGTTTCGACATGATCGCCAACGAAGTCGGCATCCGTCCGGATCGTCAGGAAAAATATGACTTCTCTGATCCCTACATCGTATCGAAGGCTGTGCTGATCGTCAACAAGGACAACACCACGATCAAGACCTTTGCCGACTTGAAAGGCAAAAAAGCGGCACAATCCCTCACCTCCAACCTGACCGACATCGCCAAGCAAAACGGCGCTGAGATCGTCGGGGTCGAAGGTTTCAACCCGGCGATCGACATGCTGGTATCCAAGCGCGTAGACGCAACCGTCAATGACGGCCTGTCCTACCTCGACTTGGTCAAGCAAAAGCCGGACCTCCCGCTGAAAAAAGTGGACGAACAAGCGGATGGCGCGAAAAACGGCCTGATGTTCCGCAAAAACAACAAAGAAATGGTTGATGCGGTCAACAAAGCTCTCACTGACATCAAATCGGACGGCACCTACCTGAAGATCTCGGAGAAATACTTCGGCGCTGACGTCTCGAAGTAAGGACTGATACCTCATGGATGATCGGACGCAACGCATCCTCGATATTGTGGTCAATTCCTTCCTCCCGCTGTTAAAAGCGGGAGTGGAGTTCACCGTCCCGCTGGCCTTGATCTCCTTTGCCCTTGGCCTCGTGGTCGCACTCCTCGCAGCTCTAGCTCGCCTCTCTGGCAATCGCGTGCTCTCCGGGATCGCCCGCTTTTACGTCTGGATCATTCGAGGGACGCCCTTGCTTGTGCAATTGTTCATCATCTTCTACGGGCTGCCCTCGATCGGTCTCACTCTCGGTGCGTTCCCCTCTGCCGTGATCGGCTTCACGCTTTCGGTGGGGGCCTATGGCTCCGAGATCATCCGCGCCGCGATCCAGTCGATTGCGCGCGGGCAGTGGGAAGCCGCCTACTCGGTCGGCATGACGTACTCGCAAGCCTTGCGCCGCATCGTGATCCCGCAGGCGACCCGCGTCGCGGTCCCGCCGCTCGCGAACTCCTTCATCTCGCTGATCAAGGACACCTCGCTCGCCGCTGCGATCACGATGACGGAGCTGTTCCGCGTCGCACAACAGATCACCGCCACCACCTACGAGCCTTTGGTTCTGTACTCGGAGGCAGCGGTGATCTACCTGATCTTCTCCACCGTCTTGTCTTGGGTGCAAGGCTGGCTGGAAAACCGCTTCAGCCGGCACGTGGCGAAGTAAGGAGGAGCACCGAACATGATTCAGATTCGCAACCTGCACAAGTCGTTTGATGATCTGCATATCCTCAAAGGCATCGACCTCGAGGTCGGCAGCGGCGAGACGGTCGTGATCATCGGCCCGTCTGGCTCTGGCAAGACGACGCTCCTGCGCTGCCTGAACCTGCTGGAAACTCCGACGTCCGGCTCGCTGGAACTCGGTGCTCTACACTTGACCTTCACCCCTGGCAAACCGCTTCGCCGTGACGAGACGCTCGCGTTGCGTCGGGAAACTGGGATGGTGTTCCAAAGCTACAACCTCTTCCCCCACATGACCGCGCTCCAGAACTTGATGGAGGGTCAAGTGACCGTCCTCGGGCGCAGCAAGGCGGAAGCGCGTGAGAAAGCCTTGCAATTGCTGAAAAAAGTCGGCTTGGCAGATCGCGCCGACATGTATCCACACCAACTCTCCGGCGGCCAGCAACAGCGTGTCGGGATCGCCCGCGCGATGGCGATGGACCCGAAAGTGTTGCTGTTCGACGAACCGACATCAGCGCTCGACCCGGAACTGGTCGGTGAGGTGTTGCGAGTGATGAAGGAACTGGCACAGGAAGGCATGACGATGGTCGTCGTGACACATGAGATGAAATTCGCTCGTGATGTCGCGGACAAAGTCGTCTTTATCGACGGTGGCGTGGTCGTGGAACAAGGCCCGCCTGAGCAAGTCTTCGAGGCGACGCAACAGGAGCGGACGAAGCAATTTTTGAATAAACTCAGCGTTTAAGGCATACACGAGAAAGCAGGCGGATTCTACCGTCTGCTTTTTTGCGTAAAATGAGGTAAGATAGATAGTAGAGAGAGGGGTGTTGGGCATGATCTTGTTTTATGTTATTTTAGGACTTCACCTGTGCGCCGTGGTTGTAAAACTCGGTGTGCTGTTTTATATCCCGAGGCTGAAAAGCGTCGAGAACGTGCAGAATTTCATCGGGTGGTACAAGAAAGTCGATCGCGCCGCGAACTACACGCTGTGGGGGACGGGGGCTGGGATGGTCCTCGCTACATCCTGGAAGATGTTGTTCCAGATGTGGTTGTTGGTCTCGATGCTGATCTACACACTGATCTTCGTGATCATCAAAAAGGTCGTGCTCAGTCGCATGGAATCGATCGTGGAGACGAACAAAGTCTACGCCCACGAGGAGATGTCCAAACTGCGTTTCGAAAACTTCTGCGTCATCGTCACCGCGCTCGGACTGTTCGGCGCGATCGGCTACTTGATGGCGAACAAACCCTTTTAGCAAAAAAGGACCTCATCGTCTCGACGGTGAGGTCCTTTTTTCGTGCAGAAAAAAGCCCCCGCCGATTGGCAGGGGCTTCGCTCGTCGCGTTACTTTTTCTTGGTCGTGCCGCGCATGCTCTTGGTGATCTGCTTCCATTTATCCCGCTGGGCAGCCGCCGCACGTACATCCGACTTGCGTTCGAGGTAGGCGAGTTCCTTTTGGAGCTTGAGGTAGCTCTGGAACCGCGCCTGCTCAAGTGTGCCCGATTCCAGCGCCCGTTGCACCGCACAACCCGGTTCGTTGTGATGCTTGCAATCGCGGTAGAAACATGCGGAGGCAAGCTCGTCGATGTCAGCAAAACTGCCCGACAGCGAGCTCTCATCTGCTTCCCACAACTGCAATTCACGCATCCCAGGGGTGTCGATCAAGAGACCGCCCTGCGGCATGCGGATCAACTCGCGGTAGGTCGTGGTGTGCTTGCCGCGGTCATCGCCTTCGCGGACTTCCTTGGTCATCATCCGATCCTCACCGCACAGTCGGTTGACCAGCGTCGACTTGCCAACACCGGACGAACCGATCAGCGCGACCGTTTTGCCCTCACCGATGTAGGGCTGCAACTGCTCCAGACCTTGGTTTAACTCCGAGGAGATCGCATGGATCGGCACGCCGAACGCCACGCTCTCGACATCGGAAATTTTGTCCTCGATGTCGTCGCAGAGGTCCGACTTGGTCAGGATCACGACCGGGTTCGCACCGCTCTCCCAAGCCGCCACCAAGTAGCGCTCCAAGCGACGAATGTTGAAGTCGTTGTTCAGCGCCATGACGAGAAACACCGTGTTGACGTTCGCCGCCACGATCTGTTCCTCGGTTGTGTTGCCTGCGACTTTGCGCGAGAACTTGCTGAATCGCGGCAAGATGCCGTGTACCGTCGCCTTGCCTTCCTCAGGACGGGCGGAGATCACCACCCAGTCCCCGACCGCCGGGTATGCTTCACGACCCAGCGCTTCGTGGCGCATCTTGCCAGTTACGCTGGCGAGCAGATCGCCGTGTTCCGAATAGACGCGATAGAGATGTTTATGTTCGAGGGCCACACGGGCCACCGTAAATTCTGCGTTGCTTGCATACGGAGCGAAGTGCTCCATCAGTGTTTCGTTCCAACCTAGAGCTTGCAGGTTTGGTAAAGTCAATTGGGATTCCTCCTGAGATATGTGATCCAACGATCGGGTCACAGAGGCCATCCCCTAAAAAACATCGTCTCGAAGATTTAGAGGATGTCTGCAACCTCACAATACTTTGCTACATGTACGACAATAGCGGTCGCCATAATACCATCACTCCTTCTTAAGACTTGTAGAATCTGCCATTAGTATATCACAAAAAAAGCACAGCGTGCAGAGACGCTGTGCTTTTTTTATGAAGGACCTCTTACTTTAGGTCTTTGAGCACTTCAAACAATTCATCGTTGTCCGGTTGCTCCCCAATCGGGTGGACGTCGATGAAACGCACGATGCCCTCCCCATCGATGATGAACAGGGCGCGCTCGGAAATGCCTTCCGCGTTGCGCAGGACACCGAATTGCTTCGTGACTTCACCATGTGGCCAGAAGTCCGAACACAGCGGATACGAGATCCCGCCAACCGACCGTTGCCACGCCTCATGACTGGGGATGCTGTCGACGCTGATACCCAGCACCTGGGTATTGTGCGCTTCAAAACGGGACAGATCGTCCTCGTATGAAGGCATTTGCGCGCCTCAGACCGGGGTCCAGTCGAGAGGATAGAACGCGATGAAGACATTTTTGCCACGGTAGTCCGACAGGGAGATCGTGCGGTTCCCGTGCGCCTTGAGCGTAAAGTCTGGAGCTGGATCGCCAACTTTCAGCGTCGTGGTCTCCGTTGCGCCTTTGGGCATGTCGATCCCTCCTTTGCTTCCTTGGTTGCTAGCAGAACAGGAACAAGTATGCCCTTTGACACGCTTGGACATGCGGGGCAGGAGCAGCCGTTTTTTAGCTGTACTGCGGGAGTACTTTCTTGCGCTTGTTGACGTACTTGTCGGCACCTTGGGCGACGAGGGCTCCGTCGGCTGCAGCGATGACCGCTTGCTTGAGCGGGGTGCGACGGGCGTCACCGCCTGCGAAGATGCCCGGCGTGCTGGTTTCCATCAACTCGTTGACGTCGATGTACCCATCTGCGTCGCGCTTGACCGTATCTCCGACAAAGTCGGTCGCCGGCTTGTTCCCTGCCGTGTAGACGAACACACCGTCCGCCACGATCGTCTCCTGCTCGCCACCCTCCTTCTCCACCCGCACACCTTCGAACTTGCCGCCCTCCGCCCCGAGAATCTCCCGGATCTTGTGCGAGGTGCGGATCTCGACATTGCCATGACTGTCGAGGTCGTCGAGTTGTGCTTGGCCGGTCAGTTTTTTACCCGGCATCAGGAAGTAGACTTTGCTCGCGAACTGTGCGAGCGTCGAGGCTTCGGAGACCGCTTCCTCGTTGTCCCCATACACGACGACGGTGCGCTTGTTGAAAAACGCACCGTCACACGTCGCACAGTACGACACGCCGCGCCCTTCGAATTTGTCCTCGCCCTGGAGTTTGTTGGTGCGTCCACGCGCGCCGACTGCGATAAAGACCGTCCTTGCCTTGATCACACCTTCTGGGGTGATGATCTCCTTGTGTTCCTCCCCATCGATCAAGCCTTGCACGGTCGCCCGAGCGAATACGGCACCGTACTCCTTTGCTTGGCGGCGGATGCGGTCGGCAAGTTCGAGGCCGGTCAACTCCTCCTGCACCCCTGGGTAGTTGGCGATCTTGTGCGTGATCGCCAACGCTCCACTGCCTGGCGCTTTGTCGATGACGAGCGTTTTCAGCTTGCCGCGAGCGGCGTAGACGGCAGCCGATGCCCCCGCCGGGCCAGAACCGATGCAGACGAGGTCGTAGGTGGGGGTGAGCAGGCTTTCATCGAGGCTGGTGAAAATGTCCACGTCCTGCTCCTGTTGCTCTGCGACGATGCTCTGCTTGTCGCCGCCTTCCACATTGGCCGCGCCCTGCTCCTGCTCGTCCGTGATCCCGAGCAGTTCGCGCATCTTGTTCGGGCGATACCCGATGACCGGCGTGTCATCCAAGTACGTGACCGGCGTGGAGAAAATTCCTTTGTCGTGCAGGTCGTTAAAAAAGCTCTCGTTGTCGGTGACATTGCGCTCTTCGTAGGTGAGACCCCACCGTTGCAAATCGGCTTTGATCTTGGCACAGTAGTTGCAGCCTGTGGAGGTGTAGACGACGATTTTCATCTGGGCATGACCTCCTCTGAGTGTGGAAATCTCACAGGTTAGCATGTGCGAAAACCACCGCCGCCACACAGGAAAAAAGGACTGCTCATCAGAGCAGTCCTCCAAACTTCATCATATTGGCCATCAACACAGCCGACTCAGCCCGCGTCGTGTTCTTGGTCGGGGACAGCGTGCCGTCACCGTTGCCGTTGAGGAGTTTCGCCGCTGACAGCGCGTCGACTTTCGCCTTCGCCCAATCCGCGATCTGGTCCGCATCCTTGAACGGGATCGGGGTGCCGCCCGTCGGTGCTTTGCCCTTGAATTGCAAGGCGTTGTAGATCATCGTCGCCGCTTGGTTGCGATCGACGAGTTCATCCGGTGCGAATTGTCCGTTGCCAACCCCATTGACGAGGCCGGCCTTCACCGCTGCCCCCACATTGCCTGCAAACCAAGCGTTCGCAGGAACGTCCGTAAACGCGGTGGAAGCTTGCGGTTGCAGTCCGAGCGCTCGCACGAGCAAGGTCACAGCTTCCGCGCGGGTCAGATTCCCCTCGGGATCAAAGTGTTGCGGGTCTTTGCCGCTGATCACTTTTTTCGTGGCCAGTTGTTCGATCACCGCACGACCCCAGTGGTTTTGGATGTCTGCGAAGGTGACGACCGGATCTGGATCAGGCTGTCGTTCCGCATACCCGCGAGCGGCGTAGACACTCTGGAAGTTGCTGAAGTACAGCGCACCTTGCAGATCGGTTGTCGGGTTCTCCGCGATGATGTCGAGATAATCGAGCTTGAGCGGGAACTTCGCGGTATCTGGCAGGTGGAACGTGACGTACTTCCAGCCCGTCCAGTTCACACGCGGTTGGTTGCTTCCTTGGATCAGCGTGCCAT
Organism: Tumebacillus permanentifrigoris; assembly: GCF_003148565.1. Classification (GTDB taxonomy): domain Bacteria; phylum Bacillota; class Bacilli; order Tumebacillales; family Tumebacillaceae; genus Tumebacillus; species Tumebacillus permanentifrigoris. Next base: position 10,867 of record NZ_QGGL01000007.1, read on the forward strand.
CCGGTTGCTCAAACGACGCGACCAGCTTCAAATTGGTGTTGTTGCCATACACCCAAGCTCCAACGCCAATCGGGTTCACCGTTGCGAGGTCTGAAGCATTTGGGATCGGCAGCGCGTCCTTCGGGTAGAACACGAACTGCTTGAGACCACTTCCCGCGCTGAACTTGTAGTTCGTCGCGACGGAAGCGCTGTTGCCACCTTGGGTCTGTGCAGTCGATGTCGAGAGCGTCCCGACATTGCCCCAACGGGTGGATAGCGTCCATTGATCGGCATTGCTCATCGCGTTCAACGCCTTGGTCACATACCCCACCCCAACGGTGGAGCGAACTGTGACATTGCCGACGCTCGCATTCACGGTGAGCGTTCCGTTTTTCGCCCCTGCCGTGAACAAACCTTGCGCATCAACTGTGCCCAGCGAGTTGTCACTGGTGGTAAATGACACCCACTCCGGTTTCATCGCGAACTTCGCACCGCGGAACGAGCCCGTGACCGCGAAGCTCTGCGTCTCGGCGTTGCCGATGTCGATCACAGACGGTGTGATCTGCAGGCTCTCGACTTGATCGAACACCGTGAGCGGGATCGACGTGGTCGCGCCATTGGCTGCAGACGCGATCACCTGCCCACTTCCGCCCGTGTTGCCTGCGGTGAACGTGCCGTTCGCGGAGACGGTGCCGAGTGTGGCGGGTTCGACCTTGTAAGTGATCGTTTCGTTCGGGAGTGGGTTGTAGTTCTCATCGCGAACGAAGCCGCTGAGTTTCGCTGTCATGCCCTTGAACAGTTCGAGTTTCTGACCATCGTTCACCGAGACATAGGTCGCTTTGCCCGGTGCCGACTTGCTGTAGACGAACAGACCGTTGGCGACGCGACGCTCATATCCGTCAGAGGGGTCGTTCTGGACCGTTGCCTTGGTATCGCCCGCCATGCGGACCACCATGTCGGTAGAACCACCGCCGTCGAGCATCATCGCGTCGGAAATGCCACGCCCGACGAAGTAGTTGGTCAACTGGCCATAGGTCAAGCCGATCGATTCGTTCGAACGTCCATCCACCGCGACTTGCAACAGGTGCTGTCCATCTGGGGTGATCCCTACGCCGGTCAGCGGGCCTTTGTAGTTCGGGGTGGAGTCCGGGCGAACCGGATCGCTGAAAGCCGAGCCGGCTTTTAACAGGATCGGCCCTCCGCCGATGGAATACTTGAGGTCGCTGCTGGACGGGTTGGTGCCATAGGTCATTCTCACGATATCGCCCGGCTTCATGTTGCCCGTCACGAACGGAATCGCATCGGTGCCCTGTGCCACCAGCTTCACGAAGCCAGGGTACGGCATCTCGATCACGCTCTGTGCGGGAAGGATGTCATGGACTTTGTACTCGCCACCATCGGGCAGCTTTTCCAAGACCACCACGGTTGCGTTCATCGCCATCTCCCAGTAGCCGAGGTCACGGGTGATGACCAGCAGACCGTTCGGGTACGTGGCCGGGTGTGCATTGAGCGCTGTCAGATAGCGGTACTCATTGTTGCGCGCTGTGATCTGCCCAGAGAAGTTATACTTGCCGATCACGACATGGTTGTCGCGCGTGATGCCTAACACCGCCGCGTTCGACGGGCTGTGTACGAGCACGCCGTCCTTGGTCGACATGCCCAGCGCCATGCCGGACGCATTGGATTCGAAGTAATCGCCGTTGGTGCCAGCGACCGCCCCCGTGCGAGTCGCCATGCTGCTGGTGGTTTCGTTGCGCTCGCCCTCCAACTTGTCATTGGAGAGCACGGGGCGCACTTCGACATTGGAATCGCTGAGATCGGTCCACGTCTCGTGCAGAACGATCGGCCCAGAACTGGTCTGGTAGGTAAATTTCTGGTAGGTGACTCCCTTGGTCACGATCATCTTCGGCGTCTCGGAGGAACTGAGAATTGTCGGCCAACTGTAAATCTGCCCGGTGGCTGCGGTGGCCGAACGGACGTCGACGGCCGAGGTGCCGAAGATAAGCGTGAGACTGAGCATCCATGCGGCTACCCGCTTGAAAGCTTGGCGCATTCGCATCGTCTCTTCCACTCTCCCTCTAGTAAAAAAATCCAACTTTTAGTAGACTCTTTCATTCAGTCTACTAAAGTTCGATGTCGAAAACCATAGGGAGATAGTCTTAAAGCGCGAAAAGTGTCGAAGCGAGCACACCCTGTGCCGTGTAATACGTCGCCATCACCGCCACTTCTCCGGTGACAGATCTCTTGATAAACCGGTTCCACGCGAGGATTGAATCTGAGATCATGAACAGGATCGCGCCTGCCAACACCCAGACATTGCCCGTCATCCACGCCCGCCAGACCATGAGCAGAATTACGGAGATGTAGCAGACCACGGCCACGAGCAACCCATAGCCACCAGACGCGAGCACCCCTCGCCGCAACAGCAGAAAATACCCGATGCCAAACACCGCGAGCACGACAGCCGGGAGCAACCCGCCGCCCTCTGCCTGTTGGACAAAAGCCGCGATGTAACACAGATGCGCTGCCAGAAATGCGACCAATCCGGCGAGAAAGCGATCGCTCGGCAACACCAGCAACACATCTCCTACCAAGGACAGCACCAACCCCGCAACCAGCCAAGACTCTGAACTGTTCGTGAAGTCTGCTCCGCGCAACGAGAGCAAGATCACCAGCACCATCGTCGCAGGTTTCCAGAGATACCGCGCCTTGTTCCAGCCTCTCGCGATCGCCAGCAAATCGATCAACCCGCTTCCCACGATCAACCCAGTCAACACCCACATCGCCCATACCCCTTTTCTCCTATAGAAAAGGCACTCTGTCCGCGCGCGGACAGAGTGCCTTTTTCCAAAACCAAGTCCGTACTTATCAGTTCAATCTCGATCACTTCTTCTCCTGCTCTTCCAGATAGTCGATCCGCTCAGAGATCGTCGGGTGTGTGTAGCGGAAAAACTTGACGATCTCGGGTGGGTTCGGATCGGAGAGACTGAGGCGGGCGAGTTTTTGGAAACTGCGGATGCCCGACTGCGGATCTTGGGTGATCTGGACCGCGTACTGATCTGCGGAGTGTTCATAGAAGCGCTCCAAATAATTGTTCAGCGGCGAGGAGGCAAAGTTCAGCACAGAAACCAGCAAAAGTACAAGTGGCACCGCCGAGAGATCATGGTGATGCTCGATGTTCCAATGCTCGCCCATCCAGTGTACGATGCGCCGGTAGAGTGTGGCGATCACATAGACCAGCACCAACGTGCCACCCACGATGCCTGCAAAGCCCCAGAGGATGTGATGCTTGACGTAGTGTCCCATCTCGTGGCCCATGATGAACAGAATTTCCTCATCATTCAATTTCTGCAAGGTCGTATCCCAGAGCACGATGCGGGCGCTGGGCCCGATCCCATTGACGTAGGCGTTGAGGGCATTGGTTTTCTTGGACATGTCGACTTCATACACATCATCGCTTGGGATCTGCGCGCGATGGGCGAGGTCGAGGATCTTGGTTTTCAGCTCTTGGTTTTGCAAGGGTTTGAAGTCGTTGTACAGCGGGTCGATCACGATCGGCTGGATGATGATCATGAACGCGGTGAGCGGCACCGAAGTCAACCAGAGCCAGAGCCACCAGCGGCGAGGGCTTTTTTTCAAAAACAGCAAGGCAAGCCAGATCACCGGGATCGTCAAGACCGTGTCGACAGCGAGCGAGGTGAGCAAGTCTTGCAACCACGCGCTGCCGGTCATGTTGGATACGCCGTAATTGACATCCACGACATGACGGTACCAGTCCAGCGGCAATTCCAGCAGTGTGAGGAGCAGTTGAAACAGCACCGTGTAGACGGTGACCTGTCCGAACGACCAGCGTGTAAAAATAGACCGTGCACGGTCGCGCAATTTGGCAGACAGTCCGGCGCCTAGCACGAACAGGTAGACGACCCACTCGAAGCCGACGCTTGCAAAATACAGCGCGTCCTTAGTCCGCGAGTAGTCTTGGGTGCGCTGGTATTCGCCGCTGCTCATGAAGGTGAGCGGATTGGCAAGATCCCCCGGTGGAGTTTGGACGACATGTCCCGTATCTCGGTAGACATAGTAGGACATCCCGAGACTCCCGAGGAGGATCAAGAGGCAGATCGGCAGTGTCAGATAAGCGCGTACTTTTTTCATAAACAAGACTCCCCCCTACACCATCCTATGTACAACCTCCTCCTGTCATTCATGGTAGGATAAGGGGAGGAGGTTGATACAACATGCAAACAGAAGTGACGCTCGATATTATTGTGCGTTCTACGGAGATTGACGTCAACGGTCATGTCAACAACGCCAAGTACCTCGAATATTTCGAGTGGGGCCGTGAGGAATGGTACGAAGTGAACGGCTTGCACTATGAGGTGTTCACCCAGTTAGGGATTCAGACGGTCACCGTGAACATCAACATCAACTACCGCAAGGAATGCAAACAAGGCGACCGCCTGACGATCAAGACGACGCCGGAGCGGATGGGCCGTACTTCCTACGCGCTGAAACAGGAGCTGTTCAACCAAGATGGCGACCTCTGCGCCGATGGCCTCGTCACCTCCGTCACGATGGATCTGGAAACGCGCAAAAGCAAGGAAGCACCCGCCGCATTGCGCAAGCTTTTTCTCTAGCACCCTAAGCCATTTTTACAATTGCAAATAAATGATTTTAGTGTGATAATGGATTATGGCGTTGCCACACAAATCATTTAACAATTGAGGAGACAGTTGTTGATGGGAGACATACTTACTAGCACAGATGAGCAAGCGTTGTGGTCAGGGTTGGCGAATCGAACTCAGAATGCTTTTCGGTCAGTCGGAGGGAAGTTGTTCCTGACGAGCCGCAAGCTTTCGTTTGTCGCCCACCAATTTGATACCAATTTCTGGGGTACAAACTGGAGTGTCGAGATTCACGAGATCAAAGCGATTGGCTTGCAGCCGATCGACTTGAAAGACCTATTTGGCGGTGGTTTGCGCAAGCGATTGCGTGTAGAACTCGCCGATGGAAGCGTCGAATATTTTGTTGTGAATCAACTCGACAAGGTACTTGTACTGTTGAGACAACATATCTGCTGATTTTTGTTGCTACCCAAAAGAGCCCCTGCCCGCACGCGGTCAGGAGCTTTTTTCATAAAAGCTGTAACATGGCAAACACTACCTCCGACTATTGCTGTGCATGGATGTGAAGGAGGAACTGCTCAGATGCGCCGTATCATGATGTTCATCGTTGTCATTGTCCTCGCTGCCGGAGCCCCGTCCGCGTACAAGCGCTGGCAGGCGCATGCACGAGAGAACCCGCCCGCTCTGGAAGTCGTCTCCAACGGTGCTGTCCAATCCTTGGACGACGGACTGTACGCATACAAAGGGATCGACACCCAGCATGGGCCACAATGCGTGGAGTATGCGGAACGCTTTTACACGACGCTGTACCCCAAGACCTTCCCCTACCACAATTCTGGGCCCGGTGCTTATGACATCTGGGAAGGCATCGCGGAGCAAAAAGATGTGGGAGGCTGGGCCTCACATCGCCAGTACTTCGTCGCGTATGAAAACGGGACGACCGTCCCGCAAGCGGATGACATGCTCCTCTATGACCGCACCCGTGGCAGTGGGTGGGGACACATCGCGATCATCGCGGAAGTTCACCCGGATGCGGTCGTCATCCTCGAACAGAACTCGGGACATGACACCCGCAAAGTCCTGCCGCTGGTCGAAAATCGGATCGTCGATCGCGGGGTGCAGGGCGTGATTCGCTTGAAACAAAATGACCACTAAAAAAACCGCCCGGTTGGCGACCGGGCGGTTTTGACTTACTGGTAATGCTGGAAATCTTCATGCTCTTGCTCGATGTTCTCGGCGAACTCGAGAAAGTCCTTGCCGTTGACAACTTCGGTGTCATCGGTGTAATGAGAAGCGAGCTTACCGCGGTGTACCAGCTCTTGAAGTTCTGCCACTCTCATCCCCGTGCGATCGGACAATTCAAATAACGTGTACGTCTTGTCGCGTTGAATGCGATGATGGGTCATACGACATTCTCCTTCCAAGGGTACTCTCACACAGTTAAGATACCAAGTTGGCGTCGAACTTATGCTGGCATCAACGCTCTAGTTGAGCACTGTTACCCGTTGAAACAACGGATCATGCCGTACTTTCTCTTGAATCTCCGGGTCGACGTTCGCCTTCGAGGAAATCGTCCACGCTGCCAGCTTCGTCCCGCACTCGACAGACCGTCCCAGCCCAAAACCGTTGACCAACCCATACACCGTGCCGGAGAAAAAGGAATCCCCCGCTCCGGTCGTATCCACCACTTTCACACACTCGCACGGCACGAAGCCGAACTCGTTGTAGATGCGGTCGTAAAACACACTTCCGTGTTCACCCATCGTGATCACCGCCGTCTGCAAGCCGGCTTCCGTCATTTCGCGTGCGGCCATCTTGCATTCCTCCGGCGAGGTCAGCGTCACACCCAGGAATTCCTCGGCTTCGGCCTTGTTGCAGATGAACAGGTTCAGGTTGTTGATCATCGACTTGCGCTGCATCAGCACTTCGAGGTTGCCGACGATGCCATAGACTGGCTTCCCGTATTGCTTGGCCCAACCGAAAATTTTGTTGACGACGCTCTCGGCGAGGTCAAATTCGATGACGATGGCGTCCGTGTTCTTGACGATCTCTTCGCCCTGCGTCTCCAGCAGGTGCTCCAATGGTGCAAGGTTCGGCTTTTGAGAAATCGAGGCTGCCAGGTCTCCATCATGATCGAGAACGGCAAGCCACATGCCCATGCCACGTTCCGTCCGTACCACACGGTCCGCGCCAATGCCAACACTGGCCAATCCAGCCAGCACTGCTTCTCCTTGCGACGAGGTGTCTACCGAAGAGATGAACTCCACGGAGCCTCCAGCGCGTGCAATCGCTTCCGCAACATTGCGCCCCACACCACCACTCGCAAACTCGATGTCCCCTACGTTCTTGCACTCCGCGTTGATCTTGGCGTTCGCATAGCCTTTGATGTCTACGAAAACAGTCCCGATCACAGTAATCGTCAAGAGTAACGCCCTCCCCTAATGTCTACCTCGTTTGTACTGCCTATTATACTCGCGTTTTCGACATATCCCAACAAATTTTTTACTTTCTCTCAAAATTCATAGCTTTTCTAGGCAAAAAGAACTCTCTCCAGCTTGGAGAGAGTTCTTTTCCTATTTATTTGTAGAGAACCACAGCGCCGACAGACTTGTTCGCTGCTACGCCGTTGACGCGAACTTTCAAACCGTAGGAGGTCAGAGCGCGACCTGCATCCGGCATGAACGCGTTGTTGAAGTCGCGGCTGTCATCGAACAGCGACTCGCCCGGCTGGCTCGGTGCTACGAGCGATTGGATGCCCGGGTAGAGCAGGTTGATGCCAGAGGTCGGAGCGAGGCCGAACGCTGCATCCGCGATGTGGTAGCGCGAGGATGCTTCTGCCCCGGTGCTCCAGACGAGATCCTTGCTCAGGTGCGAATCGACAACCCCGAGGAAGCCTGCGCCCGGATGGGTACCCGTCCAGTTGTCAGAGTAGGAATCATCCACGTACCAAACGACCAGACCCGGATCGTAGGACAGCAGCGAAGCGCCGCGGCGGATGTTTTTCAGACCCATGTCGACCCCTGCATGGTTACGCCATTCGAGCAGGTAGTAGTGGTTGATCAACTTGTTGCCATCGTTTTTCTCGAAGCCGTTGTAGGTGAAGCTGTCGGTTGCATTCTCGCCGCCATCGTTGAGCAGCGTTTGGCCGTCAGCCGTTACTTTGAGGTTGTCGACGAAGAACCCTTCGTAGTTGGAACCGCTATCGGTTGCATAGCGCAGTTTCAGTTGGATTTTTTGACCTGCGTAAGCGGACAGGTCAAACGTTTCGTTCTGCCAGCCGTTCGATTGGCCCGTGAAGCCCGGAACGTTCGCGATGATATTCGGGTAGGACGACGGGTTGACGTCAGAACGGGTGTGCGCGTTGGACAGGGACTTCCAAGATGCACCGTTGTCGGTGGAAACTTGGACGAAGCCGAAGTCCCACTGGTCTTCGATGTTGTACCAGGTATCGAAGTTCAAGGATGCCGAGGATTTGCCGGTCAGGTCAAGCGTGGTGACCATGTTGTTGTCTTTTTTGTCGCCATCGCCGCCCCAGAAGTCATGTGCGCCCGTCAGCGGAGCGAGGATCGCGCGCTTTTTCTTCGGCAGGTTGACGCGGATTTGCGAGTTGTTTTGACCAGTCGGCGAGTTCCCTTGGTCGATCAGGAACTGCGAACCTTTGGTGGAGATGTCTTCCCAGTTCACGTTAGCTTGGGACGTCCAGTTGCCGCCGAGGGTTGCTTGGAAGAACTGCTTCGCCCACGGGGAGAAACCGGTCGGTTCCGTGCCCGGGATTTTCCCAGCCCAAGAGCCAGAAGCCATGATCGACCAGTAGCCTACTGCTTCACCCGTACCAGAATAGACGGTGTCGTACTCATCCGGCAGGCCGAGGTTGTGACCGAATTCGTGCGAGAAGACGCCGGTTGCGCCGTCTTCTGGCATGACCATGTAATCGTAGAAGCCCGGCAGACCATTGCCCAGACCGTCCGGATCGTAGAACACAGCCGAGCGGTGCGACCAGATCGCATTGTTGCCAAGCGTACCGCCGCCTGCCTCTTGACCCATGCCGGAGTGGATCAGCATCAGGTTGTCCACGAGGCCGTCCGACTCGTTGGTGATGCCGTCGCCATCGAGATCATGCGGATCTTCGAGGTCGTAGTCTTGGAGCGGAATGCCTGCTGCCTTCGCAGCTGCGTAGACGTCTTTGACAAACGTTTTGGAGCCGCCCGGAGTAACGTTGTCATGACCGCCCTTCGGGTTGTCCGCACCATAGTACGCTGCGGTGCGCGGAACTTTCAGCCAGCCGTAGGCCTTGCCTTCAACCGTGAACGTGCCACCGGATTGTTGCAGGTAGAATTGGCGTTGCGACACGAAGTCTTCACCGTGCGGGCCTTTGACACCGTTTGCGCCAAAGATCATGTCTTCATAATGTTGCAAATTGTAATCGGAGTAGTAGTTGTCCGACTCGCCCGATTTGATTTTGTTGTGTGCAAAGTCAGCGAACTCCACAGAGAGCACGAGGACTTTTTTGGTTTTCACAGCACCGGTGTAGGCGGTTTCTTGAACCGGGTCCGGTTGCTTTTTGTAGTGACCATTTTTGTTGCCGTTGCCGTTCAGAAGGCCGTTGTTGAAACCTTTGAACTTGGATTGTTGTTCCGCAGCAGCCGCTTTGACAGCCGGAGCGATCGGGTCGGATTCCTTCGCGTCAAATTCGGTTTTGGCTTTGAAGTTGACGTATTCCTTCAGAGCAGCTTCCTTTTCCTGCTGAGAAGCATCCGCTGAAATCACGCCTTGAGCGATCAGGGATTCAATCAGTTTATCTTCGTTGACGATGTTCATATCGATATCGCCAAGGTTATGTTCTTGAACATGCGGAGCAGATTGTGCGATGGCGGTAGTCGGAGCTGCTGTCACATTGCCTGTGAGCAGCGACGTCGCTACCAGAGCGGTTGCAACCCCCGTTGCAACGTGCTTTTTCTTTTTCATTTTTTTGGCTCCCCCTTTTAAAGAACATTCGAAATTTTCCCTTGCAACGACAGTATAATAGACACAATATTGAGAGTCAACCATATTTCATAAAGAATTTCAGGTTTTTTAAAATGTGTTTTCATCTTAACGCTCGATGATTTGTAGCATTGAAATCTTGACGAACGGTCACTTTGTAGGCAAAGTGGTAAAGGGAAGCTACTTAAAGGGGATTCTTATATGAAAAAAACTTTATTGGGCGTCCTGCTGGCCGCCGTCGTGTTTGCGCCGCTCCATCTGCCTACGCAGACCAATTCGTTCCCAAACCAAGACAAGCATCACGCGCTGTTGCGGTTGGAGGACGTTGGGCCGGGCGGGTCCTACGAGTCGCTGGACGACCTCGGCAAGTTGCGCGCCATTTTTGAATATCTGGAGGGCGAGCACGTTCCGTTCCATGTGGCGACGATCGCCCGCTCCAAGCACATCCAACCGGACGGCACGTGGTACGAAAAAGGCATCGACGATGCCAACCCGGATGAGACGGTCAAGCAGTTCATCCGCCTGTTGCGCGAGGCACAGGATCACGGTGCGGTCCTCGGGATGCACGGGTACACGCACCAATACGGGGAGACCAAGCGTGGAGATAGCAACCAGGACTCCGGGACTGGCTTTGAATTTCATGTAAAGGACGCGCCGGAGACGGAGACCGCCGAATATGCGGCCGACAAGATCACGAAGAGCCTCGCCGCATTCGACAAGGCTGGGTTCGTGCCTGGGTTCTGGGAATCTCCGCACTACAACGACACCCGCGAACAAGAAGAGGTGTTCCGCTCGTTCATGGGCGTGCTCTACCAACCGGACTTCCGCTCGTTGCGCGCCTTCAAAGACTTGAATTTCTACGATACCGAAAACTCCTATGGCAGTTCCACCGTCGGGTCTGCCTACATCCCTGCTCCGCTCAGCTACATTCAGGATGCAAGCAGTGTGGATCATGTGCTCACCCGTCTGCAGACCTATCGCGGTCTAGGCGCGATGTACTACCATCCATTCCTCGAATTCCCGTCGCTGGAAGCGGTGCTCGAGTCGGACGGCAAGCCCCGCGTGCGCGACGGTCTGCCCGAATACCAGTACAAAGCAGGCGCTCCTTCCAACTTGCACCTGTTGATTGCAGGGTTCCGTGAACGGGGATTCCAGTGGGAATCGATCTATGACATCCTGCCTTACTCCCCTGCCCATCGCATCGAACTACCGCTTGGGATTCAGGCATCCGATGTGATGATCGGCAACGTCAGCGGCAGTCAAAATGCTGACGTTGTCATCCATGACAAAGGCCGCATCCAAGTGTTCACCGGCAACTACAAGTGGCCGCGCAACCGAACACAGAAGTCACAGCGTGAATGGCTGTCCACCTCGTTTAGCCCGTCCGAGCAATTCCGACTCGGTGATGTCGACGGCGACCATCTAGACGACCTGCTTGCCTATGACAAAGGCGATGGTCAAGTTCGCGTGTTTCTCTCCAATCGCGTGACGTTTGAACAAGCACAGTCGGCCGGTTCCTTGCCCGGCGGTTTCGACATCGTGCAAACGGCCGACCTTAATGGAGACAAGCGTGCAGACCTCGTGCTCCGCCGGGGTGGAGAACTGTGGTCGGTGCTCAACGTGAACGGCAGCTACGGCCAACCGCGCAAGATCTGGGACCTCCCGCGCGATGCGATCGTCCGCAGCGCTGACTTCGATGGCGACCAGCGCGCTGATCTCCTCGTCGCGGATCTCAAGGAGCGCCGGCTGCACCTCTACACGACAGACGGAACCGGCTGGCGGGAAGCTTCGACCCCTGATTTCACGCTGCCGAATCAGAACGTACAAGTGCTGGCCGCCGATCTGAATGGCGACCATCGAGCGGACATCGCCGTCTACGATGCACAGAGCGGCATCTGGGAAACGCTCGACAGCACGAGCGAATTCCAGTTCAAGCCGCTCGACAATTTGTACGGTCCCTGGGCGCGCGGAGACTACAGCGCGTATGCGGCAGACTTCGACGGCAACGACCGCGCGGACATCGCTGCACTGGATGTCGCACACCACACGATCGATCTCAGCCTGTCCTTCCGCAACCCCTCAACCAACTAATCTGCAAACTCATGCACATCCGACCTTGCTCCTGCACGGTCGGATGTATTTTTATGCGGAAATGGAAGTGAAAACGGTTACCTCAGACTCTCAGCTTCCGCCATTCCGCTTCATTTGTTTGAACATTCCAACTCCTGAGCATACAATGATTTCATCAGATGTCAGATTATCTAACATCGAAATGACAACAGGGTAGGGAGTGAAGGAAATGAAGCAATGGAAATGGGCGTTCTCCCTCGGGGCGGCGGCGTTGACACTCCCAACGGGAGCGTTTGCCGCTGAAGCGACGGTAAAAGACGCGATCCAAGCGATCGATGCCGTGTGGGTCTTGGTCGCGGCGCTGTTGGTGTTCTTTATGCAAGCGGGCTTTGCACTGCTGGAAGCCGGCGTGACGCGGATGAAAAACGCCGGGCACATCGCTGGCAAAAACGTCCTCAGCTTCGCGATCGCGACGTTGGTGTTCTGGGCGGTAGGCTTTGGCTTCTCCTTTGGCAACGGCAACAGCTTCATCGGCACCACCGGTTTTTTCCTCGACATCTCGGACAGCAACATCGGCGATCTGTTCTCGTCGCTGTCGTTCGCAGATGTCCCGATGGGCGCGAAGTTCCTGTTCCAAGTCGTGTTCGCTGGTGTTTCGCTGGCCATCCTCTGGGGGGGCATCGCGGAACGTGCGAAGCTGATCGTGTACTTCGTGTTCGGCACGCTGTTCGTCGGGGGGATCTACCCCGTGATTGCACACTGGGTCTGGGGCGGTGGATGGCTGTCCGCGCTGGGCATGCAGGACTTCGCGGGCTCTACTGTCGTTCACTTGCAAGGCGGCGTGGCGGCGCTGGTCGGCGCGATGTTGCTCGGCCCGCGCATCGGCAAGTACAACAAAGACGGCACCACAAATTTAATTCCCGGTCATAATACGGTCTACGCTGTGCTCGGCGTCATCATCCTCTGGTTCGGCTGGTTCGGTTTCAACGCAGGTTCGACTTTTGGGGCGAACGGCACGTTTTTCCCCTATGTCGCGATGACCACCAACCTCGCTGCAGCGGCGGGTGCGGTAGCGGCACTGCTCACCTGCTGGCTGGTATTGAAAAAGCCGGACATCGGCTACATGCTCAACGGCGTGCTCGCCGCACTCGTCGCGATCACCGCGTCCTGTGCCTACGTCAAACCGTGGGCGGCGGTCGTCATCGGTGCCATCGCCGGTTCGTTCATGGTCTTCTCCGTCCTGTTCTTTGACCGCGTCGCCAAAGTCGACGATCCGGTCGGTGCCTTCTCCGTCCACGGTGTCGCCGGCATCTGGGGCACGCTGTCCACCGGTTTCTTCGCTGCACCAGACCTCGTGGAAAAGTTGGGTGTTGGCAAACCAGGTCTGTTCTACGGCGGCGGCTTCTCGCAACTTTGGGTACAATTCGTCGGTATCGCGGCCTCGTTCGCCTTTGTCTTTGTCGTATCGTTTGTCATCTTGTACGCGATCAAAAAGACGGTCGGCTTGCGCATCTCCCGCGAGGAGGAAATCATCGGCCTCGACGTCTCCGAACACGGCGCCTCGGGGTATCCGGAACAACTCCCGCATGGTGGTGAATACCTCCAAGCTAAGTAAGAGATCGAAGTAAGAAGTAGGTGGTGATCGGAGATGCAACTCGATCTGGTGCACACGTGGACATGGATTCGTCACAGCATCGAAAAGGCGGAGGGCCTCGACGCGCTCCGCCTCACACAGGAACGCATGACCGGCGTCACCGAACGCTGGGCTTCGCGCGGGATGCTGACGTTGGAAATCTTCGAGTACCTCAATGTCTGGCATGACCTGCTGATGCACCGCGCTCTCGACTTCACCTTGCAAGAGCTGGAGAAAAAAGGCCTCGGCACGCCTCCCGCCCCATTTTGTTGGTTGCTGCTCGGCAGCGGCGGACGGCGCGAACAGACCTTACACCCGGATCAAGACAACGCATTGGTGTACCGAAGTCTGGCGGCAGATGAGCAGGGCCGGACGCAGGAACGGGCATTTTTTCAAGCGCTGGGGGAACAGGGCGTGGCGACGCTGGAGCAGATCGGCTACCCGTACTGCTCCGGGTTCGTCATGGCGGCAAACGAGCGCTGGAACGGCTCCTTGGAGAAGTGGCAGGAGCAGTTGCAGCGGTACGCGGACTTCCCCGATTGGAGCAATGCGCGGTTTCTGATGATCGCCTCCGACCTGCGTCCGCTGTACGGGGATGTTTCGCTCGCCGCGGAGTTGCACCAGTGGGTCGTGGCGAATGTGCCGCAGATGGCATTTATCAAATGGCAAGTGGCGGACCACGGTCTGGCTCATAAAATTGGGCTGGACTTCCGGGAACGCTTTCGAACGGAATTATGGGGGGAACACGAACGGGAACTCAATATTAAAGACGGGGGCTATCTCCAATTGGTGAATGCCACTCGTCTATGGGCGGTCGCGCACGGGATTGTGGAGACACACACCGGCAGTCGAATCGCCAAGATCATGGAGAGCAAGTTGTGGCGTGAAGAGGACGGGAACGACATACAAGCGGCATATGAAACCCTGCTGAGCCTACGCTTGTGGAGCAATTACACCTGCCCCGAACGCTTATCGGTGCAAGAACGCGAGCGGTTAAAAGCCGCATTACGGACGATAAGGTCGCTGCAAAAGCGAACCGCCAAACGATTTACCAAACCGAAGTGAGGAGGGGGAGCGCGTGGAACAGCATCATTTAGGATTCTTCCGCCGCTATATCCAGACCCCTCTGCAAGGGCTGTTTGCCTCGACTTCTCAAGGCGAGATGCACAGCGAGGCTTTGCTCCGACACACCATGCGCGAGGCCCGCAAAAAAGTAGCGTGGGAGACCCCACTGCGTGACGTGCGCTTCGTGGTGATCGATACAGAGACGACCGGGTTCCAACCTGGCGATGATGCGTTGCTTTCCGTCGGTGCCGTAGAAGTGTTGGGCAGCACGATACAGGAACGAACTCTGCATTCGTTGGTGCGTCCCGACCCGATGCAGAGCATCCCGCAGGCGGTGGTCGAGTTGACCGGAATTCGTGATGAGGATGTGCAGAACGCGCCGCCCCTGCGCGACGTGATGCTGTTGTTCTTGCAGTTCGTCCACGACGCCGTGCTCGTCGCCCACCACGCCGGGCATGATCTGCGCTTCCTGAACGCTGGGCTGAAAAAAACCTACAAAGCCCACCTCCCCCATCGCGTCCTCGACACCGTTGATGTCGCGCGCTGGCTCCACCCAGACTTGCCGTCGTATGCGCTGGATGACTTGCTCACGCTCTACAACATCCCCGTGCGTGGTCGGCATACCGCGGATGGAGACGCGCAGATGACCGCCGAACTGTGGCATTGCTTGATCGAGCAAGCACTGGCGCGCGAGGTGTCGACGCTCGGGGAGTTCATCGAGCAGGTGGTGCTCTCCAAGCGGGCTTGAATGGAAAAAAGCGGGCTTCCACATTTGTGGTAGCCCGCTTTTTTGGTGTGCGCGGATGTAAAAAAAGGGAAGCAGCCCCGACGGGCTACTTCCCTTTTTGGCTTAGCGGTGGAGCGTGTCGGTGTGCGCGGAAGCCGCACGTGCTCGTTCCCACTCTGCGTCGTCCTCGATATCGCAAAGGGTGTACCAGTCATCGCCGAGGTCGATGAGTTTCAACAGGTAGCCCTCACGCTCTGGTGAAAGTCGTTGGGCGAGGATGTACTTCGTCTCCTCTGCTTCAAACAGCTTGGCAATGTCATAGTCATAGACCCCATGATCCGTCACTTCGAGGTGCAGTTGCTGACCGACCAAGTTATGTAGGTTCTCCTCCATCAATCCGATCTCGTTTCGCATGCGATCCTCTCCTCTCCCCCTGATCATACCAAAAAACACCGCTTCGCCGCGAGGGGCGAGAGCGGTGCTTTTTAGCGTGTCCGTCGCAGGGGCAGTAAACTGACGCATCCCGCCTCCTGTAGCGCTCGTAGGTTTTCGATGCGTTCGATGGGAACATGTTGCGCGGGGTGGGTCAGCCCGTAGTAGGTCAGCAAGTGACGCTCCCGGTAGCGAAGCAGTTGCTTCTCCACATTCAGTTGGCGATGGGCTTGGTGGTGGCACGTGTTGTCAAGGCAGATGCCGTTGTCGGCGGTGCCGAGTCCACCCTTGGCACGAGGAAGGATGTGGTGCACCTCTCGCCCTGGCTTGCCGCACAGAACGCACCGCTCCCCGTCTCGCTCGCGGATGTGTGCGCGAACGGCCGCGTTGAAATCGTTGTGTCGCATCATCTCCGCCCGTTGTTCACGCGTCTCACGGCGCGTGGTCGTCCGTTCGGCCATAGGGTTAGTCGCGAATTTGCAACAGGGCGGCACCGATCACGCCTGCATCGTTGCCAAGTTCAGCCAGACGGATCGCTGTACCTGCGGTGACACGCGGCAATGCATAGCGGGCAAATGCATCCTTCAGCGGGTTCAGCAACGCATCCCCAGCTGAGGAGACACCGCCGCCGACGACGATGACTTGCGGGTTCAACGTACACCCGATGTTCGCCAATGCGAAGCCCAGACGGTCGATGGCGTAGTACACCACTTCCTGTGCCACACGGTCGCCGCGTTCCGCATGCTCGAACACAGCACGGGTGCTGAGGTTCTCCACTTCCTTGAGCGAGGTGCTCTCTCCTGCGAGACGATCCTGTGCCAGCGCGAGGATGCCGGTCGCCGAGGAGATCGTCTCCAAGCAACCGAGTCGCCCGCAATTGCAGCGTCGGCCATTCGGTTCGATCGTGATGTGTCCGATCTCGCCCGCCATGCCATTTGCCCCGTGTACGATCTTGCCATCGACGAGCAATCCGCCGCCAACACCTGTGCCAAGCGTTACAAACAGAGCATCAGAGAAGCCTTTGCCGCCACCTGCCCATGTCTCGCCAAGACCTGCAGCGTTGGCGTCGTTCTCCAGCGCGATCGGCACATGCTCACCGAGACGCTTTTTCAACTCTTGCAGCAGTTCAACGTTCTCCCAACCGAGGTTGACGGCACGCTCGACGAAGCCGGTCGAGAAGTCGATGAATGCCGGAACCCCAACACCGACACCTGCCACTTCGTCAAAATTCCAACCCGCCAGCCCCGCGAGGTCGCGTGCAAATTCTGCCATGCGGTCGAGCATGTGTGCAGTGCCTTGCTCCGATTCGGTCGGACGCTCCTCTTTTACGACGATCGTTCCGTTTTCCAAGACAGCCGCACCCTTAATCGTGGTGCCACCAACGTCGAGTCCAATCCATTTGCGCATCTCTCCGTACCTCCTATGTAAAAGAACGCCACATGGGGACTACCCTGTGGCGTTGTTGTCAATTCTCAAAGGTCTTACTTGCCAAAGTGCTCGACAATCGTCAGCACATACATCGCATGTGACCAAGTCAGCGGAACGACCCAACCCGGGCCCCCGTGGTTTTTGTCGACCTGCTCCGGCAGGAGGCCGGTCTGGGTCTGGTTGTCGAGCACCCATTCAAGCACTTCGCGCACTGTGGCTGCATCACCGCGACGGTTGGCATCGAGTGCCAGCCACAGCGAGCAGAGCACCCACGGGTTGCCGCCTGCATAGATGTCATTTTCGTAGCGACGGATGCCGCCGACACCTTTTTGCGTACACAGCTCGCGCACAGATTCCGCCGTCGCAACGACTGACGGGTGCTCGGCGTCAAACAGCGCAAACGGGTACGACATGCCCAACAAGGAAGCGTCTACAATTGTATCATAGTCTGCAACGGCCCGGTCGTACCCATGCTCATCCTGAACGATGTGTACGCCTAGTCCAGCTTCCTTGCGCACGTTGAACTCCTCCGGCGAGAGGTAGAGATTGATACCACGGTACCAACTCTGCTTGTGCTCGTTAAACAACTTCTCGACTTCGCCGCGAATTGTCTCACCCGCTGTGCGGTATTGCGCCGCTTGTTCCGCATGTCCGAGTTGGTGAGCCGCGTCTGCTACAGCAAACAACGAGGCGGCCACGGCGGCCGAGGAGTAAGTGTGCTGAGCGAAGCGTTCCTCCCACAGGTCCATGCTCGCTCGCGGCATGCCGTTGTCCGCGAGGGTGGCGAGCAGATGGTTTGCACCGCGCTCCATCGAACTCCAGCAGGATTGCAAGAATGCCTCGTCTCCGGTGATCAGGAAGTGTTGCCACATCCCCCAGAGGATCGAAGCCGGTTCGTCCGCTTGGTAGCCCCACGCAGGTGCGAGGTCGCCGTTCATATAGTGACGGTGGTCCCAAGAGCCGTCCGCATCCTGTGCCTGCATCGCCCACTCGTAGAACTTGCGTCCGATGTCGTGGTAGCCTGCCATGTCGATCGCTGTGGTGATGTAGCCGGCGTCACGCCCCCAGCAGTAGCCATAGCCGCCGCATTGGGTGTAGAACGGGTCGAACTCCGGTGCTGCGATCAGGCCGCCATGCACGGCGTCTGCCATCAGCGAGAACACCAACAGCGAGCGGCGATACATCACATCGACCGCCTCATTCCCCGTGGCGATCTGACGACCGCGCGCGAGGAAGTCCTGTGCAGTTTGCGTGGCCTGCGCACGCAGCCCTGCCGCTCCCATCGCGCGTGCATGGGTCAGTGCCTCGCCCGCCTCGTCACGGTTGGAACCAAAGGCGATCAAGACCGGGAAGGTAACCGTCTCACCTGGTTGTACAGTTGCAGTGAACACCTGCGCGCCGTCCGAACCAAGCGTCGAGGTGGGGCCGCCGTACCCGTTTAGACGACGAGTATGTAGGTGGCTGGATACGTTGCCGACTTGGAACCCAAACGGACGATCCGCACCGCCGATCAACGTCCAATACTTGCGGCGATAATGACCGATCGCGTGGAACTGGTTGTCATAAAGCACCGATTGGTAAATCGGGCTCTCTTCCATATGGAAGTCGGTCAGATACAACAGATCGACTTCCACCGTCTCGCCCCCGTTGTTGGTGACGAGGTATTCACGCACGATCACATCGAGATCTGTTGCGACAAAATCGTAGGAACGAACAGCGAACGGCAGTTGAGCAGAGCTGTAGGTGGTTTCCACGATGTTGGTGTCTGGCACGTAGCGTTGTTGATGTGTGAAGCTGTTCCCGCTGAGTGGATAGTGGGTTGTGTCACCATTCACGCGCAGCGCAGCCTCGGTTTTGTTGATATGTTGGGCATAATCGATCGTCGGCCAGAAGGCACGCACCAACTCACCCGTTTGCGTGAGGCAAGCCAAGATGCGTCCGTTGCCGATCACGGAATCGATGAGGTAGGGTTTTTGCTGAATAGCGGTCATGTAGCATCTCCCTTTTGCATGAAAAAGAGTCACCCCCTGATCAGGGGGAGTGACTCTTTTGTTTGAGATTAGAATACCGTTTGTTCGGTCTCGGTGTTGAAGATGTGGATCTTGTCGATATCCAGTGCCAAGGTGAAGTTCATGCCCGGCTTGACAGCGGTGCGCGCTGCAACACGCGCAACGAAGGATTGACCTGCTGCTTGCAGGTAGACGTATGATTCGGAACCCAAGTTTTCCACAACTTCGACGTTGGCATCTACTTTGGAATCCGGGAAGGTTTCGAGGAAGACCGGCTCGTCGTGGATGTGCTCCGGACGAATGCCGAGCGTGACCGGCTTGCCGACGACGCCAGCTTCGCGCAGTGCAGCTAGGCGACCCTCCGGCAACTTGATGTTCAGACCCGGTGCGCGGAAGAACAGCGAGCCTGCCTCTTCCGCGAGGTCACCCTTGATGAAGTTCATCGACGGAGATCCGATGAAGGACGCGACGAAGATGTTGTTCGGGTGGTTGTAGATTTCGGTCGGGGTGCCGACTTGCTGGATGATGCCATCCTTCATGACGACGATCCGATCGCCCATCGTCATCGCTTCGGTTTGGTCATGGGTGACGTAGATGATGGTGGTTTGCAGACGTTGGTGCAGTTTCGCGATCTCGGCGCGCATCTGTACGCGAAGTTTTGCATCCAAGTTGGAGAGCGGTTCGTCCATCAGAAAGACTTGCGGTTCGCGGACGATGGCGCGGCCCAGTGCAACACGCTGACGTTGACCGCCAGAGAGGGCTTTGGGTTTGCGGTCGAGCAGATGCACGATGTCGAGGATCTTCGCCGCATCACGGACGCGACGGTCGATTTCCTGCTTGTCGATTTTGCGCAGTTTCAGACCAAATGCCATGTTATCGTAGATGTTCATGTGCGGGTACAGCGCATAGTTCTGGAAAACCATCGCGATGTCGCGATCCTTCGGGTGTACATCGTTGACGACACGGTCGCCAATGATCAGTTCGCCATCCGTAATTTCTTCGAGACCTGCGATCATTCGCAATGTGGTGGATTTCCCACAACCAGACGGGCCGACCATGACCACAAATTCGCGGTCTTCGATGTCGAGGTCGAAGTCCTTAACTACGACAACGTCGCCAGTGTACCGCTTATATACGTGCTTGAGTTGTACGCGTGCCATAAGAGAGTCACTCCTTAAGCCAAGATTTGTTATCTCTAGTGTAACTTGTACAGGTCGTTCCTACCATTGGGCATGTTCAACAAAACGGTCTCGTACATTTTGTTCAACGTGCCCGACGAAGGGTGAGCGCCAACCAGAGCGTCCACGCGGGCAGCGGCTGACGAACATCCAAGTGGGTCAGTTCGGAGATCCGATCGAGGCGATAGTTCAGCGTGTTGCGGTGGATGTACAGGGAACGGGCAGTATCGGCGACCTGCTGACCGTGTTCCAAGAAAGCGAACACCGTCTCGCGCAATTCGGTCGACAAGCCGCTGTACACCTCATCGGGCAAGATTTCTTGCAAGAAGTGTGCTTGCACCGTTTCAGGCAGGCCTTGGAACACGCGCGCCAAGCCGAGGCGGTTGAAGTTGTGAACCCGCTCCTTGCTCCGGTACACCCGTCCAGCGTCGAGCGCAAACTGCGCCTCCCGTCGGGACTCCGGCAAGCTCGTCCACATCTGAACAGGTGCGGACACCCCTGCGCGGAACAAGGAGTACAACTCCGTTCCCAACGTGTCCAACCAGCCAGACACTTCCTCTAGAAAAACGCCTTCCACGGCGTTTGCGACTTCCAACGGCTCCTTCGATCCTCGTCTGGAATCTGACCCTGAATCAGGTTCCAGAGGAACCAATAGGTAGATTCGGTTGTTTCCTTCCGTTTCGATGATGCAGTCCTGCGCGGTGACCAGTTCACGTAAAATCTCTACGGCGTCAACTAGCTCCGTCTCAACCCGTTCCCCCACCGCCACCTCGATGGCGACGACAAAGGCGCCCGTCTGTGCGATCCAGCCCATTTTTTCAAGCGCTTCTGCAAGCAGCGGCCCGTCTGTCAACTCCGCGCCTCCGAGCCAGCGCTTGACCCGTGCGCGGTAAATATCCTGCTCTCGATCTGCCCATTCAGGGACCAATAGTTCCAACAAGGCCCCCACCGTCGGAGGTAAATCCGCTTCCGCTACCAGCAAGACCATCTGCTCGTCCAGCGGAATCGACCAGTTCCCCGCATGACGGAGAGGCCATTCCCCATGCGGGGAATGACCTTTTTGCACCGTGCCATAGGGAAGCAGGATTTCCGCCAATCGTTTGTTATCGATCATCGAGGACCCTCCCAAACTCATGCCTGCGTTGTTGCAGATTCCAATTGGGCTTGTTGCTCTTCCTTGGATTGCGAAGGCACGAAGCCCATTTTCTCCCACTTGCGACTCCGCCAGCGCCAGAGCATGAACAGTCCACGGAACCACTCGTCTACGGTAAACGCGATCCACATGCCGAGCAATCCGAGGCCATAATGGATGCCGAGCAGATACGCAAGCGACGCCGAGATGCCCCACATCGACAGGATGCCCATGTACACAGGGAACTTCGCGTCTCCTGCCGCCCGCAGTGCCGCGATGACGACGAGGTTGTACGTCCGGCCTGGCTCCAGAATCAGCGTCATCAAGATCAACTTCGACCCCATCGAGATGATGGACGGGTCGTCGGTGAAAAAGCCCATCAGTTGTTCCCGGAAGATGGAGAACACCCCCGCCATGCTCAGCGAGACGAGAAATGACAGTTTCAAGCTGCGCATACAGGCTTGGTAGGCGTCTTCCTTTTGCCCGGCTCCGACGAAGTGACCGACCATGATCTGTGTGGCCTGTGAGACGGCCAGAGAGAACATGAACACGAACATCATGATGTTCTGCGTGTACACTTTGGTCGTCAATGCCGCCGTGCCCAGCATCGAGATGAAGTACGTGATCAGCAATTGCGAGGCATTGTAGGACAAGTTCTCCCCTGCCGCCGGCACACCGATGCGCAAGATGCTCATCAACGCATAGCGCGGGAACTTCAGCAACACGCGGAACGGCAGGTCGCCATTGACCCGCTTATACAACAGAATTGCGATGGCGACCAAACCCAGAGTACGGGACACCGAAGTCGAGATCGAGACTCCCGCGACCCCCAACACCGGCATACCAAACGGTCCGAACAACAGCAGGTAGTTCCCGGCCACATTCAGCACGTTCATCCCGATCGTCACGTACATGGCATCGCGGGTAAACCCGTGGCTGCGCACGATCGAACCGATCGTCATCATCACCGCACCGACAAAGGAGAACCCGCCGACGATGTGTACAAACTGCATCGCAAAATCTTTTAATTCCGGTGGCAGACCCATCATACGCATGAACAGATCGCCAAATAAATACAACACCGCACTCAGGAGCAAGCCGAAAATCAAATTCACAGCGATCGCAACGACAGCAACCTCCGACGCTTTTCGATGTTCGTTGGCCCCGAGGAATTGTGAAACGACAATCCCTGACCCCATCGCGACAAAACCATACAAGACGATGACGATCCCCAGCAACTGATTCGCGACCCCGACCGCCGCTACAGCATCATCCGAATAACGACTCAGCATCAACGTGTCGGCGTTTCCCATCAACATTTGCAGTGTAATCTCGATGAAAATGGGCCAAGTCAACGCAAACAGTGAAAACTTGCGTGCCATTTCCCCTGAATTATTCACGTTATCTTCCTTTCCACGTCCAAAGATCAAGGCACCCCCAGTATACACGGAATTTGTCAGAACAGGTATCGGGAATGCCTATTTCCCCGGAAATATGTCGAAACAAAAAAGTCACCTGCGCGGTGACTTTCATGTACTCGTATCCAATTGTATGATCCTATGCTTGAGGCGCTTGGGTCAATGCCGCAAATTTTTCCTCGTCCAGCCCGAGAATCAGACCATCGGCCGTTTTTACAATCGGGCGTTTGATCAGCGTCGGTTCGGTCGCGATCAATTCCGCGAGTGGCTGTTCTTCCATCGCGTACAAGTCCGCTTGGCGTTCTTGGTACACCGGCGAGTTCGGACGCAACAAGTCGTGGACTTTTAGCCCCAGAGCGCGGGCGATTTCGATGATTTCCAGCGCGGACAACATGTTTTCTTCGAGGTTGCGCTCGTTTTTTTCGGTGCCTGCGAAAATTTCGCGGGTTTTCTTGCTCTTGCTACAAGTCGGGTGGTAGATCAATTCGATCATGAGTCTGCCTCCATTTGTTTGGTTTCTTCTACTATAGCAGAACATTGCACTTCCCTAGTATGAACTAGCAAAAATGGGCATAGACTGCAACCATGAAGATCTCCAACAAGGAGTGCTGCCCTATGAAAAAAGACAAGCAAACAGACCTCATCCTCGCCTTCATCCAAAAGCGCATCTGTGAAGACACGCTGCGCAAATCCTTGAAAAAAAAGCAACTAGCTTCCCTCAAATAGCTTCAACCCAAAAAGCAACCCGCCCTCTCGGCTGGTTGCTTTGCTGTTTATTCCCGCACGATCTTCTTCAACAGTTCATCGCTCACATCATAATAGGAAGACTTCACGAGCACCAACGCTCGTTTGTCCAAGTGCGGTTTCAACAACTGATACGCTTCCTCCAGATCCTGTGCGTGCAGGACTTGCTGCGGGTTCATCCCAGCTCGCAACGCACCTTCCCCGATCACTTTGGCGTCCGGGCCACGCGTGATGAGGATCTCGATGCCCTTCTCCACCGCCAGTGCCCCGATCTTGCGACTCTCCTCGTCGAATTGCTCCTCCAGGTCATCTGTCAAACGGCCGAGGACCGCGATCTTCCGCCGCCCGTTCGCAATCTCCTGCATCACATGCAACGCCGATCGCGCCGAAGTCGGGTTGGAACTCCACGAATCATCGAGGATCGCACTCCCCTGCACCCCTTGCTTCAATTGGAGGTGTCCCGGCAGATGCTCGAAAGATTTCAAACGCTCGCCCGCTTCCCGGATGCCCATCCCCGCCGCATACGCCCCTGCGATCGCCGCCAACGCATTGTACACGTTGGGCTCACCAAATCCCGGCACGAACAAAGCATGTGACAGTCCACGAAATTGCAACGTGAACTCCATCCCGCCCTCACCATAGCGTATCGCCACGGCGCGGAAGTCCGCCCCGCGCGACGTGCCAAAGCTGTACTGCAAGCCTCGAAACCCAGAACGGTCGATCTTCGCAATGTTCTCGTCGTCCGCGTTGTAAATCAACGTCCCCGCAGGCTCGATGATGTCCAGCAGTTCCGCCTTGCCTTTGACATAGTTCTCAAACGTCCCACAGCCTTTGAGATGATCGAGTCCGATGTTGTTGAGGATGCCGATCGTCGGTTGAAAATACTTGCCGCTGTCGTGGAGATCATCCGGATAAGTCGCCACCCCCGTCTCAAAAACCGCTACGTCGGTGCTGTCATCAATCCCCAGCAGATACCCGAGGTTGAAAGCGGACGCGTTGCGGCTGCGCACCGTCGCCTGCACGGTGTACGAAGCGCGAAAGAGATGTGCGATCATCTCCTTGGTCGTCGTCTTGCCACAGGTGCCGGTGATCGCGTAGACCGGGATCGAAAAGCGCTTGCGGTAGCTGTCCACGAAGTTCCAGTACGCCGCTTGGATGTCGGGCACTTTTACGACCGTCAACTTCCCCCAGTCCTCCGGCGTGCCTTCCCGTTTTTGCAGCACGATCACCGCATCCGAGTAGCGCTGATACTGCGCCCAATCCAACGCCTCACGTCGGCGCGTGCGCAACAGCAGCGTTCCACCGCGCAGTTTCTTGGGTTGGGTGACCACATTTTGAATGGTCATGTCCGTTTTCCCATGCAAAACTTGATAGGGGGTCGCCCCCAACAGTTCGTGCAGTCTCAAGGGTTTCAAGTCTCACAACACCTCCGTACGACTAACCTTCCTCCTCTATCCTATGACTCCACGACTTCGCTTGCACCAGACGACCTGCAAAAAAAACCACGCACCTCACGATGAGGTTGCGTGGTTTTTTCTAGATCAGGTTGCTTACTTGCCGTACTTCGCCAGCTTGTCGAGTTCAACGTTGACTTTGCCATGCAGTTCGGTCGCGAGGTCCTTGTTGCCTGCTTTGACAGCGTCCAACAGCGCTTGTGCGTTGGTCAAGACCGATTTCGCCGCTTCCTCGCCGAGTGCTTTCGGGAGGTCGGTTTCCACGACGCTCAGGAACAGTGCGCCTTCCAGAGCGGTGATCGATGCTTTGTCCTTGCCCCAGTTCGCAAACATTTGCTTGTACTCATCCTGCGCGGTGAGTGCGAACGCACGAACGTAGGCTTTGTTGATCTCGTCGCCCTTGATCGATTTCGCATCCGTTGCCAGGTCAAACTTGCTGTTGATCAAGTCCGCGTCCGCTTTGTCCGGGCCTTCCAAGTAGGTTTTCAGCGATTGGAAGAACGCCCAGCCTTCTGCTTGAGCCGCTTTCACATCTTCCTTGGTCGAAGCATCTGCAGCCAGTTTCTCCACTTTGTAGCCATAGCCTTTTCCCGCGCCCGATGCGAGGTAGAACGCCTTCATCAGCGACTTGTCAGCCACTTGCTTGGACAGGTTGTATTCGAGGTTGTTGCCTGCGTCGACCGCTTTGTTCATGCCATCGAACGCGCCGGTGATCGCCGCGACCAACTGCGTGCCGTATGCGGTGTCGCGCTTTTCGACGAAGCTTTTGAGCAAGCCGTCAAAATAAGCTCTGCCTTCCGCCAGTTCGTCCTTGGCTACCTTGGTGTCTTTGAACTTTTCATTCGCTTCTTTGAAGTCATGACGCAAGGAGAGGAAGAATACTTTCTGCGACAGCTTTTCCGTCAATTGTGCGACTGTCAGCGCGGTGAACTTGCCGTCTTGCCCGGCTTTGAGCGCGGCTTCGATCTGATCGGAGATCGTGTCGTTGCTCTCTGCATCGCGAGCGGCGACCAACGGTTTGACTTCGTCCGTGTACAACTTGGTCGCTTTCGCCCAGTCGACTTTGCCGCCGTCCTTGCCTTTGTTCAGTTCAGCAACCAGATCTTGCACACCCTTGGTGTAGTCAGCCGGGCTTTTCTCTTGCTTGGTCTGCGCTTGGTCGGCCGCTGCCGTGGTGGTTGTGGCCGGCGCTGCCGTTTTGTCAGCTCCACAACCTGCGAGCACCAGTCCGAGTGCGATCGTGGCCGAAGCAAATACGTGTAAAGTTTTCATTATATGAGTACCCTCCATTGAGAACGATTATCATTTTCTATACACCCATCCTACCCCCATTGAGAACCGTTGTCAATTACCTACGCAAAAAAAAGCATCCCCGCCACTGGCGATGGATGCTTTTTTTCTAATAAGAACTACTTCTTGACCAGGCCGATTTCGACGAGGCGTTGGTGCAGGAAGTCGCCCGCGGTGATCGGCGGGAACTTCTGCGGGTTCTCCTCGGACACGCAGGACGGGATGACGTCCAGCACGCTCGCGGAGTACGGATGGACGAAGAACGGCATCGAGAAACGCGAGGTGTTCTCGCCTTTTGGGTTGACGACGCGGTGCGTAGTCGCCGGGATCACTTCGTTGGTGATCCGGGAGAGCATGTCCCCTGCATCGACGACGATCTGACCCTTGCCCGCTTCCACCGGCAGCCACTCGCCATCGTGGGTGAGCAATTCCAGACCAGACGCTGTCGCTTCGCAGAGCAGCGTGATCAAGTTGATGTCTTCGTGTTCAGCAGCGCGCACGGCGTTCGGGTCCATGTGCGGCTCCAGCGGCGGGTAGTGGATCATCCGCAACACGGAGTTGCCTTCGTGAATCATGTCGGAGAAGAAATTCGGACGCAGGTCCATGTTCATCGCCAACGCTTCCAGCATGTTGCGCGCGACGCGCTCCAGTTCGCGATAGAGCGAGAGCGATGCTTTGCGGAAACCTGCAACGTGTTGATCCGGCCAGACGTTTTCCGGGTAGTCTTCATAGAGAGCGTGGCCCTTCGGCAGCTCTTGGCCGACATGCCAGAATTCCTTCAGGTCGCCGACGGTGCGGTTCTTGGCGTGTTCCTTGCCAAAACCGGTGTAGCCGCGCTGACCTCCGGAGACTTGGCCATACTTGTCCTTCGTTTCGCGGTCAAGACCAAACAATTCCGCGATGTTGGAATAGTTCTTGGCGATCAGGTTCGGGTCGATGCCGTGGCCTTCGAGGATGATAAAGCCACAGTCCTTCAGTCCTGCGGTGAATTCCTCTGCAAAGCGAATCCGTTCTTCGAGCTTGCCATGCGTGAAATCCTTCAAATTAAGGGTGCGGATGATAGTCTGGCTCATGACAGCCTCCTTAGGGTTGTAAGCGCTTACTGCTCTCGAATTAAAATATTTCCATCTTAAATGTAACATGAAGGTAGGAGGTCTGACAACTGACCACCAGAGAAAAATCAGACTTGCTTGTACTAGAGAACATTGATATACTAATCCTTGTTGTATTTTTACCCTTGCTCCTACGGGGGCCAAAGTCCAAAAGGAGGGCTAAAGATGAGAGCCTATGAAACCATGCTGGTCCTGAAAGCGGACCTCGAAGAAGCAACTCGTGACTCCGTCATCGAGAAATACGAAGGCGTCGTTGCTAAGGAAGGCGGCACTGTTCTTCCGACCACGAAGCTCGGCAAGCGTCGTCTCGCGTACGAAATCAACAAAAACCGCGAAGGCTTCTACGCGCTGTTGAACTTCCAAGCGAACAACACCACCCCGGCTGAACTTGAGCGTCTGCTCAAGATCGACGAGTCCGTTCTTCGCTACCTGACCACCGTCAAAGAACAGTAATCCAAATTCCCGAACAACGAGGAGGAACGAATCATGGCTGAACAACGTGAACAACGCGAACATCGTGAACCGCGCGGCGGTTTCAACAAAAAGCGCCGTGGCAAGCGTCGCAAAGTCTGCAACTTCTGTGTAGACAAAGTGAAACACATCGACTACAAAGACATCGGTCGTCTCGGCCGTTACGTTTCCGAGCGTGGTAAGATCTTGCCGCGCCGTATCACGGGTAACTGTGCAGCTCACCAGCGCGCAGTAACCGTTGCGATCAAGAACTCCCGCATTGTAGCTTTGATGCCGTACACCACCGAAGTATAAGGTGTGCTTGCAAAAAAGGAAGTGGCTTTCGAGTCGCTTCCTTTTTTTATATTCATTTTCGGGCTCGACCCTTTGAAAATGTCGTTCTCTGTCGTATTGTGTAGTTGGGGGGATGCAAGCGATGACAACAACCATCGATCTGTTGAAGGATACCGTCGGCAAGCCACTGAAGCAAGCGCTCCAAGACCTCGGATGCCCAGCGTTGCCGATCGGGCTGTTCTCGGAAAAGCAAATCGCCTTTTTACGGGAAAGCATCACGGAGTTGCCGGCGGACGATCTCGAATTGGAACGTCTGATCTTGGGGGCGGCAACAACTGGAAAAGTGATTCGTTCGGGACAGACTCCGCTCGGGCAGAGTTTGTTTACGGTGCGTTTTCGTGTAAAAAAAGTCGCGTGTGTGATGACCTGGGCCTACTCGCATGATGAGTGGACCTTGCACCATGTCGATGCCGTACAGACGCGCGTGCGCGAGTGGAACCGGCTGATTTTTGGCGGGCTGGTCGGCTCGGTGCTGACGGCGCTGGTCACGTTCCTAGTCTGGGGCACTGGGTCGGGGGACCTCGTGGCCGAAGCGAAGGCGAAGGGCTACGTGGTCATGACGGAGCAGCAATATGAGGAGCAAGTACAGTCCAACGTTTCGGACTCCACGCAGCAACCCACGCAATTGGACAAGTCAGCGGGCGGCCAGCAGTCGTCTCGCTCTGACAAAGCGGCAACGCTATCCTTCACGCTACAAGATGGCGCACCGTTGGATGACTTGACCAGTTACTTACAGGATATCGGGCTGATTCAGGACAAGGCCGCGTTCAACCAAGTGTTGACCACGCGCGGTGTTGATACGTTGATCAAGCCCCAAACGTATACGTTCACGAAAGGGATGTCACTGGAGGAGATCTTGTCTGTGCTCCAAAACTGACATCCGCTGGAGAAGATCACTCACGAGCACGAGCCCCACGCGGGACTCGTGCTTTTTTGACGTTCACCTCCACATAATTCCAACCAGCGCAGGGAACGGTAACGACAAAGACTGGAAACGAGAGGAGGACATCCCTGTGCCTGTCATTGCTGCTATCGGAACTGCTGTCCCCCCACACACCATCGCGCAGACTGAGGTCCGGGACTTCGCACGCACCTTATTCGGCGACGCGTTTCGCGACATCGATCGCCTGCTCACAGTTTTTGCGTCTGCCCAGATCGAAAAGCGCCATCTCGCCGCTCCCATCGAGTGGTATACCCAAGACCATTCCTTTGCCGACAAAAACCGCCTCTACATCGAACAAGGAGTCACGCTCGCCACCACGGCCATCCACAATTGCCTCGACCAAGCGGGTCTCCAGCCGGAGGACATCGATCACCTCGTGTTCGTCTCCTCCACTGGACTCGCCACCCCCAGCCTCGACGCACACTTGTTCAACGCGCTCGGTCTGTCTCCAAACCTCAAGCGGACGCCGATCTGGGGGCTCGGTTGCGCCGGCGGCGCGGCTGGTCTCGCCCGTGGTTTTGATCTGGCCCTCGCCCATCCGGACAGCAAAGTCGTCGTCTGTGCGCTCGAACTGTGCAGCCTGACATTTCTGCGTGCCGACCGCTCGAAAAGCAATTTGATCGCCACCTCGCTGTTCGCCGATGGGTGCGCCGCGATGTTGGTGCTCGGAACTGAGGCTGCGAAAAGGCACCCCTCCCTCGTCGCGGGTGCGCCACGCGTGCTCGCCTCCCGTTCGACGATCTGGCCGGAAACGCTCGACGTCATGGGTTGGGAGTTGCAAGAGGCTGGCTTGAAAGTGATTTTTTCCAAGGACATCCCCTCCATTGTGGAGTCGAAGATCCGCCCGCAGATCGAGACGTTTTTGCAAGAGAGCGGCTTGGATCGAGCGGATATGAAGCGCTTCATCGCCCACCCTGGCGGCATGAAAGTCTTGCAAGCGTATCAGGAGGCGCTCGATCTGCCTGACGACCTGTTGCGCCACTCCCGCGACGTGTTGCGCACACATGGCAACATGTCGTCCTGCACCGTGCTGTTCGCGCTCGCCCGCGAACTGCAGGACGCCCATCAAGCGGGAGAGCACGGCCTGTTGCTCGCACTAGGCCCAGGCTTCTCTTGTGAGCAGGTGTTGCTGCGATGGTGACGTTTTTTGAAATCGTCTTCGCACTGGTGATCGCCCAGCGCCTCCTCGAACTGCTCATCGCCCGCCGCAATGCGCACTATCTCCGTGCGATCGGCGGCTACGAGGTCGGGGGCGATCATTATCGGTGGATCGTGTTGTTGCATGCCACGTTTTTCCTCTCTCTCTTCGGAGAAGTGGTCGAGCGCGGTCGACTCGACCAGCCGCCCTACCTGCTCCCATTTGCCGTGTTCCTGATCGCCCAAGCCTTGCGCATCTGGATTCTGCGGTCGCTCGGCAAGTTCTGGAACACGCGGATCTTTGTCTTGCCCGGCAGCGAGCCGGTCCGGCGCGGACCGTATCGCTTTTTGAAACACCCGAACTACACGGTCGTGGCACTGGAATTGTTCACGCTGCCGCTGGCGTTTGGCGCTCCGCTCACCGCTGTGCTGTTCTCACTCCTGAACATCGCGGTCCTGCGTGTGCGCATCCGTACAGAGGAACGGGCGTTGGCGGAAGTGACGGCCTATGCAGAGCAGATGGGAGATCTGCCGCGCTTCACCCCTTTTCGCAAGCCGTAACGCCGCCGTCTGGGTCAAAAAAGCTCTTCGCTGCACATGGCAACGAAGAGCTTTTTCACGGGAAGTCGTCTAGGATTCTGCAGGTGCCGCTTCCACGGCGATCTCGTAGGCGTCCAGCAGCGAGTCGAGCACGTAGCCTTCCGGGATGCCGACGAGCTCTTGGTGCTCGCCTTCCCCCTCTACCAACATCAGCAGCGTGTCTTCGCCGTCGACGAGCAACACATAGTTCTGGTCGTTCATCTCCAGCAACGCTTCCACACCGAACTCGCGCTCATGACCTTGCGCATCACGCACGACCATCACATCTCGCATCATCGTCAACACCTCCCAGCACTAGCGTTCCCGGAAAGGAGCAACTCAGTCGTGAATCTGCGCAAAAGCATCGGCTGGTGGATCATCGGGCTGTTTTTTCTCGTGCCCGATCTGAACTTGTTCCGCTTGGATCTGCACAGCGGGCACTACTATTGGATGACGAAACGCTTGTCGTATGACCAGCCCTTGCCACTTCTGTTGACGATTCTCTTGCTCGTCTTCCTCGTGCTCGGCCTGTCCACATTCCGAGCGCGGCTGTTCTGCACGGCGCTCTGTCCGCACAATACGCTCTCCAAAGGCTTGCGCTGGCTGGAGCAACACCGGCTCGACCAACCTGTCGCGATCGTGATGACACCGTTGATCGCGTTTACGCTGGTCTCGTATTTCTACGAACCGCACGACGCGTGGCGCGGGATCGTGTACGCCGAGTCGCCGATGGCGCTGGCGTTTTTTGCGGTGCTGTGCGTGTTCCTCGGCTGGTTGCTGCTGCGGTTGCGCTCGAAATTTTGCCAGCATGCTTGCCCCTACGGGTTCTTCCAACACCTGTTCACACCGGCGAATCCGACGCGGCTCGCCAAGACGCTGGTCGCCCTCGTGTTGGTGCTGCTCGCCGGGGGCATGACGGTGGCGGCACTCCGCACAAGCCGCTCCGAAGTATCGCTACAACAACTCTCCCGCGTGCAGACCGGGCAGAGTATGACCTATGTTTACAAACTGGGACTCACCAACAACAACCGCAAGTCCGCAGAGTTGTTCACGATCAAGTTCGATCCGGCTGGCCCGCAGCCGATCGGAGCAGGCATCCGGAATGGGCACACCGTCAATCCCGGTGCTACCGAGCAGCTGACATTTGCCTTGCGCACCACCGAACTGGCCACGGTACAGTTTGCCGTCTGCGCCCAGCGCGAAGGGATCTGCAAACCGTTCTCAACCACACTTTCCGGCCCATGAAAAAAGAGGACGACCTGTGGGTTCGTCCTCTTTTGACACGACCTATGCGACACGCCGGTTGCTCCACATCCCCGCCGCCGATGTCGCGAGGACAGCGATCACATGGAAGCCATACGCAGGCAAGGCCCACGGGGTAACCAGAGCGGAGACAAAGTTCTCCTCCAAGATCATCGAACACCCCGTCCAAGTGAGCACGGCGACACCTGCATACATCACCCACGCATAGCGCGACAACAAGCGCACGATCAAACCGCTCCCCCAGAGAATGCAGGGAATCGACACCGCGATCCCAAACATCAGCAGGAGCATGTTGCCTTTGGAGATGCCGACGACCGCGAGCACGTTGTCGATCGACACGACGAAATCGGCGATCACAATCACGTAGACAGCTTGCATCAACCCGCCGCCTCGACGCATGTCCTTCATCTGCTCATGGTCACCGAGCATCTTGTACGCGAGGTAGAGCAGGAAAAGCCCGCCGATCAATTTCAGGTACGGCGTGTCCATCAGCAGCACAGCGATGAGCGACAACACCACCCGCAGCCCGACCGCTCCCATCGTGCCCCAAAAAATCGCCTTTTGCCGCACGCCGTTCGGGAGATGGCGGGTCGCCAGCCCGATCACCAATGCATTGTCAACCGACAAGATCGCGGAGATCAACAGGATCTCCAACGCCAGCAATAGCTCTTGCACGTCCGCCCACCCCCTGCCAGTCTGTCCTCTACTACTCTATTCGGCGAGGGAGCGGAACATGCGAATCGCGTACTCACACCACTCGATCCACGTCTGCACATAGCGCATGCCAAAATTCAGGGTCAACACGTCACCGATCTGCTCCCGCGTCGGCGCATCGACCGCCGCTCCGAGGTTCTCAGTGCCCCAGTTCTGCATCGCGAACAGCACCTGCTCATAGTTCGCTTTGCTGGCTTCGAGGAATTCAATCGCCTGAGTAGGCGGGATCAGGTGAAAAAGCGAAACGCGCAGCAACGTTTCGTTTTTCATGCTGGGGTTCTTGGGCGCCTCCCCCATCCAGACGAGCAGGTCCTGTAGGCCCAGGTCGGTCAGCGCGTAAATTTTTTTGTCCGGTCGGTCCTGTTGTTCGACGAGCTGATGGGAAACCAACCCATCGCCCTCCAGCTTCTGCAACTCGCGGTAGATCTGGGTGTGGTGCGCGTTCCAGAAGTGGCTGATGTGGCTGTGGAACTTTTGCGTCAAGTCATAGCCAGTCAACTGCTCCTTCGACAACAACCCGAGCACTGCGTATCGTAACGCCATCTGGCATCCCTCACATCTTATGCTACAAAAGTTATACAAAATGATTGCAGTCCTGTCACATGGGTGCTAAGATAGGATTGCCAAATCATATGTGACTATACACATAATACTACAGCAGTAGAGAGGGTGGTACCATGAACTTTTTAACCCGCGTCTCGTTGAAGAATCCTGTCGCGATCTTCATCTTGTCATTCCTGCTGATCGTCGGGGGCTTGTTCTCCTTTCAGTCGCTGAAAGTCGATCTGTTGCCAAATATCGAGTTCCCGCAACTCTCGATTGAGGCGGTCTATCCGGGCGCCTCGCCACAGGACGTCGAAAAGCAAGTCACCAGTATCTTAGAAAAGCAATTCAAGGGCATCCAAGGCATCGACAAGATGTCCTCGCAATCGTTTGAATCGATTGCGCTGATCCAATTGCAGTTCCCATTTGGCACCAATATGGACGATGTGACCCAACAGGTGCAGAGCCTGATCACATCTGCGCAACTGCCTGACAGGGTCGAGCCGAAAGTCAACCGCTTTTCGTTTGGCTCGTTCCCGGTTCTGAATGCGGCAGTATTTGCCAAGGACGGTCGCAACGCTCAGGACGTGCTGGTCAACGACATCCAGCCGCAATTGGAGAAGATCCCCGGTGTGAACTCCGTCTCCATCGGCGGTACGGAGTCCGAGTTGGTCAACATCCAAGTCAACAAGGAAGCGGCGCTGAAAAAAGGGCTATCGCTGGCGAAGATTCAGGAGACGATCAAAGGCAAATTCGTCTCGATGCCAGCGGGTTCGGTCGTCAACGACTCGATCCTGATCCCGATCCGCGTTGAGGAAAAACTGCTCACCGTCGCCGATCTGGAGCAGATGCAACTCGACGTTCAAACTGCGCAACCCAGTACAGGTGCAGGCACCGGTGGCACTGGCATGGGCGCTCCTGGT
This sequence comes from Tumebacillus permanentifrigoris, assembly GCF_003148565.1. GTDB lineage: Bacteria > Bacillota > Bacilli > Tumebacillales > Tumebacillaceae > Tumebacillus > Tumebacillus permanentifrigoris. The sequence goes on from NZ_QGGL01000007.1 coordinate 45,049, forward strand.
GCTTCCAGCAACGTCGCTCCCGCACCCGTCCTGCTCCGCGACATCGCCACGATCAAAACCGAGACCTCGCGTCCGGAGATCACCCGCTTCAATGACAAGGAAGCCATCGCGCTCGCCCTGACCAAAAAGCAGGACTCCAACACCGTCGAAGTCGTGGACAGAGCTCGTACCATCCTCGATGCCAACCATGACAAAATTGACTACGCGATCGTGTTCGACCAAGCGGATGGCATCAAGAAATCGGTCAACTCGCTGATCCGTGAAGGCTTGCTCGGCGCGCTGTTCGCTTCACTTGCCGTCCTGCTGTTCCTGCGCAACATCCGGGCGACGATCATCGCCGTGCTCTCGATCCCGCTGTCGTTGTTGGTCTCCTCGATTTTCCTCGCCCAAGCGGGCATCACGTTGAACACCATGACGCTCGGAGGGATGGCGGTCGCCGTCGGGCGCGTCGTCGATGACTCGATCGTCGTCATCGAGAATATCTTCCGCCGCATCAAGCACAACCCGGAAGGTCTCGACAAAAAAGCACTCACCCTCGCCGCGACCCGCGAGATGCTCAAAGCGATCACCTCGTCCACACTGACGACGATCGTCGTGTTCCTGCCGCTCGGTTTCGTCGGTGGTGTCGTCGGCCAGTTCTTCCTGCCGTTTGCGCTGACCATCGTGTTCGCGTTGGCTGCTTCGCTGGTCGTCTCGATCACGCTGACGCCGCTGCTCTCGCGCTACTCATTTGCCAAACTCAAGCACGAAGAGACGGAAGGCAAGCTCCAACAGTGGTATGGTCGCCTGATCGACGCCTCCCTCCGCAAAAAGTGGGTGGTGTTCGCAGTCTGCATCCCGCTGTTGCTCGCCTCCTTCGGACTCGCTGGCAAACTCGGCTTCGTGTTCCTGCCCAACGAGAAGCAGAAAACGATCATCGCCAACGTCTCCCTCCCAGCCTCCACCGTCCTCGACAAGACCAACCAAGTCTCGCTGGATGTGGAAACCATGTTGCGTGGCCGCGCCGAGACCGTGCAATCGGTCTTTGTCGGCATCGGTTCCCGCGACTTCACCACCGGGCTGAAAAAGGAAAACACCTTCCAATACTACATCTCGTTGAAAGAGACGGCAGACACCACCGCCGAGGTCAACGCGCTCAACGAGCAGATCAAGTCGATCGTCGGCAAGACCTCCGACAAAGCCACGATCACGGTACAAGAGATGTCCTCTGGCGGCCCGCCGTCGAACAACAACATCGACATCGATCTCTATTCGAACGACCAAACCAAGCTCCTCGCCGCTTCCCGAGCTGTGGAAGACAAACTCAAGGAACATGCGGAGCTCAGCTATATCAAAAGCAATCTCTCCGATACACAGCGCCAATGGGTGATCAAAATCGATACCGACAAGGCGGCAACCTATGGCGTTTCTGGCTACACCGTGCTCGGCCTCACCGCCGACCAGACCCGCCCGGTCTCGGTCGGGACGCTGGCGCTCGACGGCAAGGATCGTTCTGTGCAACTTTCCTACGACAAACCGCTGGCCTCGAAATCCGAACTCGAAGACCTCACCCTGTTCGGCACCAAAGGTCCGGTCCAGCTCAAGCAGATCGCCGAAGTCCAAGAGATCGACGCCGTCTCTGCCATTCAGAAAAACGACGGCAAAGTCTTCGCCCGCGTCTCCGCGACCGTCGAAGGCACCAACGTCCAGCAAGTTTCGGCTGCTGTGCAACAGGACATCACAGACCACGTCAAACTCCCGGACGGCGTCTCGCTGGTCGCAGGTGGCGGTTCTGATGAGACGACCAAGACCTTCCAGCAACTCGGCCTCGCGATGGGTGTCGCGGTCGGTCTCGTCTACCTCGTCATGCTGTTCACGTTTGGCCAAGCGCGCATCCCGTTCATCATCCTGACCTCGCTGTTGTTCGTCCCAACCGGTGCCTTGATCGGTCTGTATGCGGCCGGTGAACCGATCTCGATCTCAGCGATGATCGGGGTGCTGATGCTGATCGGGATCGTCGTCACCAATGCGATCGTCCTCGTCGACCGCGTTGGGCAAAACCGCGACAACGGCATGCCGATTCGCGCCTCGCTGATCGAAGCCGGCAAGACCCGCCTGCGTCCGATCATCATGACGGCGTTCGCCACGATCTGCGCCCTGCTCCCGCTGGCGTTCACCGCAGCAGAAGGCAACCTGATCTCGCGCGGACTCGCTGTCGTCGTGATCGGAGGACTGACCACCGCTACGCTGCTCACGCTGGTGATTGTCCCGGTCATGTACGAACTGTTCTTCCGCCGTCAACACCGCAAGGAACAAGCACAGGTATAAAAATCCAGTAGAAAAAAAGGAAGCCCTCGGCGGAGGGCTTCCTTTTTTGTATGCCGATCAGATCCGATCAGATGCCTTTCTCGTTGAGCTCCTGCAAAAACGTATCCAACCACTCCAGCTCCGTCTGGTGATGGAGCCAGCCGTTTTTCAACAGGTGGCGGGTGCTCCAATGCGTGGGCTCGTCCTGCTGCGCCAAGCATTGGTTCAGGTGATCCAACTGTTTGGCGATCTGCTTGCGGCGCTTGTGCAAGGCTTTGCGAATCATCGGCGCATCGGCAAAGCGGGCAAACATCAACGCGGGGTACAAGGGGTGGTACTGCGGCGTTTCGGCCTCGAATTGCTTTTTGAGCAACTCTTGGAACCGCTCCCGTCCTTGATCGGTGATCTGGTAGACGGTCTTGTCAGGACGACGACTGTCGTGCACCACTTCCTTGACCGTGATGTCCCCGCGCTTGTGGAGCATCTCGAAGTTGTAGTAGACGGTGCCGATGTTCAGTTTGACCATCTGTTCCCACGACCGCTCCTTGAGCACCTGCATCACTTCATAGGGATGCAGGTCTTCTGAATAGAGCAGTCCGAGGATCAGCAGCGCTACCTGATTTCGTCCCTCTCTCACATCGATTGTTTTGCTTGCTGTTTGGCTTTGCGGGCGGTGTAGTTTTGCTCAGCTCGGTCACCAGCGACAATTCCGAATACTGCGCAAGCCAAGCAGAGACCCATGATCACGAGGAACACGATCGAGATCGAGTCACTGAGCGCAATCTGCAATTGATGGAAGACATCCTGCGGAATCATCGCTCGCGCTTGTTCAGAGAACAGCGCACGCGGGTCCTTGAGATGTTCCAGCTTGTCCGCCGGGATGGTCGTGCCTTGGAAGGCATCGGTGACCGCGTTTGCCATCTTGTTGTTGACGATCAAGCTGAGCAGCGAGATCCCGATCGCCATACCGATGTTGCGCTGGAAGGAGATCAGCGAGGACGCGATGCTGACTTGCGCTTGGGTGACCGTCCCTTGCATCATCGCAATCGGAATCGGGAACAGCGGGCCGAGACCGATGCCGAGCACGACCATCGAGATCACGACGTACAGGTTGGTGGAGTCCAAGTTTAGTCGAGACAACATGAACGCACCGCCCGCCATGATCAGCGAGGAGACAACTTGGATCGGACGATACGGCATGCGTTGCATCATCGCGCCTGCCGCGCCCGATCCGACGACCAAACCGATCATCATCGGTGTCACCAAGTCACCTGCTTTGGTTGCAGAACCGCCGATGACGCCTTGGATGAACAGCGGAATGTAGGAAGCACCGCCGAGCAGGATGGCGCCCATCAGGAAGGCCGAAGCGTTCGAAGAGACGACGCCGTTGTTTTTGAAGAGTTGCAGCGGGATGATCGGATCGACCGCGCGACGTTCGATGAAGAAGAACGCGATCAGCAACACAAGCGATGCACCCAACAGCGAGATGATCTGCCAAGAGCCCCATTCGTATTGCTTGCCAGCCGAAGCCAGGCCGTACATCAGGGCGAGAATCGACAGGGTCAGAGTAATCGAACCTGTGTAGTCGATGACGATCTTTTTGGATTTGTCGCGAACGGTGAGGTTTTTGTAGTAGACGAGGATGAGCAGGATCGCGACTACGCCGATCGGGACGTTGACGTAGAAGATCCAATGCCAGGAGAAGTATTCGGTGAAGTAGCCGCCGATCGTCGGGCCGATCGCGGAGGCGAGGCCAAAGATCGCGGAGAACAGACCTTGCATCTTGCCGCGCTGTTCAATCGGGAAGATCTCGATGATCATCGCGTAGGTGATCGGGAACATCGCAGCCGCACCGAAGCCTTGGATGGCGCGGAACGCGATCAGTTGTGACATCGTTTCGGACGTCCCGGAGAGATACGAACCGAGCACGAACACCACGAGACCCAACACATAAAACTGTTTCTTGCCGTAGAGGTCAGCGAGCTTGCCGAAGATCGGGATAAACGTGGTGGAAGTCAGCAGGTACGCAGAGAACACCCAGGAGAAGATGTCCAGCCCCCCAAGTTCAGAAACGACGGTCGGCATGGCAGTAGACACGATCGTGTTGTCCAGCGATGCCATCAACATCCCCAGCAACATCGCGGTGATGATCAAAGGTCTGTTGGAAACTTGCGGTTGACTCATGTTGAAGCCTCCAATCCTAATATTCAAATTTGAGTAACACTACAGGTATATCGTACTACAATCAACAACCAAGTTCATATGCCAAAAGTAAGAGATTAACTAAAAACGCTATATTGACAAGAATACGTTTTATAAATTAAAATAGGTATGCATTACAAATCATTCTCAATTTTCCGCACAATAGAAATGGGAGGTTGTATCATGAAAAAAGGTTTCTTGACCGCACTGGTCGCAGGCGCTGTTCTCGCATCTGCTGGCACTGCGGGTTCCGCATCCGCTGCTGTCACCACGCCGGCTGATCTGGTCAAAGCAACGCTGGCTGATCGTTCCGCCGCTCTGCAAGACGGCAACTCGGTTGCACTCGACGCACACTACCTCGCGTCCGCTTCCAAACTGAAAGCACATGAGCAACAACGCGTCCAAAAGCTCCGCAAACAACTCCAAGATACCTGGCCGGGCAAGATCATCTCGATCACCTCGACGCCGAAAGTTGCCTCCACCGATGTCACGGGCAATTCGGCAACCGTCAAGGCTTACGACGAGATGGAGATCGTCTGGATCCCGACACAGGATGCATACACCGAAACGATCGTCGCCAAAGGCCCGAACGGCGAGATCACCTCGAAGTTTGGCACTTGGCATGATGTCGCGCTGGCTAACGTTGGCGGCAAGTGGTTGATCACGTCCGACTCCTACGATGAAGGTCCCGGTCTGACCAAGTCTCCGGACTTCGTCGCCCCGAAGTCCAGCACGCTCGACAGCTATGAGCCGCAAGCGCTGACCCCGGGCACCCAACCGCAAACGCTCTACACGTGGACGTACAACCACCAAGCGGCGGCAAACTATGCGGATGCCTACTGGTCTTCCTACAACGGCAGCTACAAAAACTTCAACCCGGTCGGCGGCGACTGCGCGAACTTCGTCTCCCAGTCCCTGCGTGCAGGCGGCCAACCGGATGACGGCTCTTGGTACTACCGCAACGCAGGCGGCTCCACCGCAGACGATGCATGGACCTATGCATGGGTCAACAACCAAGGCCTGCGCGATTGGGCTCGCAACACTTCGCGCGGTATCACCTACTCCGACTACAGCCAACTGATGGTCGGCGACATCGTCAACTACGACTGGGATTGGAACGGTACGTATGACCACGTGACGATCGTCGTCCAAGCGGGCGCGAACGCGCTGATCGACTCCCACAACAACGACCGCTATCATGTTCCTTACAACTACAGCTCGAGCCAAGGCATGAGCTTCACGCACCTGTACACGTGGCCGTAAGAGGTCAAAAAGGGACGCCCCCGCTTCGGGAGGCGTCCCTTTTCTACATCCGCATCGCGCCAGATCGTGCCAGCAAAAAAAGACCCTCGGATATCCGAGGGTCTTCTATACGATAAGTAGTAGTTAGGCTTTGGTTACGTTAGCAGCTTGAGCGCCACGCGGGCCGGTAATGGTATCGAAGTTGACGCGTTGGCCTTCTTCGAGGGTTTTGAAACCGTCGCCTTGGATCGCGGAGTAATGGACGAATACGTCTTCGCCGCCATCAACGGAGATGAAACCATAACCTTTTTCAGCGTTGAACCATTTTACTGTACCTTGTTGCATGTTCAAAAAACCTCCTGCGCGCTCTGCGTGAACGCGTTGTTACCACTTGTTCGCAATCTGTTTCAAGCATTCCGTTGAATCAAGAAGGGCAAATGGCTGTCTACTAGACATTTCTCATGTTACCAGCACTTACCCAAATTGTCAATGGAATACCTAAATATTGTAAATTTTACGGAACTTCGATTCGAGGTAGTTGATGAGATATTCGGCATTGATTTCCTCGCCAGTTGCGGCTTGAACGATCTCCGCCGGCTCCAGCGATTTGCCGTGGCGGTAGACTTTGTCTGTCAGCCACGACTTGATCTCCGTCAGGTCGCCGGCTGCTACGCGCGCTTGGTAATCCGGGATCTCGCGACGCAGCGCCGCTTCGAATTGTGCCGCGTAGATGTTGCCCAGCGTATACGAAGGGAAGTACCCAAACGCACCGCCGGCCCAGTGGATGTCCTGCAGAACGCCAGTGCCGTTGTTCTCAGGCACGATGCCGAGGTACTCCTCCATCTTTTCATTCCAGATGCGCGGTAGGTCAGCGACCGTGATCACGCCATTGATGAGGTCTTTCTCAATCTCATAGCGGATCATGATGTGCAAATTGTAGGTCAGTTCATCCGCATCGACGCGGATCAGCGACGGTTCGACGAGGTTGACCGCGTCGTAGAATTCCTCGACGCTCACACCTGCGAACTGCTCTGGGAAACGCGCGGTGAGGTCCGCGTAGTAGCGGTTCCAGAATTCGCGGCTCCGGCCGACCATGTTCTCCCAGAAACGGGATTGCGATTCATGGATGCCCATCGAAGCGCCGGTGGCGAGGAACGTGCCGAGCAAGTTGGTGGAGATGTTCTGCTCGTACATCGCGTGGCCGCATTCGTGGATCGTGCCGAACAGCGAGGATTGCATATCATCCGCACGGAAGCGCGTGGTGACGCGCACATCGCCGATGTTCAGCGAGACGGCAAACGGATGTGCGCTTTCATCAAGTCGGCCCGCTTCAAAGTCATAGCCGAGCTGGCTGAGGATGAAGTCGCAGAACTCGCGCTGGCTCTGTTTCGGGAAGTTCTGCTTGAGGAAGTCGCGGCGGACTTGCTCCCGCTCCCCGATCGCTTTGACCAGTGCCACGGTGCGCTCGCGCAGCGGCTTGAAGATCGCGTCGATCTTCGCCACCGTCATGCCCGGTTCGAATTGGTCGAGCAACGTGTCGTATTTGTTCTCACCATATCCCCAGATCTCAATGAACTCGCCCAGGGTGCCGACGATCTGCTCCAAGTGCGGGCGGAACGATTCGAAGTCGTTGTTCGCCTTCGCTTCTTGCCACGCGTATTCGGCTTTGGAGGTGAGGATGACGTAGTCTTGGTATTGTTGCGGTGGGATCTTATTGCTGCGGTCGTATTCCTTTTTGCGTTCCAAAACGGAGGCACGCGTGACGTCGTCGAGGGTCTCGAGCACATCCGGCTGCGTCAATTCTGCGAGGTATTCCCCCATCTCTTGCGAAACGCTCATCTTGAACACATCGCCCGAGAGCATGCCGATGACTTCCGAGCGCTGCTCCACCCCTTTTTTCGGGGCGCCGGTGCGCAGGTCCCAGATCAGGACGGAGATCGCTTCCTCCAGTTGCTTCATACGCTTCACGTAGGTCTTGAAATTTTCAATAGTCGCAGTCATGTATGGCCTCCATATGTAGGTTTTCAAATTTTAGGTTACAGGTTTCAATTCCAATGTACCGTTCCCTGACGCAATTGTCAAAAAGCGACCGTGCCCACAGCGGGCACGATCGCTTTTTGGGGAGCTTAGTGGCTGAGCAGGTAGTCGATGTTCGCGTTGAGAACAGCTGCTGCATTGCGGCTGATGTTGTTGCCGGTGGTTGCTTCCTTGTTGAGCGAGTCTTGCAATTGCTTCATGTGTTTGTCCGCTTGGGTGCGATCCCCGCTGGTGAGGAACTTTTGAATGGTGTCGAGCTTGGCATCGATCGACGTGTGGATGCCTTGGTTCTTGATCTCCTTCTCGTCGGAGAGTCGCGCCACGAGGTTTTTGATCGTCGGGATGCTGGTCTCGATCAGGAACGTGTAGTTCTGCTCGACGCTGTTGCCAGCGTAGTCGGAGACGAACGCTCGGATGCGGTGTACGCCCAACCCGAGGGGCAGTGCATTGATCTCCGCGCCCGATGTGATCTTGTTGTCATCGAGGATCAGGTTCTGTGCGTTCACCCCAGAGACGGTGTCTGTGGCTTTCAAACGGAACTCCAACGATCCGTCGATCATGATGTTGTGCACCGCGGGACCGCCGCTTTGTTCGAGGGTGAGCGTCGGTGGCGTTTTGTCAATTTTGACGGTGATCGACTTGGTGTCCTCGACATTGCCTTGGTTGTCGATCGAACGGTACGAGATCGTCGTCGACCCGTCAGCACTGAGGGTGATCGGCCCCGTGTACGGGGTGAAGACACCTGGCGTCAGTTGGTACTCGGTGTGCGCCACGCCGCTTTCCTCGTCGGTAGCGGTCAGGGTGACGTTGACATCCTCCTTGAACCAGCCATCGGCGTTGGGCGTGCCCGTGAGCGCAAACGACGTGACCGGCGGTGTCATATCCAGTGCGACGAAGTCATCCGCACTGCGCACGCGCAATTGGAAGACCGTCTTGAAAGTCGACGAGATCCCGGAGATGTTCACCCGTTGTCCCTCGCGATGCGGGAAGGCCGCCTGTGTCAGTCCGGTGCGAGCATCGATGCGAACACGCGTCGTCGTGCCCGCTGTGTCCACGGCGTCAAACTCAAACGAACCGGTCGGAGCAGCCGCTGCGATGTTGCGGATCGTGACGTTTTGCAGCGTGACGAGCTGGCCTTGGTTTTGATTGGTCAGTGCGGTCACGACCGCTTTTTCCGGCAGGTTGGCAGTACCTGTTTTCTCCATATAGATCGGGTCGGTCAGTTCCAACTCGCCATTGTAGAGCGCTAACGTGCCCGCGATCTGAACCCAATCGCCGACGCTGACACCGGTCGTGTTCTGGAACACGTAGAGGCCGCCCGTTTCATCCTGCAGGTAGAACGCTTGGTTGCCATAGATGCCCGGTTGGGTGGTGACGACCCCTTCCACGGTGACGAGCGTGTTCGCAGCGCGTGTGCGAGCATCGGCGATCGTGGTTTTCTCCGGGATTGCCGGGCGGTCCCGAGGCAACGGTTCCGCCGGAACGTCGCCGAGCGCGACCGTTTCGGTTTTTAACGCGGTCGAGCCGAGCCGCACGCGCAAACTCGCTGCCCCGGTGGCACCTGGTTTGATCTTGACCGTCAGATCGCGGTAAGCATGGCCGCGAGCATCTGCTGTCAGGGTAAACGGTGCGCTGTAGCCATAGTTTGCCGGATACGTGCCGTCTTCATTCCGAATCAGACCGACCTGCGTGCCGCCGGTCAGGTAGATCCCTGCGTTATAGTTGCTGACCGTGGTGTTCGGCGCTAAGTTGTCAGCTACGACGCGGATTTGGAATTCTTGCCCGCTGTTGGGCAGCGTCGCTTGTTTGACCGTTGCGTAGGTCGGGTTGACCGGTGCGGATTGGGTGGAACCATAGGAGCCCGCTTTGAATGTCGAGGGGTCATACCACTTGTACCCAGCTGCCGGCACATCCCACGGCTCCGCTTGAGGCTCTGTAGTCGCCTGCGGAGTCTCGATCGGCAACAGTTGTGTCGGCTGGTCGAGCTGGAGGCCGGAAACTTGGTCGAGACTGGTATAGGCTTCCTTTTTCGCCAGCCAATTCACGGTGTTGATCAGGAAGGTCGCATCGTTGACTTCCTTGAAACCGTCATAGGTGGTTTTCGGCTTGCCTGTTTCTTCGCGAAGGTACTTCGGTGTTGCATCTTCCACCGGAGAGGAGTCCCCGAGAAAAGCGGCCTTGCCGCCTCCGACTTTCGAGATCGCAGCAAATGGTCCCTCCGCGACGCCTCCCCCGTTGTAGACGCCTTGGTCGACCGCGTTGGCCCAGCGCTCATTGGTTTGTGGCAGGTACGCGAGGCCTTTGGCTTTTTTCGGATCGAGGATCGCGACGGTGCCGCCTGCATGCATCGCGATCGAGGAGACACCTTGTGTGATGCCAAACGATTGCTCTGGCGGTACGATGTTCGCCACGTTGATGTCAGCGAGCGCGTTATAACGGAATCGCACGCCGAAGTTCTGGGCTAGCCAGTCGGAGCTGGCAACGTCTTGCATCGCTGGAGAGTTGCGTTCCTCAGGGGTCATCCCTTTCGCCGGATCATCCCACGCACCGCGCCGATACCCGTTCATCACCTCGGAGGCATCCCAGCGGTTTTTGTTGCGGTCGGCGTTGTAGTGGTCCGCGATGAAAAAGATCGAGCCGCCCCCTTGCACGTACTGGAGCATCGCTTGTTGCTCGCTGGTTTTGTACGGAACGTTCGCTTCGCCGATCACGAACACATCATAGGGTTGGAGGTCGGCGAGCGTGATCGGGGTGGTCTTGCGCAGTTCCTTCACATAGAAGCCTGCGCCCGCGAGCCCGTTGGCAAAGTCAGAAAAGCCACCGTCGATGACCCAGTCGGCAGCCCCCGCAGTTTGGGCGTGTGTGTTGTCGAACAGAACTTTTTTGCCATTGTTCTCATTGGTCACTTTCGGATTGAGGAATGGTGCCGGATCGTTCGGGCCCTCGGCATGGGTAACCGTGGTCGGGAGGAAAGGCACGGTCAATGTCAAGGCGAGGAGCAGGGACGTGGCACGCTGTAGAAACTTCACTCTCACATGCACCTCCAGATGGATTAGGATGTGGATAGTATCTACCAACGACAAAAAAACCCCTCCTCGACAGGCGAGGAGGGGCTTTTTCACTAATTGAGGTAGTTCATGGATTTCAGTGCACGGAACAGGATCGTCGCGCTCTGTTCACGGTCTGCTTGGGTATCCGGGGAGAACTGACCTGCGTCCGTGCCGAGGATGATCCCTTGGGAGAACGCGAAGGCTGCTGCGTCCTGAGCCCAATCGGAGATGTTCCCTCGGTCATGGAAGTTGGCGAGCTGTTGTTGCTTCTCCGCAGCGGTCAAGGTCTTCGCAGAGCCAGCGAGTTGCATGGCGCGGTAGATCATCACGGCCATCTCCTCGCGGGAGATCTCTTGGGTCGGACGGAACGATCCGTCTTCGTAGCCGGAGATCAAGCCGAGTTGACGCGCTGCTTCGACGTTCGCTGCGAAGTACGCAGATGCGCTCACATCCGTGAAGGTCGGTGCTGCCGATTTGTCCGGGGTGACGCCGAGGGCACGCACGAGCAGGACCGCGAAGTCGCCACGGTTGATCTGCGCAGTCGGGTTGAAGGTCGAATCGGTGACGCCGGAGATGACCAGCTTGTTCGCGAGCGTGTTGATCGCGTCCTTGCCATAGGAGTCTGCCGCAACGTCGGTGAACGATTTGTCGTTTTGGACGACGGTGAACACGAGGTTGTTGTGTTGCGTTTGGAAGGTCGCTTGGGTAAAACCACCTGTCGTGTTGAAGAGGGTCGGAACCGGGAACACTTCCTTGGTTTGCGGGTCGATCATGACGCCTGCGAGGTGCTTCGATGCCACGTTGGAAGCGGTGGACGGCAGGGTCACAGTCGGTTTGACGCCTTGGTCGATCGTGAAGGTCTGGCCGGTGCTGCTGGTGACTTCGACGTGGATCGAGACCGGGTTGATCAGGTTGTTGAGGCTCACCGCTTGGGTGAGGGTGTTGTCGAGCTTGTTGATCGAGACAGAGATTTTGGACGTGTCAAGGTTGAGGCCGAGTTTCTCGATCTCTTTTTTGACAAGGCCAGCTTGCAGGGAGAGCGAAGCTGCGTCGGTTTGCAGTTGCAGCACAGAGTCGGACTGCTTGTCTGTCATCGTCTTGAATGCAGCCGCGTTCATTTCGGTCGCTACGTTGTCGCCTTGGCCGGTTACGTCGAGGATGACTTGTTTGCCGGTTTGGAGCGAGGAGTTGATGACTTGCTCAAACTTCTGTTGGTTGACGGAAGCCTTGGCGCTGTTGCCATTTTTCTCAACGGTTACGATCTTCACTTCCGGTGCCGGAGTAGAAGGAACCGGGGTCGGATCTGGTACCGGGGTCGGGTCTGGTACTGGGGTCGGATCTGGAACCGGGGTCGGGTCTGGAACCGGGGTCGGATCTGGGACCGGGGTCGGATCTGGAACCGGGGTCGGGTCTGGTACCGGGGTCGGGTCCACGACGGGTACAAGTTCCATGTCAGTCAGGTCGCGCGGGCGCAGTAGCATGGTCTTGTCGGTCGACGAAAGCCCCGTCACACGGACGATGTCGTTTTCTTGGTACGTGAACGCAGGCACTTGGCCTTGACGGTTGTCGATCTTCGCATGCGTGGTGGTCAAGCCATCCTCGCTCACGAGATCGAACTCATACTTGCCCGGCAAGTTGGTGGTTGCGTTGGTCGTGCCCACCACCAAGTTCTTCAACTTGACATTCTCCAACTTGACTACTTGACCTTGGTTGTTCGCAGCCAGTGCGGTTACCACTTGCGGGGTGACCGTTTCACCAGAAGCTTTTTTCGTGATGTTCAGGTTCTTCAATTCGAGCTCTTCGTTGAATTTTGCCAGGTCTGCGGTCACAGAAATGCGGTCGCCCACCTGCACGTTCGGGTCAGTACCTTGGTAGACATACAGGCCGCCTGTCCCGTCTTGCATGTAGAAACCTCCGCCGCCGAGCATCCCCGGTTTCGAGGTGACAACGCCTTCTACAGTGACGGTCGAAGCCAGCGCTTGGTTGCGCGCGACCCCGATGTCGCTGTTCAGCGTCGGCACGGGAGCGTTCGGGTCCAGCGTGATATCAACGGTCGTGGTCGCCGTCGACCCGATGCGGAAACGCAATTTTGCAGCACCGCTATAGAGATTGGACATCTTGAGATATACGTCTTTGTACGCATGTCCATCTGCATTCGGCTGCAGGGTGAAGTTGGCGCTATAGCCAAATGTCGTCGGGAACGTCACGCCATCGAGACTCACCTGAGCCGCTTGTTTCCCGTTGTTGGCCCCACCGCTCATGTAGACGCCAACATTGGCCGTCGTGATCGTCGTCGCCGGGTCGGCCCCGTTGAGCTGTACGCGCACCGGAACGATCTTCTCAAGATTGGCTGTCGAACTGGACGGGATCGTCGCCGCGTAGTTCATCACATAACTTGGCGTGTATAGCGGAGGTGCCGGCGGGTTGACCGCCGAACCATACGATCCGTTGGAGAAGGTCGTGCGATCATACCACTTGTAACCAGCAATCGGTTGCGCCCACGGCTCCACTTGCGGTTCGACCGAGGTCTCCGGGGTCTCCATAGCCAACAGTTGCGTCGGTTGGTCCAGTTGCAAACCGGCATAGTCGCTCAACGAGGTTTTGTCCGCTTCCTTGGAAGACAACCAATTCACGATGTTCGTCAACAACACGCCGTCGTTGACTTCCTTGAAGCCGTCAAACGTTTGTTTCTTGGCGCCTCCGTCCTCACGAAGGTACTTCGGAGTTGCATCTTCTACCGGCGAGGAGTCCCCGACAAAAGCGGCCTTGCCCGCTCCCAGTTTCGATACGGCAACAAACGGGCCTTCCGCGACACCACCGCCGTTGTAGACGCCCTGGTCATAGGCATTTGCCCACTTCGGCGGGTTCTCTGGCACATAGACGATCCCTTTGGCTTTTTGCGGGTCCATGATCGCGAGCGTCGCACCTGCGTGCAGGGCAAACGCCGAGACACCCGTCGTGATCCCAAACGCTTGATCAGGCGCTACGATGTTCGTGCAGTTCATATCCCCCAGCGCGTTGCTGCGGAAGCGCACGCCAAACGTTTGGCCCAGCCAGTCGGAACTGGTGACGTCCTGCATCTGATCCGACGCGATTTCAGCCGCCGACATCCCCAACGTCGGGTTGCCAAATGCACCGCGACGGAATCCGTTGAACACCTCTGCACTATCCCAACGGTTCAGGTTGCGGTCAGCTTGGTAGTGGTCCCCGATAAAGAAGATCGCACCCCCTGCGTTGACGTAGTCAGCCATCGCCTGTTGCTCACTGGTCTTGTATGGAATGTTCGCTTCGGCGGTGATAAAAACATCATAGTCTTGCAGATCGGCCAACGTGATCGGAGTGGTTTTACGAAGTTCTTTTACAAAAAAACCTTGATTGGCAACGGCGTTGGCAAAATCTGAAAAGCCACCGTCGATGACCCAATCCGCTGCCCCTGCAGTCTGCGCATGCGTGTTGTCGAACAACACTTTCTTGCCAGCAAACGGTGCCCCCGCTTTGCCCGCGATGGTCGGTGCCGGATCGGTCGGTCCTTCAGCATGTGCAACTGGTGCCAACCAAACGGTCGTTACCGGTGTTGCCATCGTCAGGGCCAACAAAACTTTTAAAGCTTTACCTCTGAATAACTTCATCTGTGCTCGTTCCCCCATAGATGTACTTAAGAATATTGAAATAATTGAGTCGCCCAACCATTGTATCATCATTTCGTGTCGGGAAACATCGAAATTTGTTAAAAAAAGGCCAAGCCCCAGACGGGGCTTGGCCTTTTCGCATCCTACTTGATTACGTGGGTCAACAGGTATTCGAGGTTCGCGTTCAGAACGGTCGCCGCGTGTTGCGAGACGTTGCCGTTGTTCGCGTAGCTGGACAGCGTGGCTTTCAGGTCTTGAAGGTGCTTCGCCGCTTGATCCGGCTTGCCCTTTTCAACGAACTTCTGCGCGGTGTTCAGCTTCGCTTCGAGCGAAGTCAGGATGCCTTTGTTTTTCACTTCGCCAGTTGCCGCGAAGTTCTCCATCAGGTTTTGTACGGTCAGCAGGTTGGTGTCGATGAGGAACGTGTAGGAAACCTCGCTCACATTGCCTGCTTTGTCGACTGCGGTTGCTTTCACGGTGTGCACGCCGAGCGTCAGCGTGGATGCATCGATAGCCGCACCGGAAGTGATCGCTTGATCGTCGAGGGTCAGCGCTTGGGACGAAACGCCCGAGACAGCATCGGTAACGCTCAGGTTGAACAAGAGCTTGCCGTCAGCGAATACGTCATGAATTGCGCCGCCGTCTTGGGTCAATTTGATCGCCGGAGCGTTTTTGTCGAGCTGGACAGTGATCGACTTCGCAGACGCGATGTTGCCTGCAAGGTCGGTCGCACGGTACAGGATCTTGTGAATACCTTCCGCGGAGATCGTGACCGGCTCCGTGTAGAGCACCCAGTCTGCATCATCGATCTTCACTTCTGTGCTTGCCAAACCAGAGTTCGTGTCGGTTGCGCTGATCGCAAACGTTACGTTCTGGTGGTTCCAACTGGTTTCATTCGCGCCGTTCAGCAGGCTTGCTTCGGTAGACGGAGCGGTTTTGTCCAGACGGAGTTCGCTAGTTTGCACGACAGATACGTTGCCAGCCTTGTCGGTGGCGCGGTATTCCACGGTGTTCAGACCTTCTTGGGTGATGCTGATCGAACCGTTGTAGGTCGTCCAGTCACCTTCGTTGAGTTTCACTTCGATCTGGGCAACACCCGAGTTTTCATCGGTTGCAGCTACAGCGAAGTTGAAGTCTTGGTCATACCAGCCGTTTTTGTGCTCACCGACAGATGCGCCTGTAACCGACGGAGCGGTGCGGTCGAGTTGCACGGTGACCGACTTCACTTCGGAGACGTTTTCTGCCAAGTCGTATGCGCGCACTTCGACGGTGGTGGTTCCTTCGGTCTCAACGCTGACCGATTGGGAAGCGCCAGCAGCCGCTTGCCATTCGCCGCCGTTGAGTCGGTATTCCATTTTGAGAACTTGCGATTGACCGTCCGCTGCGTTCAGGTCGATCAGTACCGCATCGTTGTACCAGCCAAGATCATTGCTGGCACGGGACGCTTGCACATCTGCGGTCGGAGCGGTTTTGTCCACGTTGACGACGAGGTTTTGCGCTGCTTCGACGTTGCCGTTCACATCCACAGCGCGTACTTGGAAGAAATTCTTGCCTTCCGTGCTGAACGTGAGCGGGCCGGTGTACGTTTCCCACGAATCCGGGGTCAGCGCGTATTCGATGTGATCGATTCCGCTGTCATCGGTTGCGTTCAAGGTCACGACTACATCTTGGTTGTACCAGCCGCTTTGCATCGGCACGCCGCTTGTCGTCACTTGGGTCACCGGTGCGGTGGTGTCCACGAGCAAGAAGTCAGACAGGCCACGCGGTTTCAGTTGGTAGACGCCTTTGAAGATCGCGGAGACGCCGCTGATCGTGACGACTTGACCTTCTTTGTACGGGAATGCCGATTGTGTCAGCCCGGTACGACCATCCACGCGGACGTGGGTCGAGCCAGCAGCGTTCACCGCATCGAATTCGAAGGAGCCCGTCGGTGCGGCTTCCACGATGTTTTTGATCGTCACGCCATTGAGGGAGACCAGTTGACCTTGGTTCTGGTCGTTCAGAGCCGAGACCACGACCGGAGTCGGAACATCAGCCGTGCCGGTCTTCTCGATGCTGACCGGGTCCGCAAGTTCCAGTTCGGTGTTGTAGAGCGTCGTGGTCGCGGAGATGGCGACTTTGTCCCCTACTTGGAAGCCAGCCGTGTTTTGGAACACGTACACACCGCCGGTCGCATCTTGCAGGTAGAACCCTTGACCGCCGAATGTGCCCGGTGCAGTGGTGACAACGCCTTCAACAGTGACCAGCGTGTTCGCTGCCTTCGCGCGTGCATCCGAGACGGAGATCGTCGCCGGAACCGGCGGCTTGTCCTTCGGCAGCGGTTCTGCTGCAACGTTGCCGAGCGTGATCGCTTCGGTTTTCAAGTTGGTGCTGCTTTGACGGATGCGCAAGTTCGCAGCACCGGTCGAGCCCGGTTTTACTTTGACCGTCAGTTCCTTGGTCGCGTGGCCGAGGCTGTCAGCGGTCAGCGAGAACGACGCGCTGTAACCATAGACGGTCGGCCAAGTGCCGTCGGCATTTTGGAACAGGCCGACTTGGGTGCCACCGTTCAGGTAGATCCCAGCGTTGAAGCCGCCCACCGTCGAGTTCGGTGTGAGATTGTCTGCCACGACGCGGATTTGGAAGTTCTGCGCGTTCGGGAGCACCGATTGGTGTACGGTCGTGTAGGACGTCGAAGCCGGCGGAGGAGTAACCGGACCCGGACCTGGACCTGGATCTACCACGACGGTTCCTGCGCCGTAAGAGCCCGTGCTATACGTTTTCGGGTCCCACCACTTGAAGCCTGCACTCGGAGAAGCCCACGGTTCAGCTTGCGGTTCGGTGGAAGTTTCCGGAGTTTCAATCGCCAGAAGTTGCGTCGGTTGGTCGAGTTGCAGACCTGCCACTTGATCAAGCGAGGTGTAGCTTTCTTTTTTCGCCAACCAGTTCACGAGGTTCACGACGTAGGTATCGTCATCGACTTCTTTCCAACCGTCGTGCGTCGTCTTGGACTTGCCGTCTTCTTCCTTCTTGTACTTCGGCGTCACGTCTTCGATCGGAGAGGAGTCCCCGATGAAGGCTGCCTTGCCCGCGCCAACTTTGGCGATCGCAGAGAAAGCGCCTTCTGCAACGCCGCCTCCATTGTACACGCCTTGGTCAACCGCGCTCGCCCACTTCGCAGTGGTCTTCGGCAGGTAGACGATCCCTTTGGCTTTCTTCGGATCGAGGATGGCGACCGTGCTGCCTGCGTGCATCGCAACACCCGTCACGCCTTGTGTGATGCCAAACGCTTGGTCTGGCGGCACGATGTTGTTCGCGGTGATATCCCCCAACGCGTTGTAACGGAAGCGCACGCCGAAGTTTTGGCCGAGCCAGTCGGAGCTTTGTACGCCCTGCATCGCAGAGGATGCTGCTTCTTCGGCACTCATGCCTTTGGCCGGATTGCTCCACGCGCCGCGACGGAAGCCATTGTAGACTTCGGACCCATCCCAACGGTTTTTGTTGCGGTCGGCGTTGTAGTGGTCCGCGATAAAGAAGATCGATCCGCCACCTTTGACGTAATCGAGCATCGCCTGTTGTTCGGAAGGCTTGTACGGGAATTGCGCTTCAGCCGTAACGAACACATCATACTGTTGCAGGTCTGCCAGCGTGAGCAGCGTGGACTTGCGCAGTTCTTTGACATAGAAGCCAGCGTTCGCCAGCGCGTTCCCGAAGTCGGAGAACCCGCCGTCGATGACCCAGTCTGCTTGCCCAGCCGTGTGTCCGTGCGTGTTGTCAAACAGCACTTTCTTGCCAGCATTCTCATTGACTACCTTCGCGTTGATGAACGGAGCTGGATCGCTCGGTCCCTCCGCATACGCCGCTTGTCCCCCCAAGAACAAGGTCGGCAACGGAATGGCCAACGTCACTGCGAGCAGTGTGTGAAACGCTCGTTTCTTCATTGACATAACAGTGCACCCCCCAAAAGCATCTGGAATTATTTTCATTCTCTATGATTCTACCATAAATCTGCTTAAAAAAAGTAGTGACCAAGGTAATGGTCACTACTTTTTTTCTCTCTAGCTTACATTAATAAAATCGCTACAACTGAAGCAGCTAACACCCCCGCGATCACACCGCGCCACAGAGACCTGCTTGTGGGTTGTACAATTTGGATAATTTACAAAAAAGGTATTTTTGTTATTAATGTAGAATCACTTAAGAATCTACCACATCTGGGTTTATTACTAGGAGGATCTTTTCTCATGGATATCTTGCAAGCCTATCTCTCCCTCTCGAAAGTTTTGCCCGAGTTGCTTAACAAGCAAGACCTCGCGATCTGGGCGACCGATATGGAGAAGTTTCTGATCTTTGATACGTATGGTCGTTTCAATATCAAGCTCAAAGCAGGCGATCTGCTCACGCCAGGCGGCACTCCGGCGCTCGTCGTGCAGACTCGGCAAAAAATAACGCGCATGGTGCCGCGCGACGTCTACGGCGTCATCTGTCAGACCACGGCCATTCCGGTCGAGGGTGGGGCGATCGGCATCTCGCTGGGCGTGGAAAACGAATACACCCTGCAAGCCTCGCTGTCCGACCTCGACCAAGCGTTTGAACAGATCGGTGATTCCGGTCATCGGATCGCAGACAATGCAGGCGGCCTCTCCGATTTCATGAACACACTGCTCCAGACGGTCGAGGCGACCAATGGCGAGCTTCAGAAGATCGACAACGTGGGGTCGCTGATCAAGGGCATCGCCGATCGGTCCCGCTTGATCTCGCTGAACGCGCTGATCGAGTCGGCGCGCGCGGGTGAGCATGGTCGCAGCTTCTCCGTCGTCGCCAAAGAGATGCAGAAGCTCTCCGAAGAGACAGCGAAGTCGATTCTAAACGTTCGCACGACCTTGGAGAACATCCACACCCTGTTCGACCAAGTGCAATCGCTCATCCACGAAGCGGAAAGCAAAGTCCGCACTCAATCGGCTGCCACCCAAGAGATTGCCTCCGCGCTCCAAGAAGTTGCAGTCTCGGTGCGCGACATCGGCAAGCTCTCGAAGGTCTTGTAGACGCACTCCGTACAAAAAAGTCACGACCCGCTTACTAGGTCGTGACTTTTTTACTTGCGGCCGAGATGCTTGCGCCACGAACCGCTCGTGACTTCAGAACAGCCGCGGTCGTGTGTCCACACATAGACCCATCCATCTCGTCCATGTCCCACATCCTGCACACGGACCCTCTCGTAGTCGTTGTCAGGATGTCCTGGGCCATAAAATTCCTCAAGTTCATCGAACTTTTTGAGTCCGGCCCCTGTGATCATGCACCATTCGCCCACCACTTCATAGCCGTTCTCATCGAGGATGAGCGCCGGATAGCCCTTGCCCGTGTCGTACAAGCGGCCACGAACAACTCCCGGCTGGACAGCCAATAGAAACGGGGCGATGTGATGGTGGTTTCGCTCGCCCGCGAGCACCGACCCGTAGACGAATACGTCAATCATAGCTGGTATCATACTCCTTCCCGTCTACAGCTTAACCGCCTTCACCCCTCAATATAGCAAACTATGTCCGAAAAGGGAGCCTGTTGCCTCAAGATTTTCCCATTTTGCAAAAATCAAACACTTGTCCCGGCTGCCTCGACCGCGAGAGGGACACCCCCTTAGTCTGACTAAGGGGGTGTTTTTTACGACTTTGCGTGTACGAGTTTCTCCATCTCTTTCAGTTGCTCCTCAAACACTTTCATCGACTGCTCGATCGGCTTCGGTGTGGACATGTCTACACCAGCCGACTTGAGGATCTCCAACGGCGGTTTGGAACTGCCTGCCGCGAGGAAGTTTTCACGGATGCGCTTGACGGCAGGCTGCCCCTCCTCCAGCACAAGCTTTGCGAGCGCGGTGGAAGCGGCGAAACTCGTCGCGTACTGGTAGACATAGAACCCGTAGTAGAAGTGCGGCACTCGCGACCATTGCATCCCGATCTCCGGATCGGCGGCGAGCGAGTTGCCGAAGTATTTTTTGTGAATGTCTAGATAGAGCGTTTTCAAGTTCTCAGCGGTCAGCGCCTCGCCTTTTTGCTCACGTTCATGTGCAAGCTTCTCAAACTCCGCGAACTGCGCTTGGCGGAACAGCGTGCCGACGAACGTTTCGAGGTATTGGTTGAGCAGATAGAGCTTGTCATCGCGGGTCGTGGCGTTTTTGTACAGCGATTTGAACATCAGCGTCTCGTTCATCGTCGATGCGACTTCAGCGGTGAAGATCGGGTAGCCCGAGTAGAGGTACGGCTGCTTCTGTTGCGTGTAGTACGACTGCATCGCATGGCCGAGTTCGTGGGCGACGGTGGAGACATCGTCATAGTGTCCTTGGTAGTTCAAGAGCACGAACGGGTGTGAGTCATAACAACCCCACTGGTAACCCCCTCCGCGCTTGTCCTCTGTTGAGTAGACATCGATCCAGTTGGAATCGAACGCTTTGGCCAACGTGGCCACATAGTCGTCACCCATCGGTTTCAAGCCTTCGAGCACCATCCGTTTGGCCTCATCGAACGGGATGTAGCGCGCCTCATGCGAAGTGATCGGGACGTAGAGGTCGTACACGTGGAGCTGGTCGACTTTGAGCAGCTCCTTTTTCAAATTCATGTAGCGCTGGAGCAGGGGCAGGTTTTTGTGTACCGTGTTGAGGAGTTGGTCGTACACGTCAGGCGGAATCCCGTTGGGGAGGAGACTGGCTTCCAGCGCAGAGTCGTACTTGTGGACTTTGCCCGCGAAGTTGTTCGCCTGCACTTCGGCGGCAAACGTAGAGGCGTAGGTGTCTTGGTAATGCTCGATCACTTTGTTGTAGAGCTCGTAGGCGCGTTTGCGCAGGTCGCGGTCGTTGCCTTGCAGAATCGTGCTGTAAGTGCCACCGTTCAGATGGATGTCGTGCCCGTCCTTGTCGCGCAGGGAGGGAAACAGGATGTCTTTTTGCAGCATGTTGTAGATCTTCTCCGGCGCTTTGGCGAGCGGGTGCGTTTGGGCGAGCACCGACTCCATCTCCTGCGAAAGCGTGTGCGGCTTGGTTTTCAGCGCGTCTTCGAGGAACGGTTTGTAGCTGATCAGTTCCTTGGCGGAGAGCACCGTTTTCAGCTCAGCCTCTGGGATCGCGCAGAGTTCGGGCATCACCCATGAAGTTTGCTCGCCGACGAGGGTGGCGAGTTTTTCGGCGCGGTCGTTGAGCGCTTGGAGTTTGGAGTCGCCCGTGTTGGTGTCAAAACTCAGCTTGGCGTAGACATGCACTTTGTCAAATGTCCGACTGAGCACCGCGTAGTTGTCGAGCATCGCTTTGACTTGTGCGGGGTTGGCGAGATGGCCTCGGAAGCGGTTGAAGTCATGGACGAGGGCTTCGACTTTTTTGCAGTCCTTCTCCCAAGCGGACTGCGTTGGGTAGATGCTTTCGAGGTTCCATTTGTATTGGGCCGGCACTTGGGCGCGGGTGCGATACTCCGGGCGTGCGCTCGCCGGTTCGAGGGCGAGGTCTTGCGCCTCGACGGTCGGCTGTCGGGACGGTGCGGCTGCCGACGTGGTGGAGGCCGGAATGTACAGCGTGGTCAGGGCGATCAGCATCGCGGAAAGCGTCGTCAACGTTTTTCTCATCAGTCGCTCCTCCTCGGTTTGGTAGTACCTATTGTGATTCCCGGAAATAGGCAAAACCATGAGGAAAACGCAGGCAAAAAAAGCCCCCACCCCTAAAAATGGAGGAGGACTTTTTGGAAAAGGTACTGTCAGCGAACGCCACAGACCACGGGTATTCTGCTGCTCTGCCTTACTTTCAGCCTTACTTTCCGTCCGCGATGTCACGCACCAACTGTGGGAGCCAGTCATGGAGGTTTGTGAAACTATAGCCTGCCTCTTGGGCCTTCTGCGTCTTCATCGCCCACGTGGTCGGCACGCCGTAGGGAGATGCGTCGTCAGCTTCTGCGGAGACGATGGCTTTTTGTCCTAGCTTCTCTTCGATCAGGGCGAGCAGGTCGCGCATCGCGATCTGTCCGTTGGCACAGGCGTTGACGGGGCCTTTGATCGGTGCAGACCCTGCCCATGCGAGGAACTCTGCCGCCTCCTGTGCGTGGATGAAGTTCATCTGCGCGTCGAGGTTTGGCATCACAAACGGCACCTCATCGCGCACATGCTCGACGTGGAAGTGCAGCCGGCGCGTGTAGTCATCCAGACCGAGCACGATCGGGATGCGGACGGCGACCACAGGGAAGTCGGCTTTTTGGAAAAATACCGCCTCTGCCAGTCGTTTGCCTTCTTGGTAGGTAAAGTCGGTGTGCGGCCCGTACTTGATCGGGTAGGTCGTCGGTTTGAACTCCGCTTCCCCCAAGGCCTGCCCCGTTGCGTCGTACACCGATAGCGTGGAAGTGAACACGTAGCGCCCAACTTTGTTTACGAAGACATCCGCCGCATTCTGTGCGTCGGTCGGGCCGTAGCAGATCTGGTCATACACCACGTCGAAGTACTTGCCTTCGACTGCAGTTGCCATCGATTTGCGGTCGAAGCGGTCGATCTGCAGGCGTTGCACCCGGTCGCCAAAGTCGTCCTGTGTCTGACCACGGGTCGCTACGGTGACGTTGACACCGCGTTCGAGCAGCACTTGCACCAATCGTTTGCCAAAAAAGCGGGTTCCGCCGAGGACGAGAGCGTTTTTCATCGTGTATTCCTCTCCTTTTTTTGGGTCGTATTTCCATTGTACCATTGGATAGGAATATTGTGATAATATCAACTTGTAAGCACTTTACATTGAAAATGGAGCGAAGACTTGATGAGTCGAGAACTTGAACGAGACGAGCAAAAACCGTGGACGATGTTGCAAGAATGGTCGAAGCTCTGCTTTCTACACTATGCTTTCGATCCAGCGGACTTGCGCACCAAACTCCCAGCGGGAATTGAATTGGATACATATGAAGGCCGAGCCTACGTATCGGTCGTCCCGTTTTACATGGAGCGCATCCGCCTGCGTCTAGAGCCTGACTTCCTGTCGATGCACTTTGGCGAGTTGAATCTGCGCACCTATGTGGTCGTGGACGGTCGTCCGGGCGTGTACTTTTTCAGCATCGATGCCGATTCGTGGCTCGGCTCGGTGATGGCGAAACTGATGTACCACCTGCCCTACTTCGACGCGGACATCGCGCTGGTCGAGGAGGAGGGCACGTTCGAATTCAACAGCGTGCGTGCAGGCGATGGTCCAGCCGCGGAGTTGTTGATGACCTACCGCCCGACGTCCGAGGTGTTCCATGCAGCGCCGGGTTCGTTGGAGGCCTGGCTGACGGAACGCTTCAGCCTGTTCTCCACCGATGACGAGGGTCACATCTATCGCGGTGACATCGAGCACGGCACCTGGCCCTTGCAAACGGCAGAGGTGGAGATCACCACCAACTCCCTGTTCGATGCCGCTGGACTCCCAGCACCCGTGGAAGGCCCCCATGCTTTCTACGTCGCGGATCTCGTGACACACTGCTGGCCCTTGGAACGCGTGAAGTAAGTGGATGAAAAAAAGACCCGTGCGCGATGCACCGGGTCTTTTTTGCTAGTTTTGCCTCCACGGAACTTACTTCCCGTCGAACAGGCCGCCTTTTTTGTGTTGCTTGGTGACTTTCATGCGCTTGGCTTGGATGTCTTTGTCTGCGCGTCCGAGGCCGCGTTGGCCGGAACTCTTGGCTTTTTTCGCCTCGATGACTTTCTTCATCAGCTCTAGGGTGTTGTTGGTTTCACTCATCTGTAGGAACCTCCTCGATTATTCATTTGCCATATAGCGGGCGCGAGCGTTGGTGGCGCGCACGGCGTCTTGCATCATGTCGGAGAAGCCGCGCTCCTCCATCACCCGCAAACCGGCAGCCGTCGCCCCGCCCGGTGTGGTCACACCGTCGCGCAATTCTGCCGGGTCGCTGCCTGCGCGCAACATCGCCGCCGATCCGTAGATCATCTGCGCAACCAACTTGCGCGCCGTCGCTGGCGTCACCCCGTAGCTCTGTGCCGCCGCTTCCAACTCTTCGGCGAATGCGTACAAGAACGCCGGCGCACTGCCCGTGATCGCGGTCAGATCGTGTACTTGTTGCTCCGTGCATTCTGCCGCTTCCCCAATGCCTGCGAGGATCATCTGCAACACATCGCGCTGTTCGGGACCGACATGCTGCCCACAGGTATACAGCGAGATCGATTCCCCGATGCCGGCCGCCGTGTTCGGCATCACCCACGCAACGGGTGTGCGGGCTGGCAACAGGTCTTCAAGCAAACCGATCCCGATGCCAGCCGCTACCGTCACAACCAATTGACCCTGCAGATGGGGTGCCAGTTCGCGCAACACATCCCGATGGTTCTGCGGTGGCATCGCCAGCAAGACCGTGTCTGCCGAGCGGACGTGCTCCCGCCAATCGGTCGTCACCGTCACGCCGTATTGCTCCTGCAGCTCGTGAAGCCGCGACTTGTCGGAGCGATTCGCGACGACGATTTCCTCTATGTATTCCCTCTGCGTCCGCAGCAATCCGGCAAAAATCGCTTCCGCCATTCGGCCCGCGCCCAAAACCAAAATTCGTTGCTTGCTCACGAGACGTCCTCCCCTCATGTCGGCATCATTATACTTTGCAAATGACTCACTCGGCAATCGTAAAAAAAGTCCCGGCTGCTACGAGTCGGGACTTTTTGTTACTTCGTAGGCTGCTTTTCCAACACGCGGAATACATCTTGGTCCGCAGGGTCGAATTCGCTCAGGTCTTTGTGAATCATATGTGTGTTGGTTTTTGTGTCGATGAGGATGTAGCCTTCCGACCCCAGCACGTAGCCTTTTTCTTGCGTTTCTTTGTAGGCGGTGACATTTTTGTCGATCACGAGACCACCAACTTGACTATGTTGGAACAGTACCCTACTGGTTGCCGTTCTGCCAATGTCATAAAAACCGTCGCCAAATTGAACGACTGTATCCTTGCCATAGGGATATTTCTTGCCTTCTGTTGTGAAGCCGCAGCCCATCAAGGATACGATGCACAACAGACACAAGACGCTGCTTCCCCATCGTTTCAATTTCAGTTTCACATTCTCAGCCCCGCTCTGACTTGGAGATTACCACGCCTGTTCTGTTATCTGTACGGTCACATTATAGGCACGGAAGATACCCAATTGTTGATACCCATACATGGCGTTTGCACCTGCCCAACCAAGTTTATTATTGGATTTCAACATGGCATCGATATTCAACTCAAAATTATAGAGGTCGGTGATCGTGGTGTTGATTGTCCAAGAACCGTCCCCATCCAAGTAGCCATTCATCTGCACGTTCACATTATGCAAGGCGTTGTACACATCTTTGTTACTCTCAAACGCTAGAGACGTGCTAATGTCAAAAGAGGCAGACCCACTTTTCTTGGCGTTGTTCAAAGAATTACTAAATAAGCCTTGGTATTCCTTGGTGCTTTTTATGCTTTTTACTGCAGTACTCGATGGGTCGGAGTACGTAACATTGCCCGCATCCGATAATCCACGAGCCATCAGTTCGGCAGTAAACGGTCCAAATATCCCTTTGGCAGCTGGGATACCTACATTTATTAAAGTTGCACGCGTCGGTGCTGTGACCATGTAATGGTACCAGTTTGGCACATACGTAGAAGAGCTGTCGTGGCAATCGCCTTCGTGTGAATACACACCGTCCGCTGATGTGCACCAGTGACCGGTCGGGTCGCTGTAGCGAAGCGGGTTATTGACGACATACGAGTAGAGATTTTGCGACTGCGGGCTTAGGAGATCACCCGGCACCGTGTCTTTGTTTAGGAAGCGTCCCGTACTAGGATCATACCAACGAGCATGGAGGAACTCCAATTTTGTGGTCTTGTCGTAAAATTCACCTGAATGCAAGAAAGAGTTCGGTGTTTTCTCCAGCGTGGTCGTTAGGTTCCCCCAGATGTCATAGGAATAGCTGTTTTCCAAGATTCCGTTCTGGTCTCGGATATCCACTACGTCATCGTGGCTGTTGGCCATGTAGTAGGAACGCTTTCCTTGGCTGTCTTCACGCATGAGGATCTCTCCGCCCGCACCGCGGATATAACGGGCGATCAATTGCGGAGTACCCGAGGTAACGTCCGCTTCGGCGATGATATTGCTACCGTCGACATAGTATCTCGTCGTCTTTCCCCCTTCGGTACGTTCGTACAGTTCCCCTTCCCCGTTATATCGATAGCTGACAATTTTGTTGTCTGCCGTTGTGACCTTGACGAGGCGGTTCCATACGTCGTACTCGTAGGAATTGTTCCCCTCCGCAACCGGAGATTCGGTGTTATAGTTCTTGCGGTTCCCGCGACTGTCATAATCGTAGGTTTCGTTATTCTGACTAGAAGAAGAGATCCGGTTTAGCACATCGTATCCATAGAAGGTGTAGGCATCTGAGTTGGCCTGTTTGGATGTGATGTTGCCATTTTTGTCATAGTTATATTTGAAACGATTCAGCGATTGGCCAGCCGTGTTCTTTTGCTGTACATCGGTGATTTGGTTGTTCGAATTGTACGTGTAGTTCGTCGAGGTGTTGTTGGCATATGACAAGGACTGCACGCGCCCGTTTTGGGTATACGCATAAGAAGCTACTGTGCCACTGTCCAACGATACCGATTGGATTCGTTTTCGCCCGTCGTTGACATAGTTGATGACGCGGTTGAACGGGTCAGTCATGCTTGTGCGTTGACCCAGATTGTCATATCCATATGAAACTTTCTTGCCATCTGGCATCGTAACGCTCGCAACATCTCCAATTTCCGTAAACGAATACTGAGTTGTACCTGTGCTATCCATCATCTTCGAACGGTTCCCAAGCGCGTCATATTCGTAGGAGATTGAATCTGCTTGTCCAATCTGCGGAGTCGCCGTTTTCTTGGTGACTTGGTTCAACGCATCATACTCTAGCGTTACTTTGGTTTGATTCGGACTGAGTTGCGACAGTAGATTGTGGTTCGCATCGTAATAGAACTTGCTCACCAACCCATTTTCATCTGTACTTTGCGTCACACCCCCGAGTTCATCGTACGTCTTAATGAGGGTCCTACCATCGGGATATGTCGTTTGAGTTTGGTTGCCACGCATATCGTACTTGTACGTTGTCGATGACACCGTGTTAGGATCAGCCGTTTTCACGGAGATGATTTCTGACAATGCATCATATGCGTATTCCGTTTTAATATCCTTAGGGTCCTTGACAGTCAGTACGTTCCCGACTAAGTCAAATGTCTTGTTGATCGCATTCGATCCGTTTGACGTGACCACTTCTTGCTTGAGGATATTGCCTAGCAGGTCATACAACTCGCGAATGACGTTTCCACTTCCATCGGTCGTTGTTTTCGTCAGGTTGAGATCGTCGTAGGCATATATGATTTGGGAGTTGTCTGGGTTCGTAACGCCTACCAGACGGTCAAACAGATCGTACGTGTTGGTTTGTAAATGACCTTGCACATCGGTTACATATTTAACTCGCCCGTATTGGTCATAATCTTGCAAGACGTTTTGTACATATTGGCCGTTGGTATACATACCGCTTTCCATTTTCCAACCGAGCGGATTCCACTTGGAGACCACACGCTTAGTCAACGTAGATGCGCCCGATTCATCAGCCGTCTTCATCTCTACGCTGTTGTTAAGATCGTCATAGAGGAAGGTCACACTCGTTTTATCTGGCAGCATCGCTTTTTGGACACGGTTAAGACTGTCGTATTGATAGGTGGTGCTATTTTTTTTTCCATCCGTGATTTGTTTTAGTTGACCCGTCACTTTGTCAAAAAGCATCTGGCGGTTGACAGTTTGTTTGGTGCTGTCGACTGCTGTCACCTCAGTGGCCACGTTGATCGGGAAGTTTGAATCTGTATCAAGCGTGATGTTTGTCACAATCGATTTGGTGCCATCTACGATCGTCTTGGATTTCATACTGCCGTAGGTATCGTAGACATAGGATTCGTTGCCAAGCGTGGTACCCGCTTGGTCCTTAATGAGCATCTTGGTCACAGCACCGGTAACCAAGTTGTGCGTGTAGGTGGTCTGCTTATACTGCGAACCGGTTTTTCCTGGTCCACCTTGTAGATATTCAGTTACTTGGTTTAACCAGTGGTAGGTCGGATCAAATGTGTATTGCTTGACACCACCGAGCGGGTCTTGCTCGCTGGTCAGATTGCCCCACCCATCGTATTGACGATTGATCGTGCGTGATTGGATAACACCTGTTTGACTCAGGCTGGTCGTATCCTTTTGAATCGTCGTCGGATCTGAGGTCGCAGGATCTGCGTAGGTATAAGATTGCGTGTTTACTTCATCACCACGCACATCCTTTTTCGAGAGCAACTTGTAGAAAGGTACGTTCGTGAGCGAGCTTTTTTTGTACTGGTAGGTCGTAACACGAGCAAGATCATCGGTAACTTGCGTGTTGAAGCTCCCATCGCTGAGCGGTCGGCAGATATCACCATTGTACTGCACGGTTAGATGGTTGTAGATGTCTGTACCACCGTCTTCGCGGGTTACATGGTCCGCGATATCTGTGAGGCGGTACGTATCATTGGCCGTGGTACCGCTCATGAAGGTAACTGCATTATTATACTGATAGTTTGACTTGACACCCGTTGGGTAGGTAATCTTCATCAACAGGGCATACGGATTTAGAGCTGAATTGTTCGCTGTTGCTGTTGACCCAAAAGACCAAGCGTTTCTCACTTCATAGCTATACGTGGTCTTGTGATTCGGCATGTCTTCTACTTCTGCAAGAGTCGGTACTTGCAGTGTAAACGGAGTTGCAGATACATTGAAGATTGCTTTATCGTACCGATATGTGATTGTTTTTTGACCATTGGACACAGTCATCTGTTGACTCGCTGTGTTTGTAGCTGGCAAATACTTGACGTTGATCGTGTTGCCAATGGAGTTCGTGATGCTGGTCAGCGGGTAACCCGTATTACCACCCGATGTGGAGCTGGTTGTAAAGTCTAGGTAGTTTATCGGTGTCGCCGAGTAATTGAACCGAACAAAATTATTGTAGAGATCTTTCATCAAAAGCAACTTGCCAGCACTATCAAAATAATACTTCAAGTTGTCCTTGGTCGAACTCATGTAGTACCCATTGTAGTTCGAGTCCACTGTAGTATCGCGACGGAATGTCAGGTCACTGTACGCATACCCAGTCAATTTGTTGTAGTTGAAGTCCGCCACATAACTTCCGCCGGCAGCTAGATGAACAACAGTCTGACCAGACGTGGAGTTGTATTCCACCGTCGGAATGTTCCAATGCCAACCCGGTCCCATAAAGGAGCGACTGATGTCGTATTTGATACGCGTGCTCATTGGGTTCTTGGTGTAATCGGTGATGTCATACAACTGTGCCGCTTGGCTGTCATAGGAACGCTTCAGCTCAAAGTCTAAACCATTGCGCCCAATCAAGGTCATGTCAGAATCCTTGATCAGGACACTCCCAGTCAGCGTGGAGAAACTGTCTTGCGCCGCCGGAATGGTAAAGGGCGACTGGTCGAAGGTTTTGTTCAGATCGATCGGAGATGGATCTACTGGTGCATCTGCAGCTGTGATCTGCTGATACGCTGCTTGGTAGGTGGATATGGCCTTGGCTGTCTGTTCCTGAGTTGGAGCTGGGTCGGATTTCACATTGCTTTTGGCAGCTTGGGAAGTATTCACGTACTTGACATGTTTCGGTGCTGATTCTTTGTCGGTCTTGTCACTCTGGGCTGCACTTACCAGCACAGGGCTCGCGTTGAATAGGAGCGCCGTCACCATGAGTGTTGAGAGCAGTCTGGAATTCTTCATGATCGTTCGTTTCAACTTCCTTCCTCAATAAAACTACAGATTTGTCCGAATCTTTTTTAACAAATTCCCGTTCGGATCGTAGGTATAATCAATACGGTAATTGTTGAGACCACGGTGCACAGTGTACGTCAACAGTCGGTTGGCACCGTCATACGTGTAGAGACCAGAAGATTCCGTTACTTCAAAGGCATAGGGAACCGCCGTGGTGTATCCATTGACATCTTTGATTTGGAAACCGTAGACGACACCTGCCACACAATTCATCTCAAATTCGTGCTGGTACCCTTTAAGAGCCTGGGTGGTGCTCGCCACGTTCACACCCGCCGAGGAAGCCACAATGACTGAGAACGTGTTGGCTTGCGGAGTACGAATTGAGAGGTGGTATTTGCCGGTTTTCGTTGCTGTGAAGCTGTAGATGTCACTGTCAGTTGCACTACTCAGTTGTGACTGATAGAAGGTTGACGGCTGGATGACAACAGCGCGACTGATATCATCGTTCGGTTCAAACGTATCGGCATAATCGTTCACTTGCAAAGTGTAAGGAAGCACGCTGTTCTTGTCGTTGTTCGAAGACACGCGCACGTAATAGGTGGTGTTGGCGAGTAGACTCTTGCCAATAATATGGACTTCGTTGCTAGCGCCGGAGGACAATTTGGTGATCGAGGTCCTGTTGCTCGACAACAATTCTACACCATAGTCCTGACCATCCGGCACATTTAGAACGATCACCTTATCACCCGGCGTTGTAAACGTGAAGCTGTACGTGTCGACATCTTTCGGAGTAGAGACAAAGGACTGTACAAACGTGTTCACGGTAATGTTGCGAGCCGAATCAAAGGTATCGTTAAGTTCAAACGTATCCGGATTTACCTTACCTAGGGTCAGAGAGTAGTTCATGACAGGACCCTTGACCAAGATGAAATAATTGGTGTTTGCACTCACCGGGAGATAGACGTTATTACCAACAGAGTTTGGGTTCACACTTGCATTGTTGGTCAACTCTGTCTGACCATCAGAACCGAAGACTTGCAGAGTGGTCCCTGCGGTCACGTTCACATTGACCTGACCAGTGGTGTTTGAGGTAAACGAGTAGTAATCCGAATCCGTGCTACTAGACACATCCGCCTGTTGCAACGAATCCAAAGCAATCTGGGTTGCATAGTAGATCGAATCATTGTATTGTTGCGGGTCCGAAGGACTTATTTGGAATTCGTACTCGCTGTCAGTCGAATCACAAATCAAACATCCTTCAAAATCCGGTTCGACATCTAGGTAATACACCGTGTTGGCCTTCAGTGGAATGTCTTGCCCAATCTCAGAAAAATTCTGGGTGTATATTCCTTTCTTAACCCCATTTTCGATGCTGTAAATCCGTACAAAATTACTACGGCCCCCCCAGTTACTAAAATAGAAGAAGGCGTTCATATCATATGGGACAGTAAATTTATACATGTCCGCGTATTCCAATGGGTTCCGGGTCAGCGCTGTCATGTAAAAGGCACCCAAATCGATCGTTTGTGCTTGACTAGGCGTATCATTGGGCTCCGATGTAGGATCGACAAATGCCACGTTCACACGTTCGAACTGTTGCGTACTTTTGTCACCCGTTTTCTCGACGGTGACAGAGAACAAATCATCCGCGACATTTTTCTCATTCAGATAGTGCATACGGATGAGGTAAGTTCCCTCTTTCGTATCCGCGGATGTTCTCCATGTGTAGGGCACCACATCACCTGCTTTTTGCGCTGTCAATTCGACTGTATCCAAAACTTTTTTCGAATTATTAATGGAGGCAACCGTGATCTCCACGCCCTGTACCGGTTTCGTTAGTTTCAGGGCGACTGACGCACTCTCGCTAGGCATTATCGTTTGTCTACGGTTCACATGAGCAGAGGAGATGTGCTTCTCATTGGCTTTCTTGCCACCCTTGTAGTCTGCGTTGTCACCGTCCTCAGTTCCTGTGGTCGGCTCTTTTATCAGTCCATCGCTCGTTGGAGCGGTGCCACTTGTGGCTGCTTCCGCGTTGACGAGACCTTTCCCGAATTGGAGCGAGTCACCAAGCGCGGTAGCCGTCATGTCTAAACGATCACGAACTTGCTGAGCCGTGTAGGTAGGGTTCTGCTGTTTGACCAGCGCTGCGACCCCAGCAACATGAGGCACAGCCATTGAGGTACCACTTTTCGAAACGTACCCGTCGGCCAACGACAGGCTTTCGATCCCAACACCTGGTGCGACGAGTTCCAGCTTAACCCCCGTGTTCGAAAATACAGCGTGCTGATTGTTTGCGTCTACCGCACCAACGGCGATGACAGAGGCGTACTTCGCTGGGTAACTAATGTCGCTCTCACCGTCATTACCAGCAGCTGATACCAACAGCACGCCACTTTTAGCCGCAATGTCAACAGCTTCTTTAAGTGCAAGCGAGTCTTCACGACCTGCTAGACTCATCGAGACGATGTCCATGTGGTTGTCTGCCGCCCATTCCAACCCACTAATCAATTGACTATATGTACCTGCACCTTGACCGTTCATGACCTTGACGGCATAGAGTTCGACATTTGGAGCAACTCCCACCAGTCCTTGATCGTCGTGTTGAGCGGCCAATATCCCAGCAACATGAGTGCCATGCCCATTCAGATCATCTGTTGTCACTTCTCCCGCTACAAAGCTCGCCCCACCCGCGATCTTGAGTTCTGCGGATTCGGTGTCAATCCCCGTATCCAAAATGGCGACTTTTACACCCGTTCCAGTCCAACCTGCTGCTGATGCTTTCGGTGCCTGTACCTGTTCCAAGTTCAGCGGCACCTGTTCCTCTGTGCTCTGAATTTTGAAATCTGGTTCCACAAACGCCACGTTGTCGTCCGCCTGTAGTGCTTCCAAATCCTCAATTGATAGATCTTGAACCGCGACAAAGGAATTGTGGGTAAAAGCCTTGGCGATTTTCTTGTTGCGTTTGGCCAGTCCTACCTTACCGTTCTCTACATCCTTAAACTGAACCAGATAATTGCCCATGCTAACAGACTTTTGCTTGACTTCCGATGCTGAAGTGATTGATTGCGGTGCAAGCAAACTTAGTGTGAGAGCCCCAAGTAAGACTCGGCTCACAACTTTCTTCACAGCACTTCCCCCTTGTTAGTTTTAATTGAATGTTCGGAAAAGTTTCCCTTATAATAAACCACTTCACCTACCTTTCTTTTACTATGTTGTAAATAAAACTTTGGATTTCATTACTGCAGAACAGTATACAACTGTATCGCATTCTATGTAAAGAAATTTCGTGAGAATCGTTCAATATTATTGAATTTTTCCAGTCTTTTTATTTCTGAATAAAAAAAGATCCCTCGCTATCCCAGGGATCTTACTTGATTTATCAAGTTTTCTCGCACCTCGGCAAACTGCTTTTTCCGATGCCCATTGGCCCCTGATGGATGCGGGAAACCCAACAAACAGCGCGCACGATCGATGGCCCCCTGCTCAACCAGCGGCGCGAGCGTGTCCGCGACGCTTTTTCCAAGCGGGATCAGGATCGGATCCTGCAACTGCTTCCACTCGCTCGGGAATCCCTCATAGGCATAGGTGCACAAAAGCGGTGAGGCTGTGATCTTGGGTGTGTGTCCGGTGTAATTGCTCCCTTTCCAAAAAACAGGATTGCGGATCAGCGAGGTCGTGTGAATCAGATCCCGACGCTCGCTAAAAAGCTTCCGCGTGGTGCTGATCCCCAGCCACTCCTGTACCCCTAACTCGTCCAACATTTCACACAGATGCACCCGCATCGACCCGGCCAATCCAGCCGTGGCCTTGGCACGCCGCTCCATTTCCTGCACCGTGTAGGCTCCTGCGCGCAAATCGTCGCGCACCTGTCGAAACGCCAGCTCCATCTGACTCCACCCAGGCGTGATGCCCAGTACGCAGATCTTCGCCACAGTGTTGATGTATTCATTATGCGGTGCGTAATAGATCTCCAGATCGCCCTTCTGCTCCAGTAAAAAGTCGGACGTCAATAAGTCCCCCCTTCGCAACGAACCTACTGGAGGTAGCATGGCGATCTTGGGAAGGAAGTGCTCCAATCGATCCATATCAATATC
Organism: Tumebacillus permanentifrigoris; assembly: GCF_003148565.1. Lineage (GTDB taxonomy): Bacteria > Bacillota > Bacilli > Tumebacillales > Tumebacillaceae > Tumebacillus > Tumebacillus permanentifrigoris. Next base: position 79,333 of record NZ_QGGL01000007.1, read on the forward strand.
AATATCAATATCCATATCCATATCCCCCTCTCCATTCATTCTATCCTTAAAAATGCGTATGATGAGTTTGGACGTCGCGAAACGGACATACTTTCTCTGATGCTTTTCACCATTCTACAGGACAGGGATGAAACAGCCATGAACAAACACGAACTGATCCACGAAATTCGCAAAGCTTCGATTCGACTGGACAGCCACGACGACCTCGACGCACTGGTCGACGCGGTCGGTGACGCACAGATCGTGTTGCTTGGGGAGGCATCGCACGGGACTTCGGAATTTTACTCCTTGCGCATGGAACTCAGCAAGCGGCTGATCGAGCGCAAAGGCTTTTCCTTTCTCGCGGTCGAAGGCGACTGGCCTTCCTGCTACAGCCTCAACCGCTATGTCAAAAACGCCCCCGATGCCCCTGCCACCGTGCGCGATGCCCAACAGAGCTTCAACCGCTGGCCGACTTGGATGTGGGCGAACCGCGAGACGGCCGAACTCGCCGAATGGTTGCGCGACTTCAATACGAACCGCTCGGAGCAGGAGCGCGTCGGCTTCTACGGATTGGACATGTACAGCCTGTGGGAATCGATGGAGGCGGTGATCAAGTATTTGGAGGAGACCAACGCGCCGGAGCTGATCAAAGCCAAGCGGGCGTTCGCGTGCTTCGAACCGTACTCCCAAGAAGGCCAGACCTATGGCATGGCAGCGACCTACCTCTCCGAGACTTGTGAGGAGGAAGTCGTCAAATTGCTCACCACGCTCCAAGAGCGTCGATTCCGCGATGTCCCCGACCAAGAGGCGGAACTCAGCGCCGAATTGAACGCCCTCGTCGCGGTAAACGCCGAACGCTATTACCGCTCGATGGTGCGCGGTGGCAACGATTCGTGGAACATCCGCGACACGCATATGGTGGATGCCTTGAATCAACTGATGAAATTCCACGGGCAAGGGGCGAAAGCGATCATCTGGGAACACAACACGCACATCGGGGATGCCCGTGCGACCGACATGGCGCGTGAAGGCATGGTGAACGTCGGGCAACTCGTCCGCGAGCAATATGGCCGCGAGAACTGCTACGCGATCGGTTTCGGCACACACCGTGGCACCGTGATCGCCGCCCGTGAGTGGGGGGCTCCGCTTGAAGTGTTGCCAGTTCCCGAAGCGTTACACAACTCTTGGGAAGACATGATGCACCGTGCAGGTGCGCACAACCAGATCCTCTTCCTCGGCCCGGAGAATCCTTACTTCCAAACCACAGTCGGTCACCGCGCAATCGGCGTCGTCTACTACCCAGAGTACGAACGTGGCAATTATGTTCCCTCGAACATGGCCCAACGCTACGATGCGTTCGTCTATGTGGACGAGACCCATGCGCTGGAACCGATGGTGGTCGAAGAAGTGATCGTCTAATTTCACGCAAAAAAAAGCACGGGCTCAACGCTCGTGCTTTTTGTCTGTCCTTGTAATTCGTTATTATATACATTATCATATTAATATACAAAACCTATCTCGTTAAGCTTGCTTTACTCCCAAAAGTACTGGAGAGACGGCGTGTACAGATCGAAAGGGTGTGCGCACATGACAGCAGTACTTGAATACAAGTGGATGATCCTCGCAGTCCTCGAAGTGGTCGCTTGGGGGATGACGTTCCTCATGTTCTACGCCCGATACGGGATGCGTTCCCAACTGTGGTTCCGCGTCTACGCTGCGCTTTTTGCGCTCACGGGCTTGATCCCGCAGGTGCTGATCGGCATCCTGAACTTTGCGGTGAATCGGGAGCTCGATGTCTTCACACTGGCCATCGTGCTGCTCCTGCTCTACGGTGCAACGCTTGGAAAATCGCAAGTCAAAAAACTCGACGCTTGGGCCGAGCGGAAATTTGCCAAAAAAGAAACGCAGGCCAAAGCCTGAGCCCGCGACACAGCCTCCTCGGGTTTTCTCTCGATCAAAAAAAGACCGAACTTCGCGCGAAGTTCGGTCTTTTTTCTCATCCATTCGAAACGGCTACCGCTTGCGCAACAGCCAGTTTTTCTTGATCTTCAAGTAACGCTCCATGTCGTTGATGAAATGCAGCAGCGCGGCCCGACTCTCAAATTCCTGACGGTCTTGTGGTAACTCAGCCGCTCGAAACTCGGCTTGTAAACGGAACAGTTGGTCAAGCCGCGCTTGGGTTTGATCGGTGCTCCCTGGCGTGATCTGCCCCGCCATCTCGTCGAGGAAGTTGGCAATGTCGCGCCCTTGGCAGTAGGCGCCGTCCAGTGTCGAGAGCGTCAACATGATCCGCTCGATGATCTCAAACTGCCGGCTGCGCATGAGGAAGTACGCGTAGTACCCGGTCTCTTCGCGCAGGACGTGATTTTCGATGTCCAGCAAGGCCATCCGCAACGCATCGCGCAACACCGCCGTCGTCTCTGTGATCTCGCGCCCATCCCAATCGGTCGCCCCATCGCGCAGGAAGCGCGCCACCTCGCGGAAGATTCGCTCGAAGTTGCCTTCGATCTGCTTCTGGAAGCGCACCAACTCTTTCTCACGACTCGGCATATAGGAGTTCAACAGCAACGCCGCCCCGATGCCGACCCCGACCAACACGAGTTCGTTTTTCGCCATCGCCCAGTCGACGTGCTCCATCATATACATGTGGAGGATGATCACACAGGCGGTCGTGACACTGCCTTGCACCTTGAGGGCAACCAACGTCGGGATCAAAAACAGCAGGATCAACCCGATGCTCCACGGGTGATAGCCGACCAACCGAAACATCAGCATCGCGAACCCGATGCCGACCACACAGGCAATCAAACGCTCCCAGGCATCCAAGTAGGAGCGCTTCACCGTCTCGCGCAGGCAGAGGATGGTCAAGATGCCCGCAAATGAATAAAACTCTAAGCCCAAGTACTTGGCGATCGCGATCGACAGCGCGCTTCCGACGGCTGTCTTGATCGTTCGAAACCCGATTCGCATCTGCATCCCCGCACCCTTCCTCTCTGCCCCCAGAAAAGGCAGTGAGGTGCGTGGCGCCTACTGCCTTTTTTTCAGAACCGTCGCGATCCTTATCTCCCCAAAATGTTCTTGGTCAATTTGTAGATCTGCGAGTATGGGATGACGCCCTCTTCCAGCATTTCCTGTAGAATGTTTTCGACGAAATACTGGACGCAAGGCATTTCCTGAAACTTGAGAATCGTAGACAGCGCTTCTTGGTAGATTTCCAAGAACAACGGCTCCGGGTTGCCGCGCTGAATCTCACCGAACGATTCATACAGCAAGTCGATTTTGTCAGCGACTGCGAGAATTCGACCTTCGATGCTCTCGTCTTTGCCCTCTGCGAACCGTTCATGGTAGATGCTCTGGAATTCGGCTGGGAACTCTTTTTCGATGAAATTCTTGATCATCATGTCCTCGACTTGCGAAAACAGTTCCTTCAACTCAGGCATCGCATACTTGACGGGTGTTTTGATGTCGCCGGTGAACAATTCCGCGTAGTCATGGTTGATCGCCTTCTCATAGAGCCTTTTCCAATCGATGACCGTGCCGTCCGCCTCTTCGACAGTGGCTAAGAACTGCGCGATCTTGGTCACTTTAAATGAGTGACTCGCCACGGAATGCTCTTGGTATTTGAACTTCCCCGGACAACGATTGATGCCTTCTAGATCAGACAAGCTCTTGAAGTAGTTATGAATCCCCATGTTGACATCTCCTTTCCCATGCTTTTCCTCGGTAGGTATTTCGAATGAATATACCACTAGAAGAGGTAGAGTTCAACCGGAAGTATCTGGTACTCTATTCCTCAAGTTTTAGTTTACCGGACGACTTCAACTGCACCTGCACTTGAACATGGCGCAGCGACGCTTTCGTCAACGGCAGTTTCGCGTCGTGTTGCAAGCGATGCCAAGCGGTTGGATTTTTTCGATACAAAACCAGACCCAAGTTCAAAATGTCGCCCCCTTGGCGCAATCCAGCCTCGTAGGTCTGGCGAATTTCCTTCTCGATCTGCTTCTCGGTCGCTTCACGCAGGTACGACTCCGGTTTGGGTTGCATGACTTCCAGCATGCTGCCTTGGGCTTTGATCTGCAGGTCAAAAAACACCTGGTCCCCTTCGACACTCGGAAGAATCTTGCAGTCTGGAGCGAGGAAGATCGTCGAGGACAACGGCTTGCCCCTATCATAGGTAAACAGTGCCATGCGTCTGTGACCTGACTCGACCCAGCGCAGACCGTCTAGAAGTTGCTCACCCACAAACCCTTGGTACTTATAGTTCAAGATGAGGGCCACCCCGTTCAACCGGAGCACCTCGTGTACCTCATTTGCCATCTTCCACCGCGTCTTGGAGATCGTGAGGTAGGGCAGGACCGTGGTCTGGGCCGGTTCTTTCAAACTGGAAATCATCGTATTCAAATAGATCGGTTTGATTTGCGAACTTTGTCGATAGGCGTCCTCCGGGTTATTCAAGCGTGAATAAACAGTCGAGATGTTCAAGGTCGGTGTGGTGGCAAATAGCTTGTCCAGCGATGCATGCGTACCAAACGTCCAGATCGTATGCCTCATCTCGTGATACCGTCGCATCAGATCGATCGCATGCTCAGGAATCCCCGCCTTGATGGCATTGTCGGAAAACACCATGGCGGAGATGTGCGCCCACGAGATTTTTTGTTGCGTCGTATTGTAGAGATCGAATGCAGCCTGATCAAACGTTTCACCCGTCCCTTTGCCGATCGCAGGCTTATCCTCATGCCGTCCGCCACCGCTTTCCATCTTGCTGAGATTCGAAAAGTCAATCACCTGCGCATACAGGGTGTACTGGCCCTTCACATAGTCGACCCCAAGGGCATTTAGATAGATCACGTGCTCCACTTCACGAAAATCCCAACATCCAGCCAGCAGAAACGAGGTCAGCAAGACCACCAACAGCGTCCGTGTCCAGCTCTTCATGTCGAATCTCCAGCCTTGTCCCTTTTGTCGGAGTCGATCGTGGTGAGCACTTCCGAGCGTTTGACTTTGCGACTCCAAGGGATTGGAACCAAAAAGCGCCGCAGATCAGGCAACACAATCGGCGACGCTGGTGCCAGATACGGAACCCCCAGGGAGCGGAGATTGGTCAGATACACCAACAAGCCAAAAACTGAAACAAAAAAGCCAAACAGTCCAAACACCGAAGAAATCAGCACCATGATCATGTTCAGCAACCGTATGGTTCCCGACAGGTCTTGGTTGCCAAGGATAAAACTGGCCACCACAGACGATGCGATGACCACCAACATACTCGGCGATGTCAGTCCGGCGCTGATCGCCGCTTGCCCGATGATCAAGCCTCCGACGACGGAGAGCGTTTGTCCGACTGACGCTGGCAACCGCAACCCCGCCTCACGAAACAATTCAAACAGCATGATCATCAGAAAGGCCTCGAGCGGAGCCGACATCGGGACGCCCTGCCGCGAGATGACGATCGTTGCCAGCATCGTATACGGAATCTGATCTTGGTGGTAAGAATTCAAACAAATCCAAAAGGCCGGCAACAACAACGCGATCGACAACCCTATGATGCGAAGCATCCGTTGAAAGGAAACGATGATTGGCATCGTATTCGGGTCTGATGGCCCTTCCAACAGAAAAAACAGACTCACGGGCGCGATGATCGCCGACGAGGAACCATCAAGCATCAAAACGAAGCGTCCGTTCACCAAAGACATCGCGACAAAGTCCGGCCGCCCCGTGTAGGAAAACAACGGGAAGAGCGGGATCTTCGCATCTGTCAGATACCCCTCAAGTTCGGACGTATTGTAAATCGCATCGACCTTGATCTGCGACAGTTTGATTCGTACCTCTTCGAGGATCGACGGCGATGCGACATCTTCCAGATACAACAAGGCCAGTTTGGTATTCGTTCGCGTTCCCAGCACATGTTGCTCGTAAGACAGCGTGTGTGTCGGAATTCGTTTGCGAATCAGGGCGATGTTGACCGATAGTTCCTCGACGAATCCATCGCGAGCCCCACGGTTTGAGATCTCTGTGCTGGGCTCTTCAATGGCTCGTTGTGGGTGTTTGGCGATCTTGACGGTATACATCGCTTGCAAGTCTTGAAAATACAGCAGGAGGTTGCCTGCAAACACTTGGCTCGTCAAGTCTCTTTGGATGTTTGAGGAGGTGAGTCGGTTCATCATCAGCGGTTTCGAGGCTTCTAGTTGTTCTTGGTTTTCTGGTAAGAAGGTACGAAAGGCTTGCTGCAGACTGGGCAACACAACTTGGTTGATCTGCTTGTCATCTGACATCCCCTGACAATAGATCAACAACAACGATTGTTGGTCCGGGTAGGTGCCCAGTTTCAAGTTGACCAACTCGACATCTTGGTTGTTGCGAAACCAGTCACGCAACTCAGTTTCGCTTGGGAGTTGCGGTACGTCCATTCCGTCCACCACCTTTTTGCTTTCTACGCATCAGGACCAACAATCCCACAATTAACGAAACCGTCACAAGCAACATCGTCGAGGCAGGGATGCCCACCTGTATCAACAAGGCCAGAAACTTCATATCACTCACCGGCCACATCACAACCCCACACACCACCACATACGCCCCGATCAGCACGATGGATCGCGCACGACTTTTTGGGATCGAGAGCACTTCCGGGATCAGATACATGGCGAGCGAGACGCGCAGGAACGCCCCTGTCAGCCATTGATAGATAGACAGAAAGTCGAGATGTTCGATATAGCGTCCAATGTACAGCAACCTCCACTCTTCATAGGCCGGGTATCGCTGAGCCGCTGCTTCATAGGGACCAAATTCCGCAATCGCCCCCACCAAGGGCCCAAGCGTCAGCCCCGTGTACATCACCAGCATGATCGCAAGCGTCCGAAAGCGAATCGGATTGCGCAAATGCTGTTGCAGGAAGACGAGATAGATGATCTCCGCGAACCCTACCCCGCCATACAACACACCTTTGGCGACGTTACCCCAGCCGTGTTCCAACAGCGGCTGCAATTGGCGATAATCTTTGAGATGCATATTGCCCGTCATCACAAAAAAACCGAAGAGGATTACGAACGGAACCAGAATTCCGCCCATCGTAGCAATGGACTGAATTCCATAGTGCGAGTTGGCGTAACAGAGGAGAACAAATAGGATGAGTAAAGCAATCGTGGGGGTCTGGGTTAGATAAGCGGTCTTCGCCCATGTCAACGTATCCTTGAGCGTCACGACACTGACCACGAGCAGGTAGAGCACCACGACATAACGCAGAGTCCCGGAGAGTGTGCGACCGTATTTTTGACGGAGCCAATCAAATAGATGATGTTGCGCAGTCCGTTTGACGATGAGATAGAGGATCGGTAGCCAAAGCAAGGCGAGTATGGTAGCGATCAAGACAGAGACCCAAGAGTCCCGACCCACCACCTGTAAAAGTATCGGGATCAAGATCACGTGATTCAGTAGCCCTGTTGAGCCAAGCAAGACCAGCAACACTTGCAACGTGGAGACGGACGATTTCTGCATACACCCTCCTGCTGTTCCAATACTTGTTACCTAATTGCCTTTAGGGTGACCGATTTCCAGTTTTTTATTTCAAAGAAAAACCGCCTGGCAGTCACGCAGCCAGGCGGTTTTTTTATTTGGGTGAAGAGTCCTTAAACGCATTGAGGAACATCTTGGGGATTGCCGTTTCAAAACGCATCAAGGCCCCTGTGGTCGGATGGTCAAAAGCCAAGACACGCGCATGCAGCCCGAGTCGAGAGATGCTCTTGGTTTTCGCTCCGTACTTTCGGTCATTGACGACCGGGTGTCCGATGTCTTGCATGTGGACGCGGATCTGGTTTTTCCGCCCCGTCTCTAAATTGACCTCCAGCAGCGAGAAGTTCGGGTTGGACTTGAGGACTTTATAGTGCGTGACCGCATGCTGGCCGCCGTTCGGGTACGGGTTCGAGTACATCAGCAACGTCTTGCTCTCCTTCAGCCATGAGGAGATCGTGCCCTCCGGCTTTTTGACTTTGCCTTCGACCAACGCGATATATGTACGTTCCTTGACGGTCTCATTCCAGGAGTTTTGCAACGTTTGCTGCACGTCCTGACTCTTGGCAAACATCATCACCCCGGAAGTATCGCGATCCAGTCGATGCACGACAAAGATCCGGTTTTGCGGATTGTCTCGTCTGACGTGCTCCATCAACTGGCGATAGGCGGTCATCTCCGTCTCTGTTTCCGAAGCGATCGACAGCAGACCAGACTCTTTTTGGATCACGATGATGTCGTCATCCTCGTACATGATCGTGACCCCGTTCATGCGCGGCGCTTCGGAGACGGCCGCTTTTTTCTCCCCGACCGAGACTGACTGTCCCGGTTTTAAGGGGAAGTTGTAGGCCGTCACGACCTGATCGTTCACCCAGATCTGCCCACGGCTCAACAGGGACTTCACGGAGTTGCGGCTCAGGTTGGTGATCGATTTCAATAAGAAAGCGAGCAATTCCTCTGGTTCTTTTACGGTAAACTGCTTGCTTTTGCCATGCGACTGATGTGGCAAATTCGCAAGGCCCGCAGGACGCGGTGCCGTGCTTTTGGTAAAGGGTTTGTTCCCTTGTTTGTTAGCCCTACTAGAAGTCTGACCTTTAGCCATGCTGTACTCCCTCTTCCCTGTCACTTGCGGTAGCTCTCAACAGGGAACCGTTTTTCGTTGATATCATACTTATCATGAACGGCCTGCGCCAGATCAATACCCACCTGATTGCAGAAGCTCAAGAGGTAGATCGCGATGTCCGCCACTTCCAGCCGGATCGCCTCGCGCTGCTCCGGCGTCAGTCTGTCCACCTGATAGTCATCGTTGTCCAACCACTGGAAATGCTCCATCAACTCCGCCGCTTCGATCGTGATGCTCATCGCGAGGTTCTTCGGGCGATGGCCTCCTCCCCAATTGCGCGCGTCGGTGAACTCCTTCACGCGCTCCTTTAAGGCTGCCACTGTAACTGTGCGATCGTTGCGCACCTCGCTCATTGCACTCGCTCTCCCATCTGCTCCAGCATGAGTTTCGCTTGCCGGATGTTGTATTCCTTGTCCTCGCGCCGCAACAAGTTCCACACCGGTTGCACCCAGCGGCGGTCCTCAAGTTTCGCCAACGCCTTCAACGCATACTGCCGCACCTGCGGGTTGCTGTCCTCCAACATCCGCACGAGGTAGGGCACCGACTCCACCAGCCCGATCTTGCCAATCGCCGAACACGCCATCCGACGCGTCGTCACCGATGGCGAGTTCAGCATCTCATACAGGCGCGGCAACTCGTCGGCATTGCCTTGCTGGCCTACGCGGTACGCTTCCTCCCCAGCGGTCATCGCCAACCGCAAGGGTTCGCCGACACGCGGGTCGAGCTTGTCCTCTGGAAACAGATCCCCGAGCACGCGCTGCCAATTCAACATCCCGAGCGCGACATCGACCAATGTCGGATTTTTCGCCAACTCCGGGTTGCAGATGTCACAGCACACAGCAGGGCGCTCCGTCAGCGCTTGTCCGAAGTACGCCAACACGCCTTCCCGCCGGCACAGCGGCGAGTGCAACAGATCGACGACGCGGTTCAACTTGCCAAACCGCCGCAGTTTCAAGCGCTCGATCGCCTGCAACACATCACTGCGCCGCGTGCGCATCCGTTCCACATCCAAGCGCAGCACCACCTGATCCCCCGTGAAGTCCAAGACTTCCATCACCCCGAGGTTTTCCCACTGGTGAATCAGCAGCGACAGCCGGTCATCGTCCAGCCCCGGCCACCGTGTCATCTCGCGCCACGACCCCCGGTAGACCCCGCCCTCGCTCATCTGCAACCGCATCAGTTCAAACGCGGTGTCATACTCCCGCTCCGTCGGAAACTCCCGCTTCAAAAAGTAATGGTGAATCGCCCGGTCCTGCTCGTTGTAGATCGTGATGCAAACGGACGGTTGTCCATCCCGCCCCGCACGCCCCGCCTCTTGGTAGTAACCTTCAACGCTGGCAGGGACATGCAGGTGCACGACGAACCGGATGTCCGGCTTGTCGATGCCCATGCCAAATGCGTTGGTCGCCACCACGATCCGCACCCGGTCGGACATGAAGGCATCCTGCACCTCCCGCCGCTCCTCCGGGCGCAACCCGGCATGGTAAAAGGCAACCGGTTCGTTGGGCAAGGCGATGCGCAGATACCGTGCCACTTCCTCACACTCGTTGCGCGAAGGGGCGTAGATGATCCCCGACCCCTCCTGCCGCTGCAAAAAGGAAAACGCCGCCCGGTACTTCTGCTCCTTGGTCTCCTCCCGGCGGAACACCAACGCCAAGTTCGGGCGGTCGAACCCCGTGACGAACTTCCGACAGTTGAGAATCCGCAGTTGGATCAGGATGTCCTCCTGCACCTCAGGAGTCGCCGTCGCCGTCAGGGCGAGGACAGGGACCTCCCCGATCTTCTCCCGCACAGCGCCGATCTGGAGATAGTCGGTGCGGAAGTCGTGCCCCCACTCCGAGATACAGTGCGCCTCGTCCACGACGAGCATCGAGACGGGAACCTCTTGTAACAGTTGCAAAAACTCCTGACTCCGCAAGCGTTCAGGCGCGATGTAGACCAATTTAAAAGCGCCGTGGCGGATGCCCGCGAGGCGGTTTTTTAACTCCTGCGAGGAGAGCAACGAGTTCAGATAGGTCGCCTCGTCGATACCGCGACGATGCAATTGTTCGACTTGGTCGTGCATCAAGGCGACCAATGGCGAGATGATCAAGGTGATGCCGGGCAGGAGGAGTCCCGGAAGCTGGTAACACAGCGACTTGCCCGCCCCGGTGGTCATGATCCCCAGCACATGCTCGCCGTCGAGCAGTGTGCGGATGACCTGCTCCTGCCCGCCGCGAAACTGTTCAAATCCAAAATACCGCCGCAGCGGCTCCTGCAAATCAAGCATCCTCTGTCTCCTCCTCGCGCTCGATCAACTCCAGCTTCATCCGCTCCTGTACCAGCGCAACGGCGACCCTGTCTTCCTCCCGATACTCAGACTCCATGCCCCACTTGTGAAACCACTGCCGAATCCGCAACTCGACGGCCGGTTTGACATAGCGTCGCAGATCGAAGTCCGGGTTGGTGCTGGCCTCGACGAGCAAACGTTCCAACGTCTCAGGAACGGGCGCCGCCTCAGGTTCCGCCTGCTGCTCCAGTGCCTGTGCATGCAAAAACGCCAACAAGGGCGTCCGCTCACTGAGCACGGCGCGAATCTGCAGATATCCCGCCTGCTCCCACGCCAGTACCTGCGCGTCCGCCACGCCAAGACTTGCGGCCAGTCGCGCTGGGGCATACCCAAGCGACTGGGCGGCGGGCAGTCCACACAGCACCGCCATCGCACAGGGCGGTTCGATCTGACCGAGCACCACGCCTAACTCCTCGCGCACACCGCGCGCATAACGGAGAACTTCCTCGCGCCGAACGTGCGCGTTGGACCAGATCTCGTGTCCAGCGAACTGCTCCAGCCAGTTCCCGACGAGGTCAAAGCGCGGGCCCTGTAGCTGACTGTGAAATCTCCGCTCCTCCAGCGTCCGCCACTCCCGCTCGATCGCTTCGCTCAAAAACTGCACCACGCCTTGTACCGCATACGCAAATCGATCCATCCGTTCATCACCTCATGACAAAAAGATACCTCAATTGAGCAAAAAAAGCGACCCGTCCTTGCACACGCAAGACGGGTCGCTTTTTTCTCCTCAGGCGGTGGGGGTCATGACTTTGGTCAATTGGGTCCAAACGCGGTTCAAATCCAGTTCCGCCAGCTTGTCCCGTGCAGACTCCATCCGAATCGAGAGCCGGCAATCGTCGACAGCCTGCGGAATCGGGACGTCGAGGACGATCGTCGCCAGCACTTTGCTCAGGCGGGCGAGTTCTTGGTGCTCCTCGATCTTGTCCTTCATCTTGCCTTTTAGCTCATGGCGGTTGGCGATCAGGTTTTCCACGGTGCCGTATTCGCCGAGGAGCTTTTTCGCGGTCTTCTCCCCGATGCCAGGCACGCCGGGAATGTTGTCGCTGGTGTCGCCCATCAACCCCTTCAAGTCGATGATCTGCGACGCGGTCAGGCCCCACTCTTCGAACAGCGAAGCCGGGGTGTAGTAGTTCATCTCCGTGATGCCCTTTTTCATGATCGCGACGGTGACTTTGTCCCGCACAAGCTGCAAGGCATCGCGGTCGCCGGTCAGCACGAGCACATCGTGACCTTCGTCTGCCGCCTTGATCGCGAGCGTGCCGATGATGTCGTCCGCCTCATAGCGCTCGTCGAGATGCTGCGGTACGCCGAGCGAATCGAGAACGTCCTTCATCGTGTCAAACTGCGGGTGTAGCATGTCCGGCAATTCGCCACGCGTGCCTTTGTACTGCGGGTACAATTCGCGGCGGAAGGTATCGCGGGAAACGTCCCACGCGACAAAGAGATGCGTCGGTTGCATCTGCTCCACCGCTTTGAGCAACATGCTCATGAAACCAAAGACTCCGTTCGTATAGACACCGCTCTTCGACTGCATCACACGTCCGCCATACGCGCTGGCAAAGTAGGCGCGCACGAGCAGGGAACTGCCGTCGACGATCAGGAAATTGCTATTTTTCAACAAGGTTGTGTCCTCCGTCTCTGTACTCTCTAGACTCATTATAACACAGGCGCATCCCCACGACGTGCCGTGGAAAAAACCCCCTTCCGCGAGAAGGGGGTTGCTCGTCACTTGCCGTGGTACACGCCAGGGCGTTTTTCCAACAGCGCTCGCACCGCTTCGAGATGGTCCTCCGTCTCGGTGACGATCGCCATGTGCGAGGACACGAGGTCGAGGGCTGTTCTCAGGTCGGTGCGTTGACTTTGGTAGGCGGCGCGCTTGATCATCCGGACCGCGACCGGCGGTTGGGAGGCGATCTTGCGCGCCAACGCATAGGTCTCTTCCATCAAGCGATCCGCCTGCACGACGCGGTTGACGAGGCCGATCCGCTGTGCTTCCTGTGCGTCGATCATGTCGCCGGTCAACAGCAGTTCCAACGCCTTCGCCATCCCGACCAGCTTCGGCAGGTAGTACGCGCCCCCGTCGCCCGGCACGATGCCCAACTTCACATAGCCTTCGGAAAAGCGGGCCGTGTCGCTGGCGACCCGCAGATCACACATCAGCGACATATCACAACCTGCGCCGATCGCATCGCCATTGACCGCCGCGATCACGGGCTTGTCCACCTGTTCCAACGTCAGCGGAACGCGCTGGATCAGCTTCCACAACGAGTTTTTGCGGGCGAGGCCTGTCGAGTGGGTGTCGATCTCCTCATCACCTTGGGCGAGAAAGCCTTTGCCTTCACGCATCGCCCGCACATCTCCACCGGAGCAGAACGCACGCCCGGCTCCGGTCAGGACGACGACGCGGATGTCCTCGCGGTCGCGACAGGCTTCTAGAGCTGCCACCCACGCCTCGATCATCGGCACGCTAAATGCATTCAGCGCATCAGGACGGTTCAGCGTGATCGTGGCGATGTGGTCTTGCACCTCAAACAGCAGATGGTTGTCGGTGTGACTCATTTCACTACCCCCAGTCCATTCAAAGCGTCGAGGTCATCCTGCAACGCTTGCGGGATGTAAAACGACGCGATCGGGTTGCCGAATTCCGGTTCCGGCATCCAGCGTCCCTCCATGCCAAGCGCACGGGTTGCCACGCGGAAGTGTACCATCGCGATGCCGCAACAGAGGCGGGAGGAATTGGGCGCGCCGGGGAACAGCGGTGCTTTTTCCTTGTACTCCTCCGTGGCGGACAGCGAGATGCGCCCGTCCTTGTGGTGCATGATGTGCCACGGTTGTTTGTTGAACGACGACGGCGCAACCTGCACCGCTTCCAGCGCACGGAAAAACCAGCGCGGTGGCGCGATGTCTTCGAGGTAGTGAATGTCCTCAAGACCCTTGCGCTTGCCACGGTTGGTGCTGCCGAATTTGAACAGCCCTTCATAGAGCGAGGTCATGCTGCCTTGCTTGGCGGTGCCGAGCGCGGCGACGGCGAGGACGCGCTCGTTTTTGCCCAAACCAATGAGCCGGGCGGCCTCCTCCGGTCGGAAAAAGCCGCCGACCCAGCAGGATTCCAGACCGATGGCGGTGGCGTACAACACGCACTGTTCCCCCATGTAGCCTGTGGCTTCGTAGAAACAGGGCTCCTCCAAATCGGCGATGAACGCGATGAGGGCAGGGGCATTCGTGACTTTGCCATAGGAGCCGAGGAAGCCTTTGAAGATGGAATTGGTCTGGTCGGTGCCTTCGATCAGCACGGCACGGGTATGCGTACCGGGATAGGGCTCCCATCCGTTGGTCAGAAAGTCTAGCAGTTTGGTGCGAATCTCAGGGGCGAGCGCGTCGCCTGTATAGGAACGGGTGCTGTGGCGGAGTTCGACCGCCTCAAACAGCGGAATCGCTTGTTCACGGGTCATCGTCAGGTTCGGGTCAGGCATGAGATGTGACTCCTCTCATTATCGGTACTCCCATTATCGGTACTCTCACCTAGTTTACCGCAACGCAGTAAGCCTGTACACAGCACCGCCCAACATGATGATCGCCGCGATGCGCAAAAAACACCCCGACCAGAAACGGTGGGGTGTTCGGTGTTACTCGTTCATCACTTTCTGGATGAACAGGGTCGTTTCCTTCGCGAGGTCTAACTCTTGGATCTCGTGCGATTCCCACTCGCCATCTTCCTTGGTGAAGACGCGGACGATCGGGCGAGACGGGAGTCCTTTGTGCTGACCGACGATGATGCCGACCATGCCATTGTCCAGCTTGATCGAGATCCCGGTCGGGTACACCGCCACCGAACGCAGGAACTGGACAACCACCTCGTGGTCAAACTTTTTCCCGGCGAGGCTCATCAGCAACTCGGTCGCTTCATGCGGCAACATCGGCTTGGTGTCCTCGTCGCCTGCAATCAGATTGTCGAACGCATTCGCCACCGCCACGATCTTGGCATACGGGTGAATTTCATCGCCCGACAAGCCGCGTGGAAATCCACTGCCGTCGATGTGCTCATGGTGCTGCAGACAGCAGTGCGCCGCGACGATCGAGATCTCATTTTTCTTGCGCAGGCGCTTGTAGCCACGCCACGTGTGCTTTTCATCTGAGGACAGTCCCGTGGGGAGGTCTCCCTCCTCCTCGCGTTTCATGTTCTCTGGCAGTTCGATTTTGCCGATGTCATGGAACATCGCACCCAGTGCGAGGTCACTCATCTGCGCCCGGTTCAATCCCATGTTCGACCCGATCACGATCGACAGAATCGTCACGTTGATCGCGTGGATGAACGCACGGTTGTCCTTCGTCCGGATGTCGGACAGCGAGACGAGCACTTTTTTGTTCTTCATGATCTCGTCAATGATCGAACCGGTCGCCTGAGAGATCGCTTTGGAGTTGAAGTCCTTGCCGCCTTGCATGTGTTGCACGGCCGTCGAGAAATTGCTCAACGCTTCTCGGCGCGTCGTCTCGGAGACGACTTCCTCGACCACGATGTCTTGGAAGCGCGCGTCTTCGATGTACAGCATTGTCACGCCGAGGCGTCGAAGCGTGCTCAACATCCCAACCGTCAATTGGACACCTGAATTGAGCAAAGGTCGTCCATCATTTGTATAAATTGTTCGTGCCAGCACGTTTCCAGGCTGCACCGTGTCCACCGTTATATGACGCATGGGCGAATCCCCTTTTTCCTACATTTCACGACAATTTTCTTCTATCTCTAATTTACCATATTACTGGCACATAAGAAAATGCTCAACTTTGGGCAGGGGACACGGTTGTTTTGTAAAGTAACGGCAGGTTAACGACGTGCGACTTTGCCCGCACCCGCTTGGTCCAGTGGTTTGACGATAATGGCGTCGATGTTGACGTGCTTGGGACGGGTCGCCGCGTAGACGACACAGTCCGCAATGTCCTCAGCCGACAGCGGGGTCATGTTGGTATACACAGCGTCCGCCTTGTCTTTGTCCCCGAGTCGAACGACGGAGAACTCCGTCTCGACCATGCCCGGATCGACGGTGGTGATGCGAACCGGCTTGCCGAGCAGTTCCTGGCGCAGAGCATCCGTGATCGCACGCACGGCAAATTTCGAAGCGCAGTAGACCGCTCCGCCCGCATACGCTTCCCGTCCCGCGATCGAACCCAAGTTGATGACGTGTCCGTTGCCACCTTCGATCATGTGCGGCACCGCTTCCCGCGTCATCAGCAACAGACCGCGGACATTGGTGTCGAGCATCGCATCCCAGTTCGCTACATTCGACTCTTCAATGACCGGCATCACACCTTTGGCGAGACCGGCGTTGTTCAGGAGCACGTCGATGCGCCCAAAGTGATTTTTAACAGCGGTGACGAACGCGCTGACTTGTTGTTCCTCACGCACGTCGAGGCTCATGACGAACACCTCGCGTCCGGTCATGCCTTTGATTTCTGCCGCCAGCGTTTCCAATTTTTCGACTTGACGAGCGCCAAGTGCGACATTGAAGCCTGCCTCTGCCAGTTGCAACGCACTCGCCCGACCGATGCCAGACGATGCGCCCGTGATGATGGCGACTTGGCCTTGTACTTTAAATGCCATATCGATCTCCCCTTGTTTGCTTGTTCACTCTGTCTATGTATGTAGTTTACTCCGCCTCATCCAAAAACTCCATCGTCGCCACCAAGTGCTGCAAAAGCGGTTCGACGTCGGTGATGTTGTCCTCGTCGATCTTGGAGCGAAAGCGCAGAGAGATTCGGTAGTGTCCGGGAATCGTCGGTTCCGCGACGTGGAGGCCGTTTTTCCCAGCACTCGCCGGGTCTGCCATCAACACCGTCGAGAGCTCATGACGAGAGGAGGCGACTTCCCCCCAGACTTCTTGGAGGTGCCGTTCGTTCTCGACGGCTCGGGCGGCTTTTTCCGCCGGGAGTTGGAAGTGAATCTCCAGCTCACAGCCGGGCAGTTCATCTGCTGTTCGAACGCTGCGGAGTTCACCTGCGAAGTCGATCAGGCCGCTTTTGAGGATGAGGGTCGCGTAGACTTCACTGTCCGGCTTGCGGACTTGCATGCGGAATTGACGGGCCATCGCCGCGAGATCCACGAGGTCTTCTCGCCCGCTGACCAACAGGCGGCGGTCGTGGTCGAGGTCGTACAGCGCCCCTTCGAACACGACTTTGAGATTGTCAAAAATAGTCGGGTCAAACAACTGCGGTTCCTCCTTCCTATCCGTGCGTGATACAATTAAGCATACACGTTTTTCCAATCACATGCGATGGAGGTACAGTACTTGAATACTCGTCTACAACAATTTCTCGACAATATGGTGCCACGCATCGCGGACTTGCATAAGCGTTCCAACGATGCCTATTGGAAAGCGACGACCACAGGGAACCCCGCTGATGAGGAGAGATACGCCGATCTCCGCTCCCAACTGCTGAAGTTGTATGCAGACCGGGAGGCGTTTGCCGACTTGAAGGAGATGCGCGAGTCGGGTCAGGTCACGGAACCCTTGCTCGCTCGTCAGCTCGACGTGCTCTACACGCAATTTGCCGAACAGCAGATCGACGAGGCGGACATCGAGGAACTGGTGCGCCGCGAGACGGAGATCGAGGGTCGGTTCACGATGTACCGAGCGACGATCGACGGGGAAAAAGTCTCGGACAATGAAATCCACGACATCCTCGCCAACGTCACAGACAGCGAAAAACGCCGTGCGGCGTGGGAAGCAAGCAAGCAGATCGGCCCGGAAGTCGCAGGCAAAGTGGTGGAACTGGTGAAGTTCCGCAACCAGATTGCGAGCAAACTCGGGTACGCGAACTACTATGAGATGAGCTTGGAGTTCCAAGAGATCGACAAGCAGGAGCTCTTTGACGTGCTCGGTCAATTGGAAGCGGCGACCCGTGCGCCTTTTGCCGCCATGAAAGCAGAGTTGGATGCAGAATTGGCCGCTCGGTGTGGGATCGCGCCTGATGAGATGCGTCCGTGGCATTATGCCGACCCGTTCTTCCAAGAGGCCCCGGCTTCCGAGGCGGTCGATCTCAACCAGTTCTTCGCAGCGCAAGACGTCGTCGCGCTCTCGAAGGTCTACTTTGACGGCGTAGGGCTGGACATTCAGGACATCCTCGACCGCTCCGACCTGTACGAGCGCGAGGGCAAAAACCAGCACGCCTACTGCACCGACATCGACCGGGAGGGCGATGTGCGCATCCTGTGCAATGTACGTCCCAACGAATACTGGATGGCGACGATGCTCCATGAACTCGGGCATGGCGTGTACGACAAAAACTACGATGAGCAGTTGCCGTGGCTGTTGCGCGGGATTGCGCACATCCTGACCACCGAAGCGATTGCGATGCTGTTCGGCCGTCTGACCAAGGACGCAGACTGGTTGACCAAGATCGCGGGTGTACCTGCTGAGCAGGCGCAAGCGGTATCCTCCGAAGTGGCGAAACAGTTGACGCGGGCGATGCTGATCTTTGTCCGTTGGGGCTTGGTGATGACGCACTTCGAGCGCGACATGTACCAGAACCCCGATCAAGACTTGAACACGCTGTGGTGGGACTATGTCGAGCGCTTCCAGATGGTGAAGCGTGTCGAAGGCCGCAACGCCCCAGATTGGGCGGCCAAGATCCACCTCGGGACCGCGCCGGTCTACTACCAGAACTACATCCTCGGCGAACTCTGCGCGTCGCAATTCCTCGCCGCGATGGAGCGCGACCTGCAGTTGACCTCCGTCACCCAAGACCCGCGCATCGGGCAATGGCTGACCGACAAGGTCTTCAAGCCTGGCGCACGCTACCAATGGAACGAGATGATCACGCAAGCGACAGGTCTGCCCCTGACCCCGAAGTTCTTCGTCGAGCAGTTCGTTACCGCCTGACTATAACCGCTCAGAAAAAAGACCCAGCCACGCGTGGCCGGGTCTTTTTTGCCTACTTCGGTAGTTTCACAGTGATCGTGGTTCCCTGTCCCTTGGTGCTCTGCACGTCGAGGATGCCGCCGTGCTCGCGGATGATCTTGGAGGAGACGGTGAGACCGAGGCCGGTGCCTTCGGTCTTGGTGGAGTAAAACGGGCTGCCGAGGTTGGCGACTTCCTCCTCTGTCATCCCGATCCCCGTATCCTGAATCGAGGCGATCACGTACTTGCCTTCGACGCGGGTGTGGATCGTCAGCGTTCCGGTGATGTTCATCGCTTCGAAGGCGTTCTGCATCAAGTTCAAGAGCACTTGCTGAATCGCTTCCTTGTGCATCAGCACGGTGGGCAATTCAGCGAGATCGGTCACGACGTTGATGTTGCGCAACGTCGCTTGGTTCTGCACGAGCACCAAGAGACGCTCGATCACCCCATTCAAGTCCGCGCGCTCGCGGGTGACATCAGACGGCTTGGTCATCAGCAGGAAGTCGCGAATGATCTTCTCCATCCGGTCGACTTCCTCGACCATGATCCGCGTGTACTCGCGAATCTCCGCGTTGCCCTGCTCGACTTTGAAACGGTGTTCGAACAACTGCAGAAAGCCCTTGATCGAGGTCAGCGGGTTGCGGATTTCATGCGCCGTCGCCGCGGCCAGTTGGCCGACGACCGCGAGTTTCTCCGACTGGATGATCTCGCGCTGAAACTTTTTGTTCTCCGTGACATCAGCAAAACACAACATGTGTCCGACCGGTTGCTCGTTCTCGTCGAGCAACTCCGTCCATTCAAAGTCGCCCAAGATGCGGTCGTCGCGCTTCAACTCCACGAACTGCCGCGTCGTGATCTGCTCGAACAAGTCCTGTCCTTGCTCGGGCTCTAAACGCTCCAGCACGTCCAGCACCGAGTCGCCGATCAATTGCTTCTCTGAATCCTGCATAAACTCACAACCGCGCGGGTTGATCTCCTGCAAGTAGCCATCGGTGCTGAACACGAGGATCGCACGCGGGTCGGCCTGAATCATGTAACGATATCGCGAATGCAAACTGACAGTGGCGACTTCCCTGTCGAGCGTGTCGATCCGGAAGCGCAAGTTGAACAGCGCCACGGCTCCGACGCTGAGGAACAACAGATGAATCACAATCGGTACGACCGGTATCTTCGAAAGATGGGCAAAGCCATCCGGAATCAAACCCATCAAGGCGGAGCGGTGCAACGCCAACAAGAGATAGCCTAGCGTCAATGCCAACGCTACACCCGAGAATGCTCCCTCGATCGCCCGGATGCTATTCGATGTAGAGTGTCTGCGCTTTTGCATAAACAACCACATGACACCCCACCAGACCACCGTGTTTACCCAATAGAAGCCAAAGGCGAGGATCGTCATACAAACCCTCCTAAGCGGGATGTTACTACATAGGATTCGCGGTCTGGCCATCTATTTCCTGCGATTTCTAAATCAGATCGTCAAAAATTGAAAAATCTGACCTAAAGTATTAATAGCGCAACTTGATCAAGAGGTTGCGAATTTGCTCATCATGCACGAGCACATCGTCGTAATACTTGTTCGTGATCACCGTCAACGCCACATCGTGGTAGAAGAAGTCGAGGAAAAACTGCACGAACTGCGGCGAGGCTGTCATCACGCCCTTCATCTCCCCACCGTGGAAGATCGCGAGCAGAATCCGGGCCTCGTCCACGATCATCAGCCGCCAGCGCTCCAGCGAGTGACGCTCTCGCTCCGGCACCGGGAACGTCGTCAAGGCTTGCAGCGAGGTGCGAACGGAACCCAACGACAGCACCTCCACGTGTACCCCCTCCGCTTCCTTTTGTTCCAAAAAAGGGCGGAGCGCTTCAAATTCGTCCGCCCAGAGCGAGAGCCGGATGGAGGAGGACGCTTTTTTCACCCATTCCTCCATCGTCAACAGCATCGAACGGTCTTCCTTGAGCATCCAGACGCGGTCGTCCACTTCGGGACGGTCCTCGCGGTAGGTGTCGCGCAGCTGGGCGACATTTTGGTAGAAGTTCTGGGTCAGCGCGTTGATGACGATCTCGATGTCCACCGCTTGGTACTCGCTTTTGTTGCCGCTCATCGATTCGAGGAGGATGCCTTTGTCGACGAGGCGGTGCAGAACTTCGTAGATCTTGCCGCGCGGGACGCCGGAGTCTTTGGCGAGCGCGTAGCCAGTCATCGGTTTGCCTGCGTGGTGCAGCGTCTCGTAGACTTTGTTCTCGTAGTCGGTGAAGCCAAAGCGTGTGAGCATCGGGTCTTACATCTCCTGCGGCGCTTGCAAACCGAGCAAGTGCAACGAGGTGCGCAGCACTTGTACAGTTGCCGCGACGAGGTGCAGACGGGAGAGCGTGATCGCTTCGTCTTCGTCCAGCACGCGGACATGTGCGTAGAATTTGTTGAACGCTTGGGCGAGGTCGATCACGTACTTGCCGAGCACCGACGGGTCGAAGTCAGCGCCTGCACGTTGGATGATGTTCGGGAAGTTCAGGAGCATCGTGACGACCGCCCAGGACTCCGCACCTTCGAGTGCGCCCGCGGCGAGTTCGACGGTGCCGCTGTTTTTCGCGCTGTAGTCCGCTTTGCGCAGGATCGAGCAGGCACGAGCGTGGGTGTATTGCACATACGGGCCCGTTTCACCTTCGAAGGTCAGCATGTCTTCCAACGAGAAGTTGATGTCATTCAGGCGGAAGTTTTTCAGATCGTGGAAGATGACCGCCCCGACGCCGACCGCTTTTGCCACTTCGTCTGCGTTGGCGAGGTTCGGGTTTTTCTCCTTGATCACGTTGCGGACATCGTCGATCGCCTGTTGGAGCACTTCATCCAGCAGTACGACTTTGCCTTTGCGGGTGGACATTTTTTTCCCGTCTTTGAGCATCATGCCAAACGGGATGTGGTGCATCTCCTGCGCCCACTCGAAGCCCATTTTTTCCAAGACTTTAAAGACTTGCTTGAAGTGCAGGCGCTGTTCGCCGCCGACGACGTAGAGGGCTTTGGCGAAGTTGTAGTTTTCATGGCGGTAGAGGGCCGCTGCGAGGTCACGGGTGGCGTACAGGGTCGCACCGTCCGACTTTTTGATCAGGCTCGGCGGCATGTCGAATTCTTCGAGCTTGACGACGAGGGCGCCCTCATCCTCGACGAGCAGACCTTTCGCTTCCAGCATGTCGACGACGCGATCCATTTTGTCGTTGTAGAACGCTTCGCCGTGGAGCGAGTCGAATTTGATGCCCATGAGCTCGTAGGTTTTGTTGAATTCCTTGAGCGATTCGTCGCGGAACCACTGCCAGAGCGCTTGTGCTTCGGAGTCGCCGTCTTCGAGTTTTTTGAACCATTCACGGCCTTGTTCTTCGAGGGTCGAGTCGTTCGCCGCTTCTTCGTGGAATTTCACGTACAGGCGGAGCAGCGCGGGGATCGGCGCTTGGCGCACTTCTTCCTCGGTGCCCCACTTTTTGTAGGCGACGATCAGTTTGCCGAACTGGGTGCCCCAGTCGCCGAGGTGGTTGATGCGCACCGACTTGTAGCCGAGTTTGTCGAGGATGTTCGCCAGTGCGTTCCCGATGACGGTGGAGCGCAGGTGGCCCATCGAGAAGGGTTTGGCGATGTTCGGCGAGGACAGGTCGATCGTGACATGCGCGCCTTGTCCGAGGTCAGACGCACCAAATTGTTCACCGGTGCTGAGGATCGTCGCGATCACATCGCGCATCACCGCTGCTTGGTCGAGGAAGAAATTGATATAGGCGCCGACGACTTCGATCTTGGCGACCGGGGCGTTGGCCGCTTGGAGGGCTGGTTCGAGTTGCTCCTTGAGTTCCGCTGCGATCACCGGCGGGGCTTTGCGCAGAGTCTTCGCCAGTTGGAAGCACGGGAACGCGATGTCTCCCATCTTGGAGTCTTTCGGGGTTTCCATGAGGCGGACGATTTCGGATGCTTCCAGATTGACAATCGGAGCGAGGACGCTCGCGATTTGATTTTTGTACGACATGTGTACACACACCTTTTCTAATAAAATAAAAAAAGCTCTCGTCTCGTAAGAGACGAGAGCTGTCACTCCCGCGGTACCACTCTTGTTGCTCCTGCTTGAAGATCTTGACTGTTCAAGCAAAAAGCCGCTTTGCTGCTGTAACGGGCAAACCCGGCCCACTCTAAGGGGAGAGGGCATCTCCGAGGTGCGTTTCTCCATGCAAGCTGCCGACCGGGCTCCCACTGTCCCCGGCTCGCTGTGTGTCACGCAGGATGGATAGTATCCTCTTCATCGATGTTCTTGACTTATTATATCCAGACGCATGACGGGATGCAACTTTTACCGCTTGTGCAAATTGGGCTTGTACTCCTGTTCGTCAACGATTCGCGTGCGCTTGACATAGTTGTTGTACGTGCGGCGAAACAGCGAGAACGTTCCGACTGCGACGGCGAGATCGTCCGTATAGCCGAGCAGGAGGATAAAGTCCGGGATCAAGTCGATCGGCGAGAGGATGTAGAGCACTCCACCTGCGATCAGCAGTTTGTCACGCAGCGGAGTGACAGGGTCTTGAAACATTCCGAGCGCGTTTTGAAAAAAGTTAGGCTTGTTGGACATGGTAGGTTCCCCCGTTTTCTCGTGTCTTTACCTAGTATGTACGTACAAGCCGCGCAAAAGTTGCCCTCCGTGCCCAGATAATCTCGTCAAAAAAGCCCCCGTCCGCGTGGACGAGGGCTTGTTGCTGCTTAGAATACTTTCGCTGCGAAGTCGGAGAGTTTGTTCAGCGACTCTGCTTCCACATCCGCGTGGAGCGAGTTGCCGTGCGAGTCCATCGTGACGATCGCTGCGAAACCTTCGACGTCGAGGTGCCACATCGCTTCTGGCACGCCGAATTCCATCAGATCGACGCCTTTGACTTTTTTCACGCATCGCGCGTAGTATTGCGCCGCACCGCCGATCGCATTCAGGTAGACAGCCCCGTGCTCCTGCAGACCTTTCAGCGTCTTCGGACCCATGCCGCCCTTGCCGATCACCGCGCGCAGGCCGAACTTTTTGATGATGTCCGCTTGGTACGGCTCCTCGCGCGACGAAGTGGTCGGGCCTGCTGCCTTCACATGCCACTCCCCGCTGTCGTCTTGCAGCATAACCGGCCCACAGTGGTAGATCACGCCGCCGTTCAGGTCGACCGGGGTGTTGTGCTCCGGCTCGATCATGTATTTATGGAACGCGTCACGGCCTGTGTGCATCTCGCCGTTCAGGATGACCACGTCGCCAACTTTCAGGTCACGGATCTGCGCTTCGGAGATCGGAGCTTGCAGCACGACCGTGCGTGCCCCCTCGCCTTTTGATTCGCGCTTGGTGGTGTCGATCGCGTCGACCGTCTCCTTGTACTGCCATTCCTTAATCGCGCCCGTCTGCGCATCAAGCACCACGCCGAGACGACGATACGCCCAACAATTGTAGGCAACCGAGACATAGAACGAAGCCGGGAGACGGTTCATCACGCCGACTTTGCAACCGAGCAGCGACACTTTGCCGCCGAAGCCCATCGTGCCGACGCCGAGGTGGTTGGCGGTCTCCATGATGTAGTCTTCCAGCTTCGCGAGATCAGGAATCGGGTTCACATCGTCCACGCGGCGGAACAGTTGCTCCTTCGCCAGCGTATAGCCCGACGTGCGGTCGCCGCCGATGCCTACACCGATGAAACCAGCGGAGCAGCCTTGGCCTTGTGCTTGGTAAACCGCGTGCAGGATGCACTTGCGGATGCCGTCGAGGTCACGGCCGGCCTTGCCGAGCCCTTCCAGTTCGGTCGGGAGGGCGTACTGGATGTTTTTGTTCTCGCAGCCGCCGCCTTTGAGGATCAGCTTGACTTCGACATCGTCGCGCTCCCATTGGTCAAAGTGGATGACCGGGGTTCCTGGGCCTAAGTTGTTGCCGGAATTCTCACCGGTCAGCGAGTCGACAGAGTTTGGACGCAACTTGCCGACCTTGGTCGCTTCTGTGATCGCTTCGAGAATCTGTTTTTTCATCACGATCTGGTTCGCACCGACCGGGACATGGATGTGGAACGTCGGCATCCCGGTGTCTTGGCAGATCGGCGACTCTTCCTCCTGTGCCATCACGATGTTCTCCGCGATCGTGTCCAGAGCCAGCGAGGAGCGGTTGCCGATCTCCTCCGCCAGACGCGCCTTGGTTACGGCGACGCGAACGTCAGACGGGAGGTTGGTCGAGGTCTCGATGATCAGTTTGAGCATGGATTCTTTGAATTGTTGCATGGTCTTCTATCCCCTTTATGAAGCGGGTGCAAGCCCGCAGGTTCCGTAGAAACATCGTCTCCTATTATAAAACTGTTTCTACGAGATTTCACCCCTTTGTAAGCGATCGAACAAAAAAGAGACCGGTCAGTTCCTCCGGTCTCTCCTCTCCCTTATGCTTTTACAGATAAAAGTTGCTCCGCGATGCCCCGGACATCTCCGGCCCCCATCGTCAAGATCAACCCACGGCGCGAGGATTTCTCCCGGCGAATCCAATCCGCGCCTTCTTCTAAATTGTTGACGACGATGACTTTCTTGCCACGCGAGCGGATCTGTTCTGCCAATTCAGAAGTTAACGCTTGCGCATCGTCCCCCTGCTCCCGAGCAGACTGGAAGATCTTCACGAGCATCACTTCATCCGACAGCGTCAACGCCTGCGCGAAGTCCTCCAAAAACTTCTTGGTTCGCGAAATCGTGTGCGGCTGGAACACCGTCAGCAGCGTATCCTCCGGGAACGAGAGTTTCGTCGCACGCAGCGTCGTCTCGATCTCGTTCGGGTGGTGCGCATAGTCGTCGTACAGTTCCAAGCCATCAAACTGCCCGAGGTAATCGAAGCGGCGATAGACCCCGCTGAACTCGCCAAACGCCGCCTGCACATCGGTAAACGGCACCTGCAACAAGCGGGACACACACACCGAAGCCAGCACGTTGAGCACATTGTGATGACCCAATGCCCGCACTTCGATCACGCCCAGTTCTGCACCGCGTTCCCAGACGCGGAACTTCAAGCGTCCACGCGATTCCTCGACATCGGTCGCATAGATGTCGTTGTCAGTTTCCATTCCGAAGAACATCGTGCGTCCGACCGTCTGCAACTTGCGGCAGAGCTCTTGATCGCCCCAAGCTACCAACGCGCCAGTCGCGGGAACTTTGTCCACGAACGTCTGGAACGCGGAGAACACATCCTCAAGGTCATGGAAGTAGTCCGGGTGGTCAAAGTCGATGTTGTTGACGATGGCAATCGTCGGGTTGTAATTATGGAAGCTGCGGCGGTACTCACAAGCCTCCGCCACCAGATAGCCGTCACCGAAGCGAGAATTGCTGCCGATGTCGTAGTTCTTGCTCCCGATGACGACCATCGGGTCGAGCCCCGTCTTCAACAACAGGTTGGAAATCATGGACGTCGTCGTGGTTTTGCCGTGCGTCCCCGAGACCAGGATCGTTTGCTTGTCGTTCATCAATTGACCCAGTTGCTCCGGGTACGTGCGCACCGGAATGCCCTTCTCCTTCGCAACCTTGATCTCAATATGGTCATCTCCATACGCAGGAGAGTGGCAAACCATGTCAACGTCCGTCACGTTGTCAGCGGACGGAGTCACGATGTGGGTGATCCCAGCGCCTTGCAACAAAGCGTCGGTGAAAAACACATCCGAGCTGTCCGAACCGGTCACGTTCATCCCCATGCGCGCGTAGATCTGCGCCAAGGCACTGGTACCGGAGCCCTTGATGCCCACAAAGTGGATTTTCTGCATGCAGAGACCTCCTCATTAGAAGTCTAGTAGTTTAGGATAACATTCATAGTATGGGCAAAAGCTCAGGAAATTGCAAATAACGAATTATTACAACCCATCAAGCGATAGGTACAGTCCCGGATGCGCTCGCACATACGGGACTGGAAGCCTTCCACGACTGTCAGCATGATCCTCATGCTCCTTGATCGTAAGTACATCCATTATATACGAATTCGACTAATAGGGCTCATTTTTGACTTTCCGAACTTCCGATCGTTGGCGTAAAGGGCTCTACGTGAATCATCACCTGTTCGATTTCCTCGCGAGCGATCAGCACTTGCTCGATCTGATCGCTGATCCGATGGCTCTCCTCCACGCTCAATTGTCCATCGACGGCGATCACAGCATCGACATGCACATCGCTGCCGTGGCGACGGGCTTTGAGATCACGAATCTGCAGCACGCCTTCCGACCCTTGGATCACCTGCTTGATCTCGCGCAGTTCCTTTTCATCATAGCCGTCTGTCAACGCATGTGCCGCCTCGTAGAAAATCTCGTAAGCCGTCTTGGCGATGATCAAGCCGACGACCAGCGCCATCACCGGATCGAGCCAGTGCCAGCCGAAAACGAGCGACCCGACGATGCCGACGAAAGCGCCTAGCGAGACCAGCACATCCGCACGGTTGTCTGCGGCGGTGGCGAGCAACGCCTGCGAGTTGATCGCCTTGCCAAGCTTTGAATTGTAGCTGTAGACCCCGATCATCACCCCGGCTGAGAACAGCGCCACCCACATCGAGATCGGATCAGGTGTGACCGCAACGGGGCGCATCAAACTCCGCACCCCGTCCCACAGCACATCGACCGCCACGGAAGCCATGATAAATGCGGCTGCAAATGTCGCGATCGTCTCGGCCCGACGATGCCCGTAGCGATGATCCGCATCGGCCGGTTTGCGCGCGATGCGCAGACCGATCAGCACCGCTACAGAAGCTACGATATCGGTGGCATTGTTCAGACCGTCAGCGAACAGCGCCTTTGAACTTGCATAGTGCCCGACGAACAGCTTCAGCGTGGAGAGGAAGAGATAGGCGGCGATCGATACCCAGGCGCCTTTTTCCCCTTGCTTCATCCGTTCGTCCTTGTCCGCTGGACTGATCGTGGATGCTGGCATCCTCGTGTCCGCGTCATTGCGTCTGATAAAACGGCCTCGTTCCTTCGTGCGCCCGCTCAATGGATCACCCCATTGTCATGTGGCATGTTTCCATCATGATTGCCAAGACCTTCCTCCGACATCTTGGCTTTCAACTTGTCGATGAGGAAATTCCCGAGCATCTCATAGAGCTCGATGTGCGACATCTCCTGAATCCACTCCAACAGGTGCTCGCGTTCCAATTCCTCCAGCACTCCGCTCACGATGATGATCGCATCTTCCTCATCACCGACCAACTGGTCTTTGTATAGCTCGTACAGATCATCTACCAGTTTCATCCGGCAACCTCCTTCCACCCACAGGGGATTTTGCCGTAGTTTTCCCGCTCGGGGCAAAAAAAACCCTGTCACCTCAACGTGAGGGACAGGGATGCAAAGGGGGAAGTGCGGGACCATAATGGGAGATCAAAAGTCCCGCATCCGATGTATTCAAGTAGATAGACGCAGAGGTCAAAAAAAAGTTACACCTATCCCGATACACAGTAAATAGTTTTCTGTAGGTTTGCGTATGTTGCCGTAGTATTGCCATTATTCTAAATGCAGTCATTTTTCTCGATAGGAAATGCAAGGGGGTGTCTATCACGCCATGATCCATTTTTCGCAGATCAACAAACATTACGGGCAATTCCACGTGCTGCGTGACATCGACTTGCACATCAAGTCTGGTGAAGTCGTGGTTGTCATCGGGCCATCCGGCTCTGGCAAATCAACGCTGTTGCGTTGCATCAACCGGCTGGAGACCGTGACAGACGGTGAACTGGTGGTCAACGACACCAAAGTCAACGACAAGTCCACCGACATCAACAAACTGCGCCGCAACATCGGCATGGTCTTCCAACACTTCAATCTCTACCCGCACATGACCGTGCTCGACAACATCACCTTGGCTCCGATGAAGGTGAACGGGATGAGCAACTCCGAAGCGACCGAGATCGCGATGCACTACTTGACCAAAGTCGGCATCCCGGACAAAGCCAAGTCGTTCCCGTCGCAGCTCTCGGGCGGTCAGCAACAGCGCGTTGCGATCGCGCGCGGCCTCGCGATGAAGCCGCAGATCATGCTGTTTGACGAGCCGACTTCAGCGCTCGACCCGGAAATGGTCGGCGAAGTGCTCGACGTCATGAAGTCGCTGGCCAAGGAAGGGATGACGATGGTCTGTGTCACCCACGAGATGGGCTTTGCCCGCGAAGTGGCCGACCGCATCGTATTCATGGACCAAGGCCAGATCCTTGAGGAAGGCATTCCTTCGGAGTTCTTCAACAACCCGCAGGAAGAACGCGCCCGCCAATTCCTCAGCCGTCTCAACCACTAGAAGCAACGAAAGGGGATTTCTCACTCATGATGATGAAAAAATCGTGGAAAAAAGCACTGACCCTTCTGGTCGTCTCCTCGCTGACCGCACTCGCGCTCGTCGGCTGTGGCAGCTCCTCCAGCACTGACAACAAAACCACCAGCGACACCGGCACCAAAAAAACAGACACCGTCTCCTCCGCAACGCTTGACGCGATCAAAAAGCGCGACAAGCTGATCGCAGGCGTGAAGTTCGACACCAACCTGTTTGGTTTGAAAGACCCGGCAACCGGCAAAGTCAACGGGTTTGACATCGACATCGCGAAGGCGCTGGCGAAGGACATCCTCGGCGACGAGAACAAAATCGAGTTCAAGGAAGTCACCTCCAAAACTCGGATTCCGATGCTCGACAAAGGCGATATCGACGTGATCATCGCGACGATGACGATCAACGAAGAACGCAAAAAGCAAGTCAACTTCTCCGACGTCTACTTCAAAGCAGGTCAATCCCTGCTCGTCAAGCAAGGCTCTCCGATCAAGACGGTCGACGACCTCAAGGGCAAAAAAGTCCTCGCTGTCAAAGGGGCAACCTCTGTCAAAAACGTAAAAGAAAAATCTCCGGGCGTTGAAGTTCTGGAGTTCGATAACTACGCAGAAGCGTTCACCGCGCTGAAATCCGGCAAAGGCGACGCACTGACCACCGACAACGCGATCCTGATGGGCATGTCCCAACAAGATTCCAGCTACGTGCTGACCGGCGGCCTGTTCACCGACGAACCCTACGGCATCGCTTCCAAACACGGCGAAGACGAGTTCACCAAGTACCTCAACACCTTCCTCAAGAAAATCAACGACAACGGCGACTACGCGAAGATCTACAAGCAATGGTTCAAAGAAGACCCGAAAAAGTAAGCTTTGTTGCTGACCTAGTCCTCCATCGATCAGCTTTGCAAAGGGTACATCACTTGCGCTGATCGTGGAACCCAGCACCAAACGAACTACCTTGCGATGAACTGGAAGGAGCGACATGTAGCTCCTTCCCTTTTTCTAAGCTCCTTGAAAGGGGTGATCCCATGATCGATTTCACCATTTTAACGACATACCAAGACGAGTATCTCAAAGGCTTTATGACCACCATTGAAGCGTCCTTGCTCGGCTTGGTCGGCTCCTTCATCATCGGTGTCATCATCGCCGTGTTCCGCATCTCGTCGGTGCGTCCCTTGCGTTGGTTTGGGACGGCCTACGTTGAATTTCTGCGCAACATCCCGTTGCTGATCACCGTCTTCGTGTTCTACCACGGGCTGCCCGTTCTGCACATCAACCTCAGTGGGTTCGCCTCCGGGACGTTGGGACTTGCCGTCTACACCTCAGCCTTCATCGCCGAAGCGATCCGTGCGGGGATCAACGCAGTGCCCAAGGGACAGATGGAAGCTGGCCGTTCCTCCGGTCTCACCTACATTCAAACCATGCGGTACGTCATCTTGCCCCAAGCGATCAAAGTCGTCATCCCGCCGCTGGGCAACCAGTTCATCAACCTCGTCAAAAACTCGTCCATTCTCGGCGTGGTCGCCGGACTCGACCTGATGTACTTTGGCGACACCATCAACTCCGAAACGTTTGACGTCTTCTCGACCTATATCTTTGTCGGACTTTTCTATCTCGTCCTCACCATCCCGCTCAGCCTGTTCGTCGGCTACCTCGAACGCCGACTGGCACGGGCGTATTAGAAAGGGGGCGCTGACACTATGGACTTCGCCGGTGCTTTTACCGCCGCCAATCTCAAGTACATGATGCAAGGTCTCGGCGTGACGCTGGAGATCGCCATCTGGTCCATCGCACTCTCCTTCCTGTTCGGCACTCTGATCGCCATCCTGCGCTATGCCCGCATCCCGGTACTCTCACAGGTGCTGATGGCGTTCGTCGAGATGATCCGCAACCTGCCGCTCCTGCTCATCATCTTCTTCACCTTTTTCGCCATCCCAGAAGTGATGAACCTCAACCTGACGCCGATCCAAGCGGCGATCGCTGCGCTGTCGATCTTCGAGGCGGCCATGATCTCCGAAATCGTCCGTGCCGGTCTGAACTCGATCCCCAAAGGTCAAGTGGAAGCTGCACGCTCATCTGGTCTCGGGTATGTGCAGACCCTGCGCCACATCGTCCTGCCACAAGCCCTGCGCAAGATGGTGCCGCCCTTGGTCTCCCAGTTCATCTCGCTGATCAAGGACACGACTCTGACGACCGTCATCGCGATTGAGGAATTGTTGCGCTCCGCACAGATCGTCTACAGCCAGAAACAGGATTACGTGTTCCCGATGCTGATCCTCGCCGCGCTCACTTTCTTCGTCATCAACTATGCACTCTCGTTGGTCGCGGGCCGTCTGGAACGTCGTTTCCAAGTCTAAAAGTTCTGAACAAGCATCTTCTCTCATGGTACAATTGAGAGAAGATGCTTTTTTACGTTGCGGAGGCCCTCACGTGCGCAATCGATATCTGATTCTGTTGCTGCTCATGGTAGCAACCGCCTTTTTTGGCGAGTTAAAAATGAACCCGTTTGGCGAACCGTTTCGGTTCTCGCTCGGGACGACCTGCTTTTTTTTCGGCTTGATCTGGTTTCGACAGTTGCGCCCTTTGGAGACAGGGATCGGCGTCGGCGTGTCCCTGCTGTTGTTCCGCGGTTTCCTCGACATCAACCAAGGCCAAAGCCTTGCCCATGCCTTCCAGCACCATCTGCCCTCCACCGTCTACTACCTGATCTTCGCCGTGATTCTGACCTGTACCAACCTGCGTCGCCGCTTAGAGAAACCGTTGGCCGTCGGCGTGATCGGGGCTGGTAGCGACCTGATCGCCAACATCGGCGAACTGTTGCTTCGCAACCAATTTGGCGGGACTTACACGCTCGACTTGCACACGCTGTTGATCCTCGCCCTGTTCGGCTCGCTGCGCTCGTTTTTTGTCGTCGGTTTGTACAACATGCTGATGATCCGGCAACTGCGACTGCTCGGCGAACAGCAAAAAGAACAGATCGAACACCTGTTGCTGCTCAACGCCTCGCTCTATGAGGAGGGGTTTTACCTGAACAAGTCGATGGGTCACATCGAGGACATCACCCGAAATTCCTACGACCTCTACAAACAATTGAAGGGTCAGGAAAAAGCGGGCGTTTGGCCGACACACTTCTCCCGCCAAGCGCTGTCGATCGCCGAGGAAGTCCACGAGTTAAAAAAAGACTCCCAGCGCATCCTCGCCGGTCTCGACAAACTGCTCAAGCAAGAAGCGGTCGAGGAGCGGATCTCGCTGCGCGCCTTGACCGAACTCGTGATGCAGGCGAACCGCAAGTATGCGCTCATGCTTGGCAAGGACATCGAGTTCCATATTCAGGCGAACGTAAACCTTAACACCAACCGCACCTACGCACTGGTTTCGATCCTCAACAACCTCGTCGCCAACAGCGTGGAGGCGATTCCGCGCGTCGGACGCATCGGATTGGACGTGCGCTTGGTCGAAGCGCATGTGGAGTGGATGGTCTGGGACGATGGCCCTGGCATCCCAGACGAGGAAGCCGAGTATGTCTTCCAGCCCGGCTACACCACCAAGTACGATTCGCGTGGCAACCCGTCGACGGGCATCGGCCTGTCACACTGCACAGACCTCACCCACATGCTCGGCGGTACGCTCGAGATGCGTCGTCGTGCGGGCACCACGCAGTTTTCCATGCGCATGCCCACCGCAGAATTGTTGCAAAAGCACAAGGAGGAGTGGAATTCATGAACTTCTTTCTCATCGAAGACGATCCTGCCACCCGCCGGATGCTGGAGCGGATCTTGGAGGACGGCGGTCTAGGTGAAGTGATTGGAGCCGCTGCGTCCGGTCTGGAGGTCGCAATCGAGGATGTGCGCCCCGCCGACATCGTGCTGATCGACCTGCTGATGCCGGGCAAGGATGGCATCGAGACGATCCGCGACTTGCGCAGCCAAGGCTATCAAGGGCGATTCGTGATGATCTCACAAGTCGAAAACAAAGAGATGGTCGGCGAGGCGTACCAAGCAGGTGTCGACATGTTCATCCACAAGCCGGTCAACCGCCTCGAAGTGTTGGCCGTCGTCAAGCGCGTCGCCGAGCACTGCAAGCTCGAACAATCGCTGACCACGATCCGCCGTTCGCTGTCTCTGCTCGACGGTCATGCGGGTGGGCGCAGTCCTGCGACTGTCACCTACAAGACGTTCGAAGACCACGCCCACGACAGCCTCAACACGCTGGGCATCGCAGGTGAATCAGGTTCCAGCGACCTCTTGCAGATCCTGTACTATTTACACCGCACCGAAGGCCGCTGGCGTGAACTCCCGATGCTCAAAGACCTCTACCAAGCGGTGCTGATCGGGGATGACCCGTCGATCTCCTACGAACAGATGGTGCGCGAGATCAAAGCGATGGAGCAACGCTTGCGCCGCACCGTGTTGCAAGCGCTGGGGCACATCGCCTCGATTGGCTTGACCGACTACGCCAACCCGACTTTTGAACAGTACGCCCCGCGCCTGTTCGACTTCCAAGACGTGCGCACCCGCATGAAGGAGATCCAAGACGGGGAGAAAACCACGCGCTGTCGTCTGAACATCAAAAAATTCCTCACCGCCCTCTACACCGAAGTCAAGGCCCGCAGTGAAGAATCCTAATCGTATGGCACGCAAAAAGGCGGCAGTCTCTCCATCCTCTTGGATTGGATTGAGTCTGCCGCCTTAGGTTTGGGTGTCCATCGTCGTCTCGTTCATCGGTTTAGTGGAGTACCTCCGGAATGTGTTGGTCGAAAGCTTCGCAGAGCATCAGTTCACGGCGCAATTCTTCGAGGCGAACTTTGACGAGGCGCACTGCTTCTGGGTCACCCGCTTGCATAGCGTCGGCGAGCGATACCAGTTCATAGTCCATTTCAAGTTTCAAAACCGGAATGCGTTGCTCAATGTCCCGGCTCTTGAACGCACGGATCACATCTTCACTCGACACACGGATCGGCTTCTCGTACACGACTTTCTTACGCGGCCCATGAAGTTCCATAATATGCAAGGCCTCCCCGTTTGCGAATTTGGAGATCAGGATCGGTCCCTCGGAGAATTGCTTGACGACAGCCTCCCCCTTGGTGCGGATCAACGTGTACTGGAGGGCATTGACCAGTCTCTTGTCTTGCAAGATGACCGACCCCGTCAACACGAAGCCATCTTCCGAAGGCTGGAAGTGAAACTCCTTCTTCTCAATGCCCGTGGTGGCCACGAGGACGACATCTTCATGGCGATCCTTCCAATAGAGCGAAACCCCGCCGGAAGCCAATTGACCGATAAAATGTTCTAAGTCCGTTTTACCAAGTACCAGGTTCATGTCGCAGTACTCAGCTTGGTGAAAATGGTTCTGCATCTTCATCCCCTCCCTTGCTTTTAGTATACTCAATATTCTGACTTTTTGCCAGTAAAAAAGACCCACCTTTTGATGGGTCTTTTGTCTTTTTTTTGTATTAGAAGCCGTTGACCGCTTTGTAAGCATTGACACGACCGTTGATCCAGTAGGTGCCCGTGCCCGTGATCTTGTCAGCGGTGGTGTTGATGCGGTTGATGACAGCGGTGTTGGTATAGGTCAGGTTTTTCGACCAGGTCAGCGAAGCCAGACCTGCGACGATCGGAGTTGCCATCGAGGTGCCCGACATCGTGGTGGTGCCGCCGCCCAGTTTCAGGGACAGGATGCTGGAACCCGGTGCTGCCACGTCCACCCAAGACCCGTAGTTCGAGAACGAAGATTTCGCGTCAGTCGAAGTCGTGGAAGCAACCGAGAGCACGTTGTTGTACGCAGCCGGGTAGGACATCGCGGAGGTGGACTCGTTGCCCGCTGCTGCGACGATGATCAGACCTTTGTTGTACGCGTAGTTGATCGCGTCTTGGGTTGCTTGGGAGAATACAGCGCCGCCGAGCGACATCGAGATGACGTTCGCGCCGTGGTCTGCCGCCCAGTAGACAGCCGTATCGATATCAGAATCGAAGCCCGAACCGGTGGAATCCAGAACTTTGATCGGCATGATCTTCGCGTTCCAGTCCACGCCCGCTACGTTGGTCGCGTTGTTGGTGATCGCCGCAGCCAGACCTGCGCAGTGCGTACCATGACCATGATCGTCCTGTGCGACCGAGTCGCCGTTGACGATGTCGGTGCCGGCAACGATTTTGCCTTTCAGGTCTGCGTGGTTGAGGTCAACCCCGGTGTCGATGATCGCGATCGTGCGCGAGGTGGAGCCTTTGGTGATGTCCCAAGCGGTGTTCGCTTGGATCTTGGTCAGATGATATTGGGAACCGTAGGACGGATCGTTCGGGGTCGCGCTGATCGTGCGAACATGATCCAGTTCTACAGCTTCTACGTCAGCGTCATTTTGCAGTTTGGCAACGAACGCTTCCGCTTGACCTGCCGGAACGTTCAGCACTTTCCAGTTGCTGTTGCCAAGCGTTTTCTTTTCCGTCAGGCCGTGACGTGCTGCCACGTCGGAAGCGACCAAACCGGTTTTGGTTTTGACGAGGATGCGGTCACTTGCTGCCTTGGCTTTCTCAGCCTTGACAACTGGTTGATGGATCGTCACTGCAGATGCCATGCTCGGAATCCCCGATGCCAGTACTGCGAATGCCGCCAGCGTACCTACTAATTTCTTGTTGAAGTTTACCATTTTGTTACCTCCCGTTTCTTTCTATTAGAAATTGTGAGTAAATCAAGTTTCACGAATAGTATACTAAATTCTGAAATAAAAGGCTAGGTCTGCAACGAGGCAGACCTAGCCTTTTCGTACAACCGGTCTCT
This sequence comes from Tumebacillus permanentifrigoris, assembly GCF_003148565.1. GTDB lineage: Bacteria > Bacillota > Bacilli > Tumebacillales > Tumebacillaceae > Tumebacillus > Tumebacillus permanentifrigoris. The sequence goes on from NZ_QGGL01000007.1 coordinate 115,223, forward strand.
TAGAAGCCGTTGACAGCGCGGTATGCGTTGACGCGGCCGTAGGTCCAGTAGGTGCCGGTGCCAGAGATCGCATCGGACGTGCTCTCGACGCGGTTGATCACGGTGGTGTTGGAGTAGCCGAGGTTTTTCGACCATGCGAGCGACATCAGACCTGCGACAGCCGGAGTTGCCATCGAGGTGCCCGACATCGTGGTGGTGCCGCCGCCCAGTTTCAGGGACAGGATGCTGGAGCCCGGTGCTGCCACGTCAACCCAAGACCCGAAGTTCGAGAACGAAGACATCGCGTCCGTCGAGGTGGTCGAAGCAACCGCTACGACGTTTGCGTAGGCTGCCGGGTAGGACTTGGTGCTGGTCGAACTGTTACCTGCTGCAGCCACGATGATGACGCCTTTGCCATATGCGTAGTTGATGGCATCTTGTTGTGCTTGGGAGAAGGAGCCGCCGCCAAGCGACATCGAGATGACGTTCGCGCCGTGGTCGGCTGCCCAACGGATGCCGCTGGTGATCGCGGTGGTCGACCCAGAACCTGCGGAGTTCAGAACTTTCACCGGCATGACTTTTGCGTTCCAGTCCACGCCTGCGGTGTTGGTCGCGTTGTTGGAGAGCGCGGCTGCGATCCCTGCGCAGTGTGTGCCGTGACCGTGGTCGTCTTGGGCGACCGTATCGTTGTTGACGAAGTCGTAGCCTGCTACGATCTTCGATGCCAGGTCCAGATGGTTGAGGTCAACGCCGGTGTCGATGATCGCGACAGTTCGGGAGGTAGACCCAGTGGTGATGTCCCATGCTTGCGGGGCTTGGATCTTCGGCAGATGCCATTGCGAACCGTAGGACGGATCGTTCGGGGTTTGATCGATGGTGTAGTACGCATCTGCTTCAACCGCTTCGACTTCTGCGTCGTTTTTCAAGGTTGCGAGATATTGATCAACTTTACCATCCGGAACATTCAGCACTTTCCAGTTGCCGCCGAGGTCAGCCTTCTCAGACAGACCATGACGCGCTGCGATGGTAGAAGCCGCTTTGCCTGCTTTCACTTTTACGAGAACACGGTCGGTTGCCTTGGTTTTCACTTCTTGCTTGGATACCGTCTGCTCTGCGGTAGCCGCAGAGGCCATGCCCGGAACTACAGATGCCAGTACTGCGAATGCTGCGAGAGCCCCAACCATTTTCTTGTTGAATTTTTCCATTTTGTTACCTCCCGTTTCTGTGTTTTAGTAATTTTTAGTAAACCAACTTGCAACTTGAGTATATTCTAAACATAAAGTGACTGACAACTTGGAAAAAATCCTATCTGAGCTGATTATCCTGCTTTTTCTTACTCGTTCTACACGAAATCCGCAGTTTACACCTCTCTAATTCGTTACATTTATTAATTTCGACAAAAAACCCCGCTCTGCACAACGGCAGATCGGGGTTTGTGGCCCTTTTTATGATCGTTCGATCAAAATGCACCGACAAATCATCATCAAAGTTCCTTTCCCGTTTTCGTGCGTTTTTCGGGGATAGGCTCCTGTTTTCAGGCAAAATCGAATCTATCTACTTTTATAGAAGAATCTACATCATTCGACAGTAATTCTCACTCCTACGGATATCTATATGTTGCTGGCAAACAAAAAAGCACCCGTGCTTTGCAGACGGGTGCTTTTGGCTTACAGATCGCGCTTGGGTAGTGCTCGCGCTTCCAGGCGGTTGATCGGCACGCCTTGTTCGGAAAATTTCTGCTCGTACTCGGTCATGATGTTGCCCTCAGCCCATTCGGAGTTGTGCAGGTCGAGCGTGATCTTCGACAGTTTCCAGTCGTCCTCGGCAAAGGAGTTCAGCGAGAACTCAAACAGCGGACGGTTGTCTGTCTTGAAGTGTACCTCACCGTGCGCATCGAGCACTTCCCGGTACGACTTCAGGAAATTGCTGTGCGTGAGGCGACGCGGGGTGTGGCGGTTCTTCGGCCACGGGTCGGAGAAGTTCAAGTAGATGCGCTGGACTTCACCGACTTCGAAGAAATCGGTCAGACGCGAGGCATCTGCCGGGGTGACGATCAGGTTTTTGCCAGCCCCTGCCACTTCGGCTTTGTGCCCGACACGGCCGAGCAAGAGGTACTCCAGCTCGATGCCGATGTAGTTGATCTCTGGGTTCTGCACCGCATGTTGGGAGATGAACTGCCCACGCCCGGTGCCGATCTCGATGTAGATCGGGTTGTCGTTGCCGAACAATTCCCGCCAGCGGCCTTTGTACTTCGGCGCTTCCGGGATGATCCGGCCCTCCTCGATGTACGTATTGTATTGTCGCAAAAACTTGTCGCGTCCGCGAATGCGCATGTGGGTTGTCTCACCTTTGTCTAGGTATTTAGGTATTCATTGCAAATTGAATTATAGTATCTGTCCACAGTCTGTGCAAGACCTGCGTAGGCAATGCTTGGTAGGGAGACAAACTTTTTTGGAGGTGTGCTTCCCTCAATGATCAACGTATGGTACGGATGGCCGCTGGAGCGCGTGTTGGTGGTGTTGCTCGGGCTCATGTACTTTGTGATTTTTGTTCAGGTCACGCTGTTCCATTATCGGCAGAATTTCCGCCACTGGTCGATGTGGATTCCGGTCATCGCCACCCCGCTCGATGCGCTGGCGATGATGACGTATGTGTTCTACCCTGCCGTATGGCTCGGCTTGGCGGTAACACTGCTGCTCGCCGCTTCGCTGCTCGCCGGACTGATGGGGTCCTACCTGCACTGGCGCGGCGTCGGTGAACGGGTCGGCGGATACGAGATGCGCAATTTCCTCGTCGGGCCGCCTGTGGCACTGCCTGGGATGATCACAGCGACCAGTTTGATCTCGCTGATCGTCCTGTACTGGAGGAGGTGAGCCATATGGACAATCCATTTGAACCGTTGCGCACGCACTACCCGAAGTATGATGTCATGCACGAACAAGAACATTGGGACGAGCATACGCGCGAGATCGTCGTCAAGCGCTTTGATCTGCCGGTCACCTTTTCGCAACTGACGGGGGCAGAGGTCGAATGCATCCGGGCGCTGACAGCGCTTTTTGTCGATGACAGTCGTTTGAAGTTGCTGGACTATGTGGTGAAACACTATGATTCCAAACTCGCCTCCACGATCGGGGAGGATCAGCGCAAGGCTGGCACGCCGCCAGAGAAGGTGCTGATTCGCGACGGGTTGGCGGCGCTGGAGACGTTGGCGCAGTCGGAGTATAGCCACTCGTTCACTGCGCTCTCTCCAGAGCGTCAAACCGCGCTGTTGGTCGGTTTGGAGCGCGACACGCTGACCCTGCAGACGCCGGTCGGCACGAAGTTGCCAGCACCGGAGTTTTTTAAAAAGATGCTGACCGAGTCGGTGAGCGCGTACTATTCACATCCGCTGGTCTGGTCGGAGATCGGCTATGGCGGGCCCGCCTATCCGCGCGGGTACGTGCGCAGCGAGTTCGGGCTGACCGACCCGTGGGAGGCGAAACGAGATGCATGAGCAGGACCCGATTCACCACAACGTCTGTCATTACGATGGCTATCGCTACGACGATCTCAACCACCGCAAGTACCCCGAGGATGCCGATGTGGTGATCGTCGGGGCTGGCACGGCCGGCGGGATCATGGCGTATGAGCTGGCGCGTTCCGGGTTGAAAGTCGTGGTGATCGAAGCCGGGCCGTTCTGGAATCCACAGAGCGACTTCGCTTCCGACGAGCTGTCGATGCAGCACCTCGGCTGGCAGGACACGCGAATCGTCGATGGCACCGACCCACTGCGCATGGGCAAAAACAATTCCGGTCGCGGAGTCGGCGGCGGCTCTACACACTGGACGGGTGTGTTTTTGCGCTTCCATGAGAGTGACTTCCGCATGAAGACCGTCGAGGGCATCGGCGCGGACTGGCCGATCACCTATGACGATCTGGAGCCTTTTTACAGATACATGGAAAAAGAGATCGCCGTGTCTGGACCCAAGCACTTCCCGTGGGGCGCGTTTCGCGGGCCCTATCCCTACCCGGAACGCGATCCGCTCAGTGCCAATGCCGAGATGTTCCGCATCGGTTGTGAGCAACTCGGCATCCGCTCTGTCGTCACACCGCTGGCGATCAACTCCGCTCCGTTCGATGGGCGACCCCCGTGCATCAACCGTGGCTTCTGCAACGAGGGATGCATGCCGAATGCCAAGTACTCCTCGCTGGTCCATCACGTTCCGAAGGCGATCGGACATGGCGCGGAGTTCCTGACCGACTGCATGGTGACACAGATCGAACTCGATGCCAAAGGTCGCGCACAGAGCGTGATTTTTAACCACGACGGTGTGGAGTATCGGCAGCGCGGGCGCGTGATCGTGTTGGCGTCATATGCGGTGGAGACACCGCGCTTGTTGCTGGCCTCCGCGACCACCGGGCACCCAGACGGCCTGTGCAACTCCAGCGGAACGGTCGGAAAGTATCTGATGACACACTCCAGCAACGATGTGTACGGGCGCTTTGAGCAGGAGATCCGCTTGTACAAAGGCACGCCGGTGCTGGCGACGACGCAGGACTTCTATGAGACGCAGTTGAACCGTGGGTTTGTGCGCGGCTACACCCTGCATGCACATGGAGCGCGTCCGGTGGCGATGGGCTCTGGGCTGGCGCGGGAGGCCGGCATCTGGGGACGCCGGTTGCGCGAGACGATGCTCAACTACAATTTCTACGGACGGATCACGATGGTCGGTGAAGTGTTGCCCGCTGAGCAGAACGCCGTGACGCTCGCCGATGAGCGGGACGAGTACGGGATGCCGATGCCCAAAGTGACGTTCAGTTATGGCGAGAACGACCGCAAGCTGATCGACCATGCGGTGGTCAAGATGCAGGAGATTCTCAAAGCGGCTGGTGGAACGCCGGAGTTCGTGGTGTCCGATACGGCGCACTTGATGGGCGGGACGCGGATGGGAAGCGACCCGGCGACCTCGGTCGTCAACGGATGGTGCCAAGCGCACGACATCCCGAACCTGTTCATCTGCTCCGCCGCCGTCTTCCCCACCTCTGGCAGTGGCAACCCGACGGCTACCGTCATGGCGCTCGCCGCCCGAACGGCTGCGCACTTGAAGGACGAGCTGATCAAGCAACACCTGTAACCAACACCTGCAACCGATGAAGATGATAAAAAAGGCAGGTCTCCACGTGGAGAACCTGCCTTTTCTGCCCTTGAGCTGGGGGGTTACAGAGGAGCGGAGACCAGACCACTTGTCCGACGCCTTCACGCGCACACAGTGTGAGGATCTCCTTCGCTCAACCATTTCCCTTCCCTATATTTTCGCCCACTGTTCCTTCGGGTTCAAGGTGTAGACGTTTTGGTCGCGCGTCATGTGCCGGTTGATGATAAACTCGCGGCGAATCGTGCAGTGGTCATCATGGAAGCGGCGGATGTAGTCGTCCAGTTCCTGCTCTGGATACGCGCGCTCCGGGTCGAGACCGGACAGGATGTGTTCGAACACGAACAGCTTTTTCTTGCGCTGGCTAGGGATGTTCTTCAACCGACCGTCTGCCGTGAGAAAGTCGCGCAGCGTCTTCTCATATTCCTTCGGATATAAGTCTTTCATATGGGAACCCCCGATTCGAATGTTATCTAATAAGATGATAGTTGCATTCGCATCTTGCTGTCAATGTGATAAAATCAGTATCGAAGTGAAGCGAAAGGAGTCTTCCCTCATGCACGATACTCCCGAGAAGACTGTTTATGAATTGATCGGCGGGGCCGAGACGATCCGCAAGCTGGTTGACGCTTTTTACAAGCGTGTCGGCCAGCACCCGGACTTGATCCCGATCTTCCCAAAAGACCTCGACCCGGTCGCGGACAAGCAATACCTGTTCCTCACACAATTTTTTGGCGGGCCGACCCTCTACTCCAACGAGTATGGCCACCCGATGTTGCGTGCTCGACACATGCCCTTCGAGATCACGCCGACCCGCGCCCAAGCGTGGCTGTCCTGCATGACCGAAGCGCTGGACGAGATCGGGTTGGATGGCCCGGTACGCGACTTCGTGTACGACCGCCTGACGCAGACGGCGTATCATATGGTCAACCGCTCCAACTCGTAACAAAAAGACCAACCTCCCACGGAGGTTGGTCTTTTTTCTATTCCTGCTCCTCTGGCTTCAATCGTCCGGCGCGTTTGAGCGCCTCGCGCAACAGGAGTTCGATGTGCGAGTTGACACTGCGAAACTCATCGCCGGCCCAACGCTCCAACGCTTCGTAGACCTTGGGATCGAGACGGAGCGGAAATTGCTTTTTCGCCATGACACATCCCGCCCGTCTAGTAGAGCGATCCAGCGTTGACGATCGGCTGGGTACCACGGTCTGAGACGATCGACACCATCAAGTTGTTGATCATCGCGGCTTTGCGCTCCTCATCCAACTCGACCACGCCTTCCGCTTGCAACTTCTGAATCGCCATCTTCACCATGCCGACAGCCCCTTCGACGATCAACGCCCGTGCGGCGAGGATCGCCGATGCTTGTTGACGCTGGAGCATCGCATGTGCGATCTCTGCGGAGTAGGCGAGGTGTGTCAGACGCGCTTCAAGCACTTTCACACCTGCGATCGCCAATCGGTTCTGGAGGTCGAGTTGCAATTGCTCCGCGACTTCGTCCGCGTTCGCACGCAGGGTGAATCCGCCTTTGTCATCGAGGTTGTCGTAAGGATAGTAGCTGGCGATGTGGCGCAGCGCGATCTCCGACTGGATCTCCACGAAGCGCTCATAGTTGTCAACATCGAACATCGCCTTCGCGGAATCGACCACGTTGAACACGATCACCGCCGCAATCTCAATCGGGTTGCCGTCCACATCGTTGACTTTCAACTGGTTGGTGTGGAAGTTGCGCACACGCATCGAGACTTTTTTGCGCGAACTAAACGGGATCGTCCACCAGAACCCATCCTCTCGCAGCGAGCCGAGGTAGCGACCGAAAAACATCACGACATAGCCTTGGTTCGGTTGTACGATCTGGAGACCGGACAGCGACAGGATGCCGAGGAACAGGAAGACGATCGCGACGATCGGTCCGCCGACTCCATCCGAAGTTGCCCCGATAAACCCACCGATGGCAAACCACAACAACACGAGCAGGATGCCGACGAATCCGTTTAACGCCCACGCTTTTTTCTCTTGCATGCACAACCACCCTTTCCATTCTCACCTATTATCAGTTGATATCACTCTGATATCATCATGATATCATACTGCCTGCGAATTTGGCAATGAATGCAAGCAAAAAGGGGCGGTTGGGTACCGCCCCTTTTTTGAAATCGTGCAGCTTGTGCTTATTGTGCGGTGATCGTGAACGAAACCGGGGTTGAAATCCAGCCCAGCGCGTCGGTCGCCGTGATCTTCACGGTGTAGGTGCCCGCCGCGACGAAGAGGTTCGATGCGTTCTTGCCATCCCAGACCACGCTGTTGGAGCCTGCGAGGTTGGCGATATTGGTTGCCAGCGTCTTGACCAGCGCGCCTGCACTGTTGTAGACCGCGATCGTGACTTTCGCGCTCTCCGAGAGCGTGTAGGCGATCGAGGCCGTGCTTGTGCCTGGCTTGAACGTGACCGGCGTGCCAGACGGGGTGACCGTCGGCGCGGTTTTGTCGGTCGTGATCGTGCCTGTCGCTTCGCTTGAAACGTTGCCGGCAGAATCGGTCGCGTTCAACTTGTAGGTGTATACACCATCGGCGACGAGCGCACCCGCGTCGTTTTTGCCGTTCCAGAGCACCGACTTCGGACCGAAGGTCGTGGCGACCGCATTGACCAGCGTGCGGACGAGGGTGCCGTTGGCATCGTAGAGTTTCAACGTCAGCGTCGCATTTTCAGAAAGGGTGTAGGCGATCGTCGCGTTGGCCGTGCCCGTGACTTTGAAGGGATTCGGTGTGGCGGTGACTGCGGTGAACTTTGCAGCACCCGTCTCCGCAGTAATCGTGACCGATACTGGTGTTGCTGTCCAACCCACAGCGTCCACTGCGTTGATCTTCAAGGTGTATACGCCGTCCGGGACGAACACTCCGGCGGTGTTTTTGCCATCCCAGGTCAGGGCGATCGTCCCGGCGGTTTTCGCGATGTTGCTGTCGAGAGCCTTGACCAGAGCACCTGCACTGTTATAGATGCCCGAGGTCACTTTCGCATTCTCAGACAGCGTATAGCTTAGTGTGGCGGTTCCGGTGCCCGGAGCGATCGGCAATGTCGTGGTCGACGAGGTGATGACCGGTAGCGTTTTGTCGGTCGTGATCGTGCCTGTCACTTCTGGTGCCACGTTGTTGTTACGGTCGGTCGCGTTGATTTTGTAAGTGTAGGTGCCGTCGTCCACCAATGCACCTGCGTCGTTTTTGCCGTTCCAAACGACAGATTTCACACCATAGGGCAGCAGAGCGTTTTGCAAGGTGCGCACGACGGAGCCCGTGCTGTTATAGATCTTGACGCTGACGTTGGCATCCTCAGACAGCGTATAGGAGATCGTGCTGTTCGTGAGCCCGGTGACTTTGAACGGATCTGGTGTATCCGTCACCTTCGTGAGTTCCGGTTTGAAACGGTCGATCGAGATAGCACCGCTCGCCGCAACTCCACTGAGGTTCACATAGTCGGTCACGGTGATTTTGTAGGTGTAGTTGCCATCGTTGGCAATCACGCCGGCCGCAGTCTTGCCATCCCACAGCACGCTGTTCGCTCCAGCGTTCTGTTGCGCGTTGGTGGTGATCGCCTTCACGAGCGCGTTGCTGCTGTTGTAGATCCCGACGGTGACTTTGGCGTTCTCCGACAACGTATAGTTGATCGCGGCGGTGTTCGAACCCGTCGGGACAAAAACGCTCGGGGTGATGCTGGCTGCCGAGAGCACGGGAGCTGTCCGGTCGACTTTGATCGTCCCGGTCAGCGGCGTGGAATTGTTGCCCCATGCGTCCGTAGCGCTCAGCACATAGGAGTACACGCCTTCTGCCACGATCTGGCCTGCGCTGTTTTTGCCATCCCAAGCGCCCGTCTTGGTGCCCGTGGTGACGGCTACATTATTGAGGACCGTTTTCACGACGTTGTTGTTGCTGTCGAGGATCTTCAAGGTGACGTTGCCCGGCTCCGCGATGCTGTAGGAGATGGTGGAGGTGTTCGTCCCGAGCGGGTTGAACGGGTTCGGAGTGACGCCTGTGACGGTCAATCCAATCGGCGTGGTGTCAACCACAGCGGTCATCGCGGTGTAGGCGTTGATCAGGCCGTAGCCAAACGTGGTGTCCTTGCCCGCCGCGCCGAGATCGATCGTGGAGGACTCCAGCACTTTTTCCAACTGCGCGTTGGTCAGGGTCGGACGGTAGTTCCAGACCAGCGCTGCGACACCGGCGACATTCGGGCTCGCCATCGAGGTGCCTTGCTTGTAGCCATAACCGCCGTCATAGGTGGTTGCATAGATGCTGGTTCCCGGTGCTGCGATGTCGACGGTCGTTCCATAGTTCGAGAAACTCGCGCGCGCGTTGTTCTCATCAGTCGCCATGACGGAGAGAACATGGTCACCAGCCGCTGGGTAAAAAGCGGCCGCTGAGTTGCTGTTGCCCGCCGCTGCCACGATCAAGATGCCTTTGCTCCACGCGTAATTGATCGCGTCCTGTGTAGTTTGCGAGAACGACGGGGAGCCAAGGCTCAAGTTGATCACCTTCGCGCCATGATCAGCCGCCCACGTGATGCCCTCTGCGATGTCGATGTCATACCCTTGACCGGATGCATTCATCGCTTTGATCGGCAGGATTTTGGCTTTCCCGGCGACACCGGAGATGCCTACGCCGTTGTCGATGATCCCGGCTGCGATCCCCGAGACATGCGTGCCATGCCCGTTGTCGTCATTGACGTTGCTGTCGTTGGTGATCGTGTTGATACCTGGCAACAGGCTGGCGGCGAGGTCTGGGTGGTCGGTGCGGACGCCAGAATCGACGACCGCGATCACCATCGAGGAATCGCCTTTGCTATAGCCCCATGCTTCGGGGACGTGCATTCTCGGCAGCGACCATTGCGCCGAGTAGTTCGGGTCGTTCGACGTTGCGGACAGGCTGTATTTATAGTTCGGTTGTACGTACTCCACTTCGGGGTCGCGCACGAGGTCCATGTAAGTTTGCTTGAGCGCGGCGTTGTTCACTTTCAACTTGCCGAGGCGCAAATTGGCGTTTTTCTTGCTGACAGACGCCGCGTGCTTGTTGGCGATCTGGGTGGCATCCGTGCCCGGCTTGTACTTGACGATCAGATCGCCCGCTGTAAATGTGGTCGGATCAGCGAGAACTTCTGCCACTCGTGCGGAGAGCTGTTGCTCCGACAACGTGTTCATCTCAATGAACTTGCTGTCCTCCGCGTGTGCAGGTGTCACGGTGAACCATCCGGTGATCGCGAAACCTGCGCCGATTGCCAGCGCCAATTTCCAACCCTTGCTGGTCGTGCCTCTGCTTCCTTGCATCGGCAACCCTTCCCCTCTTGTGATCTTTTGTGATCTCTTACAGGATAGTTAGCACATATTTGAATGTATGTAAGATCCATGATAGCACACGGAAAGTTATGATTCAATAAGGTTTTAATCACAAAATAAAAAACCCACCATCGCTGGTGGGTGTTCGCTTTTTGGCGAGGTGGTCGCCCTGATGAGATCACCCGCAACAGGCAGTGATCCTTTTTTTCCTATGCAAGTAAATGAGACAACACGTCACGGGAATGGCTGAGTTTCTCCACATCGACTTTTGCTGAGAGCGCTTCGAGAATCCCGGCGAAGTATTCCTCCACATCGGACGCAACGCCCTGTTTGCCGTCCGCTACGGCAGTCAGCAGAGCGGCGGTGTAGAGGTCTTTGAAACGGTGGCCCGCTTCGTCGAGGTAGGTTTGCACGGGCGCTTGCAACTGCTTGTCCAGTGCTTCCTGCATCGACTGCTTGCCGTTTTTCTCAAAAAAGTCCTTGGCGGACTTGAACAACGAGAGCGTCGCTTGGTAGTCCTCGGCGCGGTATGTCGGGAGTTCTTCCTCAAACTCCGGCGTCTCAAAGGTGTGCGGCTGGAACGGTTTCAGCTCCAATTTCGGCGCGGATTCGCGCACAGCGTCTGCCATGCGATCTGCGAGACGCTTGGCGCTGTGGTTGACATGCTTCTCGATGCGCAGTGCCGTCGCCCGCATCTCTTGGCCCAGCGTGTAGCCGATGTAGCGCACGAGTTCGTCGAGCGACGAACGGAGTGCCTTTTTCAGATCGCGCCCGTCGTCTTGGAGCACAGCGGGGTTGAACGCTTCCTTGAACATGTCGCCAAAGCGGAAGAACAGCCGCTGCTTGACGTAGTAGATCAGTTCGTCGATCTCTTTCTCCACAGCACGTTCCTCGGCGGAGGTATCGACTTTGTGTACGCCGGCGAGCGCTTGTTGCTTCGCTGTGTCGGTCGCAAGCCGTTTCTCCGTGCGCACCGATTCGTCCTCGTTGGCGGTCGAGATCAAGTCATCCAGTGTGGTGACGGCGCGGCGAATCTCGGAGACCGCCGATTTGACGGCGATCTGGGTCAGTTCTTGGATCGTGAACGAGAGGAAGTCCTGCTCGAACCTGCGCAGGCCGGAGAGCGTGAGCGCCTCACTTCCAGGCATCAGTTCACCCTCGCCGCTGTTCGTGCGCTGGCGGTAGACTTTCTCAGCCGACCCTGCCAGTTGCCCCTTCTCATGCAGGCGGGCGAGCAGTGCGGTCTGCGAAGACACCGGGTAGATGCGCGGCATCGAGATCTGGCAGGCGACGAGGTTTTTGCGGACATGCTCGACGACGCCGCGCAGTTCCTCCTCGTCCTTCGCCAAGTCGGAGGCGTTGACGACGAAAAACATCTTGTCCATTTCAAACGTATCCTTCACCCGCCCGAGCTGTGTCAGGAAGTCGCGATCGGCGTTGGAGAAGGCGTGGTTGTAGTAGGTGACAAAAAGGACTGCGTCCGCGTTTTTAATGTAATTGAAGGCGACGCCTGTGTGGCGGGCGTTGATCGAATCCGCTCCCGGCGTGTCGACCAAGGTGATGCCTTGGCGAGTCAGCGGGCAATCGTAGTAGAGTTCGATCCACTCCGCGAAGCAGGCTTTCTCCTCCTTGGCCACGAACGATTTGAACTCCTTCATGTCGACGCGCAATTCCTGGCCGAGATGTTCACGGATCGGAGCCAGCCCTTTGGCGACTGCGCGCAAGAAACTAAAGTGCGGCTTGGCGGTGGACAACACTTGCGACGGGTCGAGCTTGGTGATCTCGTCCAGTGCGGCGTCGAGCGACGCTGCGGACAGGCCAAATACAGCGAGCGACTGCTGTACATCCAAGGTGATATCGCGCTCCGTCTTGATCTTCACGCGCACGCTGCCGTGTGCAAACTCGTCGGTCGGCGGCAGAATTTTGTTGATCGCAGCGGTGGTCGGGTTCGGTGAGACCGGCAGGACCATCTCGCCCATCAACGCGTTGGCAAAAGACGACTTGCCTGCGGAGAACGCACCGAAAAGCGCCACGGTGAACAGGTTCTGTTCCAGTCGATCCGCCCGTGTGCGCATGCCTTGTGCCATCGACTTCAGGCCCGTGAGTTGGGCGGTCACTTCGGCCGCCGTGCGCAGGCGGGCGGCCGTTTGACCTAGTTGAGACTTGAAATCTTCCATCTGAGCGTTATTCCCCTTCCCCAGTCAACACGCGCAGGAGGCGTGCTACGTACTCTTTTTCAGACGTTTCGAGCGCTTGCAGGGCTTCCTTGGCTGCCAACAAGTCGGCGGCGGCGTCACATTGCCGGCGCAGATCAGCGCCTTTTTCCTCCGCTTGGGCTCTGGCGCTCTGGACGGCGAGGTCGAGGAAGCACAGGGCTTCGCGACGATAGAGCGATTTGACTTCGGCGGCGATGTCCTTGGCGTACTGGTACATGTACTCGTCGGAGGAGAGGCCGCCTTCCTTGACCACCGCTGCGAGAGTTTCCGGGCCATAGGAGACGTTGAACGCCTCGTAGACCGACTTCGCGTAGGATTCGTTGCGCACGCCAAACGATTCCGGCACTTTCACCAGCAGTTCGCGGATGTGCCAATCGATGTTGGCTTTGACTTTCTCCGCGAAGTCCTCGTACAGCGCCTGTAGGCGGTTTTGGATCTCCTGCTGGGTCTTGCCTGCTGCGAACAGGAAGCCGACTTTGAAGCCCGGTTTGCGGCTTTTGAGGTAGTGCCCCGCCAATTCGGTCGTCTGGAACGGCGTGATCTTGGCATTGTCGAGGAGGGTGTTGATCTCCTTTTTCAGACTTGTTTCCAATTCATCCGGTGCGGCGAGCAACTGGTGCAATTGCTGACGAGCGAGGTCGGCGTTGGCGAGCAATTCGTCCGCATCCTCCACCGCGTCGAGCGAAGTTTCCAACGCCACGCGCTGTTCGGTGTTCGCCGCCGCTTGCACTTTGCGGTGCTCGTCGATCAGGTAGGCCGCGGAGGACACGACGCTTTTTACCAGCAGGGTATCGGTGCTGGCGAACAGCTCACCAAGTTTCTCATGCAGCGCCGCGAACATGTTCTCCTCGTGATCGGGTTCCTGCAACGTGGTGAAAAAGAGACCGTCCGGTTCGATGCCCCAGTTGCCGAAGCCTTCGATGACGCTCTCTCGATAGTCGTCAAACGACAGCTCAAAGTCCATGTGCTTGTCGATCTGGTTGACGACGAGGAACACGGGCTTGCCACGATCCTTTAGCGTCTTGGTGAAGGAAAAATTCAACTCCGATTGGACGTGGTTGTAATCCATGACATAGAGCACGGCGTCCGCGAGGTGCAGCGCCGATTCGGTTGCCACTTTGTGCGCGTCGTCGGTGGAGTCGATGCCCGGTGTGTCCATCACAGACAGGTTCGGGGCGAGCAGGTCGGACGGGTGTGCAATCTCAATCGATTCGACGGTGGTGCCGTCGACCGCGTAGTTTTTGATTTTCTCCAAGTCCGTGGCGACGTCGAATTCGAGATAGTCACCATCGGTGAGGTAGGCGCGGGCATAGGACGCCCCGCCGTGAATCTTCACGACGTTCGCGGAGGTCGGGATCGGGCTGGACGGCAGGATCTCAGCGCCGAGCAGCGTGTTGATCATCGTGGATTTCCCGGCGGAGAAGTGCCCGCAGAATGCGATGGCGAATTCGCCCGCTTCGAGTTTGCTCAACAAGTCGCGCATCTTGGTTGCGTGTGTCGTGTCGCCGGTGCGTTCCATCTCGGCTGCAATCTGTCCGAGGCGCTCGCCGAGGCGTTCGTGACGGACTTGCAGTTGTAACGTCTCTATAGAATTCATTAGAAAAAACTCCTATCTGCATGCGTTCGAAATAAACTCTTCCGTAGATGATTCTATCACGGGTTTACAAGATACGCACCTAGCAGCGAAAAGGTGAAAAAACCTCCCAGAGAAGTCTGGGAGGTTTTTTCGAGTTGCTTGGTGTCCGTGAAGTGGTGGTCATACTGTTGAGACCACGCCCTAATTCCCAAGGAATTGGATCTCACTCAGGGTCAAGAAGTTGATATCGCCATTGTTCTCGGTGATGTTCAGGCGATATTTGGAGAAGAACAGGTCGTTTTGGATGGTGAAGTATTTCCGAGTCCCAGTTGTCCATGACGACACATTTTGTTGGGTGTCGAGGACCACCCAGTCTGTGCCGTTAAACCCTTCAAATTTCCACGATTTTGGCATCCTTGTCAGATACCCTTGGTACGGTATCATCGTATACTCGTGAATCGCCTTGGGAGTCTGATAGTCATACTCGATGGTTCCAATTCTCCCAGCAAGCGTTATATAGTTGGTGTCATTATGATCGAACAAATAATACGCGGTCCCATTACTCGGACTCGTCGTCACCGCACCCGATGGCGACGTGTTCGAAGTCATGATCGGATTCAGCCACTGTACGCTGTTATACGGCATAGCTAGTACTTCGGCAGAGTGAAGTGAATCGCCAATCGCATTCGCCGCACTGACGCTGAAGCGGTAGACTTGGTTATTGGTCAGGCCAGTCAACGTCGCCGTGGTGGTGCCAGCAGGGGTCGTCAGCACAAGTTCACCATCTTGGTAGATATGGTATTCGGTGACGCCGTTCACGCCTTGCCATTGCAGGCTCACTTTGCCGTCGCCATTGTTCGTATTCCACAACCCTTTCGGCGTGGCGGGAGTCTCGTAAGTACCAAGCAGTTGGATCTCGCTCATCGTCAAGTAGCTAGCATCGCCATTGTTTCCCGTGATGTTCAGGCGATACTTGGAGAAGACGAGATCGTTTTGGAACGTGAAGTATTTTCTCGATACGGTCCACGGTGTCACATTTTGTTGAGTATCAAGGATCACCCAGTCTGTCCCGTTAAACCCTTCAAATGTCCACGATTTCGGCATCCGTGTCAGATACCCTGGGAGCGGCATCATCGTATACTCGTGAATCCGTGTGGGAGTCTGATAGTCATACTCGATGATTCCCTTTCCCCCAGCAAGCGAGATGGAGTTGGCGTCGTTATGATCAAACAACAGATACGCTGTGCCGTTACTCGGATTCGTCGTCACCGCACCCAACGGCGACGTGTTCGAAGTCATGATCGGGTTCAGCCATTGGTCGTTGTTATACGGCATAGCCAGTACTTCGGCAGAGTGGAGTGAATCGCCAATCGCATTCGCCGCACTGACGCTGAAGCGGTAGACTTGGTTGTTGGTCAGGCCGGTCAACGTTGCCGTGGTGGTGCCCGCAGGGGTCGTCAGCACAAGTTCACCATCTTGGTAGATATGGTATTCGGTGACGCCGTTCACGCCTTGCCATTGCAGGCTCACTTTGCCGTCGCCATTGTC
>NZ_QGGL01000007.1:131090-224460 GCF_003148565.1 Tumebacillus permanentifrigoris
GGTCGTCAGCACAAGTTCACCATCTTGGTAGATATGGTATTCGGTGACGCCGTTCACGCCTTGCCATTGCAGGCTCACTTTGCCGTCGCCATTGTCTGTATTCCACAACCCTTTCGGCATGGCGGGAGTCTCGTAAGTACCAAGCAGTTGGATCTCGCTCATCGTCAAGTAGCTAGCATCGCCATTGTTTTCCGTGATGTTCAGGCGATACTTGGAGAAGACGAGATCGTTTTGGAATGTGAAGTATTTCCTCGATACGGTCCACGGCGTGACATTTTGCTGAGTATCAAGGACCACCCAGTCTGTCCCGTTAAATCCTTCAAATGTCCACGATTTCGGCATCCGTGTCGGATACCCTGGGAGCGGCATCATCGTGTACTCGTGAATCCGTGTGGGAGTCTGATAGTCATACTCGATGATTCCCTTTCTCCCAGCAAGCGAGATGGAGTTGGCGTCGTTATGATCAAACAAAAGATATGCTGTGACGTTACTCGGATTCGTCGTCACCGCACCCAACGGCGACGTGTTCGAAGTCATGATCGGGTTCAGCCATTGCGTGTTGACATACGGCATGGCCAAGACTTCTTTTGAGAGCAATGATTCTCCTGAACCATTCTCTGCCGATACCCTGTAATGATAAACCTTACCGTTTTCCAACCCCATCAGCGTCGCCGTTGTGGAATTGCCCGGTACGATTTGTACAAGTTTGTCGTCTTGATACACATTGTAGGAAGTAACCCCGATGACCGAAGACCAAGTCAAAATCACTTTGCTATCTCCGTTACTCGTATTCGACAAGTTTAGTGGTGTAACCGGTTTGGCAAAGTAACCGTTCATATACACTTCATTCAGGTAGAGGTAATTTGGGTCCCCATTGTTCTCTGTGATGTTAAGTCGATACTTCCAGTAGGCCCGCATGTTGGAGATCTGGTATGTCTTGTTCGTGTTGCTCACCCAATCACTGACACCAGAATGGGCATCCAACACGTTCCAATCGCTACCGTCAAAGCCTTCAAACGTCCATTTCTTAGGTGTACGATTTAAGTAGTTTACCGGCTGAATCGTGTACTCTCGCACGACCGTCGGTGTTTTAAAGTCATATCCGATCGTTCCCGTGGGCAAAGTGTGGACATAAGTACCCCCGACCGAAGTACCGATGCTATCAAATAAGTGGAAGGCGTTGCCGCTGTTTGTAATCGGGTCCACCAGTACCGCCCCCTGTGGAGCCGTGTTCGAGGTCATCGTCGGGATCAAATCAACGATCGGCTGCTCAGGTGGATAGTCCGTGCTTGCTTGTACGTTGATGTCATCCACGTAAAACGTGCCAGAACCGTCCTCCGACGTGGAGCGCAACAGCGCCCAGACCTGTAGAAACGCTGCATGCTCAGGCGCTGTGGATTCATTCCTGAGCACAACGAATCCATTCGTGATAGTCGTTTGTTCCATTTCACCGGAATCGAAACCCAGGAATTCGTAGTTTGCGTCAAAGTAATCGACGTACAGTTGGACTTTAGCATCCGTCAGCTCTGCGACATTCAGTTTGGCGGTCACGGTGTACGCAACGTCCTGTTGCGCTGTGACCGTTTGGGTGACATGTGCAAATCCCCAATTCGGCAGACCTGAGGCAGAGACTTTCTGCGCCCGCGAACCGGAGAAAACCGGAGAATTCACCACCTGATAATCGGTCTGTACGTTCGGGCTGTACCCAACTCGCCACGTATCCGCTACGTTGTACATCCCATTGTAGGTCTCGAACCCAGGGTTGACGATGTACGCGTTCGACTTGCGCATAGCGAATTGGTCGACGGTAAACGTCCCTGCCCCTGCGTCACCTGTAGCGGTCAGATTCACCGTGACACGGCACTTCACCGCGTTTGTTTTGGCGACCTTGATAGTTTGCAGGCGCGCGTACCCGCTGGTCGTAGCCGTCTGGATCGTGACGTTGCTGTCCACGAGGTTGTCGGCCACATCAAAATAATCAAGTTTCATCTGCACCTGTGCATGGAAGAGGCTCTGGATATTGAAGTAGCCCGAGAGTTCATACTCAGAGCCAGGGTCGATTGAGAACGTCTGCTCGATAGCGGCCGTCTGGTCTTGGCTCAAACCGCTAAACGCAAACTGTTGGGCGCGGACCCCCTCGTGAACGGGCGTCGTTACGACTTTAAAGTTCCCGTTGGCGACAGGCGGTGGAACGGTCAACCAACTGTCCGCCACATCCCCCTGCTGCACATTCAACTCAAAGCCCGGATTGTTCAACAGCGCGGCTCCTGCGACTTGTGCTCCACCGAACCAGAGACCCGATGCCAAAGCAAGGCAACTCAAGATTCTTTTTGCTAAAATAGGAATCACTCCTCATCTCGATATTCATCACTTAGATTACAATATATAACAAACCAGAGCTAAATGAAATGTTGAAATTGAACTAAATGGCATTGAATCTCTCTTACTCTTGCAACGATAAAAAATAAAAGCACCCGCATCCGGGTGCTTTTGCCTTACTCGCTTATCAGTTGCCTTACTCACCAATCAGTTGAATGTCGTGCAGTCGCAGATATGCCGGGTCTCCCGCCGTGCCTGAGTTGTTGATTCGGTACTTGAGGAAGCTCTGCGTGTTGTCGAGCGTGAAGTAGCGACGCGTATTGCTCGGCAAGCTCGGGAGATCGCTCTGCCGGTCCAGCACGATCCAAGCGGTTCCATCAAAGCCTTCGAACGTCCACTTTTTCGGTGTTCGTTTCGCATCATTGCCCGGCACCCAAGTATATTCGCGCACCACCGTCGGTTTTTGGAAGTCAAAATTGATCGTCGCCGTCGCGCAGTTTCCACCCCACCCGCTGCTCACGAGCGGTTTCAACCCTCGCGCCACCATGTACGGCATCGCCAACACATCCTGCGATTTCAACGACTCGCCGGTACCATTGACGGCGCTTACTGTGTAATGGTAGACCTTGTTGTTGGTCAAATTCGTCAAGGTCGCCGTCGTGACGTTTCCAGACACCCGCTTGACCAATTTCTCATCTTGGTAGATGTTGTAGCCTGTCACGCCATTGGCTGGAGTCCACGACAGCGTGATCGTGCCATCGCCTTTTGCCGAATTCCACACGCCTTGTGGGGTGATCGGACGAGCGTAGTATCCATGCATGTTCACGTTGCGCAAATCGAGCACCTGCGTGTCCCCGTTGTTAGCGGTTACATTCAACCGGTACTGCCAGTACGCCTGCTTGTTGGCGATCGGGAACTTCTTGGCCGAGATGCCGTTCCATTCGGTCATCCCCGTCTTGGTGTCGAGCACCTGCCAATTGGCGCCGTCAAAACCTTCGAACGTCCACGAATTCGGTGTGTTAGACTGCGCAAAATTGAGGATCGGCGACAGCTCGTACTCCCGGACGACGGTCGGAGTTTGGAAGTCATATCCAAGCAACCAAGCGCTCTCGCCCACGGCTCCTGCCACCACAGGTAACTTGGTGGAACTGGTCATCGGGGTCAGATCGATGATCGGTTGCTCCAGCGGGAGGTCGGTGCTTCCCACAACGCTCACATCATCTACATAGATCGTGCCCGCGCCGTTGTCCGCCGTTGCGCGCAACAACGTCCACACCTGCAAAAACGCGGCGTTCTTCGGAGCCGTCGTTTTGTTTTGCACCAGTACATACCCGTTGGTGGTCGTCGTCCGATCCGTGTAGTCGGAGCCGAGGTGTTTGTAGTTCGCGTCATAGTAGTCGACGTAGAGTTGGGCTTTGGAACCATTAAGTTCTGCGATGTTGAATTTCCCGCCCACCGTATAGCTGACACCTTCTCGTGCGGTGACCACTTGCACGACATGTGAATAGCCCCAATAGGGCAACCCTGCAGCCGACACTTTTTGCGCCCGTACGCCAGATGCGACCGGGGAACTCACGACCTTCTGGGCCAGCGTGGCCCGCGGGCTGTACCCGAATCGCCAGCTATCCGCCACTTCGTACATGCCATGATATTCCTCGAATCCAGGATTGACCAACGCACCATTGGTCTTGCGCAGAGCGAATTGGTCAACGGTGAACGCGCCTGACGCATCATCTGCGGTTGCGAGCAGGATCACAGAGATGCGGCACTTCACCGCCTGCAAGTTGGCGACCTTGATCGTTTGCAGCCGGACATAGCCGTTCGTGAGCTGGCTCTGGTTCGTCACGTTGCTGTCGATCAGAGTGCCCGCCGCATCAAAATAATCGATCGCCAATTGAATCTGCGATCGCGTCAAGCTCTCCACATTGAAATACCCGGAGATCTCATACTCCGCTCCCGGATCAATGTCAAAAAACTGGTCGATGTGCGCCCGCTGAATTTGATTCATGTCGCGGAATTCAAATCGCTGCGCCTGCGACCCTTCCTGAACGGGCGAATTCACCACCCGATAGCTCCCTGTGGCTGTGGACGGCTGGTACGCCACCCACTTGTCCGCGACACCATTTCCCGTGGTGTACGACTCAAAGCCGGCATTCTCCAAAGTCAATGCTCCTGCAACTCCACTGCTGCTCCAGATCAAACTCGTTGCCAATACAAGGCAATTTACGATTCGATAGGTTCCTCGCACAACGATTCCTCACTCTCATTATTATAACATCTGCAAATATACAACAATTCTTTTCTTAAGTAAAGTTTTTATTTGCAAATAAAAATGAAAAGTTTGTCATCTGGTAGGAACCTGTGTCCAGCCTATTTCCTCGCAAGGCTCTATCGTTTATGATGAGAGGGGCACTTTTTCCGTAAAATAACTCACTAGGAGTGAACATAGCATGGCTGAGATGATCGAAGAGTTGACCGTAGAGAAAGCGGAACGTAAAAAGCTCGAACTTGAAGACAAGATCCTGCGCTACTTCCAGAACAAAGAGATCGAGAAGGAACGCAAGGAAGAGAACAAATTGCTGTTCGAAGAGATCGAAGCGTTTTTTGAAGGACTCGAAGACATCGAGGACGATCTGGTTCTGCCGCTTCCCAACGGGGAGTTCGCCGTGCTCGCCAAGAAAGCCTACGTGAAGGACGTGTTCGACAAGGACTCGCTCGCCAACGAACTGCTGATCGCCAAGGACGAGCTGAAAACGCCGTTCGACTACTCGATCCTCACCTCACAAGGCAAACTCACCCCGGACATGATCTCCAAGCACACCCAGACGGAGACGGTCGTCAAAGTCCGGCTCTCCAAGCGCAAAACCAAGCCCAAGAAAAAGAAAAGCGAATAGAAAAGCGCATAAAAAAAGTCCCTCGCCTGAGCGAGGGACTTTTTTCGATCTTAGTAGGTGAAGGTAGCGGAACCCGGGTAGTAGTAGGAAGTCATCCAAGACCAAGTTTTGCCAAGGTCTGCGTAGTAGTGGGTACCGTTCTGGGACATGATGTTCGTGCCCGGGATCGAAGAGTCGTAGGACCCTGCGCGGTATTGGGTTTCGAACATGACACCGCTTTTCAGGATGCCGATGCCCGACATGGTGTCAACAGCCGTCGTGCTCTTCGCGATGCGGGAGTTCGGCTTGTAGACTTGGGAGTTGACGGTGTTGTCAACATCGCAGGTGGAGTATTTCGGATGAAGGATATGATACCATGCATACATCTTGACTGCGATCGCGCCTGCATTCAGCGATTGTGCCGGCCAGGAAGCGATCCACTCGTTCGGGAGCACGTCGATGTTGTAGTTATACCACGGAACGACAGACACGGAACTGATCGGGTTCGCGGTGCTGTTGTTCGCACGGATCCCAACGCGGATCGAGGACGGCATGGTGTAGGCCGCAGCGGTCACGCCTTGCGGGTCAACAACCAACTTGGTTTCTTGCTGTGCTTCCGGTGTGCCGTTGGACGGACGTTCTTGCACGTCGAGGCGGACCGTACCGTCTTTTTGCTTCACTTCTTTTACAGCCGGAGATGCCATCGCGGAGGTAGCCACGAGGGACAGTGCTGCAGTCATCAACAACAGGGCAGATGCCTTTTTCATGTTATTCGCTCCCTTTTTCTGTTTCTTATATTTTTCTCCAGTCCATAGACTGGAAACTTGTACTTATTTGCGGGCCCCTTCAATCATCTGGGACGGATTCTGCGGGGGCGCGACCGATTGACCTGGTGTGTCCGGGGTGTCGGCCGACACTTCCTTGAGTTTCGGAACGTGCGAATATTCCACCACTTTATAAGGTGAGTCTTGCGTCTCGCGGGCGATGACACCCATGCGGTAGTTCTCGCCATCTTTGTCGTTGTCTTCCAGCAGGTGATTCAAGGTGTAATCAACTTCCACGTAGAAATAGTGCGCCTCGACATACTGGTCCGACTTCGGAGCCTGAGCGGTCATATCATAGATGCGCTTGACCTTGACCGACTTGAAGTTGCGCAGCGCGATGCGATCGTCCATCTGATACACACCCTGCATTTCGACGTTCATCATGTCCATCACTTTGTCGAGGTCTTGGCGATCTAGCGCGTCTAGGTAGTCCCAGAGCACGTTCTCCGCCAGCGACTTCGAATCTGCTTTGCTGAAATGGAACAGTGTCTTGGCCGGGGCCGAACTCGTGGTGCCCTGCGTGGTCGATTGCGCCACAACTGTAGCCGCACTGTCTGCACGCTCCCCGCAACCTGACACGCCGAGCAGTGCAACCAGACAAGGCACCGTCATCCACAAGCGCACACGTTTCATCTGTAACAGAACCCCTTCCTGCGAAAGTGATTATTTATCCAAAGGGACATTGTATTCATTCTCTATAGATAATATGGTACTACACTTATTAATACTTGTCTAATGTTTTTTATAGAATATAAAAAAATGACAGAGTTGCGTTGCGAACGCACTCTGTCATCGCCGGGTAGATGATTTACTTTTTGACACCGAGTTCGTGAATGGTGCGGTTGTAGCCGACCGCTTGCTTGTACAAGCTGAGGGCGCGAGGGTCATTGCGTTCGTAGCAGTGCTCCGCGAGCGTGACGCAGACTTCATACGCCGGGATGATTGCGCGGTTCTGGTCGTAGAGGTTGAGCGCCTGTTCATAGAGCGCGGTCTTGCGCTCAGGGTCGCCGAGCAACTCGTAGCTTTTCGCGTTCATGGTCAGGATGCGACCTTCGATCAGATAAGCGGGACCGGGCAGGCTGCTGGCGTGTACCAAGTCCAACGCCCGCTGGGCGAATTGCAGACTGTGCTCGTAGTTGCCCGCTTTTTGTGCCCACTCCGCGAGGTTCAACAGCGGCTGGTACAGCACAGCAGGATTGTCGAGCTGTTGGAACGCAGTCATCGAGCGCTGCAAGCACTGGTGGGCGGTGTCGAGCTCTCCCTGCTCCAAGTACCAGCAGCCCAGATTGTTCTCCAGCACCGCGATCTCGTGGATGAATTGGTAGTCCACCGCTTCCTGCAAGCTGGCTTCGAGGAGTCGCTTCGCTTCCTCCGACCGGCCGAGTTTGCTGGCATACGTGGCCTGCATCGCGAGGGAACGCAAGCGTTGGTGGCGCAAGTTCCGTGCGGTTGCGATCTGAGCGCAACGTTCTGCGTAACGATATCCGCTGTGCCAGTTCTGCAGATCGAACATGCAGGTGCTGAGGCGATCGAGCACCTGCGCATAGTGATCGTCCGCGATTGGCTGGAGATGTTGCAAAAGCGTATCCGCCTGTAAGTACTGGCGGAACGCTTCCACGAGGTCGCCGCTGCAAGCATAGATGCGCCCATACTCAATCAGCAGGTCTGCGCGGGTGATCGGGTCGAACTCACCGCCGTCCGTCAAGGTCTCGCGCAGTTTGAGCAGTGCGGCCTGGCAGTTGCGGTCGGTCGTGCTCAGCAGGTAACACTCGTAGAGCACCGCTTCGGCGTGCAGGTCTTGGTAACCGTTTGCTTGGGCGCGGGTGATGACGGAACGGATCAGCTCGTAGGCCTGTGCATAGTTGCGAGCGACGGTCGCTTTTTTGGTCAACTCGATCTGGTCGCGCAGCTCATCGTGGATCGCATCTGTGGTCATCAACTGCTCCACCGTGACACCGAGGCGTTCGGCCATGATTTTTAGGTGCTCCGCTTTGACCTGCGCTTTGCCATTCTCAATCTTGGAGAGCTGGCTGACACTGCAAACGCCCTCACAGAGCTCTTCTTGGCGCATGCCGTTTGCGAGGCGGTACTTTTTCAGGTTTTCACCGATGTAGGGACTGAGTTCATGCACGGGTATCATCGCTATTCTTCCTTTCGGTAACCACGAGCGCGAGCGCACATCTATTCGTCGAGCCTTGCCACTAGATGGTCATCGGCAAGCGAGTCTCTTCCAGCTTTTGTTGGTAGGAGACCGCTCGTCTGTACATCTGGAGCGCCTCCGACAGTTCTCCTCGCCCCTCCAACACTTCCGCGAGCCGGATCGCCGTCTCTTGCGCTTCGAAGTACACATGATGGCGTTCGTAGATCTCCAAGGCCTGCTTGAGGGATTGCACCTGTTCTTGCCAACGTCCGTCCACGCGCGCAATTTCCGCTTCCAACTGCGGGATGCGGGCGTTGTACATGTAGGAATCGATTCTCCCTTTGCAGAGTTCGCGCAACTTCTCGACGATCTGCTTGGCTTGGTCATACTGACCCTTTTGAATAAACCCACTGGCCAACTGGTAATACGGTTCTCGACGATACGTATCTATGAATGCATCGGTGACCAGATCATAATAGCGAATGCACAACTCTTGATAGCGTTGGGCATTGTCATAATCTTGGTCCCAATAGTACAGTGCTCCTAAGTTGTTTGCGTATTGACTGGCCTCAGCGATGTTGCCATTTTGCTCAGCTTCTTGCAAGGAACTCTCCAACAGCTCGTAGCGACGTTGCGGATCTTCCCGCAGTCGGTTCAACGACAACGCGATGATGTTGCTGAGGCGCCATCTGTAGATATGCCGTTGGGAAGCAATCGCCAGCGGCATCGCCTTCTCACAGTAGAAGAGGACCTCCCGATAGCGCCGCATGAAGTATTGGTTGGCCACGTAGCCTATGTAAATCCGCAAGGCTTGGGGATGATCTGTCGAGATTCCATCGATCAAGCCCTCCTGCCGTGCGTAACAGCGAAACGCTTCGTTCAGGTTGCCGCTGTAGTAGTGCGCGGTTCCCAATTCTCCCCATAGATCTAACGAAAGCCCCGGTTCCAACCCCATCCCCGATGTCAACATCTCTTGGGAGAGTCGGATCACTTGCGGCCACTCCCCCAGGTTGTCATAGAAATGAATCTGCTGGTACATCGCTTCTGCACACAGGTCCTCATACCCGAAGTTCCGCGCTTCCTCGATTACTTTCTCGATCAGGGTGATCGCCTGTCGTTCATGATTGGACTTGCTCGCTTGGATCGCAAACTTCATCTCTTGCTCGATCTGGTCACGTCGTGCTTCTGTGACTTGAAGCTGCTTGACTGACATCCCCAGCCGTTTGGCGATCGCCTGTACGTGTTCGTCCTTGGGCTGTACTTTGCCGTTCTCAATCTTCGAGAGCTGGCTGACACTGCAAATTCCCTCACACAGCTCCTCTTGCCGCATCCCTTTGGCAAGTCGGAATGATCTGATGTTGCATCCAAGAGTGTTACTCATACGTATTAACCACTCCCCCCTACCAACTATCCATCTATCTATTATACTGACTCTGCCGTACTTTTTGAGACTCCTACGAAAAAAAGCACCGCGTATGGCGGTGCTTTTTCTCTACAGCAAGAGACTTTTCTGTTCCGTCTCCACTTCCTGATCAAAATCGATCTCATAAAATCCGGCTTCCATCACGCTCTCCGGTCGACGTTCGCTCGATTGGATCACGGAGCGACCCATCGCGGCGACCAGTTTCAGCGAGTACACGACTTCGAACAGGTCGTAGATCGATTGCTTGTTGTGGTCAGACAGGCAGATCATCTGCACGCGGTTGACGCGAGCGAGTTGGAAGATCACCTGCAACAGATGCGGTGACGAGACGACGCCAAACGGGTTGTCGGCCAGCAACACTTTGGATGCGTTGTCGAGGCCGGACATCTTCGCCCGCAAGTAGGAGAGCACGGCGATGAACATCGCGAAGCATCCGGTGTACTGCTCACCACCCGACCACTTCATGATCTCCGACCAATGGTCATAGCGCACTTTCTCCCCTGGCACCTGCTGCGGCTTGAAGACTTTGATGCGCGCCTCCGAGATCGGGGCGACGACGTTCAGCAGGTGTTTGGAGGAGAGTTTGACGGTCAACCACTTCTCGACGTCATCCTCATCCTCGCCTTTGCTGACTTTTTGCTGCAGTTCCTCGGTCAGCGCGTGCAGGTACTGCGACATCAGTTTCAAGCCGACGGGAGATTCCCACTTGTCTTTGAGTTGGATGTCGATCGCTTGGACTTTTTTGCCACGGTAGTCGATCTTGGTATACTGGGCGATCTGTTTGAGGTTGTCGTACACGCGCTCGGCGTGTTGGAGGCAGCGGTGAACGAGTTCTTCCTTCGCCTCTTCGAGCTCTTGGCGTTCGAGGTTGGCCTTCTCGACGTACAGCCGCATCATCTCGAAGCACTTTTCAAACACCGGGCGCACTTGTTCGATATCGGACATGTCGCCCTCGGCTTTGGAGTCGATGACAGAGCGGATGAATTTCTGAACGATCTTGGACTCGTACTTGTCGATCGAGCGCTCGAAGCGGAAGAACTCATCCTCCATCTCGCGGCGGCGCTCCTCCGTCTGTTTCGCCGTGCGTTGCAGGGATTTGTCGAGTTCGGTGACGATCGCGGTCGGATCGACTTCGAGCTTCTGCGCACGGTCCTCGGGGAGGTCGCGGGCTTGCGTCTCAATGGAGTATGCGGAGAGCAACGTGTCCGCTTTTTGTAAAAGCGTTTTCGCCTCTTCGCGGCTTTTTTGAATCTCGTCCAGCGCTTGTTCGTTGGACTTGCGCTGGTTCCAGAGGTCGGAGAGCAGTTGTTTGAGGGCGTCGCGTTCGGCTCCTAGATCGACGGAGTCGCCGTAGGCGAACGGGGCGCGGTCGAAGTCTTTTTTGACTTTTTTCTCCTCGGTTTCGATCTTGCCTTCGATTTTTTTCTGGTCGGCTTGCAGGTCAGTGCGTTCAGTGTTGACCTGTTTTTGCTCGGTGCGGGATTCCTTGAGCTTGACTTCCCAGAATTTGAGTTCCGACGCCGGGGGCGCGGAGTTGTGCGAGGCGAGGTCTTCGGCACTGATGTTCTGTTCGTCGATGTACGCTTGGTTGTCGCGAACCGACTCTTCGTGATTCTGGATCAGACGCACCAGTTCGTCGCGCCCGACCGATTTCTGGGCGAGCAGACCTTCGAGAGAGTCCAGCTTGCCGGAGACAGTGTCATAGGTCAGACCTTCCTCTGGCGGCAGGGCGGTGATCTCTGCGGAACCAAGGTATTGCTCGCGTTCCTTTTTCAAAAGCGCCTCTTCCGATTCGAGCGCGTAGATCGCCGGGATGATCCGGGTCTCTTGGTCGCGGGCTTCGTGGCGGATGCGGGCTTGGTCTTTGAGTTGCGCTTGGAGCGTTTCGGCCTGCTCCTCACCGGCTTTGCGGGCTGCTTCCTTGTCGGCGCGCTCGGACGCCAGCGTGGCGAGCGGGTCGAGGACGCGCAGTTGGTCGCGGAGGGTGATCAGTTGTTCCTGGGTCTCCTTGACCGCTTTCTTGGCATCGGAGATCTCAGTGCGCAAGTCGGTGATGCGCGTGGTGAGGGTGGTGATGGTTTCGTTTTTCTCCGCCACTTTGAGCTGCAGGGCGTCGCGCTTGGTCTGCCAGTCGATCATCGGGTTCTTTTTGTAGGCGTCAAAAAAGCGTCCGAGTTCGTCCGCTACTTGCTCGATGTGGCGGCGGGATTTCTCCACGACGTCCATCGTCTCCACGAGGGTTGCCATCTCTGCATCCAGCGCGGCGCGGCGGCGATCCAACGCTTCCTGCGAGAGGAACGGAGAGTAGCCGCCGTGCAGGGAGAGATAGGCGGTGTCGGTGCCAAGGGATACGAGGGCCCCTGTGCCTGCGGCACGTTCCCCTCGGGAGATAGAGCCTGAACCTGCTGAGCTTGAACCTGCGGAGTCGCTGGTCAAACTGTCGCTAGCTGTGGAGCCTTCATCTACGAGTCCGGGAATCGTCAGCAGCGGGATCAGGCTTTCGAGATACAGACCTTCCCAGTCCAGACGCGGGTCGCGGAGTTTGCGCATGTCGGGATCGGCGAGCAGGAGTGCGTAAGGCAGCATCGGGTTGGTGCGGACCTGCTGTTCGCGCAGGGATGGCTCCTGCCCTTGCAACCACTGAGAGCCGAGCATCGCATCAATGCCCCAGTCGGAGAGCACGCTTTGGAAGCGGAGCAACTCTTGCGACGGAACGTAATAGTCCGCGTTGCTCAGCAGCGCTTTTTTCTCCTCCTGCGCGCCTTTCTTGGCCGCGAGTTTGTTGTATTCGGCAGCGTAGGCTTCTCGCTTCTCCGTCAACTTCAATTCCAGATCTGCTCGCGAGCCATGCAGATCGCTGCGGGCGAGGTCGACCAGTTCCAGACGGTCGGCGACTTTGGCGCGCTGCGTTTCATACTGCTCGATCTTGCCTTCGAGCTTATCCTGATCCCGCATCGCTTTGCGCAACTCGTCGCGTTGTGTCTCGATCTCTTTTTGCACCGACTCGATCTCCGCGTCCCACGCCTCGACTTGTGTCTCGGTCTCACGGACTTTTTTGTTGCTTTCGAGTTCCTGCCAGCGCAGGTTGTCGCGTTCCGCCGTCGGCTCCGCTGCGATCTCCTCGCCGAGCAAGTCGCGCACGGCTGCTTGTTGCTTGTCAAATTGCTTGAACCAGTTCTCCAACTCCCCGCCCGACTTGCTCAGCTCGTTGAGGGCGGCCGCCACACGGTCGTGCTCCTGCTCTGCGGTGGCTTCGGCTTGCTTCCACGTCTCGCGCTCTCCTTGCTTTTTCACGAGGTCGGCTTGCAGCGTCGACTTTTTCTCCTCCCACAAGGTCAGGAACTGCCCGCGATAGGTCGCCACTTCTGTCAACAGGTCCTCATTTTGCATGTCGAGACCCGCCAACGTCTCGCGGTCGCGAGCGAGGCGTTTTTCCAACTCCTTGATCTGCAAGTACTTCGGGATCGCCCGGTAGAGGCGGACGTTTTTCTCCGCGATCGTCTCTTGCTCCGCCAGCTCTTCCAGCCGCACGGCGAGGTCTGCCAATTTGCGCTCAGCGGCGCGGTACTCCGCTTGCAGGGCGTTCACATCCAGCGAGGCTTGCTTGAACTCCTCGTCGCGGATCTGCTCCTTCAGCGCCGTCACCACTTCGGTCAGGGCCGCCGCTTCCTCCTCGCGCTCGCCTACCAGTTCCTCGAGACGGCCTTTGACGAACACCAGATGCCCTTCTAAGTTCGCTCGCAACTTCAGCGCCTCCGAGTAGGCGCTGACTTTTTCCACGACAGAACGACCCGCCGCTTCGATCTCCTGAAACTCCTCCAGATTCTTCTCAATCTGCGGGATGCGCAGGAGCTTGTCCTTGTATTTCAAAAACGAGTTCGCCAAGTCTTGCGCCTCGTTATCGTCTTGGAAAAGCGCTTGGTCCACGGTCGGGATCAACAAGTTCTCCAGCAACGACTGCTCCGTTTTCGAGCGGGCAAAAAACCCGTCCATGCCACCCTCAGAGCCGTTGGTCGTGCGGATCGACAGCCATTCCTTCTCATAGATGTGATACTGCCCGAGATGCTGGATGTACTTGCGACGGTCGTGTTGGGAGAACGTCGTCACGCCCGCTTCCTTGCGCAGGAGGTTGTAGTAGTCTTGGTAGCCGATGACGCGTCCGTCCGTGACGAGCGGCATCTTGGCAATCGAGAGCTCGTCCCCGATGCGGTACGGGTGCGTGTAGGTGAAATACTTCAGCTCGCCTTCCTCATCGCTCGCCTTCGTGAAGCAGAACCCAGTCATCAAAAACTCGCGCTCCCCCAGCGTGTCGAGCTTCCATTCGACGAGGATGTGCCCGGTGTAGCGCTCATGTGCGAGCAGGTCGACCATGCGGCGCGAACCCATCATACCGCCAGGCAACTGCGTCTGCATGACCAGTTGCAGCCAGAGCGTTTTCCCACCGCCGTTGGCGAGGTTGATCAGCGTGTTTTTGCCATGCAATTTAAAAAGTTCGTCGGCGTATTGCTTGCCGCCCTTGTCGTATTGGATGTTGACCAGTCGGATTCGGTTGATGCTAGGCATAAAAGATCTCCTTTTGCTGGATCAGAGCGAGCAATTCGTCCTTGCGCTTTTGGTGGGCATAGTACTTGCGCACCATGTGGTCGAGCTTGTCGGTCGGGTGGATTTCCGAATCCACCGCGACTTTCGCCAAGCCCTCCTCCTCAAGGAATGACCAGACTTTTAGCAAGTAGCTGACCCGAGATTTGTGTCCCATCCGCTGGTTGGTCAGCGTCTCGTCATAGGCAGGCATCGACTGCCAGTACTCCGCGACTTGGGCAAAATTGAACTCGTACTCCGCCGAGAGGTACTGCCCGTAATCACCCGTGCCCAACATCTGCAATTTCTCGGTCACATACTGCTCCAATTCCTCGATCGGCACGTATTGGCGGACTTTCGTGTTCAGATCGTCGGAGTTATAAAACATCGCCAAGGTCGCGAGGATGATGAAATAAGCGAGATACAGCTTCAAGCCCATCGAGACGCTGTCTTGGCGCAGGCCCATTTTCACCCGCAACTCATCATTGGAATAGCCGAATACCTTGTTGTCAAGCGACGGCGTGACATAGAGCTTGTCCCCGACGTGCAGGATCTTGATGCCCGCTTGCTTTTCGATCATCTGGGCGACGATCTCTTGGGCGACCGGGTCTTCTTTGTATGCAAAAACCAGATCGCGGTCCTTCTCGTCCGTCTCGCCTTTTTCCAAGAGCAAGATAAAAAGCTTGATCGCGCGTTCGACGCTTTCCTTGCTATACATACAGACCCTCCTTGTAGAAGCGGAAGTTTGAAACGGTCCAGGCTTCCTCCTGAGCGAGACTTAGACTGCGGTCTCCCTCCTGTTCAACCTCGACCATCACCGTGCCGAGCACCTCGTACTCCGGTTGCTCCCCTATCAACTGGACGAGCAGATAGGGCAAATTGGTCTCATCGGAGTCGAGAATTTTCGCCTTGGTCTCCGCATCGAGCCGGAAATTCATCGGGCTCATCTGGTGCAACTGCACGAGAAACGGGTAAAAGTCGCGGGCATTGACCACGTCATAGAGCTGCTCCGGTTCCAGCGTGTTGAGAATGTCGTGCAAGTTTAGCGATTGCTCGTGGAGCAACGGTTCAAAGATCATGCGCAGGTAGTCCTTGTAGCGTGCGTCGCGGATGTTTTTGAGCTTGAGCTTCGGGTCGTCCGGCGAGAGTTGCCATTGCTCGATCGGCACGTCTGGCGCGTCGGTCGTTTTTTCCTCCACGACCTTCTGCACCGGTTGCGACGCGAACGCTTTGTGTACATTGAAGCGCTTGCGAATGTTCAGGCTCATCAACGGTTCAATCAAGCGGCGGACGTTCTCCAACTTCGTGCCGGACGTGACGATCGGGTCGAGGAATTCGCGCTCGAAATTCACTTTGGAGCGAAACCCAGACACGATGCCCTCCTCCAGCGCTTCCAGCACCAACTCCTGCAGGTCGAGCTTGTCGACGAGCAGTTTGTTGTGCAGGTTGATGACTTGGTTCAGGCGTTGCGAAACTTCGACGAGGCGGTTGAGCGCCATCTCCTCTTGCCCGCCGCTCGTCTTGGTCTCATAGTTGTCGCGGGTGTCGCGGATCAGATTGTTCAACTCTTCGAACATCTGGCGCTCCTTGTCAAACTGCTCGCGAATCATCGACAGCATCGCTTCGTAGGTCGGCAAGCTGAATTGAGAAACGTCGCGCTTGATCGACATCTTCATCCGTTCAAGTTCCTCGCGCAGTTGTCGCACGTCTAGCCCCAGCGAATCGACCGTGCGCAGGGCATCGTCGAACACACCCTTTTCAATCTGTTGACGCAACAACATCTGCGAGATTGAGATGCGCAGTTCCTTGTACATCTCTCGCGTTTTAAAAAGCAGATCGAGCCCCACATCGGACAGCTTGAAGCGAATCTGCGCGCTGGCGACGTGATAGGTCCCGTTTTCAATTAAATGAAAGGCGTGCTTGTCATCCACACTGCTCTCCAAGTTGCGGAACTGGAATTCAAATGCCCGCCCGTCGTTGCGCAGTTGCGCCAACAGATAGGTCGCCAATTCGCGACTCTCCTCCTCGCTCAACAACTGCCCATAGGCATCCTGAATCGCGATACGCAAAAAGCGCGCCACGTCCGCGTGGTCGCACTCGACACGTCCGATCAGCATGTGTTCGAGGATTAGCAGCAGGACGCCAAGTCCCAGTGCCAGCAGATCGAACTCTTGGTATTTGCGCAGTTCGCGCAGTCGGAACAACGGCCAGAATCCGGCCATGTTTTTCATCCGGTCTCGAAACCCGGTCAATGCGTCGCGCATGTTCAAAAAACCCCCATTCACGCACAACTCTCGATGCTACGATTCTACTCTTTTTCGTGGGAAAAAGTCAGTAGTAAGTTATAACAAGTAAAAAAGACTACGTCGAATATTAAATATTGCTGATAATTTGACGATGCAGTATAATTTATCAATAATCAGCGATCGAAATTAAGTAAAACTCTTATTTTATACATTCGAGGGGTGATTCGTTTGTTTCGAAGGATCAAGACTTCATGGAAATTGTTTTTCCTCTTGTGCATCCCGTTGGCCGCACTGTGCTTTTTCGCCTACATCGCCGTACACCATCTGAACAAAGTCTCTGATGATCTCGTGCAAGTGTTGTATCGCCAAGACTACGTCACCCTCGACTTGATTTCCAAGACCCAATCGGAGATGTATGAGGCGTTGGTCGCCGAGCACACGCTGCTCTACACCGAGTCGCAAAACGCTCGCTTCGATTCGTTGAAAACCAGCATCGATCTCCACGTCCACAACGCGCAAACGTATGTGGAAAAAGCGCGCACGCTCGCCACGCAAGATGAGAACGTCTGGAAGTTGGCGAAGCACCCGCAGACGCAACGAACGATTTTCCAGAACTTCGACGATTTTGACAGCAACTTCCGCACGTGGGCGATGGTGTCCAGTGCGATGATTGACAAACTGTCCCACCAACAGTCGGTGTTTGCTCGCCAAGAGGCGGTTGGCAAGATCGATGAGGTGGACTACACGTTTCAAGCCGCCCAAGGAAGCATCGCGGAAACCAAGGAGATTCTCGACACGATCGCGGGCCAAGCGATACAACTTCAAGATACAGATCGCACACAGGCGCTCTCCACAGTCTGGTCGACGGTCGCCCTCGTCCTCGTTTTGGTCACGGTCTGCGCGGTGCTGTTGGTGCGAAGCATGCGCAAGTCGTTGCGTCAGACATTGGCGGTGACAGAACGGGTGGCGAGAGGGAACCTTCGCGAGTCCGAATTGCCGCCGATGCCTGCTGATGAGATCGGGAAATTGGCGGTGGCAGCGCAAGGGATGGTCCACCACCTGCGCGAATTGATCGAGCAAGTGACCCACACGGCGGAGCAAGTCGCCGCCTCTTCCCAACAGATGACCGCGAACGCCGAAGCGATCCAAAGCTCGACGACGCAGATCGCCGATGAATTGGAGCAATTGGCACAGGGGGCAGAGATTCAAGCCCAGAGCACCGACCAGATCTCGCAAGCGATGGAGGAGATGGGACACGGCATCCACCGGATCGCGGAAACCTCTGTCCTCGTTACGCAGGCGGCTGTCGAAACCGCCGACGAAGCAGACGCTGGGCAAGAGTCGATCCAGCAGGCGGTCCATCAGATGCACTCGATCTCAGACGTCACCGACCGCTCCGCTGACAAAGTGCGGCGGTTGGGGCAACACTCGTCGGCGATCGGACAGTTTGTCGGCGCGATCACGGCGATCTCGCGGCAGACGAATCTGTTGGCGTTGAACGCTTCGATCGAAGCGGCACGCGCAGGTGAGCATGGCCGTGGGTTTGCTGTCGTCGCTGACGAGGTGCGCAAACTGGCGGTGCAATCCCAGGAATCGGCGAAGCAGATCGAAGGGCTGATCGTCAAGATGCAGAAGGACACCACCGAGACGGTGCAAGCGATGGATGATGTACTGCGCGAGGTGCATTCGGGGATTGTCGCGGTGGATGTGGCCGGAGATGCCTTCCAACGGATCATGACCAAGTCGCATCTGGTGGCCGATCAGATCCTCGAGATTCGCAAAAGCGCGGAATTGATGTTTGCCTCGTCCGAACAAGCGGCCGCCTCCTCCCAGGAAACGGCCCACATCGCCCACCTCACCGCATCTCGCTCTCAAAACTGTGCCGACGAGGTCGAACTCCAACTGACTTCGATGGACGAACTGTACAAATTGAGCGAAGGGCTGAACCAACTGGCGCAGGAGGTAGAGGTTGTCCTCAAACGCTTCGAGATGTAGGAAAAACGCTCCGCCCGCTGACGACAGCGAAAAAGACGCGCTGCCCACTGATGGGCAGAGCGTCTTTTTTTGACGGAAGATTCCGCGTCCAACGCTTGCTTGCCTAGCTTTCCTTGGTTTCCTTGCGCTTGCCCTTGGACTTGTTGGGCTTGCGGCTCAACCGCGGCTTGTCAGCGCCTGGCTTCGGGGTCGGTTTCTGCCCAGGGCGGCGGGTGACGATCTTGCCTTGTTCGAGACCTTTGGAGAAGATCTTGATCCCCAGCGCCGACTCAAACTTGCGCATGATGAATTTCTCCTCCGGTGCCACGATGTTCACCGACTGCCCGGAGTTCGTGCCCCGCCCAGTGCGGCCGGCCCGGTGGACATAATGTTCCGCATCGGTCGCGATGTCAAAGTGGAAAACATGCGTCACGCCCTCCACATCCAACCCGCGCGCCCCGAGATCGGTGGTGACGAGCAGTTGGAACTTGCCATCGCGGAATCCGTTCATCGCCTTCTCGCGCTGGATCTTCGCGGCGTCGCCATGCATGCCTTCTGCCGTCAGTCCCATCTCGTTCAACTCGCGCACCAACCACCATACGCGATCGCCTTCGTTGACGAACACGATCGCCCGGTTCACCTCATACGCCCGCACCAAGCGGCGCAGCGTATCCGGCTTGTCCTGCTTTTGCGTTCCGAACCAGACGTGGTTGATCTTGCCCATGTGCTCGCCCTGTTTGGCTTCGATGAACACCGGGTCGGTCATCCATTTCTGGGCAATCTCCCGCGCTTCTGCGGAGATCGTCGCGGAGAAAAACAGCAGTTGGCGATCGCGCAACGTGCTCCAGATGATCTTTTTGACATCCTCAATGTTGCCAAGTTCCAACATCTGGTCTACCTCGTCGACGGTGATCGACTTCACCTCGTGCACCTTCAACTTTTTGCGGCTCTGGATTTCGAGGATGCGACCTGGCGTGCCGACGATGATGTGCGGCTTCTCGCGCAACTTTTCCAACTGGCGGTCGATGTTCGCCCCGCCGACCAACGCCAGCGAGCGAATCTCCGAGCCTGCGGTCATCTCGCGAATCGCGGACTCCAATTGCACGGTCAATTCGCGGGTTGGTGCGAGGATCAGCACTTGGACGTCGCGCTTCGCCGTGTCGATTTTCTGCAATTGCGGCAACAGGAACGCGAGGGTCTTGCCCGACCCTGTCTGCGATTGTGCCACCACGTCGCGGCCTGCTTGGATCAGCGGAATCGCTTCGTCCTGCACGGGCGTGGGGAGGGCGATGCCCAATTTTTCCAGCGCGGCCAATTGATACTCTGGCAAGTTGTATGTAGAAAACGAGTTCGTCGTCATGTGTTAGCTCCTTTTTCCGGTAACGTATGTCTCTGCTATCATACCCCACTCCCGCCGAAATTGCCAAAAATGGCAGTGTCCGCGTGCGGCCCTGCCCTTTTTATCAGCGATACGTCACCGCCTGTTGACCGAGTTGCTCCCAAGCGCGTTGGAAGTTGGCGCGGTCGACTTGCTTGCGGGTTCCGTCGAGCGGGTCATTGAGAGTGAGCTGGTTCGCGTCATAACCCGTGAGCAGCACGCAATGTTCGCGGAACGTTGCACGCACGCGGCCGCTGGGCGAATCCCATGTCACCCAGTCGTTCGTCGGGGCAAATTCCTCCGTGACCCAGACGACGATCGGCTTGCCCGTGGCCAGCGTGTCCAACACGTTGTCAAAACTCGCTCGCGTCAGGTCGACCGCGCGATCTGGCAAGTACTGGTCGAGCAGGTCGGCAATCGGGCCGTGGTAGACCGAGTAGCCCCGACGGTTTCCCGTCACATCGCCGACAAATCCAAGCTCCGGGTTGCCCCAGCGCACAGTGCGACCCGCGCTGTCCACCACTTCTGGCGTCGGGTCTTTACGAATCTTGCGGGCGAGTTCCAGCTTGCTGACGGGCTGTCCCGCGTAGTTCAAGAGCATCGCGAGACTGGTCACTTCACAGCCGTTGTACAGCTCCGGCCGTTGTTGCAGGATCGGCACAGGCAAGATCACGCTCGCCGGTCGGTTTAGAGGGATCAACTCTGCACTCGGTGCAACGGTTGTGGACTCTGGAATGGGTTGCCCCTGTTCGGCGCTCTCCGCCGTCTGACTCGCAGATGCTTGTCCTGACCACAGATCCCACGCGAACTTGCCGATGGTGACCAAGAGCCCCAGCAGGATCAGCCAGTGCATCGGGTTGGTTTGGTGCTTTTGTGTGTTATCGGGTGGCACGGCCTCTCACTCCTGTCGCTCAGTTGCACGGCTTTCTATTGTAATTCCAGCATCAACCGCTGGGCTTCCTCTTGGATCGCGGAATCGTAGCCTTCGTTCAACACTTGTTCCAACAACGCCTTCGCGACAGGAATCTCGCCTTGCTCCGCGACCAAGGCCGCCATCGTCAATTTCGCCCGGCCATAGTGCGGGTTCAGGAGGATCGCTTGGCGCATGCACTCCACCGCTTCGTCGAACAAGTCAAACTGCGCGTAGAACACACCCAAGTTGTAGAACGACCGCGCATGCGGGTGCTGGCGAAGCAACGAAGTCAACGCTTGGTGTACAACTTCCCACTCCTGCGCCTGCCACGCTGTCTGTTGCAGTTGGATCAGCACCAACAGGTTGTCCGCCGCTCGTTCACTCGCTTTTTGCAACAGGGTCAGCGCGGTCGCTGCATCGCCCTGCTGGGTCGCTTGCTGTGCCAAACGGACTTCCTCCGGCATCAAGGCAAGCGTCGCTTCATGACGGTCCGCCATCGAAGCGATCAGCGGGTAGGGTGGCACGTATTCGTTGTGGAAGACACCAGACTTGTACGCGAGATTGTCGCCGACGGGATCGGCGATTTTTTTCAAAACTTGTGAGAACGGGTGCAGGCAAACCGTTCCGTTCGATGTGATCATGTCGGGGAAGGCCTGTAGCGGTTTCAGCGGAGCATGCAACATCCAGACCGCCCCGCGATGGCGCACCAACCATTCGCCCCAGTACGCGCCGAGGAAGTAATACAGCGCCTCCTCTGCCGGGATCGAGATCGCGCTGATCCGTTCGGCAAACTCCTGATACTGTGCGTCGCTCAAGCCTTCACGCACCCTGGCCCCGTCGAACAGCGGACGAACTTCCTCCGCGATCAGGTGCCAATTCAAAAACACATCGAGATGCAACGCATCCTCATCCTCCAGCGACAACGGCGCGTCGAACACCTCGCGCACCACGCGGGCAAAAATCTCCGCCGCCCGTTGCAGCTCCGGCGTCGATACCGCCCAACCGCCGACCGTATGAAACGCCGCAGATTCCTCGCGCAGCTTGTCCAAAAACAGTGTAACCTGCTCCGACCAACCTTCTGCTTGCAATGGCGGTGTTGAGTAGAATTGTTTGTCCTGCTCTGATTCCAGTCGTACATAATCCATTCGGATGCTCATGGTGCCAAAACTCCTCTGCGTCAAAATTACCAAAACCCAAATGTCGAAAATAATGATTTAGGATGTTTAGATTATTATTTATAAAATATCTTTCTTTTTTTCGGTAATCTAGTATACTAATGATAGAGCCAGTTATATCCAACACATATAAAAATAGAAAAAGGGAGGCATTTCAAATGAAATCTACATTTGCAAAAGGTGCGCTCGCACTGACGATTGCCGCATCCGCATTCTCCTTCGTAGGTCTCGAAAGCGCTTCGGCCGCTTCGCAGACGATCACGGCAAGCATCAACACGGTAACTGCAACCAACTACATGGTCAACATGAAGTGGGGTGCAGTCAGCGGCGCAACCAAGTACGTCATCAAAACCTCCAACTCTCCGCATGTTGACACGGCAGACGTTGACTGGGCTACCACCACGGCTACCTCGCTGTCCAAGCAGATGACCACGACTGTTGGCTACCGTTACTTCAAAGTCTACGCATATGATGGCGCAGGTACCCTGCTCGCATACTCCAACCAAGTCGGTGCTGCGAAGTATCAAACCGGTCTCGTCGTTCGTATGAAAACGGACTCCGCGCTGACCAGCTCCTACCCGACCTCCTCGGCATCGAACTACCAAAAGCCGTTGTGGTTCGTCACCCTCGACGCGACCTCCAAAGCTTCCAACGTAGCTCCGAACTTCCAATTGGGTGAGTTCATCACCGAAAGCACGCTGACCTCGGGCGTCGTTGACCCGATGATGATCCAACACGTGCAAAACGCGCGTACCCGCAAAGGTTCCGCGATGTCGATCAACTCCGGCTACCGTTCCCCGAACCACAACGCTGCAATCGGCGGCGCGTCCCTGTCCCGTCACATGTGGGGCGATGCAATGGACATCCCGGCAACGACGACCGCTGACTACAACTATTACAACAGCCTGTTCTCCGCTGAAGGCCCGGACTACATTGAAAGCTTCGCAGAAGCTGGCTACAACCACTGGCACGGCGACTGGAGAAACGAAGTTCGCGACTACACCAACTACTAAGATCTAGTTGGTAGAGATATTAAACAGAGCAGATAGGTAACACTTGGGAGGCTTCATCCGAATCTCATACACCCGGAGCAATACCGGTTGACCGCACGAAATCAACACTCAAATCAGTTTTCCCGAGCACAGCCCCGTCCCCCTGGGGTGGTGCTCTTTTTTATGTGTTGGATTCCTCGTTTCCATCTTACCCCGACTTTGCGGAAAAAGTAGGTGGGGAATAAAAAAAACCCGCCGTGTGGGCGGGGCTTTTTTCTAGAAGACTTACTGTACTTGCTATTATCCTATTTCGTTGGCGGGAAGATTTCAGAAGCAGAAAGAATAACGCTAACTGCAAAGAATAACACGAGGTACAACTCAGTTTTTACCCACTTTTTCATGTTGTCATCTCCTTATGGCAAGTAAGGCATTGTTATATTCAACAGCCTGTCTGTAAAACTCTACAGACTGCGAATTACCATTCTCATAATAGAAATTGGCGATTTCAATTGACAGTGAATACGCCTCATCTAAAACATTGTGCTTCTGGTAGATTGCAAGCGCTTCGTGCATATGTTGATCAAATGCATCCTTGTCTTGCAGTTCAAGCATAATTTTGGCCTTTAAACGCAATGTACCTGCAAGTTCTCGGTAGGCGTTCACACCAAGATTTTCGCATAAGCAGAACATCGATTCGACATAGGACAAGGCCCTGTCGTAGTTCTTGTTCATAAACTCCAGCTCTGCTAAATTTGCTTGTGGTCGGTAGAGGTACAGTCCTGCGTCGAGAAGTTCAAACAGTTGTAAAGCTCGTTTGAAACATTGTTGAGCCAAACCCGTTTCTCCACGGTCTTGGTAAACTTCACCAAGGTTATTTTGAATAATGGCCGTGTCCAAGAGAAACGAATTGTCCTGAGTTTCCTTCAGTGCTTCTAGATAGATCTGCTCCGCCTTGTCAATATCACCAAGCCTGCGAAGTGGAATCGCTTTCAGATAATAACACCGTATGCGGCGAAGGTGCATATTCGCGGCAATCGCTTCTCGCTCCGCTTTTTCTGCATACCGTAGACAGGCTCTGTCATTCCCCATCACACCATGAAACTTCGCCAAACCAAACAAAATCGTATGTCGAAACTGAGAATGTTCTCCTTCGCCTTCAATACTCTCAAATTCCTCATCCGCTCGTAAGTAGCAATCAAACGCTGCTTGTTGGTTGCCACTCATTTCGTAAGCCAATCCTGCATCCAATAAGAGCATCATCTTTTGCACAGAACTCACATATAGCTCATCTTCCAATGCCTGCTCTGCAAGCAGAATCACCGTCGTATACGCTTGCTGTTCAATTAGAATGATGAATTTGAGATGCAATGCTTCAACGCGTAACTTTTGATAGCCGAACTCAACGCATTGGGGGATCATGAGTTCCAGCATATCTAGAGCGATTTCGTAGCTTTTCGCTGATACATAGTCTTTCGCCAATTGAAGAGTTTCTGTTAGCTCCTCAAACAATGCATCCGCAGACTCAATTCGTTCAACCGTGACTCCCAAGCGGTCGGCCATTTGTTTGAGCATGGTGCGCTTGACGTATGTCTTGCCATTCTCAACTTTGCTCAATTGGCTGACACTGCACAGCCCATCGGCTAGGTCGTCCTGTGTGAGGCCCTTTAATAGCCTGTACTTGCGCAAGTTGTCGCCGATGATTCGATTTCGCTCATCTACATCAAGACCTACTGCCAAGATCGTTCACCCCGATACTCAATTTCAGCAATTGTAAAATAATTATAACAACTATGAACCAATCTGTACATAGTTTTAACTATATTTAACTAAGAGAAATTATTGCAAATATATTGAACTTCACACAAAACGAATTAACAAACATAGTATTCGTGACCCGACTCCGCGTAGTCGTTATGACCTCCTTCCTTGGAAAAAAGACACACTCCGCCCTCCTGCGGGAGGTGTCTTTTTCTTGACTCGCTCCATTCCATAAGTATATTCTTATATACGTATCCTCAAAACGCTACAATCGGAAAGGCTGGCCTGTGCTCATGACACCCTTACAACTTCTCGCAACGGGTATTTTTGTCATCACCCTCGTTCTCGTGATCTGGCAGCCCAGAGGGCTTTCCATCGGTTGGCCCGCCACTGGCGGTGCAATTCTTGCGTTGTTGGCGGGCGTCGTCTCGTGGACGGACGTACAAGCCGTCACCGGAATCGTCTGGAACGCGACGCTGGCATTTGTCGGCATCATCCTGATCTCGCTGGTGCTGGACGAGATCGGATTCTTTGAATGGTCGGCGTTGCACATGGCGCGACTGGCAGGCGGCAACGGGCGGCGGATGTTCGTCTATACCGTGTTGCTCGGCGCCGCCGTCTCCGCCCTGTTCGCCAATGACGGCGCGGCGCTGATCCTCACCCCGATCGTCCTCGCCCAAGTCCGGGCGCTGAAATTTGAGGAGCGCATGATCCTGCCGTTCCTGATGGCGAGCGGGTTCATCGCAGACACCACCTCGCTACCGCTGGTCGTCTCCAACCTCGTCAACATCGTCTCGGCAGACTTTTTCGGCATCACCTTCTCCGAATACGCCAGCCGGATGATCGTCGTCAACCTGTTCTCACTGGCAGGCAGTCTCGTCGTCCTCTACCTGTACTTCCGCAAATCGATTCCGGCGACCTACGACCTCACACAGCTCAAACCACCGCGTGCAGCGATCAAAGACCTGCGGATGTTCCGCATCTCCTGGGTGATCCTCGCGGTGCTGTTGGTCGCATTTTTCGTCAGCGAATGGTTGCAGATCCCGGTGTCGGTCCTGATCCTGCTCGCCGCGTTTTTCTTCCTCATCGCTGCGCAAAAAAGCGACGCGGTCGAAACCGGTCGCTTACTCTGGGAAGCCCCGTGGACGGTCGTCGTGTTCTCGATCGGCATGTATGTCGTCGTCTACGGCCTGCGCAACGCCGGACTGACCGACTTGCTCGGGCAGGTGATCCAGTCGATGGCGGACGGTGGGCTCTATGCCGCGACTGTCGGGATGGGCTTCCTCGCGGCGGTCCTGTCCTCGGTGATGAACAACATGCCCACCGTGATGATCGGCGCGCTGGCGATCCAAGGCACCGACACGGCAGGTGTCGTGCGCGAGGCCCTGATCTACGCCAACGTCATCGGTTCCGACCTAGGGCCCAAGATCACCCCGATCGGTTCGCTCGCCACCTTGCTCTGGCTGCATGTCCTCGCCCGCCGTGGTGTGAAGATCGGCTGGGGCACCTACTTCCGCACCGGGATCATCCTGACGGTGCCGACGTTGCTGATCACACTCACGGGCCTCTACCTCTGGCTCCGGGTGCTCCACTAAGTGAACGAAAAAAAGAACCGAGCCCTCGCGGGCGCGGTTCTTTTTTTGCATATAGCTTAGTTCTTGCCTTCGATGGAAACGTGCTTGAGGTCGTAGGTCGGAGCGGACATGTTGTTCTGCCAGCCTTTGACGTAGCCACGCATCACCATCGGGGTGGAGCGGAAGTAGATCGGGCCTTCGACCATGTCGGCCATCAGGAGCTTCTCTGCGTCGTAGAGGTATTGCATGCGCTTTTTCGAATCTGGTTCTTGGTTCGCGCTCTGGATGAGTTCGTCGTACTTCGGGTTCTTGTACGAGACATCGTTGAACGGCGATGTGCTGGTGTACATGTCGAGGAACGTCATCGGGTCGTTGTAATCAGCGCCCCACAGCGACATGACAAGTTCGAAGTCGTGTTTTTGTTGACGTTGGAAACGGAGCTTGGACGGCACCGATTCGATCTCAACGTCGATGCCGAGATGTTGACGCCATTGTTCCTTCAGGAATTCGGAGGACTTTTTGGCAGTTTCGGAGTCGTCGGAGAGCAGCTTGAGCGCTGGGAAGGAGCTCAGGCCGGCTTCCTTCAGACCTTCTGCGAGCAGGTCCTTGGCTTTGGCTGCGTTGTCCTTGCGGTTGACGAGGTCGCCGCTGTCCTTGCGGAAGTCGCCGCCCTGGCCGTTGGAGACGCCGGTCGGGACGAAACCGTTCGCTTCTTGGGAACCGTTGTTGAGGATGACGTCAACATATTGCTTGGAATCTACTGCATAGGTGAGCGCTTGGCGGATTTTCACGTTCGCGAGCGCTTTGTTGTTTTGGTTGAACTGGATGTACGCGTTGGTCAGCTCCGGGACGACGGAGTATTCCGGCTTGTCCTTGTAGCGTTCCACTTGGTCGCGCACGATGGTGAAGCGGTCCAGTTGGCCGGACTCGTAGAGATTCTCCATCGCGGAAGAGTCCTTCACGATGGTCCAAGTGACCGTTTGCAGCTTCACGTTCTCTTGGTCCCAGTAGTTTTCGTTTTTTTCGAGTTTCACGGATTGCTCGTGGCTCCACTCGGTGACTTTGAACGGGCCGTTGTAGACGGTTTTGTCCGCGTCGCCGCCGAATTTGTCGCCTTGCTTCTCGACGACTTCCTTTTTCTGCGGGAAGAAGATCGGGAACGCCGTTTGTGCGAGGAAGTACGGGCGCGGGGATTCGAGGACGACTTCAAGGGTCTTGTCGTCTTTGGCTTTGACTGCTACTTGGTCAGCCGAGCCCTTGCCGGTGTTGAACGCTTGACCACCCTTGATCCATGCCGCCATGAAGGAATACTGCGATGCGGTTTTCGGATCGAGGGTGCGCTTCCATGCGTATTCGAAGTCTTGTGCGGTGACGTTGGAGCCATCCGACCACTTCGCGTTGTCACGCAGGTGGAAGGTGTAGGTCAGGCCGTCTTGGGAAATCTCCCATTCCTTCGCGACGCCCGGTTGTGCCTTGCCGTCCTTGTCCACGCGGGTCAGACCTTCACCGACGTTGCCGATCACCAAGTTCGAGGTCGAGTCGGTGGTCTTGGAGCTGTCCAGTGTCGACGGCTCGCCCGGCAGGTGCAGGGAAAGAGTTTGTTCGTCGGAGGAACCCGACTTGCTATCTGTGGAGCTGTTGCCACACCCTACCAAACCTACGGTAGAGAGCAGGGTCACTGCGAGGCCGACGCCCATCCATGATTTCGCTTTCATATAAAACCCTCCTATATGTCCTGGTACATTACAGTGCTGTGACGGTTGTTGTAAGATTCGGATGGGTTGAATATAGCAAGTATTTTGAGGGGGGACAAGGTGCGGGGGAAAAGTAAATGTGTTTAGGGGATTCGGAATTTTTGGGGGAGTTTGATTTGTTTTTTAGTGCGAGGGAGCTAGCCTAAGTTGGTATAGTTAGAATCAAGGAATAATTAAATCTCCTGTGTTTAAGTAGAAATTCATTGCCCTTACTTAGAAATGAAATATTACAGCTACCTTGAATATACCCTTTCCATTTTTTTGCACAGTATCATATCTTATTTCCTTCTTTTGAAGGATATTTTTATGGACTCTGCTACAATAATACTAAAATAAGATGAGCAAATTCTAGGGGCGTTGACATGGCTACTAAATCTCAAATTGAATGGACAGATGCAACATGGAACCCAGTTACTGGCTGTACTAAATTATCTGAGGGATGTAGAAATTGCTATGCCCATAGAATGGCTAAGCGATTACACGCAATGGGTAACAATAGGTATG
Organism: Tumebacillus permanentifrigoris; assembly: GCF_003148565.1. Lineage (GTDB taxonomy): Bacteria > Bacillota > Bacilli > Tumebacillales > Tumebacillaceae > Tumebacillus > Tumebacillus permanentifrigoris. Next base: position 159,516 of record NZ_QGGL01000007.1, read on the forward strand.
CAAATGGTTTTGACGTGACACTACATTGGGACCTAATAAATTTGCCGTTAAGTTGGAAAAAACCTCGACGTATTTTCGTAAATTCAATGTCAGACCTATTTCACGAAAGTGTACCCGACGAATTTATCATTTCTGTTTTCAACACTATGAACCAAGCCTATTGGCACACTTTCCAAATACTAACTAAAAGATCAGAACGACTACTTGAACTCTCTAAAAACTTAACCTGGACATCCAACATTTGGCAAGGGGTAAGTATCGAAAACAATGAAGTACTTTTACGTATAGAACACCTAAGATCCACTCCTGCCGTTATTAGGTTTCTATCGCTAGAGCCCCTTTTAGGACCCTTAAATTCTCTAAATCTTGATAACATTCATTGGGTAATAGTCGGCGGTGAATCCGGTCCAAAAGCTAGACCAATGGAAAACGAGTGGGTTAGAAATATACGCGACCAGTGCATTTTATCGCAGATTCCCTTCTTCTTTAAGCAATGGGGTGGAGTGCGTAAACAACTTGCAGGTCGAACATTAGATGGCAAGACATGGGAAGAATTTCCGAAGGCCAATCGATAACTCGATGGTCTTTCTTTATTGATCATGTCTAATGTGAATCAATTGCCTTCGATCAAGATGTAGAATTTTACACATTACTTTAAGTTATGGTATATTTATCTATGCTATTTATGTACAATTCGTAACAAAAAATAGGGGGACGAAAAATATGGAACTTGTACAGGCACCACACAATTTACTCGGCTCAAAATTACTAAGCGCGCTTGGCCCAAAGTTATATCACAACCCGAAGTATGCATTAAGAGAGCTTATTCAAAATGCATATGATGCAATTAATCAACTGAACCGGGTAATGTCTGAAGAAGACATTACCGCTACTGAAAGTCGACGAATAGAAATTGTTATTGAGGAAGATACACTTCACGTTCTAGATAGTGGAGTAGGAATGGATATTAACGAAGTATGGGAGTACTGCTCTCTCGGTCTTAACAAAAAAGTGCGTAGATTAGATGCTGGTGCACATGGTGTTGGAACTTATGCTGGTGCTGCAATTGGGCATAGCCTTGAAGTATGGACCAAAAAGTATGGAAGTAATGAGGCATTTAATGCGATTATAGATTATGACGTAATCTTTGATAATGAAACAAAAAGAGGCACAATTGACTATATTGAATACGCAGAAGACCTCACTCGTAAAGCGGTGACAGTTCTTCGTGCTGAAAACCCATATCTACCTGAAGTTCATTTCACGCATGTCAAAATCAAACTAAATAGTGAAGCGAAAGTGATGTTCTCGAAAATAAATGAAATACATAATTTTATCTCAATTTATTGCCCCGTTGATTTTAGCCCATCAACAGACTCTATTATCGTGGATCATATAAAAAATGGAATGCAACATGTTTCTGCTATTCAAACACCAATTGAGATATTTGTAAATAACATTCCCGTATACAAACAAAATATTGACAACGTTCGTCCTATCAAAGAGGACACTTTAGGTGTTGATCTCAAGGAAATAAAAATTGGAGAAAAAGTTGTTGCTCAAGTATGGCTGGGTCTAAACAGAAAATTAGAATCGATAAAGGACCCACTGACTAAAGGCATTGTCTTATTTCTTGATGGTTTTATGATTGATACAGATGCTAGACCATCTATCGCACAATACTTTAAAAGAGATGATATAGCATACTACTATACTGGTGAGGTTCATCTATTAGATAGTACACTTGAACCTGACTTGGAGAGAACATGGATACAACCAACTCCTTCTTGGAAAGTTATTGAAAGCAAATTGAAAGAGCTTGTAAAAAATCTTGAATCAACAGTTCAAAAGAGGTCGCAACAGGAGAATGCTGTAAAATCATTGAGGGATTTATTAGATCTTGCTAAATCGGTTATTCCTGCAGAAAGTGCACTGCCTACAGATGCTTGGGAACTTACCGAACTACGTACAAATCTAGAAAATTGGAAAAAAAGTGTGAAAAAATATTATGGTCCACGTAAAAAAAATAACTACCCTTTTGATATTCAGACTAAATGTGACACTCTTATTAAAAAGTGCGATGCAATTATGACAGCAATAGCCAACATACGAAACACACCTATTAATGACCAATCTAAAAAAACAACTGACATGAGCTCTAACTTGGACCAACAGCCTCGTACTCCATTTATTTTTAATCAAACACAAGTAAACCATCCTGAACATGAAGATAAGAAAGCGTTGCCTGTTCACAACGAACATAATCAAATTCATACAAAAGAAAATGACAATACGGTCGATGATTCACCACAGCCTATTGAAAAATCTGCACCAATCAGTACGAAAGAATACAACGTGACTCCTTTCGAAGATATCAATAAGCCTAGCCTACCTCTTACAAACACTTCAAAACAGATAGATAAGACGCTACAAATCGATCCGGAAATAATGTACCAACTTATTTACAGATTAATAGATATGGTTAAAAAAAGCCCAACTGAAAGTAATGAAGTTCTCATGGAATGGTTTGAAAAAGAACTCCATAAGGAGTGTCATTAATGTTTATCCCATCTCAAGAGAAAATGCTTATTACAAGCAATGACGACTTCCTATTATTAAAAGAATTAAGAAATGAACTCGATAGGAATCTAGTATACATGGGCTTACCTGGCCCTCTTATCAATGACTTATTAACTTGGAGCGAAGTGCTTAGTGATTGTATTTGCTTTGAAAAAAACGAAAAAGAAAAGGATCAGATCATACGTTCTTTATATATTTCGGAATTAACTAAGCGTCTTCGTTTCAAGGTAATTTGCGCTGACGTAGAGGAATATCTTATTAACCGCATGCAATATTACGATACCCCTACTTTTGATCTTGTTAATTTGGACTATTTCGGACCACCGATTGTACTTACTAAGGATGGCAGTTCAAACAGGGTAAGCTCTTGGGAAAAATTGTTCACCTTCCAAACTGAACGAAAAAGAAGTGAACCCTTTGTATTATTTATTACCACTAGCGTTAGAAATAAAGATGAAGGCGAAATCGATAAAATGCTTGAAGATATGAAGCATGAAGCGCCTGACATTCTAATCCCACATAATGCTCCTGGTTATGAGCATTTGAAGATGAAACTATTAATTCCATATTTACTGCGATCAGCAGCATCCCGAGAGAAGTGGGACCTTGAACTGAAGTATTGTCATACCTATTTAAGTAAAACATCGAGGATGGTTCACTTTGCTTTTCGAGCAGAACCGTCACAATCCAGACTAGTAACTAGGCATAAACAATCATTGATTGATATTTCCAATCTGGATATGTTAGATATTACAAGTAATTATTCTGATTAGATGCTAAAGAAGAGACATTCCTTAAGGAATGTCTCTTCTTTAGCATTATTACAATCTTCACCCCAGAATTGGTTTATACTCACTAAAAGCTTGCCGGAAAACATTTGCAACTGAAGAATCCGCGAAGATATTGACTGACTCACCTTGAACCTTAGTGTTAATGCGTTGCATGAACGTCTCAACACGTAAATAATCAGAGAATTCCAATTCACGTTCAGGGTACCTTAGCCTTGCCTGTTCTCTAAGCATGTGAAAGAATGGAAATAATTTACCATTCAAATGTTGCAAATCGTATCCATGTTCCTCGATGTAGTCTTTGTACATATCGAATACTTGTGTGGAAGGCACTGGAGTAAATAACATAGGTATGACCGAGCCAACGCGCTCTGATGCATACAAGGCCGTGTCATAAATCTCCTCTATGTCTTCTCCCGGCAACCCAAACATAACAAACGCATTAATATGCTGCTTACGAGTGTCGAATCCGACCTCTTCCAAGGCATTCAATAAAGACTCGAAACGCGTAAGGTTGCTATTCCATGAACGATTCCATCGAGCATTGGTTTCCTTTTTAATCGTTTCCAGCGGGAGATATATTTTTTCGAAGCCTGCCAATTTCATTAAATAAACAATCTCTGGTACACCTACAAGATACAGCCCAAGTTCACTCTCTTGCTCGTTTACAAATTGAACTTCATGACGCCCATTGTCCTTTACCTCAATCCGTAAAAGAACAGTATCCTGATCACCTACGAGAAGCCTCATTGTACCTACCTCAAAGAGGTGTGAATCAATAATCTGAACGGACCCATCAGTAAGATCCTCTTCTAAGGTAATTTGGAGCTCGCCCGCATTATTTTTATCCACCGACAGAGTAGCCAATATACGCTTGTCCTCACGTAGCTTTAGCAAAAAACGCTTTCGGTCACTCATTGCAACTCCGATTTCAATTCCTTCAGGTGCGTATATACGAATTCCATGAAGAGACCTATCAGCCATCACAGCTTTAAGAATGTCTTTGAACTGCTGCATATTCATAAGTAGGTTGTCTTCATAAAAACAGAACACTTTGGTTCCCTTACGAAACTTGTCTTTGATTTCATTCATAACCCAATCGAACTGACGATTTCTAACCTTGGTTCCATCATTCAAAATGTTCGAAGCACAGTATGAACAAATATGCGGACACCCACGGGAAGTGGTAAGAATTGTATAAGGAGGACGTTCATCGTCTTCATACAAGTCTGTTGCGAGTTCCAGGTCAGATGCTTTCCGAATTTCACCAGTTACGATTAGATGTTGTTCCATGAGCTCGGTATTATTCAGATCAAGTTGACGACCATCTAATACCTTCGGCTCGATTCCTTTATCAAATAACTTTTGTCGTGCATGATCACTTGCCAGTGTTGGATAGATTCCACCTATCCTAACTTTTGCATCTGGAAACTGTTCAAGTGCTAGTTTAATTACATCACGAGTACTTTCCCACCAATACGTCATTATCGAAGTGATCCAAATCTCGACCGTTTCGTAACCTTCTGTATAGACTTTTCGCTTTAAGTTATGCAACTTATCTTCCAACAAACCCAGCGGCATACCGAACGTATATTTCCACTTCTCGCTTGAACTTAATCGATAAGAAGGAACTAGGTCAGGATCTTCACCTAATATTCTTTCCTTGTTAGAAGCTAGTAAAGCAACAGATCTTTTTTCTTTCCGCACAGCATCGTAACTCTCAAAATCCATGACCCCATCGCGGCCTGGTACCCCGCTATCCTTACCATAAGGATTGAGGCAATCGAACAAGTGGAGATCGTACCCTTCATTCCTAAGCCAAGTCCCTATCTTTAAAAGACCATGTGGCATACTCCAGCGTGCCCAATACTGTGTGTCATAAATGGGCGGATTAATTAGAATAGCAAATCGTTTTTGCTTATTCATACAGTTCCTCCTTTCTTCCCAAGGCTTCTCTTCAATGCAACACTACTATATCGATTGTCAAAAAAGTCAAAGGAATTCCCCATTCTTTTTTCGTTCAAGAATGTAGTGTGTTTATAAAGATCAAGATATTGCTCTCGTGTAATGCCATTACGTTCTGCCAGCGGGAAAACATGAGGAGATAAGTACTCTAATCCTTCACTTGTAATTTGCTCATATAGCTCACGTTCACCAAATGGGTCAGGTGTGTAAGGCTTTGGAATAATAGATCCGCATAGCTCCAACAAATTAAAACATTGAGTAAAAAGTCGATGCAAATCATCATCCGGCTTACCAATCATAATAAACCCGGCCAAGTCTCCCGATTGTAATCTTCGAACAGGATTCTTTCTTAGCTCATCGTAAGCACGTCCGTAAGCATCAAGATTTAGCTGCTTACTATCCGAGTCGAGAGTATGTTCAAGGAAAAATGATCGAAAGCCACCCTTGGACATTTGATGGTATATTCCACCGACAGCATCAGCTATCTCAAGACCACATAGTCCATGTAAGTTGATACGTATATCCTCTTTGTCCATTCTTTCTAGAAACTCACTTAACACGCTACATTGATCTCTGAACAAGTTCCCCTCAAAAATGACACCTTCTCGGATATTCAACTCCTTTAAGACCCGTACTTGTTGAATTAGGTGATTGGCCACATCAGTCTCAGTGTACTTCAAACCACCAAAGGCTATGGTTCGCCCTCCATTTAACATACGGGTTCTGTCTTGAAAGTACAGACCAAAGTCAGGCGTATAATTCCCAAAGCGGATAAAGTCAGTTACTAAGACGTCGGCTCTTGCACGTGATGCATGACTTGTTTCCAGTGTTGGATAAGCCCCCATTAGACTTACCTTTACCCCAGGAAGGATTGTTCGAAGAAAGGCTATCAATTCAGTCAAAGTTGAAAACCAGTACGACGTCAGAGTTGTAATTACGATATGGTCTGGCTTCCATTCCTGAAACACCTCGTTAAAAGTACGCTTCGCTTCTAGTAACGGATGACCATAAGTTCTACTCTTGTATTCAAATGGCGGTTCCCCGCGTCTACGAATCCGCTTCATATGCCCAAGGTCACGCAGTGGAACACGTCCTGATTCATTTGGAAGCATGAGATCGAGAAGTTCGACTTCACAGTTTTGTTCCGACTTGAGCTTTGAACTTAGTAGTAACAGATCAGATGGCTGGTTCCACTTGACCCATGCATAGCGGACTTCTTGGACAGACGGATTGACCAGTAAAACCTTTTCTCCCTCTTTAAACGACGAAAGCCAATCAGCAGATTTTTTCATTTCCATTCAGCATACCTCATTAGCTCATCTTGTGGGTGATTAAACGGATGTAAGTTAGAAGTTGTTCTTGGGGTAACGCAGATGCGACTGACGCTAAGCAGTGTTTAAGAAAACCAGTATCTCCCATAGTTGCTTTCATAGGGTGATCCCAATTGATATAAATAAGCTTTGCCTTTGGGTTAACTTCACAGAATAGAGATATTTGTTTGCCATGCTTTAGTTGAATTGTATACTCGTCATTACCAATCAGGATATTCCTTTTCCATAGATCGGCATGCTTACTCAAGAACAGTTTCTTATTCGCATAATCTACTTTGTAATCTTCGTCCAATCCATCCACTATTTCTACAACATACGCTGCGAGTTTTCCATCTGCCTTATACTGTACTTTAGGCATTAAGCCCAACTCGTAGGAACTCTTCGGTTGATAGAACTCATCTAATACGGACGGCCACTCAGCAGCCATCACGTTGATTGCCATACCAGCTTCCAGTATGGAATTGCGCTGAGCATCGTAACGTTTCACGAAGTTATTAATCGAAGCATTTATCTCACTTCTTAAAATGATCGAATCTATGACATCCTTCAAGTCGCCCTGAAGCTTATCAGTAGATGCGCCAACCAATAGCCGCTTTATTCGATTGTACACTTCACTCTCTTTATAGAACCCATCCCGACCTGGGTTGATATCGTTGATCGCATCTATTCCAGATAGAATGTTAATTTCCCCTGAAATCTGACTAAGTGCAACTTTTGCCGAACCTGTCAACAATTGGTCTAAACCAAAGTATGTTGGTTCTCCAATTGCAACACCTTTGACACGTAGAAGAATGCCACGACATTCTGCCGGGAAAATGGTAGAGGTTTGACCGACCAAGAACCCACGAACTACGAACTGTTCGCCCTCCTCCCCGTATGAGATTAATTTGATAAGATCTTTATCAAACTCTACATCCATCTTACGGGAAGGACGAATGATAAAACGTTCAAGTAATCTAGACTTCACTTCTTCAGTTGAGCAATACACCTTGATCGGGTAACCTTTAGCCTCTCCATCCATCTCAGTTTGGACAAACTCAATCATTTCTTGAGGCAGATTCTTGTTCAAGTCTGCTTTCACAGGCAGGATACGACTCAAGTTCCACAAAAAACGATCAAGTCCACCGTAGTTTTCAATGTTGCGTGCAGCTTTTTTACCTGGGTCCGACAATTCATTACGTACAAAGTCCTTAATTCCTACAAGTGTAATCTCAGTATAGGACCTCTCCAATGCCTTCTTATCCGAAACTTGATCGATTGTAACTGTACAGAAGTTTTCAATTTCCTCCAAGCTCTTCCCAGCATCCAATCCAAATAACAACTCAAAGTCAATTGTAGCTGTCAAAACGTACTCTGCACATTCAAACTCATATTCCACCGTGCACATGTCCTGCACGGGACTGGCTAGCACGATCTGAAAATCCTCTTCTTTGTCTATATCCCTTATTAAAAGATCGCCTTTTGAATCGTAGATACTAACTAGACGAATGTTATCCAAAATTGAGGATTCACCATGCCCCTGAAGTAGGTGCGCTCTAACATCCACTCTATTCCCGTTCACCTCTATGTTTAATTTCCCATAAGAAGTTTCATTCTTTTTGGTACGAATGATCACCTGATTGCAATAACGTGCGGGTGCTAAAAAGCCAATACCTTTGCCCCCGATACGGGGTCGCCCCTTTTTAGCAGTTAGTTCATCCTTTCGAAAACTCTTGCCTATTCGAATGTAATCTCTTACAAAATCAATCGGATTCATGCCATTCCCGTCATCGCGAATAGTCAGTACTCGATATTCATCCCGAAACTCCAGATCAACTCGGTCTGCGTCTGCATCATAGGAGTTTGAGACCATTTCTTTTACCGCTTTTACGAAAGGTTGATATACCCCCGAAAGCTCTCTCAATACAACAGGACTAATCCCACCAAACCGAAGCGACCTTTGTTGTTTGTCTTTAACTTGTTGTACCATCGCCTACAATTCCTCCCATCGAACTATCACCAAACGACCACGCATACCATCATCCTGAACTTCATAGAGTACTAGCGATTGCTTCCACCAAGACGATAGTAAAAGATCGAATTCGCCAGGTTCGGAACAAGCACTCAGTCCTGTTTGCAGGTTCTGAACATGAAGCCTATTGTCTTCCGTAACCCAAGCAACTGTATATCCATTGATAGCCACGTCAAAAACAGTCGTACTATTAAAAGATGCCGTGTTCCAAACATCCAAACAGCCACCGACTCTGTTCGCGACTTTCTTCAAATTTGTCATAGTATGTTCTGCGAGTAATTGCCCGCTATTTCTATCCACTAGAACTAATGTGTCATAAGGGGGGACTAAAAAATAAAGGATTTCATTGGAAGCACCTTGAAACCAACTACCCATCCAACCAGACTTCGACCACATCAAATTTTGATTATTGTCCAAACAGCATAGTGTCTGCTGCTGCTGAAAAAGCTCATACCCGTCTCCTATTGTCCACGCTGGTTTTCCCGTGTTAGACAAGGAGTGACCTGTTTGCAAATCAACAAGTTGATTCCCTAGACGGAACTCACTTTCAGTGGCTTCCGTTAGCGGTGGGATTTTAAACTTTTCGACAAGAAAAGTGTCTTGATTCAGGATCGACATAGAGGAATCAAGTATATCATAACTCGTCAGTCGGGTAACGGATAGATGAGACCTCGCATCTTCTATGCGGGCCAAATACACCCTCCATTCTATGCTTCCCAGCACTAAGTTACATACCGTAGGAATCCTTGTACTTCTTCCAGACGCTACCTCTATACTTTCAATAAAGCGTCCACGCGTCTTTTCATCACGATAGCAAGCAAAGAGATATCCGTTCGCCCACGTCACCCAAGGAGTTACGTCCCAATAGGCCGGGTAGCGCCCTGACCAAACACGCTGCAATGACAACTTAACCGACATATTCATTGAGTCCTCCCATGTATCACTAGGGCATAGTTAGTTCCATTGTAGCGAAACTTGTCGAGAATAGACAGTGATCACCCTTACACATTTATAGGGTAATACAAGGAAAAGGGATTCCGCTAAACGCGAAATCCCCATTACTCTACTTATAATTATTAATTATATTCACAAATATAGCAATAGTTATTCAGACGTCAGTAGTAACGTAGTGCGCTAGATTCGATCGTCAATTAACCGATATGTATTCTCCCCAAGAAACTCAAAGTACAACTCAGTCCCTACATCATTCCGATTCGTACCGATTGCCTTACGCCCCATCTGGGTACGTATTATCCATTCTTTATTATCCTCAGAGTTAAAACTATACCAATCGTTCCTAATGATCTCTTCTACTATTTCGGTAACCGTTGCAGAACGCCCGAGACTTTGTAATGCGAGTATTGCTGCTTCCCAGATGAACATTTTTTGCTTTATAACTGGCTTTTGAACATCTTGCAAAAACACCCGCCCCTCAAACCCACCACGTTCCTCCAACTTCAACTTCCTAACCTCCATCAACTGTTGCTCGCCCACCCCATTTAACCTCGCCAGTGCAAACAGTACCTCCAACACATCTGCTAATTCCTCAACATTCTTCACTTCTAGGTACTCTTGAACTTCTTCCGCTAACTTCACTTGCAATTCCTGTTGATACTCAGACTCATCCAGTGTCCTCCAAACCGCTACACGACCGCTTTTCTTAATAATCTCGGGGATCAAGTCCCGCACCAATTTGTTATGCGAAGTCATTTACCTGCTCCCCTCATATTAGTGCTCTTTTACTAACTATAACAAATACCCGATCTGCCAACAGCCAAAAAGTATTCTCAAGAACCTCTTATCGTATAATTCGAAGACCACCAGCACCTGCCACTAACTTCATCAAAATCCCCCTACCACATAAACACAAACACCTCTATAATAATCTCAGACATCACACGGAGGGATCACGATGGATAAACAGACACATTCAGACCCTGCAACAATAACAAAGGTTCCGATCGGCCGATATATCACCGAGATTCTATACAGTCGGAATCTAACGCCACACTATCTCAGTCAAAAGGTCGACTTTGGCAAAAAAGACACCGTCTACAGTTGCCTCCGGGATGAGCGCCGTCTTTCCCCAAATGAGTTACAACAGATATCCGACATCCTTCATGTCCCTATCGAACGCCTAAAGCAGACCGATCTCGAACAGGAAGCTTTTGAACTACGGCTCTTGGTGCGAAGTAAGCAACGCAGCCCCCGTGCGATCGACTTGGGATTGAAACTCCAGAAACTTGCACTCGGCTGGACGGAGAAGTTTGATATTTTAAACGATTTAGGTTCTGCGTACTACTACATGGACAAGTTTCCCCAAGCACATCAAGCCTGGTTAGAAGCACTCCCACTAGCAGAAAAAATCAGGGATACCTTCTCTGAAACGGACAGATTGTATATGGTCACGAACAACCTGATCCTCACCTACACCCAAAAGCAGGATTTCTCGGCCCTAACATACTTACTGGACAAGGTAGAAACGGCATTTACCTTCTCCAACCCCAAACGAGCCGGTTTGTTGGCCACGAGTTCTGCCATCATCGCCACAGAAATGGGCGACTATGAGAAAGCACAACAAAAGTGGCAAGAAGCCTTTGAACAATTCGAACGTACAAACGACCAAAGTCTAATCGGGAAAGGCTATCACAACTTGGCGTACTACGAATTCAGAGTAGGTAACTTTGCCGAATCTCACAGATTGTTTGCTAAAGCTCTACATGCGCTGACACCCGATCCCATCCCGCATCTCATCGCAATCGGTGACTATTTGAAGACACTGATCAAACTCAAGGAGACAGATACGGCCCTACATATGATCGCGGTTGCACGATCCATTCGAGAACTCGAGAGCCTTCCAGATCTACAAGCCAAATTTCACATCCTAGAGTCCGTTGCAACTGGCAACCCACAATTGGCTGAATCCGTATTGCAAATCACTGAGGCCGGCCCACATCTGAAACTGATGGCTTGCAAATGGATCATGCATCACCTCTCGCATCAAGGTGACGCAGACAAGTTATTACGTTATTATAAAAAAGCAGAACAGTTTGATAAAAATGTAGTTACCCACTGGGAGGAACTCTGATGCGGAAATACTTACTTGTGAGTTTACTAGTTGCCCTTGTTGTTAGCTTCTCATGGAATGTTGCAAATTCTGCTGTTTGGCAACTGCCCGACCCTGAGAATGTCTCTGCTCATCTCGCTTCATGGCAACTACCTGACCCTGAATCGGCCACCTTTAAAATCTAATGATTTTGAGTAAAGGAAACCCCTGCATTTATGCAGGGGTTCATTTTTTATTTACAGGTATCAGAAGGTCAAACTAGTTTCGGACGAATCAACTCGAAACCTACTCCTCCCTTCATAAAATAGGATACTATTTTGATAAACGATAGGTTCAATTATGGAATTTTTCACAGGCTCAGTTCCATTCAGATATAGATACGAGCGGGAGGTCGTTATGACATGGAAACCTTTGGTCAACGGTTACGAAAATTGCGATTAAAAAAAGGCTTCAACCAGAAGCAGTTAGGTGAGGGGATCGTTACGGGCTCCATGCTCTCCCAGATTGAATCCGACAAAGCAAGACCCTCCTTTCACGTTTTGGAACAGATCGCCAAAAAGTTAGAATTACCCGTTGACGAGTTACTCGGAAACTCTCAAATGAACATGGTCCTCGTCTGCGAGTATCGGCTTGCAAAAAGTATGTTGGCTGCAGGGGAATATGCCGGTGCGTTACAGTTGCTTGAAAAGGTGATCCACGCAAACGCTGGGAAGTTAGACCCATTCGAGATTCGTTATGATTACGCGAGATGTCTCCTTGAGTTGAATGAGCTTCGCGAAGCCGAGGTCTCGTTCCAACAACTCTTGGATCATGCCCACTCTTCCAGCGGGAGAGTACTTGTAACTGTGCGTACACTCCGCCAGCTAGGACGCATTGAATTGAAGCGCCGACGCTTCCAGATCGCGGAACACTACCTCACGAAAGCCATCACGGAACTCGAGTCGGCCAACATCAGAGACGTCCAGCTTCAAAGTTCGTTGTTGTTGACGATGGCAGAGATTCAACAAAAATCTGGCCAATTTCAACAAGCGGTTGCCACGCTTCACTTGGCGTTCCCGATCTTTGAGGAACGAGAGGACGTTCATGGAATGGGCACCCTTTACATGAAACTGGCACAGTCTTCCCAGACGGACAACAAGTACGAGCAAGCGATTGAATATGCACAACGCGCTCAGTGGTGTTTCGAGACATTGAACAATAAAAGTGAAAAATTAGCGCTTGAAGTGCGACTTGCAATTCTTCAAGGGGAGATGGGAAACAGAGACAAGGCCATTCATTCGCTAGAACAAGTTATCAGGGAATACAGACGACTTCGGCGGGAAGAAGAAACGGGAACCACTTTAACGGAGCTAGCAAAGCTGTACGTAGCGGAGGGCAGGCTTGATCAAGCAGAGGAATCGTGTCAGACCGCTCGAAACCTTTTCCCGACCCTACATCCCTACCAAGCGTGGGTCTCTAGGGTACAAGCCGGAATCGCGCAGGCCCGAAATCAACATCTTGTCGCGGTGAAATACATGAAACAGGCCGCAGATTGCTTCAAACTCACGAACTCACCGATCGAATACGAGGAAACGATGCAGGAACTGTCAAAGATGTATGAGTCCCGTGACGATTGCCAAAGTGCCCTTCGGGTCATGAACGAAATGTGGTCATTCAATAGACAGGCACGTGGGCAGCGGGGGATAATACTGTGAGCGACATAGCACTCATTGAAGAAATCCCTCTAAGAATGACCCTCTTCTCTCCACAAAACCAAGATGTCCATCTATACTCCGAATTGAAAATTGGTTAAAGGCGGTACACCCAGGAATATGATTTATTTGTAGCTATATTTCTCAGCGGCATCTTATCCAGTGACTGAAGTTCCTGTAACAAGACATCTAGGATACTAGAAGACTTACCCCTCTAAAATATCAAGATAGTCCTTTACTGGATAATACTATTACGATAACTTTAAAATAGTATATACCAGTGTTGTCATAGGTGTTTTAATTAAGATGCAATTTCAAAACCACCATTAGGAGTGAACACCGTGTTTCGACCAAACAAAATCCTAACTAAGCTACTAGTTTCTGGAGCCCTCGCAGTAGGCATTGGTTGGGGTGGGTCCGTGTATGCCACCCAAGAAGATCAGAAGTCGGCAACAAAAATGGTAGAGGACTATGTATCAGCTTTTACCAAGAATGATGTTGCAGGTATGGTCAAGCACGTTAAGGACTCCCGCGCTAAGGACAGCAATGAGTTGGAAGCTATGTACCAGCAGTTCGTGAAACAAAATACCGACGAGCACGCGCAACTGAAACTAGACGGGATTGTCGAAGCTTCCGATGGTACCTACTTAGCAAACTTCCAAATGAAAACCGACCTCTACGAGAAAGGTTGGGTACAATACTCCCTCCCGTTGATAAAGGAAAATGGTGAGTGGAAAATCTATGTTGATGGCAATCTTGTAGTCGACACAAAAATTAAAAAATAGAAGGTGGTGCCCTGATCATGAAAAAATCTATTAAAAACCTCACAACGCTTGCCATCTTCTGTATGGTTGCCGCATGCTCTCTAGGCGTCACAGCAGACGCTCACGCTGTTGGCGTTGCTTACTACGGCACAACCCAATGGACAAATTATGGTCCCCAATACATCTACTCAACCTCTTCTTGGACTACGAACAGTACGAACAACTCGGTTACCATTAACGGCTGGCAAAATACCGGCGTTTCCTCCATGCCCGCTAATGAGGTCTATGCGGTCGTTGAGTCGTCCGTTTTCGGGTGGAGCAGCAATTGGGTGGAGTGGCCATGTACAGGTAACTATACCAGCGGCGGTACTTGGTACGGACACCAGTTCATCGGAATTCCGAACAACAAAACTGTAAAGATTCGTGTTGAAAACAAATCAATTCAAACTGTTGATCTGGCTGGTAACGCATACCAATCTTAATACACACAATCCACCTCAAATTTGTAGACGGTCCTTTACCGTCACCCTCCTCCCTCCACAAAAAAAGAGCCAGGTCCCCGGACCCGGCTCTTTTTCCTATCCAACTCCCTACAACTAAAACTTCTTTTTCTCCCGACTGCGATCTCGCCACACCAAAATGCCTTCAATCAGCATCACGGGGAACAGCGTGAGCAGGAACGACATCGGGATCGCGCCGCCTACATAGCGGATATTGAGGCTTTCTGCTGTGACGAGCGAGAACACCCAAACGATCAGGGAGAGAACCCCCCATATAGTAAATGCTCTTTTCATTCAAAAGACCTTCTCTCTTGTGCGATTCCATACCCTCTCTACGATACCAAATGTCCATCCAGATGAGTAGAAAAATATCTAGGAAACGATGGCGAAATTCGGACATTACCCCTTACCAACACTATGGAAGTTCTATACAATACAACTGTACACAATTATACAAATACAACATAACTTATCTACTATACCTGACCTCTACGTCAGACCATCCAAGGAGTCTCCCATGAACCAAGATCGCAATCTTCCGCTCTCCAAAATTCGCGTCGGCGACACCCTCTCCCGCGATGTCGTGTCCGCCCAAGGGCAACTGCTGCTCTCCAAGAACGTCACCCTCACCCAGGACCAACTCGACCGCCTCGAACTTCAGGGCATCTATAACATCTGGATCGTGCAGGAGGCAACCGCCGTCACGCCCCCCTCCCCGATGCAAAAATCCTACGTGGAAACGCTCGCCACGATCACCAACCTGTTCACGGAAGCAAAACGCACGAACAAGATCGATTGGAAGGAAGCGGTCGCCTCCGTCCAACACCTGCACACCGTCTGTGACCAAGAACCGAACCTGCTCCGCCTCATGGACAGCCTGTGGACGCAGGACGCGTACACGATGCAGCACTCCGTCGGTGTCGGGTTGCTCGCCAACCGCATCGCGAAGTGGCTGGGACTGTCGGACGAGCAATGCACAGAAGTCTTGCTCGGCGGCACGTTCCATGACATCGGCAAGTCGCTGGTCGATCCGGTGATCCTCAACAAACCAGACAAGCTGACCCCCGTCGAATACTCCGAAGTCAAAAAACACACCAAACTCGGCTACTCGATTCTCAAAAACTCCGGCGTCGCCGAGCCGATCGCTCGCATGGCGTTGCACCACCACGAACGCATGGACGGCTCCGGCTACCCTTACGGTCTGAAGGGCGGGGAGATCGACATCTACTCGCGCATCTGCGCCGTCGCCGACGTGTTCCACGCGATGACCACCCGCCGCGTCTACCGCCGTGAGGAATCGTACTACAAGGTCTTGGAGAGCCTGCACCAAGACTCATTTGCCTCGCTCGACCCCAACCTGATCTCGCTGTTCCTGAACCGCATGTTGAACTTCTTCCACGGCAACAAAGTCAAACTCAGTGATGGCCAACTCGGGGAAGTCGTGCTCGTGCATCCCGACATGCCTTTCCGCCCGCTGCTCCGGTTGGAGGCAGGCTTCCTCGACCTGCGCCACCGACCAGACCTCTACATTGAACAAGTGCAGGAAGTGTGAGAAAAAAAGCTGACATCCTCGTCTGAGGATGTCAGCTTTTTTATTGCCGACTCGGGAAGATCCCGTACAAGCAGATGATGAAGTTCATCGCGAGGAATGGTTGCATGTTGTTGTGCGGTTGGCTTCCACCTGCTACGGATAACGCAAGGGGGCTCATCGTGACATTCGGCGTGGCCGCATACAACGGGATCTGCGTACCCGTTCGGCCTTGGGGCGGCGTTTCTGCCCAGACCGTGTTGGTCGGGTCGGTAGCTGTCCCTTTTGCAGCAACCGCTTGCGGGATGTGCGTATGTGCCGGAATCTCCGTCGTCAACAGCGTCACGGTCCCTGAACCGACCTGCTCCCCGACCGTGCGCTCGGTTAACCCCGGCCCTTGTCCTTGGGACATCGCGGCACGGCCGCTCAGGTTTGGCAAGGCAAATGTCGTTCTCCCATCCCCCCCGTACTGTGTACCCAGGAGACTAAACAACGCCGTGTTCTGCGCAATCGACATCAACTGACCGTTGCAAAACGCCCAGTCTCGCGGAGCAAAGTTGCCTGCAAAGACTCGAATTTCTCCAATAAATGCTTCTGCCATCTCACGAGCGCCTCCTTAGTTTCTAGATGGGTAGATTCCTTCCAGTGCGATGCAATAGTTCAGCGCCAGATAGGGCTGCATGTTCGGATGTGCCTGTGACCCACCTGCGGTAGAAATGGCTTGTTGGCTCATCTGTGCGAGCGCCGCTGTGGATTGCGTAAATTGTCCCGTTGCATCGCCCCACACTCCGTTGGATGGGGAGACATTGGGGGAGGGAACGGTCGAGGAGCCTTGGGCCACATGGACGTGTGCCGGAATCTCTGTGCTCGTCAGCGTATGACTTGCAACGCCTGCCGCGACTCCGAGCGGGTAGCTTGACGAGGTGCTGATCGGCACCCGCCCCCGCAGGTCTGGCAACGCAAACGTGGTCGTCCCATTGCCACCATAATAGGTGCCTAGCAGGGAGAACAGCGCTGAATGGGTACTGATCGGGAGAATCTGTCCTGCACAAAAGGCCCAGCCCCGTGGCGCAAAGTTGTTGGCAAACAGACGGATCTCACCCAAGAACGGTTCTGACATTCTGAATCCTCCTTTGAAAACCTACTTTTTCAGACTTGTGCTTACGACTGGCTCGGGTAGATCCCATAGAGCGAAATGATATAGCTGAGCGTCAAGGTCGGCATCATGTTGTCATGCGGTTGATTGCCACCCACGCTCGACAGGGCAGCGGAATTCATCGGGACAAGCGTTGGGCTGGCCGTGCCGTAATAGCTGGTCGAAGGTGCAATCGCCCACAGGGCGTTGCTCGGATTCTCGACTTCGCCCGGTGTTGCCGACGCGTTCGCCGCATGCGTATGGGCAGGTAGTTCATTGGACGTCAGGGTGACCGTCTCCGTCCCGCCTCGTGCCCCTAAACTGTACGACGAACTGACATGAATCGGAACCCGTCCGCGCAGGTCCGGCAGTGCGAACGTCGTTTGTCCGTCCCCGCCATACGTCGTGCCTAGCAAGGCAAACAGCGCTTCATTTTCCGAGATGCTCATCAAGCTTCCATCACAAAACGCCCAGCCCGCTGGCGCAAAATTACCTGCAAACATGCGAATCTCACCCACATACGATTCACTCATTGTGTGTCACCTCTCCCACTTTTTCTGACGCGTTTTCAACGGCACGCCACTCCATCTGGAGGTACAACTCATCCTCAAATGTGATCGTGAAACCGTGTCGTGCATACAGACGGCGGGCCGGGTTGCTGGTCTGAACTTGCAAACGTAACGGCAGATCAGCGTTGCGCGCCTCTGTTTGCAAATCAACGATCAACATCCCCCCGATTCCCCGGTTGCAAAACTCAGGCAAAAGAGCAATATCAACGAGAATAATTGCTTGACTGTTCCGAAAAATGAACAGCCGACCTGCTGGTTGCTGCTCCCAAAGGACGAGCCGATGATCTCCATCTGGGAACTGGGCGGCATAGGACATGCGTTGTGAGTTCCATTGCATGTTGAGAAAATGGTGTTGCATCGCGTCGTCCCATCCCCATGCGAGGAGTTCCATTTTGCGCGTGCTGGCGTACAACTCATACAAAAAGCTCTCATCGTCCGTGTGAACTGGGTTCAGTTTCAACATGTGGCCCTCTGTTAGGTCGGTTGGATTTGTAATTCTTTCTAAAACAATCGAGATATCACATCCCTTGTAATGATTATCTTATTCATAGCATTTAGATTTAGTACGAGTACCTATTATTGGAAGGTTATGTTGTCTAAGTAAAATGATTCCGTTACACGCAACGTTTCGGTTGTTTTATGAGTAGCACGTGAATATCACTAGTGGGGGCGATAGGAGGATTTGCATCGTTTTTGGGGAATCGGCATTTCTTTTACAATTTCATTGCAGCCGGGTGCCTGCTTCCTACCTTCTTCGAGATTTACTACCACGTATGTAGGGGGGTGCATCATGGAATTTCGCCTTTTTACCCGCAAGTTCACGAATATTCTAAGTACTGTTCTCGTTTTCTTGCTCCTTTTGGTGTCCAGCGGGCTCGGGCCTTTTGTTGAACTTGCGGGTGCTGCTGGAACTTGGACGACAAAGACAACCGGTGTGACCAATGACATCAACGGCGTTGCTTATGGAAACGGGCTCTGGATCGCAGCCGGTAGCGCGTCCGAACTCTCCAAGTCGGCCGATGGCGGCAGTACATGGACGAAGCAAGCCGTCGTGGGCGGGACGTCGTTTTATGCTGTCGTCTACACGGGAAGCCAGTGGGTGTTGGTTGGGGAATCAGGAGCGATCTTCACCTCAACGGATGGTACGAACTGGACGTCTCGTTCCTCCACCACGAGTAATACCCTGTGGGGGGTTACGTCCGGCGGTGGCAAGATTGTCGCCGTCGGGGCGAATGGCACGGTGGTCACTTCTGTGGATGGAGTGACTTGGACTTCGACGTCTCTTGGCAGCTCTACGCTTTACGCGGTCAAGTATGCGGGCGGCATGTTCCTGACTTCAGGTGGAGCCGGGAAGCTTTTTACCTCAGCCAACGGCACATCGTGGACGAATCAAGCGACCGGTACAGCAAACGATCTGAACGGGATCGCTTTTGCAAACGGCCTTTATGTTGTGGCGGGGGATAAAATTCTACTCACTTCTACTGATGGGTCTGCGTGGACGACACGGACGCTTCCGGTTGGGGCTTCTACTCAGACGCTGTACGGGGTCTCGTATGGCGGTAACAAATTCGTTGCTGTCGGTGCTGGTGATACGATTGTTTCCTCGACTGACGGGGTGACGTGGAGTCTTGAAACCTCGAGCTCTGCTGGTACGACATTGCTCGGCGCCTCAAGTGGTGGCGGGAAATGGGTCACGGTAGGAACATCTGGTTTCCTTCAAACGCAAGCCATGAGCTCGAATGCCAATCTGAGCGGATTGACGCTGAGTGCGGGAACGCTGTCTCCTGTGTTTGCGGCTGGCACAACCAGTTACACGGCAAGTGTGAGTTCTGGCACCACGAGTGTACAGGTCACACCGACGATTGCAGATGCGACCGCAACCGTTACTGTGAATGGGGCTGCTGCGATCAGTGGGAATGCCTCTACGGTTTCCTTGAATCCGGGAGCAAACCCGATTCCGGTCGTGGTGACAGCCCAAGATGGTGTGACACAGAAAACGTACACGGTCACAGTGACCCGTGCGGTTGCTTCTACCAACGCAAACTTGAGCAGTTTGACACTGAGTGCAGGCACTCTGTCTCCTGCGTTTGCTGCGGGTACGACCAGTTATACAGCAAGCGTTGGCAACGGTGTGTCGAGTGTGGCTGTCACGCCGACCGTGGCAGATTCCACCGCTACGGTGAAGGTCAATGGGAGTGCGGCCACGAGTGGTAGCGCATCCGCGATTCCGCTAAATGTGGGGTCGAATACGATTACGGTCCTCGTGACCGCGCAGGATGGCTCGACAACGAAATCGTACACGGTTACGGTCACTCGTGCGGCTTCGGTGAATGCGAACTTGAGCAACTTGACGATCAGTCAAGGTACGCTGTCTCCGGGGTTTGCTTCTGGGACGACGACCTATACGGCGAGCGTTGGGAACTCGGTTTCTAGCTTGGATGTCACGCCGACCGTGGCAGATTCCACCGCTACGGTGAAGGTCAATGGGAGTGCGGCCACGAGTGGTAGCGCATCCTCTATTCCGCTGAATGTGGGGTCGAATACGATTACGGTCCTCGTGACCGCTCAGGACGGCTCGACGCAGAAATCGTACACGGTTACGGTCACTCGTGCGGCTTCGGTAAATGCGAACTTGAGCAACTTGACGATCAGCCAAGGGACGCTGTCTCCGGGGTTTGCTTCTGGGACGACGAGCTATACGGCGAGCGTTGGGAACTCGGTTTCTAGTTTGGATGTCACGCCGACCGTGGCAGATTCCACCGCTACGGTGAAGGTCAATGGGAGTGCGGCCACGAGTGGTAGCGCATCCTCTGTTCCGCTGAATGTGGGGTCGAATACGATTACGGTCCTCGTGACCGCTCAGGACGGTTCGACGCAGAAATCGTACACGGTTACGGTCACTCGTGCGGCTTCGGTGAATGCGAACTTGAGCAACTTGACGATCAGTCAAGGCACGCTGTCTCCGGGGTTTGCTTCTGAGACGACGACCTATACGGCAAGTGTAGGCAATACGGTCACGAATCTCACCGTCACTCCGACCGTTGCTGATTCTACAGCTACTGTTGAAGTAAATGGGGTTGCAGTTACTAGTGGCAACGCATCTTCTCCGATCTCCCTGAACGTATACGAGAACACCCTCTCGGTGGTCGTCACCGCTCAGGATGGATCAACTAAACAAACCTACACTCTCACGGTCACCCGTGCTCCTTCGAGCAACGCTGATCTCAGCAACTTGGTTCTCAGCCAAGGCACGCTGTCTCCAGACTTTGTATCGAGCACGCTGACCTATACGGCAAGCGTAGGCAATGCGGTCACGAATCTCACGGTCACTCCGACGGTTGCTGATTCCACGGCTACTGTTGAAGTAAATGGGGTTGCAGTTACTAGTGGCAACGCATCTTCTCCGATCTCCCTGAACGTATACGAGAACACCCTCTCGGTGGTCGTCACCGCTCAGGATGGATCGACTAAACAAACCTACACTCTCACGGTCACCCGCGCTCCTTCGAGCAACGCTGATCTCAGCAACTTGGCTCTCAGCCAAGGCACGCTGTCTCCAGACTTTGCTTCGGGCACGCTGACCTATTCGGCTAGCGTAGGCAATGCGGTCACGAATCTCACACTCACTCCGACGGTTGCTGATTCCACTGCTATTGTTAAAGTAAACGGGGTTGCCGTGACCAGTGGAAATGCCTCCGCTCCGATCTCATTGACTGTCGGCGAGAACACCATAAAAGTGGTCGTTACCGCTCAGGATGGCTCTACGGAACAGACCTACACCCTCACGGTCACCCGTGCTCCTTCGAGCAACACTGATCTCAGCAACTTGGAACTCAGCCAAGGCACGCTGTCTCCAGACTTTGCTTCGGGTACGCTGACCTATACGGCAAGTGTAGGCAATGCGGTCACCGATCTCACCGTCACTCCAACGGTTGCTGATTCCACAGCTACTGTTGAAGTAAATGGGGTTGCAGTGACTAGTGGCAACGCATCTACTCCAATCTCCCTGAACGTATACGAGAACACCATCTCAGTAGTCGTCACCGCTCAGGACGGATCGACTAAAAAAACCTACATCCTCACGGTCACCCGTGCTCCTTCAAGCAACGCTGATCTCAACAACTTGGCCCTGAGCCAAGGCACGCTGTCTCCAGACTTTGCTTCTGGCACACTGACCTATACGGCGAGTGTTGGCAATGCGGTCACCGATCTCACCGTCACTCCAACGGTTGCTGATTCCACAGCTACTATTGAAGTAAACGGGGTTCCAGTCACCAGTGGGAATGCCTCCGCTCCGATCTCACTGACTGTCGGCGAGAACACCATAATAGTGGTCGTCACCGCTCAGGATGGCTCGACGGAACAGACCTACACCCTCACGGTCACTCGTGCAGCGTCTTCCAACAACGACCTGAGCAATCTAACGCTCAGCCAAGGAGCACTGTCTCCGGTCTTCTCCTCTGGCACCACGAGCTACACAGCAAGCGTATCCACTGCCGTCAACCGCGTGAACATCACGCCGACTGTGTCTGACTCGACGGCAACCGTGAAGATCGGCGGAGTCGCGATAACCAGCGGCACTCCAAGAGAGATGACGCTCAACATCGGGGCTAACCCCATCAAGATCGAAGTAAGCGCCCAAGATGGGACGACGAAAACCTACACGGTCACGATCTCTCGCGAACCGGGTACTGGTACAGGCGGCGGTGGTGGTGGCGGGACCCACCACGGACCTGTCAAAATTGAAGTAGACAATGGACCAGGTACCCCCCCTGGCACCAGCTTCAACGACGTGACGAAGTTGCTCGGCTCGCAAGTCAAGATGAGCGCCGAGATCCTCAGCAGCACCGGCCAAAAGCTGAACCTGCCTGTGATCCCGATCATCGACGACTCCTTCCAATTGAGCGGCGTGCAAGCTGGTAACTACCAACTCGTGCTCAACGTCCTCGCGCCCAACGGCGAGAAACTGGCGGGTCAAAAAGCGACGCTGATCGTCGCAAGCGATGGCAGCGCCACGATCAAAACGGAGCTGATCGACCCCTACGGCACCGTCCGTGACTCGATCACCCACCAACCGATCGCCGGTGTGACCACCACGCTCTACTGGGCTGACACCGAACTCAACCGCGCCAAAGGCAGAACCCCTGGCACCGCAGTCACACTGCCAGAACTGCCTAGCCTAACCCCCAATCAGAACCACAATCCTCAAATCACCACCGACAGCGGCCAATACGGCTGGATGGTCTTCCCCGATGGTGATTACTACACGATCGCGGAACGTGACGGCTACGTGGTCTTTGACAGCCGCAACGACCCCCGCGAGGAGTTGCATGGGGATTCGAGCTACATCCGCAATGGCTTGATCCACGTCGGTCAAACCACCGTGCAAATGAACTACAACATGCAAGCAAAAGTCGTCTCCTCTGGCGTCCACAACCCGTACATCTACGGCTACTCGGACGGCACGTTTGGCCCTGACCAACACATCACCCGCGCAGAACTCGCCGCCATCCTCTCTCGTACACTGCCGGATGGCACGAACTCCGCAGCCGCACCGTCCTTCCACGACCTGCAAGCTTCGCACTGGGCGTACAGCTCCATCGCGAAAGTCTGCGGTCTGAAGATCATGGTCGGCAACCCGGACGGAACCTTCCACCCAGACGACATCGTCACCCGCGCCGAGATGGCGGTCGTCATCGCAAGACTCAAACAACTTCCGACCGCACTCGATACGGACTTCACCGACATCGGCGGCCACTGGGCACAGCCGTTCATCGCCCAAGCTGAACACGGTGGCTACTTGAACGGCTATCCGGATCACACGTACCATCCAGACCAAACCATCACGCGTGCGGAGACCGTAGTCGTCATCAACAAACTGCTAGATCGCAACGTCCAGCAAGTAAGCGGTCTCCCAAAATGGTCGGACGTATCGCCTGACTTCTGGGGCTTCCGTGCGATCATGGAAGCATCCCTGCTCCACGCCTACGACCTGCTGTCGAACGGCGTAGAGATCTGGAAACCGTAAAACCCGCCACAGCAAAAAAGCTGACCTTCTCTCGAAGGTCAGCTTTTTTTGGTCGAAGATGGCAGTTTCTCAATATACGAGCGGGACAAGCGTTCCAGCTCCATGACCTTGTTCATCGGGTCGTGATACGCGTCCGTCCCCGCTGCACGCTGGTGCGTTTGCAGGTGGATCGTCTGCTGGTCCTCGGAATTGTACAGCACATTATCTGACACAAACGATCCGGTCGGCAGGTAGAACAACTCGCCCAACAGGTTGTCGGGTTGGTTCAGCAGGTCTTGCCCGAAATGGATCTGATCGCCCAGCGAGATCCCCAGCAGATTGCTGAGTGTCGGCAGCGTGTCGATCTGCCCGCCGACGCCATGTCGTACCTGCCCAGGCATCCCCGGCACGCGCACGATCAACGGAACGTTGAGCATATCCGTCATGTCATAGATCCGCCCTAGCAGTCCATTCAGCAGGATCGAATCCGTACCACTAACCGAGTCCGCATGAAACGCAAAGTGGTCGCCATACAGCGCGATCACCGTATTGTCCCAAAGTCCCTTCGCTTTCAGCTCGTCGAAAAATGTCCCCAGCGCTGCGTCGGTGTAATGCACTGCACGCAGATAGTCGCCGAGCATCGAATCCTTCCCCGCATACTCCGCCGAGAGCGTCAATCCGTCCGCTCCTGCTGGGATCTTGAACGGATGGTGGCTGGAGAGCGTGACATAGTTCGCATAGAAGGGTTGCCCGCGCTGTTGTCGCTCTTGCAACAGCGCGATCGACTTGCGATACAAAACGTTGTCGCTCGCTCCCATGCTGATGACGTCTTCCTCACCAAAGTACTTTTTGTCATAGTATTGGTCGTATCCCATGTTCGGGTACATCCGGTTGCGGTTGTAAAAGCTCACATCGTTCACATGCATCGTGAACGTGTCATACCCCGCGGCACTCAGCAGTTTCGGCAGACTCGGAAAGTCTTTGTCCTTGTAGATCGTCGACATCGCCCCGCTCTCCAACGGGTACAGCGAGGTGTTCGTGATGAACTCCGCATCGGACGTATTGCCCTGCCCGATCATGGTGTTGAAGTGGTCAAAGTACTGACTTTCTCCCAACAACTTGTTCAGGTTCGGCGTGATCTCTTGCCCGTCGACTTTCCTGCCAATCACGAAGTTCTGGAACGACTCCAGTTGGATCACGATCAAGTTCTTCCCCTGTGCGACCCCGAAGTTTGTGGCCTCGGCCGGATCGACGATGCCCTTGATCGCGTTCACCGCCTCCTGCGTGATCGGCCCCGTGTCGTACTCCTTGGTCCGCGACTCTTGGATCGCTTGGAACGCCTCCGCATTGAGCAAGCCCACGTCCTTCGCAAACTTCGACGGGTCGAGCACATCCTGCGCGCGCTTTGCAGAGATGTTATAAACAGAAACAAACAGCGACAACACCAGCACACCAGCCAGCGCTTTGCGGGAGAATTGCTCAGTTTTGAGCATCGGATTTTTCCGAATCAGCGCCAGCATGGCGACGACGATGAGGTCGAGGTACATCAACACATCGCTCGGTTCGAGCAAAACCGCGATGCTGTCCTGCACCGACCCGGCCTCGCCCAACAGATACAGCGATTCGAACATCGGGATGCGGTGGAATTGGCGATAAAACACCAACACCCCGAGATAGACGGTGGAGAGCAGGAACGTCAGCACGAAATAGACGAACCGCTTCCCACGCCTGCACGTCAGTTCCACCACCGCAAACAGTATCAAAAACGCGCTCAACTCGACGGCCAGCACTTCCCAAAACGTCGTGTCCTCGTACATCCATCGTCGAACATGCAACGATTTGAGGATCATAAAAAGCGTGTAGAGAACAAAAGGACTTCGCAGAACCTGCAACCCGAAACGAGTCTTCATCCTGGATACCTTCTTCTAGTTTTTCTCTCTAGTGTAACAAGGATGCATGACGAACATGTGTTGAATGCGCACAAAAAAAAGCCCGGCCTCCCCGCCGGGCTTTTTCCTCATACTGTTTGTTCGATCTGCATAACCTGACGTGCGAAGCGCTCCATCTCCTCCAACTGAGGGGAGAATTGCAGCAACAACAAGTCGAGGCCCGCTGCTTCGTACTCGCGGATTTTCGCTTGGATCTGCTCCGGTGTGCCGATCAGCGTCGGGCGCAGGCCGCGATTGGAGACGCTGTAATCCTGCAGCGTGATCTGTTGCTCCAACTGCGACTTGCTGGTGAAGTCCTTGAAGCCTGCATAGCCGCTCAGGTCGCCTTTGACATCGGTGATGCGCGCAAGTTCGGCTTGCGCTTCTTCCTCTGTGTCGCGACAGATCACGTAGGCCGCCATCCCAAAGGAGGAAAACGGCGCGTGTCCAGCGTCCGCGCGACGTTTTTTCATATCGGCGATCTTGACGCGGATTTCCTCGACCGTGCCGCCGTGCATGACATACGCGTCACAGTGTTCGGAGATCAACTGCTTGCCTCGCTCCGACTCACCACCTGCGTAGAGAATCGGATTCGGGCGCTGGACGGGTTTCGGGGAGAGTTTGGCGTTCTCCACGTTGTAGTATCGGCCTTGGAAGTTGAAGGTCTCCTCCGTCCACAAGCCCTTGAGCACCTGCACGAACTCCTCTGTGCGCTCATAGCGTTCGTCATGCTCGGCAAAATGCCCGCCGTACTGGCGCGCTTCTTCGGCCCACCACGCGGAGACGACGTTCAAGGTGAAGCGTCCGCCGGAGATCTGGTCGATGTTTGCCGCCATCTTGGCGCAGACGGCTGGGTTGTGGTAGCCAGGTCGTACCGCAGTCATGATCTCGATCTTCTCGGTGGCCGCCGCCAGAGCTGCCGCAGTGGTCCACGCTTCGAGAACGTCCTGCTCCGGGCCCTTGATATCGTTGAGGTACAACTCAGCAATCAGCGTGGTGCTGTAGCCCCACTTCTCTGCAGCTTGGATGACGTCCTTCGCATAGTCGAACGTCGGCGGCATCTGCTCATCGTCAACATTGCGCAACCAACCACCAAAAATCGGCAACCAAAACCCGTACTTCATCTCTGCTCCACTCCCCATGTTGGTAAACCCGTGTATTCCGATATGAGTTTATTGTATACTGGATTCAGAAAAAGTCAACAGCAGCCGCTGCCGTGGTGCTGGTGCTCCCGACCGACCGCGATCTCCGCCTGTGCCGAGGTGATCTGGCGGGCGTAGCGGGTCAGTTCGACCGTCATGTCATAGTAGTTGAACGGCGTGATCAGGTACAGGCCGTTGAAGTGATGCACGGCCACATCGAGCAGTTCCTTGGCGATCTGCACACCTTCGTGGCGGGCCGCTTCGCCTTCGAAACGCTTGATGCGCTCTAGCGTCGATTCGGCGATCTTGATCCCTGGCACCTCGTTGTGCAGGAACTCGGCGTTGCGCTGACCTGTCAGCGGCATCACCCCGATGAAGATCGGGATCGGGATGTGACGGGTCGCCTCGCGAATCGCCAGCAACGTCTCCACATCATAGACCGGTTGCGTCATGATGAAATCCGCCCCCGCTTCCACTTTGCGCTCCAAGCGGGCAATCGCCGGTTCGAGGTTGCGCACATGTGGGTTGAACGCGGCGCCGACGACGAATCGCGCTTGGTTTTTCATCCGTCGTCCGGAGAAGGCAATTCCTTCATTTAATTGCTTCACCATGCGGATCAGATCGAACGACGAGAGATCGAACACGGAGGTCGCCCCTGGCAGGTCGCCGACACGTGCCGGGTCGCCCGTGATGACGAGAACTTGGTTGAGTCCCAGCGCATGCAAGCCCAGCAAGTGCGACTGCTGCCCGATCAAGTTGCGGTCGCGACAGGCGACGTGCGCCATCGCTTCGATGCCAAGTTCACGCTTGAGGATCGCCCCGAGCGCCATGTTGCTGACCCGGGTCGTCGCCAGTGAATTGTCGGCGAGGGTGATCGCGTCGGCACCCGCTTCTTGGAGCGCACGGCTGCCTGTGATGTATTTTTCGATGTCGAGGTCACGCGGTGTATCGTACTCCACGATGATCGTATGGCGTTGCTTGACGAGATCGACGATGCTCGGGGTCGGCGGGATCTCGATGCGCGGCGTCTCGCGTTCCACCGGGACCACACGCTCTGCCAAAACGGGATTCACCCGCGTCACGCGGCGTCTCCCGGCAACCGAGTCGGCAATCGCTTTGATATGTTCCGGGGAGGTGCCACAACAACCTCCGAGCAGACTCACGCCTTGGTTGACCAAGCGTCCGGCATAGTCACCGAAGTAGGCAGCGTTGGATTTGTATTGGACCTTGCCATCGATCATGCCGAGGCGGCCGGCGTTCGGATACACGGAGATCGGCATACCCTCTGGCACGATGGTGCGTTCCAGCGAGCCGAGGATCTCCGCCGGACCGAGGCGGCAGTTCAGGCCGACGACGTCTGCGCCTGCACTCTCCAATTGGCGGAAGGCTTGCGTCAGTTCGTAGCCGTCCCGGGTGCGCCCGACTTCGATCAACGAGAGTTGTGCGATGATCGGCGTCCCCGAGGAGGCAGCCAGCGGGCGGATCACATCGAGGGCGAGCAACAGCTCTTCGACATCGTAGAAGGTTTCGAGGATCACTCCGTCCACACCCTCATGCAACAGGGCGACGGCTTGCTCCTCGTAGACATCACGGTACTCCTCCCACGCTGTGCCACGAACGCGACCGGCCAGAATCGAACCGATGCTTCCGACGACAAACGCGTCACGACCCGTCTGCTCCAACGCTTGACGGGCGATCTGTACGGAGGCGCGGTTGATCCGCGTGGTGCGCGTCTCCAAGCCATAGCGGGCCAGTGCCTCGCGATTCGCAGCGTAGGAGTTGGTCTCGATGACGGTAGCCCCCGCGTCCAGATACGCGATGTGCGTATCCCGCACCCAGTCTTGCTCTGTCAGGCACAATTCCTCCGTCGATGCCCCGATCGCGTTGCCTTGCAAGTACAGAAGCGTTGCCATCGCGCCATCCCCAACCAAGATATCGGAACGCAGTCGCGCTCGAAAAGCATGCTGTCGATTCACTCTACTTCCCACCCCTCTGCTTTTCTTCGATAAAATAAAAAGAGCCTCTTCTCAGGCGTCCAAGAAGAGGCTCATTGTACATGACAATGGAAAAAAATCCTCTCTTATCTGCCAAAACGCTACACAGCGTCTTGCAGGAATTAGCACCTGATATCACGATTGATACCGGTTGCCGAGGTTTCGCAGGGCCAGTCCCTCCACCTCTCTGGATAAGAGCTACAGTATGAAATTTTGCGAACTTTCGCTTATCTAGCATACCTCGTCTGTCGATCCCTGTCAACGAAAAAGGGGGAAAGCCGCAGGCGGCCTCCCCCTCTTTTGTCCGCTTAGTTGTAATTGACCCACACGCTCTTGATCTGCGTGTAGTTCTCCAGCGCGTACTCGCCCATCTCCCGGCCGATGCCGGAGTGCTTGTAGCCACCAAATGGCGAGGCGGCGT
Source organism: Tumebacillus permanentifrigoris (assembly GCF_003148565.1). Classification (GTDB taxonomy): domain Bacteria; phylum Bacillota; class Bacilli; order Tumebacillales; family Tumebacillaceae; genus Tumebacillus; species Tumebacillus permanentifrigoris. Next base: position 188,937 of record NZ_QGGL01000007.1, read on the forward strand.
CGAACATGTTGTAACAGTTGATCCAGACCGACCCGGCTTTCAGGCGATTGGCGACGGTGAAGGCCGTGTTCATGTTCTGCGTCCAGACGCCGGCTGCCAGACCATACGTCGATCGGTTGGCACGGGCGATCACGTCCTCGATGTCGTCAAACGGCATCGCCGCCACGACCGGGCCAAAGATCTCCTCCTGTGCAATCGCCATCTCATCCTGCACATCGTAGAACACGGTCGGGCGCACGAAGTAGCCGCGTGCGAGGTCGCCATCGCCACGCTCGCCTCCGATCGCGATCTTGGCCCCTTGCTCCAGACCTTTGTTGATGTAGCTGGTGACGCGGGTCAGTTGCTCCTCGGACACCAGCGGGCCCATCTGGGTTTTCGGGTCGATCCCAAAACCTTGGCGGACTTTGCTGGCGTGTGTCACCATGTCGGAGAGCACGTTGTCATACTGGCTCTTGTGGATGTACAGGCGCGAACCGGCCGAGCAGACTTGACCTTGGTTGAAGAAGATCGCTTGCATCGAGCCTTGCACAGCGCGGCTGAAGTCCGCATCCGGGAAGATGATGTTCGGGGACTTGCCGCCCAATTCCAAGGAGACGCGCTTCAGGTCAACCGCTGCGTTGCTCATGATCAACTTGCCTACTTCCGTGGAGCCGGTGAACGCGATTTTGTCCACGTCCGGGTGTGTGACCAGCGCGTTGCCCGCCGTCTCCCCAAAACCGGTCACGATGTTGACAACGCCCGCCGGGAAGCCTGCTTCCTGAATCAGCTTGCCGAGGTAGAGCGCCGAGAGCGGCGTCTGTTCGGCCGGTTTCAGGACGATCGTACAGCCGGTCGCCAGCGCTGCGCCCAGTTTCCAAGCTGCCATCAACAGCGGGAAATTCCACGGGATGATCTGTCCGACGACCCCGATCGGTTCGCGACGGACATAGTTGTGCATGTTCGGCACGTTGACGGGGAGCACATCACCTGTAATCTTGGTCGCCCAGCCTGCGTAATAGCGGAAGTGCTCGACGGTCGCCGGGACGTCAAAGCCTTTCGCTTCGGAGATCGGCTTGCCGTTGTCGAGCGACTCGATCTCCGCGAATACATCAGCATCGCGCTCGATCAGGTCTGCGAGCGTGTAGATCAGGCGAGCCCGTTCCGCCGGAAGCATCCGCTGCCACGGGCCAGTTTCGAACGCATCGCGTGCGCAGGCGACGGCACGGTCGATGTCTTCCTTGTCCCCTTCAGCTACATACGCGAGGATCTGGTTGTTGGCGGGGTTGTAGGTGGGGAAGGTTTTGTTGGACACCGCTTCAACAAATTGACCTCCGATGAACATTTTTTTCACCGTCTTGGACTTTACAAAATCGACCGTGCGTGGGTTGAGCTTATGAGAAATCGCTTCCATCGACGAAAAACCCCCTCTTCTCTATGTACACCTTCGCAGGTTTGTACCTCGATAGAAGATATGGCGGAGTTTGTAAAAAAATGACCTACACTCGCACGAGTGTAGGTCATTTTTCTCAAGAAAGCTTAAAAGGTATTTTTAACCACGAGTTGTTCGAGGTTGAAGCGCCCCGTTGCATGTGCCGGTGCTGCAGCTTTGCCAAGCGTGAGCATCACGGACGGGATGTAGCGCGCCGGGATGTTGAATTCTTCCACCACTTTGGTACGGTCGAAGCCGCCCATCGGGCAGGTGTCGTAGCCGTATGCTTTGGCTGCCAACATCAGTTGCATCGCGAGGTAGGAGCTGTTGCGGATCGCTTCATCGCGCGCGCCCTGTGCGTTGTCGGTGTAGGCTGCTTGGATCTGGCCGGTCAGGGCGTCGTAAGCGTTTTGGGGCATGAAGCCACCTTCGAGCGCCGGTTTGTAGACGGCATCTGCGTTTTTGTTCGCTTCAAGGTCTCCGAGGACGAGGATCACTGCGGAAGAGTCGACGACTTGTTGCTGTCCGTAAGCGATCGGGAGCATTTTTTCCTTGGTCGCTTGGTCGGTGATGACGAGCAGTTTCCAGTGTTGCAAGTTCCAAGAGGACGGCGCAGTGGTCGCCAGTTCGAGGATTGCATTCAGTTCCGCTTCCGGAATCGTGTGGCCTGTTTCATACTTACGAATGGAGTGGCGGTCGCGCATCGCTTGTTCGAGCGTCAATTGAGTATGTACGTTTTGAGTCATGGGAATGGGTCATCCTTTCAGCTGTTCAATTTTGGTTTACTGTGATCATAGCAAAGAGACTTTCTTTTGTAAAGTAACATGTTTGCAACGCCTAACTGTGATAAGATTGTGGCAAGATTGAGACACAGGAGGAGATCTATGCCTCTGCAAATTACGCGATATTCGTTTCCACTTTTCCCCTTGGCGGGACTGAGTTTACTCGGTCTGATCGATGCCTTGGTGAGCGCACAGTGGCGGCATCCGTCGAGCGTGATCACGCTGACGTTGCTTTTGGTGCTGGTAGAATTGTTCCCATTTCGTCTTGGTAAAATCAATCTCGCGTTTTCCTATCCGATCCTCTACGCCCTGTACTTGATCACGGGCGCCGAAGCTACCCTCTTGATCAGTGTGCTGATGCTCACTTCTATCAATATGATGCGCGGCAAGGCATGGCCCAAGATCCTGTTTAACATCACCTCGCGGACGCTGGCGTTGCTTGGCACGCAATTGATCCCGTGGCTGTTGCCGATGGTGATCGGAGAGTCCCGAGATCTGACCTATTACCTGATCGATCTGTTCCTTTCCAGCCTCGTGTATTCAACGATTAGTACGCTATTGATTAAGTGGTATATTTTTAAGACTGTGAACGGTCGCGTACCTGAGGTCTCTTTTACCAAAATCGCGTTGATCTCCGTGGCGGTCGCCACCGTGTATGACGGGTTCATGCTCTGGTTGGCGACCAATCCGAAAAACACCGGGTCGGGCGACATCGGCACGCTGTTTTTCTTCCTGCCGTTGGTGGCGGGTTCGATTGTCGTGTACCTATTCACGAACTTGACGCGGGCGAACTCCTCGCTGGAGACGCTGTTTGTCGTCTCGCAATCGATCAATCAGCAAAATGACTTGCCGACGGTGTTGTCGCATGTGATCGAGGAAGCGCGCAAACTCGTGCATGGCAGTTATGGGATGCTGTACCTCGTGGAAGAGGACGGCAATTTGAAGCGCGTGGTCGGCACGTCCGATGTCTCCCTGCTCAAGCGCATCCCGATGCAAGTTGGCATCATCGGGCTGGTCGCTCACTTTGGCAAGCCGATGCTGATCCAAGATATCGAGCGCGATGCACGGGTGTTGCAGATGGAGACATTGGAGGATACGCGCTCGCTGTTGGTCGTGCCGATCCACTCTGACAGCCAAGTGGTCGGCGTGATCTCGCTTGGCAAAAAGGAATCCTACTCGTTTCGCGAGGATGACCTCAAGATGATGACGATTTTTGCCACGCACGCGGGTGTTGCGATGCGCAATGCCCAGTATATCGAGGAGCGGGAAAAACGTCTGCTGCTCGAGGAGCGCAACCGTCTCGCTCGCGAGATTCACGATGGGTTGGCACAGGACCTCGCCAGTGCGATCTTGCAAGTGGAGATGTTGAAGCGCATCGCACCCGGTGAGATGGTGTCCTCGTTGACCGAGTTGCAGGACATGGTGCGCCAGACGGCGACGGTCGTGCGGCACTCGATCTATAGCTTGCGTCCTGCACCCTACACACACGTTGGGCTCATCCCCGCGTTGCGTTCGCATCTGGACGAAGTGCGTGTGAACCACGGCATCCAGACGCATCTGTCGTCGAAGTGCAACGCGGAGCACTTGCCTTCGAAAGTTTCACAGGCGGTTTTTGAGATCTGCACGGAGACGGTGAAGAACGCGGTCAAGCATTCGCGTGCAACCGACCTGTGGGTGGTTCTGGAGTGTGATAGCGCCGGCTTGGTCGTGAAAGTGCGGGACAATGGGGTTGGATTTCATTTCGGCCAAGCAATTTTGCAGGCGGCGAACCGGAAGAGTTTTGGGATTGAGAACCTGCACAGCATCGCAGACAGTGTCGGCGGCATGCTGGATTATGTGACGGCTCCGGGCGAAGGGACGCTCGTCACTTTGGAAATCTCGCTGGAGGAGGATGAGACTGATGACGATTCGTGTGCTGTTATGCGATGATCATACGATCTTGCGCGATGGATTGCGCAATCTGCTCGAAGGTGAGTCAGATCTGCAAGTGGTCGGCGAAGCGTCTGATGGACAACAAGCGATCGAGGCCGTACGGCAGTTGCAGCCGGATGTGGTGTTGATGGACATCAACATGCCAGGCATGGGCGGTGTGGAAGCGGTTGAAAAGTTGACCGCCGAGTTCGAAAGCATCCGCATCTTGATCCTGACGATGTACAACCACGAGGAGTACCTGTTCCGCACGATCCGCGCCGGCGCGAAGGGGTATTTGTTAAAAGACTCCCCTGTGTCCGAAGTGGTGGAAGCGATCCGCAAAGTGATGACCGGCGGTTCGGTGCTCAACCCGATCCTCACCGACAAATTGATGGCCTCCTACCGCGAACCGCGCGAGGAGACGGTGGAGAAGTTATCGCCTCGCGAGATGGAAGTGTTGACAGCGCTCGTGCAAGGGTTGTCCAACAAGCTGATCGCGGAACAGTTGTTCATCTCCGAGACGACCGTGAAGTTGCATATCAGCAACATCTACCGGAAGCTCGGGGTGAAGAGTCGTTCGCAGGCGATCATGCATGCGGTGCGGGAGAAGCTGGTGGTTTTTTGATGGAAGACAAAAGCCCCTTCGCGTAGAGCGAAAGGGGCTTTTTATTTTAACAACATGTTATTCCGATTGTTGAATATCTACAATTTCAAGTGTGCCATTGGCGCGAAGCACCATTTTATTCGCATAGATCATGTCGAAAATTTCGCGATAGGTTCGTTTTTCTGAACCATTGCCATTTGTTACATAACGCTCGGTTGTTTCGCCGAGCTGTAGGAGGAGTACTTCTGCTTGGACCTTAGATAAGCCCAGTGTCTTGAATAAGTAAAAAGTCCCGATTATACAGATGCACTGTGGAATTACATAGTCAGAAACGGACGCCAGTTCCAGTGCACTATTATCGTTGGAGGCAAAGAGCTCTAGCTCACTCCAACCTATGTTGTAAAAAGCCTGTATCATAACGCATGTCTTGATTTCACCAATACTTGCACCGGTGACTCTATCCTCCGCTTGTTGGAGGGCATGTAGAAGGTCTGGTATTTTTTCATACGTGCCAAACCCATAGAATAATTCTCGATATACTTGTTTAGGACTTTGGTGGCCGCTATCGTAGTCAGTTTCAAAATCGATAGCCGCTGTGTGTTCTTTTAATTTACTGATATACCAGGAACATGCATACTCTTCCGATGAGGCGCACTCCTTCAGCATCTCTAGTATTTGGCGGTCATCGATGACCTTAATATACCCACTGCTTACATACGATTGCAAGCGACCTTTATCAATTTCATGATTTGGAGCGCGCATCAATTCGCGATACACATTATCATGTAGCCAACGGTCGTCATAACGTTCTAGCACCAACTCTAACATAGGCCGCCCATTACGAATGGCTCTAAGTGTCCTAAGTAAATAGTCACCATCTATTGCCATTGAACCCATCTGATCACCCTTCTCTTCCCTTGTTCCCGGTAAAGGTATCAACGCTTAAATTCATAATTGAAAAGACCCCTTCTACTTGTCTGCGCGAAATGCCTTGGTTCCGATAATTCTCTAAAGCCAGATAGCGCAATTGATCGTATTCATGCTCGTCTTGAACCGTTTGCCATTGCAAGGCATATCCGGTCTGGTTGATCAGGTTCAAAACCCCTTGTTGCCGATCACGATCTGGGATAGCCAAAAATTGACGTGCCTGTGCCTCGTTCAAAATTTCCAACTCCCAAAGTCTGAGGACCATCGCCTGATAGGGAACAGCAAACGCATCCATCAACCTCACAATATCGATCAGTTCAATTGCGCTGCGTTGCATACCGAGTCGGAGCATTTCGTCCTCCAAATACAGCCGTGGCATTAAGAGGCACGCGGCATAACAATTCGCCCGCATCTCTGAAATGTCCTGATCTTGGTACGTGGTCTCAGAACGTTTCACGATATCACTGCTTAGCCGGATATATTTTTCATCGTGAAACACATGATAGAGTTCGTGCGCCAACGAAAAAAGTTGCAGATCGGCCGGGTGAAGAGTGTTTACATAAATAAAATTCTGATCTGCTTTGTGCACAGCAAATGCACAGAGTTCTGGGTCTTCAATCGTAAACTTCAACAGATGGAAATCGGGCAGCTCTTTTACAATTCGGAACAAGTCCTGCTGCAACACACGGTTGCGGAACTTGCTACTGAGGTCTTGCAGGGCCAGCAACTCCACTTCTAGGTAGGTTGCTTGGTTGTGAAAACGTAACGTACTTTCGATTTTGCTCATCATTCCCCCTCCAGACTTCTCAAGCCTGAAAAATCAGCTGTCTGTTGCATTCTGGCTTTGAACTCAGGCTGATTGATCCGTTCCCGAATATCCTGCTGTTGAAGAATGAGGTCGATGATCCGAAGTGCTCGGCGTACTCCCTTTTGTCCTTCCTCAGATTGGACCTCTCCCATAAAGAACGGTTCGAAGTCCACCTGCTTGCGAAGCAACTCCAGATCGGTAACTGCCGAGGGTTTCGACAAGTCGTCCACGGTAACGCCCAGGATATCCGCAATTGTTCGCATTTCAAAGATCGTGATGTTTTTGTCACCGCGAAGAATCTTGCTCATCACTTGCTTCGAGCAGTCTACCTGATCAGCTAACTGCTGTTGCGACATGTTGCGTTTCTCCAATTCTTCAGCGATCCGACGGCCAACCAGTTTATTAAACATCGTAGACATATATACACTTCCTCACTGACTTCATATTTTCATGATACATTTTTCCAAATTGCTCGTCAATGTTTTGTTTACTAAAAACACTCCCTTATCCTATGCCTTGTCAATGAATTAGATACAAAAAAGAGGCCCTCGTCGCGCGACGAGGGCCTCTTTTTTATTGCAAGAAGGTATTGTAGCTGTTCACGAGGCTGTTGGCAAAGGCAGCGCGAGTTACGTTGTCGAGCGGTTTGAAGCTCTCGGTCGGAGCGGCGCCTTCGATCAGCGATTGGTTGACGAAGCCTGCGAGCAGGCCTTTTTGTGTGGCGACGACGACGTAGCCGCGTGCAGAGGCCGGGATCGAGGCATCGTCTGCGAAGTCGGTCGCGGTCGTCATGTTCTGTTGCGCGAGGTCGTCGAGGCCGAACGCTTTGACGAGGGCGACGGCGAGGGCGGCGCGGTTGACACTTTCCTGTGTGCCAAATGTCGTGGCGGTGCTGCCGGAGAGGACGTTCCCGCCTGTCCAGAACACGTCGCGCATCGGCGCTGCCTGTGCGGTGAGAGCGGAAACATACGGTGCAAGTGTCGCCGGGACATCCGTGTACGGCAGGGGTTGGGTCAGGTTCTGGCGGATCTCGAAGTCGGAGGCGATCCAGCGTGCGAGGTCGCCCTTGGTGATCAGCGCGTTGGGCTGGAAGTTCGTCGCGTCCGCCGAATCGATCAGACGCTTCTCCACCGCCGTGCGAATCGCGCCCTCATAGGCATGGCCCGCGATGTCATTCATCCCGGAGAACGTGCCGTAGTAGGTCCGATGCGAGAAGTTCACCGTATCTGGCAATCCAAGCACGGTACCAAGCGCACCGAGCACTTCGACTTTGTACGTGCCTTTCTGTGGCTTGTTCAACGCAATCGAGGTTTGCGTGCCATAGACAGCGCCGAGCAAATTGGCGTTGGTGGTGGTCACGGTGCCGTTCGGTGCCGTGACGCGCACGGTCAGCAGATTCGCAGCTTCCCCCCACGCCACCGTGAAGTCGGTGATCTGCGCGTTGTCGCCGACGGTGAATGTGAAGGTGCTCGATGCCGCCGGACTCCACGCTTTTTGCTCTGATTTGCTGTCCACGGAGCCGGTGTACTTGGCGTTAAAGGTCTGATTCACCACCGCACCATAGGTGCGATCGAGGTGCTGCGCTTTGTCGATCGCGGCGAAGGCGTTCACATAGCCTTTGCCCACTTCGAATTCGCTGTAGCCTGGCATCCGGGTCGCGGTGTCTTGGAGGATCGACTTGACTTGGTCGGGCGTGAGGTTGGGATTCGCCTCCTCCAGCAGAGCGACTACGCCGGCGATATGCGGCGTCGCCATCGAGGTTCCGCTCATCGTCGTATAGTATGGCAGATAGGCGGGCGGTATCATCGCCGCGTCATCCTGTGCGGAGAGCGGGGCGAGCACCGATTGTTTGGCTTTGGTCGAGATGATGTTCACACCCGGTGCGACGATGCTCGGGTGGTACAGGCTGTCGTCGCGGATGCCTCGGGAGGAGAAATCGGCGAGCGTGCCTTTTTCCTTGTCCCCGGCACCGACTGCGATCACCCACGGTGCGACCGAGTACGGGTTTTGCGTGTTCGCGGACGGGCCTTCGTTCCCCGCTGCGAACACGACACTGATGCCACGGTCGTGGAGTTTTTTCGTCGCGACATTGATCGGGTTGTTCGGATCGAACTCACCTGTTGACCCCCAGGAATTGGAGACGACTTGGATGTTGTACTGGTACTGGTGGGTCAGCACATAGTCGAGCCCTTCCAGCGCGGAGGTGATGACAATCGTCGCCCCGGCTCCGATCCCGATCAGATTGGCAGCTGGTGCCACCCCTGCATACGTCCCGCCGCTCGATGTCCCATCTCCACCGATGATTCCGGCACAGTGCGTGCCATGCCCACCTGCGTTGTCGGTGTCCGGCACGTTCTCTATATAGGTAGGAGCGAGATAGTCGGACACGGCTTCCTCCCCGACGACTTTTACGTTCTGCACGACGCGGGTGCCGAACTTCAGGTCGGGATGTGTGCCATCAATCCCAGAATCGAGGACGGCGACACCGATGCCTCTGCCGGAAAAGCCCATCGACGGAGTCTCGCGGTTCTCCTCCGCACCGATCTGCGCGACCGATTTGTCGAGGTAGTATTCGAGCTTCTGGTCCGCGTAGACCGACTGCAAGTTCGGGATCGCCGTGTTCAGCAGGGACAGCAGTTGCGGTTTGTTGACGTTGAGGATCACCATCGGCAGTTCGTTGAGTTTGGTTGCGGAGGTGATGCCGAGTTTTTTCAAGGCGTTGATGTCATCTGCGGTCGGCTAGCTGGTGTATGTTAGGATGATTTTTTGTGAGTCGGTGTCGAGCATGGTCGTGGCCTTGGCGAGCAACGCCGGGTCAAGCACAGTCGAGGTCAGACCGCTCGTCGTGGTAGCGGTCGCAGGTAGCGGTGTATTGAAGACAAGACCTGTTGCACTCAATGCGAGCAGGGTAGCGGTCATCGTGCGAATCCAGTTCTTTTTCAAGGCCATCTGGTGGTGCCTCCCTCGTCTTTTACTTTTTCTGACTTAAATATAGCGAATTGTGCAGGGGCGTGAGTATCACCCGAAGGTGCAATCCTGTGCTCTACCAAGGTCATATTGACAATGTAAGTATATGTCGGAATATGAAAAAACCCGACCTATAGGTCGAGTCGGCCCCTGCTGCATTGGCACGAGCGTAGAGGTCAAACGTGCTTGGAGCCCCACTTTTTTTGTTCCATCTCATTGAGTACCGTCATCCGTTCCGCGAGGTTGGAACAGTGGAACTCCCACTGCAAGCCATCGGGATCGAGGAAATTTACCGCCTGACCGATGCCGCGCAGGATCGGTTCGCGGACGATCGGGACGTTGTGTGCGCGCAAGTGCTCTACGGCGGCTTCGAAGTCCTCGCGCTGAACGGTGAGGGCGAGGTGGTGGACGCCTTTTTGCGCCTGTACCGCCGCGCATGACGGCTGGTGCGAGATCGCAAACCACGTGTTGCCAGATTCGAGGTAAGCATAATCCGGCCCCTGTTGGACGAGGCGCATGCGCAAGATCTCTGTATAGAAGTGCAGGGACCGCTCTAGGTCCTGCACGTGGAGCGTGATGTGATTCAAGCCGTGCGTGGTAAACATGATGCACCCTCTTTCCTGTACTTCCCACTGGAGATATAGTACAATGACCACGTCATTTTTACGAGAACGTTCTGAGGTGATAGAGTTTGTTGGCCGCATGGAGAAGACTGGAGCAAGCGCTCGACCCGATAGCTTTGTTCGCCCGCGTCGCCCATCTGCCGTACAGCTTGTGGCTGGACAGCGGGGCACACGGACGGTATATGATCCTCGCGTGGGACCCGGTGCGCCGGGTGGACTTGCGCTTTGATGATCCACAGTGCCCATTTGAAACGATTGACCAACTGCTTGCAGAGGCTCCGCAAGTGGACGCTCCTGCAGATGCCCCGCCCTATCTCAGTGGCGTGCTCGGAACGCTTGGCTACGAGCTGGGTTGGAACTTAGAGCGCATCGGGGACGCCAAGCCCAACCCGCACGGAATTCCAGATGGCGTGCTGATCCTGCCCGGCAAGGCGGTCATCCTCGACGTGCTGGAAAAAGCGACCTGGGTGGTCGCAGTAACGGAAAGCGCATCGGCAGACACAGCCGTGGACGAGCTCCTCAGTTGGTGCTTGGAACCCTGCGCTCCTGTTGAAGCTCCCACCACACCCGTCGCCCGCTCCCCGCTGCGCCCGGAGATCGTGAAGGCGGACTACCTCGACCGCGTGCGTCAAGTCAAGCAGTACATCCGCGAAGGCGACATCTTCCAAGCCAACCTGACGTATCAGATCGCGGTGGAGGTGGCGGACGGCGACCCGTGGGCGCTGTTCCTCGCCCTGCGCGAGACCAATGGCGGCACGTATGCAGGTTACTTCAACATCCCTGGCTATGTGATCCTGAGCGGCTCACCCGAACTGTTTCTCCGCTGGGACCAGCAGACGATTGAAACGATCCCGATCAAAGGCACTCGCCCACGCGGTACAGATGCAGCGTCCGACCTCGCCCTGCGCGACGAACTTGCCACCAGTGAAAAGGATCGCGCCGAACTGCTGATGATCGTCGACCTTGAACGCAACGACCTCGGCAAGTTCTGCCGAGCGGGCAGTGTCGAAGTCCCAGTGCTTTTTGACCTCGAAGCCCATCGCACTGTCTGGCACCAAGTCGCGGTCGTGCGCGGACGCCTGCCTGAGCAGATCAGAGCGAGCGAGATTCTGAGAGCGACCTTCCCCGGCGGCTCGATCACCGGGGCGCCGAAGATCCGCGCTATGCAGATCATCCACGAACTGGAGAACTCCCGCCGCGGCATCTACACCGGGGCGCTCGGCTTTCTCGATGCGCGTGGCCACTCCGCGTGGAACATCGCGATCCGCACGATGACCTACACCGCCGAGCGCGAAATTCGCCTCTACGTTGGCGGTGGCATCGTCGCTGACTCCGACCCAGAGGACGAGTACAAGGAAACGCAAGTCAAAGCCCAAGGCATGCTCCGCGCCATCGACCGTTGGTCCGCTGGTACGATCCGCCCGGAATGGGTGTAAAAAAGCCTTTCACGTCCCGCGACGTGAAAGGCTTTTTTTACTTCGAATGCACAGGTTGTGACAGCCGACCGAGCACATTCTCGATCATCTTCAATCCCAACTGGTTGCGGGCGGTCATGATCGATTCCGGGTGGAATTGCACGGCGGTGATCGGCAGTTCGGTGTGCTCCACGCCCATCACGATGCCATCCTCCGTTTGAGCCGTCACGCGCAGCACTTCTGGCAGTTGTGCCGCATGTAGCGAATGATACAGCCCGACGGTGAACTCCGCTGGCAATCCAGCCCACATCTCGCTCTGTCCGACTTGTAACACCTTCGCCGGCTTGCCATGACGCGGCACCGGCAACAAATCGAGCGCACCGCCGAAGTGCTCGACGATGCCTTGCAACCCGAGGCAGACGCCGAACACCGGCAGTTCACGCGCCACGCAGAGCGAGATCGTCTCGCTCAACTGGAACTGCTCTGGTCGACCTGGCCCTGGCGAGAGCAACACGAGGTCGAAGTGTTCACGCCCCTCTGCCAACGCCTGACGTGCGAAGTGCGAACGCAACGTCACGACGTCCGCCCCGGTCTGACGGAAATAGTTCGCCAGCGTGTGGACAAAGGAATCCTCATGGTCGACGAACAGCACCCGCTTGCCGGCTCCTGGACGCGTGGGGGGGAATCCGGTCAGCTTCTGTGGCAGCTTGCCTTCGCGCACACTGCGAATCGCTTGCACCAGCGCCGCCGCCTTCGTCAGCGTCTCCGCTTCCTCATCCTCCGGGATCGAATCGTAGAGCACCGTCGCGCCGACGCGAATCTCCGCAACGTCGTTTTTGATCCGAATCGTGCGCAGGGTCAGGCCGGTGTTGAGATCGCCATTGAAGGCTAGATACCCCACCGCACCACCGTACCAGATGCGTGGCGCAGGTTCATTCTGCTCAATCCAACGAATCGCCGCGGGCTTCGGAGCCCCCGTGATCGTCACGGCCCACATATGGGTAATAAATGCATCGAGCGAGTCGTACTGCGGGGCCAACCGCCCTTCGACATGGTCGACTGTGTGAATCAGGTGCGAGTACATCTCGGTCTGGCGTCGGCCGATCACCTTCACAGAACCGGGCACGCAGATGCGCGACTTGTCGTTGCGGTCAACGTCTGTACACATCGTCAGTTCCGACTCATCCTTGATCGAGTTCAGCAGTTCACGGATGCGATCCGCATCCTCCAACGCATCTTGCCCGCGCTTGATCGTGCCTGAGATCGGGCAGGTCTCCACGCGATCGCCTTCGACGCGAACGTACATCTCCGGCGACGAACCGACCAAGTATTCGTCGCCTAAATTGATGATAAACCCATAGGGGCTCGGGTTGATCTGCTTGAGCTTGCTGAACACATCAGACGGACGATCTGCACAGCGTTCAAAAATCGACTGCGTCGGCACCACTTCGAACATGTCGCCTCGACGGAAGTAGTCCATCGCCCCGCGCACCGTCTGTGCATAGCGCCCCGGCACATATTCCGGCAGCGGAACGTTTGGGAAGGAACGCTCGGTATCGGTACCCTCGCGTGGCAATCCTCGGGTCGAGCGGTCGCCCACTTCAAATTCATACGTCAAGCGATACGCCAAATTCATCTGGTGGTCGACAATCATCAACTCATCAGGCAGGAACATCACCAAGTCGGACTGATCCGCATCGCGCGCCTTCTGCAACTCAATCGGCTCCAATTGGTAGATCAAGTCATAGCCAAATGCGCCATAGAGCCCGAGGAAGCCGTCCTCCGGGTTGGCGAACAGGTCTTTGACAGCGCGAATCACGGTGAACACAGACGTTTGGCGGCTGCGTTCCTCCTCATAGAAAAACGCCTCTAAGGCTTGAATCGTCCCTTGCAGGATCGTGGAGGTGCGCTCGGTGAGGGAGATCGCCGGATGGGCGGTCAAGAAATTCCCGACGAGGTCCATCAAGACCTCGCCGCGCGAGTTGAGCGCTGTGAGGGTGAAGCTCCGCCCAGAAGCGGACGCTCGCACCTCCAGAGCTGGGTTCAGGAACCCGATGTCCCAGCGTGAATAGCGGCCAGGATACTCGTAGGAACTGGAGAACAGCGCACCGCGCCGCTCGTCGATCCCGTGCAGGATGCGCTCGACAGCGCCCGCGATCTCGACTTGCTCCAGCGAGCGGTAGATCGCGATGCCTTCGCGGGTGGTGTAGGTCTTTTCCTCAGACGCAAACTTCAAATTGGATAGAATGCTCATGAAAAACTTCCTCCTCTACTATGAGGAGAACAGGAAGATGTAGTTTGAAATTCATCTCAGCTCAACAAACCTACTCGGCTGTCCTGTCTCATCTCATCTCAACTCAACACGCTCTAAACTGCTTAAATTATAACACCATCGGTCTTCAAGCGGCAATCGACTTACAGAAAAGAGTCCAAGACCCGGAACCACTGCAGCTTGGTTTCCTCCCTTTTTTCCAATCCATACGCTTGTAAAAAAGGTTCGACCCACTCCACACCTACATTCATGATGATGCTCTTCACCGCGATTGCGAGGTCGAGGTACCGATCCCCGATCCCGAGGTTGCCCCAGTCGACGAATCCGGTGATCTGCAGATCATCCGGGTTCAGCAGGATGTTCGGAAAACAGTAGTCGCCATGTACGACCACGAGATCCTGCTCCGTCGTTTCCGGACGCGTCGCGATCAACTCCTGCAAGACATCCTCCGCGCTCTGTCCCGGATGCAACGCCGCCATTGCGTCCACATCCGCGAGCCCGCTATGCAGGTTGATTTTTGCCATCTGCAACAGCCAACCCGGTCGCATCTCATAGGGACACTCCTGCCACGGGGTCGCGTGGATCTGGCGCAATCCCTGTGCCAGCACCGGCACGAGTTCTGCAGTCCGCCCTTGCCACATCGGGTCGGCGGCATGTGCGCCTGGCACTTCCGACATCAGCAGGTACTCCATGATCCCTTCCTCCCGAAACTCCAACACGTCGGGAGCGGGCAAGCGCTGTGCCGCCCAGCGCATCCGTTCCGCTTCAAACGCCAGCGCCGTTCCGCTGAAGCGGTCCATCATCTTCAGATAGCGGGTCGGCTGCCCTTCTAACCCAACTAAGCGATGCATCGTCGCACCGGAGCGACCGATCGTCAACTCTTCCCATCGGCAGTTCCCGATCACCTCACGCAGACTTTCTACCATTTCGACTATCGCCCGCCTTTCGCACCTATCGCAGACCTCTCAGGTCTCCAGCTCGCTTCCCTAATTTCAATCCAAATGAATGATTCCACTGTAGTAAGTTCGACTTACCCCGAGTTCCTCCTTCGCCAAAAAAGACCCAAATTCCGGAAATAGACGGAATTTAGGCCTGCACGACGCGGTTGCGCCCGGTCTTCTTGGCTTGGTAGAGCGCTTGGTCGGCGCTGTGAATCCATTCGGAGAGCGCGCCGCCGCCATACTCGCTGACCCCGATCGAGATCGTGATCGCCTCGAGCGTCCCCCCCAGTTGTAGCGGGTGTTGCGCCACGCGGTCGCGAATCGACTCAGCGACGGCCAGCACCTCTGGCATCGTCCGTCCGACGAGCAGGATCAGGAACTCCTCCCCACCGTAGCGCCCGACGACATCCTCTGCGCCGACCGCTTGACGCAGAATCTGCGCCACCTTGACCAACACGACATCGCCCTGTACATGTCCGTAGGTATCGTTGATCCGCTTAAACGAGTCGAGGTCGAGCAGCATCAGCATCAACGGTTCCGGCCTTATCGCCACCCTTTGCAGGGCAGCTACCAGTTGTTCCTTCACGTACCGCCGGTTGGACAGTCCCGTCAGGAAGTCCGTGTAGGCGGCGACCTCCAACTTTTTCCGCCGTTCCACGTCCTGCAAAATGATCTTGATGCGCGCCTGCAATTCGCGGAAGTCAAACGGTTTGGTGATGTAGTCGATCGCCCCGAGCTGCAAGCCTTCCAACTTCGAGTCGATCGAACTCTTCGCGGTTAAAAAGATGATCTTGGTCTCCTGATGCCGCGTCGGATGTTCGCGCACGCGCCGCGCCACTTCAAATCCATCGAGGTGCGGCATCATGACGTCGAGCAACAGCAAGTCGAACTCCTCCCGTTCGAGGATCTCCAGCGCGACCAACCCGTTGCGGGCTTCGTGTACCTCGTAGCCGAGTCGATTCAAGTGCCGAACCAACAGCGCGGCGTTCATCGCTTCATCGTCGACCACCAAGATTTTCGCCATGTTTCTCACCTGCTCAGCTCCTTGTTTCCCTAGTTTATTCACGGGTGAAGCCGATGTGAACCGCATATCTTGAACGGGAGGGAGGAGGGATCGGATGAACGTGAGGCGTTGGCGACGAGCACTGTGGCTGTTCATTCCCTTACATACTGGGTGTTTCGGTCTCTGGCTGTGGCTCTGGCAAGCGGACGATACGGTGTGGCTCGCACAGGTCCATTGGATCGTCATCGGGTCGACGATCGCGCTGACGCTGATGATCGTGCTCCAAATTCTGACCCTGTTCGAGAACGACCGGCTGTTGAAAAAACTCCACCATCTCAACGAGATGCTGGAGTCCAAAGTGGAAAAGCGCACCTCCGAACTCTCCGTCAAAAACGCCGAACTCACCGAAGCTCTGCAAGTAAAAGACGACTTCATGGCGGCGATCTCGCACGAATTGCGCACGCCGATGCATGGCATCCTCGGCTACATCGAACTGATTGAACTGGGGGAGGATGGCCCGATCTCCGACGAACTGCGCGCCGACCTGCAAGTGATCCGCCGCAGTGCCAACCGCCTGCTTCGGCTGATCGAGGACATCCTGAGCTTCTCCAAGGTTCAGAATGGCAAGGAACAACTTCGATTCGAGGACGTTCAGATCGACGAGCTGATGGAACAGATTCATGAGGAGATGCAAGTGTTTGCTGACGAAAAAAGTGTCGTGTTCGTGTTGCACCTCCCCGACCCGGTCGGCACGGTGCGCACCGATCCGATCAAAGTGGAGCAGATTCTCGTCAACCTCGTCAACAATGCGATCAAGTTCACCGACACCGGGCATGTGATGATAACGGCACGGAGGCTGCCTCGTGCGTTGGAACTTTCTGTGGAGGACACGGGGATCGGGATTGAGCGCGGGCATTACGACTACATCTTCGAGCCCTTTACCCAAGTGGATGGCGGCACGACGCGCAAATACAACGGCACAGGGCTCGGGCTCGCCATCGTGCGCAATCTGGTCACGCTGTTGCGCGGCGAGGTCCGTCTGGAATCAGAGCCGGGCAAGGGCAGTCGATTTCTAGTCAGGATTCCGATTGAGCGCTAAGTCTGCTACAATTGGCAGTGTTGTGAAAACACTGCCAGACTGGAGGCTGTTCCAACATGAAATTTTCTGCTTACTTACGTCAAAAGGTCGAGGGAAGCTGGCAAGCCAGCTTCGACCACCCCTTTGTCACCGGGGTGGCGGACGGCACGCTGCCGCTCGACGCTTTTCAACATTATGTACTGAACGATTCCTACTACCTCTCCGTGTTCGCCAAAGTCCAAGCATTGGGTGCTGCTCGTGCAACCGACATGCAAACGATGTCGCGCATGGCGTTCCACGCACAGGGCACGTATGAAGCGGAGATGGACCTGCACCGCAACTTCTCCGTGCGCCTCGGGATCTCGGAGGAGCAAAAAGCGAACTTCCGGCCGGCACCGTCCGCGTACAATTATGCCAACCACCTGATGGCGGTCGCCTACACCGGGACGCTGGGCGAGATCATCGCAGCTCTCCTGCCCTGCTACTGGCTGTACTGGGAGATCGGCGAACGCTACAAAGGTGTGCAGTCGCCGGAGCCGATCTACCAAGACTGGATCAACGCCTACGGTGGCGAGTGGTTCGGGGAGTTGGTGCAGGAGCAGATCAACCGGCTCGACGCGCTGGCGGAGCTGGCGTCTGAGGAGGAGAAGCGCCGGATGGAGCAACATTTCATCCTGAGCAGCGATTACGAGTACTCGTTCTGGCAGATGGCCTACACGCTGGAGCAGTGGCCCTATGCGGAGCACGTGGCGGTCGCGAAATGAGTGTGATCTACTGCTTGGTGCCCGCCCCGTACTGGGCACAGTTTGCCGGCAAGTCGGAGTACGTCCCTCGCGACTATGAGCAGGAGGGGTTCATCCACGCCACCTGTGGCGACGATCTGCTGGTGCGCGTGATGAACCGCGTCTACTCGAAGTATGAGGGTGATTTGCTGTTGCTCGTGATCGACGAGGAACGCGTGACAGCGGAAGTGAAGTATGAGCAAGCCAGCGACGGTCAGCTCTACCCACACATCTACGGCGCGTTGAACACAGACGCGATCGTTGACGTGCGTCAGATGGAGCGCGGCACAGACGGCTGGAAGCTGTAGCAGATCGGTTCGAATCGTAGAAAAAAGCCCTCCCGCAGACGCGGAGGGCTTTTTTTGCGAAGCAGCGGACAGACTGGCTGGTAAATGAAATCGTGTCGGGTTCCGGTGGTGTTGGTGTTGGTGTTGGGTGCATTGAGGCCGCATCACCTAGCGCTTTGCACTAGTCAAACTTGCGAATCGCCGGTATGAGCAACATGCCGGCTGCCAACAGCGTGACGAGCACCCCATCAATCTGAATGATATTCAGACCGCCGAACGCTTCTGCGAGATACCCGGTGGCGAGGTAGCCGAGCGGCATCAGCGCAATCGAGCCGAAAATATCCAAGGAGACCACGCGACCAAACGCCTCCTCTGGGACGAGCTCTTGCAAACTCACTTCCCAAACCAAGCCAAAGATCATCATCAGGCCGCCTTCCAACGCGCTGAGCAGCATCAAGAGCGGCAACGATTCGGTATACGCCATCGCGATGAGCGTGAGGCCACTCAGGGAGGTGCAGGTATACGCCATCAGACCGCGCCGACGCCAGACCTGCCGCCGTCCGAAGACGAACGCAGCGACCAGCGCCCCGACGCCGGAGGACGACAAGACCAGACCATAAGCGGTCCCGTCCCACCCGAGATGAAGTTTGACCAACCACGGCAGGAGGATGCCGAGGACACCCCCTGACGCGATGTTGATGAAGCAAAACGCGAGGATCGTCATCCACAGCCAGGAGCTTTTGCGGAGTTCGCGATATCCGCCGAGCAAGTCTTGGACAAAGGAAAACTCTTGCTTGGAAGCGCGGATCGGCGCTGACACGTTTAGCAACAGCAAGCTACCGATGGAGACGAGGAACGTCAGCGCATCGATCCCCAGCGCGATCGTATAGGTCGTCAGCCCGATCAGCACACCGCTGAGCGACGGACCGATCAATTGCGCGACTTGCGAGCTGGAGGTGGTCAGGGAGTTCGCGGCGTTGCGGATCTCGGGCGTGAACACTTGGGCGCGAACGGCAGAGTACGCCGGGTTGAACACGGCGCTCATCGCACCAGAGATCACTGCGAAACCGTAAAGCGTATTCAGCGTCAACGCGTCGTTCGCACTGAACACAGCGAGCAGGAGCAACAGGCCCAACCGAACGATATCGGTGCCGATCATCAGCCGCACGCGATTCAAGCGGTCGACCAACAGTCCGGTGAACGGCAACAGGATCACTTGCGGCAACATCATCAACATCATGATCTTGCCCATCGCTGCGGTCGAGGCGGAGAGATCGTATACGATCAGCGGCAACATGAAGGTCAACAGGATGTCGCCAAATCGCGACAACGTCTGTCCCCCCCACAGCGCCGCAAAATTTCGCGATTGGCGCAAGGGACTGAACAACCCGCCCGCTTGCTGTGTGGGAGCCGTTACAAGTGACGCGGGATCTGTGCTGGTTTCTGCATCTGTCTGCATGAATTTTGTCCTCCTAGTGTTCTCTACACTTACTTATACAAAACTCATCTCCATTTTCCTTCCTTAAATACCTTACCGATGAATTAGTTTATAGAAAAAAGAGACCGGTTGCCAGGTCTCTTTTTATCACGCGGCGAAGTTCAACTCGCACTTCCATGTCCATGCCTCCCATCCATCCATCGCTCGCACTCCATTTTTCTCATTCTACCACCTCCCCCTAAACTTTGGTAAACTAATCTGGCATCATCACATCGACGAAAGACAGGTGACACTCTCATGGTACATACGACCGGCTATGCGGACGTCAACGGCGCCCAAATCTATTATGAAACAACAGGCGATGGCCCGGCGTTGGTGCTCGTACACGGCTTTAATTTGGACACCCGCGTGTGGGACGATCAGTTTGACGAACTCGCGAAGCACTTCCAAGTCGTCCGCTATGACATGCGCGGCTTCGGCAAGTCCTCGAAGGCAGCAGGGACCTTCACAAATTATGACGACCTCGCTGGCCTGCTCGACTACCTGAACATCGAGAAAGCCCACATCTGCGGCCTCTCCTTTGGCGGCTACTGCTCCCTCGAATTTGCATTGGCACACCCGAACCGCACGGATCGCCTCGTGCTCATCGCCTCTGGACTGATGGGCTTCCCGATGACCGACACCCGCCAAGCGGACCTCACCACCTTCAACGGCGTGTTGCAAACGGGCGACCTCGAAGCTTCTGTGAACGTCTATACCAACCAATGGCTCGAAGGGCCCGGTCAAGCACCCGGTCGCGTGCCGACTCCCATCCGCGAGCGCTTCCTCGATATGGTGCAGCACGCGTTCACCCTGCCGAAGCCAGAGAACTTCCCGCAGTTCCTGCAACCGCCCGTCATCGAACGCTTGCACGAGATCAAGGCCCCTACCCTGATCCTCGCGGGCGAACTCGATTACCCGGACATCTCGCAGATCGCCACCCTGCTCCACGGGCGCGTCACGCTCTCCGAATTGCTCGTGCTCCCGAACATCGCGCACATCGTCAACATGGAGATCCCTGTGCAATTCAACGATATCCTGCTGGATTACCTCGCCCGCTCATGAAAAAAGGATCGACCCGCTAGGGGTCGATCCTTTTTTGGCGAGAGCTTACTTCACTTTGCGCGACATCAATTTCGCCTGTGTGAACAGCAACAGGTAGTCATGGCCGCCCGCTTTGGAGTCGGTGCCCGACATGTTGAAACCGCCGAACGGATGCACGCCAACCAGTGCGCCGGTGCACTTGCGGTTGATGTACAGGTTGCCACAGTGCATCGATTCCAACGCTTCTACGATCCGCACTTCGTCGGTGGAGAAGAACGAGCCGGTCAGACCGAACTCAGTGTCGTTGTACTTGGCAATCGCATCTTGCCAGTCCTGTGCTTTGGAAATCGCCAGCACCGGGCCAAAAATCTCTTCCTTCATGATGCGCGCCTTCGAATCCACATCGACGAACACGGTCGGTTGGATGTAGAAGCCGTTGCCAGCTTCCGTCGCTGCACCGCCACCTGCAACCAGACGGCCTTCAGTCTTGCCGATCTCGATGTAGTTGAGGATTTTGTCATACGCGCTCTTGTCGGAAACCGGACCGACCGCAAAGTTTTGTTCCGGCAGGCCGATCACCAGTTGGTTGGTCAGTTCGATGACGCGCTCCACCACTTGGTCATAGACAGATTCCACGATGATCGCACGGGAACCGGAGGAACACTTCTGACCTTGGAAACCAAATGCCGAAGCGACGATCGCCGCTGCTGCTGCTTCGAGGTCAGCCGTTTCGTCGACGACGATGCCGTCCTTGCCGCCCATCTCTGCGATCACGCGCTTGATCCAGATCTGGCCTTCTGCCGTTTCAGCCGCCAGACGGTTGATGTGCAGACCGACTTCCTTGGAACCCGTGAAGGAGATGAAGCGCGTCTTCGGATGCTTGGTCAGGTAGTCGCCCACTTCTGCCGAAGAGCCTGGGATGAAGTTGAGAACGCCAGTAGGCAGGCCGACTTCCTCCATCAGTTCGACGAACTTGTGCGCGATCGCCGGAGTCAGCGAGGACGGCTTGAGCAGCACGGTGTTGCCCGAGACGATCGCAGAGGTCGTCATGCCGACACAGATCGCCAGCGGGAAGTTCCACGGCGGGATGACCACGCCAACACCCAGCGGGATGTAGGTCAGCATGTTTTCTTCGCTGTCGATTTTGGTCAGCGGGTGGTGGATGTTGACTTCGCTCAGGCGAATCGCTTCACGAGCATAGAACTCCATGAAGTCGATCGCTTCTGCACAGTCAACATCCGCTTCCACATAGTTTTTCCCGGCTTCGAGGACCATCAGCGCGGAGAACTCATGCTTGCGTTCACGCATCAGGTGTGCCGCGCGGAACAAGTACTCGGCGCGCTCGCGGGCCGATACCTTTTTCCACGATTCAAAGGCGGTGAGGGCGTGTTCCATCGCTTGCTCCGCCAACTGTTGCGAAGCTTTGGAGACGCGCGCGATCACTTCATCAGCACGGCCAGGGTTGATCGAGACCAGCTTGCCTTCAGTGTGAATCTTTTCGCCACCGACGTGCAGCGGGAGGTCGCGGCCCAGCGTAGATTTCACTTTGGCAATCGCCGCTTCCATCGCTTGCTTGTTTTCCGGGCGGGTGAAATCGGTAAACGGTTCGTTCGCATACGGGGTGATCGTGCGAGACAGGGTTTGGGTGGTCATCGGTAACAGTCTCCTCTTCTACTCCAAAATTAGTTTGCGACGTTCGACGGAACTTCCAACACTTGCTTGATGCGGGCAATCGCCCAATCCAGTTCTTCCTGCTTGATCGTGAGCGGCGGTGCGAAGCGGATCGTGGTCTCGTGGGTTTCCTTGCAGAGCAGGCCGAGTTCCTTGAGCTTCTCACAGTACGGGCGCGCACGCTTGGTCAGCTCGACGCCGATGAACAGGCCGCGACCGCGAATGTCCGCAATCTCCGGGTTGTTGATCTCACGAAGCTTTTCAATAAAGTAGGTGCCGAGTTCGAGGGAGCGCTCCACGAGCTTCTCCTCCTCGATGACGTCCAACGCCGCGATCGCGACTGCACAGCCGAGCGGGTTGCCGCCAAAAGTCGAACCGTGGGAACCCGGTTCGAACACGCCGAGCACTTCTGCATCGGCTGCCACTGCGGAGATCGGGAACACGCCGCCGCCCAATGCTTTGCCCATTATGTACATGTCCGGGGTGAAGCCTTCCCATTGCGAGGCGAACAGTTTGCCGGTGCGGCCAAATCCGGTTTGGATCTCGTCGGCAACGAACAGCACGTTTTGGGATTTGCAGGTTTCATATGCTTCCTTGAGGAAGCCCTCGCGCGGGATGATGATCCCTGCCTCGCCTTGGATCGGCTCGACGAGGAAGGCGGCGGTGTTCGGAGTGATCGCTGCTTTCAGCGCTTCGAGGTCGCCATACGGGATGATCTTGAAGCCCGGGGTGAACGGACCAAAGCCACGACGATAGGATTCGTCCGAAGAGAACGAGGTGATCGTGGTGGTACGGCCGTGGAAGTTGCCTTCACAGACGATGATCTCCGCCATGTTCTCCTGAACTTTTTTCACATCGTAGGCCCAGCGACGAACGGCTTTTACAGCGGTCTCGACCGCTTCAGCGCCTGTGTTCATCGGCAGGATCATGCTCTTGCCCGTCAACTTGACGAGTTTTTCGTAGAATTCGCCGAGACGTTCGCTATGGAACGCGCGCGAGGTCAGCGTAACTTTGTCCGCTTGGTCCTTGAGCGCTTGGATGATCTTCGGGTGACGGTGTCCTTGGTTCAGAGCGGAGTACGCGGAGAGCATATCCATGTAGCGGTTGCCTTCCGGGTCTTCCACCCATGCGCCCTCTGCCTTGGCGATGACGATCGGCAGCGGATGATAGTTATGCGCACCAAACTTTTCGGTCTGGTCGATGATGCGTTGGGTAAGGGTCATGAGGGAATGCCTCCTTGGGTGCGATTGGATTATACTCCATTATACTGCAAGAATGATGCCAATCGTAAGAGTGATTTAAAGGGTGCAAAAATAGCCGCAGTATGCCAAACTATTTGGCATAGGCAAAATAGTTTGGCGGCGAAGGAGGCAAATTTTTTTGGCACTTCAGGAGCGATTTTTGATGATCTATGAACATATCCTCGATGAAATCAATGAAGGTGTACATGTCATCGACGCAGAGGGCACGACGGTCGTCTACAACCGCAAGATGACGGAGCTCGAAGCGATGTCCTCGCACGATGTCCTCGGCAAAAACCTGCTCGACGTGTTCCAGTTCCCCGCCGAGCAGGACTCCACGCTGTTGCGCTGCCTGCGCGAGCGGCGGGCGATTCGCAACGTGCGACAGACGTATTTCAATGACAAAGGCAAGCCGATCACCACCTTGAACAACACCTACCCGATCCTCGAAGGGGAAACGCTACTCGGAGCGATTGAGATCGCCAACGACGTGACCAAAATTGAGCGGCTGATCCGTGAAAACCTCTTGGAGCAGGAAAAAGGCAACACGCGCTTCACCTTCGAGAGCATCATCGGTGAGAGTGCCGCGATCCACGAGGTGATGGAAAACGCCAAGCGTGCCGCCCGCACGTCGTCATCCGTTTTGATCGCGGGCGAGACCGGGACGGGCAAGGAGCTTTTTGTCCAAAGCATTCACAACGCCAGCCTGCGCGCAGGTGGTGTGTTTTTGTCCCAAAACTGTGCGGCGTTGCCAGACTCTCTTATTGAAGGTTTGCTGTTCGGAACAGCCAAGGGCGCTTTTACCGGAGCGATTGAACGACCGGGTTTGTTCGAGCAAGCGGAGGGCGGCACGCTGTTTCTCGATGAGATCAATTCGCTGAGCCTGCCGTTACAAGCGAAACTCCTGCGCGTGTTGCAGGAAAAAACGCTCCGTCGCATCGGGGATACGAAGGATCGTGTGATCAACGTCCGCATCATCGCGGCCATCAATGAAGATCCAATTGAAGCGATCTCCCACCAGCGCCTGCGCAAAGACCTCTACTACCGCCTCGGCGTCGTCACGCTGATGCTCCCCCCCTTGCGTGAACGGCGTGAGGATGTGCCGATGTTGGTCGATCATTTTATCCGCAAGTACAACCACCTGTTTCAGATGGATGTGGACGGGGTCAGTGCAGAGGTGCGCAGCTTTTTCACCGAGTATGACTGGCCGGGCAATGTGCGAGAGTTGCAACATCTGATTGAGGGCGCGATGAACTTGATCGACGACGAGCGCGAGATCGGGATGCACCACTTGCCGTTGCACCATCTGCGCCGCCAAACCATTGCGAGGGCGAGCAACGCCGAGCCGTCTGAGACAGCTACAGAGCTGAGTCGGATCGATACACCCGAGGATTTGGGATTGGCAGGAGCAGCAAATTTCTCCGCTCCCCCCGCAACCCTGCGCGTTAAACTGGAAGACTTTGAGAGACACTATATTCAGCAGATCCTCGCCAAGCATGATGGCAATCTCTCGCGGGCGGCAAAGGAATTGGGATTGAGCCGCCAGAGCTTACAATACCGAGCTCGACGACTCGGACTTCGGGCGTAAATTCGCGTTTGTAGTAGTTGTCGAGAATATTTTGATTTGGTATGATACTTGCATTGTAATTAAAGTAGTACAATCGCAATCATCTTCAACTGAAAAAAGGAGGCTCTCCCTCAATGTCCCAATCCTACGAACCCCAGCAGCTACAACGAACGATGAAGAGCCGCCACTTGTTCATGATCTCGCTAGGTGGCGTGATCGGAACCGGGTTTTTCCTCGGCTCAGGCTACACGATCTCGCAAGCGGGCCCGTTCGGTGCGATCCTGTCCTACCTCGTCGGCGGACTGATCATGTACCTGACGATGCTCTGTCTCGGTGAACTGTCGGTGGCGATGCCGGTCTCCGGTTCCTTCCAGACCTACACCACCAAATTTATCGGCCCTGGCACTGGTTTTGCCGTCGGCTGGCTGTATTGGCTCGGCTGGGCGGTGACGGTCGCACTGGAATTGTTGTCGGCGGCCGCGTTGATGCAACGCTGGTTTGCGGATGTTCCGGCCTGGTTCTGGTGCTTGTTGTTCGGCCTCGTGCTGTTCTTGATGAATGCGCTTTCCGCCAAGACGTTTGGGGAGACAGAGTTCTGGTTTGCCAGCATCAAGGTGGCCGTGATCATCCTGTTCATCATCCTCGGCGGTGCGGCGATGTTCGGTCTGCTTGATTTCAATAATGGCCAAGCGGCACCGCTGCTCTCAAATTACAGCTCCAGCGGATGGTTACCAAATGGGATTAAAGGTCTGATCTTAACCATGATCACCGTCAACTTCTCCTTCCAAGGCACCGAACTGATCGGGATCGCCGCTGGGGAGAGCGAAGACCCGGAGAAAACGATTCCGAAGTCGATCCGCACGACCGTCTGGCGGACGCTGGTCTTTTTCGTCCTCGCGATGTTCGTGTTGGCCGGGTTGATTCCTTATGAGCAAGCGGGCGTGGTGGAAAGTCCGTTCGTCGCCGTGTTCGACGCGATCGGGATTCCGTATGCGGCGGATGTGATGAACTTCGTCATCCTGACCGCGCTGCTCTCGGTCGCCAACTCCGGTCTGTATGCGGCGACGCGGATGCTCTACGCGCTTTCCACGAGCGACATGGCCCCCAAAGCGCTTGGTCGTGTGAACAAACGCGCAGTTCCGTTGAACGCGTTGCTGTTGACGATGGCCGTTGCCTTCCTCTCGCTGCTCTCCAGTGTGTTTGCGGAACAAACGGTCTACCTCTGGCTGATCTCGCTGGCAGGTCTGGGGGCACAAGTCGGCTGGATTTCGATCACCGCCTCGCAACTCGCCTTCCGCCGGAAGTATCTGCGGGATGGCGGTCGTGTGGAGGATTTGAAATTCCGCACGCCGTGGTACCCGGTGTTGCCGTTGGTCGCGACGGTGTTGAATGTCGCGGTTCTGGTCAGTCTCGCGTTCGACCCCAATCAGCGGATCGCGCTGTATTGTGGGGTGCCGTTTGTGGTGGGGTGTTACATCTATTATTACGCGGTGGTACGACGAAAGAAATAACGGAAAAGACCTCTCAGTCCTATGGCTGAGAGGTCTTTTGTGGGTAAAAAGAAAATTATTGACAGGAACTAGTAGAAACACTACTATATTGCATATAAACTAGATATCAAATACTGGATTCAAATGCCATCATCTACATACTAACATTTGAATCTGCCAATGAGGCTAGGAGGATTCCCTACATGGACTATTTAAAAGTTACTCCTGAACAACTGGATGCCGCGTCCCGTGAAATCCAAAACGGCAGCAACGAGATCAACGCCATCAACCAACGCCTGATGCACCTCGTCTTGTCGCTGAAAGACACTTGGAACGGCCAAGCACAACAGCAGTACGACGCTTGGTTCCATCAATGGAAAACAAATCTTGATGCCTTGAACCACACCCTTGGTGAATTCTCCGGCGCCACCACCAAAGCTGCCGAAGCGTACCGCCATGCAGAATCGCAAGTCAAAGGTATGTTCAACGTCTAATCATACAACCATCTAGGGCCTTTGCTTGTCTTGGCGGCAAAGGCCTTTTTCCGATTGGAGGATGATCGCTCGATGACTTTGGCTATTGAAAAGTCCGCCCCGCCGCTGCTCGTCACGATTGAAGGGGTGAATGGAGCGGTTGATGTAGAGCTCCCGGGCGATGTTGCCCTGTCCACCCTGCTCCCGCTCCTCATCCAGCACCCGCGCATTCACATCCCCGGCGCTCCGAGTTCGCCGCTCGATTGGACGATCGGCGTGAAGCGAGGTCAGTTGCTCGACCCTGCCAACACCCTGCACAACTACGGTGTGTTAGAAGGCACGATCCTGTTGCTCCAACCGTCGGCGCAGTATTCCAACCCGCTGCCAGAAGTGGAACAGGAACTCACCCTCCCGCACGAGAATAAACTTCTGGTCTTGCAGCGAGCGACTTCGTTTTTTAAAAAGTTTCGCAAGGATTCTCGCTAGAGAAGGGAACATCTGCGATGGATACGATCAAAGTTTCCTACGAACGCCTCAATCACGAACACAGCAAGACCCACGGTTTGGCCCAAGACTGGGAGAGTCTGGACCGCCAGATCAACTACCCGGCACAGGCTGTGCGCTGGACGGGAGATTCCTATCAGTCCTACCATGAGTTCTGGGTCGCCCTCCAGCGCGTGATGGGGGAGATCGGTGCCTCTCTGGAAACGATGTCTGCGTGTTTAGAAGAGGCTTCCTATGTCTATTCTGAGACGGACAATGCATTGGCGAAGCAACTGCATACCCGTTCACGATAAAAACCTCCGGTGTGGGACCGGAGGTTTTTTCATGTCTAGTCTTTGACATCTACGCTCGTGATTTCCACTCTCTGATTGTTTACCCGCCAGTGGATGACATACGACTTTGTAGGAACGGTTAGTGTGTAGAACCGAATGGAGTGGTCAGGGTGATTGAAGCTCGCATGATCTCGCCTAATGCGAACATCAGGGACTTTACCCACCAAGACAGCTTGGTCCCAAAGCTGATTGAAAGAGAGGAGCGGAGAGAGCTTTTTGGTATCGTGCTCATAATATCCGATATATTGCTCAGCCCCTCGGAAGAATGAAGGCTTCAATAAATAGGCGTACTCTCCTGGGGGCGCATCGAGATCGTATTCCACATGGATCGCATAGAACCCCTCAGGGAGACTCGCCTCAAATTCTTCAGATGTCGCACCATCATTTGCATGAAATAGGCCAACACGATAACCAGGTATAAGATGCCTGATTTCCGCCTTATAATCTGCTATTTCATAAAACCGACTAAAGATCCGAAGCGAGTACGCCGAAGGGAGACTTTCCTCGACAACATACATCCCAATCGGGATCAAAAAAGCGAGCACAACAGTTGGTAACATCTGTTGCATAGACGGTACGAGCTTCAACGCAGAGTAACAGAAAAAGGCGAGGAAGATCGCGTAGGCTGTATAGCAACCGAATCCGACCATAACACCGACCAACCCGCTCTGTGACAGCAGTTCCGGATACAGCAACAGGGTTAGGTAACTCATAAAAAATGCGCCAACCAGACAAGCGACATTGCTCCAGATCATCGTTTTAGGGCTTGGCATGAGGTTTCTCCCCGTAGAGAATGAAATTTAATACGTCTTGTATCGCCATCGGATCTTCATGCAAGCCAGAATGATCATCCTCGGGATGCATGACTCCTGTATAGTTACCCGCCCTAGCAAATTCCTTCAAAGCAAATGCACTGTCTTCTGTGACCACAGAGTCCCCTAGCTTCACTCCGTATTTTAGACCAGCAACAGACAGTACCTCTGTATTGGGGTTGAACTGGCCACGATTGTCATACATGTCTTGAATCGGCTTGGAGCCTGCTCGTAACTCATCCACTGCCGGGAGGAAAACTTCAATCCCGCGTACCAACGCGTAGAGAGGAGGTGTCGTTAACAGCTTTTCATGTACGGTTTGGTCCACCTTTGAACCGGTGATTGGCGAGCCCATTGTGACAAACTTGGTGACACCTATACCTCCCGTGTCCTCAATATACTTCGTCGTAACGATCCCGCCCATGCTATGTCCGACAACGATCATATAGTTTGTGGAAAAGTCACCCTGTAGTTGAGTTGTGATCTTCGAGAAGGCTTCCGTTTGATCCTCAAACTTCATCGCCCCTTTTTCAAACACATACTGCACGACTGGGTGTGATGTGGAGCGATTATCCCCTTTTTTTCCATCTATTTCGCCTGACGAATTCCAAGTGTACACCATAGTAGCACCGCCAAAGTAGTCAACCATGGTCTTGAAAGTTTCCTCGCTTCCCTCCAAACCGTGCATGAATACAATCGGGACACCCTCGGTTCCACCTTGCCTTCTCGCGTTTTCTTGCAAGACGTGTGCCTGGTGCATCATTTCCTTGGCACTTTCACCGTTCGGACCTGTTGCTTGAGGATGAGCCTTGTAATATTCGTAAACGAGCTGGTTCTGACGAATGCTGTCATTCAGGAATTCAACACGGTCGATTCCTTGACGTCCTGCTACTCCATACAAGGAGACAGGTAGCGGTACATGTGATTTGGTAAAGATCGCATCACCCACGAATAGTTGATGTTGAACTTCACCCATCAGAGTCCCCATTTTTGGTAACTGGTCCATCAAACTCTTAAACTCCCGCTTCGCTTCCCCATCATACTGCTGCTCGCACATATTGATCTCATTCCAAAGAGCTTGGATGTTATGCGTTGGAACTTGTGGGTGACTACCTGGTTTGTCATGAATATGCCGCTGCATCTCCCACGCTTCCTCTTGCCATTGACGAGCGCGATCCCGCATCGCTTGCAAAGCGTGGATGCGATCAGCCAAGATGTAGAGCGTCGACGCGGCTTGGTGAAAAACGTTCGCCATCCGATCCAGATACTGCCGCACCGCTTCATTCGCCGACACGTAGGCTCCGGCCGCTCGCCCTTCCCAACCATCTGGACCGCTTGTAAGTTCACGGGTACTTCGCTCCATCACCCTCATGAATTGATTCCGTACATCCTCCGCCTTGTGGGTCAAAAGGCTCGCCAATCTTCGTACCGCTTCGTGGTCACCCGTCAACTTACTCATATCCAACACCTTCTGTCACAATTAAGTACCTCAATAATAAGTGAGTAACAACTGTTTTACAAGATTTCCTATCCTAAAAAAGAGAACCTTTCACCCGAAGTGGCGAAAGGTTCTCTTGCTTATTCCTCTTCCATAAACAGTTGCACTTGCCGCACCTTTTGATTCCTTCGCACGAGGTAGCCCCGCCCAGGCGGTAACAGCGCGGCACGTTGGTTCCCGAGGATCATACCTTCGTTGGGATCGCCAGCGAGGATGATGCCTGGTGCGCTCATCTCTTTCAATCGTTGCGGGAACTGGTCGAAGCTGCGCGACGAACCGCCGACACGGCGGGCCAGCACCGTGTGGAAACCGATGTCACGCGCTTGCAGGAGGTAGTCGGCCAAACCGGTGATCGGGTTGCCCATCGCCGCCGAGACCATGTCGTAATCGTCAAGGATCAGGAAATAGTGCGGCCCTGTCCAGCCCGCTTTCGGATCGGGCGAACTCGCCGCTTGTTGGATGCGCGGGTCAAGTTCCCCACGCAAGGCATACACCGGATCGTTGAGCATCTGCCCTGACCACGCATAGTGCTTCACATACGGCTTGGTCTGCGCATCGTTCACGAACTCGTACAGCATCCGGCGGAAGTCGATGACGATGAATTGCACCTGCTCCGGGCTGTAGTGCGCCATCATCCCGCGCATGAACTGGCGCAGGAACGTCGTCTTGCCAGACTCCCCATCCCCATACAGCATGAAGTGCGGCTCATTGCCCATCGGGTCAAATGACACCACGTCGAGGCGCGATTCTTCGATCCCCAGCGGAACCCCTGCTCCGAGCAGGCGTTGCGGTTCGAGGTCTGTAGTGCGCAGTTGCAGCGGCAGGATGCGGACTGGTTGGACTTTCGCACCTGTCCACGCCTCTCGAGTCGCTTGCACGAAGGCATCGAGCGCTTTCGGGAGGGATTCGGACGGGTCGATACCGGTGACATCGAGGAGCGGTTGGGCGACTTGGAAGTAAAAACCCTCGCGCACCACACCACGGCCTGCGATGTCGCGCGGCATGACTTTCTGCGCGGCGCGGTTGACTTCGGAGTCGTTCGGCTCGTTCAGGCGCAGTTCAAGTCGACCTGTAATGTTATCGCGGATCTTCATCCGCAGATCGGCCCAGCGATTGGCCGTGACGATCACGTGGATGCCGTAGTTCAAACCGGTGGTGACCAATTCCGTGACCTCATTGTCCACGAGTTCGAAAAACTCGCTTTGCAACTGCGCGAGGTCATCGATCACGAGGAACACGTCACCTGGCTGATCTTGGTACTCACCCGCAGCACGGCGTTCGCGGAACGTCTGCATCGTGTCGATGCCGTGTTGGCGGAAGAACTGCTCCCGCTCGTCGATCAACGTGTGTATCTGACGGATCATGATCGGGAACTTGTCCTTGTCGCTTTTGCCGTAGACAGTTCCGACATGCGGTGCCGCTTCCAGCGGACGGAGCAGACCGCCGCCGAGATCGATCGCGTAGAACTGCGCATCAGACGGTTTGTGCGTGGCGAGGAACGAGGTGATGATCGTGCGCAACAGCGTCGATTTCCCACTCTGTGGCGCCCCGACGATCGCGAGGTGACCTTCGTTGCCGAGGAAGTCGAGGATCAGCGGCTCCTGACGTTGTTGCAACGGCAGATCGAGCACCCCGACCGGGACTTTCAACAGCGTGCGCACAGGGCGCGTCGGCCACTCCTGCCCGTTGAAGTACGGATAGTTGCCGGTGTTGAACAGCCTCTCAAGGAACTCCTGCGGCTTGAACACCCCGTCGAGCGTCAAATTGCGGTTGAGCGGCTCTACCCAGACTTGGTGGACTTCCTGCTGCAAATGCTTGGCGTGATCGACCAGACCTTGAATGATCACTTCCATCTCGGTTCGGTCGTCGCCGCGCTTCGTCACTTGCTTGGTGGCTGCCACTTCATCCAGACCAGGCAATTGGAAATCAACCACTCGACCGCTGGTGTTAAACTCCCCGATCTGTACCGCCAGCTCGGGCCGGTCGCTGATCGGCGTATACGGCCCGGAGACGGATGCCGTTTTGAACAGGTCGTAGATGTGGGTATCGACTTTGAAATAGCCGACGCCCGGATAGGACGGCAGGTAAAAAGCGTCCGGCGTGCCGATGACCGCCTTGGACTCCGCTTCCGAGAACGTCCGCAAGCAGATCCGGTAGCGCAGATGCGTCTCCAGCCCTTTCAGGCGGCCTTCCTCCAAGCGCTGAGTGGCGAACAGGAGGTGTATCCCGATGCTTCGCCCGATCCGACCGATCTTCACGAACAGGTCGGTAAACTCCGGTTGGGCGGCGAGCAATTCACCGAATTCGTCGATGACGACGACCAAGTACGGCAACGGTTCCAGAAAAGGATTCGTCGCGCGCTTGTTCTGATACTGCTTCACGTTGTCGAGATTCCCGGCTTCACGCAACCGGCGCTGACGGCGATCCATCTCCCCCA
Organism: Tumebacillus permanentifrigoris; assembly: GCF_003148565.1. Classification (GTDB taxonomy): domain Bacteria; phylum Bacillota; class Bacilli; order Tumebacillales; family Tumebacillaceae; genus Tumebacillus; species Tumebacillus permanentifrigoris. The sequence continues at coordinate 221,291 of NZ_QGGL01000007.1, forward strand.
TCAGCGACTGATAGAAGCGGTCGATCATCGAGTTGTCACCTTCGAGGTTGGTGATCATCCCCGCCGAATGCGGCAAGTGCGACAAATCGGCAAATGCCGCCCCGCCCTTGAAGTCGACAAAAATAAAGTTCAGCATCTCCGCGTCATTGTCAACGGCGAGACCGACAACCAACGAGCGCAACAGTTCAGACTTCCCAGAACCGGTCGCCCCGATCACGAGACCGTGTACGCCCATCCCGCCATCTGCGGCTTCCTTCAAGTCGACGATGACCGGCTGGCCGTCCACGCGCAAACCGATCGGAGCACGCAGGACCCGTTCACGCGGTTTCGCTTGCCACGAAGTTGCCGGGTCGATATGTGCGGCTGAACGGATCTGGAGCAGGTCGGTCATCTTGACCGTGTCGGCGAGCGAAATCTGCGAAGCTTTTTCACTTTGCACAAACGGTGCGAGACCGCGAGCGATCTCATCGCTGGTGGCGAGGTCGAGGCGTTCCGCCTGCTTGCCCTCCACGCGCCTTCCACTGAACGCCATCTCTTCAAAAGTAAACTCGCCCGCGTCGCCCATCTGAATCCGCGAAGCGAATGCCTGCGGGATCGAGTACCGCCCGTCGACCAGCGAGATGATCGTGATGCCCGCCTCCGTCGCTGAGCTGAACAATTCACTCAACTCCGTGGACTGTGAAATCAACGTGTTGATGTCGATGCCGTCGAGGATGAGCAATTGATGTGGCAACGCAGCGGGGGTCTGTTGCTGGTTCTTGCGTTCCTCACGGGCTTTTTTCACCGCGAGGATGCGTGGCAACACCGCCTCGTTGAACATCTGGTGAAACTCCATCGCGTTCTGGGCCATGTAACAGAGCGGGATGCCACCTGCCAACTTTTTGCTAGAACGCGGACGGCGACCGTGCGGGAGCCATTTGAACCACTGCCATTGCGGCTCGACTTCCTTGGTGAAGTAGACGAGCATCTGCACATCCTCTGGCGCGTGGAACACGGCGATCTGGGCCAGCATCGCCCGGGTCAGCTCTTGGATCATGTGGCGTTTGCCGCGCACGGCGAGCGACCCGAGCTGCTTGAGCGGGAGGTCGATCGGTCCCTGTTCTAGCACCTCGTACTTGGAGACCAGCGTCTTGCCCCGGTAGATCAAATTCTTGTCATATTCGATAAACGGGTTGTCGTCCATCTCCAGCTTCGGCTTGCTGGACAGCGGCACCGGGCCGCGCCCCATCGCGACGGTTAGAAAGTCCTCGTCACTGCGGTTGCGCTCCCAGATGCGCTCGCGCTTCTGAACGAAGCCGAGCAGTTGTTGCGGTTCTGGGAACAGCGTGTCATAGTATTTTTTCTGACTGAGCACCAGTTTTTCCAGCTTGTCATCTTGCTCATCAAGGTATTGGATGTACTTCTTCTTCACAGAGCGCTGTTGGGACAGGCGGTTGTTTTTCTGCATGACGATCTGTACGATGGCGGTGATCACGGAGATCGCCGCCATGATGCTCGCCGCGAACGCCATAATCGGGTTGTGGTAGAGCGTGGACATGATGTACGCGGCGATGATCGTGAGACCGGCGGTGATCAGCGCAATGATCAGACCGCCTTTGCTCGGTGCTTGGAGCGGAGGTGGCGCGACGATTTTCACTTCGCCTGTAGGCAACGGTTCGGGATAGGTTCGTGCTGGTCTATAATACTGAATACCGTTCATGGGGTCCTCCTGTCTCACTTCTTGAACAACCGGCCAAACAAACCCTTGCCGGTCCGCTCCTCCTCCACACCTGTGCGCAGAAAGTTCTCCGGCACCAGCAGTTCGAGGATCGGCATCAGCGAACCATCCAACTCGTCATCGACTTCGATCAGGCGAGCTTCCCACGCGGCTTTGTACAACTGCTTCGTGGAGAGCGCGGGGATGTGGGCGAGCGGTTTTTTCGGCAAGCATTGCAGGAGCAAGCGTTGGTCGACGCCTGCGTTGTCGCGGTTGACGACGATGTGCAACCGCAGTTTACCCTCCTCCTCCAGACGGAGCAGGTCGCGTACCAGCAGGTACTCTTCCGTCGGCGGAGCACCGTCTGTCGGCGGCATGATGCGCTGAAGCAACACCGGTTCTGGGTCGACGACGAGAAACACATGATCAAACTCGTCAAAGATGTCAGCGTCAAATCCCTCCTGCGCAAACGAGGCATCGTAAAAAATGAACGGCGAGTGCCGCAGTTCATACACGAGCTTCGTGATCTCCTCGGCAGATACATCGCCGTTGGGCAGTTGTGGATGGTTGAGGTACATCGCGATGCCTTCGTAAAGCAACTGAGCTTCTTTTTTCAGCGCGCCGTATTCGAGCACATGGAAGGGCGGTCGGTAGTTTGGCATGAGGTCTGCTACGTTCAGATGATCGTACAGTGTCGGGCGGTTGCCCGGATGCTCGACCAGCGTGCAATGCAAGTTGCGGTTGGCAACGGCGGTGGCGAGCGTCGTGGTGACAAATGTCGCCCCCGCACGCGGGGTGAGGTTGAGGAACATGCAGACTTTGCTCTGCATCGAAACGTAGGAATGCACGGGCACCGCGACTCTGACTTGGCGCTCGACGATGCGTTCCTTTTCGATGATTTTTTCGACTTCGACGATCTTCTCTCGCTCAATGATGCGGACAGGTCCGTCGTACTCCTCCGCTTCCGGCGGCGTCGGGCGAACCGGTTGAAGCGGTTCTTCTGAAGCTTCGAGGAGCGGGGCGATCCGGCGGACGATCTGGTTCGCGGTGTCGCGCAGGTCGCCGTGGAACAACAGCACATCTGCACCGTGACGGCGTGCCAACTCGTTGGCTTCCTGCGACCAACGCAGCGTCGGGTCGAGGATCAGGATGTCACAGCGCCCAGCCTGTAGATGACCCTGCAACTCCACCTCCGACTGGAGGTTGTCGCTCCACTGGATGACGGGGTACGGGAGGAAGGATTGCAGCTTCTGGCTCAGCACCGTAGAACCGAAAGCAGTTAAGATTCTCATCATGATATCCCCTTAATCTAATTACCAATTACGTTTTATTATACCAAATCTAGCACCCAGTTTGATAAAAAGAGCTCGCGCCACACGTGATGTGCACCCCTTAAAATAGACATTGAGAAAAGACCCCTCAATGGTAATCTATTTTAGGGGGTGTCTTTTTTATGGCGAAGAAAGGTCAAACG
>NZ_QGGL01000008.1 GCF_003148565.1 Tumebacillus permanentifrigoris
CGAAGTAGCAGTAAAACGCTACGTGAAGTTCTATAACCATAAACGATTCCAAAGCAGACTAAAAAACCATAGCCCGGTACGATACCGGACTATGGTCGCTTAGCGCCTATTGATTTTTAGGCTTTCTTTTCTGTCCACTTGACAGGGGTCAGATCAGCTGGCGGGGTGCTTTTTTTTGCGGATCGTAATATTTCCGTTTTACAAAAGACTCCCACTGGAGTATAGTTATCTGTGCAAAAGGATTCGGCTTCGTAATGATTCCGTTTACGATAGGAGGTTTGGGGATTGAAAAAATGGTGGAAACTAGCATTGACTGGATTGATAACCACAAGTTTGCTTGCGACAGGGTGCTCATCGAAGGGTGATGTTGCGACTGATACAAGCACAGGAACACATAAAGTAAAAATTGTCACCACGTTCTACCCGATGTACGAATTCGCCAAGCAAGTAGGGGGCGAGTTCGTCGATGTCACGGTGATGGTTCCGGCTGGCACAGAACCGCACGATTGGGAACCGACTCCAAAGGACGTCGCGAAGGTACAGGACGCGGACGTTTTTGTCTACAATGGGGCTGGATTTGAATCGTGGGTGACCAACGTGCTCGGTTCGGTCGACACGGGCAAGTTGCAAGTTGTGGAAGCGTCGAAAGGCATTCCGTTGCTGGAAAACAAGGACGACAACCACGATGGCAAGCAAGACGAAGGGAGCGCACAGGCTGAGAACCACGACCCGCACGTCTGGCTTGATCCCGTGTTGGCGCAGCAGGAAGTCAACACGATCGCCGATGCACTGATGGCGAAGGACGCAACCCATGCAGCCGAATACAAGAAAAACGCCGATGCGTTCACCGCAAAACTCGCAGAGCTCGACGCGCATTTCCAAGCGGGCACTAGCAAGGCAGCGAAAAAGGAATTCGTCACGGCGCACACCGCGTTTGGCTATCTGGCGAAACGCTATGGTCTAACGCAAGTGGCGATCGCGGGTCTCTCGCCGGAGCAGGAGCCGAGTGCAGGGGAGATGAAGGACATCGTCGCATTTGCCAAGGGGCATCAGGTCAAGACGATTTTCTTTGAAACGCTGGCCTCGCCGAAAGTGGCAGAGACGGTCGCGCGTGAAGTCGGCGCACAGACGGCGGTTTTGAACCCGCTGGAAGGTTTGACGGAGCAAGAAAAGTCGCAAGGACTTGACTATATTGGGGTGCAAAAGAAAAACCTCGAAGCGCTACAAGCAGCGCTGTAAAAAAGGAGTTGGCAGTCGTGCAATTGGCGGAGCTTCGCGATGTGGTGTTCGGATACGGTCAGGCGCCGGTGCTGGAACAGATGAATTTGCAAGTGGGGGCTTCGGAATTTATTGGTCTGACCGGCCCGAACGGCTCGGCGAAGACGACGACGCTCAAATTGCTGCTGGGGCTGTTGTCCCCACAGCAAGGTCAGGTCGAGTTCAGTTCCACTGGACCACAGGGCAAGCCGCTCGTCGTCGGCTACGTGCCGCAAAACATCGCGTCGTTCAACGCCGGTTTCCCGAGCACCGTCAGTGAGTTGGTGCGCTCTGGACTGTACACCCGCAAGCGTTGGTTTGGCTTGCTTCCGTCCAAGGAAGTGGATCGGGTGGAGAAAGTATTGAAGCAAGTCGGCATGTGGGAACATCGCAAGCGCAAGATCGGCGAGCTATCAGGTGGGCAAAAACAGCGCGTCTGCTTAGCGCGCGCGCTGGTGTTAGAGCCGGATCTGTTGGTGCTCGATGAGCCGACGACCGGGATGGATGTGGAAGCGCGGACGACGTTTTACGATCTGCTTCAGCACCAAGTGCAACACCACGGGCGGACGGTGCTGATGGTCACTCATGATCTGGAAGAGACGTTGCCACGACTGACGCGCCTGCTCGTGCTCGACAAGCGCATCCGATTTGACGGTTCTCCGCAGCAATTCCAGGAGCGCATGGATTTGCGTGCCCGCACGGCGACATTGCCACTCTACTGCTGCTACGACGACGAAGAGCGAGACGCCGCGCTGGTTGCGAGAGAAGGGGTGCTGTAGATGTGGGAGATGTTGCAGTATGAATTTTTGCAAAATGCCTTCCTCGCCGGGATCATGATCGCCGGCATCGCCCCGGTCATCGGCGTGTACCTCGTCCTGCGTCGACAGTCGTTGATGGCGGATACGCTTTCGCATGTCTCGCTGGCGGGTGTTGCGGTGGGGTCGTTGATCGGGACGTATCCGATGGTGACCGCGATGATCGCGGCGTTGATCGGAGCGGTTTTTGTCGATACGTTGCGGAGATCGTTTCGGGCGTATAGCGAGCTGTCGATTGCGATCCTGATGTCGGGGGGTCTGGCGTCGGCGGTGGTGCTGATGAGTTTTAACAAGGGAGCGAGCCGCGGATTCACCTCGTATCTGTTCGGCTCGATCATCGCGGTCAGCACGACCGATCTGCTGGTGATGGCAGGCGTTGTGGCGTTGTGTGCGCTGTTCTTTTGGTTTTTCTGGCGACCGATGTACGTGCTGACTTTTGATGAAGAAACCGCACAGGTCAGCGGAGTTCCGGCCCGGGCGTTGTCGCTGGCGTTCTCCCTGCTGGCGGGTCTGGTGGTCGCCGTCTCGATGCCGATCGTCGGCGTGTTGTTGGTTTCCTCGCTGATGGTGTTGCCAGCGGCGATTTCACTGCGGGTATCCAGAGGTTTCACGATGACCGTGTGGGTGGCCGTGGTTACAGGTCTCGCCTGTGTGTTAGGCGGTCTGACCGCTTCGTACCAACTGGACATCCCACCGGGCGGAACGATCGTGCTGTTGCTGCTGGCGGTGTTGGTTGTCGTGCTGGTGGTGAAGCGGGTTTTCAGTTTGGGAGCTTCGCGCATGGAGTCCAACGCGAAAGTGGTCAATGGGAAGACTGTGGAAGAACGCTAAAATCATTTGCACGAGATCGAAAACCCCGCCCCTCACGGCGGGGTTTTTTCACGTTCGCGACACATTTCTTCTGGAAAAAATCCTCCATCCAGCAATTTGCTACAGGAAATGACAAGGATACGTCGAATATCGTAAGGTGGCGAGTTTCGACATCGTCTGTGCGGCTGTGCCGACAAAATCAGACAGTAGAAAGTGGTGTGAACGATGATCGAAATGCACGACGTGTGGAAGACCTACCCCAACGGAGCCGTTGCTTTGCAGGGAGTCTCTGTCCGCATCGACAAAGGTGAGTTCGTCTATGTGGTCGGTCCCAGCGGCGCTGGCAAATCGACGTTTATCAAACTCATGTACCGTGAGGAACGTCCGTCCAAAGGCTCCATCTTTGTCAACGGATTTAACATCGAACGTCTCAAGGAACGCAAAATCCCTCTGCTCCGCCGCCAAATCGGCGTGGTATTCCAAGACTTCAAACTGCTGCCGAACATGACCGTTCAGGAAAATGTCGCGTTTGCACTCGAAGTCATTGAAGCATCTCCCAAAAAAATCCGCCAGCGCGTCAATGAAGTGCTCGAACTCGTCGGCCTGACGGATAAAGCCAAAGACCTTCCGGCCCATCTGTCTGGTGGACAACAACAGCGCGTCTCCATCGCCCGCGCCCTGATCAACAATCCATCGGTCATCATCGCCGATGAACCGACAGGCAACCTCGACCCGGAAACCTCGTGGGACATCATGCGCCTGTTCGAGGAGATCAACAACCGGGGCACGACGATCGTCATGGCCACACACAACAAGGAAATCGTCAACACCTTGAAACGCCGCGTCCTCGCTGTCGAGGGTGGGCAGATCGTCCGCGACCAGAAACGGGGGGTCTACGGCTATGAAAATTAGAACGATCGGCCGTCATGGCCGCGAGGGGCTGCGCAATCTCAGCCGCAACGGATGGATGACGTTTGCGTCAATCTCCGCCGTCACGGTGACGTTGCTGCTGCTCGGCGTGTTTTTGCTGCTCGCCTACAACGTTCAGCAATTCTCCAAGCAACTTGAATCCCAAGTTGAGATGAATGTATACGTCAAGGAAGGTGCCGCGCGCGCCGATGTGCTCGAACTGGAACGCCAACTCAAAAGTCTGCCGGAGCTCGCCTCCGTTACGTATGTTTCCAAGGAATCGGGCCTTGACCAACTCAAGGACAAGCTGCAGGAAAACGCCTCGCTCCTCGAAGGCTTGGACAAGGAAAACCCGCTGCCCGACAAGTTCATTCTCAAAGCGAAGGACCCGCAATTGATCGGCTCCGTCGCTGCAAAAGTCCAAACCTTGCCACTCGTCGACAAAGTCAACTACGGCAAGGACACGGTCGAAAAGCTGTTCAAAGGCATCTCCCTCGTCCGAAACTCGGGCGCAGTATTTGTCGTCGGGTTGTGCTTCACGGCGCTGTTCCTGATCTCGAACACGATCAAAGTCACGATCTTCGCCCGCCGCAAGGAAATCGAGATCATGAAGCTCGTCGGGGCCACCAACTGGTTTATCCGCTGGCCGTTCCTCATCGAAGGCCTGCTGATCGGGGCACTCGGTGCCGTCTTGCCGATCGCATTGCTCAGCTTCGGCTACTCCTACCTGCTCTCGGTCTACCCGAGCTTCATGTATTTCAACTTTGCAGCTGTCGATCTCGTGTACTCGGTGTCGACGATCTTGATTTCCATCGGGGCGCTGATCGGGATGATCGGCTCCGTCATGTCCATCTCTCGGTTCTTGCGAATTTAGGTATCTCTCAGATTAGGGGAAGGGGATAGTTTAAATGCACGCTCGCAAGTCGCGCTTGTCCAAGACGTTGATTTTCGGCCTCTCCACAGCCGCTGCGTTGGCACTGGTATTTCCTTCGGCGGTCTTCGCCGACATCGATGACCTCAAAAAGCAACAGCAACAACAACAGGAGCAACTCGATGCAGCCAAGCAACGCGAACAGGAAGCCAAACAGAAAAAAGACCAGTTCCAAAAGCAGATCAACGTCAACGCTACCGACATCAACAAGCTCGCCGCCGATATCGATGTGAAGGAAAGCGAGATCTCCAAGTTGCAGAACTCGATCTACACCAAAAACTTGCAGATCGACAAGTCGCAAGCCGAACTCGTCGTTGCCGAGCAGCGCGTCAAGGAACGCGATATTCTATTGAAGCAACGCCTGCGCATGATGTACGAGCAAGGCGAAGTTCAGTACCTCGACGTGTTGCTCAGCGCTACGTCGTTCTCCGACTTTCTGGAACGTTTCGACACGCTCTCGATCATCTTCCAGCAGGACACTTCGATCCTCAAAAAGAACAAGACCGACCGCGACGACATCGAAGCCAAAAAAAAGCAACTCGAAGACGATCGCAACACCTTGACCGCCTTGAAAACGCAACAGGTCGAGCAGAAGTCGGAACTCGACTCGATGAAGGCACAGAAGGTCGCTCTGAACAAGCAACTGGAAACCAGCAAGTCTGAACAGGAGCGCATCGAAGCCGAGGCGCAACAGATTCAGGACGAAGCGGTCAAGTCGATTTTTGCGATCAACCAGCAGATCTCGAATGAAACGAAACAACAGAATACCACCAAGCCGTCCGAACAGTTCTCCGGCCCGTTCACCTGGCCACTTCCAGGTGTGTACACGATCTCCGATGAATTTGGCGACCGGATCGACCCGTTCACCGGGCAGCGCATGGGTCACAATGGGATGGACATCGCGGGTCCGCAAGGCACGACGGTCGTCGCGGCCCAATCCGGCAAAGTCATCACCGCAGGCTGGGTCAATGGGTTTGGGAATTGCATCATCATCGACCACGGGGGCAACCTCTGGTCGCTGTACGGACATTTGATGAACGGGGGTATCCTCGTCTCGGTCGGTCAGGAAGTCAAACAGGGAGCCTCGATCGGCAAGGAAGGTTCGACCGGGCGCTCGACGGGCCCGCACTTGCACTTCGGAGTCTATGAAAATGGCAACGTTGTCAATCCGCGCAAATATCTGTAGCCTACGTGTCATATACTAAAGCAGATTTGGACAAAGGTGGTGCAAGCAAGAAGATGTTCATCAAGGGACGATACCTGATTCTCGGGTTGATTCTAGCTCTGATCGTAAGCAGTGGGGCGACGGTCGTCAGCCTCAATGCGACGGGTCATCTGGCACAGAGCGACAGCAACTCGTCAGTTCCAAACGCAGTCACCAAGGACGAGCAGTTCAACAAACTGCTCGACACCTACAACACGCTGCGCCAAAGTTACTACCAAGACGTCAAGGATGACACACTGCTCAACGGTGCCATCGATGGGATGGTTAAATCGCTCGATGATCCGTACTCCACGTACATGAGCCCGACAGAGGCGGAGGACTTCCATGAGAACATCTCCTCCTCCTTTGAAGGCATCGGAGCGGAGATCAAGGAAGAGGATGGCAAGATCGTCGTCGATGTGCCGATCAAGGGGGCTCCCGCTGAAAAGGCAGGGGTCAAACCGAACGACCGCATCCTCTCCGTCGACGGCAAGAGTCTGACCGGGATGAAGGTCACGGAAGCGGTCACGTACATCCGCGGCAAAAAAGGCTCCAAGGCGGAGTTGGTGATCGAGCGTCCCGGCGAGACGGGGAACTTGAACATCACGGTCGTGCGCGACACGATTCCCGTCGAGACGGTGAAAGCCGAGATGTTGGAGGACGGGATGGGCCGCATCACGATGAGCAAGTTTGCAGAGACGACCGGCGACGAGTTCGACAAAGCGCTGAAAAGCCTCAAGGCGCAAGGTATGAAGGGCCTCGTGCTCGACATGCGGCAAAACCCAGGCGGTCTGCTCGATGTCTGCGTGAAGATCGCCAATGAGCTGATCCCTGATCAAAAGCTGATCTTGCAAGTGGAAACGCGCGACGGGCAAAAGGAAGTCTACAAATCCAAACACGGCAAGGCCGACTACCCGGTCGTCGTGCTGGTGGATGGCGGTTCTGCGTCGGCTGCGGAAATTCTCGCCGGTGCGCTCAAGGAATCCGGCGGCTACCCGCTGGTCGGGGAGAAAACCTTCGGCAAAGGAACGGTGCAAACCACGAAGTCCTACGACGACGGGTCGAACATCAAGTACACGATGGCGAAGTGGCTGACCCCGAACGGCAACTGGATTCACAAAAAAGGCATCGAGCCGGACTACGCCGTCAAGCTGCCTGAGTATGCGGATCTGCCGTACCTCGATCCGGACAAAGAGCTCAAGCCAGACACGTTCTCGAATGAAGTGAAGACGGCGCAGGTCATGTTGGAAGCACTTGGCTACCAACCGGGCCGCAAGGACGGGTTTTTTGATGACCAGACCAAGCAAGCGGTCGTCGCCTTCCAGAAGGTCGAGAACTTCGAATCGGATGGCGTGATCAAAGGCAAGACGACGACCAAGATGATCGAATTGCTGCAGAAGAAAATTCAAAGTAATGACACACAGCTTGACAAAGCGAAGCAAGTACTCCGTAAAATGTTGCCATAGGAAGGAGTGCGGGCGGAATGTGTCGAAGTAAGTACCCGGTGGAACCTGTAGAGGTTCTACGGGTACTTTTTTTATTTATGAGTTGTACAGCCCATTTGAATATGAAGGTAGGGAGTCGTGCGAATGACCGAGCTGTCTTTCTTGATGGAGATCCTCAGCGGGCTGGCCCAAGTCTTGGCGCATCCACTTTTCTATGTGGCCCTGCTGCTCGTCGTGGTGCAATACGGGCGACAGAACGGCATGGAGCGTCGGATGTTTGGCGTGCGGGCCTCGTCGTTGACCGATCAAGTGCTCCGTTCCATCCTGTACGGGGTGGGGGGCGGTCTGCTCGCTACGCTGTTGATGACCGCGCTCGGCGTCGTGTTGTCGCCTGTCGACATGACCTACGTCTGGATTGTGGCGCTGGCGTTGGCGGTCGTCAACGTCCGCTACACCTGCTTCGCTTATGCGGGCGGTTTGCTCAGCTTCGCAAGTCTCGTGTTGAACGCACTGCCGACGCTGATGACAGGTCCGACATGGGTACTCGGCATCTATGACGATTTGCGGCACTTGCATGTGCCCGATCTGATGGCGTTGGTGGCGATCCTCCACTTGATCGAAGCCATTCTGGTGCGCCTCAATGGGGCGCACGCACCGTTGCCCGTGTTCGTCCCTGGCAAGCGTGGACGATTGGTTGGCGGGTTCGTCCTGCAGAAGTTCTGGGTGATTCCGATGGCGGCGTTTGTGGTGACCGGGGTGCCTAACTCCCTCGATACACCCTCGTGGTGGCCGCTGATGTCGCTGACGGGCTTGGGTCTGGGCGCAGGTCTTCAGATCATCCCGGTGCCCGCGATTCTCGGCTACTCAGGTGCCGCTTTGACCAAGACGCCGCAACGGACAGCCAAACAGACGGCTAGGTATCTAGCCGCCTACAGCCTCGTGTTGCTAGGGCTCGCCGTCGGGAGTTCGTACTGGGCACCGCTGGCATGGGTCGCGGCACTATTTTGCCCGATCGTGCATGAATTGCTGATCCTGTGGGAGATGCGCGAGGAACAGAGCGGGCATCCAATTTACGTGAAGCCCTTGCAGGGTTTGAAGATCCTCTCCATTTTGCCGAACAGCCCGGCGCAGGAGATGGGCCTCCTGTCCGGGGAGACAATCCTCAAAGTCAACGGAACACCTGTGAATACGCCTTACGATTTGCACTTTGCCCTCAACCAGAACCCGGCCTACGCGAAACTCGAACTGTTGACGCCCGAGGGCGAAGTCCGTTTTTCCAACACGGCGATCTACACAGGCGACCACCACATGTTGGGGGTCATCCTCGTGCCCGATGACAACGCACGGCAGTTTGTGCGGCTTGGAACGGTCTCGCCTTGGGCGTGGCTTTGGAACCGGATGACGGGATCTCGACAAAAAGCTCCTACGAACTATCACTAGTAGACGCAGTTTAGATTTTAGTAGATGGAGGACTCGTCATGGATATTACCACACTTATTGGCCTACTCCTCGGGGTGGGGGCGCTGATTGGTGGCTTCGTTGAGGAGGGCGGCCATATCTCTTCGCTGTTCTCCATCACCGCCGCATTGATCGTATTCGGGGGGACGTTTGGAGCGGTTGCAGTCGGAACACCGATGGAGCAACTGAAGGAAATTCCGAAGATCCTGAAAATCGCGTTCACCTACAAGCCCAAAGACCCGATGGAAACCATCACCGAACTGGTCGGCTTGGCGACGACCGCTCGTCGCGAAGGGATTCTGGCGCTCGAAGAGAAGATCGAAACCTACGACGACGAATTCTTCAAAAACGGCATCCGGCTTGTCGTCGACGGTGTCGACCCTGACTTGGTGCGCAGCATGTTGGAGACCGAGTTGATGTTTATCGAATCTCGTCACGAAAAAGGCGTGCAACCGTTCGATCAAGCGGGTGGTTTTGCTCCGACGATGGGGATCATCGGGACCGTTATGGGTCTCGTCCACGTGCTCGGCAACCTCTCGGACGTCAACACGCTCGGGCCGCAGATTGCGACTGCGTTTATCGCAACGCTTTACGGGGTAGCTTCCGCGAACGTCGCGTACCTGCCGATCGCCACCAAGTTGAAAAACCGCACCAAGCAAGAAGTTCTAATCCGCGAGCTGATGATCGAGGGCATCCTCTCGATTCAAGCCGGCGAGAACCCAAATATCCTCGGACAAAAGCTAAAGGCGTTCCTCGCTCCGAAGCTGCGCGATCCGAAGGCAGAGGTGGGGGAAGCGAATGTCGAGTCGGCGTAAGAAGGGGCACGGCGGCGGTCATGAGAACCATGAGCGCTGGTTGATCACCTATTCCGACTTGATCACGCTCTTGATGATCTTTTTCGTCATCATGTACGCGATGTCGTCGGTCGACCAGTCGAAATTCGATTCGCTCTCGGTATCTCTCAACAAAGCTTTGAAGGCCAGCAATGAGATTCAGATGTCCAACATGGGCACCTCTGGCATCGTCTCGAAGCGCCCGGAGACGAACCAGAAACCCACAGATCCGCAGCAACAAAAAAGCACGGCCCAGCAAGCCGCCGAGCAGAAGCAGTTGGATGACTTGAAAAAACAAGTCGAGAAGTACGTCCAACAGAACAACCTCGCCGGGATGGTCAATGTGTTGGAAAATGCCAAGGGCATACAGATTACGCTGTCGGACGCGGCGCTGTTCGATTCCGGCAAGGCGGAACTGAAGCCGGACGCGCAGAAAATCCTCGGCGGTCTCTCGCCGTTCTTGAAGGTTCTGCCCAACGAGATCGCGGTCGAAGGACACACCGACAACGTGCCGATCACCAGCGGGAAGTTCCCGTCGAACTGGGAGTTGTCGGCGCAACGCGCCATCAACGTCCTGCATTTCTTCGAAGGTGCAGAGGTGGCGCATGAACGCCTGCATGCGGTTGGCTATGCGGACACGGTGCCGCTGTCGCCCAACGATTCGGACGTACACCGCTCTGAGAACCGTCGGGTCAACTTGATCATCAAGCGCCAATTCCCGATGGAGCCGATCTCGCCGTTGGCGCCGTGAGCAACGACCCAACCCGTCCAATTCGCATACGTGAAAAGGTGAGACACTCGTCTCGCCTTTTTTTTCTCGTTTTTGACAGCAATTGATGCGTACTGACGTTCGCTCTTCGTGTATAATAAATAGTGACTAGTGGAGGTGAGCGGAGCATGATGGAACATGAAGACATTGCATTCAAACTGGTATCCGATTACGAACCAAAAGGCGACCAACCGAAGGCGATCCAACAACTGATGGAGGGCCTCGCGCGCGGTGACAAGCACCAGACCTTGCTCGGGGCGACCGGTACGGGGAAAACGTTCACGATGGCGAACGTGATCTCGAAAGTGAACAAGCCGACCCTGATCATGGCGCACAACAAGACGCTGGCTGCGCAATTGCACGCGGAGTTCAAGGAGTTTTTCCCGGAGAATGCCGTCGAGTACTTCGTTTCCTACTATGACTACTACCAACCGGAGGCGTATATCCCGTCCTCCGATACCTTTATTGAGAAGGACGCCAAAATCAACGACGAGATCGACAAACTGCGCCACAGCGCGACGATGTCGCTGTTGGAGCGCAAGGACGTCATCGTCGTCGCTTCGGTGTCCTCGATCTACGGCTTGGGTTCGCCAAGCGAGTACTACAAGTTCGTCCTCTCGCTGCGCACCGGCATGGAGAAAAGCCGTGACGAAGTGTTGCGCAAGCTCGTCGACATGCAGTATGAGCGCAACGATATCAACTTCACACGCGGGACGTTCCGCGTGCGTGGTGACGTGGTCGAGATCTTCCCCGTGTCGCGCTCGGAGCAGGCGATTCGCGTGGAGTTTTTTGGTGATGAGATCGATCGGATCACCGAGGTGAACACGGTGACGGGGGAGATCGTAGGGACGCGCAACCATGTTGCGATCTATCCGGCCTCCCACTTTGTGACGACTGGGGACAATCTGACGCGTGCGATCACGGAGATTCGCACGGAGTTGGAGGTGCGTCTGGCGGAGTTGCGCGAGGCAGGCAAACTGCTGGAAGCGCAGCGTCTGGAGCAGCGCACGAACTATGACATTGAGATGATGCAGGAGATTGGATTTTGTTCGGGCATCGAGAACTACTCGCGCCATATGGAAGGCCGACCGCCGGGCAGTGTGCCGAGCACGCTGTTCGACTTTTTCCCGGAGGACTTCCTGCTGATCCTCGACGAGTCGCACGTGACCGTTCCGCAGATCGGCGGCATGTTCAACGGCGACCAAGCGCGTAAAAACATGCTGGTCGACCACGGGTTCCGTCTGCCGTCTGCCAAGGACAACCGCCCGATGAAGTTTACGGAGTTTGAGGGCAAGCTCAACCAAGTCATCTACGTCTCGGCAACACCGGGCAACTACGAGCAGGAGCATAGCACGCAGGTGGTCGAGCAGATCATCCGTCCGACGGGCTTGCTCGACCCGGTGATCACCGTCCGCCCGATCAAGGGGCAGATCGACGATCTGGTCGGTGAGATCAACAAGCGGGTTGCTCAGGACGAGCGGGTGCTGGTCACCACGCTGACCAAAAAAATGTCGGAGGACCTCACCGATTACCTCAAGGAACTCGGCATGAAAGTGCGCTATCTGCATTCTGATATCAAGACGATCGAGCGGATGATGATCCTGCGCGACTTGCGCCTCGGCGTGTTCGACGTGTTGATCGGGATCAACTTGCTGCGCGAAGGGCTGGACTTGCCAGAAGTGTCGTTGGTAGCGATCCTCGATGCGGACAAGGAAGGCTTCCTGCGTGCGGAGCGGTCGCTGATCCAGACGATCGGTCGGGCGGCCCGGAATTCCGGTGGGCAGGTCATCATGTACGCGGACAAGATGACGCGCTCGATGGAGGTCGCGATCCGCGAGACGGAGCGCCGCCGCAAGATTCAGATGGAGTTCAACGAACTGCATGGCATCACACCGACGACGATCAACAAAAAAATTCGCGATGTCATCGAAGCCACCAAGTCGGCCGACCCGACCGAATCGTTCATCGTGGAAAAGGGCGTCGACAAGATGTCCAAAAAAGACCGCGAGCAACTGATCATCCGCCTGGAGCAAGAGATGCGCGAAGCTGCCAAATCGTTGCAGTTCGAACGTGCGGCCGAGTTGCGCGACGTCATTTTGGAATTGAAAGCTTTGTAACTCCGTTATAAAGGGCACGGACCACAGGGTGGGCCGTGCCTTTTTTCAGCGTGCTTTAAGGTCAGACTTTTGCTGTGCTGAATTTGGAGAGATCGAGCCATGAAAAAGGTTTGATCGGCCCCGCTCTGGCCGATTCCGTAGTAAAAAACGACCGGAATTGCGGTCGTTTTTTTCATTCCAATTTAATGGAGTCTACTACGTTGCTTTTTTGCAAAAACTAGGTAACAATAGAAACTAAGAGAATGCCTGTTCGTATCTACGGGAAAAGGAGCAAGTTATGGCACTGGACAATATCGTCGTCAAGGGCGCACGCGCCCACAACCTCAAGAACATCGACGTGACGATTCCGCGCGACAAATTTGTCGTGCTCACCGGCCTCTCAGGGTCTGGCAAATCGTCGCTCGCCTTCGATACAATCTACGCGGAGGGTCAGCGCCGCTATGTGGAATCGCTGTCCGCTTACGCCCGTCAATTCCTCGGCCAGATGGACAAGCCGGACGTCGATTCGATCGATGGTCTCTCCCCGGCGATCTCCATCGACCAGAAAACCACGTCGCGCAACCCGCGCTCTACCGTGGGAACCGTCACTGAGATCTACGACTACCTGCGCCTGCTGTTCGCACGCGTCGGTCGTCCGCATTGCCCGAACCACCCGAACATCGAGATCACCTCGCAGACGGTCGAGCAGATGGTCGACCGGATCATGGAACTTGAGGAACGCACCCGCTTGCAGATCTACGCCCCGATCATTCGCGGGCGCAAGGGCGAGCACACCAAAGTGATCGAGGACATCGCCAAGCAGGGGTTTGTTCGCCTGCGTGTCGACGGTGCGCTCCGTGAAGTCACCGATGAGATCAAGCTGGAGAAAAATAAAAAACACACCATCGAAGTCGTGGTAGACCGCATCGTCGTCAAATCCGATGTGGCCACTCGCCTCGCGGACTCCTTGGAAACCGCGTTGAAACTTGCCGAGGGCACGGTCATCGTCGGAATCGTCGACGGAGAGGAGATGCTGTTCTCCTCGAATCTCTCCTGCCCAGAGTGTGGCTTCTCTGTAGAAGAACTCGCACCGCGCATGTTCTCGTTCAACTCGCCATTTGGCGCGTGTGAAACCTGTGCAGGTCTGGGTACCAACATGGAGATCGACCCGGATCTCGTCATCCCGGACTGGGGCAAGTCGCTGAACGAGGATGCCATCGAACCGTGGCAAGGCCGCGCCTCCAACTACTACCCACAGATGTTGGAAGCGGTCGCCAAGCACTTCGAGATTCCGATGGACATCCCGGTGCGCGACATCCCGGCTGACCAGATGAAGAAAATTCTCCAAGGCTCCAAGGGCGAGAAAGTCCGCTTCACCTTCGAAAACGACTTCGGGCAGAAAAAAACGGCCGAAACCGAATTCGAGGGCGTCATCCCGAACCTCGAACGCCGCTATCGGGAAACGGCATCCGACTACGTCCGCGAATTTATTGAAGCCTACATGTCCGCCAAGCCTTGCCCGGCCTGCAAAGGCAAGCGCTTGAAGCCGGAAAGCCTCGCCGTCACCGTCGGTGAGCGCAACATCTCCGACGTGACGGGGCTCTCGGTCAACGATGCGCTGGAATACTTCAACGGCCTGCATCTCAGCGAAAAGGAACTGACGATCGCCCGCATGATCTTGAAGGAGATCGAGTCTCGGCTCGGCTTCCTCGCAGACGTCGGACTCGATTACCTGAACCTCTCGCGGGCTGCGGGCACGCTGTCGGGCGGCGAGGCGCAACGCATTCGCCTCGCCACCCAGATCGGTTCCTCGCTGATGGGCGTTCTGTACATCCTCGACGAGCCGTCGATCGGGTTGCACCAGCGCGACAACGAACGGTTGATTCACACGCTGTTGCACATGCGCAACCTCGGCAACACCCTGATCGTCGTCGAACATGACGAGGACACGATGCTCGCCTGTGACCACATCATCGACATCGGGCCAGGAGCAGGTGTACACGGCGGGACGATCATCTCGCAAGGCACGCCGGAGGAAGTGATGGCCGATCCGAACTCGATGACCGGCGCGTACCTCTCCGGGCGCAAGTTCATCCCCGTCCCGCTGGAACGCCGCAAACCTTCCGACAAGTGGCTCAAGATCGTCGGGGCCAAGGAGAACAACCTCAAAAACATCTCCGTAAAGTTGCCGCTCGGCCTGTTCACGGCGGTCACTGGCGTTTCCGGCTCCGGCAAATCGACGCTGATCAATGAAATTCTGAAAAAGTCGCTCTCGATGCACCTCAACGGCGCGAAGTCCAAGCCCGGTCTGCACAAGGAAATTCAAGGGATGGAACAACTCGACAAGATCATCGACATCGACCAATCGCCGATCGGTCGCACACCGCGCTCGAACCCGGCGACCTATACGGGCGTGTTCGACGACATCCGCGATGTCTATGCCACCACCAACGAAGCCAAGATGCGCGGATACAAAAAAGGCCGCTTCTCCTTCAATGTGAAGGGCGGCCGCTGTGAAGCATGCAAAGGCGACGGGATCATCAAAATTGAAATGCACTTCCTGCCGGACGTCTATGTGCCCTGCGAGATCTGCAAAGGCAAGCGCTACAACCGCGAAACGCTGGAAGTTAAATACAAGGGCAAGAGCATCGCCGAAGTGCTGGACATGACGGTCGAGGACGCGGTTGAGTTCTTCAAAAACGTCCCGCGCATCTCGCGCAAGATGCAGACCTTGTTTGACGTCGGCCTCGGCTATGTGCGACTCGGCCAACCGGCAACCACGCTGTCCGGTGGGGAGGCGCAGCGCGTCAAGCTCGCCTCCGAACTGCACAAGCGCAGCACCGGACGCACCGTGTACATCCTCGACGAACCGACGACAGGTCTGCACACCGCCGACATCGACCGACTGCTCTGCGTGTTGCAGCGCTTGGTCGATGCGGGGGAGACGGTCATCGTCATCGAGCACAACTTGGACGTGATCAAGACGGCCGACTACCTCGTCGACCTCGGCCCAGAGGGCGGGGACAAGGGCGGTACGCTGGTCGGAGCAGGCACGCCGGAGGACATTGCGAAAATTTCCAATTCCTACACCGGCAAATTCCTCGGCCCGATCCTTGAACGCGACAAGCAGCGCACCGCCGACCAACGGGCCGCAACGTGTGACATCGACATTCCTACGCCCATCGCGTAACCCTACCCTCATATACGTGAAAAAAGCGGGCTTCCCCCACGTGGAGAAACCCGCTTTTCTCCCACCATCACCCGTGTACTTTCACTTGTTGCTTACCCGATTGCATGGCATACAGCACGACGCCTCCGAGGTCGCAGACCACTTGCGGCCACCAGAGCGCGCTCACATCGCCATGCACGCCGCCCATCTGAATCAGGGCTTGGACGACAAAGCCCTGCATCACCGCCGCCGCACACCAGCCGAGATACCAGCGCTTGCTCACCGCGCACAGCACCCACGTCGGCAGTGCAGTCATGGCGAACAGTACCACGCTCTCGGGCAGGGGCACGGCCTGCCAAACCCCAGGCGTACTTCCCAACAGGTACATCGCCAGCCCGGTCAAGATCATCACTGTAAATCGATACAAGTCTTCATAAAAGCGTTGCCGCCCGCCATACTTCCGCAAATCCCGTCCTGTCGCGGCCAACAACACCAGAACAGCGCTTACCGCACAGGACAGGAGCAAAAAACCGAGCAACCACCATCCTCGATCTCCCATAGCTAACGCACCTCTCTTTCCAAAAAGTACAGGCTACAAATTAAATGGGGGTTGCGTTTCCCCTGTGGCATTGGTAGGATGCAGATAGGTCCCTGTGGAATAGGGGATAAGAACGGGTAAGGAGTCTTTCGATGGAACATTTTGTGCGCTATGTTCAAGACGGCGTAACTCTCCTGCAGGAACGCTTGTCCGAACAACCGGAACTCAAACAGCAGATCGAAGAGGTGATCCGCGAGTCACTGACCCGCTCGACGATGGAAGCTCTAGAAATTGAGCAGAGCGTCGCCATCCTCGCCGGTCGTGAAATCGCCAGCGCCATCGTCGCATGCATGCGCTGTCTGGAGACCTTCGACGACCTCGAAGAACTCGGGACTGCTGCAGAACTCGGCGACGACACTCTCCATTTTCTCCGCTACCTGACCGCCCGCTACGGCCCAGTGCTCAAGGCCTTCCGCCGTCGCACCCATTATCCGCACGGATGGCACAAGTTCGGTCACGTGGTCTCACAATCGGAGACAGGCCAGACGCACGTACAGATGAAAATCATGCGCAACGACGACACCACGCTCATCCTCGAAGATGACACTGAATCGGTTCTACGCCTCGTCAACCTGATGTTGAAGGCGCTCGAATCGGCGGATGATTATGCCGCAATAGACGGTCCAACCGTGCAGGAATTTACAGAACGCTATGCACGGCTGATCGACCGCGCTTCGATAGGCGGATCGACCGACCGGACGGAACACTAACGCCACGCGGCGCTTCCTCTTTCAATCTATGAGGAAGCGCCGCGTTTTTATGCCTAGAGTTTGAGTTTCTAGGCAAGCATAAAAGCCGCCATTCGCTCCCAGACTAGACGGTAGTAACGTCTAGGCAGAAAGGGAGCGCGGACTTGTATGAATTTGAACACCGGAGACCTGTATTGGCAAACCCAATTCCCGAACCCGCCCACCTACCCGAGTTTGGAGCAAGACGTGGAGTGCGATGTGCTGATCCTCGGAGGAGGAGAAGCCGGGGCGTTGAGTTCGTATTATCTGACCCGCGCAGGCGTCGATGTCGTGATGGTCGAGAAGCGCAAGATCGGCGGAGGGAGCACCAGCGGCAACACCGCACTGCTTCAATACGCCAACGACTCGCCGATGTACCAACTCGCGGAGTCGTTCACGGAGGAAGTTGCAGTGCGCTTTTACAAACTCTGCCTCGCCGCGATCTCGCAGATCGAGGAGATCACGAGGACGCTCGACATCCCGACCGATTTCGAGCGCCGCGAGAGTTTGTACTACGCGAGTACACCAGCGCACGTGAAAAAACTTCAAGCGGAGTTCGCGTTGCAACAAAAACACGGCTTCCCCGTGCAGTTTCTCACCGAACAGGACATCCGCGAACGCTTCCCCTTTCGCAAAGACTGCGGGCTGTACTCGCCTGCCGATGGCCAGATCAACCCCTACCGCCTCGCCGTCTCGCTCGTTGACGACAGCGCTCGAAAAGGCATGCGGGTCTACGAGCAGACCGAAGTGAGCGCCGTCTTTCACGAGAATGACAACGGGCGGTTGCACTTTCGCACCAACACCGGCAGTTTGATCACCGCTCGCAAAGCGGTTTTTGCCACCGGGTATGAAACGCAAGATCGGCAGACCACCCCAGGTGCTGTGATCGCTTCCACCTATGCGATCGCCACCGAACCGGTTGCCGATTTCTCCAGTTGGCACAATCGCTGCTTGATCTGGGAGACGGCGCGACCCTATCTCTACCTGCGCACAACCGCCGACAACCGCGTCCTCGTCGGCGGGTTGGACGAGACGGCGATCCAAGGCCCCAAGCGCGACAACCTGCTGTCCGAAAAAGCGAACCAGCTCCTCGCGGAGCTGTACTCGCTGTTCCCGCAACTATCCGGCGTCAAGATCGCGCACAGCTGGGCCTCCGCATTTGGCGGGACGAAGGACGGGCTGCCGTTCATCGGGGAACATCATCACCATCCGAACTGCTACTATGCGCTGGGCTACGGCGGCAACGGCACCGTCTACAGCACGATCGCCGGGCAGATCCTGTGCGACTTGATCCTCGGTCGGCCCCATGCGGACGCTGCGATGTTTGCACTGGGTCGCCTGCAATAAAAAATTGCACAACACCCGCAACTTGTACGCCGAGCGCTCGTATACCTGTAGAGTAGGCAAGACGCGAAGGCGAGAGGAGTGGGACTCATGAGACTTATCTGGAATTGGATCATCTCAGCTGTGTCGCTGTTGATCGTGGCGTGGCTGTTCCCGAAAATTTCGATCGACACGGTGGGGGCGGCATTTGTCGCGGCGTTGGTGCTGGGCTTGGTCAATGCGGTCATCCGTCCGATTTTGCAGGTGTTGGCGTTGCCGATCACCTTGATCACATTTGGAATTTTCGCGTTGGTGATCAACGCGGCGATGTTGCTGGTCACTTCGAGTTTTGTCGCGGGCTTTCATGTGGAAACGTTCGCCAGCGCGTTTTTTGGTTCGATCGTGCTGTCGATCGTCAGCGCGATCTTGGGCGCTGTGAAGCAAGACTAAAACCGAACGACAACCGAACGAAACGGAACACCCGAAGGATGGGGGCGATGCCCATCCTTTTTGTTTTCTTGTGGTGTTTCGACAAAAAACACGGTATGATGATCCTAGATGAGTTAGGCGGCATTTTAGGGGGAGAACCAATGAAAGTACTTGTAACCGGTGGGGCTGGTTTTGTCGGTTCGCACATCGTCGATGAATGTCTGCGTGTCGGGCATCAGGTCGTCGTCATGGACAACCTTGCAACGGGAACGAGAAACAACCTCAACCCGGCTGCAAAGTTTTTGGAGATGGATATCACCACTCCGGGAATCGCGGAGGTTCTCCGTGAGGAAGGCATCGAAGGGATTATCCACCAAGCTGCGCAATCGACCGTTCCGCCGTCGATCAAGGACCCGTTGTACGACGCGGATGTCAACTTGCTCGGCACGATCAACCTCTTGCAGGCGATGCGCGACCTTGGGTTGAAGAAAATCATCTTTGCCGGGTCGGCTGCTTCGTTTGGCATGCCGGAGTACGTTCCGATCGATGAAAAGCACCCGCAGCGTCCGTTGTCGTTCTACGGACTCAGCAAGAAAATCATCGAAGAGTACTTCCAACTGTTCCACGAACTGTTTGGCACATCGTATGTGGTCTTGCGTTACGCGAACATCTACGGTCCGCGTCAAGGCCAGTCGGGTGAGGGCAGTGTCATCTCGATTTTCACAGAGCGCATGCTTAGAGGCAAGAGCTGCACGATCGACGGCGATGGCGGGGCAACCCGCGACTATATCTATGTGGGAGATGTAGCGCGTGCGAACGTGATGGCCTTGGAGTCGGACATCAATGGCATCTACAACTTGGGCACGCAGACAGAGGTTTCGGTCAACGAAGTCTTTGCCCTGCTGTCCGAACAGATCGGCTACAACCTAGAACCGGTACACGGCCCAGCCCGTACCGCAGACATCTACAGAAGCGTGCTGGCCAATGGTAAGATCCTGGAAAGCCTGCCGTGGCGTCCGCAAACGACGTTGACGGAAGGACTACAAGCGACCATCGCATGGGGGCGTACCTTCTATGGAGCAGATCGTTCATAAATCGATCACCACGCTAGAGCTGAGCAAGGAATTTGAGCTGGAACTGGTCAACCCTGAGACGGCTGACAGTTCGCGCTTGATCGCAGTCAGCGACATCAATCGGCCAGGCTTGGCGATGGCCGGTTTTTTCACCTACCACCCGGAGGAGCGCGTGCAGGTGGTAGGCCGCACCGAGATCACGTTTTTCGCCGCGTTGCCCGAAGCGTTGCAACGGGAGCGAGCGGAGTTGCTCTGCGCGTATGAGCAGACGCCCTGTCTGATCGTGGCGCGCGGCATCGAAGTGCCGAACTGCCTGTTGGAAGCGGCGAACCGTCATCGGTTGCCGATTCTGCTCTCGCCGCAATCGACCACCAAGCTGACCGGTCGCTTGCAAGCCTACTTCGACCGCAAGTTGGCGATGGAGACGTTGGTACACGGGGTGCTCGTCGACGTGTACGGGATCGGCATCCTGATCCAAGGGTCGAGCGGCATCGGGAAGTCTGAGACAGCGCTGGAGTTGGTCAAGCGCGGTCATCGTCTGGTCGCCGACGATGCAGTCGAGATTCGTCGTGTTGCGGAGAACATCTTGGAAGGCACGTCGCCGGAACTGTTGCGCCAGTTGATTGAGATCCGGGGCTTGGGCGTGCTGAACGTGATGACGCTGTTTGGCGCCGGAGCGATCCGCATGCGCAAGGACATCGAGATGGTGATCCAGTTGCAGATGTGGGATGACAAGACCGCCTACGACCGCCTCGGACTCGACGAAGAGACGACCACGATCCTCGATGTCGAAGTTCCGTTCCTGAATTTGCCGGTGCGTCCAGGTCGAAATCTGGCCGTGATCCTCGAAGTGGCGGCGATGAATTATCGTCTAAAACGGATGGGATACAACGCCGCCAAGGAATTGACGGAGAAGATGACGTTGACGATGCAACAAGAAAGTGGAGGCCCCAAGTACTAGGGGCCTCTTTTTTTGTATGTCTATTTTGTGTCCTAAGAAGGAACATGGCATATCTTGTCGAAATACATACGTCGAAACACTATAAAAAACAGAACCATACTGATTTATCATCAGCATCGGGGTTCGCTTTTAGGGAGGGGTATCATGGGTAAGCTGACAGAAATGCTCTATGACGGACGTCGTCAGATCGGAACTGCCAGCCCAGCAAGTAGCAAGAAACAATGGGTACAACAACAAGCCAGCGCGTTTGTACGCGCAGCCAAGTCGGAGATTCGCAAAACGTTCCATTTTCGTAATACGATCGCTGCCCTCGCAGTTTGCGCGCTAACTTCGGTTGGCGTATATACAGTACAAGACAAAATCGCAGCCGCAACCCCCGTTTACCGAGTCTACATAGATGGTGAATACTCCGGCGTCGTTCGTGACAAAGCACTGCTCGAAGACCAGATGGTGTCCTATGGCGCGCTACTTAAATCAAACGTGAAATTCCTTCCTGTACACCAGACGGTCAAGTCCACCAATGAATGGACCGTGGCGAATGCGATCTCCGAATCGACCAAGACGATGGTCGACATGGTGATCGTGCGCGTGAACGGCCAAGACATCGTCCATGTCAAGGATCAGGAAACCGCTGAGAAACTGATCAAAACGCTCGAAAGCAAGTATGTGAAGGCAGATTCCAATGCAACCGTTCGCACCTCCGAACAGGTTGATTTTGTTCCGATGCGTGGAGACAAGCAGCTCCTCGTTTCGTTTGAGACCGCACTTTCGCTGGTTTCACAGAGCAAGAACGAGCGCAAAACCTACGTGGTCTCGCGCGGCGACTCGCTGTGGGACATCGCGACCAAAAACGAGATCAGCGTCGATGAACTGACCCAAGCCAACCCGGAGATCGGTGACATCGACGAACTCTCCGAAGGCCAACGGATCAACCTCGTCGCTGTGGAACCGTTGATCAGTGTGGAATCCGTCAGCGAGGAGACTCGCGAGATCACCACCAACTACGAAGTCGAATACAAGGATGACAACTCGCTCGATGTCGGCACGGAGAAGATCATCCAAGAAGGCAAGGAAGGCAAGAAAAACCAAGTCCTCAAAGTCACCCGTCGCAACGGGGTGAAGCAACAAGAGGATGTGCTGTCTGAGCAAGTGGTCTCCGAACCGGTCAAGGAGATCATCTCGAAGGGCACGCGCAAGCAAACCTACTCCTCCTACTCCGGTGGTGCCGCTGCAGCGGTCAGCGGTTCGTGGG
Source organism: Tumebacillus permanentifrigoris (assembly GCF_003148565.1). Classification (GTDB taxonomy): domain Bacteria; phylum Bacillota; class Bacilli; order Tumebacillales; family Tumebacillaceae; genus Tumebacillus; species Tumebacillus permanentifrigoris. Next base: position 22,061 of record NZ_QGGL01000008.1, read on the forward strand.
CCTATCCGATCGGCGGAGGTTACATCTCCTCGCAGTACGGTGAGAACCGTGGTGGCAAAGCTCACAACGCCATCGACATCGCAGCATCCACCGGGACGCCGGTCTATGCTTCGAACAACGGTACGGTCATCCAAGCGGGTGACTATGGTGACGGCTATGGCAACTGCATCCGGATCTCGCACAGCAACGGCATTGTGTCGATCTACGGTCATCTGTCCTCGATGAACGTCTCGGTTGGACAAGCGGTCCAAAAAGGCCAACGCATCGGCGGCGTCGGCTCCACGGGCCAGTCCACCGGTTCGCACTTGCACTATGAAGTGCGCGTCAACGGTGTACAAGTGAATCCAGCTCCCTACATGTAAGAATCTGCGCAAGTGGGAGGTTCGTGACGGAAGTCACGAGCCTCTTTGTGTTATAATGGGTGTCGAAATCTTCGAATTGCTAAAGGGGTGCGAACGGATATGAAGGACATCTTGATTCGTGGATTCTATTCGGGTCTGCGGACGACATGGACGCTCAGCAAAATCATCGTACCGATCACCTTCGCGCTCACGTTGCTTAAACATACACCCGTGCTGGAGTGGATTCTCTGGCTGTTCACCCCGATCATGGGCTGGTTCGGTTTGCCAGGGGAAGCGGCGATCGTGATGGCGCTGGGGTGGTTTTTGAACTTGTATGCGGCGATCGGGGCGATGTTCTCGCTACAGCTGGGTGCGCCGGAAGCGTTGATTCTGTCGGTGATGTTGTCGTTCTGCCACAACATCTTCGTCGAGACGGCGGTGGCCAAGCGGATCGGATTGAACGCACCGCTGGTCGTGTCGATCCGCGCTGCAGTGGGCTTCCTCGGAGGCTGGGGTGTGCATCTGGCGCTTGGCAACACGCCAGGTGACGTGATCGGCACGTATGGGCACCTGCAATACCTGTGGGATGTGTCGGTGTGGACGACGGTTCAGGAAGTGTTGTTCACGATCTGGAAAGGCGTGTACCAATTGGCGCTGATCGTGATCCCGCTGATGCTGGTCATCCAAGTGCTCAAGGAATTGCGTGTGCTCGACAAGATCGCCACAGGCATGAATCCCTTGCTCGCGCTGTGCGGCTTGGATAAAAAGGCAGCGATTCCGATGCTGGCCGGGATCTTTTTCGGACTGGCGTACGGAGCGGGTGTGATCATCGAAGCGACGCGGGAAAAACCGCTGCCCAAGCGGCAGTTGTATCTGCTGATGATCTTCTTGATTCTCTGCCACGCGGTGGTTGAGGATACGTTGATTTTTATCCCGCTGCACGTGAACGGCTGGTACCTGCTCGGCATTCGAATCATCGCCGCCTTGGTGCTGACCGCGGTGTTGGCACGCGTCTGGCGGGAACGGGTAGGAACCGGGATCAGACCGGGTGTCGGAGGCGTGGACCCAGACGCCGATGCGACAACGGGCGCATAAGGAGGCTTTTTTTATGAAGTATCAATATGTACTGTACGACTTAGATGGGACGTTGCTCGACACGAATGAACTGATCATCCGATCGTTTGAACACACGCTCGATCTGCATACGCCGGGAGCGTATACGCGAGAGCACATCCTGCCGCAGATGGGCGCACCGTTGTTCCAACAGATGGAGTTGTTTGCTCCCGGTCGCTCGGAGGAGTTGGTGGCGACGTACCGCCGTTACAATTTGGAGCAGCATGATGCGCTGGTAACCGCGTTCCCCCATGTGGTGGAGGTGTTGCGCGAGTTGCATGAGGCCGGATGCAAGCAAGCGATTGTGACGAGCAAGGTTCGCCTGACCACGGAGAAGGGGCTGGCGTTGTGCGGCCTGTCGCCGTACCTCGACGCGGTGGTCACCGTAGACGAGTGTGAACATCACAAGCCACACCCTGAGCCGGTGTTGAAAGCGATGGCCTTGCTCGGGGCCGACCCAGCATCGACGATCATGATCGGGGACAGCCCCTTCGACATCGGCGCTGGTCAAGCGGCGGGTGTGGCGACGGCAGGCGTGAAGTGGAGTTTGCGCGGGGAGGCAGGACTGCGCCCGCATCACCCGGACTACTTGGTATCGGACATGCTGGAACTTCGGAAGATCATCCTCGGGACCTGATCCAGAAAAGAGGGAAATCCATGCGGAACACGGAACGCTACCCGATAGAGGGTGCGAATGCTCTGTGGCAACTGTACAAGACGGTCAGCTTCTGGAAGGTCGCCAAAAACTTCGCTGTGATTCAACTGTCGCGCTACACGCCGTTTCTAGGCGTCAAAAACTGGCTCTACCGCACGTTCCTGCGCATGGAAGTCGGGGAACAATCGGCGGTGGCGTTGATGGTGATGATGGACGTGATGTTCCCAGAATTGATCTCGATTGGCCGGAACACGATCATCGGGTACAACACGACGATCCTCGCGCACGAGTACTTGATCGATGAGTACCGACTCGGGAAAGTCGAGATCGGGGACAACGTGATGATCGGTGCGAACTCGACGTTGTTGCCAGGGATCAGGATCGGCGACGGCGCAGTCGTGGCGGCCGGATCGCTGGTCAACCGCGATGTCCCGCCGGGAGCATTCGTGGGCGGCAACCCGATCCGCGTGATCCGCCAGAAAGTGGTGGACGCATCTACCGTCCGCACCGAAACGGGCGAGCCCGCCGTGGTGCTGGATGATGAAGAGGCGGGGATTGTACATTAAAAAACTCCCTTTCGCGTGTGCGAGAGGGAGTTTTTTTCCGTTCCTAATCCAACGGCTGTACCGTCACCGCTTGGCGTCCCATCGCCTGCCAAATCTGACGGAAGCGTTCCAAGGGATAGTGGACAACCCGCCCACTGTTCGGGTCGTGAAACGTCACAGACCGCTCCCGATACCCGGTCAACAACACACAGTGTTCCGGAATCCTCCACTGCACATGTCCACCGCTGGGGGTCCGCCAATCGCTCCCGCTGCGCACATCGGCAAGGTCGATCGTGACCCACGCCAGCACCGGTCGGTCATCGGCCAACGCCTGCAACACCTCATCAAAACTGCCTCCGCTCAGATCAAGTCCGCGTCCGGGCAGATACTCCTCGAGCACATGGCGGATCGGGATGTGGAACACACCATACCCATCTCGCGAGAATGGATTGCCGACAAAGCCTGAATTCGGATCTCCCCCGATCATCCGACCCCCTAGATTGCGCGGCACGGCAAGCTGGGGTAACTTTTTGGCGACCGTGGTTTTGTTCACCTGCACACCTTCATATTGCAACAGCATCGTGAGCGCGGTCGCCTCACAACCAGTCGGCAACTCAGGTCGTTGTGCCAACGTGGGCACGCCTTGGATCTCGTAGGCCGCCTGTGTCTGGTGCAACGAAGAGGCCGAAGCCAGTTCCACCATGGGCCAACTCAATGCCCCCACGAGACATCCGCCTACCCGCAACCACGCTTTCCAACCAGCTAGCATCTGTGCTCACCTGCCTATACGTATGTCCTCTCGTGCTGTGCCTTAGTATGTGGCAGGGGGGTGGGAGATAGGCGTGACAGGTATTGGTTGTTACCTAATAAAGACTCTCAGTTCCAATTATTAAAAATCTGTAAAATTAACGCAATATATCCATAATAAAAGAAGGAGAATGAAAAGCTACGCAGAAATTAATACAACAACACCAAAGATAAGCAATGCTACTTATGGTGGAGATTTTTATTAACTGTACTGTACTTTTGTCTGCCGGGGGGCTGTCTTCGCGAAGTCGAAGACACAAGGACAAAGGGGACGTACAGATGCAGTACTTCGTGTTCCTAACTTACGGAAAACAGTCACGGCCCACAGCGGTCGTGGCTGTTTTCTTTTCGTTGACAGTGGGGTACGCTCAATGATAGGATAGCAATAGAAATCCTTTAGTGTATTAGCAGACTAAAGCGTCCAGGGAGCGGAAAACGAAATGACGAAACCGATCTTGTTTGAAAAACCGCGCGGAGTGCGCGATGTCTTGCCGCCGCTGGCAACCCGCAAGCGTGAAGTGGAAAAGCAAATTGCCAAAGTCTTTACCCGTTGGGGCTTCGAGGAGATCCTGACCCCGACGTTCGAATATGCGGATACGTTTCTGAACGGTGCGTACCGTGAGGACGAAGACCAGATGTTCAAGTTCATCGAGCGTTCCGGCAAGACCGTCGTTCTGCGCCCCGACATGACGGCACCGATCGCACGCGTAGTGTCCTCTCTATTGAAGGAACACCCGCTGCCGATCCGTCTGTCCTACAACGCGGCGATCTTCCGCCAACAGGAGCACAACGCGGGACGGGATGCGGAATTTACGCAATCAGGCGTGGAATTGATCGGCGATGCCAGTCCCGATGCAGATGCCGAAGTGATCGCGCTGGCTTGCACGGCGCTGACCGGAGCAGGCGTCACGGGGTTCTCCATCGCGATCGGGCAAGTCACCTACTTGCAAGGTCTGTTCGCAGAGCATGTTGCGGATGAAAACGTGCGCGCACGTCTCTCCGTCGCACTGGCGGAAAAAGACTTTGTGTCCTACGAGCGCACCGTACACGGGGAAATTGCCGATGATGCAGCGCGCACCGTCCTGCTCACCGTCCCGCGTCTGCGCGGCGGTGTTGAGATCTTGAACCAAGCGCGTGAATTGACGCACCACACCGATGCCTTGGCGGCGCTCGACAACCTCGAATCGATCTGGAATGTGCTCGTCCTGCACAACGTCGATCGGTATCTGCAACTCGACCTCGGGCTGTTGCTCGGGCAAGATTATTACTCGGGAGCTGTGTTTGAAGGCTACGCTCCGAATGTCGGCTTCCCGGTCTGCTCAGGGGGTCGCTACGACGAACTGCTCGGCAAATTTGGTCGTCCGGCACCGGCGACCGGTTTCATGATCGGTGTGGAGCGCGTGTTAGAAGTTTTGGAAAAAGCGACGCCAGGCATCACCAAGGAGCATTTTTTGGTGCTGTATGAAGAGCGTGACCGCTACCCGGTGATCGGATTCGCTTCCTACTTGCGTTCGAAGCAATTCATCGTGACCTCACAGCGTGTAGAAGATTCGGAAGCGGCGGCTGTTGAGGAGCGCGCTGGCTATTTCACGCCGATCGTGTTCAAAAACGGCAAGTTGTTGACGGTGGAACGGCTGGTTCAAGCGATGTACACCGATTTCAGTCATTCCTTCTCGCTCTAGGGGGCATAAATAGATGACCACACAAGCTGCATTGACCGTCGCGCTCTCCAAAGGGCGCATCATGGAAGCTACCTTAACGATCTTGCGCGAGGCGGGCATCCCGGTGCCCGAAGACATCGATTCGTCGCGCAAATTGATACTTAACACACCGGGTGGCGAGATCGATTTCATCCTCGCCAAACCGGTCGATGTGCCGACTTATGTGGAATACGGGGTTGCAGACCTCGGCATCGTCGGCAAGGACGTACTGGTCGAGGAAGGCCGCGACCTCTACGAACTGCTCGATCTCGGGATTGGCAGATGTAAAATGTCGGTTGCCGGTCTCCCGGAGACCCCGGCCCATTTTACGATGCCGCGGGTCGCATCTAAGTACCCGCGCATCGCAACGGAGTACTTCCGTGGCCGAGGGCAGCAGGTGGAAGTGATTTTTCTAAATGGGTCGGTCGAGTTGGCACCGTTGATCGGATTGGCGGAGCGGATCGTCGACGTGGTCGAAACCGGGCGCACGCTGAAGGAAAACGGCCTCATCGTACAAGAGGACATCATGGATATCTCCACACGCTTAGTCGCAAACCGCAGCAGTTTCCGCTTGAAGAGCGCCGTCATCGATGATTTCGTGCGCCGTGTGCGCGGTGTCGTGGAAACAGAGGAGGCAGCGCGATGATTCAGGTGGTACAAGCGGCAGATTTTTCGTTGAAGCGGGAGGACAGTGACGTCTACGAAACCGAACGCACGGCGGTGAAGGAGATTTTGACCCGTGTGCAGGCGGATGGCGACGCAGCGGTGCGCGCGTATACCGCGCGTTTTGACGGAGTGGAACTGGAGGACTTGCGCATCCCCGAGCAGCAGTTCGCGGACGCCTACAATCAAGTCTCAGAGGAGTTCGTCACCGCATTGCGTGCGGCGATCCAGAACATCCGTCGCTACCACGAAGCGCAGAAACGCCCGTCGTGGATGCTTCCCGACGAGGAAGGTTCTGTGCTAGGGCAGATCATCCGCCCACTGAAGCGCGTGGGGGTCTATGTGCCCGGCGGTCGTGCGGCGTACCCGTCCTCGGTGCTGATGAATGTGATTCCTGCACAAGTGGCAGGCGTTCCCGAGATCGTGCTGGTCACGCCGCCGGATCGGGAGGGAATGCTCAACCCGGGCGTCCTCGTCGCGATCAAGGAACTGGGCATCACTGAAGCCTATCGGATCGGCGGCGCTCAGGCGGTCGGGGCGCTGGCGTATGGCACGGAGACGATCGGTGCTGTCGACAAAATTGTCGGCCCTGGCAACATCTACGTGGCGCTCGCGAAGCAGGCTGTTTTTGGACAAGTGGCGATCGACATGATCGCAGGCCCGTCGGAAATCCTCGTGATCGCGGACGACCATGCAGATCCAGACTATGTGGCGGCCGACATGCTGTCCCAAGCGGAGCATGACCCGATGGCAGCCGCGATCTGTGTCACCCCGTCTGCTGACATGGCGGTCCAAGTCGCGAAGTCGCTCGCCGAACAGTTGGAAAAACTCCCTCGCCGCGAGATTGCGGAGGAGTCGTTGCGCAACTACGGCGCCATCGTGGTCACACAGGACCTCGACGAAGCGATCGCGCTCTCCAACCGACTGGCGCCTGAGCATTTGGAACTGATGATCGAGGATGCGCTGTCCTACCTCGGGCGGATTGAGAACGCTGGGGCGATTTTTGTCGGACGGTACTCGTCGGAGCCGGTCGGGGACTATTTTGCAGGGCCGAATCACGTCTTGCCAACAAGCGGCACGGCGCGTTTTTCCTCGCCCTTGAACGTGGATGACTTTGTGAAAAAGTCCTCCGTGATCCACTATGGCAAGCAAGCGCTCCTCAACAACGGGGATAAGATCATCACCCTCGCGGAGGCAGAAGGGCTGTCGGCCCACGCCAACGCGATTCGGATTCGCTTAGAAAAAGAAGGAGGCCGCTGACAGTTATGACGGCACGCATCGCAACGATCAAGCGCGACACCACTGAGACGCAGATTGAACTGACCTTGAACCTCGACGGAACTGGCAATCGGGACTTGAACATCCCGGTACCGTTCCTGCGACATATGCTCGACTTGTTCGCCAAGCACGGCGGATTTGACCTGAATATCCACGCGAATGGGGATATCGACATCGACGATCACCATACGGTTGAGGACATCGGCATCTGCTTGGGTCAGGCGTTCAAGCAAGCGATCGGGGACAAGGCCGGGATCAAGCGCTACGGCAACCGCTTCACTCCGATGGATGAGGCACTTGCACAAGTGACCCTCGACATCTCCGGTCGGGCCTTCCTCGTGTTCAACGCAGAGTTTCCGCGAGAGTACGTCGGCACATTTAACACCGATCTGGTCGAGGAGTTTTTCCGTGCGTTCGTGGGGAACGCGGGTGTGACGCTACACGTGAACCTCCAGTACGGCACAAACTCGCACCATATGATTGAAGGGATTTTCAAAGCATTTGGCGGCGCGCTCTCCGAAGCGGTTTTCCAAGACCCGAACGTGCGCGGCGTGCTCTCCACCAAGGGGGTCCTCTAAGCCATGATCGCGATCATCGACTATGGCATGGGCAACCTGCGTTCTGTGGAAAAAGCGCTGGAGTCCCTCGGCGCCGATCTCGTCGTCACCAGCGATCCCGATGTTGTGCGCCAAGCAGCGGGTGTGATCCTGCCGGGTGTCGGTGCATTTGGTGACGCGATGGAGAACCTGCGCCAACAGGGGATGATTTCCGCGATTCAGGATGTTGTGGCAGCAGGGAAACCCTTCCTCGGCATCTGCCTGGGCATGCAACTGCTGTTCACATCGAGCGACGAGCATGGGTTCAACGAAGGTCTGAATCTGATCGAGGGCCATGTGCGCCGCTTTCAGGGCGACTTCAAGATCCCGCACATCGGGTGGAATGATCTGACCTTGACGCGTGAGTCTGCCCTGCTCGATGGTGTGCAGAACGGAGACTACGTGTATTGGGTGCATTCGCTGGTCGTGGAGCCGGTGGATCGCGACGTGTTGTTGGCGACGACCGACTATTATGGCGAAGTGCCGGGCATCGTAGGACGAGATCATGTATTTGGCATCCAATTCCACCCGGAGAAGTCGAGCCGTGTGGGGTTGACGTTGTTGCGCAACTTTGTGGGCATGGTACGGGAAGGAGTGCGGGCATGAGTGAGTTTTTGCTGTATCCAGCGATTGATTTGCGAAACGGACAGGCTGTCCGACTCTATAAAGGCGACTACGACCAGATGACCGTGTATGACAACGATCCGGCGTCGGTCGCAGTGCGGTTCAAGGAAGCGGGCGCGAAATTCCTGCACGTCGTCGACCTCGACGGGGCGAAGGAAGGTTCGCAGCAGAACCGCCCGGTGATCGAGGCGATTGTCAAAGCGACGGGACTGCCGGTGCAAGTTGGCGGTGGGATTCGCAATGGCGAGACGTTGGAAGCGCTGTTTTCACTCGGGGTACAACGCGCGATCCTCGGCACGGCGGCGGTGAATGAGCCGGAGTTTGTGCGGGCGGCGCTGCAGGAATATGGGGAAAAGATCGCGATTGGGATCGATGCGAAGGACGGGATGGTGGCGGTGAACGGCTGGCTGGAGACCTCCACGATCACGGCGATCGACCTCGGGCGTGAGTTGAAGGGCGCAGGGGCGACCCGCGTCATTTTTACAGACATCTCCCGCGACGGCACGTTGACCGGGCCAAACATTCCGGCGATTGTCGAGATGGCCGAGAAAACTGGCCTCGGCGTGATCGCTTCAGGTGGGATCAAGGACACGAACGATCTGCTGGAGCTGGCGACGTACAGAGGTCGCGGGGTCATCGGCTCGATCATCGGCAAAGCGATCTACAACGGAAACATCGAGTTGGTGGATGCGATTCGCGAAGTCAATGGAGCGATTGGCGTGACTTCCACTACAACGGGATCGACCGAAGGGAGAGCGTAACGTGCTAACGAAACGAATCATCCCTTGCTTCGACATCAAAAACGGGCGGGTCGTGAAAAACGTCTCGTTCCTCACCAACGAACGAGACGCAGGCGATCCGGTCGAGTTAGCAAAAGTGTACGAGGAGCAGGGGGCAGATGAACTTGTGCTCCTCGACATCACAGCGACCAATGAAGGCCGTGCCACCATGCTCGACATCGTGCGCCGCACCGCCGACCAAGTGTTCATCCCGTTCACCGTCGGCGGTGGCATCAAGGAAGTCGAGGACATCCGCGAACTGCTTCTCGCTGGTGCGGACAAAGTCTCGATGAACACCGCCGCCGTCAAGAACCCGCAACTGATCACCGATGGTGCGAAGCGCTACGGTTCCCAGTGCATCGTCGTGGCGATCGACGGCAAGTGGAACGTGGAGATGCAAGACTGGGAAGTGATGATCAACGCTGGCAAAGTCTCGACGGGCCTATCCGCACTCAAGTGGGCGCGCGAGTGCGAGGATCGCGGCGCAGGCGAGATCTTGCTGACTTCGTTTGACCAAGACGGGCAGAAAAACGGCTTCGACCTCGATTTCACCCGCCGTGTCTCCGAATCGGTGCGCATCCCGGTGATCGCATCGGGTGGGGCTGGGGAGAAGTCGCACTTCTATGACGTGTTCACCACCGGCAAGGCAGACGCCGGACTTGCCGCGTCGATTTTCCACTTCAAGGAGACGACCGTCACCGAAGTGAAAAAGTACTTAAAGGAACGCGGGGTGAGCATCCGATGAGCGACACGAGCTGGATTGAAACGCTGAAATTCGATGACAACGGCCTGTTGCCTTGCATCGTGCAGGATGTGCAGAGCCGTGAAGTGCTGATGCTCGCGTACATGAATGCCGAATCGGTTGTGAAAACGCTGGAGACCGGCACCACTTGGTTCTGGTCGCGCTCCCGTCAGGAGTTTTGGAACAAGGGGGCCACTTCGGGTCACTTCCAGCAGGTTGTGCGCCTCTCTTACGACTGCGACCGCGACACTTTGCTGGCGGAAGTCAACCAAGCAGGAGCTGCGTGCCACACGGGCGCGTACAGCTGCTTTTTTGAAAAAGCGCACGGCGATGAAGCATCCCGCACGCCACACCGCTATGCGATCCTCGACGAGTTGCTGACCACGATTGCACAGCGAGATGCAGAGCGACCGGAGGGTGCGTACACCACGTACCTGTTTGAAAAAGGTCTGGAGAAGATCCTGAAAAAAGTCGGCGAGGAATCCACCGAAGTCGTGATCGCCGCCATGAAGGGCGACCGCGAGGAACTCACCGCCGAAGTTGGCGATGTGATCTACCACCTGTTCGTGCTGTTGCAGGAGCAGAAGCTGTCGTTCGACGAGGTGTTGAAGCTCCTCGAAGCCCGCCACTCGAAGAAGGACATTCAGAACAAGCAGACGTAAAAAGACACCGTGCCCATCGCGAGAGATGGGCACGGTGTTTTTTCTTACAGGCGTTTCACGGAGAATACGAGCTTGTCAAAGTTGGTTTCCAGCCCAACGTCGTTACAATGGTACACGAGGGTATCGCCTTCCTCTTGCAACAGCATACCGGCAGAGTACCCTTGTGAGTATTGATTTCTGCCATTGTGATGAATGTTGTAGATACTTAGCCAGCCATTCTCTGTGAAACATTTGATGATGACTTCACGTGGCGCGGTATCTTCCCAGAGATAGATCCCGGGGTGAAGTTGCCCATTGGCTTCAATGCCTTTGTCGGTACGCAGGAAGATCCCTTGTTTATTGGGAGAGTTGGTACTGAGGAAGTTTATCTGTACGAGTTGTGAATTTGTGATGGGCTGAACATCCCATTTGATCACATCGTCACGACCTTCAAAATGCTTGTTGTAGATTCTCTCTGTACCGATGTTAATCAAGGCACACACCTCTTCTTTTTAGGGTTGTGTAGGCAGGGGACCGTTATAAAATCTGTAGGGATCCACAATAGCATGATCCCAAGGCCATAAAGCATCTATATTCGCTTGGTTATGTGGATCGGCGCCAGTACGTCCATTAATATGGTGCAGTTCTTTAGGAACCCCAACTTCTTCGTGTAACGGAGCCCTTCCTTTTTGCATTCTAGTAAGGTCACTTGCTAAATACTCCTCGGGCGAGAACTTGGCTTCATTCTTCCAGTACCTTGATTTTGCAGTGCTCCAAGACGGATAATTCCCCGCTTTTGTCGGAGCATTGATTGGGTCACCCACTTTCCAGGCGTTAAGTGGGGGTCCTCCTACAGAGCCATAGAAAGCTGCAGAACCACCTGCAATTTCTTCGGAAGTCAGACCCATGATTCGTAAAACGTACTCCCATGCTCCTGACGGGTCCCCACCACTACTTGGTCCCGGCAGTTGGACGGCAGGCTCATCTGATTCAAATTTATTGCCAGTCGGATCTACAAAGTTTACAGGATCGTAGCCCGCGTATTCATAGTCCGGAACCGTTGAGATCGAGTCCTTGCTCAGGAAACGCCCCACAGTAGGATCGTAGTACCTTGCCATGAGGTAGTACAGGTTGTCGAAGGAATCGTATCTTGCATCCGCATATCGATACGGGTTGATGGTATCGGGTGTCGTCGGACTGATCAGTTTTCCCCAAACATCGTATTGGTACTTGACCGCTGGCTTGGTGAGGTCGGCGTTGTCCCAAAGTTCTTCGATATCGCCGTGGGCATTTTTCATGACGGTATACGACTTTAGAATTTTCCCGGTCGCATCTAGGGTCGTAATACCCATAAGACCCGACGGTCCCCACGTGTAGGATTTGGTAACGACACCGGAAACATTCGTTTCCGCCAAGACATGGCTGCTGAAACCATCATACAGGAAGTTGGTGATGACGCCGTCTACGTGAGCCGAATCGTAAACCTGCTGCTGCACGCGGCGGTTTTCGTGGTCATACTTGAACGTTGCCACAGGTTTGCCACCTGAGTCAACCTCTATCATTCGACCACCGGAGTCCCATTTAAATTGAAACAGGCCATTGGATAGCAGGTTCCCTGCATTGTCATAGGTGTAGTCTTGACTGTTGACTTTGACTAACTGGTTTCCTTTGTCATACAAGTAAGTGGTTGTCTGGACAGTTCCATCCGTTTTGGTGATTTGCTTTTTCGAGAGTTGACCATAGGGATTGTTGACCGCATCAATCTGATAGCTATACGTAGTCGTTTCGCCCGATGGCGACTTTTCCGTCAGGAGTTGGCCGTTTGCCGTGTAGGTGTACGTCGTCTTCCCGACATTGGTGGTTTTCGTAGAGACACGCCCGTTTTTATCATACGTGTACGCAAACGACGACTGTAAAACATGAAGATTGTTCTTGTTCTGCAACGTAACTGCATGTCCGTTGACGTCGTACTCAAAAGATGTTGTAAAGTCATTTCCGTACGTAACGGTGGATAGAAGGGTATTCTCCGTGTACAGGAAACGATTTTCCTTTTGGTTGAGGTCGGTCAGCGTCATCAGTTGATTCATCATGTTGTACTTTGCAGATTCTTGGTACGTAGTTTGATTGGCAGTCAGTGAACGACCGATCACCGAGCCAAACTCGTTGTAGGTGTAGCCAATGCTGTGTGTACTGTTGTCATACCATTTCGAGAGTCGGTTCATGCTGTTATACTCAGCAGAGCCAACGACGCCACTGGTCGTATCTTCAACCTTGGTGAGGTTGCTGTTCTTGTCATACTGGAATTGATACTGGGCGGTGTTGTCACTATAGGTCACGCTGCTTTTTCGATTCGCGGGATCGTAAGCCATCGTGACGTAATGATTGGTGACGAGAGCCGCACCGGGTGTGTACAGGCCGGTCGGTTCCGTGATGTTCTCCAAGTTGCCACTCGGGGTGTAGAAGTACTGTGTTGTGCGTCCCAAGTAATCGGTCACGGCTGTTTTTTGACCTAACTTGTTGTAACTGATTGAGGTTTTGTTATAGAGCGTTGTTTGAGTGGGGTCTTGTTCAGTCATTACGATCAGATTACCGTCACGGTCGTATGAATAATCGTGTCGAACGTCCTTGCTCGCAGGCGTTTCCCAAGACAATCGACCGGACTGTGGATCGTAGAACTTCGTCGTGACATTTTGCATCGGGTCTTGTGTCGATGTCACATGACCCAAATTGTCATACTCATAGGACGCTGTGTTTCCCAACGGGTCCACTTCGCTGTACTGACGGGTGTTGCTGGTGTCAATTCCGTTTGTATAGGAATACGTGGTGAATCCGGGAGTGCCGTTCGTGAGTCGCACATTGTCGAAGAAGATCGTTCCTTGTGCGGCGTCGGTCACCAGAATCGGGCGCAGAAAGGCGGTGTTCGGCACCGCTTTTTTTGCGTCGAGCTGGACAGACAGCATCGTCCAGTCTGTCGTACCGCCGAGGACCTCGGAATCGAGGTAGCCGATCTGTGTTTTGCTCGCATCATACTCCCCGATTCGAACCCGGCCTACGTTTGCGGACAGTCCTTGAGTTTTGACAAAGGCAGTCAGTGTGTACGAAGAATCGGGCATGTACGGTTGGTAATTCACCGCTCGAACTGCTGTGATCGCCGCAGCATTAGAGATGGAGACGGAACGGTTTTCTGCATACGCATCGGTGGTCACCCATGCGTTGGTGGCCGATTCCGCTGGAGTCCAGTAATCTGGGAAGCTGCTCGCACCGCGCTCGAAACTGCTGTTGTCCAACAGATTATAGGCGGTATCGACCGAGTATTTTTGTAACTGAATCGTGTCAAAAGAAGTCGTCCCCGTACCTGAGTTGAGGGATGCACCAAACTTGATACGCACAGAACTGGTGCCCTGCGGGAAGTCGGTTGGCAAGATCAGTTTTCGTAGACGCTGCCAGCCGGAGGTGTCGGCCAACTCCAAGCGCCCGATCTCATTCAACTGGGCTGCTCCGTTAGAGGGCAGCAGGGACAAGATACCCCGTTGATCTCCAGTGGTCGCTGTCGTTTTTACATACCCGGAGAGTACATAGGCGGAGTTGGGATCGATCGGGAGAGATGTATCAGAAGTCACAATTGAATAACTCGGAGAGCTAACCGATTGAAACCCGATTTGGAGGTCTTGCTTTCCGCTTTGAGCGGTCGAGTCGGAAGTGACCTGCCACGTTCCGTTGTTACCATCATAAAACTTCAAACCAGTCGTTCCTTGCTCAAAACTGCTGTTGACCACCAAATTGTCAGCCATCCCGATCGAGTTGCTGAAACTGGTGAGGTTGCCATACAGGTCATGTTTTTGCGCCGTACTTGTTCCGTAGGCGTCGTGGGAGGTCAGGTTGTTACTCTTGGTATCGAATGTGGATTTCACCACAGCCCCACTGAGCAACGTGTGGGATTTCAAGTCTGAGTTGCTGGTATAGTCGAAGTATTCGTATTTTCCTTCCGGGTTCTTGGTGTAGAGCAAGTTCCCGGTGTTGTCGTCGTACTTCTTGGTGTAGACGTTGTTTTTGGGATCGGAATACGAGGTGACTTTGTTTGACGTCCAATCATAAGTCGTCGTGAGAGACAAGCTGTTCGGATCTACTTGTGAATAATAGAGGTTTTGGTTCTCATTGTATTTGTAGAGATGCTTGCGACCTTCCCCATCGTAGCTGGCGGTTTGCATACCGGGTGGGTAGAATGTGTACTGCTTGCCTGAGGAGAACCGTGTCGCGTTGTCTGTCTCAAGCGTACTCAGTTTCTCCTCCAGCTGAACGCCATCCCAATAACTGCTCCCGGAACCTCCACTGTTACTAGCCGCCAGTCGTACTCGAACGTACGCTGTGCCCGCAGGGAGTGCAGAGGGAGCGAATGAAATTTGCTTTTGCTGCCAATCCGTGCTTCCCGTAATCGCTATTCGTTGTGTCTCGGGGAGCAATTGGAAGTTGTTATCATACGGATAGAGTGACAAGATGGTCGTCTGAGAAGCGGATGTTGCTTTCATGAAACCGCTCAGTGTGTACTTCGCCGTAGTGGCATCAATCGCAAACGGGTCGGACAGGTACGTAGAGTAGCCCGCTGCAGGGAAGTCTACTCCAAATGCATTGTTGTTGTAGACATGCCCGCCGAGAGACGTTACTTTCCCGTTGTTGAGCCCATCGTAAAAATAGAAATGGTCCGGCAGATTGTTACCGCCCGAGGAGACTTCAAAGTTGCCGTTCACCAACATGTTGATCGGGCTGATGCCCGTCATTCGACGGCTGCTGTCATCGTTGGCGTCTGCGGAGTACATGTAGTACGTTCTGCGTTTGTTAGCCGAAGTTTCAGAGACAAGATAATGCCAAGAATCGTAGGCGTACTCCAGCGTATCAAGTGTTCCATTTGTGGCTGATGGCAGCGTGACCTTAAACAAATCTAGAGACCCAAGGTAGCCATAAGACCAGATCCGTCCAGCCGGGTCGGTGGCTTGGTCAATCAATCCGTTTCCGTTGTAATGCAGGTTGATCGTATGCGAGGCACCGTCTTTGATCGTGGAGATGTGATGATTCGGATCGTATCCAAACGTGACGGTGTTACCCGTTGCGTCGGAGATTGCGGAGATCACGTACTGACCGGCCCGAGCTGGGTCAGGGATGAAGCTGTAGACGGTCTTGTCTACCATCGTCAGGTTGGCGGAGGAACTGGTCACGTTCAGTTTCCAATGCAGGCCGGTTGGCGAGACGTAGTTGCCTGTTGCATCTTTGGGGAAGTAGTAGATCGTCCCGTTGCTTCCGTTCAGACGAGCGATGCCATCTTGCAAGGCATAGAGCCGCATGTCCAAGGGAGAAACCCAGTTGTAGCCGAAGACACCGACTCCTTTGGCGCGGCTGTTATAAGTGCGAGAGAGGGACAGGTCTACACCACGACCGGGATAGGAAATATCGGTGATGGAGTCGACCATGTTCATGTTGCCCATGTTGACTTGACCGTCCATCGACCAGTACTCCTGAGATCCCAATCCATCGATGTTGTAGGTCACACTTAAATAAGAATGCGAAGCAGAGGCGTCGGCCAAACCAGTGATGGCACGGACGACATCGTTTTCATTTTTGTAAAGCAATTCTACCCCATAGTTATTTTGGATCCCGAGATACCAATCGCTGACCAGGCTTTTGAGCGGGATCTTCCACAACTCGGGTACGTACTGGTTGGTTACGGTATAGCTTCCGTCGATACCGCCAATCGCTGGTTGTGTGTTCCAAGCGACATTATACGAATCCCAAAACGTATTGATCCGGTGTGCATCTACCGTAGGCGTTTGTGTTACGTCCATCTGGTACCCCGAGTTGATCACGTATAGAGAGGCGTCAGAAATGACGGAACCAGCCGGCAACGCTGGCAACCGGAATTTCAAAAGCGACCGGGTAATCCCTTTGTTGACGCTGTTCCCGATCAGGAGGGAGGAATATTGGGAGAACCGAACGTTATTCTCATCGATCCCGGTAGGATACTTTGAGGCGATCATAGAGTTCGCCAAGTACGAGTCATCGGTGCCAACGCTTGGGTCGACGATGATTGGATAGCTGCGTTCTGGATCTTGTAACCAGACTGGGTCCACGACGAGATCAACGAATGTATGGCCTGTGCTGTCTTGACGGAATTGATAGGCAGCCTTGGTCGAGGTGTCGCCTTTGGCGTCGATCAAAATCGGCGGGTCGAATGTAAAACTCGGTTTCTTGGAAGTGCCTTTGGTGAAAGCAACCGACCCGTCGTCTTGAATCTTGTACTGTAGAGTATTGAGGTCCATGCGGAACGAGAAGGTGGTCTGGGAGGTCGGTTTTTTCAGAATGATCGATTCTTTGACGCCTGTGAAGGTCGCTGCGTAGGAGAGGTCGATGTCTTTGGCGGCGTTTTTGAAGTCTTGTTTGTTGTCTTTGTTCACCCCTTGTATATCGTCGGTGAAGACAGGTTCAAATGACAGTACGGCATCCTTGGTTTTCAAACTGACAGGACCGCCGTGGGCTGTGACAGGGAGCGAGACGTCGAAGGAATTGGCCTTGTTGTGCAGACGGCCGTCCGATTCGAGTTGCAACGTGGAGTCGATCGGCAGCAGTTTGCCGGTCGCAGGGTCTTCGTAGTGGATGGGTTCCAGATAGATCTGTTCCGTGAAGGAACCATCCGCGTTTTGAATACGTTTTGAGTTGAGGGTACGGAATTGTTCCAAGTCAGACTTGCTGGAGCTGTTCACAGCAAGTGGTTGGGAAGCGGGCGTCTGGTTGGGAGTTGAAGGGCTTTCTGCCCAAGCAGGAGTGATTGGGATGAGCGATGTGAGGAGGAGTATGGCGAGAAGGAGGGACCCAGTTTTCTTCTTTTTAGAATGAGACAAGTAGTATTCTCCTTGCTTTATCTGATTTTTTCCACGACTCATTGTAGTGTGGGAGCCTGTTTCAAGACCAGAAGCAAGTGGTGGGAAAGGAGGAAGAGAAAAACAAGGAGTTTGCGAACATTTCGTGACATATCAAGAACGGGCAGGAATGGCTGTTGGGAAAGGAACCTGTATGTGGATAAAAAAAAAACGCCAGCCACTTGGTGCCTTCAACGGCAGTGACGATGCGTCCCGCACGCCACACCGCTACGCGATCCTCGACGAGTTGCTGACCAGAACAAGCAGACGTAAAAAAACACCGTGCCCATCGTTGGAGATGGGCACGGTGTCTTTTTACTGACGATACACGGAGAATACGAGCTGATCGAAATGGGTCTCATGCCCAACACTCAATCCGCAATCAGGATGATCTCCCCGGAGTTGAAATGCACGACGGCAGCCTCCGAGCCGTCCTGTTCCTCTGGCTGTAACGAGAGCACCAGTAAGCCTGCATCCTCCACTGTCAGGATCATCTGGCGCTCGGCCTCTACCTGAACATCGGTAATCCGTCTGTGCAGGAGTGCAGGGAGATGCTCCTCACGCAAAGCTTCCAAGGAATCCAAGCTCCTGCCAAAAAACAGCGGAGCACTGAACCCAATCGAATACGCATCTGTAACCAACAAGGTCCCGCTAAACTCCAGAATCTCACAATCCGTGAGTCTCTGCATGCATTCCACGACGTACACCTCCTGTGAACTTCTACAGGTAGTGTTCCAGCGTTGTCCCTCTCTAGCCCTACTTCCTCACGTTCTCGCCAAAAAACCGACCCCCGCGGGCGTTGGGTCTTTTCTCTATTGCTGTACAAACCCCTTCACTAGCCGCACAAATTCCGCCGGCTTCTCCATCGGTCCCATATGAGCGGTTCCCTCCATCAGCACCCGCTGGGCATGTGGCATCCGGTCCACCAGCACTTGGCTGACCTCGGCAAAGTCCGGCCAGTCGAGGTCGCCGTAGATCGAAAGCAGTGGAGCCTGAATCTCCTCCAGACGCGCGATCGGCGGTGGGTCGAGCAATTTCGGGAAGTTGCCAGCGGGCAGGGAGAGCGCATGTACACGCATCGCCTTCACTCGCTCGCGAACATCCCCTTGCACACGACCAGGCTCTGCCGTCGGGCCATCCAGCAACGTGGTGATGTCATAGGCGAGCAACTCCTCCAGCTCACCCGCCTGCTTGAGCTCCTGAATTCGTTGGCTCGCATGCTGAATCTGCTCGGAATGGGGGTGACCCATCAGCCCGCCGTATGCGGAGACCACACCCAACACCCGCTCCGGGTGCGCACAGACAAACTCCAGCGCGACCATGCCACCCATTGAGTGCCCTACGAAGTACGCCTGTTCGATTTCCAATTCATCGAGCATCGTGCGGATGTCTTCATAGAGGGCAAACTCCTGCGTTTTGGCGGGGGATAGGCCGAACATCGGGATGTCCATGCGAATCACTTGAAACTCTTGCGCCAACTCTTCAAAGATCCCATCCCACATGCGGGTGTCGAGGTTCAAGCCATGAAGTAGGACGATCGGGGTGCCGAGTCCCATTCTTTCATAATAGATACCACTGCCAGACAGCAACCCTTTTTCGTATGCACCGCTGTATGTTTTCGACGTCATCGTCATGCCTCCTCATTCCATTTATCAACCACTTCTATTATCTAACATTTATGCCACAATTTCGAATGAACAATTGGTGACAAGGGCAATCAATAGCTCCGTTCAGCAAAAAAAGCTGGAAGAAATTGACCAATGCTTCAAACTTGACTATACTAATAAAAATTTCCTTTTTTCAGGAAGCTCGGGGGGTCTAAACCTATGGTCATACGCACCTACTGTTTCTAAGTGAAAATTGAATACCGAAACAGGGGGAGTATGACATGGAAGCTTTTTTGCATCCGTACCAAGTGAACTATATTCGCTCCAAGATCAATCTGCTGATCGGTGCGTTTTATTTTGCCGGAGATTATCGAGTGGTGGACGCGTCGCGGGAGAACGTCATACAAAGCCTGTATGATCTGTTGCCGGGCCTGACGCCGGAGCAACGAGCGCTGATCGATGACGCGGCCAACGTGCGGGACAAGGACGAGCTGAAACTCTACATGGAGCGTCTCCAACCGTACATCATCCCGTTTCCGGCGATTACGGCGGCCGAGATTCGCAAGCTGTTCCCGAAGGTCAAAAAACTCGTGTTGCCTGATCTAGCGAACCTCGATTTTTCCAAGATCACGTACCTTGGGTGGCGTGACATCGCGACACATGCGCTGTATATTGTCTATCCGCTGCACGGCAAGTGGATCGGCGTCGAGTGCCAGTATGTGACGGGGGCGAAAAAAGTCTCTGCGATGTGTACGTGGTGCAACCGTGGCTACGGCGGGGACGGGGTCGCGCTGGTGACCAAGCAGATCAAAAACCGCCAGATCGTCGACGGATACACGGTGGTCGGCAATCACATCTGTCTAAACAGCCCCGCTTGCA
Organism: Tumebacillus permanentifrigoris; assembly: GCF_003148565.1. GTDB lineage: Bacteria > Bacillota > Bacilli > Tumebacillales > Tumebacillaceae > Tumebacillus > Tumebacillus permanentifrigoris. Next base: position 41,936 of record NZ_QGGL01000008.1, read on the forward strand.
ACCAGGGCATCACGTCGACGGAGGAATTGGAGCACTTTTTGTTGCGCGTGAAGTAGGGAGTAGATGGATTCGATGGAGTACAGCATGAGTGGCGCTGATGCTGACGGCGATCGGGTGGACAGGTAGGCTCCTCAAGGGCTGACGACAATGTGGACCTGCCCCCTAGCCAACTCTGGGTGATGGAGAAGTAGATGAGAATGAGACTGTTCACAGTCTCATTCTTTTTTTATCGTTGCTTAAACTGGAATAGTTTGGAATACCAGAGGAGAAGTCTGACCAAAACGGTAGTAGGTAGGTTTGGAAGGAGTTCGATCCCATGTGGAAAAAAGCCTCCGTCACACGTGCGGAGACGGGTATTGTGGCTGCTATTTTGGCGCTGGCCTTCGCTGTGCGCTTGTATTATATGAAGGCATTCGTACAGCCAGCACTGTCCGGGGATGCCGCGAATTACGTGGCGATGGTCAAGCGGTGGGTCGCCACCGGGATCTATAGCTTCTGGGGCGGAGGACCTGATGCGTATGTCACGCCGGGCTATCCGACGTTTCTGGCTTTTTTCTTTCGTTGGTTCGATGGTTCCTCGCACGATCCGCTGATCTGGGTCTATGGCGCGCAGATCATGCTCTCCACGCTGACGGTGTTCGGTCTGTACTTGATCGGTCGTCGCGTGTGCAACTCGTATGCGGGCTATCTAGCAGGACTTGCTTATGCGCTGTATCCGACTGCAATCTGGGCGTCGGCGTTGATTCTGACTGAGACGCTGTATATTTTCTTGTTTACGGGGTATGTGTATCTGTTCCTCGTGGGGATGGATCGTGAATCTCGGAAGTGGACCGCTGCGGCAGGGTTTGTGCTGGGGCTGACCGTGCTGGTGCGTCCAGCTGTTGCACCGCTGGCGATCATGCCGCTGATCTATTGGTTGTTGGTACGCCGCGTGCAGGGTCCGATCAAGCTGACGATCTGGCATCTCGCGCCATTTGTGATCGTGATGTTGCCGTGGTGGATTCGCAACACGATCTCGCTCGGGCACTTCGTCGCGCTGGCGACACAGACGGGCAACCCGTTCCTCGCCGGAACCGACCCGTACTTTACGGAAGGGGAGCGGTTGTTCAAAAACCTCCAAGGCGTCGACCAGCAAGCGCTCGGCTGGCAACGCATCCGCGAAGGCTTGGCCACCCATCCATCGACATGGATCATGTGGTTCACCGTGGGGAAACTGCGCGTGCTGTTCAACGACCTCTGGGTCGTGCCGCACGGTAGGTACTTCGATATGTGGCAACATCTGCATCAGTGGGGCGTGTACCTCGGCTTCTCGTCACTCCTGCTCTACGTGAAAAACGTCAAGATCCGCCCGCTGCTGCTGTTTGTTTTGATTCCGACCGCGTTGCAGTTGATGTTCCTCCCCCTGACCCGCTACGGTTTCGTGATGATGCCGTTGCTCATGGTCTTGGCGGCCGTCGTGATCGTGTATCTCGCAACTCCGCAGCGCGGCGAACAACCGCTGGAGGAGCAAAAAGACCGTGTCGTCCCTTGACGACACGGTCTTTTTTCCAGAGACGCGTTAGATTTCGTGCGTCTTGTACACGGTCGGCATGACATCTTCGAGGTAGTCGCTGACAATCTGCGCATCCTCCAAGTTCACGACTCCTAGCTTTTCCACCAGCAGGGACAGGTCGCAGACTTCCATGATGTCGAAAATGCCGAATCTCTTCGTCTGCAAGTGCAGGATCAACGCCTTCCCATAGAAATGGGAGGTGTAGTTGATCACCAAATCGTACTGACAATGATCGGTGACCAGGGTGACAAAACGGGAACGGCTCTCTTCGTAACTCTCGTTATAGACACGATGCGGCATGATCATCCACCTCTCTTCGCAGAATTGATCTCGGTCGGCATTTACCATACAATACGGAAAGTGAACCTGTTTTATGTACGTCCAATCGTAAATTTTCTGTCTATTTTTTGTGGTATACTTTCGTTAAGTACCGTGATGAAGAGGAGGATGATTGGGTTGTTGTTTGTGGATTATCACACGCATCATGAGCGCTGTGGTCACGCGGTCGGTGCGTTAGAAGAGTATATTGAAGCTGCGATGGCAAAAGGCTTGAAGGAGATTGGCTTGAGCGATCACCAGCCATTGCTGCATGTGCCGCATATCGAGGGCTCGGCGATGCGGATGGAGGAAATGCCCGGGTATGTGGAGGAAGCGTTGGCCTTGCAACGGAAGTATCGGGGGCAGATCGACGTGAAGGTCGGGCTGGAAGCCGATTGGGTGGAAGGCTATGGGGAGACGGTGCGGGACTTGTTGGCGAAGTATCCGTTCGACTATGTGATCGGGTCGGTGCATTTCTTGGGGGACTGGGACCACACGAACAGCGCGGAATTGGAGCGTTGGGAGGGGCGGGATGTGTATGAGACGTATGTCGAGTACTACCGCCAAGTGCAGTTGGCCGCAGCGAGTCGGTTGTTCGACATCATCGGGCATCTGGATGTGATCAAGCGCTTTGGTCGGAAGCCGGAGCGCAGCGTGGAGGATCTGCTGGAGCAGACGGTGGTGGCAGCGCGGGATGCGGGTGTGTGCGTGGAAGTCAATGCGTCGGGCCTGCGCTATCCGTGTGCGGAGCAGTTTCCAAGCGTGCGGGTGCTGGAGATGATGAAGTCGCACGGAGTGCCGCTGACGGTCGGGTCTGATGCGCATCAGCCGGGATTTGTGGCGGAGGGCTTTGCGACGGTGTACGCGTTGTTGAAACAGGTCGGATTCACGCATGTGCACGGGTTTACAGGACGCAAGCGCTATGAGATCGAGTTGTAAAAAACGAATCGACTAAGACATTCGATTCGCGATTCGCATGCACATCGTTGTGCAGGGTCGGGAGTATTTCGCTGGCCTTGTGATCGCGTTGGGAAAAAGGTGACACCCCTGCCAGTGAAGGCAGGGGTGTTTTTTGTTGCCGTATTTCTGTGGCGTGTGCGAGGTGTTACTCTTGTTTTTGAAGCGTGTGTGCGAGGTGTTACTCTTGCTTTTGTTGCTTGTCGGACTGTGTCATGGCTTGCTGTGGGAAGTAGCCCATGCCGTTGGTGCCCGGGATCGTGTTCGGGAGCAGGGTGTTGCCTTGACCGTCGATCAGGTTGAGCTCGCCGATCTGTCCAGCTTCCACGGTGTACTTCTGCATGGCAGCAGCACCGGCTTTCGGGTGTACAGGGCCTTTGTTTTTCTTGGACTTTTTGCCTTGCTTGTTGCTCTGCTCACCGATGGAGCCGACTTCGGCGTTGAAACACTGCTGCGCATCTTGGCGCTTCTGTTTTTGGACAGAGCTGGATGCGAAGCTTTGATTCTGTGATGCGGAGCCTTGTTGATTTTGTTGTTGCTGTTGCTGGGAATCTCCGATGGAACCGGCTTCCGTGTTAAACGCTTGCTGAGCGTCTTGGCGCATCTGTTGCTGAATGGAACTGTTGGCGAAGTTCTGGTCCTGAGAACTTTGCTGGTTTTGCTGGTTTTGCTGGCCTTGTTGGCCCTGCTGTTGGTTTTGTTGCTGTTGATTGCCGTTGCCGATGGAGCCTGCTTCCGTGGAGAAGGCTTGCTCTGCATTGGCTCGAGACTGTTGTTGTACGGTGGAGTTCGCGAAAGTCTGGCTGTTTTGCTGGCCTTGTTGTTGCTGTTTTTGCTGCGTTTGTTGTTGCTGGCCTTGCGAGGAACTGTTGCCGATCGAGCCTACTTCTGCGTTGTACGCGCGTTGGGCTTTGGCATGCAACAGCGAAACTTGTTGCACGAAACTCGATTGGGAAGCTTGATCGCCCATCGTACCAACTTCCGTGGAGAAGGCTTGTTGCTGTTGTGCGGACATTTGCGCTTGGTTCTGGGGTTGCTGGTTCTGTTGGGCCTGCTGGCCTTGTTGACCTTGCTGCTGGTTGTTTTCGTCGAACAGCGCGCTCATGAGACCCATGCCGAACTGGTCGATTTTTTCGCCCAATTTTTCGAGCGGACCATCTTGGTTCTGCTGACCCTGTTGTTGCGCGTTCTGAGCCTGTTGCTGGTATTGCGGTTGTTGCTGACTTTGAGCTTGCATTCCGCCTTGCTGTTGTTGCTGATTTTGCGACTGCTGACCACCTTGTTGTTGCGGTTGCGCGTTCTCACCGATGGAGCCGATCTCGTAGCTGGTGTTGTGCAGCGTACCATCTTGCTGACGAGCACGGATCGGAGCCGGGATGCGTTGCTGACCCAGTTGGCCCTGTTGGCCTTGTTGCTGGCCGTATTGGGCATCGAGATCCCCCATCGTACCTACCTCAGAACCAAAAGCTGCTTGCGAGTTGGTCGGACGCTGACGGTTCGTACCACGCATGGTTGCGTTGGACTGGTTGCCAGCTGCTGCGTTGTACACCCCATTGCGATGCACGAAGTAGTACCACGCATAAAAGAGCACACCGATGACGACCACAGCAATGATAAACCCTGCTAATGTCATAGTTAGCTCACCCCCCTGTGCTCTATTGTGGCTCGAATGGAGGGGGGCATGTGTAGTAAAAAAGCCCAACTGAAATGGAGCCTGTTCGCGGTACTTAGCTGGACCTCAAGGTGGCACGTTGACGGCTCCTCGCAACACTCGCGCAGGATCGAGCGATTTCGCTTTCATAAGTGTTGATTGCAGGATTGGTTTTGCTCTATCATTAGATTATCGTATTTTCTGAAATGAGAAGGGGTGTGCAGATGACGGAGAAGTGGACGTCTAGCGAGGGGATGCGACAATTGCTCGGAGAGTTGATCGCCATTCCCAGCGTGACCGGGTCACCAGCCGAAGTGGAGCTGGCGAAAACGGTCGTGGAGAAGTTACAGGAACTGCCCTATTTTCAAGCGCACCCAGACCAGACAACGCTACACCCGACCGGGGATGGGCGTTTTTTTGTAACTGCCTTGGTGAAAAAAGCGCCGGAGACGCGCAAAACGGTCGTGCTGGTCAGTCACTTCGACGTGGTGGACGTACAGGATTTCGGGGAGTGGAAGGGACAGGCGTTTGCAGCAGAAGCGCTGACGAAGCAGTTCTACGCACAAAAAGACTCCTTGCCCGCGCCCGTGCAACTGGACATGGCGAACGGAGAGTGGCTGTTCGGACGCGGTTCGATGGATATGAAATGCGGACTGACGATGCACATGGCGCTCATCGAACGCGCTTGCCACGGTGAATTTGAGGGGAACTTGCTGTTGCTGACGGTGCCAGACGAGGAAGTGAACTCGGTGGGGATGCGGGCGGCCGTCCCCAAACTGCTGGAATTGGCGGAGACGTATGGGCTGGACTACCAAGTCGTGCTGAATTCAGAGCCGATGTTCAACACAGAGCCAGGTGACGACCGCAAGTTTGTGTACACAGGATCGATCGGCAAAATTCTGCCGGGGTTCTTCTGCGTGGGCAAGGAGACGCACGTGGGCGAGCCGCTGTCCGGGCTCAACGCGAACCTGATGACGTCGTTCGTCACCTGCGAGATGGAGTTAGCCACCGAGTTCTGCCAGCGCTACGGCAACGAAGTGACGCCGCCTCCGACAGCGCTGGTACAGAAAGATCTGAAGACGGAATACAATGTCCAAGTCTCCCATCGCGGTGTCGCGCTGTACAACTTGTTCGTGCTCAACCAGCCTTTGGATGAGCTCGTGCAGACCCTGCGGCAAACGGCGGAGCGGGCGGCAGAAAAAATCGCAGCCCAACATGCGGCCCGCTCACGTGCGTATGCAGAAGTGACCGGAACGGAGGCGCACGCGTTTACGGTGCAGGTGCTGACGTTTGCCGAGTTGATCGAGCAAGCCGTTCGACTGCATGGGCGCGAACGGGTGGAAGCGGTGCAGGCCCGCGTGTTCGGGCGCGAGCAACGCACTGATGACAGGACGGCGACGATCGAGCTGGTCGACGCCATCGCGGAGCTGTGTCGATCAGCAGGCCCGATGATCGTGCTGTTTTTTGCACCGCCGTTCTACCCAGCGGTCAACGCGAGCGAGCATCCGCGCATCCAACGCGTGTTGCCGGAGTTGCTCAGCTTCGCGCAACGGGAATACGGTGTGGAGTTCGAGACGATCAATTACTTTGCAGGCATCTCCGACCTGAGCTATGTCGGGTTGCAATACCCGATGGAGTCGCTCGCCGGCCTCGTCGCCAACATGCCGCTCTGGGAGCGTGGGTATACGCTGCCGTTGCCAGAGTTGCAGGCGCTGGATGTGCCCGTGTTGAACCTCGGGCCGATCGGACGCGACGCACACAAATGGACGGAGCGTCTGGAAACGGAGTTTGCGTTCGAGACGTTGCCCGCGCTGTTGCGTCAGACGGTGCATCTGCTGTTGCAGGAGTGAACATGAAAAAAGTCCACTTCCCGTCGGAGTGGACTGTTCATCGTGGGCGATTATCGTTACGCGAGGTCCTTCGCCAGCGACGCGATGTGGTCAGCGCCGAGCGGAGCTTCGAGGGAGAGATTCGGGTGATCGAGGATCACGCGGACGTTCTCGTGCTCGTAGGAGCCATTCGTGAGGTACGCCTTCGCCGTGCTGGTCAGCGGGAATTTCAGGTAGTGCACAGCAGTCGTGAAGTCGCGATCATCGTGCTCCTCCTCAAATACCGCCTGCAGCTTCTCGTCACCGACTTGCAGGAACAAGTGATGCTCGATGCCCTTGAGCTCGGTCAGCCTCTGTGACAGGCGCTCTTGGTTGTCGATCTCGATGAACAGCGTTGCCGACAACTCGTCGTCTCCCGGAAGCATGCCGGAGTAGATGTCGATGTACTCGTCGAGTTCCTTCGGATCGCTCAGGTCTTCGTTGTGTGTCAACTCTTGAATCTGGAACAACACGGTCTGACGGTTTTCAAACAGGATCGAAATGTCGGTGCCAAGCTTCATCCGACGCGACTTTTTGTACTGGATCATTTTCTGTAGATACTCGTCGCGGCCTTGGCGGTACGTCGGGAGCGCGACTAGGTCTTGGCGGGTGATTGTGGTTGCCATGAAAAATCCACCTCCGTTGCGATATGAATTGACCGTCCTGTACGTATGATGTACAGGACAGTCGTTTTTACCCGAACTGTGTCTTACACTTCGAGGGAGTCCAGCAGTTTTTGGAAGCGTTGTGCGTGGATGCGTTCCGCCTTCGCCATCACTTCCATCCATTCACCGATCTCTTCCAAACCTTCTTCACGAGCGGTTGCTGCGAAGCCCGGGTACATCTCGGTGTACTCGTAGGTTTCACCTGCGATTGCAGAAGCCAGCATTTCCTTCGCGTTGTTGACCGGCAGACCGGTGACCGGGTCGCCTTCACCGTTTTTGCGCAGCGCATCGAAGTGACCGAAGGCATGCTTGGTTTCGCCGTTGGCGATGTTGCGGAACAGTGCTGCTACTTCCTCTTGACCCTCGGTGTCCGCTTGGTCTGCGAAGTACAGGTAGCGACGATTTGCTTGCGATTCACCTGCAAATGCGAACTTGAGGTTCTCAGCCGTTTTGGTACCTTTGACGTTTGCCATGTGTTGTGGCCTCCTTATTGTGAACGTGTGTAATGAATCTAAACTTAGACTAACTCAACATTGCCAATTCAGTATGTAAGACAACTCACATTTCGACAAATAAAGGGGATGAACGTGCCATTATGAAGCGACCAGGTGACGATGTGAAGATTTTTTCCGGCTCGTCCAACCCGCAACTGGCGGAGGAAGTTTGCCACCTGCTCGGGCTCACGCTCGGCGATGCGATGATCTCGCGCTTTAAAAGCGGAGAGGTGCATGTCAACATCAAGGAAAGCGTGCGCGGGGCGGACGTCTATGTCATTCAATCCTTCTGCCACCCGGTCAATGAACACTTCGTCGAATTGATGGTCATGATCGACGCACTCAAGCGCTCCTCGGCCGGCATGATTAATGTCATCCTGCCGTACTATGGTTATGCACGACAGGAAAAGCAAGATTCGCCACGCGAACCGATCACGGCCAAGATGGTCGCCGATGTGCTCACCACCGTCGGGGCGGAGCGGATCATCACGATGGACTTGCATGCCGCCGCCATTCAGGGCTTTTTCAACATTCCGGTCGATCACATGACCGCTCTCGATCTGATCGCCGATTATCTGCGCACCAAAGACCTCAGCAACGCGATCATCATCTCCCCAGATGCCGGGCGCGCCAAAACAGCCGAAAGGCTGGCCACCTATCTCGACCTGCCTGTCGCCTTGATGAACAAGCGCCGTCCCAAGCACAACGAAGCGGAGATTACGCATGTGATCGGGGAGGTTGAGGGCAAGGTACCGATTATTATAGAAGACATGATCGACACCGGCGGCACGATCATCAAGGTCATTGAAAGCCTCGTGGAGCACGGGGCTCGCCCTGAAGTGTTGCTTGGCGCGACGCATGCTATTTTTTCCGATCCCGCACATGAGCGACTCCAGCATCCGGCGATTCGCGAAGTGATCGTCACCGACACGTTCCCGATTCAGAACTTGCGGCTGCCGAAGCTCACGGTGCTGTCGAGCGCCCCGCTGTTTGCCGAAGCGATTCACCGCATCCACAACAATCGTTCGATGTCGATGCTTTTTGGCGAATCCAGCTATCAAGGGTCGGAAGCTGGCGAATCATGACACCCCCCTCCCCTTATGGTATACTCAGACCCAAGGAGGTGACCGCGCGTGGACCAACCGAAGAGCCAGAGACAGATTAGCGGACGCAGCAACAACGTGATCCCGTTTCAGGTGGACGCCGCGTTTTACTTTGAACGGGCTGTGCACTACTTGGATCGACACGATCTCAAGAACGCACTCAAGAACTTTCGCAAGGCATCGGAACTGGAGCCGGGCAATCCGGTAAACCACTGCAACCTCGCGGGCATTCTCTCGGAGTTGGGCGAGTTTGAGCAGTCCAATGAGATCTTGCAAAAAATTCTAGGCGACATCGACCCGGACATGGTCGAATGTTATTTCTATATGGCGAACAACTACGCCAACCTCGGCAGTTACGATCTCGCCGAGGAGTTTGCCGCACGCTATCTCGACGCAGAGCCGGAGGGCGAGTTTGCGTCAGATGCCGACGAGATGCTCCAGATCCTCGTGCAGGAATTCGGTGGAGGCAAAGTCCTCCATGAACGCCGCGAACGCGAGGATCGCGAACAGCGCGATCATGACAACGCCCGCCAGCTCTTGGAGGAAGGCAAGTTTATGGAAGCTGTGGAATATCTGGAGCAAGCCATTGCTGAGCATCCAGACTCCACCGCGCCGCGCAACAACTTGTCGCTGGCGTACTACTACTTAGGTGAGCTCGACAAAGCCATCGAGGCCGCACTGGCGGTGTTGGAGCGCGATGCAAGCAATGTGCATGCGCTGTGCAACCTCGCCGTGTTCTACCAGCATCTCGGCAAGCAAGAACAGATGCAGGAGATCCTCGAGTGCCTGCGCAAGCTCTACCCGCTGTACTTTGACCATACCTACAAACTGGCGACGACGATGGGCATCCTCGGGGAACACACCGCCGCCTACCGCCTGTTCCGCCAACTGTTGCGCTGGAGCGACCGTCAGGACGCGCAGCTGTTGCACTGTGTGGCAGCAGCGGCGGCCAACCTCGGCTTCTATGAAAAAGCCGAACGGATCTGGGAGGAAGTCAAGGCGCTCGACCCTGAGTCGAAAGTCGCGGACTTTTTCGTCGCGCGCGTCCACGATGCCATCCGGATCGGGCGGTTGATCCAACCGATCTCCTACCAGTACCACATCCCGTTCCAAGAGCAATTCAAGCAGATGAAGGTGCAGTTGCAGAGCGGCAAACTGGGCGCTTGGCACACCGACCCGATGGTGCGCTCCTCGCTGTTCTGGGCTTTGCGGCACGGGGACGGGGAGACCAAGCGCCAAGTGATCCAAGCCTTTGCGCTGATCGCTGACAAGGAAGTCGAGCACGCCCTGCGCGAGTTTGTGAAGGACCCGTATGAGAGCGACCAATTGAAGCGCCATGCGCTGTACGTCTTGCGCCATATGGGAGCGGAGGGTCCGTTCCATGTGCATTTGGAGCAGGAGGAACACTTGTGGCGCGTGCAATCGATGCCGCAGGATGATCTGCTCACACTCCGTCCCGAGTGGCAAGAAGTGTTGGACGGAGCTGTCTCGCAGCTGAGCGCCGCCTATGGTGACGAGTCCTGCCTGCAAGCGCGAGAACTCTGGACGCAGTACTTGCATCGCACGTTCTGCGCACCGCCGCGCATCGGCAAGACGATGGCGTGGTCGGCCGCTCTGGAGTACACCGTGTTGCGCCGGATGGGGGTAAAAGTCACCCAGTCCGAAGTCGCCGCTCGCTATGGTGTGAATTCGGGCTCTGTGTCGAAGATCTCCCGCATGCTCACCGAACGTGAGGAATTGTAGCTATCATCACATCACTTCAATATCAATGAAGATATACTTAAGGGCAGAGAGGATGAACTCTCTGCCCTTTTTCGCATACTACGAGAACGAGAACTTTTCGTTTCTTTTATAGGAGGTACTTAGAAAATGAGTGAACAACAATTGTACGATGTCCTGATCGTCGGCGGCGGTCCGGCCGGGATGACCGCAGGTTTGTATGCAGGCCGTGCCAACCTCAAGGTCGCGATGATCGAGCGCGGCATGCCGGGGGGCCAAGCCTCCACGACGCACTTGATCGAGAACTTCCCCGGCGTGGAATCGATCGACGGGCCCACCCTGTCGATGATCATGCACAAGCAGGCGGGCGATTTCGGTTGCGAGATGATCACCGCAGAGGTGGAGAAGATCGAGAACCTCGAAGGCAAGATCAAAAAGGTGATCACCTCGCGTGGCGAGTATCTCACCAAGACGATCATCCTCACGCCGGGTGCAGAGCCGAAGAAACTCGGCACACCGGGCGAGGACGAACTGCGCGGTCGTGGCGTGTCCTACTGCGCAACCTGTGATGGCGCGTTTTTCCGCGGCAAGGAACTGGTCGTCATCGGCGGCGGGGACTCCGCCGTCGAGGAGGGCATCTACCTGACCCGCCACGCCTCGAAAGTCACGATCATTCACCGTCGCGACCAACTGCGCGCGCAAAAGATCCTGCAGGATCGCGCGTTCGCCAACGAAAAAGTCTCCTTCATCTGGGACACGGTCGTCGAAACGATCGCGGGCGAGAACAAAGTGGAGAAAGTGCTTCTGAAAAACACGAAAACGGGCGAGACTTCTGAATACCCGTGTGACGGCGCGTTCATCTACGTGGGCATGAAGCCGAACACCGACTTCCTCGCCGGGCTGCCGATTCTCGATGAGGCAGGCTACATCCCGACCAATGCCAAGATGCAAACCAAGATCCCCGGTGTGTTTGCAGCGGGCGACGTGCGCGACACCGTGTTGCGCCAAGTGGTCACGGCGACCGGAGATGGCGCGATTGCAGCCTTCTACGCGGGTCACTATGTGGAATTGTGGACGGAGGATCAAGAGTGACGGAGCCTTTTATCATCCTCGGCACAGCTGGGCACATCGACCACGGCAAAACGTCGTTGGTCAAAGCGCTGACCGGGATTGACACCGACATTCACAAGGAAGAACAAGAGCGGGGCATCACGATCGACATCGGGTTTGCCCCCTTCACTCTCCCCGACGGCAAACGCCTCGGGGTGATTGACGTTCCAGGACATGAGCGCTTCATCCGCAACATGCTCGCCGGAGCGGGTGGGATCGACTTGATCCTCTTGGTGATCGATGCCAATGAAGGCATCATGCCGCAGACCGTGGAGCATCTGCACATTTTGGAAATGCTCCACGTCCAAAAGGGAATCATCGTGCTCACCAAAACCGACACCGTGGAAGAGGAGTGGTTGGAGATGGTGACAGAGGAAGTCCGCGAAGGTTTGACGGGGACGTTTCTCGCAGAGGCCACGATCGTGCCCGTGTCTGCACATACCGGCGCTGGGATTGAGGCGTTGCGGGCGTTGATCGGAGAACTGGCAACCACGGTGAAACCGCGTGAAGTGACCGCCCCGTTGCGGGTGCCGGTCGACCGGGTGTTTTCGGTGCCAGGGTTTGGCACGGTCGCCACAGGGACCGTTTTTTCCGGAACGGTGGCGACGGGTGATGTTGTCGAACTGTTGCCAGCAGGCAGCTCGGCACGCGTGCGCACGATTCAGGTTCATGGGCAGACGGTGGATCACGCGCAGGCAGGTCAGCGAGCGGCGCTCAATCTGGCCGGGGTGGAACGGGCCGACCTCGAGCGCGGGATGGTCATTGCCAAGCCTGATGTGTATGAGCCGACGAAATTGCTCGATGTGCGCCTGCATCTGCTGGCTGACAGTCCACGGACCTTGACGAATTCCGCACGGATTCGTTTTTACATCGGGGCAAGTGAAGTGCTCGGGCGGGTTTCGATCTTGGAGCGTGATGAACTGCTGCCGGGGGAGGACGGGCTGGTGCAGATCCAGTTGGAGAGTCAGGTGGTCTGTGCGCCACAGGATCGATTCATCGTGCGTACCTATTCGCCGATGCTGACGATTGGCGGGGGCACGGTGATCGACCCAGCTCCGACGCGAGCGCACCGCCGACGCCGCGACTACGTGTTGGACGAGCTGTTGCAGCGCGAACAGGGCGGGCCTGAACAGTTGATTCTGCACGCATTGCTGGAGGAACCGGGGCTTGGACGTGCGCAGATCGCGACAGAGGTCAAGCTGACGGAGGACGTCGTCGCGCAGTGGCTGGCAACCTTGCAGGAGCACGGGAACGTGGTGGAGATCAACGGCGGCTATGTGGCGGCGGAGTGGCTCGGGCGCGTGCTGGATGAAGTGGAAGAAAAAGTGCGGGCGCACTTCGCCAAGGAGAAGTACCAGCTGACCGTACCGAAAGCCCATGTCGTGTCCCAACTCAGCAAAAAGCTCAAGCCCAAGCTATTCGATGCGCTGTTGGCGACTGGAGTCGGTCAGGAGCGCTTCGAGATCGTGCGCGACAAGGTAGGAATTCGCGGGTATGAGGTTCCGTTCACACGGCGGGACAAGGAATTGGTGCAGCAGATCACGGCATTGTATCAGGCGGGCCAGTTCCAACCGCCGTCGACCGAGGACGTTCGCACCCAGACCCACGCGCTGGACAAGACTCTCCACGGCCTCTTGCACTATCTCAAAGAACGCGGCACGCTCGTGGAACTCGACGCGGGTGTCTATCTGCACAGCGAGTTCCTCGAACTCGCGAAACGTACCCTGCGCGAGAAATTTGCACAGACGGGGGCGTATTCTGTCGCTGATTTCCGCGACTGGGTGGGCACATCGCGCAAGTTCGCGGTGCTGATCTTGGAATACCTCGATGCGATCAAGTTCAGCAAGCGAGTGGAAGACAAGCGCGTGCTGGTCTAAAAAAAGGAGGCATCCCCAACTCGGGGATGCCTCCTTTTTCAACTTCCTTATGCAAAATGCTATTCGACCCATTTCTCGGCCCAGGTTTGGACAGCGTCCATGATCGGTTCGAGCGCGTGGCCCTTCTCTGTCAGTTCGTATTCGATGCGGACTGGCGTTTCCGGGTAGACCCGACGGATGAGGATGCCGGCCGCCTCCAGTTCTTTGAAACGTTCGGCGAGCATGCGATCGCTCATCCCAGGGATGAGATCGGAGATTTCCTTGAACCTCTGCGGCCCGTTCATCAGCACCCGAATGATCAAGCCGTTCCAGCGCTTGCCGAGTAGGTTGAACGCATTCTCAAACCGTGGACACAGCGTGTGATCATGTGCCATGCTCATCATCTCCTGCTGTTATTTTACCACATCACCCTTGACAAAAGGTAGGGGTTTACCCTATGATACTGACATAAAGTTCGTGACTTACTTTTAGTTAGTCACTAACGGTGTGTGAATTCTAGCACACGAGGATACCCTAGATGAGGGGTGAAACCAGATGATCAACGTAATCCAAGCTGGGGAACGCTATACAGCCGAACATGGCTGGTTGACCAGTCGCTTTAGTTTTTCGTTTGCTGAGTATTACGATCCACAAAATACCCGCTTCGGTGTCTTGCGCGTCTTCAATGATGACACGGTGCAAGCGGGCCAAGGCTTCGGTCGGCACCCGCATCAGGATATGGAGATCGTGACCTATGTGATCGACGGCACGCTTGAACATCAGGACAGTCTCGGCAACATCGGGGTGATCCATGCTGGCGAAGTGCAGCGCATCACGGCGGGGACGGGTCTCTCTCATTCGGAGTACAACCACTCGAAAACCGAGCCCGTGCATTTCCTGCAACTCTGGTTCCTACCTGACAAGCAAGGCCATACACCTTCGTGGGAGCAACGCCAGTTTTCCAAGGAGCAGCAACGCAACACGCTACTACCGGTCGTCTCAGGCCGTGGGGTGGCAGATACGTTGCAGATGAACCAAGATGTGACGATCTACCTCTCCAACTTGGAGCAAGGTCAGACGCTCACACATACAGCGGAGAATTCCAATCGCTTGTTCTATGCGTTTGTCATTCGCGGCACGCTCGATCTCAATGGCGAGCAGATGCACGAAGGCGATGCAGCGCGCATCTCGGATGAAGAATCGCTCACCCTAAGCAGTCCCGACGGGGCCGAATTCATGCTCATCGACCTCGTCTAAACCAGCACATACAACCCCCAACTTGAAAGGATGAACAACAACATGGCAAAAGTACTGTACATCACAGCAAACCCGAACCCGGTCGAACATTCCTTCGGCCAAACGGTAGGCGCAGAGTTCGTCAACGCATACAAAGAAGCAAACCCGTCTGATGAGGTTGTCCACCTCGACCTCTACAAACTGAACATCCCGACCATCGACGAAGAAGTCATGGGCGGCTGGGGCAAGCTCCGTTCCGGCGCTGACTTTGGCACCCTCTCCGCAGGCGAGCAAGCGAAAGTTTCCCGCCTGAACGAACTGGCTGACGAGTTTGTTGGCGCTGACAAGTATGTATTTGTCACCCCGTTCTGGAACTTCTCGTTCCCTCCTGTTTTCAAAGCGTATGTGGACTCCTTCTGCGTTGCAGGCAAGTCCTTCAAATACACCGAACAAGGCCCGGTCGGCTTGTTGCAGGACAAAAAAGCAGTCCACATCCAAGCTTCTGGCGGCGTGTACTCCTCCGGCCCGATGCGTGAGTGGGACTTTGGCAACCGTTACCTGGAAACCATCTCCAAGTTCCTCGGCTTCAACCTGCAATCCCTGTTCGTAGAAGGCCAAGCGGCACAACCGGACCAAGCGGACACGATCAAAGCCAACGCGATCGAAGAAGCGAAGAAACTCGCGAAATCCTTCTAATCCTCACTTCGTGAAAAAAAGACCGGCCACACGCATGCGCCGGTCTTTTTTTTATGGAAGTATGGCGAAAAATCGAACTGTGAACGAATGTCATCCTTTGTTAACTTTTGTGTAATGTTTGTGAAATATTCCTGCGCTATAGTGTAGATATCACATTGACCCCCCTTTATATGTATAGAACGTGATCTGTGGCGAGGATACTCTTCTTATAAGAAGAAGAACCTCGCCTCTTTTTTTTGTCGAGTGGCGATGTTATCCTGAAAAAAGGTGATAAAAGATGCAACTTGTTGTCCATTGCGTAATAGAACATAAGAAGCAGGTTTTGATGTTGCAAAAACCCCGGCGTGGTTGGTGGGTCGTTCCAGGCGGCAAAGTCGAAACCGGGGAGTCGCTCCAGCAAGCGGTCGTGCGCGAGATCAACGAAGAGACGGGGTTGGAGCTGACCAACCCGCAATTGCGCGGCGTGTTCACGATCCTCGTGGAGGACGCTGGCGTTGTGGTCAACCACTGGATGTTGTTCACGTTCCAAGCAAGCGCGTTTCAAGGCGAACTGGTCACCGAATGCGAGGAGGGGATCTTGGAATGGGTCCCGCTCGCGGAGTGGATGGAGCGTCCGATGGCGGCGGGGGACAAGTTGTTTTTGCCCCAGATTTTGGCGACTGAGCGTCTCGTCACGGGAACCTTCCGCTACACGCCCGAGTACGAATTGTTGGAGTGGCGACCGGACGCAGAAGCTTAAGTTGGAGATCTCGTCTGTTAATTGAATTTGTTTAGAATTATGTAAAATTTTACGAAGAGATTTAGCAGGATATTTCGGGTCCCACAGAGAATTGGTGGGAGTTTGCATCATTTCTTAGTTGCTGAGGGGGGTGGAGTCTGTCTATGACTACGAAGAAGTACTTCCGTGCTGCCCTGAAGAAAACGGGCATCTTGTCGGTTTTGGACCGCACGTATGAGGCGATTGATAACCGATTTAAGATGCGTCTCAGCCAGAAGCTCGGACTGATTATCTTTGTTACGTTTTGTGGAATTCTCTTGGTTGGGGCGACGTCAATCTTTCAACTGTCCCGTTTAAACAGCGATATGGAGAAAGCTCTGACCGTGAATCTGACAGCCATGCGAATGGCTGAAGACATGAAGGTACAAGTGTCGCAGTATGATCGCCTCATCGTCAATTACATCAGGACTGATACCAACGATGGACGCAAAGTCTTGCTCGGCAACTTGGAGAAACTCAACCTTACGATGAAAAACAATCTCGAAGAGTATGAGAAACTCGCAACCGACGATGCCGACCAGAAGCAAGTTGCTGAACTCAAGAAAAACTGGCTCGCCTACTCCGACGCACAAAACAAAGTCGTCGAAGAAGCGGTGAAAAGCCAAGTCGTCGCTTTTCAACTCTGGGAGGGCAACCTCTCGGCGAGTTACAAAAAACTGACGTCGACGCTTGATGACATCAACAAGAAAAACGTGCTGGTCATCGAAGACTCCAAATCGGTGCTGCATTCGACCTACATCAGTTCCTGGGTGATGACGGCTGTCGCAATCGTGTTGATCGCGTTGGCGGCAGGTGCGCTGGGACTGGCGACCAATCGCTACTTCCTGAAACGCATCGCTCGATTGGTCGAAGTTAACGAAGTGTTGGCAGAGGGCGACCTGCGGGTCGATCCGAACATTCGCGCACACGACGAACTGGGCCAACTGGCACGCTCGACATCGGCGGTTATCGCCAACCTGCGCGTGATCATCGGCCAAGTCGGAGAAGCCTCGTACCAAGTGGCAACCGCCGCTTCGCGCATGGCGATCTCCGCAGAGGAATCGAACCGTGCCGGGCAATCGGTCGCAATCACCGTTCAGGAAGTCGCAGAGGGCACTTCGCGCCAAGTCGAGCGTTCCCAAGACAGCGCGAACCTGATGCACGAACTGTCCGATGCGGTCACTGAAATCACCACGACGATGGACATGATCGTCATGATGGCAGAGGAAACTTCGCAAGTCGCCTTGATTGGACGCGAAGTGCTGGAGTCCACCTCTGAGCAGATCGATGGCATCCGCGATGCGAACACCGAGACGGTGGAAGCGTTCGAAGGGCTGAACACCCAGTTGGGTCGGATCATCGAGATCGTCAACGTGATCACGGAAATCGCTTCACAGACCAACCTGCTGGCGCTGAACGCTGCGATTGAAGCGGCGCGGGCGGGGGAACATGGTCGCGGATTTGCAGTGGTCGCCGGGGAGGTCAAGATGCTGGCTGACCAGTCTTCGAAGGCAGCCGGTGAGGTGCGCAAGATCGTAGGTGCTTCACAAAAGGGCATGGATCAGATGAAGATTGCGTTGGCAGGATCGAACAAGCGCGTCGGTGATGGCGTGCGGGCGATGAATGAGAGCAACCGCAGTTTCGAAGTGATCCTCGCGTCGATCGAGGAGATGGTGATCCAAGTGCAAACTGTGGCGCGGACAACCGAGACGATCGGGGGTTCGACACAGAAGGTGCTGGAGAACATCGAGGATGTCGCGTCGATCACTGAGGAAGCAGCGGCAAGTGTCGAGGAAGTCTCCGCCGCTACTCAACAGCAGTTGGCTGGCATGCAAGAGATCTCCTCATCGGCTGTCATCCTCTCCGGTCTCGCCGATCAGTTGGATCAATCGGTACGTCGCTTCAAGGTCGAAGAAGCGCTCTATGGCAACAATTCATTTGGCCTCGACAATGTAGAGGAGACGGATGAATCAACAGACTCGGACGTTCCAGAGGAATTGTTGATCGCCAGCGCCGTCGCGCTGGCTGACTTGGAAATTCTCCTGATCGAAACGGTCGAGACCGTCGAGGAATCTGAGGACTTCGATCTCGGAGAAGCGTATGCAGAACTGCGCGCCGAAGTGAATGCACAAGCTGCATCGGCGAGCGAGGAGGATACGCCAGAGGACCTCATGGAAATTCAGGACGAGACTGGTTCGGAGGACGCTGACTCAGGGGACTTCGACTCAGGGGAAACTCATTCAGATGAATCTGATGTAGAGGCTCCCAGCTCAGAGCAATCCGACGTAGAGGAATCTAACTCAGAGGAATCTGACGTAGAGGCATCCAACTCCGAGGAATCCGACCCGGAAGACTCCACCAAGTAACCGAAATTCGCCTGTAAAAGAGACGGACACCCTGCGTGTCCGTCTCTTTTTTCTGTAGGAGGCGTTTCTTCCTTTCCTTGGATTGTTCTGGTACACTAGGTGGTATGGATTTAGAGTGAATGCGGGGTGAACACCATGCAAACGGAGATCAATTTAGTGATTATCACAGGTCTGTCCGGCGCGGGCAAATCGGTGATGATGCAAGCCCTTGAGGACATCGGGTTTTTCTGCGTTGACAACCTGCCGCCTGCTTTGATTCCGAAATTTGGCGACTTGATCGTGCAATCGGCTGGCAAAGTCACCAAGGTCGGGCTCGTCTGTGACGCGCGCGGCGGGGACTTTTTCAGTCAGGTGTTCGATGCGTTGCGTGAGTTGGAACAGAAAAGCAATGTCAACTACCAGACGGTGTTCCTCGAAGCGGATGACTCCACGATCATCCGCCGCTACAAGGAAACGCGCCGCCGCCATCCGCTGGCGAAGGACGGACGCGTGGTCGACGGCATCGCGGAGGAACGGCGCATACTGGACGAGATTCGCGGCAAGGCCGACCTGATCATCAACACCACGAACCTCAAAGCAAGCGCATTGCGCCAACAGATTCTCGACCGCTTTGCCCAGATCGACCACCAGCAGATGAAGGTCGACATCATGTCGTTTGGCTTCAAGCACGGCGTTCCGATTGAGGCGGACATGATTTTCGATGTGCGCTTCCTGCCGAACCCGCACTACGTCGACCACCTGCGCCCGATGACGGGCAAGGACCAAGACGTGTACGACTACGTGATGAAGTGGCCGATCACCAATGCCTTTGCCAACAAGTTGACCGATATGATCGACTTCCTCCTGCCGCAGTATCGCAAGGAAGGCAAGGCGCAACTGGTGATCGGCATCGGCTGTACCGGTGGCAAGCATCGTTCCGTCGCCCTCGCGGAGTACCTGCATGAGCACATCAAAGATCGCGAATGGACGACTGTCGTACACCGCGATTCGGAAAAGAGTTGATCCGACGATGGTGCGCTACTGGTTGCTCCTCGCGTGGACCGTCTGCTCGTTTGGACTAGGTCTGATCGCGGCCGGCATCGGAATCCAAAGCGTGCCCGGCCAATCGTCGGTCATCGGTCTCGTCTGCCTGTTGCTTGGCTCCGGCCTCCTCGCTTTTGGGTGGTGGCGCGATGAACAGATCACGCGCAACCAGATGTTGCTGGAGAAGCGCAAGCCGCGTGTCGTCGTCGTCGGCGGTGGCACGGGGTTGTCCACGCTGTTGCGCGGGTTGAAGGAATTTGATATCGACATCACGGCGGTTGTCACCGTCGCCGATGACGGAGGGTCGTCTGGGCGCTTGCGCTCCGACTTCGACATCCCGCCGCCGGGTGACATCCGCGCTTGCCTCGTCGCGCTCTCCGACACGGAACCCTTTATGGAGAAGCTCTGGCAGTACCGCTTCAAAGGCAAGGGTGGCAACGGTCTCGCCGGGCATAGCTTCGGCAACCTGTTCATCGCCGCGATGACCGATGTTGCGGGTGATTTCGAGACGGCGATCAAGCAGTCCTCACAAGTGCTCGCTGTCAACGGACGCGTCCTGCCGGCCGTGCGGGAAGCGGTCATCCTGCGCGCCTTTTTCGCAGACGGTTCATTTGTCGAAGGCGAGTCGCAGATCCCGCTGGTCGGCAAGAAAATTGAGCGCGTCGAAGTCCATCCGAACAACCTCGATCCCTTGCCAGAGTCGCTCGAAGCGATTCGCGAGGCGGATGCGATCGTGGTCGGACCGGGCTCGCTGTATACGAGCATCATGCCGAACTTGCTCGTCACGGGCTTGACTGAGGCGATTGCGCAGGCCAGCGCCAAGAAAATTTACGTCTGCAACGTGATGACGCAAGCCGGAGAGACCGATCATTACACCGCCTCTGAGCACGTCAAGGCGATCTACGACCATGTCGGTCGCGAGTTGTTCGACTACATCCTCGTCAACTCCGCCCCGATTCCCCCCGATGTCGTCGAGCAATACCGGGAGAAGCAAGCCGCTCCGGTCGTCGCCGATCTGTGGAATTTGCAAAACATGGGCCTGAACGTCATCGCACGCAATTTTTTACATTACTCGATCTATGCGCGCCACGATGCTCGCCGCATCTCGGAGCAGATCGTTGCATTGATCGGTCGCGACCCGAACAAACTACGCAAATAGATACGTGAACGGAACAGGAGGTGAACGACCCTGTCATTCGCCGCTCGCACCAAAAAAGAACTGACCATGCTCGATCTCAAGCCCTGCTGCAAGCGGGCGGAGTTGGCGGCGATGATCCGCATGAACGGCGCGGTCGTCATCGCCAACAAGCGTTTCTCGCTAGACGTCACCACCGAAAACGCCGCCATCGCACGAAGGATGTACACGTTGCTGAAGGACTTGTTCGGTGTGCATGCGGAATTGCTCGTTCGTAAAAAAATGCGCCTCAAGAAAAACAACATCTACATGATGCGCGTTCCGTACAACGCGCCAGAGATTCTCCAAGAGCTCTGCATCGCCAATGCCAACCTGACATTTGTCGTGGGCATCAACCCGGCCTTGATCAAAAAAGCATGTTGCAAGCGTTCCTATCTGCGCGGTGCGTTCATGGCAGGCGGTTCGGTCAACGACCCGGAAGGCTCCTCCTATCACTTGGAGATCTCCTCCACCGATCTCGACCACAGCCAGGCGTTGCTTGACCACGTGAACAGCTACGACCTGAACGCCAAACTGATCGATCGCAAAAACACCTTCGTCGTCTACCTCAAGGAAGTGGAGAAGATCATCGAGTTTCTGAACATCATCGGGGCGCACCAAGCCTTGCTGCGCTTCGAGGATGTGCGGATCGTCAAGGGCATGCGCAACCAAGTCAACCGCCTCGTCAACTGTGAGACGGCGAACTTGAACAAAACGATTGAAGCCTCTGTTCGCCAGATCGAGAACATCAAGCTCTTGCAGCGGGTGGTCGGTCTGGAGAACTTGCCGCAGAAACTTCGGGAGGTCGCGGAGCTGCGCGTGCAGTTCCCTGACATCAATCTGAAGGAACTCGGGGAGATGCTGCCAGCCAAAGTTTCCAAGTCTGGTGTTAACCATCGGTTGCGAAAACTCGATGAGATGGCGGAGCGTGTGAAGGAAGGCAAAAGTGTTTAAACATTTTTCGTCATAAATTTTTCCTCTTATGGTATACTAGCCGTAAGTGACGTTGAGGAGGGACCTTAGCGGTGGCAGAGAAGAAGGTAACGGTAGGCTTGCGTTCCGGACTGCATGCGCGTCCGGCAGCTTTGTTTGTCCAAGAGGCCAACAAATACGCAAGCGATGTATTCGTAGAGAAGGAAGGCAAGGCGGTCAACGCGAAAAGCATCATGGGCATCATGTCGTTGGCCATCAGCAATGGCGCGCAGATCATCATCCGCGCGGAAGGCAATGACGCCGATCAAGCGGTAGTACGTCTCGCAGAATTGATCGAAACCGAACAGTAATCAAAAAAACCACGTTCCTGTAACCAGGAACGTGGTTTCTTTTTGTTAGACCCCGACATCGGGGATCGGCAGGTTGAGGAACGTGGTCGTCGGCCGTACTGCCAACTTGTGTTCGAGAATATGCGGAACGTTGCGTAGTTTGTCAACGTCGACCTCCTCCGGCACCCGGACATAGTGCAAGCGCCAGATCGGGCTGTACATCGGATGGCTCGGGAGCATGTCGAAGATCAACTTCGCGCCCGGCACGGGGACGATTTTCCCAGTCGTTCTGTCGATGCCGCGAATCGCTTGGTAGACGTTGCCGGCGCGAATCGGCATCGGGCCGATGTCGAGATAACCAATCATCTGTCCCTCATGCCACGCAGGCACGATGGGGTATACCGGGCTCTTGATGTCGAGCGGTACGACCGGTGCATTCACGATCATCCCTGGGGTGCGCAACCGGAGACCGCGCCGCATCACATCCTGCACGCTCTTGATCGAATCGGGCGGCAGTTCAGTCGGGGCCTCCACGAAGTGTACGACGCGCAGGGCACTGTTGCCGGGCATGCCCGGCACAGAGTCGAGGATCTGTTTATGACGGGCGAGCAAGAGCGGCCCGCCTTTGGGATCGTAACCTCGGATCAGGACGTACATACCGGACAGGGTCAGCGGGGTAGGGCCTGCTGCCACATAACGCACGGGTCGACCTTCCGCCCAGCCTTCAAGCAGTCCAATGGTGCTCAATTGGCTGCTCACCTCCTGTTCAACTCGTTGGGCTACAACTACCGTATGCACGAGGTGAACAGGTGGTGAATCTGCCTACAGGAACATCTGGTTGTTCAGCCACTGCCCGCCGTCCATCGTGATCACGTCGCCATTGATGTAGGCGGCGGAGTCGGAGAACAGGAAGTACGCGAGGTCGGCAATCTCATCCGGGCGACCCAGACGGCGCAGCGGGATGCTCCGCATCATCGCGTTGTAGTGCTTCTCCGACATGACCAGTTTGTCCATGCCCCCCGTGTTCTCAATCGGACCCGGTGCAATCGCGTTGACGCGGATGCCATACTGGGTGCCCCATTCAACCGCGAGCGTGCGGGTCATCGCCATTACGCCAGCTTTGGCGCTTGCCGAGTGGATCACACCTGCACCTGCCGTCCACGCATACGTGGCGAGGATGTTGATGATCGAACCCTTTTGGCCATTCTCGATCCATTCCTTGCCGACCGCTTGGGTACAGTACCAAGTGCCGTTCAGGACGATGTTGATAACCGAGTTCCACGCGTTGAGCGACAGTTTTTCTGCCGGAGCGACGAAGTTGCCAGCTGCGTTGTTGACGAGGTGGTCGATCTTGCCAAATGTCGCTTTGGTTTTGTCGACCATCTGTTGGACGAGTTCCGGGTCGCGGACGTCCATCTGGACGCAGAGCACTTGCCCGTCAAAGGTCTCAATCTCTTGCTTCGCTGCTTCCAAGTTCTCCAGATTGCGGCCTGTGATGGTGACAAATGCGCCCTCTGCGGCGAATTTTTTGGCCATCGCTTTGCCCATGCCAGAACTGCCACCGGTTACGATTACGACTTTATCTTTCATATAGGAAGAAACCCCCTTGAATAAATTAGACTCTACAGTCAAAATTCGTCTCCTTGCTTCCTTTTTCCTCCCTTCCCTGTTTATAATGGAAGAATATACGAGATTAGTGTGATTTAATTCGAGGTGGGATGGCAGAGATGATTCTTTACTTTTTACAATCGAATGGTGTCTACGCGTTGTTTGTCGGAGTGGTGTTTGTCGCCTATCTCTGCATTCGCTTCTTGATGCAAAACTACTTGCGGCGACGAGGGCTGCCACTTTCGATATTGGGCATGGGTCCACGGCTGATGTTCACGGCTACGGCGGTGACCGTGGTGCTGGGGTATCTGCTGATGATTCGCGCTTGCAACAGCGAACGGGCGCATACCCAAGAGATGTTGGCGGGAATTGCGCCGACGATGGCCTATGAGTTAAAGGAACTTGGACATGGGCAGCTCTCCTTCTCGACCTCACCGAATGACCCACACTATCTGAGACTGATCGAGATGATGAAGAACTGGATGGTATTGAATCCGCAGATTTCCTCGATGTACACGATGCGCCAGACGCCAGATGGGAAAAAGGTGTTTCTCGTCGCACCGGAGACCGATTACAATCACGATGGCAAAATCGACAATGCGCGAGAAGCGCGCGTGCCGATCGGCACGATATACTCGGAAGTTGTGCAAGAGCTAGACGCCTCGTTTCGGGGCAAGCAGGTGTTCCAAGCAGAGCCGAACACCGATTTTTGGGGCGAATCGATCTCGGCGTTCGTACCGGTCTATGGGCCAGATGGGCGGCAGGAAGCGGTATTTGGCGTTGATTTTAATGTGAGCATGTTGCAGCACAACCTCACCGTGGCGCGAGTGTCTACGATGTTGCTGGTGTCCGTTTTTATGCTGACGTTGTATTCGTTTTACACGGTGACGTTCCTGTCCTCGGTGGCGCGGATTGTAGAGCGACATCGCCGCGAAATTGAGAAAAACGAAGCGTTGATCAAGCACCAAGCCTACCATGACGCGTTGACCGGACTGCCGAATCGGGCGTTGATCAAGGCGCGGTTGCAGGAGACGATCGAAGTTTGCGGAGCGTCAGACGAGCAGTTTGCCGTGATGTTTCTGGACCTCGACCGTTTCAAAATCGTCAACGACTCGCTGGGACATTCGATTGGGGATCTGCTTTTGATCGAAGTGGCCTCGCGATTGCGCACGTGTGTACAGGAGGAGCATACCGTGGCACGCTTGGGCGGCGATGAGTTCGTCGTGTTGTTGCCCTGTGTGCGGGCGGAGAGCGAAGTGACTGAAGTGGCGGAAGCGATTTTGCAGGCGTTGCAAAATCCGTTTCACATCGAGGGTCATGAGCTATTCCTGACGACCTCGATCGGGGTGGCGCTGTATCCGCTCCACGGTCATGATGTAGATAGTTTGATTCAGCACGCCGATACGGCGATGTACCGCGCCAAGGAGCGGGGCAACCGCTACCAGATCTACGCCAACGAGCTCAATGCCATCGTCTCCGAGCAGTGGACGATGGAGCGGAACTTGCGCGGGGCGTTGGAGCGCGGTGAATTCCTGTTGCATTACCAGCCGAAAGTCGACTTGCAGACGGGGAACATCGTGGGAGCAGAAGCGTTGGTGCGGTGGGAACATCCCGTGTTGGGCATGCTGTCTCCAGCGAAGTTCATCCCGCTGGCAGAGGAGACGGGGTTGATCATTCCGCTGGGCGATTGGGTGTTGCGCGAGGCGTGCCGGCAGTTGAAGGTGTGGCATGAGCGCGGACACCACGCGTTAAAAATCGCCGTGAACCTCTCCACCCGCCAATTCCAGCAAAAAGACATCGTGAAGGACATCCTGCACGCGTTGGCGGAGACGGGAGTGGAGCCAGCGTTTCTGGAACTGGAATTGACGGAGAGCATGGTGATGCAAGCGCCCGAGGAGGCGCGCGAGACGTTGGAGCGGTTGAAGGAGATCGGGGTACAGCTCTCGATCGACGACTTCGGCACCGGGTACTCCTCGCTGAGCTACCTGCGCAGTTTCCCAGTGGACAAGCTGAAGATCGCCCGCGAGTTCATCCATGACATCCCAGACCGCGATGGGGAAAAAATCGTCAACGCCGTCATCCAGCTCGCACACAGCCTGCAATTGCAAGTGATCGCCGAAGGGGTGGAGCGGCAGGAACAAGTCGAGATGTTGAAACGGGCCGGGTGTGATGAAGTGCAAGGCTATCTGTTCTGCCGCCCGATTCCTCCGCACGAGTTGGAAGCGAAATTCCAAACTTTCAACAGTTCGTTTCTAGTATAATGAATGTATAAAATACTAGACGAATCTGTTGATAACGGAGGAATACGGCGTTGACACTAGAGAAGTTGAGTGCAGACATCACCGCTTGTACGTCCTGCCCACGGCTGATCGCGTGGTGTGAGGATGTCGCAGCGAAGCGCAAGAAACAATACCGCGACTTCAAGTACTGGGGCAGACCGGTGCCCGGCTTCGGCGATCCCGAGGCGGAACTGATCATCATCGGCTTGGCACCGGGTGCGCATGGAGCGAATCGAACGGGACGGGTGTTCACAGGCGACGAGTCCGGGGTGTGGTTGTATGACGCGTTGCACCGCTATGGGTTTGCCAACCAGCCGACGTCGGAGAACCTTGCGGACGGTTTGACGTTGACGGGGGCGTACATCAACAACATCGTGCGCTGTGTCCCGCCAGACAACAAGCCGAGCGCCGAAGAGATCCAGACCTGTCGCCCGCACCTCGTCCACGAACTGCAACTGCTGTCCCGCAAAAAAGTCGTGCTCGCCCTCGGGCAGCTCGCCTTCAAACAATACCTCACCCTGCTCAAGGAGCAAGGCATCCCCGTCAAAGGTTTGACTTTTGCCCACGGTGCCCATTATGACTTTGGCCCCGAGCATCCGAAACTTCTCGTCTCCTACCACCCGAGCCAACAAAACACCCGCACAGGTGTGCTGACTCGCGAGATGTGGTATCGCGTGTTTGAGACCTGTCAGGGGTTGTTGGGCGAACAGTAGCAGTAGAGATCATACCCATCGAGAAAAAGGCGACCTTGCGGTCGTCTTTTTACGTTACAAAAATATATTTTACATTTCATATCAAAATGGTTATAATGATATCATCAAAATGACAATATCAAGACTCCGAGGTGCTTGCATGGGAACTCCAGAGAACGCCGCAAACTATACAGCAAAAAAGTACCGGACACCTGACGGAGCACCCTGTGACATCGTGATATTCACCATCGCAACGGTGGAGGCCCAGATACACAAAAAATCCCTGCCCCGCCGAGAACTACAAGTGTTGTTGATACAGCGCAAAGCGTGGCCCGATGAAGGCAAGTGGGCGCTGCCCGGCGGCTTCTCGATGCCGACCGAGTCGCTCTACGAATCGGCCCGCCGCGAACTGCAAGAGGAGACCAGCGTCGAGTCGCCCTATCTCGAATACTTCAATGTCTACAGCACCCCCAACCGCGACCCACGCGGGTGGATCATCTCGCATGCTTACTTCGCTCTCGTACAGGAATCCATCCTCGCCAACCGCCGCGCTGCTGACGATGCCGCCGATGTGAAATTGTTCTCTGTGGACGAAGCGCTGAACACACTTCATCTGGCCTTCGACCACCACGAGATCCTCCGCGATGCACGCGCACGTGTCCAGCACAAAATGCTCACCACCACCATTGCCCGTGAATTTCTCCCCGAGGAGTTCACGATCGTCGAACTCTATCAAGTGATCCAGACAGTCTGCCCTGACTTTGAAGATCCGAACTTCAAACGCAAAGTCACCGCGACGAAGACCCGCCAAGGCTTGATCGAGGAAGCCCGCGATGATCAAGGTGTCAAAAAGACCACCAACCGCAACTCGCAACGCCACGCGCAGCTCTATCGCTTCACCGACTACGAACCGATCGTATCGATCTACCAATAGATGAGAAACCCATTAGGGAGGGAACCGGAATGAAAGCATTGATCGTGATTGACTATACCTATGATTTTGTAGTGGGCCGCCTGCCGGTCGGGCAGCCAGGGCTCGACATCGAGGAGCGCATCGCCGCGCTCACACAGGAGTTTGTCACCAATGGAGACTATGTGGTGATGGCGGTTGACGTCCACGATGAAAACGACCCGTACCACCCCGAGACCAAACTGTTCCCCCCGCACAACATCCGCCACACCAGCGGACGCGACCTGTACGGCAAACTCGATGAAGTCTACCAAGCCAACAAGGGGAGCGTCGTCTGGATGGACAAGACGCGCTACAGTTCGTTTGCCGGAACCGACTTGGAGATCAGACTGCGCGAGCGCGGCATCTCCGAAATTCATCTGGTCGGTGTGTGCACCGACATCTGCGTCCTGCATACGGCTGTCGATGCCTACAACAAAGGGTTCCAGATCGTCGTCCACGCCGATGCCGTCGCCAGCTTCAACCCAGCAGGCCATGACTGGGCACTCGGCCATTTCGCCGGATCGCTTGGTGCCCAGATCGAGGGGGCTTCCCGATGAACGTCCACGACCTTGCCCTGCACACCGACAAATACCAGATCAACATGATGTATGCGCACTGGTTCCACGGCACGGAGAACAACCGAGCGGTATTTGAAGCGTTTTTCCGCAAGCGTCCGTTCAAAAACGGCTTTGCCGTATTCGCCGGTCTCCAACGTATCGTCGACTACCTGAGCAGCCTCCGCTTTTCCGAAGAGACGCTCGCCTACCTCGCTGAGCAGGAGGAGAACTACGATCCGAAATTCCTCGATGCCCTGCGCGAGTTTCGCTTCACCGGCGACCTGTACTGTGTGAAGGAAGGCACGATCGTGTTCCCCAACGAGCCGTTGATTCGCGTGGAAGCGCGGATTTTTGAAGCGCAACTGATCGAGACCGCCGTGCTCAACTTCATGAACTACCAGACCTTGATCGCCACCAAGGCCGCACGGATCAAACAAGTGGCACCGGATGACATCCTGCTCGAATTCGGCACCCGTCGCGCACAGGAAGCGGACGCTGCGGTCTGGGGTGCGCGTTCGGCGTACATCGCAGGATTCCACGCCACCTCCAACGTCCGTGCCGGCATGCTGTTCGACATTCCCGCCAAAGGCACGCATGCGCACTCCTGGGTGCAGGACCATGACAGCGAACTGGAATCGTTCGAGCGATTTGCCGAAGCGCTGCCGAACACCGTCACCCTGCTCGTCGATACCTACGACACGCTGAAATCGGGCGTTCCGAACGCGATCAAGGTTGCCAAGCACATGGAGTCCCAAGGCAAGCGCATGGGCGGCATCCGCCTCGACTCTGGCGACCTCGCCTATCTCTCCAAGCAAGCGCGCCAGATGCTCGACGAAGCGGGCCTGCCCTATGTGAAGATCGTCGCGAGCAACGATCTTGATGAACACACGATCTTGCATCTCAAGTCCGAAGGGGCGCGCATCGACACGTGGGGTGTCGGCACGCAACTGATCACCGCCTCCGACCAACCGTCGCTGGGTGGCGTCTACAAACTCGTGGCGCGGGAACAAGGCGGCGCGTACATCCCGACGATCAAGATCTCAGGCAACCCGGAGAAGATCACTACCCCAGGCTTCAAAACGGTCTACCGCATCATCAACCGCGCAACGGGCAAGGCAGAGGCCGATTACATCGCGCTGACGACGGAGACAGACGTCCGCAACGGAGATCGTATCAAACTGTTCGATCCGGTACACACCTACATCCACAAGTTCGTCACCGATTACGAGGCGCAGGATCTGCTCCAGCCGATTTTTGTCAACGGAGAACTGCTCTATGAACTCCCGACCCTCGGGCAGATTCGCGACTACCATGAGGAGCAGAAACAGCTCTTTTGGCCGGAATATCTGCGCTTGCTGAACCCGGAACTGTACCCGGTCGATCTCAGCCAAGAAGTTTGGGACATGAAGATGCGTCTGATCCACGAACACCACCAAGCAACGGATGACAAAAACTAGCGTAGCCCTTATATTGGTAGATATGACCAAGTAGTCGACAAGGAGTGAACTGATGATGTCCAAACTGCAGGAGCAGGTGATCGAGACGCTGGGCGTCCAACCCGCAATCGACCCCCAGGCGGAGATTCGCAAGCGTGTTGAACTGCTCAAACAATATGTGCAACAGACCGGCGTGCGCGGCTACGTGCTCGGCTTGTCCGGCGGGCAAGATTCTACGTTAACCGGCAAGCTCGCCCAACTCGCGGTGAACGAACTGAACGCCGAACACGGCGAGCAGCAGTACGTTTTCATCGCGATGCGCCTCCCGTATGGGGTACAAGCCGATGAACAGGATGCCCAAGACGCGATTCAATTCATCGAGCCTGACCGCGTCGTGACGGTCAACATCAAACCGGCGGTTGATGCCTCGCGCGAGTCGTTTGAACAAGCGACCGGTGAGACGCTGAGCGACTTCCTCAAAGGCAACATCAAAGCTCGCGAGCGGATGAAGGCACAGTATGACGTCGCGGCGCACCACCGTTGCCTCGTGATCGGCACCGACCACGGAGCGGAAGCGATCTCCGGCTTTTTCACGAAGCATGGAGATGGAGCGGCGGACATCACGCCGATTTTTGGCCTGAACAAGCGCCAAGGTCGGGCGTTGCTGAAGGAGCTGGGATGTCCGGAACACCTGTACCTGAAAAAACCGACGGCCGATCTCGAAGAAAACCGTCCCGGCCTGCCAGACGAAGACGCGCTTGGCGTGACCTATGACCAGATTGACGACTACCTCGAAGGCAAGCAGGTCGCGGACAACGCACGTGCCATCATCGAGAAACGCTACCTCGCGACCGAACACAAACGCCGTCTGCCGGTGACTGTATTCGATACGTGGTGGAAGCAGGTCTAGCGTGAAGCGCAAGGTTGTCCTCATCACAGGAACATCGAGTGGATTCGGCTTGCTGGCCAGCATCGCGTTGCTGCGCGAAGGGTACTACGTCGTCGCCACGATGCGCGACCTCGACCGCAACCAAGCGCTCAAACAGGCCGTCCGTGAAGCGGGTCTGTCGCTGGCTGATATGGAGATGCTGCAACTCGACGTCACGGACGAGCGGAGCATCCACGGCGTGGTGGACGATGTGCTGGCGAGGCTTGGGCAGATCGATGTGCTGATCAACAACGCCGGATATGCACATGGTGGCTTCATCGAGGAGATCGGGATGGAGGAGTACCGGGCGCAGTTTGAGACGAACTTTTTTGGCGCCGTCGCGATGACCAAGGCGGTGCTGCCCTCGATGCGCGAGCGCCGCACGGGCAAGATCGTGATGATCTCCTCGATCTCCGGTCGCTTCGGCTTCCCAGGCATGAGTCCGTACACCTCGTCCAAGCACGCGCTAGAAGGCTTCAGCGAATCACTGCGCCATGAGATGCGTCCGTTTGGGGTGCATGTCGTGCTGATCGAACCAGCCTCCTACCGCACGCCGATCTGGTCGAAGAGTTTGGAGAACGCCGGGCCACTCGATGACCAGTCGCCCTATTCCGCGATGCAGAAAAAAATGGCCCGCTTCGCCAAGGCCATGAACGAAAACGGCTCCGACCCACGCGAAGTGATCGATCTGATCTCCCGCGTGCTTCGGGACAAGTCCCCAGGTCTGCGCTACCCCGTCGGCAAAGGGTTGAAGCCGCTGTTGTTGGCGATTCGCTTCCTCCCGCAACGGCTGATCGACAAGATGGTAGCCAAGCGAATGTGACGAACGGGCGGGATGGAACTCCCTCCAGCCGACTCGTAGAATTCTTCATTACGTGTATACAAAAAAGACCGCCAATACGTAGGCGGTCTTTTTTGCGTATAGCGGACTAGCACTTGGCCAGTGTTTAAATAGCTCTTAATTACTGCTCCGTCATTGCAAAACTAGCTGCAATCTTCACCAGCTCATCCCTAGAGACCGATTTGTCCTGTGTGGTTCGCAAATACACTTGTATCCCATCTTGGACAAACTCGACCAGTTGGCTCAAGCCATCATCATTTTGAATTTCATACCAATAGCCGACTGTATCACCGATCTTCACTTTTTCGATTTGCGTGATTTCATTGGCATGTCCAAGCACTGGCTTCGATTGTTTCTGCACTCGAGCTACCGTATTATCAATCGTTTCACCGGAGAGTTGACCGTGTGATAGCTTGGTGATGGACTTGTCATTTGTTTTGATTTCGATCAGCACAAACGAATCGGTTGTTGCTTCGAACGAATGGGAATCGTCGTTGTACGAGACAGACTCGAATTTCATCTCTGACGATAGATTTGTCGGCAACAGAAGTTCTCCACCCCACTGTTGCTTCGCCTGCGCATACGAGGCGTTCTTGGTCACAGGAGAGGAGCTGGAGCCACAGGCAGACAGCGAGGTCGCGAGTGCGAAGATCAACATCAACTGTGCAACGAACTTGGTTTTTTTCATGAGCATCACCTTTCGCACTGCTTATTCGGGGCTCTATATACAATTTCAAATTCGTCTAGGTATACAGTTTACTAGACCTAGTTCATAAAAGCATCCAAGTACGCCTTAACAGGTCTCAGCGAGATGCATCCGTTGAACATGCATGTCGTGCTGATCGACCTGACTTCCCGCGATACTTCGGGAAAAAAGCGACAGGACTGCACGATCCCGTCGGCAAAGGACTTAAGCCGCTGTTGTTGGCGATTCGCTCTCCCACAAAACACAAACGACCGCCCAGCAAAGAGGCGGTCGTTTTTCTTAAAATGTCTTATTAAATCTGTGCTTCTCTGCATGTCCTAGAAGATAGAGGAACGCGAAGGCTGGAATTCGCATGATCGGAGCATGTTCAAGCACTCCATAGTCTTCACTGTTCTTCGTGATTAGCAGGGAGGCCGAATGAGTCTCTTTTTTGGACCACTCAACAATAGCTTCCGTTTCTTTAATCTTCGGGTTTTCGCGATACTTCACTTCGATCAGGATTTTGAATCTCGGCATGGTCACGACGATATCAATTTCCTTTTGCGAGCTCGAATCTCGGAAGTAGCCAATTTTCGGGTTCATGTTGTAGTAAAAGGTTAGAACATGTTTGTAGACGGCTGACTCGACGATCATTCCCATCTGCTCTGCATCCTGTAGAACTTCTTCTCCTTGAATGAGGACAGCGTTTCGGATCGCAGCATCAGCCAAATAGACTTTTGGCTTAGCCTTTAAAATTTTCTTGCCAGCCATATCAACTGGGTAGCCTGTATAGATGAGGTTCGCTAGTTCCAAAAAGTTCATATACTTTAAAACCGTCGGGCGTGTGATGTCCATGTTGTTCGAGATGGTTGTCGCTTCCACGATATTTCCTGTTGTCATACAGAGGTAGAGGAAGATTCGCTCCAACTCATCAATGTTTCGAACATTGAAGAGGGAAACCATGTCTCTCTTCAATACTTTGTCCACAACATCTTCTCGAATGATTCGTTGTGCGTAGGCAACATCGTCTGTCTGTGCAATTTCAGGGAAACCGCCGATCAGTAAGTAACGATGGAAATGTTTTTCCAAAGGTTGAAGCTTTCTCATCAGTTCATCTAATTCATCAGGGGTCATGTCACTCATAGCAGTAGGTCTGATATTCTCATGGAGTATGGGTGTTTCAACTTGCCTCAGTTCGAGATATTCGAAGAAGGAAAGTGTTGGAATCCGAATCTGAACCCATCGACCTACACCGCTTTCAGGCATCTTTTCGCTTAAAACAGGGCTTGCGGAGCCTGTGGCCATCACTTTATAAGACGGATTGTTATCATAGATGGTTTTTAACCAGCCATTCCAATCATGAGCATATTGAATTTCGTCTAAGAAGAGGTAAATTTCTTCGTCTGAAGATACATTATTGATGAAGATCCTGATGATTCTGTCCATCTCGGACAATTTTAAAATCGGATGGTCGAACGATACATACATGATGTTTTTTGGCGGGACATTGGCTTCCAACAAATCATGTATGGTTTGATACATGATTGTAGATTTCCCGACACGACGAGGGCCTGTTAGAATGACATGACGTCGTATGGTCGTATGCTCAAAGCTTACTTTGGCTTCATAATAGGCAAAGCGTTTGACTGGTTTTGCAAAATCCTCAGCGATTTTCCCAGTCTCCCACCACTTGTTGTGGCCTCGCAAGACCTGCAATACATTCTCATCCGTGATTAAATTTTTCATGAGCCATAGCCCTCCCTACGAGTTCCGATAAATATATAGTACATTATCGTCCGGAAAACTTCAAATATACTTTCCGTTTTTCGGGTGTTGGTTTTTGCCAAGAGAATGTGAAAAAAAGGAGACCGACGCTCGTAGCGGTCTCCTTTTTTGCGCAATCTATAGGGAGGAGGGATTGCGGATGAAATCGAGAACCAAAACCATCGGCCTCACCCTGATGGCACTGGGGGTCGCGCTGGCGCTGTACCTCGTGGTGACCACGTTTGATCTCAACTTCACCAGCCTGTTCAAGGACAAGCCCGTCCCCAACCCAGATGCTGGACCTGGCACGAACTTCACGGCAGAAGGCATGCCGACCGGATGGACGGAAACCAAAAAGGACGGTGTCAACTGGTCAGGTGTTGACTTCGTGAACCCCGCCGACACCAATCAGAAAATTTCCTACGTCAACTCGCGCTGTGCAGGTTGTCCGATGGATCAGGACAAGTTCGCCAAGGGCGTGATGGACCCCGACCCATTCGCGGTCTTGCCGTCCGATGTGACGCAGAAAACCAAGGCCCGCGACGGCATGAGCGCAAGTTATGTCGAGGCGACAAAGCCCTATGAGACCCGTGGGATCTTGCACGTGCTCAAACAAGGCGGCACCTATTCCGGATATGAAACGTTCGAGGTCACACTGCCGCCGAACCAGCAAGCGCTCGCCCAGAAGTTGCTGGACACCTTCCACTCCTCCTGACATAATGGGTAAGGTAAAAAAAGGAGGCCGAAAATTGTGTACACCATGAAAAAAACCTTGCTAGCCCTCAGTTTGTGCCTCACCTTGGCACTGACGGGCTGTACGTCTAAACCGAAACCCGAAACCATCCCCCTGCAACCGCAGCAACCGGTCGCACATGAACCTGCCGACCAGCGGTTGGCACCCTACTCCGCGATGAACACCGCGTTCGACGTGCCCAACGACTGGCCGACCACCCAGACCGGTCAAGGCAACTGGTCTGGGATCGACTTCATCAACCCGGCCGACCCGAATCAAAAAGTCTCGCTCGTCGTCTCCGGTTGCTCCGGCTGTGCGATGAACGCCGAAAAAGCGAAAACCGGCGTGGTGGAGCCCGATCCCTTCGCCGTGCTCCCGAAAAACGCGACCGACAAGACCCAAGCGGACAACCACCTGACCGCACGCTACACGCTCCCGACCGAACCGTTCCCAACCTATGGAGCTGTGCTGGTCCTCCAAGACAAGCCCGGTGCAGACGGCAAGGCGACCTACATGGGGTATGCGACCTTGCAGGTGACGGTTCCGGCCAATCAAAAAGACTTCGCCGACAAGATTCTGGACAGCTTCCGTCGCCCCTGACATAATGAGGGGGTGAAAGGTGGAAGAGTACAGTGGCATGGGAAGTGTTTAATGTCCTCGGCACGATTGCGTTTGCGATCTCGGGCGCGATTGTGGCGAGAGAGGAAGAGTTTGATATCTTGGGCGTGTATGTGCTAGGATTTGTCACCGCATTTGGCGGGGGCATCATCCGCAACCTGTTGATCGGAATTCCGGTCACAGCGATCTGGGGGCAGAACACGCTGTTCACCGTTGCACTGGTCTCGATGACCCTCGTCTTTTTTGCCCCGTCCAAATGGATTGCGGGATTTAAGCGATGGATTGATTTTTTTGACGCGATTGGACTGGCGGCCTTCGCCATCCAAGGGGCGTTTTACGCGCACAACATGCAGCATCCGATGAGCGCGATCTTGATCGCCGGCGTTCTGACCGGAATTGGCGGCGGCATCATCCGCGACGTGCTGGCAGGTCGGCAACCGTTGGTGCTCAAGGACGAGATCTACGCGTTCTGGGCGATTCTCGCGGGGCTTGCGATCGGTTTCGACCTCGTCGGGCAGGACTGGCAGCTCTACGTGCTGTTCCTCGTCGTGGTCATCCTCCGGCTGATGTCGCTGCGCTACCGTTGGCGACTGCCGAAGCGGGCGCTCTCGGATCATGAGTTCCGCGCCTAGCCTTCTCGAAAAAAAAGGCGAGCCTCCGCACAGGAGGCTCGCCTTTTTGTGCCATTCTTGACGTACATTGTCGGCAACGAGTACTATAAGATGTAATAGAGTTAAATTTGATTGCTAGAGTGAGTAATGCCGCGATGGATTTCCATGTAGCCAAAAGGGGAATCGAGGAGATGAGTGAGAATTCTCTGCCCAGACTCTTGGTACACGAACTGCAAGTGAGCGGGGCACTGGGCTGTCACCGCGCCTACCTGAGCGTATGTCTGGCTCGCTCGGCGTCTGCGTATCTCGCGACGATTCCGTTCCTGCATCCTAACGAGCGGGTGTTTTATGAAGCGCTTCAGTATGAGCAGCGACGGACCTCCTACCTCAAAGGGCGCTATGCGGCCAAACATGCCGTGGCAGCCTACGTGCGGGAGGAGCAGTTGGAACGGGTCTGGATCGATCAGGGGATACTGCGCCAGCCGCTCGTCGTGCATCCCCACGCGCAGAATCTGCAAGTGAGCATCACGCATTGTGACGAGTTGGGGGCGGCGCTCGTGTTTCCAGAAGCGCTGCCGATGGGGCTGGACGTGGAGCGGATCAACCCTGTCCGTCAAGCGGCACTGGCGGCGCAGATGACCGCACCGGAACTTGAACTCATCCGCTCAGGGCTTGCAGCCGAGGAGGTCATGTTGACGCTGTTCTGGTCGGCCAAGGAAGCCCTCTCGAAAGTTTTGAAGACGGGGTTGGCAATTCCCTTTGCGTTTTTGGAGATCGCCAAACTGGAGCGCAAGGGCACGGCCATTTTCGGCACCTACGCGCATTTTCCCCAGTATGTGGTCGCCTGCTGGGTGTTTGGGGAGCATGTGTGTACGGTGGCGTACTCGCGTCGTGCGGAGCTGAGTTTGGAACGAGTGCGGGATGTGCTGAGTCAGGTCGAATACGCGATGGACAAGTG
This sequence comes from Tumebacillus permanentifrigoris, assembly GCF_003148565.1. GTDB lineage: Bacteria > Bacillota > Bacilli > Tumebacillales > Tumebacillaceae > Tumebacillus > Tumebacillus permanentifrigoris. Next base: position 78,405 of record NZ_QGGL01000008.1, read on the forward strand.
AATGAGGCATCGTGTATGAGAGGAGCTGCTCCTCTTTTTTTATTGGGAAAGCAAGGAGAGGTGGGCATATATGAACAGGGGCTATGAACTGCATACCCTCAAAGTAGGGCTCAATTTTACGCGAAATTTCAGCTACATCCTCGTGGACAACGCCAGTCGGCAGGCCGCGGTGGTCGATCCTGCATGGGACTTGGACGTGATTCTCGACAAAATTCGTGCGCTCGGGGTGGAACTGACCACGATCCTGCTCACACATTCGCATGATGATCACGTCAACCGGGTCGATGCGCTGCTGCAGATCTACCCGGCGGCACAGGTGTATATGTCCAAGCAGGAGATCGTCACCTATGGTTTTTCCTGTGCCAATCTATTTCCGTTCGGGGACGGCGAGATGATCTGGCTCGGTGAGACGCCGATCACGTGCTTGGTCACAGCGGGTCACACGGCGGGCGGGGCGTGTTTTCTGCTGGAGGACGATCTTCTCTCAGGGGATACGGTGTTCATCGAGGGCTGCGGGATCTGCGATACGGTCGGCGGTTCGCCCGTGCAGATGTACGAGAGCCTGCAAAAGATCCGACGTCTGGTCGCGCCGCATGTGCGCGTGTTTCCAGGCCATTCCTACGGCAAAGAGCCGGGAGCACCGCTGCGGGTCCTGCTGTCGAGCAATATCTACTTTCAATTTGAAAAAGTGGAGCATTTTGTCCAGTTTCGCATGCGCAAAAACCAGAGAGGATCGTTGAACTTTAAATAATGAATTCACAAAGATAACGATTCTATGTTATGCTCTGCCCAAGGAGGTGCTTCACATGTTCAAACGCACATTCTGGTCAGGGATCACCACCGGCATGTTGCTCGGTGTGCTTTTAATGATCGCGTGCTTTGCAAGCGGGTATCAACTCGATCGCATCCTGCTCGATCTCTCGTACCTACCCGGTCTATCAAAAGTGAACAACCTGCTCGTCCAATGGCTGTTGCATATCGTCGTCGCCGTGATCCTCGCGTTTGTGTACGCCGCGCTCACCCGACGCTTTCAGCTCCGTGGAGCCGGGTTTGGCCTGCTTTTTGGGGGCGTGGTTTCGCTGATTTATTTCGTCCTCGCGCCACAGGTGGCTCCGGAGTTGTTGTCACCCTTTCAATTGGCCCCTTTTGGGTGGTGGTTCGCCGCACATCTGGCCTATGGATACACGTTGGAACAGCTCCTGTAAAAAAAGGGGCTTTTTTTCATGCGAAGTAAATTTCATTTCATATTCCAATGTGTTAGAATTTGAAGTAACAGAGTTTTTGACTGGACTAGGGGGAAAGGGGTACCGCTATGGACGGGGGACGAAAATTTGGCTATGGTGTGTTCGGGGCTAGTGATGACCGCTTTCGCTTGATCGCGGAGAATGTGAACGACTTGATCGCCGTGCTGGACAGGCAAGGAATGATCCTGTATTCGTCACCTTCACACAAGCGCATTCTCGGATACGAAGCAGAGTATTACGAGGGCAAGAGCTCCTATGAGTTCATCCACCCTGACGATCTGGTGAAGGTAGAGGCCGTTTTTGCCGATATGTTTGAATCGAAACAAGCGGCGCAGGTCGAGATTCGCTTCAAGAGTAAAGAGGGTTGGAAGTTGCTTGAGGAGCGTGGCATGCCGGTTTTGGACGAAGAGGGGAACGTCGACGGCTTTGTCACAGTTGGACGGGACATCACAGAGCGCAAGGAAGAAGAGCGGAGACTCGAAGAGAGCGAGCAGAAGTATCGATCCTTGTACGACCGCAACGTTGACGCGGTGTTCTCGTTTGATGTAAACGGGAAGTTTACAGGGGGCAACGCGGCGTGGGAGCAGATCACGGGCTACACAGAGGATGAGCTGATCGTTCACGGGCGAACCCTCCATCTGATTGCCGCGGAGGACGCCGAACGCATCACCCATCATTTGAAAAAAGCGCTTCTGGGGGAAACGCAGTTTTTTGAAATGACAGTGATCAACAAGTCCGGCCAGCGCATCAACCTCTCCGTCACCAATGTGCCGATCATCAACAAGGAATGCATCGTCGGGGTATTTGGCATCGCCAAGGACATCACCAAGCGCAAGCGCGACGAGCATATGATTTACCATCTGGCTTATTATGACTCGCTGACCGGTTTGCCGAACCGGCGGATGTTCCTCGACCGCTTGCAGTATGCATTGGATGTTGCGGAGCAGGAGCGACACTTGGTCGCGGTGATGATGCTCGATCTCGACCGCTTCAAAGTGATCAACGAGTCGCTTGGACACGCGATTGGGGACCAGATCCTACAGGAAGTGGCGATTCGCTTACAAGCCTGTATCGATCCGGAACACACGGTTGCGCGATTGGGCGGCGATGAGTTCGCGTTGCTGCTGCCGAAATTGAGCAATGCTGACCACGCGGTCGATACGGCGAACAGCATCCTCAAAGCTTTTCAAAAGACGATCCTCATCGCGGGCTATGAATTCCACATCACATCGAGCATCGGCATCTCGCTCTACCCGGATGATGGCGTGGATGCGAACACGCTCTTGAAGCATGCGGACACCGCGATGTACATCGCCAAGGAGCAGGGCAAGAACAACTTCCAATGGAACCGCGCTGGCAAAAACGAACAGGTCTTCGCACATATGGAGCTGGAAAATGACCTGCGCAAAGCGTTGGACCTACGGCAATTCGTCGTCTATTACCAGCCACAGATCAACATCCAGACCGGCCTCGTGTTTGGCGTGGAGGCGTTGGTGCGCTGGTTGCATCCCGAGCGTGGCTTGGTGAGCCCTGGACAGTTTATCCCGCTCGCCGAGGAGACCGGCTTGATTGCACAGATCAGCGAGTGGGTGTTGCGCGAGGCCTGCCGCCAAGCGAGACAGTGGCAGGTAGAAAAGTCGCAATATTTCAAGGTGTCTGTGAATCTTTCCTCCAGCCAGTTCCAGCAGATCAATCTCGTGGACAAGGTCCGGGACATCCTGCGCGAGACGGGCTTGCATCCGCAATACTTGGATCTGGAGATCACGGAGAGCATCGCCATGCACAACATTGACTACGTGGTGTCGAAGCTCACCCAGTTGGAACATCTGGGGGTCCACATCTCCATCGATGATTTTGGGACAGGGTTCTCGTCGCTGAGCTATCTGAAAAAGTTTCCCATCCATACGCTCAAAATTGATCGTTCGTTTATCCAAGACATCACAACAGACCCCGATGATGCCTCGATCGTTACGGCGATTCGCTCGATGGCGCGCAGTTTAAACCTTGACGTGGTGGTAGAAGGTGTGGAAACGATAGAACAGCTAGAGTTCTTGCGCACGATTGAGTGTGACAAAGTCCAAGGGTTCTATTACTGCAAACCTGTGCCTGCCCGAGAGTTTGAGCGGTTGGTCGTAGCGGGGACGTTGAAAATTTAACAAAAAAGCACCGGGCCTGTGTGGCCGGCGCTTTTTTTACAACAAGGAGGGACGACAGTTGCATCCAGAGATTGAGACACCGATGACCCGACGCGAGTTTTTGCGCAAGGGTCGCAACTGGACGTTGCTCGCGGGAGTGGGATTGGCCGGGGCCGATGCTTTGCTTGAGGGGCACTGGATCGAGTTGCGCCGCGTGCGAATTCAACTGCCGAGTTTGCCAACTGCCTTTCATGGCCTGCGCGTGGTGCATGTTACGGATACACACGTCGGGGGCGGATTTTTCGATGCCGGCGATCTACAGGACGTGATCGACCGCGTCAATGCGTTAGATCCGGATGTCGTCTGTTTTACCGGCGACTTGGTAGACGATCAATATGACCGCATGGACGATATCGCCCGAGCGCTTGGCACTTGCAAGGCTCGCTATGGCAAGTACGCAATCCTTGGCAACCATGATTTTCGGCAACGAGATCAGGTGCTTCAAGCGTTTACAGAGGGTGGGTTTGAGGCGTTGGTCAACCGTTCGGTTGTGATCGAAGCGCAAGGGCAGGAGCTCTATATCGCGGGCCTCGACGATTTTTTGAAGGGCAAGGCCGATGTGGAAAAGGCGATTGCCGGCATTCCGCCGGATCGCTGCATCGTGCTGCTCGTCCATGAACCGGATCTCGCCGACCGGATCGCCCAGTACCCGATCGCCCTGCAGTTGTCGGGGCATAGTCATGGCGGGCAAGTTCGCCTGCCGTTTTATGGACCGATCCTCACACCGTCGATGGGCAAAAAGTATGTGGAGGGTTTGTTTGCGATTGGCAGCAACGGATTCCAATTGCATGTCAGCCGTGGCATCGGCACCCAGACGTTGCCAGTGCGGTTTTTCTGCCGTCCGGACATCTCCGTGCTCACTTTGGAGAGTGTGCGATGAGTGGAAAAAGTCTCCTGAACCCGTGTGGGTGCAGGAGACTTTTTCACGTTAGATGAAGCCGAGCGCTACGATGGCGATGGCGAGGTAAAAGATGATGTCGAACCAGTCCTTGCGTCGGGGTTGGAGCAGTTGATAGGTCTTGTAGCCTGAACGGGCGAAGATGATGAGCCAACAAAGTTTCAAGATGATATGTGGAACCACAAACATCGCGCCCCCTCCTCGTGGATGTTGGTACCCACATGAGTATGAGCGAAAGCGAATGAATATGCTTTTCTGGTACAATATAGGGAAAAAGGAGGCATCCCACAGATGGAACAGCGCAGATTTGGCAACACGGGCCTCACCGTTTCGGCACTGGGTTATGGTGCGGGACATATCGGTCGCCCGGAGATGACCGAGCAGGAAGCAGAACAGATCTTACATACGGTGCTCGATCTCGGGATCACGTTGATCGACACGGCACGCGGCTATGGTCTCTCCGAAGAGCGGATCGGGCGTCACCTCGCACATCGCCGTCAGGAGTTCGTGCTCTCGACCAAGGTCGGCTACAGCGTCGAAGGCTACGAAGACTGGACCGGCCCGACGATCACCGCCGGTATCGACCGTGCGTTGAAGACGTTGCACACCGACTATCTCGACATCGTTCACCTGCATTCGTGCCCGCTAGAAGTTTTACAGCAGGGCGATGTGGTGGAAGCGCTGGTTCGAGCGGAGGAAGCGGGCAAAATCCGCGTCGCCGCCTATTCGGGGGAGAATGAAGCGTTGCAATACGCGATCGACTCCGGGGCGTTTGGCAGCCTGCAGTTTTCGGTGAACATCTGTGACCAGCGTGTGATCGACAATGGGTTGAAACTCGCCTATGAACACGAGCTTGGCGTGATCGCCAAACGCCCGCTGGCCAACGCCCCGTGGCGTTTTGCAGAGCGCCCGGTGGGAGAGTATGCGGAGGAGTACTGGGTGCGGTTGCAAGAGATGGGACTCTCGCCTGGCGAGTTGGAGTGGGATGAGTTCGCTCTGCGCTTCACGGCGTTTCTCCCCGGTGTGAGCACCTGCATCGTGGGGACCTCACGGATCGAGAACCTCAAGCGCAATGCAGAGATCTTGAAAAAAGGCTCCCTGCCAAGCGGTGTGGTACGCGAAGTGCGCGAGGCGTTCGCCGCGAAGGATTGGGAATGGGTGGGGCAGATTTAATACGGGAAAAAAAGAACCCTCGCCATACGGCAAGGGTTCTTTTTTCAGGCAACGGGCAACGTGTTACGTGGGTACTGGTACTGGTACTGGTACTGGTACTGGTACTGGTACTGGTACTGGTACTGGTACTGGTACCGTTTACGCCATACTGCGCGAGATTTTCTGTGCAAGGTATTCGAGTTGTTCGTGCATCTCCGTGTCGTCGAGCGCAGTGCGGGCGTCGTGGGAGAAGAGTTGGTGTTTTTTCAACTCGTAATAGTCGAACAGCGCGTTGCGAAAGGACAGGTTGTGCTCCATCAGAAACGTCGGGGAGACCAGATTGCGGAACACCAACTCGTCCTGCAGGATCAGCAACGTCGCGTTCAAGTTTGGAAATACGCCCGTCTCCATCCCTTCCTCGTACAGCCGCCTGAGCCGCTCATTGCGCCGATGGGTGGCACTTTTTACCCGATCCAGCAGTTCTGGGTAGGCTTCGCGCAGGTCGTGATGGAACGCGTCCGAACCATACGTGGTGATCAGCAACGTCTGCCGAAACGCTCGCTGGAACCGCGCAACCAACGCCTCCTGTTCATCCGCCCGCATGTTCATGTCTGCATCCACAATCACATCAACATAAGCGTCTACCAAGTGTTGGATAATCTCGTCCTTGGACGAGAAGTATTTATAGAGGGTGGCTTTGGAGATGTCCATCATCTTCGCAATCTCGTCGGTGCGCAGCTGTTGGAACCCTTCCTTTTTCACGTGTGTGATCAACTTGCCAACCAGTTTGCGCTTGCTTTCAAGATCTTCATATCGAGACATCGATCGGAATCCTCCACCTGTTAACCTTTCTCTCAGTATAGCCGTTGCCGGAGCTGTGGTAAACAAAAAGCACGATCTAAACTAATTACGCCAAAATAGTTTACATTGTACAAATCAAATGATACGATGACTTCAGAAGACAACGAGCACTAGAGAGGGCGGGTTCACTTGAAAAAAAGGCATTTGGGCAAAAGTGGTTTGGAAGTTTCGGCAGTCGGTCTCGGCTGCATGAGCATGTCACCTGATTATTACGGGGCGGCGGATGAAGCGGAATCGATCCGCACGTTACACTACGCGCTGGATATCGGCGTGAATTTCTGGGACACGGCGAACGTATACGGCGGCGGGCACAACGAAAAACTGCTGTCCAACGTGCTGCGGGAACGCCGCAACGAAGTCGTGCTGGCGACGAAGTTCGGTTTTGTCCGGACAGCAGAGGGTCTGATCGGTATCAACGCCAAGCCGGACTATCTGAAGGAAGAGTGTGACCGGAGCTTGCAACGCCTCGGCGTCGATCACATCGACCTCTACTACATGCATCGCCTCGACACTTCGGTGCCGATCGAGGAAACGGTCGGCGCGATGGCAGAACTGGTGCAAGCGGGCAAGGTCCGTGCGCTCGGTCTATCCGAAGTATCAGCCGCCACGTTGCGCCGCGCCTATGCGGTACACCCGATCGCAGCTGTGCAGTCGGAGTACTCGCTGTGGAGCCGTGATATCGAGGTGGAAGTGATCCCGACCTGTCGCGAATTGGGCGTCGGCCTCGTGCCTTACAGCCCGTTGGGCCGTGGCTTCCTGACCGGGCAGATCAAGAGCCCGGACGACTTCGCACCAGACGACTTCCGCAAAGGGTTGCCGCGCTTCCAAGGCGAGAATTTCCAACTCAACCTCGACCTCGTGCGCGAACTGGAAAGTCTCGCACAGGAGCGTGGGGTCAAAGCGTCACAACTCGCGCTGGCATGGGTGCTCGCACAGGGTGAGGACATGGTTCCGATCCCAGGCACGACCAAGCGTGCCAACTTGAAGGACAATGCAGATGCGGCCGACCTCAACCTCTCCGCCGACGAGCTGGCGCGCATCAACGCCATCGCAGAAAAAACGGCCGGCATGCGCTACGGCGAATTCGCGATGAAGTTTACCAATCTGTAATCGGTTTCATCAACACCTCTCCAACTGGAGGGGTGTTTTTTGATTCTAACATGTGTTACCATGACTGAAAGTTTCTGAAAAATAGAAAAACAGATAGCTGGAGGAGAGACTACCATGAGAAGCGACATGATCAAAAAAGGATTCGACAAAGCACCACACCGCAGTTTGTTAAAGGCAACCGGGCTCAAGGATGAAGATTTCGACAAGCCGTTTATCGCGATCTGCAATTCGTTTGTCGAGATCATCCCCGGACATGTCCATCTCAATCGCTTTGGCGAATTGGTGAAGGAAGCTGTCCGCGCGGCGGGCATGGTTCCTTTTGAATTTAATACAATCGGGGTCGACGATGGGATCGCGATGGGCCATATCGGCATGCGCTACTCGTTGCCGAGCCGCGAGTTGATCGCCGATGCGGTCGAGACGGTCGTCAACGCGCACTGGTTCGACGGGATGATCTGCATCCCGAACTGTGACAAGATCACACCAGGAATGATCATGGGCGCGATGCGTGTGAACATCCCGACCGTCATGTTATCCGGCGGTCCGATGGCAGCCGGACGCACAAGCAAGGGACAAGTGGTCGACTTGAGTTCTGTTTTTGAAGGGGTCGGCGCCTACCAAGCGGGCAAGATCACACAAGACGAGTTGAAGGACATCGAGGACAACGGCTGCCCGACCTGTGGCTCCTGTTCGGGGATGTTCACGGCGAACTCGATGAACTGCCTGAGCGAAGTGCTCGGGATCGCACTGCCCGGCAACGGCTCGATCCTCGCGACCGACCCGAAGCGGCAGGTGCTGATCGATCAAGTCGCGGAGAAATTGAAATACTTGATCGAGCACGACATCAAACCGCGTGACATCGTCACCCGCGATGCGATCGACGATGCGTTTGCGCTGGACATGGCGATGGGCGGTTCGACCAATACCGTGCTGCACACGCTGGCGATCGCCCACGAAGCGGGAATTGCCTATGACATGGGGCGCATCGATGAAATCTCCCGCCGCGTGCCGCATCTGTGCAAAGTCTCGCCCGCTTCAAGTTGGCACATGGAGGACATCGACCGCGCCGGTGGCATCAGCGCGATCCTGCATGAGATGAGCAAAAAGGACGGGGTCCTCCACCTCGACCGCATCACCGCCACCGGGCAGACGCTCCGGGAAAATATTGCCCACGCGGTCATCCGTGACCCAGAGGTCATCCATTCGATTGAGAACCCGCACAGCGAGCAGGGCGGATTGCGCGTGCTGTCTGGCAATCTGGCACCCGACGGCGCGATCATCAAGAGCGGCGCGACAGAGGTCAAGCGCTTTGAAGGTCCGTGTGTGATCTTCGAGTCACAGGAGGAGGCGATGGAGGGCATCATGATCGGGCGGGTCAAAAAAGGCGACGTCGTCGTCATCCGCTCCGAAGGTCCCAAGGGCGGACCGGGCATGCCCGAGATGCTCGCTCCGACATCCGCGATCGCAGGGATGGGTCTGGGCGCAGACGTGGCTTTGATCACCGATGGACGCTTTTCTGGAGCGAGCCGTGGGATCTCGGTCGGGCACATCTCCCCAGAGGCGGCCGCTGGCGGGCCGATTGCGCTGCTGGAGGAGGGCGACGTGATCGTGATCGATGTCGACGAACGCCTGATCCACGTGCGGGTGGAGGCGGCTGAACTGGAACGGCGTCGTTCCCTCTGGACGGAACCAGAGCCCAAGGTGCGTTCGGGGTGGTTGCGTCGCTATGCCAAATTGGTGACATCCGCGAACACAGGTGCCGTTTTGTCAGAGTAAGGATGAAAACAGGGAGCGCTTCGGCGCGACCTGTTTTTTTTTTTTGTAAAAAATATTGGCTTGAAAAGATCTAGTCCACTGTTAAACACCTCAATTTTTAGCGCAATAGAGGAAATCGCTTACAAAAAAATTGGTTCAGCTTACCAAGGCGAGCCGAATCCGGCCCGTCTAGAGGCAAGGGTCGAAAATCATCTGCTGTAGCAAGGCTTCCAAACGCCCGTTTTGTTTTCGCAGCAGGAAAATCCCAACGCAATTGGCGGTTTCGACCGCGCGTTTGGTTTTCAGAGTTGTCAGAAAAAATGGAGCTGTTTTGAAGCGGGCAAGTCCTTTTTAAATGTTAGAAATCGTAGAAAAATGCAAATCCGGTGCGTTGACAGACCGAATTGGGCATCCCTATAATACGTGTAACAAACAACGACACAGCGTAGATTAGGACCAGTACAAGGTCACCGCGGATGTCCAGAGAGTTGTCTACCCACTGCTGCAATGACAACCTTCCGCCCCTTGGAATCTCCCCTCAGAGCTCGTCGCTGAACCGGGTCGCCCCTTTGTGGAGACCCCGACTAGGCGATGACGGTTCATCCCCGTTATCAGATCAGAGTTCGACCTGTATAGGGTTGGACTCGGTGAGTCCATCTCGATCTTCGAGGTGGAGAAGCTGAGTGGTACCGCGATTCTCTCGCCTCAGCAATCGGCACGACATGTCGATTGTGAGGAAGAGAATTTTTTTGATGCAATATTGACTGATTTTTCAGACATAAAGAGGAGTGGATGGAGAGATGAGCGAGATGATGATCTATCTGGATGGCGATTTTGTACCGAAGCAGGAGGCGGTCGTGTCCGTTTTTGACCACGGGTTCCTGTACGGGGATGGCATTTTCGAAGGGATTCGATGTTATGGGGGCAACGTATTCTGCCTGCATGAACACATCGTCCGGCTCTACGAATCGGCGAAGTCGATCCTGCTCGACATCCCGATGACGCCACAGGAGATGGAGGACGCGGTGGTCGAGACGGTGCGGGTGAATCAGATGGCAGATGGCTACATCCGCCTCGTCGTCTCACGCGGTGTGGGCGATCTCGGTCTCGACCCGCGCAACTGCAAGCGGGCGACGGTGATCATCATCGCGGAACAGTTGAAACTGTTCCCGGCGGAATTCTACGAGCGCGGTCTGGCGATCGTCACCGTGCCGACGCGCCGCAACGTGCCGGACGCGCTGAACCCGAAAATCAAATCGCTCAACTACCTGAACAACATCCTCGTCAAAATCGAAGCAGCGCGGGCCGGCGTGCATGAAGCCCTGATGCTCAACCAGGACGGCTATGTGTGCGAGGGTTCGGGCGACAACATTTTTCTCGTCAAAAACGGAAAAGTCGTCACACCGCCGACCTACCTCGGCGCGCTGGAAGGCATCACCCGCAACATCGTCATCGAGATGTGTGAGAAACTCGGCATCCCGTGTGAGGAGAAGCCATTTACCCGCCACGACGTCTATGTCGCGGATGAAGTGTTCCTGACAGGCACGGCAGCGGAGATGATCCCGGTCATCGACGTCGACGGACGCGGCATCGGGAACGGCGAGCCAGGTGCGATGACTCGCAGGCTGACCGAGGAGTTCCGCGCCTACACCCATGTGCGGGGCACGAAAGTACCCGGTCTGGTTCCAGAAGCTGTCTAATCACAGAGAGAAACACATGAGAAGGAGTGAGGGAGCATGATGCACGCGCTGTATATCTGCTGTGAAAACCCGACGGAGTTGCTGGGAGTGGTGGCGAGGGAGATTCAAAAGCAGGGTGTCTCGTTGCAAGGGATGACGATGACCGTCGGGCCCGAGGTGTCGGAGCTGAACGTGACGGTGCAGGGGGAGGAGTCAGCGGTAAACCAGCTGACTTTCGCTCTGCAGGAACTGGCAGGCATCGTGTGTGTGGAAGATCTTTCGGCGGAGGAGCAAGAGTGGTTTGTGACGGCGCAGATCTGCGAGGTGTATTCCTGAGATGAGGCCCCAAGCGGCAAAACCAGAGACAGTGAGTCAAGTAGAGCAGAGTATGAGCGGAGCGCAGATGGTGGTGGAGTGCTTCCGAAAACTCGGGGTGGACACAGTGTTCGGCTATCCTGGCGGCGCGATTCTCCCGCTGTATGATGCCTTGCACGAGAGCGGCATCGAGCACATCCTCACCCGTCATGAACAGGCGGCGATTCATGCCGCCGAAGGATACGCCCGTGCGACAGGCAAGGTCGGCACGGTGATCGCGACCTCCGGCCCCGGTGCCACCAACCTCGTCACCGGCATCGCCGATGCCTGTCTGGACTCGGTGCCCGTGGTGATCCTCACCGGCCAAGTGGCGACTGGGATGCTCGGCAAGGACGCGTTTCAAGAAGCGGACGTGATCGGAATCACGCTCCCGATCACGAAGCACAACGTACAGGTTCGACGAGCGGAAGACTTGCCGCGCATCCTGCACGAAGCCTACCACATCGCGTCCACAGGACGACCGGGCCCTGTGTTGATCGACTTGCCCAAGGACATCTCCACACAGCGAGCGGAGTACCGCGAGCCCGGCCCGATCTCCCTGCGCGGCTACCAGCCCAACACCGAGCCCAACGCGCTCCAACTTGAGCGCATCCGTTGCGCAATTGCGGAAGCGAAGCGACCGCTCCTGTATATCGGAGGCGGTGTGATCTGCGCCGAAGCGGCAGGCGAGACGTTGCGATTGGCAGAGACGGCTGGCATCCCTGTGGTTTCGACGCTGATGGGACTGGGCGCATTTCCCCCCGATCATCCGCTGTATTTCGGGATGCTCGGGATGCATGGCACCTACGCGGCGAACATGGCGACGTACCACTGCGATCTGCTGATCGCGCTCGGCGTGCGATTCGACGACCGGGTCACCGGGAAGTTGGAGCGTTTTTCCCCACACTCTCGCAAGGTACACATCGACATCGATCCCGCCGAGATCGGCAAGAACCTGCCGATTGAGTTCCCGATGGTCGCCGATGTGAAAAAAGCGCTCCGCACGCTGTTGGAGCGCTGCCCCGAACCGGACGCGTCGGCGTGGGTGGAGCAAGTCTCCGCGTGGCACCGCGAATATCCGCTCGGTTACACGCAAGACCTCGAAGGCCCGCTGAAGCCGCAGTATGTCATCGATCTGCTCAGCCGGATGACCAACGGAGAGGCGCTGGTCACGACGGAGGTCGGGCAGCATCAGATGTGGGCCGCGCATTTTTACCGGGCACGCCATCCGCGCTCGTTCATCTCCTCAGGCGGGCTCGGCACGATGGGCTTCGGATTCCCAGCGGCGATGGGCGTGCAGATCGCCAAGCCGGAGGCGACGGTGGTCTGCATCGCCGGGGATGCGTCATTTCAGATGAACATTCAGGAATTGCAGACGATCTCCGAACGCAATTTGCCAGTCAAAGTCTTCGTGCTGAACAACGGCTTTCTCGGCATGGTGCGGCAGTGGCAGGAGATGTTTTATGAAAACCGCTTGTCGGAGTCGCGCATCGGCAGCCCGGACTTTGTAAAAGTTGCCGAAGCGTATGGCGTGCGCGGTTGGCGAGCGACGACAGCACAGGAGGCGGAAGAAGCGATGGCGCAAGCACTCGCACATCCAGGGCCAGCCGTCGTGGATTTCCAAGTCGCGGAAGGGGAGAACGTGTTCCCGATGGTGCCGCCGGGCAAGGGCAATGTCGACATGTTGGTGCGGGGGTGGGAGGAATGAAGCAGACGTTGACAGCGCTCGTCCTCGACCAACCCGGTGTGCTGATGCGCGTTGCGGGTCTGGTCACCCGCCGTGGGTTTAACATCGACTCCTTGACCGTAGGCCCGGCTGAGGAAGCGGGGTTGTCGCGGATGACGATCACCATCGACACCGATGCATGGACGCTGGAGCAGATCATCAAACAACTTTACAAGCTGGTCGACGTGGTGAAAGTGTCCGCGCCTGCCGCGCTGCGGAACTGCTCCAACCCTGGAGATCGCCCACACCGGGGTGACGGCGCTGGTGCGCAGCCAAGCGTTGGTCCACTTGCACACCTAGCAAATAGAGAAAATTAGAGAAAATTAGAGATAAACAGAGAAAATCAGAGAAAATCAGAGGAGTGGATGAGAGATGAAACTGTTCTATGAGAACGATGCAAACCTGAACGAACTTGCTGGGAAAACGGTAGCGGTGGTGGGCTATGGATCACAAGGACACGCCCAAGCGCAGAACTTGCGCGACTCCGGGGTTCAAGTGCTGATCGGGGCGCGTCCGGGCCCGTCGTGGAAGCAAGCGGAAGCGGACGGTTTTGAAGTCGTATCGGTGGCAGAAGCCACCCAGCGTGCAGCGGTCGTGCAGATTCTCATGCCGGACGAACGCCAAGCCCAAGTCTACCGCGAGGAGATCGCGCCGCACCTGCGCGCAGGTCAGATGCTGCTGTTCTCGCATGGGTTCAACATCCACTTCGGGCAGATCGTGCCGCCAGCAGATGTGGACGTCGCGATGATCGCGCCGAAAAGCCCAGGCCACCTCGTGCGCCGCGTGTACGAACAGGGCGGTGGTGTACCGGGACTGCTCGCGGTCTACCAAGACGCGACAGGCACCGCAAAGTCACGGGCGCTGGCGTATGCCAAAGGCATCGGCTGTACGCGAGCGGGCGTTTTTGAAACATCGTTCCAAGAGGAGACGGAGACCGACCTGTTCGGGGAGCAAGCGGTGCTCTGTGGAGGCGCGACCGCGCTGGTGAAGGCTGGATTTGAAACGCTGACCGAGGCGGGGTACTCACCGGAGATCGCCTACTTCGAGTGTTTGCACGAGTTGAAACTGATCGTTGATTTGATGTACGAGGGCGGTCTCGCCCGCATGCGCTACTCGATCTCCGACACGGCGGAATTCGGTGACTACATGACCGGTTCGCGCATCGTCACCGACGAGACCAAGCGGGAGATGAAAAAAGTCCTGACCGAAATTCAACAGGGCGAATTTGCGAAAAAGTGGATCTTGGAAAACCAAGCGGGACGCCCGACCTACAACGCGATCAAGCGGCAGGAGGCCCAACACCCGATCGAGCAAGTCGGCGCACAATTGCGCGAGATGATGACGTGGATCGCCAAGTAGACAGATGAGCGAGAGGAGGCGTGGAGACGAGATGAGGCAGATCGAAATATTTGATACCACATTGCGAGATGGCGAACAGTCAGCAGGCGTGAACCTGCATGGAGAGGAAAAGCTGGAGATTGCCCTCCAGCTGGAACGGCTCGGCGTCGATGTGATGGAAGCGGGATTTCCCGCCTCATCGCCGGGCGATTTTCAAGCGGTACAACGCATCGGCAACGTCATACGTCACAGCACAGTCGCCGCTCTGGCCCGCTCGAACCAAAAAGACATCGACGCGGTGCGCGATGCCTTGCGAGGTGCGGAAAACCCGCGCATCCACCTGTTCCTCGCCACCTCACCGATCCACATGGTGCATAAGCTGCGCATGACGCCGGAGCAAGTGATCGAGACCGCGGTGGCATCGGTCAAGTATGCCTCTGCTTGGTGTTCGAACATCGAGTGGTCGGCAGAGGATGCGACGCGCAGTGACTGGGCGTTTTTGGTCGAAGTGGTGGAAGCGGTGATCGACGCCGGAGCCACCGTGGTGAACATCCCGGATACGGTCGGCTACACCACTCCGCAGGAGTACGGAGACTTGTTGCGCTACTTGCGCAACCGCGTGCCGAACATGCACCGCGCCAAACTGTCCGCCCACTGTCACGACGACCTCGGGCTCGCCGTCGCCAACACGCTAGCTGCTATCGAAGCGGGTGTGGACCAAGTGGAATGCACGGTCAACGGGATCGGGGAACGAGCGGGCAATGCCTCGCTGGAGGAGATCGCCGTCGCGTTGGAGATTCGCTCCGATGTGCTGCGGGCGAGTACTCGCCTCGACTTGCGGCAGACGGTCGCCACCTCACGTCTGGTCAGCCACTTGACCGGCTTGGTCGTCCCGCCGAACAAAGCGGTGGTCGGCGCGAACGCTTTTGCCCACGAGTCGGGCATCCATCAGGATGGTGTCCTCAAGCACGCCTCCACCTATGAGATCATCCGCCCGGAACTGGTCGGGTTGGATTCCAACGTCATGGTGCTCGGCAAGCATTCAGGCCGCCACGCCTTCCGCGAAAAGTGCCTCGCCCTCGGCTATCAACTGGAGGACGCAGAGCTCAACGAACTGTTCAGATGCTTCAAAGCCCTGACCGAGCACCAAAAAGAAATCACAGACGCGGACCTCCATACCCTCGTCGTCGAGAGGAGCATCGTGCGATGAACAAGCGAATTGCCGTACTGCCGGGCGATGGAATCGGCCCGGAAGTGGTCGGAGAAGCTCTGGCCCTGCTAGATGTGGTGGCCGAACTGTACGGCCACACCTTCCACTACGACTATGGAAAAATTGGCGGTCACGCGATCGACGAAGAGGGGACCGCCTTGCCAGCGGAGACGGTTGAACTCTGTGGCAAAAGCGACGCCGTCCTGCTCGGAGCCGTCGGGGGTCCAAAGTGGGATCGCGGCCCTACACACCTGCGCCCGGAAACGGGACTGTTGGGACTGCGCAAAGCCTTGAGTTTGTACGCCAATCTGCGTCCGGTGAAGATCTTCCCGGCCCTGCGCGACGCGTCCACGCTGAAACCGGAAGTGCTGGAGGGTGTCGACCTGCTGATCGTCCGCGAGTTGACGGGCGGTCTCTACTTCGGCACACCGCGTGAACGGCGGACGGGTCCAACTGGGCTGGAAGTGGTCGATACGCTTTTTTATACCGAAGCGGAGATTGAGCGCATCCTACGCCTCGGATTTGAACTTGCCCGCACGCGTCGCGGTCACCTGACCTCCGTGGACAAAGCCAACGTGCTGGAGAGCAGCCGCGTCTGGCGAGAGACCGCCGAGCGTCTCGCGCCAGAATACCCAGACGTGGAACTCACCCATCTGCTCGTCGACAACGCGGCGATGCAACTCGTCCGCAATCCACGGCAGTTCGATGTGCTGGTCACCGAGAACCTCTTTGGCGACATCCTGAGCGATGAGGCGGCGATGATCTCAGGCTCGATCGGCTTGTTGCCATCCGGTTCACTTGGAGCGGAGGGGACGCTCGGGCTGTACGAACCGGTACACGGCTCAGCTCCTGACATCGCCGGGCAGAACAAAGCCAATCCACTTGCGACCTACCTCTCCGTCGCGATGATGCTCCGCACGTCACTCGGTCTCCCCGAGGAAGCCGATGCGGTGGAGCGCGCCGTCGCCTGTGTTTTGGAAAAAGGAGTTCGCACAGGCGACCTCGCCCAACCGGGAGAGCGAGTCTGGGGCACACGAGAGATCGGAGCAGAAGTACGAGACCAATTGCGCGGAGGTGTTCGGCATGGCTGGCAAGTCACTATATGAGAAGATCTGGGAGCAACACGTCGTGGTGGACGAAGCGGGCAAGCCGACGCTGCTCTACATCGACTTGCATCTGGTACATGAAGTAACGTCCCCGCAGGCATTTGAAGGTCTGCGCCTCCACAACCGCAGCGTGCGCCGACCTGAGCATACATTCGCGACGATGGATCACAACGTCCCGACAGACGATCCGTTCACCGTGCTCGACCCGATCGCGGCGAAACAGATCCAAACGCTGGTGCAAAACTGCAACGAGTTCGGCGTTCCGCTGGCCGACCTGCAATCGGAGGACCAAGGGATCGTCCACGTCATCGGCCCCGAGTTGGGGTTGACGCTCCCTGGCAAAACCATCGTCTGCGGAGATAGCCATACCTCCACACACGGTGCGTTCGGTGCGCTGGCGTTTGGCATCGGGACCAGTGAAGTCGAGCATGTCCTCGCCACCCAATGCCTCTGGCAAAAACGCTCGCATACGCTGCGCGTCCATCTCACCGGCGTTCGTCGCCCTGGCGTGACGGCGAAGGACATCATCCTTGGTGTGATCGCCCGCTATGGTGTTGATTTCGGTTCCGGCTACGTCCTTGAATTTACAGGAGAGGTCATCCGTTCGATGTCGATGGAGGAGCGGATGACCGTCTGCAACATGGCGATTGAAGCGGGGGCACGCGCTGGATTGATCGAGCCTGACCAGACGACGTTCGAGTACCTGCGCGGGCGTCGCTACGCACCACGAGGCGAGGCGTTCGAGCAGGCCGTCGAGCGATGGAAAGCCCTCGCCTCCGATCCTGATGCGGTGTACGACTCCACGCTTGCTTTTGACATCACCGACTTATCCCCACAAGTCACATGGGGGACCAATCCGGCCCAAGGTGTCGGCGTGGACGGCGTCGTCCCCGACCCAGAACTTTTGGAGAGCGAGACAGAGCGCCGCGGTGCATTGCAAGCCCTCGCCTACATGGGCTTGCAACCGGGCACCCCGATCACGGAGATCGCCGTCCAGCATGTCTTCATCGGTTCTTGTACCAACTCGCGGATCGAGGATCTCCGCCTCGCCGCCTCGATCGTGCGCGGACGACAGGTCGCGGCGAGTGTGCGGGCGATGGTGGTGCCAGGCTCGAAAGCGGTCAAGCGTCAAGCGGAGGCCGAAGGTCTGCATGAAGTCTTTCGCTCAGCCGGGTTTGAGTGGCGGGAACCGGGGTGTAGCTCCTGTCTCGCGATGAATCCGGATGTGATCCCCGAAGGCGAGCGCTGCGCGTCCACATCCAATCGCAACTTTGAAGGTCGTCAAGGGCGTGGGGCGCGTACACATCTCGTGTCTCCGGCGACTGCTGCTGCGGCAGCCATCGCGGGACACTTCGTCGATGTCGCCGCGTACATCAGCCGTGAGGAGGCATATGTATGGAACCGTTCGTAACTCACACCGGGCGCGTCGCCGCCCTTGACCGTGTCAATGTGGACACGGATGCGATCATCCCGAAGCAATTTCTGAAGCGTGTCGAGCGTTCGGGATTTGGACAGTTTCTCTTTTACGACTGGAGGTTCCAGCCGGACGGAAGCCTGAATCCAGACTTTGAACTGAACCAGCCGCACAACGCAGGTGCGACGATCCTGCTCGCCCGCCACAACTTCGGCTGTGGGTCCTCTCGCGAACATGCGCCGTGGGCGCTCGCTGACTATGGATTCCGTGCGATCCTCGCCCCCTCTTTTGCGGATATCTTCTATAATAACTGTTTCAAAAATGGCATCCTCCCGATCCCGCTGCCCGAGACCGTCGTCGACGAGCTGTTTGCCAAAAGCGCTGCGCACACCCTGACGCTCACCGTCGACCTGCAACGGCAAGTGATTGGCGATGACGCGGGCTGGGAAATTCCCTTCACCGTCGATCCTTACCGGCGCCACCTGCTGCTCGCTGGACTGGATGACATCGGCGTGACGTTGCAGCATACGGACGCGATCGACCAGTACGAACGACAGCGCGCGTAGTCCAAAAAAGCCCCGGATCTGCCTGTGCAGATCCGGGGCTTTTGGCTCAACTAGCGAAGGTTTGCGACTTTAGAAGTGCTGGTGCCGACCAAGCGGGACACCGGATAGAGGTGGCGGATCGGCAGGCAGATCAAGGCGGTGGCGATTGCCTTGATGCCATCTCCGAGCAGGAACGGGTAGCAGCCTGCGACGAGCGCTTTTTCCAACGTCATGCCCGTGACGTGCATCAACCACGCGACACCCCCGACGTAGCACGGCAGCGCCCCGAGGACAAATACGACGACAGCGAGCGAGAGGCCCGAGATGAGACCGTTCCCCTTGATCATGGAAGCCACCATCCCGACGAGCATCGCGCAGATCGGGTAGACCATCACGTAGCCGCCAGTCGGGCCGGCGAGGACGGCGAGGCCGCCTGTGCCGTGGAGCATCGGCAGGCCGAGCAGGGTCAAGAGGATCACGAGCAGCATCGAGAAAAATCCGTAGCCTGCACCGAGCAGGACGCCCGCGAGCATGACGACCATATTGCCAAGCGTGATCGGAACTGGGGTGAAGCCGAGATGGATGTTCACATTGCTAAAGACGACGATGAGTGCCGCAAACAACGCGCTAAAGACCAGGCCGCGCACGGTCAGTTTTGAATTCATTGCAGTTCCTCCGTTCTAATGTTAACTTGATAGGATATAAGATTGACAATCGGATTCTACCATATTGGAAGGTATGTGAAAAGAGGAGGGATGGCGATGGGTGCGATCTTGCGGTTGGCGGAGGTCTCCGTCGCGTTTACGGGAGCAGAAGGGATTCATCCCGTTTTGCAGGAGTTGGATCTGGAGATTGCCCGTGGAGAGTGGGTTTCGCTCGTCGGGCGCAACGGGAGTGGCAAGAGCACGTTGGGCCGGGTCTTGGCGGGATTGTTGCCCGTATCGCGGGGGACGGTGGAGCGTGCGGATGGTCGGGTGCAGTTGGTGTTTCAGAACCCGGATGCACAGATTGTGGGCGAGACGGTGTGGGAGGATGTCTGTTTTGGGTTGGAAAACTTGGCGGTGCCGCCGGAGGAGATGCCGAAACGGGTCGAGTCGGCGTTGGGACTGGTGGGGTTGCTTCCTAAAAAGGACGCGGAAGTGACGACGCTCTCTGGCGGGCAAAAGCAACTGCTGGCAGTTGCAGGGTGTTTGGCGATGGAGGCAGAGACGTTGGTATTCGATGAAGCGACGTCGATGCTCGATCCAGAATCGCGAGCGCGGCTTTTGCAAGTTGCCGAGGCGTTGCATCGGGCCGGGCGGACGGTGCTGTGGATTACGCAGTGGATGGATGAGGTAGCGCATGCGGAGCGTGTCGTGGCGCTGGAGGCGGGCCGGGTGGTTTTTGACGGGACGCCGGAGGCGTTTTTCTATGACGGCGGGGTGGAGGGAGCGAGTGACAGCGTTGGAGCGAGTCGAGCGGAGGATTCTGTTTTGGAAAAAAGGACTCCGTGTGAGGTGTTAGGTTTCGCGCCTCCTTATGTCGTACAGGTGGCGCGGGCGTTGGAGCGGCGCGGGGTCGCGTTGCGGACACGGCCGCTTTTGCCCGCGCAGTTGGGAGCTGTGGTGCGATGACGATTCGAGTGCGTGAGGTGCAGTTGCAGAGCATCCTGCAGGAGGTGTCGTGTGAGATCGGCGGTGGCATCACGCTGCTGATCGGGCAGACCGGCGCTGGAAAGTCCACGCTGTTGGACTTGCTCACCGGGTTGCAAAGCCCGACGTCGGGTCAGGTGGAGTACGAGGGTGTGCAACTCTGGGACGGGAAACGGATGAACCGGGAGTTGCAGAACTCGATCGGCGTGGTGTTTCAATCGCCGGAGCAGCAGTTGTTTGCGCGGACGGTGGAGGCGGAGTTTGCGTATTCGCTGAAACCGTTGCGGTTGCCGCGTGCGGAAGTGGCACGGCGGACACGGCAAGCGTTGGTGGAGATGGGATTGTCTGAGGAGATTTTGCCGCAATCGCCGTTGGTACTAAGTGGAGGGCAAAAGCGCCGGGTGGCGCTCGGGACGACGTTGGCGGTGGACCCGCGCTGGCTTTTTCTCGACGAGCCGACTGCCGGGCTTGACCCGCAGAGCACGGAACGTCTGGTGGAATGGTGCAAGTCTTGGGCTGAGCGGCGGACGGATGGTGGGTTGGTGATTGTGACGCATGACTTGGATGCGTTTTTCCCGATCGCCGATCGGGTGTTGGTCCTGCGCGGCGGGAGATTGCTGGCACAGACCACCCCAGAGGAGCTGTGTGCGAGGCCGGAGATGTTGGTGCGAGCGGGAATTGGGCTTCCCGCGAGTTTGCAAGCGGCGGCAAGTTTGCGCGGGGCAGGGTTCGAACTTCCACAGGGTGTGCTGTCTGCGGAGGCGTTGGCCGATGTGATCGTGGGGCAGTTGGAGCAGCGCGAAGTGAGTGGGGAGGTCGGAGTCAGAAGGGTAGTTTCTGCTGTGGAAGCTACGAATGCAACGGAAGTTGTGGAAAGTGGGCCAGATAACTATCCGCAGGACTCTACGCCTCCCGCCGAACCTGCCCCCGCACCCTTGATCTACCGGCTCGACCCGCGTGGCAAGTGGGTGTTTTATGTCGCATTGTCCATCGGTCTGCTCATGCAGTCCACATGGCTTGGCTTGTTCATCGGAACGTTGCTAACACTCGCCGTCCTGCTCGTCTCGCAAGCCTCGTATCCGGAACTGCTGCGCGTCACGAAGCCCTTTCTCTACTTCCTGATCTTCTCCGTTCTGCTCTCAGGACTTCAATTCAGCGGGGGAATCGGATTCAACCTAGAATCGGCCGCCTATACATTTGCACAGGTCTATCAAGTTCTGCTCGTCCTGATCCTCGGCGTCCTGCTCTCCGCCACGACGGGCCAACTGCGGATGAAACGAGCGCTCGAACAAGCCCTCGCTCCACTGACGCGGCTGAGACTACCTGTGGAAGCCTTCGCACTCGCCGTCTCGCTCATGTTGCGTTTCATCCCGGTGATCCTGCGCGAACTGCAGCGATTCTCCCGGATCACTCGCGCACGAGGACGTTCCAACGCTGCACTTGGCGGATTGCGCGTGCGAGACATTCCCGTGCTGGTCATCCCGCTCCTGCTCTCCGTCTTGCAACTTGGCGAAGACCTCTCGATGGCGATGGAAGCGCGAGGCTACGGCAGTTTCGGCAACCGCCGAACGTCCAGCATGCACCTGAAACTGCGTCTCGCGGATCTCTGGACGATGTTGCTCGGGTTGCTCTTGCTACTAGCCCTCACTGTTTTTGATATATACTGGCACTAAGAGTCGAGAGAGAAGGAGATGTAACGGATGCAGGAAGTTTTGAACAAGTATGGCCAACAGCAACTCGTGGAATTTTACGACACACTCACCGCCACGGAACAAGCGGCGTTGACAAAACAGATCGAGGGCATCGATTTCGAAGCGCTCGCCACGATCTACCAGAACATGCACAACGAACAAAAAAGCCTCTCCTTGGAGCCTTTGCAAGCGAACCGTTGGGAGGAGTACACGGACGCACAACGCGAGGACTTCCACAAGCAAGGCATGGAACTCCTGCGCGCAGGCAAAGTCGGCGTCTTGGTGGTCGCCGGTGGACAAGGCAGTCGTTTGGGCCACGAAGGTCCGAAGGGCACCTTTGACATCGGGCTCCCTTCACACAAATCGCTGTTCCAATTGCAAGCGGAACGCCTGCTGAACCTCTCCCAGCGCGCAGGCACGACGATCCCGTGGTACATCATGACGAGCCCGGATAACCACGAGGACACGGTGGCGTTTTTTGAGCAGCATGCGTTTTTCGGGTACCCGGAGAGCGAGTTGACGTTCTTCCAACAGGACGTGATCCCAGCTGTGGACTTGGATGGCAAAGTGTTGTTGAAAACCCCATCCACCGTCTGCATGGTACCCAACGGCAACGGCGGTTGCTTCTCTGCCTTGCGTCGAGCAGGTGGGTTGGCCGATCTGAAAAAGCGCGGTGTCGAGTGGCTGTTCTATTACAATGTAGACAACGCACTGATCAAACCGGCCGATCCAGACTTTGTCGGCTTCGCGAGCCATTTCAACCATCCGGTAGCCAGCAAAGTCATCGAGCGCACCAACCCGGAGGAAAAAGTCGGCGTGCTCGGCCTGAAAAACGGACGTCCCGCCGTCATCGAGTACACCGAGTTGCCCGATTCCCTGAAAAACGCTCGCGACGAGAGCGGTGCCTTGATGTACCGCAATGCGAACATCTCAATCCACCTCTTCCGCCTCGATTTCGTGGAAGAGATGTCTGAGGCGAGCCTCCCTTACCAAGTGGCGAGAAAAACCATCCAGACCGTACACGGGAAAGTGGATGCCTACAAGTACGAGCTGTTTTTCTTTGACACCTTCCCCTTTGCCGACAACATGAGCGTCGTGATGGCGAAGCGCGAGGAGGAGTTCGCTCCGCTGAAAAACGCGACCGGCGCAGACAGCCCGGAGACGGCCAGAGCGTTGGTGCTCAACCTGCACCGTGAATGGATGCACAAGGCAGGGCGAGCAGCGGAAGAAGCCGGGGAGATCTCCCCGCTAGTCTCCTATGCAGGGGAAGGCTTGAAGCGATAAGGATAACCCCTCTACTGGATGCTAGTAGAGGGGTTTTTTCGCGACGCGACGGCATTGCTCTACCCAAGCGAAAAACCAGCGAGAACGGTTCGCTGGTTTTTTTGTGATGATCTTCACATTTTTCTACCTCTCGAAAGTCCAAACTAGAGGGGAGTGGAACCAAAGGAGGAGCACACCAATGTCTACAACCAAGCGTCTTCGTGACATACCGATTTCAGTCTTAGACCTAGCTCCGATCGTTGTGGGCAGCACGCCAGCCGTTGCGCTGCGCAACAGTTTGGATCTGGCGCGTCATGCCGAGCGATGGGGCTTCAATCGATATTGGCTTGCCGAGCATCACAACATGACGGGGATCGCGAGTTCAGCGACATCTGTCGTCATCGGGTACATCGCGGGCGGGACATCGACGATCCGCGTGGGTTCAGGCGGCATCATGTTGCCGAACCATGCGCCGTTGGTCATCGCTGAACAGTTCGGCACCTTGGAATCGCTGTATCCGGGCCGGATCGACCTCGGGCTGGGACGTGCACCGGGCACCGATCAGGTCACCGCCCAAGCCTTGCGTCGAGGGCCGGAACGATATGGCGAGGATTTTCCGGAATCAGTGGCGGAGTTGCGAGCTTTTCTGGAACCCGCAGAGGAACCGAATACCCGTCGGGTGCGAGCCGTTCCCGGTGAAGGGTTGAACATCCCGATCTGGCTGTTGGGATCGAGTGACTTCAGTGCGCGGATGGCGGGTCAGTTGGGGTTGCCATTTGGATTTGCAAGTCACTTCTCACCGAACTTCACGTTGCCGGCGTTGGCGACCTATCGTCATTATTTCCAGCCTTCCGAAGTTCTGGAGGCGCCCTATGCGATGGTTGGGGTCAATGTCATCGCAGCGGAGACCGATGAGGAAGCGCATTGGTTAGCGACCTCGATGCAACAACAATTCTTGGGCCTGATCCGCGGACGTCCTGGTCAGTTGAACCCCCCGGTGGAAAGTATGGAGGGGCTATGGACCGATGCTGAAAAAGCGGCGTTGGAAGAGCGCCAAAGCAGCACGATCATCGGAAGCCCGGAGACGGTGCGGATGAAGATGCAAGCGTTTCTGGACCAGACGCAAGCGGATGAGATCATCGTGAATGCGCAGATTTTTGACCATGCGAAGCGGTTGCATTCGTATGAGATCGTGTCGCAGGTGAGCGGTCGGGAGTAGAGTAGCCTTAATGGTAGAAAAAGACCCTCAATGTTTTCGAGGGTCTTTTTTTATCAGTGGAACTTAAAACTGCATAAATTTGAAAATTTCGATAATGAATAATACAGATGTAAAATTCGAACTGAAGGGATCGAGAAATTGTGAAACCGCCAATGACCAATTTGTAGATGCGTTGCATTCCTTTTGGTATTTGGAAAAGGCAAGACTTTGGGATCAAGCACTGGAAAGTTTGGAACAAGATGCTTAATGACCTGCTTGTAAAAAAAGACTTCCACCTAGTGTGGAAGTCTTTTACCTTTGGCGCACCCGCAGGGAATCGAACCCCGACCTCAGCCTTCGGAGGGCTGCGTCCTATCCGTTGGACAACGGGTGCATGCGCTGTATCCAGTTGTGTGTGCCCTCAAACGAGAACACTTGCTATACTACACGAACTCTTGCCATTTTGCAACTCCCCAGATTCTGTTACAATAACTCTAGCAATTCACCTAGAGGGGGAACCAACATGGCAGAGCCTCGAACAATCGCTCGTGCGTTGACCATAGCAGGCAGTGATTCCGGCGGAGGAGCCGGGATTCAGGCCGATCTCAAAACCTTTACCGTGCTCGGTGCGTATGGCATGAGCGCATTGACCGCCATCACGGCGCAAAATACACTGGGCGTCCACGGCATTTACAACCTGCCGCTTGAAGCCATTGAACAACAAATAGACGCTGTCGCCACCGACCTTGGCATCGACGCCGTCAAAACCGGCATGCTTTCCCAAGTCCCGATCATCGAAACGGTCGCTCGAAAAATCAAGCAACACAACATCCCCAACCTCGTCGTCGATCCCGTCATGGTCGCGAAGGGCGGGGCGAAGCTCCTCGAAAACGACTCTCAGCAAGCCATGATTGAATGGCTGCTTCCACTTGCCACCGTCGTCACACCCAACCTCCCAGAGGCGGAAGTTCTCACCAACCGCGAAGTGAAGACGATACAGGATATGAAGGAAGCTGCCCGCCGTATCCATAACTTTGGCGCGAAGTATGTCGTGGTAAAAGGTGGGCACCTCGAAGGTGGCGATGCACTCGACATCCTCTTTGATGGTCAGACCTTCGAACAATTCGTCTCCCCGCGCCACGAAACCAAGCATACACACGGCACCGGTTGCACCTTCTCGGCGGCAATCACCGCCGAACTCGCCAAAGGCACACCGATCCGCGAAGCCGTCGCCATCGCCAAAGAATTCATCACCTGCGCGATCCGCGACACCCTCGGCCTCGGTACTGGTCACGGCCCGACAAATCACTGGGCATACAGCAATCGCAACAAGTAGCACCATTGAACACCTCACGGAAACATCGTAGGTCTCAAGAGGACATCCTTTTTTAATGCCTCTAGAATTTGGCGTCTTTTCTCAATAGAACACTTGGCCACAAATGTACAAGCACAGCACAAGGAAAAAACCTCATGAGAATCGTTGAGGTTTTTTTTGCGTCATCTAAATGTCCATCACCTTTCGTATATGCTCTTTAAGTGCAAATACGAAAATTCAACTTGAGTGTCTAACTGTTTTATGATATAAAAATTCTAGTTATTAAAAGTTAGTAAGGAGGCGGCGAGATGCAAGTTAAAAAATGGGGGATGGGCATTTTAACAATCATAATGGGCACATCGCTTGGCGTTGGAGCTGCCCATGCCTGGTCGCTTAACTCCAGAGGGTATAGCCCAGTACCTGCTTATGTCCATGCTTATAATGGATTCTCAGCTGAAACGAAGCAAGCAATCAGCACGGCTTGTTCTCAATGGAATAATGCAGGTGCAGGTAACTTGGTCTACCAAAGTTCTTTCGAACATTCATTGACTAATTCCCCTGTGCAAAACAATTCGAACGACATCACTCGCGGATTTCGTGGCACACCCAATTATTTGATGATCACTTCGACCTTGGTCAATTCCACGACCAATAAAATTGTAGAGGCGGATCTCGATATCAATGTCTCATACCCATTCGCCAACGATGGTTCGAGCGGAAACTATGATATTGGGGGTAACATCACCCATGAGATAGGCCATCTGCTAGGATTAGAACATACCACCGACACAGAGGCTACCATGTACAGTAGCAGTCAGATGGGCGAGACTAAAAAGCGAACGATTGAACAAGATGATAAAAACGGCATCCTGTTCCTCTACAAATAGGGGGAGCATCTATATATGAAAAAGGCCACCGCTATCCTCTTCGGTGCATCTATTTGCATAGGGGTTTTTGGTTACTACTCGATGTCTTCGAACACAGCAATCACAACTACATCTGCTCCTGTACCTGAAGTTCAAACATCCCAACCTAATACAATCGTGGTCAAAGGCGTTATCGCGGCCAAATCCAAAACGGAACTAGTAGGCGAATCGGACGTAATCATACACGGAAAAGTAAAAGAACTTCTCCCGAGTGCGTGGAGCAATCCCAACGGGGAGCGCGGTCAAGATGTACGAAACGTCATCCAAACAGATGTAGTCGTCCATGTGGGCAAAACCTTCAAAGGTGAGCCTTACGCGAAAGACATCGCCGTGCGCATTGAAAAAGGAAAGGTCGGCAATACGACGTGGGTTTCTGAAGGCTATCCAGACTTTACGCCAGGAGAAGAGGTCGTTCTCTTTCTGTGCCAAGACCATCGTGATGTCGCCGTCCCACAAGAGAGCTACTACGTCCTCACAGGAATGCTACAAGGCAAATTCGCCCACGATCCAAAACATCCAGAGGACAAGCAACTACACAATGAAAAGGAAGCGATCGACCCCACTCAACTAGCTGACGAGATTGCCACAGAGGAAGAAGCCTACAAAAAGTTACCGAAGCCTGCTAAACCGCAAGGAAATATCTAGACCTCCTATTTCCCACCAAAAAAGCGCAACCCCGCCCCCGGCGGCATTGCGCTTTTTTCCATCCGCGACCGTAAGTATCAGTCCTCAAACTCCGAGATCTCCACCTTCACCGCCGCTTCCGCCACTTTTTTCCCATGACTGTGCGCTTTCGACCTCGTCGTCACCAACAGCTGGTCAAAAATCCCCGACATCGACGGCTGGAGCACTTTGATCCCCTCCGCCGTGATCCCGCCCGGAACCGCCACCCTGCGGATGACATCGCCAAACTCAAACCCTTCCTCTGTCAGCAACTTGCCGAGTCCCGACGTCATGTCCTTGACCAGCGTATCCGCCAAGTCGCGTGGAATCCCGCCCTGACGCACCGCCGCCATCGCAAATTCCTGCAACAACGTCGCCAAAAACGCCGGGCCACACGAACTCAAGTCGGAACATACCCGCAAGTCCGCTTCCTCGACCACAGTCGGCTTCGAGATCGCACCCAACAACGATTCCAGATCATGCCGCTCCCGATGCGTCGTGCGCGATCCATGCATCACCAAGGAAACACCAGCCAGCGCCACCTGTGTGATCGACGGAATCACTTTGTGTACACGGCAGGGGAGGATCGCTTCCATCTCCTCCAACAAAATGGCCGAGTTGATCGAGATGAACGTGTGGTCATCACGCAGATACGGCAGGACGCGGTTTATCACATCGGGTGCATCGCCCGGTTTTACACACAAAAAGACGACGTCAGACGCCGACACGGTTTCTTCCGCAGTGGCGCAGACTTGCAAGTGCGGGTACCGAGTCTGGAGCTGTGCCAACTTTTCCGGGCTGCGGTTGCAGGCGACTACCTGGATTTCCGAGGAAAGCGTCGATGTGACAAATGCGCGGATCAACATGCTTCCCATACTCCCGGTTCCAATGAATCCAATCCGCAAGGCAGTCTCCCCCTATACAAAAAATTCACTTGCTCTCACAGACTATGCGGCATCCCCTTGTTTCTATGCCTATGAATGTTTTCCTCCCCACAAGCACATGCTGTACAGACGAGCATCCAAAAAAGGAGGTCGGCCGCATGGGCACACATCTGGAGAAACCCGTCCCGCTGATCCAACAGGGCAAGATGATCTACGACAACTTGATGAAGGCGGGCGTCACCGAGCCGTGGCTGCGCGAAACGCTCTCCCAACTGCAAATTTACGATCTGCGCGACGTTCGCTACGCCTTGCTCGATCCGAGCGGCGACGTCCACGTCCTCTACGCCTAAGCGCGTCGCCAAACGTCTGCCGTTCTGCTACACTATACGGTAATGATGCTTTTTCGGAAAAAGGGGGGACACGAGCGATGCAGATGGGGTACGGTTTGTGGCAGGAACAGTCGCAGCGTTTGGTGATGACGCCTGAGTTGCGCCAAGCGATCACGGTGTTGCAATTTTCATCGCTGGAACTGCTGGAATTCCTAGAAGGCGAACTCGCCGTCAACCCGGTGATTGAGTCCGACCCGCGCATCGACTGGTCGGAACTCGCGCGGATGCAACGCGATTCGTCAGGTGTTCGTAACACCGCGCCCGTGACAGCAGGCGAGGACTACGATCCCACCGCCAACGTCTCCCAGAGCAAGTCACTGCACGAACACCTGCAAGACCAATTGCGTCTGCAAAAACTCTCCCCAGAGGATCTGCGCATCGGGCGCTATCTGATCGGGAACATCGATGACAACGGTTACCTGACGATGAGTTTGCCCGAGTGCGCGATGACGCTACGTGTCCATCTCGAAGCCGCCGAAGCGGTTTTGAAAACAATCCAAACCTTCGAACCGACCGGCGTCGGAGCACGAGACCTCAGCGAATGCCTGCGCTTGCAACTTGCGGAACTGGAGAACGACCGGGCGCGACAGGTCAAGATCCCTCGCGAAATCTACCCG
Organism: Tumebacillus permanentifrigoris; assembly: GCF_003148565.1. Lineage (GTDB taxonomy): Bacteria > Bacillota > Bacilli > Tumebacillales > Tumebacillaceae > Tumebacillus > Tumebacillus permanentifrigoris. The sequence continues at coordinate 107,569 of NZ_QGGL01000008.1, forward strand.
CTGATCGACCACTATCTAGAGGAAGTCGCCCAAGGTCGCATCACTCGCGTCGCCTCCTCACTGGGTGTCTCTCCTGCGGATGTCCAGCGCATGGTCGATTTGATCAAAACCCTCGACCCCAAACCGGGCCGCCTGTTTTCCACGGAGATTCCGCATTACATCATCCCCGATGTGAACGTGGAGAAGGTCGGGCAGGACTATGTGGTTGTCGTCAATGACCGGGCGTATCCCAAGTTGCACATCAACGATTTTTACCGCAACATGCTGAACACCAACGACCCCTCGCACAAGGAAACTCGCGAGTACATCAACGGCAAACTCAGCGGAGCGCTCTGGCTGTTGAAATCGCTCGAACAGCGCCGCCAGACGATCTACAACGTCACGAGCAAGATCGTGGAGATGCAACGTGGCTTTTTTGATGTAGGCGTTTCTGCGATGAAACCGCTTACCCTGCGCCAAGTGGCCGAACAGGTCGGCCTGCACGAATCGACGATTTCGCGGGCGACGACCGGCAAATACGCGCAGACGCCGCGCGGCGTTTTTGAACTCAAATACTTTTTCAACTCCGGTGTCCAAACCTCGTCTGGCGATGGTGCCTCCGCCGAAAGCCTCAAGGCGGAAATTCGTCGTCTGATCCAAGCGGAAGACCCCAAAAAGCCGCTCAGCGACCAAAAACTTACAGACTTGCTACAGGCGCAAGGCATCGAGATCGCCCGCCGCACCGTAGCCAAATACCGAGAGGAAGAAGGCTTGCCGTCCTCCTCGCAACGCAAGCGCTATGAAGAATAAGAATACCTCCAATTCATGATGTAAGGGTTGCGTTCTCTCCAAGAGTTGGATATGATGAACTTGAGCAGACGGAATGTCTGCACTTTTTTCGGAGCAAGTGGGACATAATATGCATATGCGGGACATTGCGTGACCCACGAAGGGAGGACTTCCCAGTTGCAAAACGAACTGCTGGCGCTTCAACAACAACTAGTGCCTGATCTTCTGACGATGATGAAGAAGCGCTACCGCATCCTGCATCATCTGTTTCTCACACAACCGATCGGACGACGCGCTCTGGCCCAGCAGCTTCAGACAACGGAACGAATCCTGCGCGCCGAAGTGGACTTCCTCAAGGAACAGGGCCTGCTGACGATCGAAACGGTCGGCATGCATCTCACCGACGCGGGCAAGACGCTCCTCGATGAGCTGGCCGACGTGATTCACGAGATCGAAGGCCTCGGCAAAAAGGAACGCCGTCTGGCGGACTTCCTCGGCCTGCAGAAAGTCTGTATCGTACCGGGTGACGCCGACCTTGACCCCTTGGTGAAAAAGGCGCTCGGCCACGCCGCCGCCGATTATGTGCGCAGCATCCTGCGTGCAGGAGACATCCTCGCGGTCACCGGTGGCACCACCGTTGCCACGCTCGCGGAGCAGATGCCCAAGACGCAACTCGGCATCGAAGTCGCTCCAGCCCGAGGTGGCATCGGCGAGAACATGGAGTTTCAAGCGAACACGATCGCATCCCGGCTCGCCGCACAACTTGGCGGGACGTACCGGCTGTTGCACGCGCCAGACCTGATGAGCGACGAGGCTTTGCAGTCGTTCATCTCAGAGCCGCATGTGCAAGAGACGCTACAGCGCATCCGACGTGCTCGGATGGTCGTTCATGGGATCGGGCAAGCTATTCCTATGGCCAGACGGCGCAATCTGCCAGAAGCCAAAATCGATCAACTAGCCGGACAGGGCGCGATCGCAGAAGCGTTCGGGTATTATTTTGACCGTAGCGGCAACATCGTACACGCGATGAATACGGTGGGGTTGAGGCTCAGTGACCTCAAGCACATCGAGCGCATCGTCGCCGTCGCTGGTGGCAAGTCCAAGGCGGAAGCAATCTCTGCCGTTGCCCACGGCTGTCCGATCAACGTCTTGGTCACAGACGAGGCAGTGGCAGATGCCATATTAGAAAACAGACGAGAAGAACCGAATCGATAGGAGAACCAAGGAGGAGATTTTCATATGACGATCAAAATTGGTATCAATGGATTTGGCCGTATCGGCCGTAACGTGTTCCGCGCAGCTTTCGGCCGTGAAGGTGTCGAAATCGTGGCGGTCAACGACCTGACCGACGCAGCAACCCTCGCGCACATGCTCCAGTACGATTCCATTCACGGCATCTTCGAAGGCGAAGTGGTAGCAGAAGGCAACACCCTGATCGTCAACGGCAAAGCGATCCAAGTGCTCGCTGAGAGAGACCCGGCTCAACTTCCGTGGGGCCAACTCGGAGTCGACATCGTCGTCGAATCTACCGGTCGCTTCACCGATGCAGGCAAGGCCAAAGCTCACATTGAAGGCGGCGCGAAAAAAGTCATCATCTCCGCACCGGCATCCAACGAAGACCTCACCGTGGTCATGGGCGTCAACGAAGACAAATACGATCCGGCGAACCACCACATCATCTCCAACGCGTCCTGTACGACCAACTGTCTGGCACCGTTTGCGAAGATCCTCAACGAGAAACTGGGCATCAAGCATGGCCTGATGACCACGGTTCACTCGTACACCAACGACCAGATGATCCTCGACCTGCCGCACAAAGACCTGCGCCGTTCCCGTGCAGCTGCGATGTCGATCATCCCGACCTCGACCGGTGCGGCCAAGGCCGTCTCGCTGGTACTGCCGGAACTGAAAGGCAAGCTGAACGGTTTCGCGATGCGCGTCCCGACTCCGAACGTCTCCGTCGTCGACCTGAACGTTGAAGTCGAAAAAGCAACCACCGCTGAGGAAGTCAACGCAATGCTCCAAGAAGCAGCCAACGGTGACCTCCAAGGCATCCTCGGCTACTCCGACCTGCCGCTGGTCTCCATCGACTACAACGGCAACCCGAATTCCTCGACGATCGACGCGCTATCCACGATGGTTATCGATGGCACGATGGTCAAAGTCGTCTCCTGGTATGACAACGAGTGGGGCTACTCGAACCGCGTCGTCGACCTCTGCCTGTACATGAAGGAAAAAGGTCTGTAAGTATAACATAATTGCCTGTACAACTGAAAAAGTATGACAGATTGACCGAATTTGGTTTCCCTCGGAAGCAACATTTGGTAAAATCATAACGAGTACGCATGATGAGGAGGATGGGATTTCGGTTCATTCTCCTCATTTGCTATGATCGGAAGTCATCCTCATACATACCGGAGGTACGCCAAATGAACAAACAAACGGTCAAAGACATTGACGTGCGTGGCCAGCGCGTCTTGGTACGCTGTGATTTCAATGTGCCGCTCGACGGCGAGACGATCACCGACGACACCCGGATCGTCGCAGCCTTGCCGACGATTCGGTTTCTGATCGACAACGGAGCCCGCGTGATCCTCGCCTCGCACTTCGGTCGTCCGAAGGGTGAAGTCAATGCGAAGTACAGCCTCGATCCTGTCGCGAAACGCCTCTCCGAACTGTTGGGCAAGCCCGTGGAAAAAGCGGCCGATTCCATCGGTCCGGCCGTACAAGAACGCGTCTCGCTGCTCGCAGACGGTGATGTGCTCCTGCTGGAAAACGTCCGTTTCCACAAAGGCGAGGAGAAAAACGACCCGGAACTGGCAAAAGCGTTCGCGTCGCTCGCCGACGTTTTTGTCAATGATGCATTCGGCACAGCGCATCGGGCACACGCGTCTACCGCTGGCATCGCAGACTACCTCCCGGCGGTTGCTGGGTTCCTGATGGAGAAGGAGATCGACATCATGGGCCGCGCGCTGGAAGACCCGAACCGCCCGTTCACGGCGATCATCGGCGGCGCGAAAGTCTCGGACAAGATCACCGTGCTGGAAAACCTGCTCGCCAAAGTCGACCAACTGATCATCGGTGGCGGCATGGCGAACACGTTCCTGAAAGCGATGGGTTACAACCTCGGCAATTCGTTGGTCGAGGAAGACAAACTACCGCTTGCCAAGGAACTGCTCGACCGTGCGGAGAAGGAAGGCGTGATGATCTTCCTGCCAGAGGACCTCGTCGCGGCGTCCGCCTTCAAGGCAGATGCGGAAACCAAAGTAGTTGATGCGGAAACGGAAGGCGTGCCGGAGGGCTGGATGGCGCTCGATATCGGGCCGAAGTCGATGAAAACCTTCGGACTGGTCATCGCTCGCTCCAACACCGTGATCTGGAACGGCCCGATGGGCGTGTTCGAGATGGAAGCCTTTGCAAAAGGCACCAATTCCGTAGCGGAATCGGTTGCCAAGTGTCAAGGTACGACGATCGTCGGTGGCGGCGATTCGGTCGCAGCGGTTGAGAAGGCTGGATTGGCGGAAAAAATGACTCACGTCTCCACCGGTGGCGGCGCGTCCCTCGAATTCCTCGAAGGCAAAGCATTGCCGGGCGTTGTCGCACTGAAGGACAAATAGAGGAGGAACTTCCCGATGCGTAAACCGATCCTCGCAGGCAACTGGAAAATGTTCAAGACGGTCAGCCAAGCGCTGTCCTATGTTGAACATCTCGAAGGGCTGCTCGCAGAAATTCAAGGTGTAGAAGCTGCAGATGTTGTCATCTGCGCACCTGCAACGTCGCTGTACCCGCTCCACAACCAATTGGAGGGTTCCCGTATCAAGCTGGGTGCGCAAAACGTACACCAAGCGGAGGAGGGGGCCTACACGGGGGAATCCTCAGCGATCATGTTGAAGGACGCAGGGGCGAACTACGTGATCATCGGCCACTCCGAGCGCCGTCAGTACTTTGGCGAAACGGACGAGTCGGTCAATGCGAAGACGCAGCAAGCGCTCAAGCACGGCCTGTTGCCGATCGTCTGTGTCGGTGAAGACCTCGATCAACGGAACCAAGGCGTGACCAACACCTTGGTTGAGTCGCAAGTTCGGGCTGCGTTCAGCGCGGTTTCGGTGGAGGACGTGACCCGTTGCGTCGTGGCCTATGAACCGATCTGGGCGATCGGCACCGGGATGACCGCAACTGCACAGGACGCCAATGCAGTCTGCGCGCACATCCGGACGGTCCTGTCCGACCTGTACGGCAAGGCAGCAGCAGACCAGATCCGCATCCAATACGGCGGCTCTGTCAAACCGGACAACATCGCAGAACTGATGTCCCAATCCGACATTGACGGGGCGCTCGTCGGCGGTGCTTCCCTCGACCCAGGCTCCTTCTCAAAACTCGTAAAAGAGGCACTGTAAAGAGGCTCTGTCAAAGAATCTCTTAAAAAGAGGTCTTTTCACTAAAAAACCTGCAAGCGAACGCAGTTCGTGTATCTACCAAAGGAGGTACCCTCTATGGCACATCCTAAACCGGTCGCGCTGATCATCCTCGACGGCTTCGGCTGTCGTCAGGAGACCACCGGCAACGCCGTGTATCTGGCGAAGAAGCCTGTTTTTGACCGCTACTGGAACACCTACCCGACCACCCACCTGCAAGCATCAGGCGAAGCGGTCGGCCTGCCGGAAGGGCAGATGGGCAACTCTGAAGTCGGTCACACCAACATCGGTGCCGGCCGCGTCGTCTACCAAGAGCTGACCCGCGTCTCCAAATCGATCCGCGAGGGAGATTTTTTCCAAAACGAAACCTTCCTCAACGCGATCAACCACTGCAAGGAAAAAGGCACCAACCTGCACCTCTACGGCCTCGTCTCAGACGGCGGTGTGCATGCGCACATCAACCACTTGATCGCGCTGCTGGAACTGTGCCACAGCCAGAACTTCCAAAACGTCTACGTCCACGCCTTCCTCGATGGACGCGACGTGATCCCAGGTACGGCAACCTCCTACATCGAGCGCCTCCAAGCGAAAATGCAGGAACTCAGCGTCGGCCAGATCGCCACCGTCCAAGGCCGCTACTACGCGATGGACCGCGACAAGCGATGGGAGCGCACGGAGAAAGCCTACCGTGCGATGGTCTACGGTGACGGCCCGACCTCAACCGATCCAATCCAAGCGCTAAAAGACTCCTACCATGCCTCCGTCATGGACGAATTCGTCCTGCCGACCGTCATCACGCACGAGGATGGAACCCCGGTTGGGCTGATGAAGGACAACGATGGCGTGATCATGTTCAACTTCCGCCCGGACCGTGCGATCCAGATCTCGCAAGTCTTCACCAACGAAGACTTCCGTGGCTTCGACCGTGGCCCGAAGTTCCCGCGTGACCTGTACTACGTTACGCTCACCCGCTTCTCCGAGTCGGTCGGCGGATTCGTCGCCTACAAACCGACCAACCTTGACAATACGTTGGGCGAAGTGCTGACCCAGAACAACATGAAGCAACTGCGCATCGCGGAGACCGAAAAATTCCCGCATGTCACCTACTTTTTCTCTGGGGGTCGTGAGGCGGAATTTGAAGGGGAGGAGCGCGTGCTGATCCCGTCGCCAAGAGTCGCGACGTACGACTTGCAGCCGGAGATGAGCGCCCACGGCATCACCGAAGCTTGTCTGGCGAAACTGGACGAGGGACATCTAGACTTCATCGTCCTGAACTTCGCGAACCCGGACATGGTCGGTCACACCGGCTCTCTGGAAGCCACGATCAAGGCGGTGGAAGTCGTCGATGAATGCCTCGGCCAAATCGTGGAGAAAATTCTCTCTGTCGGCGGCGTTGCGCTGATCACCGCTGACCACGGCAATGCAGACATGATGATCATGCCGACGGGTGAGGCGTGTACCACGCACACCACCAACCCGGTTCCGTTCATCATCACCCAACAGGGCGTCGAACTCCGTGAAGGCGGCGTGCTTGCCGATCTCGCCCCGACAGTCCTGCAACTGCTCGGCGTGCAGCAACCTGTCGAGATGACCGGCAAGTCCTTGCTCCAAAACTAAAAAAACGACTACATATGAGGAGTGTTTTTCTAATGTCCATCATTTATGACATCCGCGCTCGTGAAGTGCTCGATTCCCGTGGCAACCCGACCATCGAAGTAGAAGTAGAACTCGAAGACGGCACCATCGGCCGTGCGATCGTTCCGTCCGGCGCTTCCACCGGTGCTTACGAAGCCGTAGAACTTCGTGACAACGACAAGTCTCGCTACAATGGCAAGGGCGTTCTGAAAGCGATGGAGAACGTCAACGAACACCTCGCGCCGGAAATCATCGGCATGGACTCGCTCGACCAAGTCGGCATCGACAAGTTCATGATCGAACTCGACGGAACGGACAACAAAGCCAAATTCGGCGCGAACGCGATCCTCGGCATCTCGATGGCTGTCGCACACGCATCGGCAAACCACCTCGGTCTGCCGCTCTACACCTACCTCGGCGGCTTCAACGCGAAAACCCTGCCGGTCCCGATGATGAACATCCTCAATGGCGGTCAGCATGCGGACAACACCGTCGACTTCCAAGAGTTCATGGTCATGCCGGTCGGCGCTGAGTCCTTCCGTGAAGCGCTGCGCATGGGCGCAGAGATTTTCCACTCCCTGAAATCGGTACTCAAGGCGCAAGGCTTGAACACCGCAGTGGGCGACGAAGGCGGTTTTGCCCCGAACCTCGCATCCAACGAAGACGCGCTGAAACTGATCGTCTCCGCGATTGAAAAAGCAGGCTACAAGCCGGGCGAGGACGTCATGCTCGCACTGGACGTCGCTGCGACCGAAATGTTCAAAGACGGTCAATACGACCTCGAAGGCGAAGGCATCAAGAAAACCTCCGCTGAAATGGTCGCCATGTACGAAGACCTCGTCTCCAAGTACCCGATCATCTCGATCGAGGACGGTCTCTCCGAAGACGACTGGGATGGCTGGAAACTGCTGACCGAGCGCCTCGGCGAAAAAGTCCAACTCGTCGGCGATGACCTGTTCGTCACCAACACCACCCGCCTGGCAGACGGCATCGAGAAGGGCGTCGGCAACTCGATCCTCGTCAAAGTCAACCAGATCGGCACCCTGACCGAAACCTTCGACGCGATTGAAATGGCGAAGCGTGCCGGCTACACCGCCGTCATCTCGCACCGTTCCGGTGAGACCGAGGACGTGACGATCGCTGACATCGCGGTCGCAACCAACGCGGGCCAGATCAAAACCGGCGCACCGTCGCGCACCGACCGCGTCGCGAAGTACAACCAACTCCTGCGCATCGAAGACCAACTCGACTACACCGCGAAGTTCGGCGGTCGTGAGGCGTTCTACAACTTCAAGAAGTAAGTTTTACAAAAAAGCGACCAGGTCCGCACCTGCGGATCTGGTCGTTTTTCTTGTCTTAAAAATTGGCTTGTGCTACAATAGATGGGGTAAATGTGTGGCTCTTCCGCACCTTTGGAGGTGAGTTAGTTAGATGTTGACGTTTGCAAAAATTTTGCTGGTCGTCGTGGCGATTGCCTTGATTTTGGTCGTCCTGTTGCAGTCGAGTAAAAGCGCAGGTCTGTCCGGTGCAATCTCCGGGGGCGCTGAACAGATGATTGGACGCAAAGCGCGCGGTTTTGACGCGGTGCTGGCACGTATCACAGCTGGTCTTGCCTTATCGTTCATCGGCCTCACCTTGTGGGTCGCTTGGTTGATCTCGCACACTGTGTAAGCAAACACTAGAGTACCGTTCTCATACCTTAGTATGGAGCGGTACTTTTTTCATATTCCCGATACAGGGGGGACGCGAGGATGGGAGTTTGTCTGTTAATCCACGGCTTTACCGGCGCACCGACCGATCTCGGGCAGTTGGCCGAGCGGTTGCGCGCTGCAGGACATGAAGTACATACCCCGACGCTTGCTGGGCACGGCGCAACACGACTCGAACTGGAACGCGTCTCCTGGCTGGATTGGATTCACAGCGCGGAGAAGGAATTGGTCAAGCTCTTGCAACAACACCAGCAGGTACACGTCGTCGGATTCTCGATGGGCGGTCTGATCGCCACCTACCTCTCCAACAAGTACCGCGACCGCATCTGTTCGCTGTCGTTGCTCTCCACGCCGATCTACACGATCAATCCCAAGCAACTGTTCAGAACAATCACGGAAGCGATCCAGAAATCGATGCGCAACCACCCGAGCAGCCCGCGCTCCGATGAGGATGTCCAGCGCTACCTCGCCAAAGTCAAAAGCACGCCCATGCGTTCGCTCGTCCACTTCCGTCGGCTCGTGCAAACAGCCAAACCGCTGATGGAGGAGATCGAGATGCCGCTGCTGGTGCTGCAAGGTGAACTCGATGACCTCGTGGAAGCGCGCAGTGCAACCTACATCTACGAATCGGCCCGCAGCGGGGTGAAAAACCTCCAGCTCTACCCGCAGTCGCGCCACATGATCTGTGTGGACTGTGAAGCGGAGCAAGTCATGCAGGAAGTGGTGCAGTTCATTCGTGCCCAAGAAGCCAACTAGCCCCCCGGTGCATACATAAATTGTAGAGCGTGGTATACTTGGGACAAGGGGCAAATTATGGTAACTAGCCTCCTTTTGTTTAGCAATCGCAATGCATGAGCAAACTAGTCGCAATACGCAAAAGGGGGGACCAGCGTGCTGACAGAACAACAAATCCTCGAATTGATGCGCGGTCTTGAATATAAACCGATGAATGCTGAGGAACTGGTCGGGTACTTCGATCTCCAGTCTGAGGACGAGACCGATGCACTTGTCCAACTGCTCAACGTCATGGAAGAGGACGGCAAGGTCGTTCAGACTCGCAGCGCAACATACGGAGTTCCGGAAAAAATGAACTTGGTCGTCGGTCGTCTGCAAGGCAAATCCAAGGGGTTCGGCTTTGTCATTCCAGAAGACCCGGTCAAATGGGACAAAGACGTATTCGTTTCCGCAGGAGAGATGAACGGAGCCATGCATGGCGACCGCGTCGTCGCTCGCGTGAACAAAAAAGGCAACGGCCCGCGCCAAGAGGGTGAGATCATCCGCATCCTCGAACGTGCCACCAAGACGGTGGTCGGGACGGTCACCTCGATGACCAAGCGGTATGCGTTCATCTCACCGGATGACAAGCGTCTCGGCCAAGACATCTTCCTCGCGGAGGAGGACTTCGGCGGGATCAAGGAAGGGCAGAAGGTCGTCGTCGAGATCATCGCCTATCCAGAAGGTTGGCGCAATCCGCAAGGTCGCGTGTTGGAGATCCTCGGCAACCCGGACGATCCGGGCGTCGATATCCTCTCGGTAATCCGCAAGTACGGCTTGCCAGAGGAGTTCGATAACGAAGTGCTGGAAGCGGCTAACGACATTCCAGACACCATCACCGAGCGCGATCTCGTAGGTCGTCGCGATCTGCGTGACGAAGTGATCGTCACGATTGACGGCGCCGACGCAAAAGACTTGGACGATGCGGTGCATGTCAAAAAGCTCGACAACGGCAACTGGTTGCTTGGCGTCCACATCGCCGATGTCACCTACTATGTGACCGAAGGCTCTCCGCTCGACCAGGAAGCGTACAAACGCGGCACCTCGGTCTATTTGGTCGACCGCGTTATCCCGATGCTTCCACATCGACTTTCCAACGGGATCTGCTCGCTGAACCCGCAAGTCGATCGCCTGACGATGAGTTGCGAGATGGAGTTCGGGCCGTCGATGGAACTCGTGCGCCATGACATCTTCACCTCGGTGATCAATACCACGGAGCGCATGACCTACGACAACGTCTACAAGCTGGTAACCGACCAAGCGGACGAAGAATTGGTCAACCGCTACGAGAAGCTGATCCCGATGTTCAAGGACATGGAAGTGCTGGCGATGAAGCTCAAGCAGCGTCGCTTCGACCGTGGCGCGATCGACTTCGACTTCCAAGAAACCAAGGTCATCGTGAACCGCGAAACCGGCAAAGTCGAGGACATCAAAAAGCGCGATCGCACGATTGCCGAGATGATCATCGAGGAATTCATGCTCGCAGCCAATGAAACGGTCTCCGAACACTTCTACAACCTGCAAGTTCCATTCCTGTACCGCATCCACGAAGAGCCGGATTCTGAACGTCTCCAAGGCTTCAATGAGTTCGTGCACAACTTCGGTTACCACCTCAAAATCGGCAACGGCAAGAGCGTGAAACCGAAGGCCCTGCAGGAACTGCTGGAGCGGGTCAAGGGCCAACCGGAGGAACGGATTGTCAACACCGTGCTGTTGCGTTCCCTGAAGCAAGCGAAGTATTCGTTCGATCCGCTCGGTCACTTCGGTCTGGCAGCGACCTACTACTCGCACTTCACCTCGCCGATCCGTCGGTACCCGGACTTGCAGATCCATCGCATCATCCGCGATGTGGTCAACGCGAACGGCAAACTCAGCGATGAGCGCCAGGAACGTCTGCAAGCGATCATGCCGGAAGTCGGTCGTCACACCTCCGAGCGTGAGCGCGTAGCAGTTGACGCGGAACGCGAAACGGACGATATCAAAAAAGTCGAGTTCATGCTGGACAAAGTCGGCGAAGTGTTCGACGGGATCGTCAGCGGCGTGACGTCATTTGGGATGTTCGTTGAGTTGGAAAACTCGATTGAAGGTATGATTCATGTCTCCTATATGGACGATGACTACTACAACTTCAACGAGAAGCAATACTGCCTCGTCGGGGAGCGCACCGGCAAGATCTACCGCATCGGTGACCCGATCCGCGTGAAGTGCATGGGGGCGAACAAGCTCGATCGCACGATCGACTTCCAACTCCTGCGCAATACTAAGGACAACGAGCGTCGACGCAACAAGGAAAACGAAGTCAAGGTCAAGCAGAAAAAAGAAAAGCGCCAAACCTTTGGCAAAAAGCGCAGCGAGACGGAAACGGCGGCCACCAAGCGCAAGCCGAACGCAGCGGGTGGTACAGGCGGCATGACGACCACGCCAAAGGGTACTACAGGTGCGCCAACGGGTGCAACGGCTGGCAACAGCAGCGGCCGCACGCCGAAGGAACTTGGCGATTTGAAGCAAGTGATCGCCAAGGCGAAACGCAACAAGAAGCGCAGAAATGCCCGCTAACCAGCGGGCTTTTTTTCCGCTCTTGACTGTTGGTGACTTGTAAGCTACAATGTTTGGAACAAGAGGAGGTGGCACCTGATGGCGACGAAAACAGATGATCCGAAAGTTCTGGCGCAGAATCGCAAAGCGAACCACGACTATTTTATCGAAGACACAGTCGAGGCGGGGATCGTCCTCACCGGAACGGAGATCAAGTCGATTCGTCAGGGGAAGGCGAACCTCAGAGACAGCTTTGTACGCATTCAGAGTGGAGAGGCGTGGCTGATCAACTGTCATATCTCGCACTTTGAACACGGGAATCGATTCAATGTCGACCCGACGCGCACACGCAAACTCTTGTTGCATCGGACGCAGATCGACAAGCTGTTTGGTCAGATGAAGGAGAAGAGCTATGCCTTGGTCCCGCTGAAAATCTACCTGAAAAACGGCTTTGCAAAAGTTCTGCTCGGCTTGGCGAAGGGCAAGAAAAACTACGACAAGCGTCAGGATGTCGCGAAAAAAGACGCACAGCGAGACATCGATCGCGCACTGCGAGATCGCCAAAAGTACTAAACGGAATGACTGTTTGGCAAAGCTTCCATGGATACTAGGAAGTTCCACCGTTTCGCACCGTGAGTTATGGTATACTAAACGTGTACCGCTTTCTATCGCGGGGGTGTTCTTGGATTCGACGGGGATTGTTCGAGCATGTAGTAGCGAGTCGTGGGGCTGCGAGGCCACGTAAAAAACGCGGACCTAATTTAAACGCTAACAAAAACAGCAACAACTCTTTCGCGTTCGCAGCTTAGTCTGTGAATCCGTTCAGCTCTCTATCTCCCGCGTAGCGGGTTGAACGTCACTGAGTCGGGATCGTCAGAGGAATCGCCCGTGGTCCTCCGATTAAATTAAAACGAGCTGGTTGAAGGGCAGCGTGTCGCTCCGCGTCCCCGATACGACAACCAAATGAGACGACTACACTCGTAGAAGCTCATGTAGCGAGGTCTTCGGACAGGGGTTCGATTCCCCTCACCTCCACCACATGACACAGGAAGCATCGGATGGCCAATCGGCCCGCTGATGCTTCCTTTTGTTTTGTCACATCTACGAATGAATCCTATCATTTTTGACGATACTTATGACAACGACTAAATTAATACATATATTTGACAAGAACGAGGGAAAAAAAGTATATATTTGTCGAACATCATGTAGTACCATAGAAGGTAGAGACTGGAACGGAGGTTTTTCAAATGAGCACTTTCACAAACTGGCTGAACAGCACCAAGGCTGGCATCGCAGAGCAAGTGAAAAAGTTTAAAAATAAAGACTTTATGGACGCGGTCGTTGCTGGTTGCGCGCTCGTCGCAGCAGCAGACGGTACGATCGACGCCACCGAGAAACAAAAAATGGCGGGTTACATCGGGCGCAGTGAGGAACTGAAGGTGTTTGATATGAACACCGTCATCAACCGCTTCAACCACTTCGTCAGCAACTTCGAATTCGATGCGATGATCGGCAAGCAAGAAGCCCTGAAAATCATCGGCAAGTTCAATGGCAAACCAGATGTCGGTCGCGTGATCATCGGTGTCTGTTCGGCGATTGGTGCTGCTGACGGTGATTTTGATGAACAGGAAAAAAAGGTCGTCCGCGAGATTTGCGGTGTCTTGGGCCTGAATCCGGGCGAATTTAGCCTGTAGCCGAGAATCCACATCAAAAGGAGGTGACAACATGGCGATCAATCTCGTAAAAGGCCAAAAAATCGATTTGACCAAGACAAATGCGGGTCTGACGAACCTGACCATCGGTTTGGGATGGGACCCCGCTGAAGTCACCAAAAAAGGTCTGTTCGGTTCCAAAAAGCACAAAGTCGACATCGACTGCGATGCTTCGGCCCTGCTCTTGAATGCAGATGGGAAACTGGTCAAGGATCAAAACCTCGTCTGTTTCTACAACAAGTCTAGCGCTTGCAAGTCTGTCGTTCACTCTGGGGACAACCTGACAGGTGATGGCGATGGCGACGATGAGCAGATCTTTGTCGATCTGACCAAAGTGCCAGCTGATGTACATAGCATTTTGACGGTCGTGAATATCTACCAAGCCGAAGCCAGAAAACAGGATTTCGGTATGGTCCAATCGGCCTACATTCGCGTGCTGAACAAAGCGACCAACGTAGAATTGGTGCGATTCAATCTCTCGGACAACTACGCTGGCAAGACAGCACTGATTGTCGCGGAAATCTATCGTCACAACGGCGAGTGGAAATTCAACGCGATCGGAGAAAGCGCGCACGCGGTGCACGTCGATCACTTGGCAGCAAACTACCGATAAACCAATAGAAATGGGGTACTTTCTCACATGGCGATCTCTCTTTCGAAAGGTCAAAAAGTTGACCTGACCAAAACCAATCCGGGTCTGACCAAAGTCGTAGTCGGCTTGGGCTGGGACACCAACAAATACGATGGCGGCAAGGACTTTGACCTCGACGCTTCGATTTTCTGCGCAAACGCATCTGGTAAAGTCGGCTCCGACAAAGATTTCATCTTCTACAACAACCCGAAGAATGAAAACGGTTCGGTTGAACATACCGGCGATAACAAAACCGGCGAAGGTGAAGGCGACGACGAGCAAATCAACATCGACCTGTCGACTGTACCGGCTTCCACCGAAAAAATCGCATTCTGCATCACGATTCATGAGGCAGAAACTCGCGCACAAAACTTCGGACAAGTTTCCAACGCCTACGTGCGCATCGTGAACGCAACCAGCAACGAAGAATTGATCCGTTTCGATCTCGGTGAAGACTTCTCCGTAGAAACTGCAGTTGTCGTCGGTGAATTGTACCGTCACAACGGCGAGTGGAAATTCAACGCGATCGGCAGCGGCTACCGTGACGGCTTGGCTGGCCTTTGCCGCGACTACGGTCTGGACGTCGCATAACTTGGGTAAACCAACAGGGGTCGCGCTAACAGCGACCCTTTTTTGAAATGGGAGGGGTAACCATGACCATCAGTCTTTCCAAGGGACAACGAATTGACCTGACCAAAACCAATCCGGGCCTGACCAAAGCGATCATCGGATTGGGCTGGGATACGAACCGGTACAACGGCGGGCACGACTTTGATTTGGATGCCTCTGCATTTTTGTTGCACGAAGATGGTAAGGCTAGAGGTATTCAGGACTTTGTGTTTTATAACAATTTGTCGGGCGGCAACGATTCTGTCCAACACACCGGAGACAACCGCACGGGCGATGGCGACGGTGATGACGAGCAGATCAAAGTCGATCTCAGCCTGGTTCCGGCGTACATCCATCGCATCGGAATCACAGTCACGATCCATGATGCCAACGCGCGTGGGCAAAACTTTGGACAAGTCTCGAATGCATTTGTACGCGTCGTGGATGAGTTGACAGGCCGTGAAGTGCTGCACTTCGATCTGGGCGAAGAGTTCTCCGTCGAAACGGCAGTCGTCGTCTGCGAATTGTATCGCCATAGTGGAGAGTGGAAGTTCCAAGCGATCGCCAGCGGATTTACAGGCGGGTTGCAAGCACTCTGCAAAAACTACGGATTGGATGCCGAATAACATATGACATCGACTACGATCATCAAAGGCCAGCGTGCTGATGTAACCAAGCCGCATCCTGGGCTGACCCACTTGCTTGTCGGGCTCGGATGGCAAGCAGCTCCGCAGATCGAACTGGACACCTCGGCGTTCCTGCTGGGGGCAGACGGTAAAGTATCGCGGGATGAAGACCTGATTTTCTACAACAATCCGTCGACCCCCTTCATCACATATCTGGAAGGTCAGAGCCGTGGGGATCACAAGCAATTCAAGATCAACCTGAGTTTGATCCCGGCAAATGTGGCGAAAATCGCGTTCACCCTCACGATCTACGAAGGGGAGCAACGCGGCCAAAGCTTCAGTTCCGTACAACAAACCTATCTGCGGATCGACAACGAGTCCACAGGACAAGAACTCGTCCGCTATGATCTCGAACGCTTCACCGTGGAGACCGCGGTCGTCGTTGCAGAATTGTACCGTCACAACGGCGAGTGGAAAGTGAACGCTGTCGGTTCGGGCTTCTCCAACGGGCTCAATTCCCTCTGTGAAAACTTCGGTATTGATGTCCAAGAAGAAGCAACAGAACAACCGAAACCTACACCAGCTCCAGCAGCACCCGTATCTGCACCGCCTGCTCCTGCACCTGCAAAGCCAGCACCAACACCTGCCGTCAACCTCACCAAGATCGAGCTGAAAAAGCGCGGCGACAAGATCAACCTCGAAAAAAAATCGGACAAGCTTGGCGAAATTCTGGTCAACTTGAACTGGAACCACAAGCAAGGCGGAGGCGGCCTGTTCCGTCGCAAAACGGGCGTGGATTTGGACCTCGCGTGCCTGTACGAATTGAAAAACGGTCAAAAAGGACTGATTCAGTCCCTTGGGAAGAATTTCGGCTCGTTGAAACAAGAACCGTACATCTTGCTGGATGGCGATGATCGCACGGGGACTGTCAAAACGGGTGAAAATATTCGCATCGATGGGAACAGACTGCGAGAGTTCAAACGAATCCTCGTGTTCACCTTCATCTACGAAGGCGTAACCAATTGGGCCGAAGCGGACGGCGTCGTCACACTCAAACAAGAGGGCGGCCCGGATATCGTCGTACAGATGAACGAGCATGACAACAAAAAAGCGATGTGTGCAATCGCCATGCTCACCAACGTCAACGACGAAACGTTCAGCATCGAACGGCTGGTGCAGTTCTATTCCGGTCACCGTGACCTCGACAAAGCGTTTGGTTGGGGATTGCGCTGGGTTGCAGGTTCGAAATAAGTAACTTTTGGAGGATATCAGAGCATGGATTGGATCACAAACTTTATACAAAGTGCCGGTGAAAACTACGGGCATTTCTTCTCGTGGGCAGATGTGACCGCGACGCTCTCCGATCCTGTCAGTTGGGGTGTCATCGCGAGTTTGATCTTGCTCGAAGGCTTGCTGTCTGCTGACAATGCGCTGGTGCTGGCCGTCATGGTCAAGCATTTGCCGAAAAATCAGCAAAAGCGAGCGCTGTTCTACGGGATTCTCGGCGCGTATGTCTTCCGATTCCTCGCGATTGGTCTCGGGACGTATCTGGTTTCCTTCACCGCTGTAAAAGTCGTGGGGGCTCTGTATCTCTTCTACATCGCCTACAAAGGATTGTTCGGCGGTGGCGAGGAAGAAGAGACGGAAAACAAAGGGTTCTCGTTCTGGAGAACGGTCCTGATGGTCGAACTGATGGACATCGCCTTCAGTATCGACAGCGTGGTCGCCGCGTTTGGGATCAGCAATGAAGTTTGGGTCTTGTTCCTCGGCGGTATCTTGGGCGTCCTCATGATGCGCGGCGTGGCACAAGTATTCCTGAAGTTGCTGGACAAGTTCCCGGAACTTGAAAAAGCAGCCTTTCTCTTGATTGCGATCATCGCAGCCAAGATGTTGGTCGCCGTTTTCGGCATTCATGTCCCGAACGTTGCGTTCTTTAGCGTCTTGGTGGCTGTGTTCCTGGGAACGATCCTCTACAGTGCGAACCGTAAAAAAAGTGAGACCGACAGTTCTTCTCAACATTAATTGACTCAATTGTGAATCCCTCTTGTTCTTCGAGGGATTATTTTTTTCATCATCATGTGCCCGTCAACAAGGGAGGACAGCCTGTGCGATACTTCGATTACTTGTCCCGAACGGAAGAGTTGGAGCGGTTCTATAAGCCTCCTGTTTCGTTTACCAATTCCTCCACCCGGGAGATCCTCTCCTATGCCGTGGGAGCCGCGCTCTATTCTCCTGCGACACGTACTACGATCGCAGATGATATCTGGAAGCGAAAACACCAAGGCTTGGTCTCGATGGTGCTAGACCTCGAGGATGCGATCGGCGATCACGAAGTCGAACTGGCGGAAGCGACGCTCTTCGACCAAGTCGATCGCATCGCCCGCTATGTGCGGCAGGGCGTCATGCCGTCGAGCGATGTACCCTTGCTTTTTATCCGTGTGCGCAACCCGGAGCAGGTGACACGGATGATCGAGAGCTTGGGCGAACACGTGATGTGGATCACGGGCTTTTTCTTCCCCAAGTTCACCCCGCACAACGGGTGGGACTATTTTCGCCGCCTCGATGACTACAATCTGCACAAAGCAGAGCGTGCGCCGGTGCTCTACGGTTCACCGATTCTGGAAAGCGCCGAAGTCATCTATGCGGAACAGCGCATCGAGACGCTGATGGCCATTCGCGCAATCCTGCAGCACTTCCGAGCGTATGTGTTAACTGTGCGAATCGGTGCTACCGATTTTTCCAGCCTATTCGGGGTTCGTCGCAGCGTCGATCATACGATCTACGACATCCTCACCATTCGAAGTTGCATCGCAGACATCCTCAATGTCATGGGGCGGGTTGAGGATCATTTTGTGATTTCTGGCCCAGTGTGGGAATATTTCTCCCATCACACGCCCTGCACAGATCGTCTCGATGACCGGATTATCAGGATCGCTCGACAATATGGGGTACATCCGCACAGCTTGGCAGACTATGGACTGATCCGCGAAGTCCTGCTCGACAAGGAAAATGGGATCGTCGGCAAGACCGTCATCCATCCTAGCCAGATCAAGATCGTGCAGTCGCTCTCGGCTGTGACCTACGAGGAATTTGTAGATGCCCGCGGGATCTTGGAACCGAGAAACGGACTCTCAGGCGGCGTGGTGAAAAGTGAATATGCCAACAAAATGAACGAATTCAAGCCGCACATGAACTGGGCGAGACGAATTCTCACCAAAGCAAACGTATTCGGGGTGTTACATGAAAACCAACACATTCACTCATATCAACCAGAACCAAGTCAGGCATACGTATAAGATCCTCGGGGATCTCCAGATCCACGTGACAGTGACGAACAACCCGTTCCAACTCCCGCTGGACACGCTGTTCTCGATGGCAGCACGGATGAACAAAAAACGTGCGTTTCTTTTTGTCAGCAAGGTATTAGGCAAACACATTCCGGTGCCCGCTCATGTTTCCTTGCTCAGCGGGGCGGCGTTGGCTCTGCTGTTCGATCAGGAAGTGAACGGGGTGCAATCTCCGCTGTTTGCACAGGTGATCGCAGGGCTGGTCGATGCTCGTCAGGCCAAGTCTGCGTATGAGCAGTTGATGGCGGCCAAGTTGACCTTGCCGCGTCCTGTTACGTTCATCGGCTTTGCAGAGACGGCCACTGCGTTAGGGCACAGCATGTATGAAGTTTTCGAAGCAGGGGCTCAGTACGTTCACACCACCCGCGAGCTGCTCGTGGACTTCGAGTCCTACGTGAATTTTGAGGAGGAGCATTCGCACGCGATGGCACACCGTTGCTATGCGGACTATCCGGTGTCTGGTGACGAGACGATCGTGTTGGTCGATGACGAGATCACGACGGGAAAAACAGCGCTCAACATCATCCGCGACATGCATATCCAGCATCCACGACCGATATACTATGTCGCCTCTTTATTGGATTGGAGAACTCAAGAAGATCAACAGCGATTTGCCGATGTGGAGCAAGAGTTGGGCATCAAGATCAAAACCCTCTCCTTGATCAAGGGTGAATTGGAAGTGGAGGGGGGTCCTGTGCTCGACGTACAAGCGGGCCTCCCGAACACATCGCTGGCGACTCAACTTGAAGTTCTCGATCTCACGAATCATTTTGCAACGGTGCAACGCACCTCTCAGGATAGTGCTGGAGTGCTCAATCCAGCACCCTACCTCCAGAGCACCGGGAGATTTGGCATCCAGTCGGCAGAGAATCCAGCACTGAGTGCCCAGATTACGCACGTAGCGGAACTGCTTCGCGCCAAGCGCAGCGGCGGAAACACGCTGTGTCTGGGGACAGGTGAGTTCATGTACCTCCCGATGCGCATCGCGGCGGAGATGGGCGAGGATGTCTACTACCAATCGACGACCCGGAGCCCGATTCACCCGCATGAACAGCCTCCCTATGCCATTCGCGATGCCCATTCCTTCCAAAGTCCTGATGATCCTGCCATCCTGAATTTCCTCTACAACACAACCTTGCAACCGTATGCGGATGTTTTCGTATTTTTCGAACGTTCTATGCCACCAGAACGGCTGGCTTCCTTGGTCGAAGTGCTCCAAAACATCGGGGTCCCGCGTGTGTACATGGTGTTTTTTGCAACGGTGTATGGGAAACCGATCCTGCCGCCGGAACGCATGGGGAGTTACGCGCCGGAGGATGTGGTGTTTTTGCTGAAAAATCTGCAGCACGTGCAGTTGGAGAAAGCGCTGGAGGAGCGCGAGGAAGCGATTCAGAGCGGGGTGCATTACTCAGAGATGTTGCCGGTGGAATACCAGCCGACGCCTGCGTACTTGCAACTGTTCCATGAGACGTTGAAATTCTCCGCTGAAAAAGTCGCGCTGGCGACCGGGATCGTCGCGGAGTTGATTCTGCAAAAGCGCGGGCCAGAGGTCGTCTTGGTCTCACTGGCGCGTGCCGGCACTCCGATCGGGATCTTGATCAAGCGGTATCTTGCGCACGTGTACGGAATCACAGTGCCGCACTATAGCATCTCGATCATTCGCGGCAAGGGCATCGATGTGAATGCCTTGCGCTACATGTTACAAAAC
Source organism: Tumebacillus permanentifrigoris (assembly GCF_003148565.1). Classification (GTDB taxonomy): domain Bacteria; phylum Bacillota; class Bacilli; order Tumebacillales; family Tumebacillaceae; genus Tumebacillus; species Tumebacillus permanentifrigoris. The sequence goes on from NZ_QGGL01000008.1 coordinate 128,041, forward strand.
CATCCCAACGGACAACTCCAGTTCGTCGATGGCTGGACAGGCAAGGGCGCGATCCGCAAGGTATTGATCGAAGCCTGTGCGGAGTTTGCCAGCGCCTATGGGGTGTCGTTGAGCGATGATCTCGCCGTGCTCGCCGATCCGGGCTGTTGTTCGGATACTTACGGAACTCGCGAGGATTTCCTCATTCCAAGCGCGTGCTTGAATTCGACCGTTTCCGGGCTGATGAGCCGGACGATTTTGCGCTCGGATCTGATCGGGCCGGATGATTTTCATGGTGCTAAGTATTACGAGGAATGGCTGTCGGAGGACGTCTCCAACCTGTTCATCGAGACGATTGCTCAGCACTTCCCGCACGTTGCTGACGAGGCGAAAAAGCGCGCCGAACGCCAAGCACAAGCGCTAGTCCCCCCGAATTGGCAAGGCTTGCAGGACATCCAACAGATCCAGCAACACTTCGGAATTGCCGACATCAATCTCGTAAAACCGGGTGTAGGTGAAACCACACGCGTTTTGCTACGTAGAGTACCTTGGAAGATCCTCGTGGATCGGATGGACAACCCGAACTTACACCACATCCTGCTGCTGGCTGCTGACCGTCAAGTTCCGGTGGAAGTCTTCCCTGGGCTTACGTATTCCTGCTGTGGGTTGATCAAGCCGTTGAAAGGGGATACTCCATGATTTTTGCCAGCGATTTGGACCAGACCTTGATCTACTCGGCACGTTCGATGGGGACCGGGCACGCGGATTCGGACATCGTGCCCGCCGAACTCAAGGATGGCAAGGTGCTGTCCTACATGGCGATCGCGGCACTCGCCTTGCTGCGCGAAGTTGCCGACCAATTGATGTTCATCCCGGTGACGACGCGAACGATTGCGCAGTACCAGCGCATCCATCTCTTTCAAGATGAGATTCGGCCCAAGTATGCGATCACCAGCAACGGTGGCAATCTGCTGATCGACGGAGTACCCGATCAGCAGTGGGCACAGGAGATGCACCGCAAAAAGGAGCAGACCTGTGCGCCGAGCGCGGAGGTCCTGCGACTTTTCCACGAGATCGCCAGCCCAGACTGGGTGATCGGGGAGCGCTTTTGTGACGAACTTTTTTTCGCCATCGTCATCAAGCGCGAAGCGATGCCGCTCGCGGCGGTGCTCGACTTGGCGGACCGACTGTCTGGCATGGGCTGGGAGACTTCGGTCCAAGGGCGCAAGGTCTATCTCGTGCCGAATGTGATCAACAAGCAGGCCGCCCTCGTACACATCCAAGAGCGTGAGGGGCGCACCGTCCTGCTCGCCTCTGGCGACTCCCTGCTGGATCGCTGTATGCTCGACCTCGCGCATACTGCTCTCGCCCCACGCCATGGCGAGTTGTATCGGGAACATCAGTCGCGTCAGAATGACTCCCCGTATGCATTTACAGAGGGTTCCGGGATTTTGGCAGCGGTGGAGATCGTGCAACAGGCCGTGAAGCTATTGGCGCAGAGAGAGGCGGGACAACGATGACGAACGTTTGGCTCAATCGCTGGTTTTCGGTGGCGTATCATTACACGAACTTGATTCGCAACAACGAGGACGGCATGAAATTCACGATGTACGGAACGCATCCAGACCCCCGGCATATGTCGTTGCAGGCGTGTGACCACGCTGAAGTCGAACCGGCGTTGCCTGACGCAGACTATGTGGAGTTTTGCTTGGAGTTCTGTCAGCGCAACTCCATCGACGTCTTCATCCCACGGTTAAAAATGCTCCCGATCGCTGCACAGGTGCAACGCTTCGAATCGATCGGTACTCAAGTCATCGTCTGTCAGGACGTTCCCTTGCTCAAAAAGCTGATGGACAAGCATGAATTCTACGAATCGGTGCTCGAAACGGGCATCATGGAAATGCCAGACTACTACGTGGTCAACACGGTCGAACAGTTCCAATCCGCCTACGCGAAACTTGTGGAAAAAGGCCATAAAGTCTGCCTCAAACCGACCAATTCCGAAGGGGGTATGGGCTTTCGCGTGATTGACAACAACCGGGATCGCCTCCAAGACTTGTTTGGCGCGATCAATCGGTATGTGTCCTACGAGGAAGTTGTACGGCTGCTCTCCAGCGTCGAGCGATTTGATGATATGATGGTGATGGAGCTACTCGAGGGATATGAGTACAGCATCGATAGTTTAGCAAATTCGAACGGAGAACTGCTGGCGGCTGTACCGCGTCGCAAAGCAGGCGGGCGTTTGCGGTTGCTCGACCCTGTGCCGGAGTTACTTGCAATCGCCCAAAGGGTAGCTGAAACCTATCGCATCCCGTATAATTTTAATATTCAGGTCAAGTACAACCATGGGGTGCCCAAGCTGTTGGAGATCAACCCGCGGATGTCGGGTGGACTGCATGTCTCCTGCTTGTCAGGCGTCAACTTCCCGTATCTCGCCGTGAAAAGCGCGCTGGGGATGGACGTGCCTGTACAAACGCCTCACTACAACATACTCGCCAGTCATATCGAGCAGCCGATGCTGATGAAGGAGATGACGAACCCTTGATCAAGAAAAAAGTACTACTCGGTACTGCTTCCGGGTATCTCATCGCATTGGTGACGAGTCCGTTTCTTCCGGAAGTCTATTCTCTGCTGATTCCGTTTATCGGGATGGCAGTGGGCACAGTTTTACAAAAGCGTGCGCTCGCAGCGCCCAACATTCAAGAGAGCGTGCCAGACCCTCAACCTGCGGCACCGACCCCGTCGGCGGCTCCTGTACCGCCTCTAGCCCCGCAACCGATGGATACGGTCATCGACCCGGAGTTCGCACCTGTCATGGAATACTTAAGCGTCCTCGAAGACATGGTGATCTCCGAAGGACAGAAAAGCAATTTGGATGATGAGATCGTCGATCGTTCGCTGGCCTTGTTCTCTCGGATACAACATGTGGTTCCGCTCCTGCAAGAGCTGAACAATGGGGATCTCAATCATACGGTTCGTCGCTTGGTGCTCAAAGACCTCAATGGATTCATCACTCCCTTTTTGCGACTCAGCGGGGAGAACAAGAGCAAGAACCGCCGGACGTTGTTGAATGGGTTGAAGGACATCAACTCGAAGCTGACCACGATCCTCGAGCGGGTCGAGCACAAAGACCTGCTCGAATTGCAGACCAAGGCTGATCTGATCCATCGTCGTTACAACGACACAGAAGGTTACTAAGGAGGAGTTCCGATGACTGCACAACCACTCCAACTACGCAAAGAAGATGAGCAAAAAGTCGTACACGAAGCCTCGCAATTGATCCAAAAAGTGTCGACCACCGACACGCTGGCGTTGGACACGTTGATGGATGAGATCGGCAACCTCGGGATCAAGACCCAGGAAAAAGCCGGGCAGACGCTCCAGATGTTGGACAGGCCGGTCAACGACTTAATGTCTGGCAAGCGAGCCGATGTGTCGAACATGATCCTCAAACTTCGCGATGAGTGCGAAGACTTGCAAAACAGCAAAAACGTCGGGATCTTCGGGAAGCTCCTGCGCAAAAGCCCGTTCAAAAACTACGTGTACAAGTACCAGACTGTCAAAACGAACATCAACGCCATCCTGAACGGCCTGCGCGACGGCAAAGACACGTTGCAGGAGAACATCGCCTACATGCGACAACTCAAACGCACCTCGATGGAGGAGATCTACAACCTGCAGACCAAGATCGCGTTTGGGATGAAGCTCAGCGAGTTATTCGATGTCGAGATCAACAAGCCGGAGAATGAAAATCGTCGTTCGCACTTGGAGCGCGGGCATCGCAAGGTCGTCTCGCGGATTCAATCGATGACGGAGATGATCATGCTCTACAACCAAGCGATTGCCGCGACCGATATCATCAATGACAACAACGACAAACTGATCGACTCGGTGAACAATGCGATCGACAAGACCGCGAACTTGATCACCGTATCCGCGATGATCGCGATGGCGATCGGGGATCAAGAGAAAGTGATCAACGCCGTCAACGCCACCAACAAGACGTTGGAAGACCAATTCAAGGAAAACGCGCGCCTGTTGAAAACCACCACGGAGCGCACGACCGAATTGATGAGCAAACCGGCGATGTCGCTCGACGCAGTCAACCAAGCGATCGGGGATCTGATGAGTGCGCTGGACATGTCGGAGCGTTCCAACCGCCAGATCATCGAAAGCTGCAAGGACTACACCACCAAGATGACCTCGATCAACCAGCAGTTGAACAACCGTCTGGGGCTGCAACAAAACCCGGCCCAACCGCAGATTCCCGAGCCGCAATCTAGCGCGATGACGAGCTTTTTGGAATAAGACAGCCGACGAGGGCTGTCTTTTTTGTTCTAGTGAAATGGCAGTGCATCATACCCTCAAGGGAAACACCATCACGGTCAGAAATGAGGCTGACAACAGTGATCTCAAGTCTCTTGTTGGGGGTTTTTCTCTTCTTGTCGATTTTGGTGTGCAGCTATGATCGGGCTGAGTCGATTGCGAAATTGAACGATCGAGAGCGATAGGCAAGCGAAAAAAGGGGAGTCGCGCGTAACGCGGCTCACCTTTTTTTGTATGTTCTGATTTTTGATGAGGTATTTCTTAAAATATGTGGTACAATATTAAAAAAAATCAGAAACCGAGGTGAATAAATGAGATACAGTGCTGGTGATTTATTTACTCAACATGTGAATGTGAGATCTGGATCATGACCGTCGCCCAGTCGATACCGAAGAACGGGATGCCGCAGCAGGTCGGTCTCTCGTTCCTCTCGCCTACATCATATAGACAGCTCGTGGAATCGCAAGCAGGGGTCCACTTGGTGGCAACACAATTCGAGAATAGATTGCTTCATGAAGCAAGCGGAAGGCAGGCAGGAACACGATGAAACAGTTTTGGCAGTTGCACCCCACCGTCAAGTGGCGGATGGTCGATCAGTTGCTTGGCAACATCGTCGGCAATATGATCTGGCCATTCATGGTGATCTACCTTGCCGATCAATTCGGGGCCGGCCTCGCGGGTCTGCTGTTGTCCTTGAATATCTTCTTGAGCCTACTCGTTGGCTTTTACGGTGGGTTTATCGCGGACCGCTTTGGACGCAAACGAATGATGACCTACGCGGAGAGTGGTCGTCTGCTCGCGTTTCTCGTCATGGTGTTCGCGAACTCACCGTGGCTGGATTCGTCGGTGTTGACGTTTGGCATGATGACGATCAGTACCTTGATGTCCGGTCTGTTGCGTCCAGCAGGGCAAGCGATGTTGATCGATGCCAGCACACCAGAGGATCGTCGACTGATCTACGGATTGGATTATTGGTCGATGAACATCGCGATCTTGGTGGGGAGCTTGGTGGGCGGGTTCTGGTTCCAGACGCATCGCTTCGCGCTGCTATCCGGTCTCGCCGTCTCCTCGGTGCTGTCGTTGCTGATCTTGCTCGTCTTCATCCGTGAGACGATGGTGCCGGCTGTTAGACAAGCGGTTGCACGGCGTCCGAGCGTCTGGCAGGACTTGTGGGCGAATTACCGCATCGTGTTGCTGGATCGAGTGTTTCTCTTGTTTTTGATCGCCACGGTACTGGATATGTCGATTGAGTTTTCGATGCGCAACGTGCTGGCTGTGCATCTCAAGGAAGTGTTCGGCACGCAAGCGCTGTTCGGATGGGCCACGTGGTCGTTCACAGTCGATGGGGTGGCGATGTTTGGGATTCTCATGATGGTGAACACGCTTACAGTGCTCCTGCTGATGGCGTTGGTCGGGCGTCTGACCAAGCAAATTCGTGAGCGGGTGCTGCTCCAAGTCGGGCTGTTGGTCTATGCGGTTGGCTTCGGAGTGCTTGCGATGGTGCAGTCGGCGTGGGTGCTCATCGGCTTTATGGTGCTGGGGACGCTGGGAGAACTGGTCTACGTGCCGGTTCGTCAATCCTTGATGGCCAACCTCGTCCCTGCTGACCGCCGCAGTTCCTACTTGGCGGTCAACAGTGTGACGTTCCGAGGTTCGATGATGATCGGCTCGCTCTCCGTGTCGGTGGCGTCTGTAAGCCCGACGTGGAGCATCGGAGCGATGTTGATTTTGTTCGGAGTGATCAGTTTCCTCGTGTTCCGCATGATTTTTGCTAGACAAGACGAGAGCGGGGCCGTGGTTCAACAATCGACTGCCATGAGCAGTTGAGGATGAGGGGTGAAACAATGGACATGCTTTTTTTGGAAGAGGTATTTCCCAGTCATGGATATCCAGCCCATACGTTTGTCGTCTCCACGATCCATCGGAGACTCTGCCTCTCTCTGCGCACAGCTGGGCGTAGTTTGCTCGTGGAGGGGTCGTCTGGGCTTGGCAAGACATCCAGCTTGGTCTGGGCGTTTGAGGAGTTAGGTTGGGGAGAACGTGTGGAGTGGTTTAGCGGGATCAACCGTCAGGATCATGTCCGCCTTGAATCCTTGCTCCACGAGGTGGAGCTTGAGCCGATACAGTGTGGTCGCGTGTATTGTATCGATGATTTTAACCGTCTGCCCAGCGCGTTACAACAACGTGTGAACGAGGCGGTGTTGCGCTCCGTCACCTATGGGCCAGATGCTGACAAATGGGTACTGTGCGGAATTCCGACGGCGGGTCGATCCTTGTTGCGCATCCCGACGGCTGTGCGCGGTCGCATTGACCGACTGTCCTTTGGAACGCGCTCTGAGGCGCTGATCCTCCAACAGATTGAAAAAGGCGAGGAAGCCCTCCAGATCAACATCGCACAAAAAAGCGAACTGGCACAGGCGGCGGCCGGACACCCACAATTGGCCAGCCTGCTGGTTCAAGATGCGTGTATCAAGAATCAAGTGGCGGCGCGCTGCCAAGTGCGCACCGACGTCGAAGTTCGCATCCCGCAAGCCATTCAGCGGGTGTGTACGGGACTGTCTACGCTGTACGGGGACATCACGCGTGAGTTCGTCAAGGGACCGTCCTTCCGCCGCATCAGTCGTGCCCCTTACTTTCATCTCTTGAAGCTGGTCGCCGAATCGCCGACGGGTTCGCTGTCGTTGGATGAGGTTATCAACGCGCACGCGGAAGCGACCTCGCTGCGCCGGATCGTGGACAAGCCCTTGTTGCAGGAGTTTTTGCAGAGCGGAAGCAGTGCGCAGTTTCAAGGGTTGATCCAATATGATGCGATGTCGCGAACGATGCGGATCGAAGACCCCAAGTACCATTGGTACTTGCAGCATCTCGACTGGGACAGCGTCTGGAAGCAAGCTGGATTCCAAAAGGTGCAATTCAACAACAAGTACGACTTCGCACTGTCCTTCTCAGGCAGTGATCGGGAAGTCGCGAGTTTGATTTTTGAGCGCTTGGATCAAGCGGAAGTATCCGTTTTCTATGACCGAAACGAACAGCACTATCTGCTTGGCGAGGACGTCGCCGCCTACATCGGGCCGGTCTATCGTCAGGAATCGCAATTCGTCGTGGCCCTGCTGTCACATGAATACCGCAGACGCGAATGGACGATGTTCGAATATGAACAATTCAAGCACCGCGATAGCAACGTCATCACCGTCTGGCTGGAGGATATCGAGGATGAGCTGTTTGAGCCTTTGAAAAAGTTCGGCCACTTCCGCGCCGAGTTCTTTCGCACGTGGGACGATCTCGCCCAGGAGGTCTCCAAGGTTCTGCTCCGCAAATTAGAGGAACAACGAGTCTAGTCGAAAAAAGCATCAGACCGCCGTGTGGCGCTCTGGTGCTTTTTTTTGCTGATTTCTGTTGTTGTGCAAAGGGAGAAACTACTTTACGCAATCGTGTAACTTAGGTAAAATTCATACTAGACAATCCAGTACCAGAACGGAAGGTGAGGCAGCGATGACATTTAGGTCCCCGGAGCAGATCACGGAAGCGGAGCTACGCGATTTTTATACACAGTTGAAGAAATCAGGCGGCATCGTGCTGCAATATCATGGGAAGTGGAGCTTGCAACACAACCAGCGCAGGGTGCGCCCGCGCGTGCCGATGTTGGTGCGCGACTTGTGTTTCGGTGCGGTGGAGGAACAGGCGAACCATCTCCTCGTCGAAGGGGAGAACTTGCAAGCGATGACGTCCTTGTACAATTATCGCGGCAAAATCGACCTGATCGTCACCGACCCGCCGTACAACACGGGGCAGTTTTTTCGCTACAACGACAAGTGGGCCGTGGACCCGAACGATCTGAGTCCAGGGCGGTTGGTCGCCAAGGACGACGGATCGCGGCACACGAAATGGCTGAGTGCGATCACGGTGCGGCTGCATCTGATGCGGAACATGCTCAAGCCCAACGGGGTGCTCGCGATCTGCATCGATGAAAATGAACTGTTCCACCTCGGCATGCTCCTCAACGAGGTGTTCGGCAGTCAAAACCGGATCGCCATCATCAACTGGCAAAAGTCCTACTCCCCGAAAAACGACAGCAAGCATGTCTCCACGGCGACCGAATATGTGCTGGTCTACGCGCGGGACAAGGAACGTGCCCGCACCGATGTCTTGTCGCGCAGCCGTGCGATGAACGCCAAGTACAAAAATCCAGATCACGATCCAGCGGGCGCGTGGAAGTCCAACGGCGACCCGACGGTGGCGACGCCGACACCCCGAGATCGCTATGCGATCCAGTCGCCTTTTACCGGCGCATTGCACTACCCGGGAGCACGAGCTTGGTCACATCCCAAAAAGAAAATGAAGGCTTGGTTGCAAGCATGGGGCAGCTCGTATGAGGAACGCGACCTCGGTGACGGGCGGGCTAAGGCCTTGGTGTTGTGCGCAGCGGTGACCCCTGCGATCCCTGCGGACATCAACTTGGACAACCAGCCGGTTGTGCAGAGCGATGCGGTCTGCGTTCATCCTGCGATCGTTGAGGCGCGATCTCGTGCCGAGCAAGTGCGTGAGGAACAGGTCTGGCCGATGCTGTACTTTTCTGCCAATGGTCAAGGACGACCCGCACTCAAACGCTACCTAAATCAAGTGAAACAAGGCAAAATCACCACGACTTATTGGGCGGATGAGGACTACGAGGAGCCGCTCGTGCTTGGCACGCAATCGTGGGGTCATGAGGAGTCGGGACATAGCCAGACGGGGATCAACGAATTGGACGCGATCCTTGGCAAAGGCCATCACTTCCAGACAGTCAAACCGCTTAAATTGATCAAGAAACTGATCCATCTGTGGTGTCCACCGAAGGGCGGAATCGTGCTTGACCCCTACGCAGGTTCAGGCACGACCGCCCACGCGGTGCTGGAATTGAACGCTGAAGCAGGCGCCGACCGCCGCTTTGTGCTGATCGAGCAAGGCAACCCTGACAGCGGGGATTTTTATGCGCGCAGTTTGACACGGGAGCGGATCAGACGCGCGATCACGGGCGAACGTCCCGATGCAGACGGCAAACTGGTGCAGGGTGCCCCTCCGTTGCGCGGTGGTTTTCGCTATCTAGAATTAGGACCTGTCGTGGATGCGGAGGCTGTGCTTGCGATGTCCCGTGACGAGTTGATCGGCGTGATTCTGGCGTCCTCCACCGATTTGATCCCCGTTGAGGACGGGACGCATCGCTATCTCTTCGCTCGAGATCCGCAGGGCAAGGGGTACTTCCTGATCACAGGGGAGGACGGGCACATCGCCAATCTGGATGTCAGTGTCCACAAGGCTCTGCGCGCCGAACTGGGCGATCCAGCACAGCCGTTGCATGTATTCGCACGGTTTGAGTCGGTGCGAGCGGACAACGTGGAGTTTTACAAAGTGCCGGACGCCATCCTGCAACAGATGGGGTTCGAAGAAGCGCAGGATTCGTATTTCAACGAGGATGGGGAGGTCTAGATGGAACTGAAACCCTTTCAGATGCAGGCAGCCGAACAGATGGCCACACGCTGCCTGCATTATTTTAAAGCTCCTTTGTACAAAAGGGACCAGACCACCTTGGTCCCTTTTTACCAAGGTCTCTCCGCGATCACCGGGGCTGGCAAGACCCCGATCTTGGCCGATGTGATCGAGCGTATCCGGCTCGGCTTCCCTGCGGACGAATCCCCGATCATGCTCTGGATTTCCAAGTCGAAAGCGGTGGTCTGGCAGACCTACTGCAACTTTGAATCGGGCAAGTACGCGGATCTGGTGCGGGGCTTTACCTGCAAGCCGCTCCTCGATTGCAAGCAGGAGGACATCGAGGAGCAAGAGCGCGGTTTGTTACTGATGGCGACTGTGGGGAAATTCAATCACAAAGACAAGGAAGCGGGCGAGCGCAAAGTCTTCCAAGCGAACCTCGACCAAGCGGACCATTCCCTATGGGAGCTGCTGAAGCGACGAACCAACGCGGCAGGAACTCGCCGTCCGCTGATCGTCGTGTACGATGAAGGGCACAACCTCTCCAACCAACAGACCGAGCTGCTGTTCGAACTCCAACCGCATGCCTTGCTCGTCGCCAGCGCTACTTTTCGAGTCCCAGAGGCGTTGAAATATACGATGGATCGGTTGAAATTGGATCTGGGTTGGACACAGGAACACTTGGTCACCTCCGTGCGCAGTTCTGATGTGGTGGAGGCGGGATTGGTGAAACGGTCTGTCCTGCTCGGCGGGTACTTGGAGCCGATGGAGGTGGCGGTGACAGAAATGGTTGCCGAACTGCGCAAGGTCGAGGAGATCGGCAAGCGTGTGCGACTTCGACCGAAGGCCATCTACGTCTGCAACACCAATCTCACAGACGATGGCAAACAGGATGACATCAGCAAGCCCTTCGCAGATCGACTTGCCCGCCCGATCTTGATCTGGCGGCATCTGGTCGAGAACTGTGGAATTCATCCGCATGATATCGCGGTGTATTGCAACCTCAAGTTCTCGAAAAGCGCCCCGCCGCCCCCGGACTTCCACCTGTTTTCGGGTGGGGATGCAGACTATGAAGCTTTCACGAGCGGTGCGTATCGCCACATCATCTTCAATCTCTCCCTGCAAGAGGGTTGGGACGACCCGGACTGCTACTTTGCCTATTTTGACAAATGCATGGGTTCCAAGGACCAGATCACCCAAGTGCTCGGGCGTGTGCTGCGTCAACCGGGCGCGACACATCCACCAGAAGCGGCGCTCACGACCGCCCAACTTTTCCTGCGCGCAGATGACAAGCAAGTGATGCGGACGGTGATCGAGGAGGTGAGCGCGGAACTGGCTGTCGAACTGCCGGATGTGGAGTTGAAGATCCTCCAAGACCGTACACAGCGAGCGAACCGCAGATCATTGGCACCGAAAAAACTACGGTTCCTCCCCGTACTGGGTCGCAATCAAGAGCAGGCCCAACAAGAAATTCAGCGCATCATGGGAACCCTGAACGATTACCGAAATGACGTGGTGAACACAGAAGGCAAGAGCAAGCGGATCAAAAAGCAACAGCGGATCGGTTCCGGCGCAGGGGAGACATGGGTTTGGGTGGACGGAGGTCCCAGTCGCAAGGTGCGCGCCGGGTGGTTGTTAAAGCGAGAACTTCGCAAGTATTCCAAAGCGCTTGAAGCGCTGTGTCCTGTCGACGCTCGATTGGATGCCAAAGTAGGTTCCGAGAGTGTGGCCGAGCATTATCTGCTGGAGATCGCAAACAAGATCGTAACTGCCTATTACCAGCGTGTCACGATCCTGCAAAACGTAGCGGCTCCGCTGCGCGTGGGCGAGGTCACCGTCGATGCAAGCCAGCTATACACGTTCAAAAATGCCCTGCATGAGGGATACGACGATCTCAACTCCTTTGAAAAAGCGGTGGCAGACGCACTCGACGATCTCGGGTATGACTGGATGCGCAATCCTTCCAAGGGCGGGTATATGATTCCGCTGGTCGAGTTCGGTGCTCATCAGAATTTTTGCCCCGACTTTTTGGTCTGGACGGACGACGGTGTCGTCGCCATCGACCCCAAGGGGGATCATCTGATTCAGGAGGATGCCTTGATCAAGTTGTTCGACATCCCCTCGCTGCAGCCGGGCCCGGAGTTGAAGGTGCGACTGATCACGCGCGGCGAGTGGAGTGCGGCATCGCGCAAGAGCCAGAGTCCACATGGCTTCACCGTCTGGACGCAAAAGGAAGGGCGTGTACACACGGTCACCTGCGAAAGCTTGGAGGTCGCGCTCAACACCTGCCTGCAAACCAGCACTGCCTAACATCATACGTGGAGATCACCTCCAACCAAAAAAAGCGCTCGGCTACACGAGCGCTTTTTTTCTACTATCTGCGCTTCGTACCACTGAGCACCGGACTGCAAGGTCTGGGGGTTCTGCAAGGGTCTCTTTTTCAATTGTTATAATCACATCTAATTCTGAATATAGTAGCGGCACTACCATCAGGAGGTGAGTGTCGATGAAAACGCTCGGTTACTACCAACCGCTCCCGGAAGTAGAAACGGAAAACGAGTAGATTCAAAAAAGGGCAGCTGGCCACTGGGCTGGCTGCTTGCTTTTTCCGAGGGGGAATTGAGATGCGAGGGTTGTTTAACTGGAAACAACAGAATCCGGTGCTACACGTATCCTGTGCGGGCTATCTACAGAACGCGGACGAGGTCCAGCGGGCGTTGCAACTTCGGGGTCAGCGCGTGCTGGAGCCCGACATGGGGGCCGTGATGCTGGCCGCTTATCGGGAGTGGGGGCTTGGTTTTGTCGAGCGTTTTGTAGGTGCGTTTGCGTTCGTGCTGTGGGACCCCGACCAGCACCAACTCGTCATGGGGCGCGACCCGTTGGGGTTGAAAACCTTGTATTACGCGGAGTGTGCAGGAGTTGTTGCGTATGGGTCACGGCTACAGGATGTGCTGGCCCATCATGCGGTGCCACGGGAACTTCACACGGCGGGTCTGTCGGAGTTGCTGGCGATGGGCCCGTACTTCTCACCGGGACAAGCGGTGTTGCACGGCGTGCAGGAAGTGCGAGTTGCACATCTCGTCGTCCACACGCCAGAGCGGGTCAGACGGCATCGTTACTGGCAGTTGACCAGCGAGCCGCATACCGATCGCTTGGAGACGACCGTTGAGAAACTTCGGGACATGCTGACACGCAACGTGACGGAGCAGATGAACGCCGCTGTCCCTGCGACGGTGATTCTGTCGGGTGGGTTGGACTCCAGCGGGTTGACGGCGCTCGCGGCACAGAAGCACCCCGATCTGCAGACCTTTTCGATCAACACGCCAGAAAGTCTGGATCAGCAGGACGTCGACGGATTGGATGCCCCGTGGGTGTGGAAGGTCGCCAAACATCTGGGCCTGACGAACCGGGAAGTGGTGGTCGGGACACCGGAGGTGTTGCAAGCCCAGCTGCGTCTGGATCTCCCAGGTCAGGCCGAGTTCGACATCATGCACTACCTCGTCTATAAACAGGTCGGGGAGACGCATGGCATCGCCTTGCTCGGAGAGGGATCGGACGAGATGTTTGGGTCGCAGTCTTGGTTTTACAACGCCAAGTTCCGGGATCGCGCCTCCTTTCCGTGGGTGCATCCGCTTTTACATAAGATCTGTACTGGAGAAGTGGAACAGGCAGAAGAGTACGTGCAGGAACGCTACCAAGACGCGTTGCGCCAAGTGCCGCCGCTGGCAGGAGAGAGCCCGGAGCAGGCACGGATACGCGAAGTCACCTACTTGACGTTGCAACACTACCTGCCATTCCTGACACGGCGTGTGGAGCGATTGACGGAGGCGGCGGGGATCGAAGCACGGTTGCCATTTTGCGATCCGCAGTTGATCCATTACGCGTGGAACCTGCCTTGGGAGCTGAAAACTTACGGAGGGCAAAAAAAGGGGGTTCTGCGTGAGGTCTTCCGTTCCTGCCTGCCAGACGAGGTGGTGAATCGGCAAAAAAGCAACGCGCCCGTCGTGTTCAGCTCGGCCTACACGACCTATCTCTGCGCACAGGTGGAAGCGATCCTCGACGACCCGCATGCTCCGTTGCACTACGTTCTCGATCAGGCAAAAGTACGGGAGTTGTTGCGCACCGTGCATCAGGACCTGTTTTGGCGCTTCCGTTTGGATTATCTCGTCGAGGTCAACTCTTGGTTGCGAACGAACGCGATACGGATTGTGTGAAAAAGTGGCTGTGCAAGCCACTTTTTTCATGCCCGCAAAGGACGGTGTGCGCCACTGTCTGATACGTTTCGATATTCGGAATTTTATTGTATAGTAGGAGGAGATCTGAGAGGAGGGGACATTCTTGCAAACTGTGACAAAAACGTCGCCGATGCTTGGCGACGGACAGACGCCGTCGGTGGCTCCGACTGTGTTTCGCATCCTGCTGGCGATCTCGTTCGTGCATTTCCTCAACGACTCGATGCAAGCGGTGGTGCCTGCGCTCTACCCGGTCTTGAAAAAATCGATGTCGTTGACCTACACGCAGGTGGGGTTGATCTCCTTTTTCTTCAACATGACGTCTTCGATCATGCAGCCGGTCGTCGGGTACTTCACCGACAAACGCCCAAGCCCGTTCCTGTTGCCGCTCGGGATGCTTTCCAGCATGGCTGGGATGTTCGGCTTGGCGATGGCCCCGACGTTTGGCTGGGTGCTTTTTGCCGCGATGTTCGTAGGTCTTGGTTCCGCAGTGTTCCATCCGGAAGGCTCCCGCGTCGCGCACATGGCGGCCGGTGGACGCAAGGGCTTGGCGCAGTCGATCTACCAAGTCGGCGGCAACACCGGGCAATCGCTCGCACCGCTGATGACCGCATTTGTATTCGTTCCGCTCGGGCAACCGGGTGCCGCTTGGGCTGCGATCCTCGCGATGCTGGCGATTGCGGTGCTGTTCAACGTCTCGAAGTGGTACCGTCAGCAACTTTCCAGTGGTACTGTCGCGACCAAAGGGAAAAAAGGCGCTGGCAAAGGCGAGATCGTCACCTCGAACGTCAAGTTCGCGATCTGCCTGCTGATCCTGCTCGTCTTCGCTCGCTCGTGGTACTCGTCCTCGATTTCGAACTTTTATCAATTCTTCCTCATGGAACAAGACGGGTTGAGCATTGAGCGTGCGCAGGTGTTCGTGTTCCTGTTCATGGCAGCAGGGGCGATCGGGACGTTTTTGGGCGGTCCGCTCGCCGACCGGTTCGGCAAGTGGCGTCTGATCCTGTTCTCGATGATGGGAGCGGCTCCGTTTGCGATGTTGCTGCCGCATGTCAGCCTGTTCTGGTCTTACCCGCTCCTGTTCATCATGGGTGTGATCCTGTCGTCGAGCTTCTCCGTCACCGTCGTGTATGCGCAGGAATTGATTCCGGGCAACGTCGGCATGGTTTCCGGCCTGATCGTCGGCCTCGCGTTTGGCATGGGGGCGATCGGAGCGGTCGTGCTCGGCAATGTCTCCGATGTCTACGGACTGGTTACCCTCATGCAGTGGTGCTCGTTCCTGCCGCTGCTCGGCGTGCTGACCTTCCTGCTTCCCAAGGATCGCAAGTCGATGAAGGCCACTTCGTAAGCATGAAAAAAGAACCAGCCTCCTGCGAGGCTGGTTCTTTTTTATACCGTCAGTTGGTAGGCATCTCGTGCCATCACCAATTCTTCGTTGGTCGGGATGACCAGCACTTTCACCGGGGAGTAGCGGCTGGAGATCAAGCGCTCACCGTGACCTTCCCAGTTCTGTTGCGGGTCGAGGAAGATCCCGGCATACTCCAAGCCTTGGCAGATCCGCTCCCGCAGTTCGGCGCTGTTCTCCCCAATTCCTGCGGTGAAGATGATCGCATCGGCACCGTTCAAGCGGGCCAGCGACAGCCCGATGTACTTGTGCAGTTTCGTCACGAACAGATCGAGGGCGAGTTGGGCGCGTTCATGTCCCTGATGTGCCAGTTCGAGCAATTCACGGACGTCGTTGGTGACGCCGGAGATGCCGAGCAGTCCGCTTTTGTTGTTCAACATGTCGAGGACTTCGCCGGTCGACATGCCTTCCAACTGCTCCACATGCGGGATGATGCCAGGGTCGATGTTGCCTGAGCGAGTGCCCATCGTGACGCCAGCGAGCGGGGTGAGACCCATCGAGGTGTCATAGGATTGGCCGTTGCGCACGGCTGTGACCGAGACGCCGTTGCCGATGTGACAGGAGATCACGCGCAACTTGTCATTTGGGATGTCCAGCAGTTGCTCGGCGCGCTCCACCACATAGCGGTGCGAACTGCCGTGGAAGCCATACTTGCGGATGCGGTGCTTTTCATACAACTCATATGGAATGGCGTACAGGTATGAACTCGGCGGCATCGTCTGGTGGAACGCGGTGTCGAACACCGCGACGTGCGGGATCTCCGGCAGACGAGACATCGCCTCGCGAACCCCTTCCAGATTCACAGGGTTGTGCAGCGGCGCGAGGTGCGAGACGCTGCTGATCTGCTCCAGAACCTCGGGCGTGATCAGCACCGACGCTTGAAATAAATCGGCCCCGTGGACGATCCGGTGTGCGACCCCATCGATCGGGCCTTCCACCGCGGCAAAAATCGCGGAGAAGACCTCCGCGAGCGAGACCGACTCCGAACGCTCCAGATTGCCTTGTTGGAGAATCACTTCGCCCGGCATCTGGTAGAGCTTGTACTTGACAGACGAACTGCCGCAGTTCAAGACGAGCACGCGCTGTGCGGTAAACGTGCGCAGTTCATGGAAGGCATCGACGTGGATCACCTGCACCAGATCGCCATTGCGCAAACCGGCCGCATTGGCTTCATCGGTGTCGATGTGAAATTCGAGCGAGTACTGCGGGTGTACACGACAGAGCACATTTTCCAAGATGACCGAGCGTTCGCCAGACGTTTTGACGGCGACGAGGTCTTTGTCCTGCACGCCGAGTTCTGCGGCATCCTCTGGGTGCAGATGGATGTGGCGGAAGGGCAGGATCACACCTGCGTCAAGCTCGACAGAACCCTTGGGCCCAACGAGGCGTAACCCCGGCGTCCCCTCGAGGTCGCCGGAGTCACGAACCGGAGCGTTGACCCCGAGGACGAAACAGTCGGTTTTGGAAACTTCCACTTGGCTGTACGAGCGCACAGGACCGAGCACGCGGACGTTTTGGATCGCGCCCTTGGGTCCTTGAAGCGTCAAGGTTTCCTCGCAAGCGTACTGTCCGGGCTGGCGGAGGTCCTTTAGTTTTTTGAAACGATAGTCACGACCGAACAGGATGTCGGCGTGCGCTTGGGTCAAGTGGATGTGACGATTGGAGACGCCTACAGGGACGCGCATGGTCAAAAACTCCTTTTAGTTGAGCATTGCGAGCAGGTCGTCCTGCGCTTGGCCGATCAGCTTCAGACCGAATTTGTCCTGCAGAACTTCGAGGACGCCAGGGGAGATGAAGTCTGGTGCTTTCGGGCCGATGCGGATGTCTTGGATACCCAGCGAGAACAGGCCGAGCAGGATCGCGACAGCTTTTTGTTCAAACCACGAGAGCACGATCGAGACTGGGAGATCGGCGACTGTGCAGCCGAGTGCATCGGCGAGCGCCATCGCGATCTTCACCGTCGAGACCGAGTTGTTGCATTGTCCGAGATCGATGAAGCGCGGGATGCCATCAATCGTCCCGTACTCGACATCGTTGAAGCGGAATTTGCCACAGGAAGTCGTCATGATGATGCAATCCTCTGGGATCGAGGTTGCCAGTTCACGGTAGTAGTCGCCGCCCTTGCCCGGTGCGTCACAGCCTGCGATGACGAAGAACCGCTTGATCTTGCCCGCTTTGACCGCATCGAGAATTTCCGGTGCGATGTTGATCACGGTGTTGTGGTGGAAGCCCGTGACCAGCGTTTCCTCCGAGTCCATGTGCGCTTCCGGCAGTTCCAGCGCGCGCTCGATCAGGGCGGTGAAGTCGAGGTTTTCGATCTTCTGCACGCCTTCCAGACCCGCGACATCCAGCGAGAACATGCGGTCCGCGTAGGTGCCGCGAATCGGCATCACGCAGTTCGTGGTCGCGAGGATGGCGCCTGGGAATTTTTCGAACAGTTGGCGTTGGTCGTACCATGCCTTGCCGACGTTGCCTTTCAAGTGGCTGTATTGCTTGAGCAGCGGATACCCGTGGGCCGGGAGCATCTCGGAATGGGTGTAGATGTTGATGCCTTTGCCGTCCGTCTGGCGGAGCAGTTCTTCGAGCGCGTGCAAGTTGTGGCCGGTGACGACGATGCATTTGCCTTCGACTTTATTTTGCGAGACGCGGATCGGTTCCGGGACACCGAAGTGTGTGGTGTGCGCATGATCGAGCCATTCCATGATCCGAATCGCCGATTGACCGACCTTCATCGCCATGTCCAGATGTTCTTGCAGGTTGAAGTTCGAGTTGGTCAAGGTCATGTACAGGGCTTCATGCGTAGTCGCATCGACGAACGGATCGCTGTAGCCGAGCTGACGAGCGTGTACGGCATAGGCTGCAATGCCTTTGAGGGCAAAAACGATCGTGTCTTGCAGGCTGGCAATCTCTTCGTTTTTGCCACACACACCGATTACTTTGCAACCGCCAGACGGGGTTTGCTCACATTGATGACAGAACATATAAAAACGCCTCCTCGATGGGCTTGTAGTTGGTGATGACTTGATGGCTTCAGTATAGAGCCTCGAGGAGGGGAGCGATATCAGGGAGACTCCTGATGTTCTGCGGAGAAAGTCCCGTACTTCGCAGATGGAAAAAAGACCGCGTCCTGTACTTCGTTAGGAGCGGCCTTGTTGTAGCAAGTCTTGTAAGGTGGTTGCCTGCAGCTGTTCGGTCAAGTGCAGGATCGTCGCTTCCGGGATCACGCCACCGGCAACGAACTGCTGCCAGTCCTCCAGCGAGAGACCCAGAGTCGCGGCGAACGCTTCCGGGGTCAGCTTGCGTGCTTGACGCAAGCGGTCGAGCAGCAGCGTCAACCACGCATGCTCTGGCAGGAAGTCGCCGTACTGGAGCAGTTCATAGTAGGAAACTTGGTACGGACCGGAAAGTTTTTTCAACGTTTCGGGCGAGGGGGCGCGCTTGCCGTTCTCCAGAAGCGAGATGAACGTGTCGGATACGCCACACATCTCTTCGACTTTGCGCGTGGACAGGCCGAGCACTTCCCGACGGGTTTTTAGAAATTCTCCAAGTGTCAAAAGGGTCACCTCGTCAGCATCGATTGCTAGTGTTTGCGAGTGCTTGTAAATGCTTGCTAGAATACATGGAGATTATAGCTCTGATAAGGGGAATCCAGCAACTAAATTTTGTACTTTAAAGTGATTGCAAGAGTGATTGGAACCTTGTTATACTGCTTACAACGGTGGATACAACAAGGACGAGAAGGTGCATTCCATATGATTATCAAAGCCAAACAACCTGAGTTTACGCATGCGCGTATTCATGCTGGATTTTCCCAGCGCAAACTCGCGCGCGAGTCTGGGTTGAGCTCACCCTTTATCAGCCAATTGGAGAGCGGTCTGCGCAACGCCGGTCCAGAGGCGGCGAAAAAGATCTGTACAGCGTTGGAGGTTCCGTTCGAGAAAATTTTTTTATTGGAGAATTCCTAGTCGTTGTCACCGCTTAGCGGGCTCCTGCGTATGGTGGGGTGTGGAAGGAAACGTTTCAACGCGTTTCTACGCAGGAGGAGGTCATGACCCATGTCTGACAAAACCAAAATCAAGTCCATGAAGCTCGCTCTCGTACTCAATGAAGAATCTCGTCGAGAGCTGATCGCCATGCTGAGCGGCCAGTGCAACGAAGTCTACCTCGACGACATCTATTTCAAACACCTCAAAATTGAGGAAGTCAAATGCGGCGACGGCTTGAAGATCGAGGACATCAAGCTCAAGCGCGGCAAGATCAAATGCCTGCGCCTGTGTGCCGTTCGCGAGGAAACCTGCTAAGCAACGTTTGAAAAAACCCCCACCTGCACGGGCAGGTGGGGGTTTGGTGTTGCGGAAATCGGACAACCCGTCTGGGAAAATTCTCCTCCTTCACCCGGATGAGGTGTTCATTTTGTCGGAATTTCGATATAATCTTCCTTGTCGTTTCTTTTTTGAAGTGTAATTCCCAACGAGAAGGTATCGGACACATGTATAAAAAACTACTTGCCAAAACACTAGACCAAATAGGCATTACGTTCCTCTACCGGGAACGCAGCAAGCAATCGCATTTCAAACCGGCCAGCGGATTCCCATCGGCTGAATTTGCAGACGTCTACCCCGCGCCAGATGTGCCGGAGTTGACGATGCATCCGCAAGAGATGCGCGAGGATGGGTACGAGGTCGGTCGCTACACGTATGACAGCCCGATGACCTCCAGCCACCCGGAGAATGACGGCGCGCGCGGAGAGTACTACATCCGCCGTGACCACAACCCCGAACCGGTCAACGTGATCGTGGTCCACGGGTGGCGAATGATCCATCTGGAGCGCGTACACAAGATGTTCACGAGCACGTTTCTCGCGGCGGGCTATGATCTGTACTTCCCGACGATTCCTTATCACTTCGACCGCGCGTTGGAGGGGTCGTACAGCGGAGAGCATCTGGTCACCGCCGATGCCGACCACTCGATCCGCTCGATGCGCCAGACGATTGCCGAATTGCGAGCCTTGATCCGCTGGGTCAAGCGCGAGCGCGGCGGCAAGGTCATCGTGGTCGGGGTCAGCATGGGCGGGTATTTTTCAAACATGATGGCCGTGACCGAGGAGAACACCGATTACGTGATCTCGGTGATGTACGGCAACTCGTTGACGTATTCGGTGTGGGACTCAAAAATCGGCAGGTTTATCAAGCAAGATCTCTTGCAAGGCGGCATGACGCGGGAGGAATTGCAACAGCACTGGTCGATCCTCGAACCGACCCGTTGGAGCTTGAAGGTCAGACGGGAAAACATGCTGTTCCTGCACGGGATGTACGACGAGTATGTACACCCGCGCGATGCGGAAGCGCTCTGGGAGGCATGGGGCAGGCCGCGGCGCATCCTCTACCCGTGCGGACACGCCGGGATCGTGCTCTATCGCCGCCATCTGGCGCGCGATGCGATGCATTGGCTAGAGGAGCGCTTTCGTGAGGAGCGCGAAGGTGCGCACCCCTCGGTGGCGGTTACGCGCGAACCGTAACTTTCATGGTAGGACAAAAAGAAGGGAGGCTGCCGATGCGCGCACTTGTACTAGGATTGTTGGCCTCTTTCTTTTTTGCGTTTACGTTTGTGTTGAACCGGGCGATGGACATCGGGGGCGGGAGTTGGGTGTGGAGCGCATCGTTGCGCTATCTGTTCATGGCCCCGATGATGATCCTGCTCGTTGCCATGCGCAGCCAGCTCGCCCCAGTCTGGCAAGCGCTTCGTGCTCGTCCCTTGCTCTGGCTGGGCTGGAGTTTTGTCGGCTTCGTGCTGTTCTATGCGCCGATCTCCTTCGCCGCTGCGTTTGGCCCAGGCTGGTTGGTCGCCGGGACGTGGCAGATCACGATCGTCTGCGGATCGTTGTTGGTGCCGCTGTTCGGGCAACGCATCCCGATGAAGGGGCTTTTGATGTCCTTGATCATCCTGCTCGGTGTGGCGTTGATGCAAGTTGAGCACGCGGGCGAGATCTCCGGGCGCGATGTGGTGCTTGGCATCGTCCCTGTTGTGATCGCTGCCTTCGCCTACCCGCTAGGCAACCGCAAGATGATGGGAGCCGTCGCCGGACAGTTGGACGCGTACCAGCGTGTGCTCGGGATGACGGTTGCCAGTTTGCCGTTTTGGTTGTTGCTCTCTGTGTATGGCATCTGGACGGACGGATTGCCGAGCCTCGCGCAGACGGGGCAGTCCGCCATCGTCGCGTTCACATCTGGCGTGCTGGCGACGGTGATTTTCTTCACCGCGACCGACCTCGTTCGCTCCGATCCGGCGAAACTCGCCGCTGTGGAAGCGACGCAGGCGGGGGAAGTGGTGTTCGCCGTCGTCGGGGAAGTGTTGCTGCTCTCCGCCGTGATGCCCTCCCTGCTGTCATGGATCGGGATGGTCATCGTCATGGCGGGCATGGTGTTGCACAGTTACGTCTCCATCCCCAAGAGATCAATCGCGGAAAAAGCCCCTGCCTTGTAGGCGAGGGGCTTTTTTTCTAGATCTCCACAATGCAGTCGGGCAGTTCGTTTCGCACATTGCCAACCATCGCGGCCACCGGGTAGGCGAACATCTCGTCCTCTGGGTACGGGGTGAGCAACGACTGGAGGCGTTCAGAGTCGAAGTGCTCCCGGTCAAGCCAGAGCTCCTCATCCTCGCGGCGCAGGATCACCGGCATCCGGTCATGAATCGGGCTGACCAGCGTGTTCGGCTTGGTCGTGAGGATCGTGCAGGTATGTAACTTCGTGCCATCTGGAGCGTTCCAGGAGTCATAGAGGCCTGCCATGCTGAAGATCTCGCGGTCTTGGCGCAGGATGCGCATCGGCTGCTTGCTTTTGCCAGACTTTTGCCACTCGTAGAACCCATCGGCGGGAATCAGGCAGCGCTTGCGTTGGAACGATTGTCTGAAAGCAGGCTTGTCCGCGACCGTCTCAGACTTGGCGTTGATCGTCTTGTAGGCGATGCTTACGTCCTTCGCCCAAGCGGGCACCAAGCCCCATTTCAACTGCCCGATTCGCTTCTGACCATCATGAGCCAGCACGGCCGTCAACGGCTGTCCCGGCGCGATGTTGTAGCGCGGCACATAGTCGAACGGAATCTCCTCCACACCATAGCGCAGCATCAATTCTTCGAGTGGAACGGTCAGCGTAAAACGTCCACACATCGTCATACACCTCCGCCAGTTTTCTCTAGTGTAGCAAAAAAAGACCCAGCATGTGTGCGGGGGTCTTTTTTTTTAGCTGGAGGTATGCAATTCCCGAGCAATCGTCAAGGCGATCAGCAGGCATTCCTTCTCCTCTGGCGGCAAGGGCCGACCATCGAGTTCCAAGCGACCCGCAGAGATGCTGTCCTGTAATTGTTCCAGCATGGCGCGGTGTGTCTCGATGAATTCGCGTTCGTTGGAGTGGGGCTTGTCGGTACGTCCGAGCATGTAGTCGGTCGAGACACCGAACAACTTGGCAAGTACGGTCAGCGTGTGCGGGGTCAACTTCCGTCGCTCATTTTCATAATGGCTGTAGGCCTCGCGGTTGACTCCAAGCGTTTCTGCGACTTGGTGTTGCGTCAGGCCTTGGGCTTTGCGCAGTTGTTTCAATCTCGCTCCGAGCAAGGTCAACACCTCCTAACAACATTATAGATACGATAAGTATCGGTTCATAGGTATTTTACAGATTCCATCCTTGACGCTACAAAACGTATCACTTAGGATGAATGTATCTTGTCAACGGATACAAATTGTATCGCGAGGGAGCCGGATGAAACGATACCCACTGATTGCCTGCCGTGTCGCGATCGAGAAGACACAAGCACAGGTCGCACAGGACTTGCAACTCTCCGAAGTCTATGTCCGGAAGATCGAAGCAGGGGACAAAAAACCTGGCCGAGAGACGATCATCAAGTTTGCACGTTATTATCAAAAATCCGTGACCGAGTTGTTCCCCGACCTGTTCGCAGAGGAATAAAACTAAAACTCTCTACATTCTAGCAAACATTTGCTTAGAATGAGAGGGTGTTTGGTTATTTTTGAGCTATCTTGATATTTTATTTTTGTGGTTTTAATACAGGCGTGCAAAAAGGGCCCCGTTTTACGGGGTCCTTTTTTCGTTTTGGCGGGGGGTTTTTTGGTACATCCTAGAAAGGAAGGGGTCGTCTAGAGGAGGGTCTTGGTATGTCGCACATCGTACTGCTGTCCGAATCGATCGGCAGCGGTCATGAACGCGCCGCAACGGCGGTCGAAGAAGCGCTTCGAGCGCATGAGCCGCTCGTGCAGATCACGAGGCTGAATCTGCTCGATACGTTTCGCCCGCTCGCCGCTCGGATCTCGCGTGCGGTGTATTACCGTGCGCTGCAGCACAGTCCAAAGCTCTGGGGAGCGTGGTACGAATGGCAGCGGGAAAAGGAGTGGCACGCGATGGTTCGCAACTTGATCCGGCAGTCACTGCACCGCGATGTCGGCAAGTGGCTGCAGGAGTTGCAACCAGATGTCATCGTCTGCACACATCCAATTCCGGCGCTGTTGATCGCGGAGATGAAGCGACAGGGGTTGCGAGTGCCGCTCTGTACGGTGGTGACCGATTATGATATGCATGGGTATTGGATGCATCCGGCGGTCGATTTGTATTGTCTGCCGCTGACAGAAATGGCGGAGGAGATCGAGCCAAGAATCGGTGATCACGCGGAGGTGCGCGTGACAGGCATCCCGATCTCCTCGCGGTTTGCCGAGGCTTTCACGCTGACACAGCACCGGACGACCCATGAGCGGAAAAAAATCCTGATCAGCGGCGGCGGTTGGGGATTGGGCGTCGTGCCGATGGTCGAGCAGATCGCTGGATCAGGATTGGAAGCGGACGTCACGATCGTCTGCGGCACGAACCGGTCGTTGTTCCATGAGATGAAGGCGCGGTGTGAGGGCTTGTCACATGTGGCGGTCCACGGCTTTTCGGAACAGATGGAGTCCTTGATGGCCCAGAGCGATGTGCTGGTCACCAAGCCTGGCGGGTTGACGATGTCAGAAGCGCTGGCGATGGAGTTGCCGATGGTGCTGTACTCACCCGTCGGCGGCCAAGAGTCGCGCA
Source organism: Tumebacillus permanentifrigoris (assembly GCF_003148565.1). GTDB lineage: Bacteria > Bacillota > Bacilli > Tumebacillales > Tumebacillaceae > Tumebacillus > Tumebacillus permanentifrigoris. Next base: position 152,523 of record NZ_QGGL01000008.1, read on the forward strand.
ACGGGCACTTGATGGCGCGACTCTCGGTCGCTTTGGCAGCGCACTCAGCACGTGATTTGACGCAACACGTACAACGATTGGTCGGGTGCGACTTGACGCGGCAGCAGATGGTACGGAGCATGGCCCAGATTCGCCGCCCGTTGGCAGCGCTCGATGTGGCAGCGGCCGTGTTGGAGATCAGGCGGTCACGGTCAGGGAAACAGCGACGCACGCCCACTAGGGTGTAAGCGTCGCTTTTTTGTGATGATCGTTACTATATAGACGTAAAATAGCAGGACGGGTTGAAATGGATCGCCTAACGAACTATAGTAAAAGTAACATAGAAAATACAGAATACTAAATCAGACTCGAGTACTTCGCCGGAAAGTGAAGGAGGAGCTATACATGCAACGGAGTGGAGACCAGCAAGATCCCCAAGACCAAAAGCTGCAAACGTTTGCCTCGGAGATGACGGTGGAGGAGCGCCGTGCTCCTGAAAGTGAATCGGCCCTGCGCCGTGATATCCGCATCCTCGGCAACCTGCTGGGCGAGGTGGTTGTGTCGCAGTGTGGCCAAGAAGTGCTCGACTTGGTCGAGAACGTGCGTGCCGCGGCGAAGGACTTGCGCAAGCAAGGGACGGAGGAGAGCCGCGAGAACTTCCGATCGACGATCCGTGAAATTCCAGCCGAGATGCGCCAGGAAGTGATCCGGGCGTTCGCGTTGTATTTTCAATTGGTCAACCTCGCGGAACAATCACACCGCATCCGCCGCAAGCGGGAGTATGAGCGCACGACCGGCTCGCGTCCGCAACGCGGTTCATTGCGCAGTGCGTTCCACAAGATGTACAACAACGGCATACAAGCCGAGGAAATCCAATCGCTGATCCACCAGATCGGGGTTGAATTGGTGCTGACTGCGCATCCGACGGAAGCTCAGCGGCGCACGATCCTCGACAAGCACCACCAGATGTCGTTGATTCTGGAGAAATTCGATGATCCGTCGGTCACCACTCGCGAGATGAAGAACATGAAGCGGCTGTTAAAGGCCGAGATCGTCTCGCTGTGGCAGACGCGCAACGTGCGCAAGGAGCGCCTCACCGTGCTCGACGAAGTGCGCAATGGGCTGTACTTCCTCGACGAAGTGTTGTTTGACGTGTTGCCGGCGATTCACTTGGAGATGGAGGAGCAGTTGCAGACACTGTACCCGGACCATGACTGGGAAGTGCCGACGTTCCTGCGCTTCGGCTCTTGGATGGGCGGAGACCGTGACGGCAACCCCTACGTGACAGCAGACTTGACGTTCCAGACGTTGGTGTTGCACTTCGACCTCGCGATGCGCAAGTACGAAGCGGAGATGCTCTCGCTGGGGCAAGACCTCAGCCAGTCCTATGAACGAGCGGGTGCAAGCGCAGAATTGATCACCTCGCTCGGACTGGACAACACCTACATCCCGGATGAACCGTACCGGGAGAAAATCGACCAGATCCTCTCGCGCCTCCAAGCGACCAAGGCGCGCTACCACGGCGAGTTCAGTGCCGAGCAAGACAGTGCGTACAAGTCGACAGAAGAGTTCCTCGAGGACATTCGGATCGTCGAGCGCTCGTTGCTCCACCACAAAGGCGCGGAGATTGCTGAAGTCAAGGTTCGACCGCTCATCCGCCAAGTCGAACTTTTCGGCTTCCATATGGCGACCTTGGACATCCGTCAACACAGCGAAGTGCACGAACAAGCGCTGGAGGAATTGTTCCAACGCGCCCATATCGGAAATTATGTCGACCTCGCAGAGGAGGCAAAAATCAGCCTGTTGACCTCGCTGCTCGACGACCGTCGCCCGCTGTGCTCCCCGCATGTGGTGTTGGGGGCTCAGACGCAGGAGACGCTGGACGTGTTCCACACGGTGCGCAAAAGCCAGAAGCTGTTCGGGAATGATTGCATCCAGAACTACCTGATCTCGATGGCCCAAGGGGTTAGCGACATGCTGGAAGTCCTGTTGCTCTCGAAGGAAGCCGGCCTGTTCCAGTGGGGTGCAGATGGTACTGTGACCAGCACGATGAATGTCGTGCCGCTGTTTGAAACGATCGAGGATTTGCGAGAAGCGCCGGCGATCGTCGATGTGCTGTTCAACAATCCGGTGTACCGCGAGCATTTGAAGGCGCGTGGAGACTTGCAAGAGATCATGCTGGGTTACTCCGACAGCAACAAGGACGGAGGCTACCTGACTTCAAACTGGGAGCTCTACAAGTCACAAAAAGCGATTCACCGTGTCGCCGAGCAGTATGGTGTGCGCCTGAAGTTCTTCCACGGGCGCGGTGGAGCGCTGGGGCGTGGGGGCGGTCCGATCGAGCGCAGTATCCTCGCACAGCCGCCAGAAGCGATGCAGGGCAAAGTCAAGATCACGGAGCAGGGCGAAGTCATCTCGCAGCGCTACTCGAATCCGGGCATCGCGATGCGTTCGTTGGAATCAGCGGTATCGTCCGTGTTGCTGGCCTCGATGAAAGAGCAGACGACGTACATGCAGGAAACGGAGCGCCGCTGGTCGGAGATGATGGAGCAGTTGTCGCAGGCTTCGTTCGAAGCCTACCAGAAATTCGTGTATCGCAACGAGGATTTCCTGCCGTACTTCCAGCAGGCGACTCCGATTGACGTCATCGGGGAGTTGAACCTCGGCTCCCGACCAGCGAAGCGACGCAATTCGATGCGCATCCAAGATCTGCGCGCCATCCCGTGGGTGTTCTCGTGGACGCAGAACCGCCACTTGCTCCCGGCGTGGTTCGGATTTGGAACGGCGATGGAGGATGAACTGGCAAGCAATCCAGAGTCGGTGCGTGAATTCAAGCGGATGTACCAGTTCTGGCCGTTCTTCCAAGCGATGATCGACAACATCCAGATGGCGCTCGCCAAAGCGGATATGCTGATCGCCGCCGAATACGTCAAACTGGTTGAGGACGAGGAACTGGCCGCTCGGGTGTTCGGGCGTATCCAGGAGGAGTACAAGCGCACCAAGCGCGTCGTGCTGGAGATCACCGGGGAGACGGATATCCTCGCCAACGCGCCTGTGATCCAGGAATCGATCCGCCTGCGCAATCCTTACGTCGACCCGCTGTCCTACTTGCAAGTGTTGTTGCTGGAGGAACTCCGCGAGGCCCGTCGCGATGGCGATGAGTCGGCAGGGGACATCAATGGTGTACTGCTGACGATCAACGGAATTTCATCCGGCTTGCGCAATACTGGCTGATGTTTAGGTCAGACCATTAATGAGGCTACAAAAACAGACCCACACGCATGACGTGTGGGTCTGTTTTTACATACGGCTTCAACTTTTTCCTAAAGTGTGCGTCTAATGGGTATAGAGAGCGGGAGACGGAGGAGGCTGGGGGATGAAGGAGCAGGATCTGGTCGCCGGCGCGTTGGTCGACCAAGCGTCGATGGCCGAACTGTTGCGGATGATTGAACCGTATGTGTTTCAGACCGCGTATTATCTGACTGGGAGCAAGATGGACGGGGAGGACGTCGCACAGGACGCGCTCTGGAAGATCTGCCGCTCCCTGCATCAGTTCAAGGGCGATAGTTCTTTTCGAACGTGGGTGTACTCGGTGGTGCTGAACACCTACCGCGATGCAGCTCGGAAAAAGCGGCGTGTCACCGTGCCGCTGGAAGATACATATGTCGACCACGCGCCCTCTGTGGAGGAGACGGTGGCGACGCGCAGCCGCTTGGATGACTTGCGACGGGAGATTATGAAGCTGAACACAGAGGACCGCGAGATTTTCGTCCTGCGCCATCTGCAGCAGTTGTCCTATTCGGAAGTTGCGGCGACGATGGAAGTGACGGAGGCGCATGTGCGCTCGCGGCTGTATCGGACACGTCAAAAGTTGAAACACATGCTCTATGGAGGTGAGTGAGATGTCTTGTGCAGAGATGGAGTTCATGATTCAACGCTACTATGACGGGGAATTGGTGACGGAGGAAGAGTCGCTGTTGCAAGCGCATCTGCACACCTGCCAGTCCTGCGATCAGGAGTTTCGCGAGTTTGGAACGCTGTTTGGCGATATCGGTGCGTTGCGGTTGCAAGTGGAGCACCGCGACATCCTCTCGCGAACGTTGGAGCGGTTGGAGGAAGCCCAACTCAAGCGTCAGAGCGATCGATGGTATCGCGGGGTGGCAGTGGCGGCGGCGGTGTTGGTGGTCGTCAGCACGGCTCTCGTGAGCTGGACCGATTCAGGGCAGGCGATGAAGCACCGGGTCTCGGCGTTTTTTGCCCAACAGACCCAGACACAGCCCTTGATGAAGGTGGAAGTGCCACCGACCCATGTCGAGCACGATCCGCAGCAGGCACAGGCGGCGCTGGAGAATATCTATGCGCAAGTGCAATTTCCACTGATGGAGCTGACCGATCCGCGCTTGCAGGTGGAGTCGACCTCGCTGACCGGTGTGGATGCTGATCAGATGTACCAGATGGTGGAGTTGGAGTACCGGTTGGTTGGCAAACAAGCGGGTGAGTCGGACCTCGTCCACTTCCTCGCCACACCGGACAACTCGCTGAAGTCCCGTGCGAAAAGCAACCTCGGCACGTATGAGTTCAAAGGGGAAGTCCAAGCTGGCGCGTTCAGATGGGCTAAGGTTGGGGAGCATGCGATCACGGCGGAGATCAATGAGGTGTATTACCAGTTGTTCTCGCCGTTTTTGAGCACGCAGGATCTGTTGGAGATGGCGAAGAGCATTCAGAAACGGTAGCAAAAAACCGCCCCGATGAGGGCGGTTTTCGTAGTTGCAGGCTTGTTTCTGCTCGTTGCAGACTCGTTAGTGAAAATGATCCTCCCTGACTAGTTTGCGACTCTGTTAGGGTTGTTCGCGACCTAGTCGAGCTACGAAGTCATCAATTTTGGTCTCAGCATCCGTGACTTCCGTGTTACGGATGGCAGCAAGTTGAGCAGAGACGTTCATCCAGGTCAGACCCGTGCCGTTGGGATTTGGCGTGAAGTCATTCATGCGGGTAGCCCCGTTGCGATAGGAGTGGGGGTTCCGCTCGCCATTGGGACCACCGTGGGCACCGAATCTTTCCAACGTGACATGGAACCCACCGTCACCTTGGCCAAGTATTTGATTTTTTAAGGTTGCAGCGGGTGTGTGCAAGGAAGCCTGATTGGGCATCGTGTCTTTGAATCGGCTGGCGTGGACATTCATCCCGTCGATGGTTCCGACCGAATCTTTGATCCAAACATTGTGCGAACCCTTTTCAAGTCCAAGCAATTTGAGCCAGACTGATTTTTGCGGGGTATGTTGCTGGTGGACTGCATGAACCAGCTGTGCATCCACCTGAATTTTTGTATAACTCTTGCTGTAATAACTTTCTGCAAGACTTCTCACACCAGCATCATCAAGGTCGAGTTGTTTGGTAGGGTCGTCAACAGCCGCTTGGATGAGGTCTTGCATTTTTTCTTTGATTGTCACGGCGTCTAGGGAGCTTGATTCTTCTCGTGCAAGTTTGAAGACTCTTGCGAAATAATGCTCAGAGGGCATCTCGCGGATCACGAGCCACGCATCCTGAAGTTCTTGTTCTGTCGGGAGCGTGTTGATTGCCGAAAAGGTTTGGTACGCGTCTGCAAGCGATTGCTTTTGGGTGCGGACTTTCTCGCGTGCTTGTACAACGATGGGGCGTAACGATGTAAAAAGTGCGACCTGTTCCGGTGTTGCGAACGAGGTTTGCATGGGACTTAGAGTGGCATGCCCGACGGCGGTGTTGCATTTGCCGAGCAGGGTGTCGATCTGTTGGGTCTTGCTTACGAACTCCTCTTGTCTTTTTTGTGCGCGGGTAGCCCGGATCAAAAGGGCAGGGAGGACGTCGAACTTTTGACGGGCTGCAACCAAGTATTGGTTTTTGATCTCCACATTCCAGTTGTTCCAATACTCGCTGTTCATCATGTCCAGTTCGTCAGTGAATTCACTGAGAGGACCTTGTAACAGCAGTTTCGATCGATCATTGAGTTGCTTGTCGATCTGTTCTTTTTTCTTGTTTAACGCAGTCTTCTGGTCATCGTATTTGTCCATTTGAATAGGAGCTACTTGCTTTTGCAGTACCCCTGGTGACGGTGTAGCCATTTGGCGAGCCAAAGCACGGGTGAGCGCCCGGTTGCCAATCGTTGATTGGAGTTGGAGCAGATGGGCGTGTGTCAGGTTTGGTTTTTGCGCACCGCCTCGATACATCTGGGTGGACTTTTGCGAACTGCTGGCCTTGGCAACGTGTACATGGCTACTTTTCGTCATCGGGGTCTCCATTCGCGGGTTGTTTAGCATCGGTTGGAAATTTGAATCTTCTCACACTAGTATACAGCAAAAAGTGAAGGGGCTGCACCGTAGTCGAATGACTGGGGTGCAGCCCCTTTTGGCAACAACGTTATTGCGAACAGCCGGTATAGATGTGGATCGCGTCTCTCAGGAATTCTGCTGTGCCTGGTTGCTTTTCATCGTAGTATGCCTTGAATCGCTCGTCGTCCACGTACATTTGGGCGAGGCCGGCGTGTGCTTCCTTGCTGTAGGAGGTCCAGTAGTAGGAAAGCCATTGCTTATGCAAGTCCGCCGCTTTTTGAGCAAGGTCGCTTGCTGGGTCACCAGTTTTGAACGCTTCGGCCAGCGTGGAGGTCACTTCAGTAGCGAGACGCGTGACTTCGTCATGCTCTGCTTGTGTCATGTTTTTGAGCTTTGCATTGGATTTGTCGATAGCATCGTCGCCATACTTTTCGCGAATTTCAGTGCCGTACTTTTTCTCATTTTCATCGATCATGTTTTGCTTAAACCCTTCGAACTTTTCACGGTCGGTCATGGTCATGCTCCCTTCGGTGGAGGCGATTGTTTTTTCGACGTTGGCAATCAGCAGATCGAGCTGCTTGCGTTTGTCGAGAAGCTGGTCACGGTGTTCTCTCAAGGCTTGGGCTCCGTTGTAGGACGGGGCGGTCATGATTTCTTTTATATGTTCGAGTGCGACCCCTAGTTCTCTGTAAAAGAGGATCTGCTGCAACCTGTCAACTTCTGCCGGGCCATAGATTCGATACCCTGACGAGTTGATGCGTGCCGGTTTTAGAATGCCGATCTCATCATAATACCGCAGCGTTCGGGTGCTGACCCCTGCCAACTGGCCGAGCTTCTGCACGGTGTATTCCACTGGATTCACCTCCTGACATCCTAACTGTACAGCTTGACGTAGCGTGAAAGTCAACCGGAAATTCGGGGGGCTTTTCCAGTGGGAGTGTTTGGGTTATTCTGATCATATTCTGGTCGTGGAAAACCCCCTCGATGGTGGTATCGAGGGGGTTTTTTTGTAACCGGTTGTAATGGCTGGGTGCTAGTTCTATAAAGGTGCTAGTGCCTAGACGGAGGCATTTTGTTCAGCGCTTCAACCGTCAGCAAGTTCCCGACGAGAAAATGCGCCGTATAAGGGGGATACTTCGTTGAATCACATCAAACTGATGAGTGATGTACCTGGTATCTATTCGGATTTCTTCCGTTTCTTGACGAGGAGAAAAACAAGAACTCCAAGAACAAGTACCGCTCCCACGATTAGGAATGAATAGGTACTAGTCTCATCCGAAATAGTTGAAGTGGTTGCACCTACCCCACCTACTTGTAGGAGTTCCGATTTGCCGATTGATTGCTTTTTATTTTTCATGTCTTGAAGTTTCGTTTGAAACTCCGAAATAGAAGAGAGTGTATTTTTTTTCAAATTTAATGTTTCATGGTCTTTCATAGACAGAATACTTCGTTCACCTGATGTATGTTGAACAATCAGGGTATAGAGATTAAATGCAGGGTCGTAAACGAATTTTACAGTGTCGGTATCTCTTAAAAGATTTTTCGCACTTTGAATGTCTTGTTCAAAGGTCGCATTGTTATTGATGTTGAATACGCCCCACTTCCCATTTATTTCTCGTGCAATCAAGATACCCACAGGTTTCGAATTGAGCTGGATCGGAAAAATATAACCGTCAAACGTGAAAGCGTTCTCGGTGTTTTCAACGGTTTTTTCGACCACATAGTAAGCGATTCCCGTTCCGAGACGTGCCTTCGCAAAGGAGTCATCCCCGCCGACTCCGAACTTGTCCTTGGTAGCATCCATTGAATTTTGATAGTTCAAAAAATCTTTTTCAACCAGTGCCTTTACTTCTGGGGGGGCAAATTGAGTCTTGATATCGGTCAAGCTGGCAAACGCGGATTGCGTTGAGAGCAGCATGATGCAGGCCAAGAACAGCCAGAAAGTAAAACGAGTAACAGAGTATCTCAATTGAATTCCTCCTAATTATCTAGACGTAAATTGCGTATACGCTGTTGGTCCAAGTAAAACTGCTGTTACTAACGAAGTTACTATAGGTCATGATATTGAACGATGCGTTCGATGGGTCGATGTAATAAATATCTTGTTTTGAAATGGACGTATCTTCGTAGTAGCCACGAATTACCAAGGCATGACCATCTCCCCAAGACCATCTGATCGCAGCGATTTCCGGTTGTCCATTGCTTAATTGGTTGGCAACTGTTTGAAAGGGAATTGTGGTAGTAAGATAGTTTGACTTAATATTGTATTTTGATAACCCTTTTTGAACATCAGCGACTGTACCTGTAGTGTTGATCGGCGATCCTTTGACGTATGTTACAATATCCGTTTGTGTAGCATTCGCTCCGAAATACGTAGCCACCATTTGAGTAGCGGCTGCCCAGCACCAGAGATCCTTTTCTTGTTGAATTGCAGGGACTGACAGAGACCGATAACTTACATAAGCATTGGCTGTTTGAGTGAATAGGAACGCAGATGCCAACAAAGCTGGGAACATCAAGTAGGATGTCTTTCGAACAAACTTTTTAACAGAATACATAAGAAATTCCCCTTCTTTCTATTGATCTTGTAGATGCTTAGGTGTACAAATTCATTGTAAATGTTATCGCATATTTCATAATTAATCAATAAGGAACATAAATATATATTGCTCTGAGCATCTAGCTCAGCACTTCATCCGTCAGCAAGCTGCCGACGAGGAAGTCACCGAACTCGCACTACTTGGTGGAGACTTCGTATTTGCAGGAGGTTATAGGGGAGCGAGAGCGGTTCGATCAAACTCTTGTAGCTAACTCGGACAAACTTGGCAGCAGTGAGTCTGAAAGTTTGACACTGTAATTTGATTTGTTATAATTTAGATGCGTTATTGGGTAGTATGGTTGAACTAAATTGACACGAAGCGAGGCAGGTCAATGATCAATAAACTTGGACAAGTTATGTTGTATGTCAATAACCAAGATGAGTCCTTGAAATTTTGGACAGAAAAAGCAGGTTTTAGCTTAGTTGCTGAGGAAGGCAACGGCCATATGAGATGGATGGTAATCGCTCCAACGAACGACGCTGAAACGAGACTTGTCCTTCACAACAAGGAATTGATCGCTAAAATGCAGCCTGAATTAAACCTCAGTACTCCGTCTCTATTGTTTTTCTCGGAAGACCTCGATCGCTTATATCAAGACTTTGTGGACAAACAGATCACAGTCGGCGAACTTGTAAATCTACCTACTGGAAGAGTATTCAATTTTGCTGACAATGAAGGCAATTACTTTGCGGTTATGGAGAAAAAGGCATTGTAGTCAGTGTCAGTTCAAGGAAATCGGATCACATGCATAAAAAAGCCGCCTTACGCAGTAGCGTAGGGCGGCTTTTCTTTATACAGACAGCATCTTGTTCAACGCTTCATCCGTCAGCAAGTTCCCGACGTCAACGAACTCGCCGTACTTGGCGGAGACGGTGTCGAATCTCATCTCGTACACGATGTGCTGTGTATTGAAGAGGAGAGTGGGCGAAACCCTCGATAGAATCTAGGTTTTTGCGGCTCAGAGTTGCAATCGTATTTTTCACATCAAACCGTATTCGCAATCTGAACTATACGCTTGTATCCATCCGCCAAAGAGTGGATATGTTTTTCTTTATGGCTATGTTAAATCCTGATGTTGGTCTTTACGATAAGAAAAACCGCCTCGTTGAAGAGGCGGCTTATTGAGCTATCGTATCCGTCGTAATCTGCTTTAGGAGACAAGGTCATCTAAACGTCTGGTAAACGAGGGCTATGGCTCCAGAATCAAATGTCTTGTTTTCGATTAGTTTAAGATTGATCTTCTCCTTGAGACCTTGGAATAACGGCAACCCGCTGCCGATCAGGACGGGAGAAACTGTAATTTTATACTCATCTATTAAATCAAGCTGCATAAGGTAGTGTGCTAACCTAGGACTGCCGAGGATGACCATATCCTTGCCTGGCTGCTGTTTGAGGTTCTTGATCTCTTCCTCGACATCTTCTTTCACCAGTCTGGAATTGTTCCATTCGACTTTCTCCAGCGACGTGGATAAAACGATTTTGGCTGTCTTTTCGATCCACTCGGCATGATTCAGTTCATGCTGCGAAGCTGAGGGGTCCGAAGGCACAGATGTCCAGTAACTGTGCATCATCTGATAAGTCCCACGTCCCCATATGACAGTGTCGGCAGTACTCAGAATATCTTTCGCGTGTTTCTCCAAGTCAGCATCGTGGGAAACCCAGCCAATGTCCATTTCACCGTTCGGACCTTCTACAAAACCGTCAAGTGATGCGTGCAGAAATAGAACGAGTTTTCTCATTTTTAGTTCTCCTTTGTTGATGAGGGATATCGACATTATACATTCACTACATTTTATCATAACTCAACTTGAAGTGTTTCAGATTTTCTGTCGATAATAATTGTTTTATGATTATTAAAAACAGTGTTTCTCTTTTCAATAGAGAGAACTTCGTTGATGCGAATACCAGTGTCAAGCATGAGAGTCTTCATCACATAATCACGAAATCCAAATTATAGTGTCGTCGCGGAATCCGAAGTAAGTTCGCTTGTTTGGCTGTTTCAGTAGCGCGTCGATCTGCTCATCCATGAAAGCATGTATTTCCGTCTCAGGTTGAACGACCTTCGGGATGCGTTGAAGCGGATTTTGGGGTAGCATACCTTCTTCAACAAGGAACTTGAACAGTGACTTCAACGAGGTGAGACGTGTATTCACGGTGGAGGGGGTTTCAGTGAACGAGGTGCTTTCCCAGCCACCTTCTTAGCTGTAAGGAAAATCTTCGTCAGTTCCTGAAAGGTACAGTAGGTGTGCGTGGCGGCGAGGACGGTTTTAGCGTCAACGTTCTTACGGGTGGTAATTCGCTTTTTGGACATGAAAAAACCCCTCCAATGGCATCCATCGAGGGGGGCAAACTACGCTTTGAACGTATCGTACTGACGATTCCATCGAATCGTACTTGCGATTTTTGGCATTCAGTACGATACGTTCGTGCGTCCTAACTTTCCTTGCGTTTTCTGTTTAGAACGGTCGTATTTCGACTCAGAAAAAGCCCGAAAACCTACACAGACAGCATCTTGCCCAACGCTTCATCCGTCAGCAAGTTGCCGACGAGGAAGTCACCGAACTCGCCGTACTTGGCGGAGACGGTGTCGAATCTCATCTCGTACACGATGTGCTTGAAGTTAACCGGATCATTCGAGAACAGCGTGACGCCCCATTCCCACTCGTCGAAGCCGGCGGAACCGGTGATGATCTGCTTGATCTTGCCCGCGTACTTGCGGCCCGTCATGCCGTGCGCGCGCATCAGGGTGCGACGCTCGTCCATCGTCAGGGAGTACCAGTTGTCTGCACCCGAACGCTTTTTGTTCATCGGGTAGAAGCAGATGTGGTTGTACGGAGCCAATTCCGGGTACAGGCGCTCGCGAACGGACGGGTTCTGATACGGGTCTTCGCCCGGCGCGTGCACGTAGTTGGAGAGCTCGACTACTGAAACATACGAATAGGTCGGAACGGTGAAGTCGGCGAACTTGGTCTTGTTGAACGCTTGTTCCACTTCTTGCAATTCTTCGAAGGTCGGGCGCAGGAACATGAACACCATGTCTGCTTTGTGACCGATGATGCTGTAGTGTGCGGTGCTGCCGTTTTTGTCCGCTTGGTTCTGCGTCCATGTGGCACGCAGCGTCATCAGCTCGTCCAACGCCGCTTGGCGCTCCTCTTCGCTGACCATCTTCCACGCTTCCCAATCCAGCTTGCGGAAGTCGTGCAGGACGTACCAGCCCTCCAAAGTCAGCAGGGCTTCGTTTTGCGGTTGCTCTGGTTGGGTCGGATGTGTCGTCATGTCTAACATCTCCCTCGTTATGTAAAATCCCAATGCTTAGTATACCATACCATAAAAAATTCTTGCCACATCGAGAAGCTCATGCTAGGATAGCTTTAACGCTGTTAGGCTTTTATGCTTTTAGGCACTAAAGCGATTTGTGAAGGAGGAGAACATAGATGACAACCAGTACCGTGTCCGTTATGAACCGCATCCCAGCCCATCTGCGCCCGTTTGTGGTGGAGCAGGACTATTCGCGCTATACGCCTGTCAACCAGGCGGTGTGGCGCTATGTCCTGCGCCAAAACAGCGCATATTTGAGCGAAAAGGGGTATGGCTCGTATCGCGACGGTCTGGCGTTTGCCGGCATGTCGGTGGAGCGCATCCCTGATGTAGAGGAGATGAATGCCACGCTGGCCCAGCACGGTTGGGGCGCGGTGGCGATTGACGGCTTCATCCCGTCGGTAACCTTCTTTGATTTCCAAGCGCACGGATTGCTACCGATCTCCGGTGACATTCGTCTGCTCCACCACATCGCCTACACGCCAGCTCCAGACATCATTCACGAATCGGCAGGCCATGCGCCGATGCTGGTTCACTCCGCTTACGGAGAGTTTTTGCGACGCTTTGGCAAAATCGGTGCCAAGGCACTGTCCTCCAAGCAGGACGTCGCCGTCTACGAAGCGATGCGTCTGGTCTCGATCCTCAAGGAAGACCCTGCCGCAACGCCGGAACAACTGGATGAAGCTCAGCGCAACCTCGATCTGCAACTCGCTGCCAAAACGGAGGAGTCGGAGGAAACCCTGATCTCCCGACTCTACTGGTGGACGGTCGAGTACGGCTTGATCGGTACACTGAACGATCCGAAGCTGTACGGGGCCGGGCTGCTTTCCTCGATGGGGGAGAGCCGCAGTTGTCTGTTGCCACCTGTGGAACGCGTTCCGTTCTCACTGGAAGCGGTGCTGGCGACCGATTTTGACATCACCAAGCCACAACCGCAGCTGTTCGTCTGCCAGGACTTCGATCAACTGATCGAGGCGGTGGAGCGCTATGCAGATTCCATGTCCTTCCGCGTTGGCGGGACCTCGAGTCTGCAAAAAGCGGTCAACTCTGGTTCGACCGCTACGGCGGTGTACAGCTCCGGTCTGCAGGTCAGCGGAGTGTTTACAACGCTTGTACTCGACGATGCGGGGGAGGCGGTCTATCTCAAAACGACCGGCCCGACCGCTCTGGCGGTTGCCGATTGCGAGTTGCCAGGGCAGGGCATCGAGTACCACGGCGAAGGATTCGGGTCGCCGATTGGGTTGTTGCGCGACACGGAAACACCTTTGGAACAGATGACCGACGCTGCTCTGCGCGAGCGCGGGCTGGTGACGGGGCAGTGGGCGGAGTTGGAGTTTGCTTCCGGCGTGCAGGTGCAAGGCTTGGTGAAGTATGTGCAGCGCGAGGACGGTCAGATCGTGCTGATCGGATTTGAGGATTGCACAGTGGAGCTTGGCGAACAGGTGCTTTTTGCAGCGGAGTGGGGAACGTTCGATATGGCGGTAGGCCAGCGGATCACGTCTGTGTTCGCAGGCGCTGCCGATTCGGAGCGCTTCCACACCACCCTCGCCTACAAACCGTCTGAGACGCAAACCGCTCGCCCTACGTACAGCGAGCAGGAACGACTCGTGCACGGTCTGTACCAAGAGGTGCGTGAACTGCGAGAAAGTCATCCAACGCTGGGGCGTGTGGAGACTGGTGTTCGCAGCCTCCTCATGCGGATCGCCTTGCATGCGATTCCGGATTGGTTGCTGCGTGTCGAGATCCTCGAATTGCTCGTCGCGCACCGTGCTCTCCCTGATGTGCAAATCCAAGTTCGAGCAGAACTTTCCGATCTGGCCCAAGCGCGCCCCGAGTGGAAGGAACTGATCGACAATGGCCTGAAGCTGGTCTGAGTGCAGTGACCAGCAATTGAGATGAGCCGAGCTGAGTAGGTTGAGTTGAGCAAGGGTCTCCCGACCCCGCATTCCTATAGATAGACCAGTCCGCAACCAGCGGTGCTGGTCTTTTTTGTCGAGGTGCTGAATTGCCTGGGAAATCATGTCGAAGCTTTGCTATAATGGATGACATATGTCAGTTCGTGAAACACTACATACATAATCCCTCTACAGAAAACGGAAGTGGAACCTATGACGAAAATCACTTTGATCGCTACCGCCCCGATGGGTCTGGAAGCGATCGTCTCGCGCGAAGTCAAAAACCTCGGGTACACCGATGTGCGTGTTGACAATGGCCGGATCGAATTTGATGCGGACCCGACGGCGATTGCTCGTTGCAATCTCTGGTTGCGCACAGCCGACCGCGTCCAAGTTAAAATGGGTGAGTTCAAAGCGACGACTTTTGAAGAACTTTTTGAAGGTGTCAAAGCGCTGAACTGGCCGGATTGGATCTCACAAGACGCGGAATTCCCGGTGGATGGGAAATCGCAAAAGTCACAACTCTCCAGCGTGCCAGCTTGTCAGAGTATCGTCAAGAAGGCGGTTGTGGAGAAGTTGAAGGAAGCCTACCATGTCGATTGGTTCGACGAGCGCGGCCCGCTGTACCGCATTCAAGTGTCGCTGTTGAAGGACATCGCCACAATCACCCTCGATACCTCTGGGGTAGGTCTGCACAAGCGTGGCTACCGTCAGCTGAGCGCCCAAGCACCGATCAAGGAAACGCTGGCCGCGGCGTTGGTCGATCTCAGCCGTTGGGGTCCCCATCGTCCGTTCATCGACCCGTTCTGTGGGTCGGGCACGATCCCGATTGAAGCTGCGATGATCGGCCGCAACATCGCACCAGGTCTGAACCGCGACTTCACGGCGCAACATTGGCCGATGGTCCCACAGCGGGCTTGGGATCTCGCACGTCAGGAAGCGCGCGACCTCGCCAAGTTCGATCTGCCGCTGGAAATCATCGGCTCGGACATCGACGCGGAAGTGCTGTCGCTGGCAAACTATCATATCCAAAAGGCAAAGCTCGGTGACGCGATCAAGCTGAAAAACTTGCCTGTTGCTAGGATGAAATTCGACCAACCCTACGGTGTCATCGTCTCCAATCCGCCGTATGGCGAACGGCTTGGTGAGTTGAAGGATGTCGAACGCGCCTACAAGGAACTTGGCAATCTCACCCGCTTGAACGACACGCTGTCCGTGTTCGTCCTGACTTCCAACGAACGCTTCGAGCATACGTATGGCAAAAAGGCCGACAAAAAACGGAAGCTCTTTAATGGTAGAATTGAATGCAATCTCTACCAATATCTCGGCAAATTGCCACCGCGCAAACCGCGTGAAACGACCGAGCAACAAGAAACCCTCTCCTAATGGAGAGGGTTTTCTACTTATTATTGTCAATATCGACAATCCCCTATCGGTAGCGGTGCTTTTCTTGTTATACTGCAGTGGGTTCAAAAGCCGAATGATAGATGGAGGAGTGGTGCTGGCGCCGTAAGGGAAGTCCCTGTGCGAGGGTAAGGGTTTGCAACTCGTGTCTAGGCGGGAATCCCATGCAATATGTCGTCAAAAAACGAAGATTTCATGTCGGAGGACACACTTTTGTCAAGAAAATGACCAAAATGGACAAAAAAAAGAAAACATGAAGAACGCAAGAACTAGTATAATACGATGGTAGAATGCTGTCTGAACACGTCGATTCTCGCAAGCGTGCGTGTTCCAAAGGCAATTATTCGTAGATAGGAGGAGGACAAGTGGGAGGATTTAATTTTGGGCTTCCAGACGCGCTGACTCAGACTGCGAAAGACATCGACGGTCTGTTTGGTATGGTCTTCTGGATCACCCTTGTCGTGTTTGTTTTGGTCGAAGGTCTCTTGGCATTCTTCCTGATTCGGTACAAGCGCAAGCATCCGGATAAGCAAGGCTATGCTATCCACGGCAGCACCAAAGCAGAAGTTATCTGGACCCTCATTCCAGCCTTGATTTTGGTCTTTATTGGGGTGTGGAGCTCCGGGATGGTGTACACCATCCAAACTCCGCCGAGTGACGTCTACGAAATCAAAGTCACCGGTATGAAATGGGCTTGGGAGTTCGAATACCCGAACGGCGCGAAGTCGTACGGCGAACTGCACCTCCCGAAGGATCGCAACGTTATGTTCAAGATCACGTCGAAGGACGTTATCCACTCCTTCTGGATTCCGGAATTCCGCATGAAGCAAGATGCTGTTCCGGGCCGCATGACCTCGTTTACCGTCAAACTGGCTGACGAAGTCAAAGCAGGTACGAAATTGCCTGAGCGCATCGTCTGTGCCGAGTATTGCGGAAACAACCACTCGAAGATGCTCGCAAATATCGTGATCGACGATAAGGCGACCTTCGACTCTTGGGTTGCAGCTGAGAAAAACCGCAAGAAAACCGACGCAGCGTCGGTCATTCAAGCGAACGGCTGTACCTCTTGCCACACCATCGACGGCGGCAAGTCCGCTGGTCCGACTTGGAAGGGCCTTGCTGGTAAGCACGATGAAGCTTACATCAAGGAGTCCATCACCAACCCGAACGCGAAAATCGCTGAGGGCTTCCAACCGGGCATGATGCCGGCATTCGATAAACTTGATGAAGAGTCGTTGAACAACGTCGTCAAGTACATCGAAACTCTGAAGTAAATCACAACTAAACACACGTTGGGGGTGTAAAACTTGGCAGCAACGGGAGAGGTTAAACGCAAGTCGTTCTTCCGTGATTGGATCCTCACCGTCGACCATAAGAAGATTGGGATTATGTACGCCCTCACCTCGCTGGTGTTCTTCTTCGTAGGCGGTCTGGCTGCAATCCTGATCCGTACCCAACTGGCGCTTCCGAACTCTGTGGTCCTCGAACCGCAACAGTTCAACCAAGCGTTCACGATGCACGGTACGATCATGATTTTCCTCTGGATCATTCCGATGCTGACTGGTGCCTTTGGTAACTACTTGGTACCGATCATGATCGGGGCATACGACATGGCATTCCCGAAAATGAACGCACTTTCGTACTGGCTGTTCTTGCTTGGTGGCCTCGTGCTGTTCTTCTCGTTCGTCGTAGGCGCTGTTCCGGATGTAGGTTGGACGGCATACCCGCCGTACTCCATCCAATCGCAAGGCGCGGGTCTTGACCTGTGGGTTACCGCAGTTCATATTCTCGGGTTGTCTTCGATTCTCGCAGCAATCAACTTCATCGTCACCACCTTCAACATGCGCGCTCCGGGCATGACGTTCAACCGCATGCCGCTGTTCGTATGGGCGAACTTGGTGACTTCCTTCATCCAGTTGTTCGGTACTCCGGCACTGGCTGGTGCGGTGACTACGCTTCTGCTCGACCGTCACGCGCACACCGCGTTCTACGATGTCGCGCAAGGCGGCGACCCGATGATGTACCAACATCTGTTCTGGTTCTACTCTCACCCGGCTGTATACGTCATGGTCATCCCAGCGATGGGGATCGTTTCTGAGATCATGCCGGTCTTCGCTCGCAAACCGATCTTCGGTTACAAAGCGATCGCATACTCCTCTGTCATGATCGGTCTGCTCGGCTTCTTGGTTTGGGCTCACCACATGTTCGTTGCAGGTATGCAAATGTCCGCAGGGATTCCGTTCATGATCACTTCGATGATCATCGCGATTCCGACGGCGATCAAGATCTTCAACTGGCTGGCAACCCTCTGGGGCGGTCAGATTCGTTACACCACGCCGATGCTCTTCGCATCTCTTGGCTTCATCGGTCTGTTCACGATCGGCGGTCTGTCTGGGATCTTCCTCGGTGCGGTTCCGATCGACTTGAACTTGCATGACACCTACTTCGTCATCGGTCACTTCCACTACGTGGTATTTGGTGGCTCGATGGTTGCCATCTTGGCAGGTCTGTTCTACTGGTTCCCGAAAGTCACCGGCCGTATGTACATGGAGAAGTTCGGTCAGTTCTCGTTCTGGCTGTACTTCATCGGTACCAACCTGACCTTCTTCCCGATGTTCATGCTCGGTATGAAGGGGATGCCGCGCCGCGTGTTCTACTACCAGCCGGAGTTGACCACGATCAACCAAGTCGCAACCCTGGGTTCCTACCTGATCGGTTTCGCTTCGTTGTTGCTCGTCGTGAACATCTTCTACTCGCTGTTCAAAGGCAAGAAAGTTACCTCCGACAACCCGTGGGGTGCAGATACTCTGGAGTGGACTCACACCCAGACCCCGCCGTCCGAATTCAACTTCGAGGCGCTTCCGGTTGTCACCTCGGACCCGTACAACTTCGGCGAGAAGACCCGCAAGGGCTCGCTCGACGACGATGGCGTCACCGCGTAACTTTCTGTTCTAGTATGACCCGGTGATTCGGGTCACAAGCGGCGGGAGTTTGACTGAGATGAGAGGAGGAGGTTCACTCATGGGTTATCGTCTTCCACTGGTTACGACCATTGTCACATTTCTGATGATGATCCTTGGTGCCGTCGTCGTTGGGACGCAGGCTGGATTTGCCTGCCCCGACTGGCCGCTCTGTCACGGTCAGATCATTCCTCCGCTTGATGACCCGCTTGTGATTATCGAATGGTTCCATCGAACCACAAGTGGATTGGGCGGAATTTTGATCCTGTTGACAGCATTCCAAGCTTGGCGTCACCGTAAGCAAAGCAGCCTCTATACGAAGTTTGCAGTTGCCACGGTGCTCTGCCTTGGTTTGCAAGCGCTGGCAGGTGCGGCGATCGTCGTGTTCAAGCTTCCGGGCTACATGACGACGATCGACGTCACCAACGGGATGTTCCTGATCAGTATCTTTGCAGCGCTGACCGCGCTGGGTTTCCGCAATCGTGAGCTTGCGGGCAACCGCGTAACGGAGGAGCAGGATGCGCGTCTCGCCTCGCTGTTCGTCCCGTCCGCCCTGATGGTCGGCGTCACGATTCTGCAAGTCATCGTCGGCGGTTTGTTCCGCCACACCGGCGCTTCTGAAGCGCTGTTTGGACGCAATGACTACATTCGGAATCACTTCCAAGACCACATGCCGTCGGAAGCATTTGCAAATGGCTTCCTGATGTTCCACATCATGATTACGGTCTTGGTGGTCGCCGCCACCGCTTGGGTGGTAGCCCAAGCGTTCAGGAACAAAGTCTTGATCGCCCCAGCCCTTGCGCTGGTTGTGATCGTCCTCATGCAGATGTTGCTTGGATTCGTGACCTTGGGTACGGAATTGGCCCTGTCCCCTGCGACGTCTCACTTAGGAGGCGCTGCGTTGACGATGGTATTCGGCGTCTATATCGGAGCACGGGCTCATTTTGCCAAAACGGTCAAGACCGTGACAAGCATTTCGAAAACCGGCACTGGAACACAAGCAAACATGTAGAATGAGGAGGGTACTCGATGGAACAGATGACACAAGTTGCAAGTACTCCGCAACACCGAACGAACCCGGTTATGGAACCGGGCCCGCTCTCGGAGACGGGAACGTGGCGTGACTTCGTCTCCGTCACCAAAGTCGGGATCACGGTTGCCAATTTGATGACCGTGTTCGCCGGCCTCTGGCTGTCCTCCGCAGGAGAAGCCAGCGGTTTGATGATTCTCTGGACTTTGCTCGGCACGGCGCTGGTCATCATGTCCGGCACCTGCCTCAACAATTATATTGACCGCGATCTAGATCGCTACATGGATCGCACGGCGAAACGCGCCCTCGCCGCTGGCACCCTGAACCCGAAAACGGTTCTGGGCATGGGCATCGGTTTCGCAGTGGTCGGCAGCGCGATTCTGACGTTCTTCGTCAATCCGCTGACGGCTGTGATCGGTCTGATCGGGCTCTTCGATTACGTGGTGATCTACACCATGTGGCTGAAGCGCACGTCGACGCTCTCCACCATCGGCGGCGCCATCTCTGGTGCTGTGCCGATCGTGATGGGCTGGACCGCGTTCTCGAACAACCTCGAAATCGGGGCGTGGACGCTGTTCCTGATCATGTTCCTGTGGCAATCTCCGCACACTCTGGCGTTGAGTATCCGTCGTTCGGAAGACTACGGCAAAGCTGGCATCCCGGTCCTGCCGGTTGTCAAAGGCTTTGAAGTAACCAAGCGTCACATGATGCGTTGGGTAGCGGCCATGATTCCGGCTTCCCTGCTCGTGCGTGAATTCACGTATGCGAATAACGCGTTCGTCGTGACGATGTTGGTACTCGGTTTCGTATGGTTCGCCCACACGCTGACCGGTTTCTTCGCAAAAGATACGATTCGTTGGGCTCGACAATCGTTCGTGATCTCGTTGATTTACTTGACCGCGATGAACATCGTCCTCATCGTGGGCGCATCTCTGCTGTAATTTCGTAGGATTGGAGGGAATAAGATGAGTGCACATCATGCTCCAGATTGGGTGCCACATCGTAGTGGCACTGGTATCAAAGACGATGGAATTTTGGCGACTTGGCTGGGCTTGCTTTCGTTCACGTTCTTCTACGGCACCTTCTTGGCTGCGAACGTGTACCTGCGCGGTTGGGCGCCGGATAAGTTCAAAGTGGACTTTGGGGCAAATGCCAATCTGCCGTCGCTTACGTTTATCTGCTTGCTAGTAGCGGGCTTCATCGTACTGATCGCGGGTAGTTACTTCCGCAACAACCAGTACAAAAAGTTCCAAGTTGCGATGATTCTTGCTACAATCGCATTCGTCGGTTACGCGATTCTGCAAATGTGGCTGTTGGTCTACACCTACTACTTGGGTACAGCTGCATGGACCACGCACTTGGCGCTGTACTCGCTGCAGTTTGCCTTGGCTGTAATTGACATCATCTTCGTCTTGATGATCGGGAAAAACTTCGCTGAGCGCAACGAAAGCGCGCTTCGTCGCCTGGTTCCGGCTGCTATGTCCGTGTTCATGTACACCGTTCTGATCGGGGTCGTTACCCTGGTTGTAACCGACATGCTCACGGTGGGTCAGTTCGCTTCCTGGTGCGGTGAGAAGTTTACCTCGCTCGTTAAGTAAGAGGAGGAGGTTAGAGTTATGGGTATGATCGGTTTTGCGCTCGGTGCATTCGCATTCGCTGGCGTTGTCTGGTTGAGCTGCGTATATGTTTCCTCCTTTGTCACCAAGAAGTAATACAAACCCATAAGTAAAAAACCCGTCTCGCATGCGAGACGGGTTTTTCTTTTACCACCAAGCGACGCCCACATACTCAGGGTTGGTCACGCCGGATGCGCCGACGACTTTCAAGGTGTAGGTGCCAGAGATTTTGGGCAGGAATTCGACCAGTTCGTAGTTGTTGTTCACGGAGGACAGGCCGGCGGTTGAGTAGCCGACGAGGGTACCAGCGGGGTCATAGACGTAGAGGTCGAGGTCGGAGAGCGGTGTTTCTGTGCTCATCGTCGGTGTGCTGGCCCCTTCGACGACACTGTTTTTCTTCAACCACGAGATCGCTACGCGATTGCGCTGCGAGGTGGACGAGACGGTGAAGGGCACGGAGATCGGGAACGTGGCGGTCGTGTAGGCTTTCCATTGGTTGTTTTTCACGATGTTGTACGATTCAAGGGCATCGATCACCCCGGCACCGTCATGATCGGCAACAGATTTCGAGTTGAAGATGAAGCCTGTATCGGTGACGTCTGCCGCGTGACGGTAAGCACCTGCCATGAGGATCGCCTTCATCGCGGCTTGGCGCACGGCCAGACTGGAGTTCACGCCGATCATCTGTCCGATCACCCCGACGACGTGCGGTGCAGCGAAGCTCGTCCCTGACCAGCCGGAGTAGAAGCCACCGTCGCGGTTGGTTGAGGAGATGTTGACGCCCGGTGCCGCGATGTCTGGTTTGTTCGGAGCGCCGCTGACGTTTTTGTACGTGCCTGACGAGTACCACACGTCGTTCCATTGGTTGTTGTCCGCTTGGTCGTCGATCGCCCCGACTCCGACAACGTTGTACGCGATCGCCGGACTTGGTGTGGTCTGACCGGGATCGTTGCCTCCAGCGGCGACGACATGTACGCTGTGTTGGACGGCGATGTGATCCATCCAGCGTGCGCGCAGATCGTAGGCATTGTTGTTGCCACCATAGGACTGGTTGATCACCTCGACCCCTTGTGTGACCGCCCACTCGATGGCTTTGTACTCATCGCCAGAAACGCTGGAGTTCCAGGTGGCATCATAGAGTTTGACCTTCGGGACGATGCCCTTGGGTGAGGCTGCGTTGCTGGCGATGACGCCTGCGACCATCGTGGAGTGGTTGGAGAACAGCGAGGTGTTCGGGTTGTAGACACCGCCTTTGGTCATCGAGAGGTACGGTGAGGTGAACGCAATCCCACGTCCGCCATCGCCATCTGCCGGTTCGCAGACGGCGATCCGTGTCGCACTGCCGCTGGTTTCTAGACCTTGGTAGCCATACGTATCGCGCACGATGTCAGCGCGGATGTCGGAGATGCTGTTGCCTGCCAATTTTACCGTGCGGTCGTGGACGTCCAGCTGTTGCACGTGCGGGTCGCGTTCCAACTCGCGCAACTGTGCGGGGGTCACTTCGACGAGGAAGAACGGGGAGAGGCCCGATTGGTACTCAATGTTGATGCCCATGCGGGTGAGTTTGTCTGCAAATGTGCTCTGATGCTTCAGATACTCCACTTGGAATTTATGCGCTCGTTCGGTGCGCAGGGCGAATCTCGCCTCTTCTTGAAGCGAGGACATCTCTCCGCCGAACTTCGCTTGCAGCGTGCCTTCGATGCTGTTTTTCGTCTGTGTGGGCAGGTCGGCTGTCCAGATCCCGACTTCGAGCTTTTGCTGCTCGGTGATCTGACTCAGTTTCGCGGAGAGGTGCTCGGTTTTCTTGCCGTTGGTTTTCATGAATAGCGCTTGATCCTGCTGTTGGGCTTGGGCAAATTGTGCAGCGGTGATGGACTGGCTGTCAGCAAAATGCACGAGATAGGACTTGGCGGCTTGGACATCGACGACTTTGTACGCTTGGTACAGTTTGCCGTCTGACTTGGCGCGGAAGGACTGCCCCAACTGGCTCATCAGGCGTTCGGAAGGCAGCGCCTCTTGGACGCTGACTTTTTGCACCGCGAGTGTGTCGAGCGTAGGTGCGGCGTAGACCGCTCCCGGCAGTAGCGTTGTGCTGGTGATCATCCCTGCAACCAACCACGCGAGGTTTTTTTTCGTTCCCTGCTTCTTCATGGCGCTCCCTCTTTCTGTTTGTGTTATAAACTACAATTTTATTATTGCATACAATTAGAACTTTTGGGATGCTTAGAAAATTTCCTCTTCCATTCTCTGTAAGTCAGGGTTATAATATCGACTCATAAGAGGGGGGAATTCCGTGAATCTGTTTCAAAAGACAATCGAGCATTTCAAACCGTATAAGGGGCAGATTGCACTGACGTTCCTATGTGCAATCGTGGCAGGGGCGGTGGCGACATTGCCGCCCATTTTGACCGGGAAACTGGTCGATGAGATCCTGCCGATGCACCTGAGCACCGCACTTTATGGATTGATTGTGGCGGTGTTGGGGTCGTTTATTTTGAAGGTGATGTTTGAATCCCTGCAGGAGTACATCCAAGTTCGGATCGGTCTCGATGTGATCTCCGACATGCAGATGCGGGCGTTTCGCAAACTGCACCGAGCGCCGATGTCGATGTTCGCCACGACACCGCGCGGTGATATCCTGTATCGTTTGACCCATGACGTCGAAGCGATCCAGCAATTGAACTCGACGGTCATCCCGCGTTTTCTCCAGCAGTTGCTGGGCGCGATTGCGGCCTTTGCCGCGGTCATCACGCTGTATTGGCCGGTGGCGGTGCTGATGGTCGGTGTGTTTGTCATCTATCTCTATCCCTCATTCAAATTAGGTAAAAAAGTTCGGGGCCTCAGCGCTACACAGCGCGACATGCTGGCCGCCCTCTACAGCCATGCACAAGAGAGCATCGAGTCGATCAAATTGGTGCGCACGTTCCAATTGGAGGACCGTGAGTACGCGCATCAGAACGATGGGCTGGAAGCGTGGAAACGATTCGCGATACGCGCGGCGCTGATCTCCAAAGTCAACTGGCGGTTGGGCAATGCCCTACAGGTCATGGCACCGGGCTTCGTGATGTTGCTCGGCGGCTATGCGGTCTGGCGCGGGGAGATCACGGTCGGAACCTTGGTCGCCTGCATCGGGTTTATCCCGGCGATGTTCATGCCGATTCGCTCCTTGGCGGAGAATGCGCTGACGATCCAACAGGCGATTCCCGCTCTGCATCGCCTCTACGAATACTTCGACCTGCCGGAGGAACAACCGGAAGGCTTGCCAAAGTTCGCAACGGTCCAAGGCAAGATCGAGATGGAGGACCTCTGGTTCCGCTATCCTGGCACCGAGGAACCGATCTTGCGCGGCATCTCGCTCGCGATTGAACCCGGTCAGCACATCGGCCTCGTCGGAGCGTCTGGGGGTGGCAAGTCGACGCTGATCCAACTCCTGCTCGGGCTCTACACCCCGGAGCAAGGGCGCGTCGCTGTCGATGGGTGCGACCTGAACGAGTACGATCGCAACAGTCTCCGCTTGCAAGTTGGCGTCGTCTCGCAGGAGACGTTTTTGCTCAATGAGACGCTGCGCAAAAACTTGCTGTACAGCAAGCCAGATGCCACACAGGCGGAACTCGACCGCGCGGTGGTTGCCGCTGGTCTGACGGAGATGATCGAGAGTCTGCCAGATGGTTATGAGACGGTGGTCGGTGAACGCGGGCTGAAACTGTCTGGTGGACAGAAGCAACGCGTCGCGATGGCGCGGGCGATCCTGCGCCATCCGCAAGTGTTGATTTTTGACGAAGCGACGTCCTCGCTGGATGGCGAGACGGAGGAGCGGGTGCAGGCGGCGCTGGAGGAGTTGATCCCCGGTCGCACGACGATCACGATCGCTCACCGTCTGGTCACCGTGCGCCACGCGGATCGGATCTTCGTCCTCGTCGGCGGTCAGATCGCGGAGTCGGGTACGCATGATGAATTGCTCGCGATGCAAGGTCAGTACCACCAGCTCTACATGGCCCAATACAGCGAACTTGAGAAGGAGGAGGAGGCGGTATGAGTCAACCAAAAATCGGCGACGGGCGCCGCGTCCTGCAATTGCTCCGCCCTGTGCGCAACTGGGTGATCGCGGATGCCGTGGTGATTCTGCTCAGTCAATCATCGGGCGAATTGCTGCCAGCACTGGCACAGAGCTGGTTGCTCGATCAGATCTTGCCGAACAACGCGACGAGCTTGCTCTGGGGGTTGGTCGGTTTGTTGGTGTTCGCGGCCTTGTTCGACCTGACGATGATGGTCGTCGACGAGTACTTCTGCCACCAAGTGGCGAAGACGGTCACGGTGACGCAGAAACTCAGACTGTTCCGCCATCTGCAACTGTTGCCATTCAAGTTCTATCATGAGAACCGAACGGGCGAACTGTTGGCAAGGGTCAACGATGACCCGGATACCCTGCACAGTTTCCTCGCATGGGAAGGCTCCACGCTGATGGCCTCTGTCCAAGGCTCCATCCTGTACTACGGGGTGCTGGCGTTTATCAACCCGTGGCTGGCCTTGGTCGCGCTCGTGATGGGCGTGCTGTTCTACTGGACCTCCAACAAACTCGGGGATCTCACCCGTCGTGCGTCCTCCGAGGCACGCCGCGAAGCATCGCGCTATCTGGAACGCCTCCGCGAGTCGGTCACGGGCATCCACCTGTCGCGTGTGCTCGGCGTTGCCGAGAGCGAGATTGACAGCGTGGCCCAGATTCGCAAGTCGTTCATCCGGGAAAGCCGCCGTGAACTCAAAGCCCGCTTGCAGGCGTTCGTCGTCATCGGCAGCTACAACGGGGTTGCGCTGGCGGTCGTCTACGGGCTCAGTGCCATGTTCATCTGGAACGGCACGATGACACAAGGTGAGATGCTGTCCTCCTCAGCACTGGTCGCGATCGCAGCGAACCAACTCCAGCGCATGTTGCGCAACTGGCTGTCTGTTCGTCGCACGGGACCGGCGTTGGATCGCTCCGACCTCCTGCTGGCCGAGGAGACCTCTACAGCCGAGACAGAGCGCGGTGTAGTTCCGCAGGAGATCATCGGTGAACTGCACTTCGAACGACTGGCATTCGGCTACCCAGGCAAGTCGGAACGCGTCCTGAACGACATCACTTTCCACGTCCAACCGGGCGAAGCGGTCGCGCTGGTCGGCCCGTCTGGTTCAGGCAAGTCGACGATGGTCGACCTGCTCCTGCGCCTCTACGAACCGGCGCAAGGCACGATCTATCTCGATGGACGTCCGCTGCACGAACTGGACGCTCGCTGGTTGCGGACTCAGGTTGCCGTCGTCTCGCAGGAGGTGCAATTGCGCAACGGAACGCTTGCAGACAACTTGCGCGTCGGCAACACAGCAGCGACTGATGCCGACCTGCTGGCGGCGATTCGCGACGCAGGGTTGCAAGACTTCTACGACAGCCTGCCAGAAGGGCTGAACTCCTCCGTCGGGGAGCGCGGCAACCTGCTGTCCGGCGGGCAGAAGCAACGCCTCTCGCTCGCCCGCGCACTCGTCAAAAACGCTCCGCTCCTCATCCTCGATGAGGCCAGTTCGGCGCTGGACCCGATCACAGAGCATCTGGTCAACGAGGCGATCGCCGCTCGACGCACCAAGCAAACGGTGCTCGTCATCACCCACCGCCTCTCCACGGTGCTCTCCACAGACCGGATTGTCGTGTTGGAGAACGGAGATGTCGTCGAGTCGGGACAACACGAGGAACTGCTTCAGCAAAACGGCGTCTACGCCCGCCTGTTCAAGAGAGAAGCGGAGATCGGGGAGAGCATGTTTGCCTCCTGACCTCCACCTTCGGAAAAGAGACCGTGACCGCTTCGGCGGGCACGGTCTTTTTTTCCACACGCTCCCAGCAGGGGAATTGTCGACGAAACTCGAATTGTATACGGGTTAGGAGGGAGACTCCGATTATGACTGTACTCTATACGCTAGGCGGCTGTGTGGGAATCGCCGCGATTGCGTTTCTTGTAACGTATCTCTGTTGGGGGTTGAACCCTTGGCTGCAAGCACGGGCGATCCAGTCGATCCGCCGCCGAGAGCGCGTGCGGATGGTGGCCGATGTGAACACCAATTTGGATGGCTATGTGGTGACCCCGAACTCGGTGACCCAAGGGGTGACCGTGGCGTTGTGGGTGCTGTGGACGGTTGTGCTCTACGACCAGCCGATCCTGATCGAAATGGGCGTGTTCGCGGCGGTGGTCGTGCTCGGGCGCGATCGCTACGTGCGCGCCAAGTGGCAGAAAGTTCAAAGCTACCTGTTGACCGACAAATCCCTGTACGTGTTCCCGGCGCGGACAGGCCGTGCGGTTTGGCAAGGGAAGCGGATGGAGAGCAAGCGCTGGACTGAGTTTGATTGCTACCGGTTCGACGGGGGCTATGTGCAGTTGTTTCACGCGGAGGAGAAGCTGTTTCAGTTCGAGTTCAACGCCCGCGACATCGACAAACTGCGCAGCCTGTTCTCCGACTTGAACGTCGCTCGCGGCGAGCTGTCCGATCGCATCTGGCTTGGGCAGTTCGAGGAGGAGGCGTTCTACCTGTTGGAGGACGAGATGACCGAACTCGGGTGGAACTTGATCGACCTGTACCGACCCGAATTGCAGGAGCTTGGCCTGCATGCGGAGTTTGGTGTGATGCGCAATGTGGCCGGCGACCGCTTGCGGGAGGAGTATGCGCGCTCGTGGTTGCAGTTGAACCTCGTGGATGAGGAGGGCGTCCAGCAGATCTCCAGCTTGTTGCCGCTCTGGCAAAGCAGTGGCAACATCGGGAATCTGATCGGCGTGCGCGGACAGGATGCGATCGACCACTTACAAAAGTGGATGAGCGGTGTCCTCCGTGAGGTGCAGGAGCAACGAGAGGAGGTCGTGGTCTCATGAACCTCTGGAACGAAATCTCTCTGACAACGTGGGAAACGGCGGTGCTCACCGTCTGCCTGTGGTTTCTCTGCTACGGGTTGAACGTGCCGGTGCGCGCTTGGCAGATGTGGAGAAATGCAGCGACGCACGAGGTGTTGGAACGCGTGACGGTGGTGCGCAAAAGCCCGCGACAACCGCGATCATGGACCGCGATGTTGCGCGGGCTCTATGTGAGTCTGGTGCTCCTCGGTCTGATGCGCATAGGCGTTCGTTGGGAAGCGAATCTGCTGGTGCGAGCGGAGTATGAGAGCTTGATGCTGGATGCATTGCTGGGAGCCGTGATCGGCGCTGTGGTCTCTGGATTGCTGTGGCTGTTCTACCGCACGAGCAAGACGGTCCATGTGTTGGAATTGCACTTCGATCGCGAGGGTGTGACGATCTATCCGGTGCGGCAGAACTTGCTGGCGGGACAAGGCATCTACGAGACGCGGGTCCAGTGGAAGGATTGCTACGGCTATTGGGTCTTCAAAGGGTACTTCGTGCTGGCGATGCGCCCGATCGGACAAGTCGAGCAATTCGGCGGTTCAAAACTGGAACAGATCGAGCCGATTCTCTACCGCTTAGGCGTCCGCAAACTGGTCTCCTATGACATGCGGGAAGCGGGGGAACTCTCGCAATCGCAACTGCTTGCGCTGAACGACCGTGTGCAAAAGATGGCTGACGAAGTGATCGCCGGGTATGCTGCTGAGTGTGCGATGCTGGGCGTTCAGATCTGCGCAGACGTCGAACAGCGGCACGAGGAGGAGCAATTTAGCGTGCTGGTGTTGCGTTCGGTCGTGGCAGGTGAGACGGTCAGCGACATCGAGTGGTTGTTGTGGGGCGAGGACGGCAAGACCTTGGAAACGCTGGGGCTGGCGGATGACCGCCTCTATGAAGGCATCGATGAGCGCGTCGCTTCGCTGCTCGAAGCTCGCCAACAGGAGATCGGGCAGGACGTGCCGCAGGTGCTCTACCAGTAGGAGCGCCGCGATTGCTGTCGGAATCTCTTTCTTGATTTCACCCTTTTATTTGGGCTATCATTATGTAACAGATGCTGTTCTGGTAAGGTTTTCCTGACCGAGTGGCAAAAAGCGTCTTGACGCGCATAAGGATAGACAAGTTGCTTGTGTACGGGGGTACACAAAAAGGGGGGGCCGAGCATGGTTGATAGCGTTCAAGGGGCAGCGCCGATTCACAATTGGAAGGTCAAGTATGTCCAGCATGATTTCTATACGCACAGTCAATTGCGCAACGGCACACAGGTTGTGCGTCATGAAAAAGTAGAGCGCATCGTCACGGCATCACCAGCTACGGAGAAAAGCCACGCGGTGCGTGGGCAACAGATCGACATCTATGCCTAAATCCAGAATCGCCTCCTAACATGGAGGCGATTTTTTTCGCGCATACTATGTGGTACACAACAACGAGCGCTGGGAAAGGGTGGTGTTCCGTATCGTTTGGTCGGTGACAATCCTCACGTTGCTAGGAGCAATCGTCTTGGCGTTAGTGGGAACCGTCATTTTTTTGGAGAACCGCAACCCGGAGAAGACGGTGGCATGGTTGATCATCCTGATGGTGTTGCCTGTCATCGGGTTCCTGTTATATTTAGTATTCGGACGTAACGCACGCAAGCGCAAACTGTTTCACCACAAGCACATCGAGGACAGTGCGCTCAAACAGCTCATAGATGAACAGACCCAAAAGCTCACGGAAGCGGAACTTTTGCAGGGGGGAGCAGATCGGCAGCATCGCTTGGTGCGTTTGCTGTTGAAATGTGCGTATGCCCCGTTGACCACCAACAACCATGTCAAGGTTTTGACCGATGGACCGAGCAAGTTTGAGGAATTGTTTCACGCGTTGGAGCGAGCGAAGCACCACATCCACTTCGAGTACTACATTTTCAAAAACGATGAGATCGGCCGTGATATCCAGCGGCTGTTGATCTCCAAGGCGCGCCAAGGTGTGGAAGTGCGCGTGTTGATCGACGGGCTGGGCAGCCGGGTGATCTCGAAGGACTTCCTCGAGGAACTGTCGAGTGGCGGGGTGCAGGTGGAGTTTTTTTTTCCGGTCAAGTTTCCGTTCATCACGAGCAAGCTGAACTTCCGCAACCACCGCAAGATCGTGGTGATCGACGGGCGCGTCGGGTTCCTCGGCGGGATGAACATCGGGGACGAGTACCTGTCCCGCAAGCGCGAGATCGGATTTTGGCGCGATACGCATCTGGTGCTGGAGGGCGAGTGTGTACACCGGATGCAGACGATTTTTTTGAATGACTGGTACTTTATCACCCGTGAGCGGATTGAAGATCGCAGCTACTACCCGCCCTTGCCGGAGCTTGGCAAGGTATTCTCGCAGATCGTGGCGAGCGGGCCTGATTCGGATTGGGAATCGATTCGGCAGGTGTATTTTACCGCACTGGCGACGGCGCGAAACAAAGTCTACATCGAGACCCCGTACTTCATCCCTGACGAGAGCATCTCGATGGCGTTAAAGACCGCCTCGCTCAGTGGGTTGGATGTGCGGTTGATCGTGCAAGGCATTCCTGAGTATCAATTGACGTATTGGGCATCGCGGTCGTACTTTGAGGAATTGCTTCAGGCGGGTGTGAAAATTTACAAGTATCAAAAAGGGATTCTACATGCCAAGGTGATCGTGATCGACGACGAGATCGGGATCGTCGGATCGGCCAATATGGACATCAGAAGCTTTCAATTGAATTTCGAGGCGAGTGCGTTGGTCTATGACCGCAAGTTCGTCGCGCGGTTGCAGGAGGACTTCACGCAGGATTTGGAGGACTCG
Source organism: Tumebacillus permanentifrigoris (assembly GCF_003148565.1). GTDB lineage: Bacteria > Bacillota > Bacilli > Tumebacillales > Tumebacillaceae > Tumebacillus > Tumebacillus permanentifrigoris. The sequence goes on from NZ_QGGL01000008.1 coordinate 183,331, forward strand.
GCGTTGGTGACGTTGGCGGAGTACAGGTCGCGACCGTTGTCCGATCGTTTCAAAGAGTCGGGGGCGCGGCTGTTGTCACCGTTGCTGTAAATTTTGTCAGATCGATAGGCACGACAGCTTGGGCGTTCTAATACCTTGAAAGAGGAAAGCCGACATGGCGCCAGTTTCAAGGAGGAGGTCCGGGCATTGAAAGAACGTGATCAGGCTGCCTATCGTGCGGTGGCCGAAGAAGTAGCAAAGTTGGCATCGTTGGTGCAGGACAGTCATCAGCATCAACAGGAGTTTCTCACCGAAGCCTATCGATTGCTCCAAGCGCAGTCTCGCGAGGTGGAAGACCTACGAAACCGCGCCGTTTCAACAGAAGCGATCCTCGCTAAACTCGATGAGATCGGCAAGTATCTGGTCGGGCTCTCGAAGTATGTGACGATCAACGTGCAGAAAATCGAAGAGACCGAAACGCAAGCGGACGTCCAAGCCTATGAATCAAAACCAGGGCTGGTACCAGGCGGGCCGGGGATGACGCCGAACCCGCAGTTGGAACCGAGCACACAGCTACAGCCGAACACCCAGCTACAACCGAACACATCGCAGCTACTGCCGGACGTCGAAGCGGTGCCTGCGTCGGAGGGGCCGATGGGGGATATCCCGATCTCGGAGGGGTTGGAGCAAGACGCCGTCCCTGTGCTGAAACCACTCCACCCGCCAACTCACGAACCGCGGGCGAACATCCGATTTCTGCACGCGTCACCGGATGCAGGTCATGTAGATATCTACGTAGACGGCAAAAAATTTGCCAGCGATGTCGCGTTTGAAGGGGTCACGCCCTACCTCCCGATCCCCCCCGGTCGTCGGCGCATCCAAGTCTTCCCGGCGCGCAAGTCTGCGGGAGCCTTGGTCGATACAGTTGCTCAACTGCAACCCACCGGGCATTATACAGTCGCGGTGGCAGGCTTCCTGCGCAACATCCGCTCCGTCGTGATCGAGGATCACCAAAAAGGCGCGCGACCGGGCTTTGCACGCGCCAAGATCGTCCACCTCTCGCCAAACGCACCAGCGGTCGATGTGACCCTGCCGAGCGGCAAGATCTTGATCGGGCACTTGATCTTCAAGCAAAAGTCGCCTTACTTCCAAGTCACCCCCGGCGTTCGCGATCTGCAACTGCGCGTCGCTGGCAAACCGGATATCGCCCTGCGCGTTCCGTCGATTCGCTTCGACCCGAACGTGACATATACCCTGTACGTTGTCGGAACGGCAGGCCAACTCAGCACGTTGCTGCTGCCGGAAGCCTGATCTCGTGAAAAAAGACCAAGTTCGCAGCGGGCGTGCTTGGTCTTTTTTGTGTGAAGAGGGCAACCTAGTGAGGTAGCGAACTTGGTTTTTAGATGAATGGATGAGCTTGGAGGGAGATTCGGAATGATCAGACAACCGTTCGGACGCACGGGCTGGGACGTACCGCTGTTGAGTTTTGGCGCGCAACGCATCGTGGATGAGCACCATTGCACGGAGGAGGAAGGCATCCAGATCGTCCAGACAGCGTTGGAACGCGGCATCACCTACTTTGACACCGCCCCAAGTTATTCGGATGGGCAATCGGAGTATCGCCTCGGTCTCGCCTTGCAAGGGGGTCGTCGGGATCGAGCGCACATCGCGACCAAAACGCACGACCGTACCCGCGATGGTTCCTTGAAGCTGTTGGAGGGCAGTTTGCAGCGACTACAGACTGACCATGTCGAGGAATGGCGACTGCACAACATCGTGACGGTGGAGGAGCTGGACGCGATTTTTGCCAAAGGTGGGGCGATGGAAGCCCTACAGGAGATGCAAGCCCAAGGTGTGGTCAAGAAACTCAGCATCAGTGGACACACCAACCCGCAAGTGCTGGTCGAGGCGTTGCGCCGCTTTGATTTCGACAGTGCGTTGGTCGCCCTCTCTGCGCTCGACCACCATATCTATTCGTTCGCTCACGAGTTCTTGCCGTTGGCGCGCGAGAAGGGGGTGGCGGTGGTCGGCATGAAAGTGATGGCACTCGGCAAACTGGCGCAGTGGTATGAAAAAGCGCTGCGTTACACGCTCACGCTCCCGATCGCCACGACGATTGTCGGGATGGAAACGATGGAACAACTGGAGCGCAACCTATCTGTCGCGGAGCACTTCACGCCGATGGATGAACTCGAACGCCTCGAATTCTGGAAGGAGATCATGCACCTCGCGATCCCGGAGACCCTCCCGTGGAAAGCGGAGCAGTGGGGTGGCGATCAGTGGTACAGACGCAACGCCTAGTAAAAAAAGGCCCCAGCGATAGTCGCTGGAGCCTTTTCTGATCAGGTCGTCTATCTGCCGCAACCGCCAGCCGAACCGCAGCTGCCACAACCGCCGCCGGAGGAACTGGCGCTCGGGTCTTCGCTTTTCTCAACCGGGACATCTGGGGCAATCGTGTTGACGATGGTTTGCAGGACGCCTTGGACGATGTCGTTGACTTCCTCCTGCGCTTCCTTGAACTCATCGATCAGCGGGATCTGCGCGATCCGCTCCAGCACATCGTCGTACTCTTGCTTCGCCTTGTCAGACTTCGGGTGTTCGTACCCATGACGCAGCGAGGTTTGGGAGTAGGCGTTGCGTTTCGCCCGCACGACGAACATCAGCGCTTGTGCGTCCGCGTGGCGGTTGATTTTATCTTCAGCTTGGCGGAAGCGTTGCATCTCTTCCGACTGGGTCAGCATGTGTGCGAGGTGTAGGGCTTTATCTAAAATATGGCTTCGTTGATCCACAGCAGCATTCATTGCGTTTCAACCTCCTTATCCTTCTATTGTACCTGAAAATCGGGTAGATTAGAGGGAGTTCCAAAAAGTTTGGAGGGGAAATATTTTGGCGAGATTGGAAATCGAACTTCGCGCGTATGCCACCGAACTGGCCATACACGTTCCCGGAGGTTATTCGGCGGAGGATTTCTATGACTTCCTACGCAACCTATACAACGCCTCCGTCCGCCACCACGGGGAAGAGACGGTGGAGCAGATGAGCGATGAGACGGTGTTGAAAGTTCTCAAATCACAGGTGCGCGAACTCATACAATTGAAGCGAATTGGTAAGTTGCTGGTAAGGCGCGATCGGATCTAGATTTGTGATGATTCCTATGCTATACTGAACTCAATGAGCCGACATGATTTACTATGCGGAGTTCGCACTTGCAGTAGGGTTGTGGAACCCTAAGTGACGAACAGGACGAAAGCGGGCCGATCGTTTCGACGATCGTGCCCGCTTTTTATTTTTATATGCGTTTTGCCTGCCACGTGCGACTGGTCGCGACCAGCAGGCGGTAGACGCTGTACACGCCGATGTAGCCGGTGGTCACGAGAAACAGCGGGTCCATGAAGATCTCGTGGACATGTGTGGTGAATTCGGTGCTTTCCTGCTTGATTTCCAACACGGCGAGTCCGGCTGCGATGTTGGCGAGCAGCACGGACAGCGCGGCGATCAGGTCAAAAACGGCGGCCAAGGGCCTATGCCGTAGGACAAACATACAGATGGGCACCAAAATCGTCCCGAGGATCAACACCAATTGCACCGGCACCGCCTCCTGCTTCACAGCTTGGTGTGAGTAGGTTTTGCTAGGGGCGGGGCAGTTATGTATAGTGAGAGGGAAGGAGTGGAGACACATGCAACCTTATCACATCACCCTCTTCACCAAGGACGGCTGCACGCTCTGTGTGAAGGCGAAAACGATCTTGGATCGGTTGAGCCTTTTTTACCCGCTGGTGGTGGAGGAATTCGACATTACGACCGATGACGCGATCGATGCGAAGTATTGGGACAAGATCCCCGTGCTGCACGTGGACGGTGCAGAGGCGTTTGTTTCGAAGATTTCGGAGCATTGGCTGCGGCGGTACTTCGAGGAACACAAAGCAGGAAAGATGTAGTACATATAGTCACCACGCGACGATGGAACACTGTGGTTGCGAGGTGATTTTTTATGGAAGTGCGAATTGGCTATGTCTCGATTGCGCTGGCGATCTTCAACAACACGCCGAGTTCTACATTCACGTACAAGCTGTTTCAACAACGCCCCTACGACGAGGCGATGGCGCGGGCGATTGCGGTTGGACGCAAGAACTTGATCGCGACGCAACGCATCCTCTACTTCAATGCCGCGCACGGGATCAAGCTCCACCGCTTGAGTTCGTCGCTGGTTCCGCTGGCCACCCATCCCGATGTGGGCATCGATGTGCGGGCCACTTACGCCGAGGAATTGAAGGCACTCGGTGACTTCGCCAAGCAACACGACATGCGCTTGACGATGCATCCCAACCAATTCACACTGCTCAATGGAGCAGACCACGTCACAGCAGCCGCGTTGAAGGACTTGGCGTACCATACCGACCTGCTCGATGGCATGGGGCTGGACGAGCAGCACAAAGTCAACATCCACATCGGTGGTGCCTACGGGGACAAGGCAAAAGCGGTGCAAAAACTCTACGAAAACTTCCCGCAAGTGCCGGACAACGTGCGCAAACGGCTGACGTTTGAAAATGACGACAAGACCTACACTGTGACAGAAACCCTCGCAGCCTGTGAAAAAATCGGCCAGCCGATGATGCTCGACATCCACCACGATTGGTGCAACCCAAGCGACTCAACTCCGATCGAACTCCTGCCGCGCATCCACGCGACTTGGGGCCACACACCGATGAAAATCCACGTCTCCTCACCCAAGGACGTAAGCGACTTCCGCGCACACAGCGAGTTTATCGACCCAGAACGCTTGCTGATGTTCCTGAAAGCTTGCAAAGCGGCGGGACTGCCGCGCATCGATGTGATGGTCGAAGCCAAGCAAAAAGACTTCGCCTGCCTGAAACTCGCAGCAGACCTCGGAAAAGTTCGGGGCATCAAGCGGGTGGATGGGGCTGTATTGGAAATGTAGGGATCTCCTGCCAGTTGTAGCAGGAGATTTTGGCGGTCGTGCGTTCAGCATCAATTGACCCTTTACAAACAGTTTGTCCCAAGACTACAATAGGGGAGTACAAAAACTGAATATGAGCAGTTGCTAGGGGTGCCGTACATAGGCTGAGAAGCGTTTGCAATAGCGCTAACCCTCTTGACTCGATCCTGGGTAATACCGGCGTGAGGAAGTGACATTGACTGCGACAGACGTGTGCCTTTTTGTGGGACGGGTTTGTCGAAACGTGTCTATATCATCTCCTGCCGGGCGACCGGGAGGAGATTTTTTGATGCAACCGACTCGTCAGTTTGAACTGACCAAAGGGGGAGTAGACATGAAGACTAGTCGTGTCGTGAACTTCAGAGAAATCATGATCACCGTGATCCTCTCGATGATTTGTGGGGTTGCGTATTTTGGATGGGGCTTTTTCTACAACGTGTTGGATGCCGCGTTGCCGTCCTCGACGGAATTGATCTACGGACTGTGGTTCGTGGCTTCGATCATCACCGCGTATATCGTTCAGAAACCGGGCGTGGCGATGCTGTCCGAAGTGGCCGCTGCGTTTGTCGAGATGATTTTTGGCGGGCAATGGGGTCTGAGCACGTTGGTGTTCGGCTTGATCCAAGGCGCTGCAGCTGAACTTATTTTCGCGGGTTTCCGCTATCGTTCCTTTCACTTGGGTGTTGTGGTGCTGGCCGGTATGGCATCGGCAGCCGCAAGTATTCCGATCGACTACTACCAAGGCTACATCGGCGATCTGACCACCGGCATGCTGGTGCTCAAAATCGTGCTACGCCTGCTCTCGGGTGCAATCCTTGCAGGTGTGCTCGGCAAAGTGGTCGGCGATCTGCTGGCAAAAACGGGCGTGCTGAACTCCTATCTGTTGGTCCGTAGCAAGTCGGACCGCAAACCTGCTTTTTAAGTGAATACGTTGACATCCAAGACACCCTTTCTCGCAAGTGAAGGGGTGTCTGTCCAATTTTTTGACCGTGATACGCCCGTGTTGCGGGAGATGAATGTAGAGATTGCCAAAAACGAAGCTGTGCTGTTGCTAGGTCCTAGCGGGTCGGGCAAGAGCACGCTGTTGCAAGTGTTGTCAGGCATCATCCCGCGCTCGATTGAAGCGTGGTTCAAAGGGACGGTGATCCGACCGGAGCGCGTCGGCGTGATGTTCCAAGACCCGGATGCGCAGTTTTGCATGCTGACGGTGGAGGACGAGATTGCGTTCTCGTTGGAAAACCGCTTGGTGCCGCGGGCACAGATGCGCGGGATCATCGAGCAAGTGATGCGCGATGTGCGGCTCGAGGTGCCGTTGACGACGCCGATCCGCGAATTGTCTGGCGGATTGAAGCAGCGGTTGGCGTTGGCATGTCTGCTGGCGTTGGAGCCGGAGGTGTTGTTCGTCGATGAGCCGACCGCACAGCTCGACCCGCTGAACACACAACTGGTCATCGAAGATCTGCGCCGCTTGAAAGGGCAGAAAACGCTGGTGATGATCGAACACAAGCTCGACGGTGTCGTCGAGTGGGTCGATCGCGTGTTGCTTTTCAACGCCACGGGGCAGTTGGTGGCGCAAGGGAACCCGCGTGAGATTTTGCGCGACCATGCCCAGATGATCCGCGAGTATGGCATCTGGCAGCCGAAGCTCTGGCCTGTGACCTGGGACGAGATGTTGGCGACGGTGAAGCACCCGCTGGCCGATCGCTTGGAGCATCAACTGGCGGTACAAGCGAATTCCATAGGTGCAACGCTGGCATCGGACGGCAAACTTCTGGAGCAGACCCAGTCCGATCCGCATGTCTCCAAGGCACCGATCTTGGAGGTTCGCGAGGCGAGCCTGCGTTACAAAAACGGCCATGTCGTCTGGCAAGGGCTCAACGTGAGCGTACAACCAGGCGAGTGGGTGGCGATTCTCGGACCGAATGGGGCGGGCAAGAGCACGTTTTTAAAACTGGTCGGTGGCTTGATTGAGCCGACCAAAGGGCAGGTGCAGGTGAAGGGCAAGACCCTCAGTCGTTATCGGACGCCGGAGTTGTATGACACGGTCGGGTTTGTTTTTCAGAATCCGGAGCATCAGTTCATCGCGGACACGGTGTTTGAGGAGGTTGCATTTGGCGGCAAAGTCGCGGGGTGGGCACAGGAGCGCATCGAGCAAGAGAGCGTGCAACTGCTGACCGACTTCCGCCTGCTCGACCTGCGGGACAAAAACCCGTTCACGCTCTCCCAAGGGCAGAAGCGCCGCTTGAGTGTCGCGGGAATGCTTTTGAAACGGCAGGAAGTGTTGCTGCTCGACGAGCCGACATTTGGCCAAGATGCGGCGACGACAGCGGAACTGCTCCAGCGCATGCAAGAGCGCAACGAGGCTGGCACGACGATCCTGATGGCGACACATGACGTGGAATTGGTGGCGGAATACGCCACGCGAGTTCTGGTCATCGGTGAAGGGAAGCTCCTCTACGATGGCAGACCACATGCGTTGTTCCAACAACCGGATTTGTTGCAACGAGCCTCGCTGACAGCACCGCTGGCCTATGAGTACCAACTTCGCAGACGAGAGCAGGCAGCGAAAGACCAAGGTGGACACGATTCCGCTAAGCATGAGGAACCAGCCCTTGTCGGACGCAATTCCTCCGAGCAAAAGGAGGGAGATCTCCGTGTCTGATCTTTACACGGCGGGTCAAGTGCCCTCGTCCTATGCATCAAGCCTCGTCGTTCGCGTCAATCCGTCTGTCAAACTGGGGTTGCACTTGCTGTGCATGCTGGTCTTCATCTTTGTCCACGACCCCGTCACTTCCTGTGGCTTGATGCTGATCCCGATGGTGCTGGCGCTGACCGCCGCACGCATCCCGGTCTGGACGTTTGTGAAACGGATGGCTCCCTTTCTGCTGTTGTTCATCTCGACGACGTGGATTCTCTCCGCATACGGCAAGGGGGAGACGGTGCTCTGGCACGGCGGTTGGGTCACGATCACGCAGGAAGGCTTGGTCAAAGGCTTGAATATCGGCCTGCGCATGCTCGGATTCGTCGCCTATGGAGCGTTGTTCGCGATGACCACGGAAGTGACATTGCTCGCCCTCAGTCTGATGCAACAGTGCAAACTCCCGCCAAAGTTCGGCTATGCGCTGCTGGCAGGCTTCCGCTTCCTCCCGATGTTCAAGGAGGAGTACGAGCAGATCAAATCGGCGCATCGTGTGCGAGGTGTCGCCCGCGTACCCGGTCTGCGCGGCAAATTGGAGACGTTCACGCGCTACACGATTCCACTGCTCGCCCAAGGCATCCGCAAAGCCGAACGCGTCGCGATCGCCCTTGAAGCGCGCGGGTTTGACGGCACGCATAACCGCACGTTTTACCGCGAACTGCGAGTGGGCGCGAACGACGCGATCTACTTCAGTCTGTTACTCAGCCTGCATCTCCTCGTCTACCTCGTGCTCACCAAGTTCATATAAAAAAAGAGCGGCAACTTGCCCGCTCTTTTTTTCTTACTTCTGGTTAGGTTTCAGATAAGCGACATAATAGATGCAGGCGACAAAAAGCGAACCGCCCACGGTGTTGCCGAGAAAGACCGGAACGAAATTACGGAAATAATCAAACCAAGTGAAATGACCTGCGAAGATCGCAGCTGGGATGACGAACATGTTGGCGATCAGATTCTGAAACCCGATGGCGACGAAGGCCATGATCGGGAACCAGACGCCGAGAATCTTGCCGCCTACGCTCTGTGCAGAGATGGCAAGCCAGACCGCCATCCCGACCAACCAGTTGCATCCGATCGCCGATACGAACGACTTGATGAACGTATCGTCGAGCTTCGCCTGGGCGTTGGCGATCGTTTGGGTTAAAAAAGGCCCCGTCTCGGTCAAGCCGACGACGTGTCCAAACATATAAGCTACGAAGATGGCGCCGATAAAATTCATCACGGTGATCCAAATGTAGTTGGTGATGATCTTGCCCACCGAGATTCTGCGGGCGAGTCCTGCGATCATCACGGTGATCATGTTGCCGGTGACCAGTTCACCGCCGCCGACGGTGATCATGATCAGCCCGACCGGAAAAACAGCAGCACCTAAAAAGCTAGCCAAGGAACCCCATTCCTTGGGCAGGTTGCCGGTGACGCGGATGTCCAGCAAAAACCCGAACGCGATGAATGCGCCGCCCAAAAACCCGAGGACAATCAGCGTCGAGGCTGGGAGATTGGCCTTGCGCACTCCGGCCTCTACAGCCAGTTCGGCAACTTTCTGTGGCGTGTGAAACGACATGGGAAGCCCCCCTTTATTTTCGATTGCTTCTAGTAGGCGTCCATGGTGTGAGAATTGTTCGAACAAAAAAACCCCTCACGCCAGACCTGTGTGCTGTCTGATGTGAGGGGTTTTTTTGTTTGTATAGGTCAGGCCGAATTACTTCGCTGCTGCGAAACGCTTTGCAACTTCGTCCCAGTTGACAACGTTGAAGAACGCGTTCATGTAGTCCGGGCGTTTGTTTTGGTACTTCAGGTAGTACGCGTGCTCCCAAACGTCCATGCCGAGGATCGGAGTCTTGCCTTCCATCAGCGGGGAATCTTGGTTCGGGGTGGAGGTGACCGCGAGTTTGCCGCCGTCAACGATCAGCCACGCCCAGCCGGAACCGAAGCGGGTTGCGCCTGCCTTGGTGAACTCAGCTTTGAAGTTGTCGAAGGAACCGAACGCGGAATTGATCGCGTCTGCCAGTTCGCCCTTCAGTTCGGAACCGCCCGGGCTCATGACTTCCCAGAACAGGGTGTGGTTCGCATGGCCGCCGCCGTTGTTGCGAACCGCGCCACGGATGCCTTCCGGAAGTGCGTTCAGGTCAGCGATCAGGTCTTCGATGGATTTCTCAGCGAGCTCCGGGTGTGCTTCAAGAGCTGCGTTGAGGTTGTTGACGTAAGCTGCGTGGTGGCGATCGTGGTGGATCTCCATCGTCAGTGCGTCGATATGCGGTTCGAGTGCGTCAAATGCGTACGGAAGTGCCGGAAGTTGATGTGCCATTTTCCTTGTTGCCTCCTATGTACTTGCTAGTTTTTATACATACATATATCATAACTTACTTAGGTGGGATGCACAAGAAGTTTTTGCCTCTCCCTGCACTAGGATACTCGCCTAAAACTCCGTTCATACATTGAAACTACTGGTTCAGCCCGTTGAAGAGATAATGAATTTTGGTCTGGAAAATCTCCTCGATCGGCCACTGCCCCTCGGCAAGCACCCAGTCGTTGACGGCGTGCAGGTAGATATTCTCGATCATGTTGCCGGCGATGATCGGGTCGATCGATTCTTGCAACTGCCTCAGTTCTTGCCCGACTTCGAGGATGTCGCCAAACAGGTTGCGCAGCGACAACTTGTCACCGCTCTGGAGCATGGCGGACGGGGTGCCGAGGGAAGACTTGACGAGTACGCGTACCAAGGGCAAATTTTCCCGATTGGTGGACATCGCGATCTCGAAGACCTTCATGATTTTCTGCTCACAGCTATAGGCGGGGACATCCCATTCGCTCCGGCGCTCGATGACTTCCTCCAGCGAATCCTGACCCCAGTGTGCGAGGATCGCTTCCTTGGTCGGGAAGTGCAGGAACACCGTCCCGCGCGCGACGTCCGCTTGTTCCGCGATGCTGTCGATCGTGGTCGCTTCAAATCCCCGCTCTTGAAACAAATTCATCGCGGCAGAAAAAATCTTCGTGCGCGTCTCTTGCTTTTTGCGTTCGCGCCTTGTTTGCATACGATGACCTCCTGCTCTCCATAAGTAGCTACCTGTATTTTACTAAAAAATAGGGCTGGACACACGGGTCGATGTACCCTTATTATAAATGTACTGAGTCCAGAATGTACTAAGTCCATTAATGATATAGGTCACTTCAATTGTGACCAATTGACAAACGGAGGTCAAGTACCATGAAAAAGCGAGCGGTTGTGATCGGCGGAGGGTTGGCGGGCCTGAGTGTCGCTGCGAGGTTGGCGAAAAGCGGTCTGCACGTAAAACTGCTGGAGAAAGCACCGAAGCTCGGAGGGCGTGCGGTGACGATTCCGTTGAAGGGCTTCAACTTCAATTTCGGAGCGCACGCGATCTACACACGCGACTCGTCCTACATTCGCAAATTGGAGAAGGAACTGGGCATCACGGTCGACTGGGTCGATTTTGACCCGAAAAAAGCTCGCTACGACCTCGGCGACGAACTGACCGAGATGCCAGCCACGCTGGAAGGCCTGTACAAGACCAAGATCCTCTCCGCCACCTCGTCCAAGGCGGCATTTGCGATTGAAATCATGAAAACGGTCTGCCTCTTGGAACGCGGAGAGGAGGGTGTGACGATCGGAGAGTGGATGAAGCGCTCGAACAAGTCGCCGGAGATCCAACAATTGATGCTCCTGCTGGCTTCCTCGAACTTTTTCACCCAAGAGCCGGAGCGCATCCCGTCCACGGTGTTTTTCAAATACTACCAACGCATGTTCAAAACCTCGAAGGCGGTTGCCTACATCGCTGGTGGGTGGGAAAGTCTCGTCCAAGAACTGGAGCGCGTGATCGTCGAGAGCGGCTCGGAGATCATGACCAAGACCAAGATCGAGCGCGTGCTGTTCGAAGGCAACAAAGTGGTGGGCGTCGAGACATCCGATGGGTTGATCGAGGGGGACGAGTTTGTGTTCGCCTGCCCGCCCAAGGAACTGGGCAAGATCTTCGAAGGCACACCGCTCGCCCATCCGATCGCGCCGTACTTGCTACAACGCCCGAACACTGTGCTGGTCTACGACATCGGGTTGAAAAAGCGCATTGATACGCCCTATACCTACATCTATGACAAGCAGTCCAAAGTCTTCCTGACCGACATCTCGCACTACGACCCGGCCTGCATCCCAGAGGGTGGGCAATTGATTCAGGCGATCGCCTATCTGAAGTCGGAGGAAGTCGGTGACCGCGAGCACGCACAAAAGCGCAAGGATGCGATCCAAGCGCTGTTCGACAAGCACGTGCCCGGGTGGCGCGACGAACTGGTGGCTCAGCGGTACACGGAGCGGGCCGCCGCGCAGGAGATCAAGGTCGAGGACGACCAAAAGCTGATGCCGGTGCAGTTCCACTCCTGTGCCAATGCGGCATTTGCAGGTGACTGGGTGCAAGGCGTTGGGCAACTTTCGGAGCTCAGCTTCTCATCTGGCTGGGAGGCGGGCAATCGCTTGCTGCACCGCGTGACGCTCTACTAAATAGAGGAACAGACGCAAAAACACCCTCCGCTGACTGTGTACGGAGGGTGTTTTTTTGCCCTAGCGCTTGCTTCATGACCCGCTGCTTGTGCTGTATCATATGTCTAGGAGCCGTGGATGGTCACGGAGGTTGCGGGTGGAATCGAGATTTTTTCTAGGAAATAGGCTACAATAAAGCGATGATGAACAGGAAAGGAGTCACAGCATGACTCACACAGATACAACGCGCACTCCGCTCCTCTGGGGTGACAAGCGCTATCATACGTGGAATACACATCTGCGCGGGATCTTTGGGGAGAAGATCTTCAAAGTTCCGCTCGATGCAGGCTTTAGCTGTCCGAACCGCGACGGTGTCGTGGCAACCGGGGGCTGTACATTTTGCTCAGCACGAGGATCGGGTGACTTCGCCGGCGATCGCCGCGATGATCTGGTCACCCAGTTCAACGATGTGGTGGAGCGGATGCACAAAAAGTGGCCCAAGGCGAAGTACTTGGGGTATTTTCAGGCGTACACCAACACCTATGCCCCAGTCGAGACGTTGCGTTCCTACTACGAGACGATCTTGGCGCAACGGGATGTGGTCGGGTTGTCGATCGCGACCCGCCCCGATTGTTTGCCGGACGATGTGGTGGAATACTTGGCCGATGTAAACCAGCGCACCTACCTGTGGCTGGAGCTTGGGTTGCAGACGATGCATGAATCGACGGCGGAGACGATCAACCGTGCGCATGATTTCCAGACCTACCTCGATGCGGTGGACAGACTGCGCAAGCACGACATCCGCGTCTGTTCGCACATCATCCTCGGGTTGCCAGGGGAAACAGACGAGATGATGATGGACACGGCACGGGCGGTGGCGAAAATGGATGTGCAGGGGATCAAGATCCACCTGTTGCACCTGTTGAAGTACACGCCGATGGTCAAGCAGTGGGAGGAAGGCATGGTCGAGTTCATCGACCAAGATCGCTACATCAACTTGGTTTGCGACATGTTGGAGATCCTGCCGCCCGAGATGGTGATCCACCGGCTGACGGGCGATGGCCCGCCGGATACGCTGATCGGACCGCTGTGGAGTTTGGACAAGTGGTCGGTGCTCAACGGCATCGACGCCGAGATGAAGCGCCGCGACTCGTGGCAAGGCAAGTTTTACGAGCCGCAGGAGTAGCCAAAAGAGAACCCTTGGGAAACCCGAGGGTTCTCTTTTTCAATGAAGAATTTGTAACAGATCGCGCACTTCTGCCGACTAACAGGTACAGAGCAGAACGAGACAGGAAGCGGGTGAGTTGATGGTCGAACACGATCTAGACGAGTGGTACCGGACCTACCACCGGGATGTATTTGCCTACATCGGGTATCAAGTGCGCAGTCGCCAAGATGCGGAGGACATCGCGCAGGAGGTGTTCGTCCGCGTGTTGCTCGGCGTCGAGCGGTTCCAAGGGCTGTCCTCGCCCAAGACGTGGATCTTGACGATCGCTCGGCGCACGGTGGTCGATTGGTATCGCAAAAAACGTTTGATGAATCTGTTCTCGCTGAGCAACGTCTTGGACGTGGCAAGCGAGGAACAAACGCCCTACGAGTCGGTGGAACGACAGGCGAAGGAGGCGGCGTTGCGCGAATCCCTGCGCGGGTTGAAGCAAGACATGCGCGACGTCGTCATCCTGCGCATGATGCAGGAGTTCTCGACCGAAGAGACGGCCGCGATCCTCGGCTGGAGTTCTGCCAAGACGCGCACCACGTTGCACCGAGCGATGAAAAAACTGCACCAACAGCTAGGTGCAGACTCGTTATTTGAAGAACTGGCACAAGCGGCCGAGGAAGGAGTGAGATCCTGATGAGCGACCCGCAATGGAACCACTTGCCTGACGAACTCAAAGCGCTTGGCCAAAAACCACCGGAGACGCCACAGAACCCGGTGGAATTCAAGGAACGCGTCCTGCGCGAGTACGAACGCCGCACCCGCTTCCATCTGCGCGCTCGTTGGATGCGCCGAGCGATGACCGCCGTGACCGTCTGTGCCGCTATGCTGGTGGGTGTCCTCGTGGCCAAGCCAGCGGATCGGGAGGCACTCCCGCCCAGTTCCTCATCGTCCAATCAACCCCAGACGTTCGCCGGCAACAGCCCCTTCATCGCCAACCCCGAAAGCAAGACGATGGCGAAGCAAGATGCGCGTGCGCCGCAGTTGGACGAGGCCGTCGTCTACGATGCGCTCAATCAACAAGACCTGCTGGGCGCAACGCTGCGGTTCCTCACACCTAGCGAGGCACAGGATTGGTTGCAAACGACCGCCGCGGTCCCCTCCGACAAATGGATCGACCCGGCGCGGGAAGTCGGGTATTACCTGCTCAACGGCAGTGTCCGATCGGTCACGTTCGGGGAGGGCAACGACTTGCAGGTTGAGGTCAGCGAGGACGTAGGTCATCTGCAAGTGTTGCGGATTCCCTACACGCGGTTGGCGGAGCTGTCCGGGAAACAGGTCACGCTGCACGTGTTTGACGAAGGGGGTCAGCCTGTGATCCCCACGCAGACTGTACAGGTTCCATAAGTAGGGATAGGCAGGCAACACAAGGGGACACTAAGGACACATGCGTTTTTCCTACAAACGGACTGTTTCCCCAAGGAGGACTCTGCGATGCAAGACTCGTATCCCCGCTACCGTCGTTGGTTGTTCGGCTTGACGATTGTGATGTTTGCAGCGGCGCTGACCGCTCCGAACCACGTGCAAGCAGAGACGCACACGTACACGACCAAAGCGCACATCACCGACAAAAATGTGGAGCCGCATCAGGAATACTGGATCGTCACCAACGAGATCAAGTCACCGGCCAAAGACAATGTGCAAGAGTTAGAAGTTTACCGATGGGACCCTGGATTTCTCGTCGTACAAAAAGGCAAGCCGGTCACACTGCATTTCTACGGTGTCAAAGGCAAGGCGCATCCGTTTGAGATCCGCGGTCTCGGTGTGAAGGGCAATGTGGAGAAGGGGAAAGTCACGTCCGTCACCTTCACGCCCAAGGAAGTCGGCACGTTCCCGATCATCTGCCTCACCCACGCCACCATCGAACAAAACGGGCCGATGGTCGGCTATTTGAAAGTACAGGAGTAGCAAAAAGAGACTCGTACCGCTGCGGCGGTCGAGTCTTTTTTTGTGATATACTCTTTCCATAATATTTTGTGATTCGAAATACTTCTTGGTGATTCGAAATACTTCAAAGTGGGAGGCAACAATGAAAAAAGGGCTATGGTACTCGGTCGCAGCCTATGGAATGTGGGGGCTGTTACCCCTTTATTGGAAGGTGTTCCAAGACATTGGGGCTTGGGAGATTTTGTCCCACCGCATCATCTGGTCGGTCGTGTTCGTCCTCCTGTTGGTCACGGTGACCAAGCGCTGGAAGGCGTTGACGCAGGCAGTTCCCGACGCGAAAAGCAAACGGTCTGTCATCATCGCCTCGCTGTTGATCTCGCTTAATTGGTTGATCTACATCTGGGCTGTCAACAACAACCACATGGTCGAGGCGAGTCTCGGGTATTACATCAACCCGCTGATGAACGTGTTCTTGGGCGTGTTTCTCCTGCAGGAGCGACTCTCAAAACTGCAAGGGAGTGCGATCGCACTGGCAGCGCTCGGGGTCCTGATCTTGACGATTTCCTATGGACAGTTCCCGTGGGTGTCGCTCTCCTTGGCGACTTCCTTCGCGCTGTACGGCTTCACCAAGAAAAAAGCGAACCTCGACACCATCGTCGGATTGTCGCTGGAGACGCTGATCGTCTTGCCTTTCGCCTTGATCTATCTCGTCTTATTTGCACAGGGTGGCGAGGCCCCGCAGCTTTTGTCCGGTTGGCGATGGCTGCTCCTCTCGGTCGCAGGTGTTGCCACGGCTTTGCCGCTGTTGTTTTTTGCAGAAGGGGTCAAGCGATTGCCGCTCTCGATCATGGGGTTCGTGCAATATCTCTCCCCGACGATCACGCTGTTTCTGGGCGTGTTGTTGTACCATGAGAGTTTTTCGACCATCGAGTTTCTCTCGTTTGGGATGATCTGGAGCGCGTTGGTTCTGTACATGATCCAGGTCACGCGGAATTCACAACGCAGCATGCCGAGTCCAAAGGTGAAGTAACGACCACCAAATCTTACGAATGTGCTGGAAGGGTACTAGACGAGGCGGAACACCCATGATAATCTACGGTTGTAGAGATATTGTAATTCTTAAAATTCATGAAATCTACACAACAGATAGAACTTATACGGGGCAAGTGGTGTTCTTGATTTGTTAGTCAACCAAAAGGAGTTCTCCAGCATGAAAGACATCAATTGGTATACGGCTTCGTTGTTTGCTGTGGGGCTTACTGCGTTTTTTGGGTATTTGGCGTACTTTCAACCGGAACATTTCACCTTGTTCGTGGTGTTGACGGTCCTCATCGTGGTGCTGGATTCCTTCCCGCTGTCGTTGCCGAGTGGGTTGTCGTACAGTTGCGGTTGTATCGGGTATCTCTATCTCGTGATGAACTACGGGATGGGTGCCGTCGTGTTTCCGTTGTTGGTCGGGTCGTTGGTGCCGTTTCTAAAAGTAGCGGGGATGTCGCTGCGCAACGTGAAATGGTTTCGCTACTTCGCCAATGTCGGGATGTACGTCCTCAGTTTGATCGTCGCGTATGCTACGTATCAGTACACGGAGGGGCTGTACCCGGTGTTTCGGGCGCTGCTCAGTGTGCTTGCCTATGAGTGGATCTCTGCGATGATCTATGCGGGCATCTTCTATACGGTCTACAGGAAGCCGCTCCGGTCGGCGATCACCAAGCGTTTGCAAGAATTGACGTTGCCGATCTTGGTGTCGAGCATCATCTTTGCACGGTTGTTGTTGATCGGGACGAACCCGCGCAATGAACTGATCATCGAACTGGTCTACACAGTGGCCTTTGTCCTGCTGATCCTGTTTTTCTCATCGGCCTATCTGAAAAAAATCTCCGACCGCGAGCAACTCATCGAGGAGAGTTCGAAGCGGTACAACACGTTGCTTCAACACAGTCAGGACTTGATTTTCACGCTCGATGCCGAGGGGGTTGTCAACTCTGGCAATGAGGCGTTCTACGCGAGCGAACAGGCTCCACTGGTCGACGATGCACATGTCCGACAAGCGTTGCAAGGACTGCCCCAGAGTTTTGAATCGAAACTGCGGTCGGGGGAGGGCGAAGCGCGGGACGTCGAGGTGATCTATACGCCGAACTTCGTCGATGGACAAGTCGTCGGGGTGTTCGGCATTGCGAAGGACATCACGGAGCGCAAAGCGTCGGAAGCGTTGATCTACCAGATGGCGTATTACGATAGCTTGACCAACCTGCCGAACCGACGATCCTTTCAGGAGCAATCTGAATCCATGTTGCAACGGGCCGCGGCGCAAGGCACCGAACTGGCGATCTTCATGGTCGATCTCGACAATTTCAAGTACATCAATGACACGCTCGGGCATGATGCGGGCGACCAGTTGCTTGAGAAAGTCGCGGACAAGATCTCTACGTATATCGGTTCGCTGGGCATGGTGGCACGGATGGGCGGAGATGAGTTTACGATTCTACTGCCCGATCTGGCAGCCGTCGAGTGCTTGTCGGCGTTCGCCAATGGGTTGGTGCAGGAGTTGAGCCTGCCTGTGGATGTGAGTGGCGTCCCATTTCGGGTGACGGCGAGTGTGGGGATCTCCAAGTTCCCGGAGAACGGTGCGACCGTGGAGAGCTTGTTGAAGTTTGCAGATACCGCGATGTATTCCAGCAAAAAGCGTGGCAAAAACACCTACCATCTGTTCTCGAAAACGGAGAGTTTGAACCGGCAGTTTGAGATCGGGATGGAGATGTCGGGGGCGTTGGAACGCGAGGAATTTGCGGTGTATTACCAACCGCAGATCAATTCGCTCGGCGGACATGTGGAGTCCTTGGAAGCGCTCGTGCGTTGGGCGCATCCGACGAAGGGTCTGATCTCTCCGGTCGACTTCATTCCGGTGGCGGAGGAGACGGGATTCATCGTCGATCTGGGCGAATGGGTCCTGCGCCGCGCCTGCCAGCAAGCGAAGTTGTGGCAGCAGGAAGGCAAGAATGTAAAGGTCTCCGTCAACCTCTCCAGCCGCCAGTTGCAGGAGGCGAACCTCGTGCAACGGGTGAAAAGCGTGCTGGAGGAGACCGAACTTCCGCCACGGCTGCTGAAGCTGGAGGTCACGGAGAGCGTGATCATCAACGACTTGGTCGCCTCTGTGCAGTTATTGAAGGGACTCTCCGACATGGGGGTTGTCATCGAGATCGACGACTTCGGGACCGGGTACTCCTCGCTGAGCTACTTGACGCAATTGCCCGTCAGCGCGATCAAGCTGGATCGGACGTTTACGGCGGAGATCGTGTCGGATGAGCGGCAACGCAAAGTCGTGGAGTCGGTGGTGAAGTTAGCGCATGCCTTGGGGATGAGCGTGGTTGCCGAGGGCGTGGATTCTGTGGAGAAGCTGAAGATCCTCGAACAAAAGGGATGCGACAGCTTCCAAGGGTATTTGTTCAGCAAGCCGCTGCCGGCGAACCAATTGCCGGAGGTTATGAATCAGTTGCAAAGGAAAGAGACCTGCTGAGGAGCAGGTCTCTTTTTTTCAATGCAACGCGAGAACTTGGTCAACTGTCTATGCCAATCCTGGCTTGACCGACATATGTTGTAGCATCAAGTAAAAAGGAGTGAAACTCACCATGACGTTCGGTCCGTACACGCAATGGGCGGTTGTTTTTCTGATTATCTTCGTGTTGTTCTTCCTCTTGGTACCGGTCTGCTACCCGGTCACCACAACGACTGTGCACTGCCGCTAAGATGATTCACTCCTCAGATTTCCATCGTGGGCAACCACGGTGGAAATCACAAGTAACGATAGGGATGGTGATAGATTCGTGAAAAGGAAAAGTTCGTCTCCGAAAGCAGCACCTCGAAAAGCGAAAACGGTGACAGGACATCTGGTGTTCGCACCGGGTCCGATGGGTTCCTTTGGCGGTGGAACTGTACAAGGCCCTGGCGCTGCTGGTGGATTCGGATTCAGTGGCCCGCTTGGCACTTCGGCCGGCATCGGCTTCTCGGCAACGGGTCCTGGAGGAAGTGGAGTAGGCGTCGGGGGTGGACAATCCGGCGGGGCCAGCTCGGTGGGCGTCGGTGCATCGCAAGGTCTCGGGGTCGGGATCGGCGGTGGCTTCACAACACCGTTTGGCACGCAATCGTTTGGGTTTGCCCAATCTCAAGGGGGAGGAGTAGCGACCGGATTTGGAGCGGCTCAACGCGGTGGTGGTTACGGTCCGTATCCGATGTATCGCGGTGGCGGGTACGGCCCGATGTATCCTGGGCGCGTCATCTCGCGCACCACGTGGGTTTGGATGTAAGGATTTATCAACGATAGGGATGGTGACAGTTTGTGAAAAAACAAAAAATGAACAAAAAAGCAACACCTCGCAAGTCTAAAGTTGTCAAAGGGAACTTGGTGTTCGCACCAGGTCCGATGGGTTCCTTCGGTTTGGGAACAGTTCAAGGCCCAGGTACTGCCGGTGGATTTGGCACCAGCGGACCGCTGGGCACCACGTCTGGCATCGGTTTTTCTGGGACAGGCCCTGGAGGAGCTGGCTTGGGGATCGGCGGTGGACTATCCGGCGGGGCAGGTTCGATCGGCATCGGCGCATCGCAAGGCCCGGCGGTCGGCATCGGCGGTGGCGCAACTTCTCCGCTGGGTACGCAGTCGTTTGGATTTGCACAGTCGCAAGCAGGCGGGGCGGCAACCGGGTTTGGTGCAGCACAACGCGGTGGCGGATACGGTCCGTACTCGATGTATCGTGGCGGCGGGTACGGCCCGATGTATCCGGGACAAGTTATCTCCCGCACCACTTGGGTTTGGATGTAGGACTGCTGCAAGAAAAGGGAACCGTGGAAACGGTTCCTTTTTAGTAGGAGTTGAAGGCGGTTGTCAGGACTCGATAGCACGTACATGGTGGCATTTTTCGTTGTATTTTGCTTGTTTTTTCTGGTGGTCCCTGCCTCTTATGCACCGTCAGACTTGTTGGCTCCCTGGCCTGCAGGACTTCGGTATGAATGCGTCAATGGCAACTTTGGAGCCACGCATGATATCCCGTTCACGTATTACGCATGGGATTTTGAGATGCCGATCGGATCGGAAGTTCTGGCCGCATCGCGAGGGCGGGTAGACTTTTGCGGCGTGACAGGAACGGACGGCTATGGAGAGCAAGTGCGCATCAAGCATCCCAATGGCAGTTACACGCTGTACGCGCATCTCAGCGCCCACGCCGTGTACAGAGGTCAACAGATACGCCGAGGTGATGTGATTGGTTTTTCCGGCAATACCGGGTATTCCTTCACACCCCATCTGCACTTTGCGGTCATCGACCGCGGCAATCTGAGCTATCCAGCTGCATTTTTGGACATCGGAATACCTGTGGAGAATGGGTGGTATGTCTCCAAGAATCGAAGATACCACGGGAGGATCGAACCTGTGTCGAGATAAGTTTGGTTGTAAATTTCTGAACACTCAGTTTATAATCAAAGTATCTGAGACCTAGAGGAGGAGCCAATCCCAATGATGGATTTCCCATTAACTCTCCGCACGATGTTCGAACGGGCTGAAAAGTTTTTCCCGAAAAAAGAGATTGTCTCCCGCACGATGTCCGGCTTGTTCCGGTATACCTACGCGGACTATGCGCGCCGTACCCGCCGCTTGTCCAGCGCGTTGGAGTCGCTGGGCGTACAACGGGGGGACCGCGTGGCGACGTTTGCATGGAACGACCATCGTCACTTGGAGGCCTACTTTGCAATTCCCTGTATGGGGGCTGTCCTGCACACGGTGAACATCCGGTTGTCGCCCGATCACATCTCCTACATCGTCAATCATGCGCAAGACCGGGTGATGCTGGTCGATGAAACGCTGGTTCCGCTCTTGGAAAAGGTGCAGGACCAATTGACGACCGTGCAGGCCTACATCATCATGACCGACAAGCCGGAGCTCCCGCCGACCACGTTGCAACCGGCGTATTCCTATGAGCAGTTGATTGCCAGTGCAGAGGAGACCTACAGCTACCCGGATGACCTCGACGAAAAATCGTTGGCGGGGATGTGCTATACCTCCGCGACCACGGGCAAACCGAAGGGCGTGACCTATACGCATCGGGGGGTCTACTTGCACAGCATCACACTTGGACTGGCGGATACAACCGCCGTTTCCGAGTACGACACGCTCCTGCCGATCGTTCCGATGTTCCATGTGAATGCCTGGGGGATGCCGTTTGTCGGGGTCTGGTTTGGTTCCAAGCAGGTGCTGCCGGGACCCATGCCCACGCCGCAAATTTTGCTGGAACTGATTCAGCAGGAAAAAGTGACGATCTCCGCAGGCGTGCCGACCGTCTGGCTGGGGGTCTTGAAAGCGCTTGAGGAAGGGCAATACGATGTCAGTTCCTTGCGAGCGGTGCTATGCGGAGGTTCGGCTGCCCCGCGCGGCTTGATCGAAGCGTATGAGACGAAACACGGCATTCAGTTCCTCCATGCCTATGGGATGACCGAAGCCTCCCCGATCGCGCTGGTTTCGCGCTTGAAGAGCACCCAAAAAGACCTGTCGCAACAGGATCGACTGGACATCCGCTCCAAGCAAGGGCTGTTGGTGCCAGGACTGGAGATGCGCATCGTCGGTCAGGACGGGGAAGTCAACTGGGACGGGCAAGAGATGGGGGAAATCTGGTTGCGCGGTCCGTGGATTGCTCATGAATACTACGAGGATGAGCGGTCGTCGGATTCGTTTGTGGACGGTTGGTTCCACACAGGTGACGTAGCTGTCGTGGATGAGGAAGGCGTTGTCAAATTGGTCGACCGCACGAAGGACTTGGTCAAGAGCGGCGGCGAGTGGATCTCGTCTGTGGATTTGGAAAATGCCTTGATGGCGCATCCGGCCGTGTTTGAAGCCTGTGTGACCGGGATTCCGCATGCCAAGTGGGATGAGCGCCCGCTGGCGTTCGTCGTGTTGAAGGAAGCGTACAAGGACAAAGTGGAGAAGCAGGAACTGCTCAGCAGCTTGCAAGACCAGTTCGCGAAGTGGTGGATTCCCGATGATGTGGTCCTTCTGAACGAGATTCCCAAGACGTCGGTCGGGAAGTTTTTGAAGCGGGCGTTGCGTGAGGAGTACCAGGAGTATTATTTGTAGGCAAGACCTGAGAGCCCCTGAATAGTCTAGAAGGGAGACACCATCATCTCTTCTGGGAGGGGGATTCTCATGCAGGAAAAACAGCAGAGAACCGGATTGGCACGGGCTTCTCTCTACGTGTACTCCGTGTTGCTGATCGCGTTCCTTGCGGTGCAGGCTTATTTTGAAGTGAAGCGCGAGAACTTCTGGGAAGACAACTTGAATGTGCAGGCCGATGTGGCGGTGGCGATGTACCGCGACCAAATTCAAGTGAACTACTTCATCTGCTTGGGGACGATTGCGGTGCTCACGATCCTGTGGGCGATTGCCGTTGGGGCGAGCAAGCGCAAGCAGAAGCGACAGACCGCGTGAAAAAAGGAGGGGGCGATGAGTGCTCCCCTCCTTTTTTGTGTTGATAAATTTGGTTGCGGCTTCGACTATCCATCCATTTTATCTGCCTGTAAAATAGGAGAGATAGAAAAGGAGGTCGGAGCTCATGCGTGAAGTGATTTGCGGGCCGTTCCACAGCGGGCATCGTGACGAGTGGGCGGCAGAATTTCGGACGTTGGTCGAGGGCGGTCGGGCGCAGACCTGCCTGTATGTCGTGCCGACGCGTGGACTGGCCGGGGTCGTGCGCGATCGCGTGTTGGACGGGCTGCCGGGCATGGCGGGCGAGCAGATCCTTACCCTGTTCGAGGTCGTCGAGGAAGTCCTGCGCCGCAGTGGAAAGTCTTACGTGCGGTTGGATGCCCTCGCCACAGAGCGGCTCGTAGCAAAAGTCCTGCGCAGCCTCGGGCGCGCAGGCGTCATGTGGAACGGCGAGTCCTTGGAGCACTGGGCGCACAGTCCGGGCGTGGTGTCCGCCTTCCAGCGGCACATCGGCGAGTTGAAACGATCGAGGGTCAACCCGACCGACATCCTGACGATGGTGCGCGGGACGGCAGATGAAGCGACGGTATCGGTCCTCGCCCAAGTCTACACCGAGTACCAACAGGCGTTGCACAGCGGGGAGATCCCACTGCTCGATACGGAGGAAACCTATCTGGAGGCGGGCCGCGTGTTGCGCCAACAGGGTGTTGCACAGATCTTCCCCGGTGTGGAACAGGTATTTTTTGACTACTTCGTAGACTTCCAGCCGCACCAGATGGACGTGGTGATTCCGTTGCTGCATGCCGAGCGCGTGCAGGTGTTTTTACCGTATGATCCAGAGCGCTGGGCATGGATGGAGAGCGCGGCTGGGTTGATGCAGGAGTCGATGAAGGCATTTCGCGCCAATGGGTTGCAGATCCGCTATGAGGATGAGGTCGTCGCGGTGAACATCCCCGCAGACCTCCAGCAGGTCCAATCCCGCCTGTTCGCTCCCCACCCGCAAGCGTTGGAAAAAACGCCGTCCCTGCACGCCTTTCGCGCGCGGACGGCGGAGAAGGAGTGGCTATGGGTCGCCAAGCAGATCAAACGCCTGCACCAGAACGGCGTAGCTCTGCGCGACATCGCGATCCTCACGCCAGAGGAAGTTGAACATGGCGGTCTCATACATCGCGTGCTCACGCGTGTTGGCGTGCCCGTCCAGCAGAATGTCTCGTTGCGCGCCGACCGTGTGCCGTGGTTGCGCGACCTGTTGACGCTGTACACACTGGATGACGCCGCGTGGCATCGCGATACATTGGAAGTTCTGGCCGGGGCAGATGCCCTGCTGGGCGACCACCCCTTACGTGGAAAACAGACCGTGCCGCAACGCGTGTCCCGGCAGATCGGCGTGGTCAAGGGCTTGTCGCTGTGGCAAAAAAGGCTGGCCGAGCATATCGGGTGGGACCAAAAGGCGAAGTTGATGAGTTCGTTAGCTGACGGGAAAGGCGAGCACGCCGCACCCGATGCACTGGAGGAAGACGCTGACGAACTACGTACCTTCGCCGCCTTTGTCGACCTCCTCGCCGCAAAAGTCGCACTCCTCCCACGCACAACAGACGGGGGAACTCATGCGACCGCGATGAGGGCGCTTTTGCCGGAGCAAGGGGACTTCCAACGAGCCTTGGTCGGACGATATCGCAAAGGCGATGGCTACAGCCTCGAAGACCTCCAGCGCGACCTGCGGGCGCGTGAATCGCTGGAGAAAGTTCTCGACGCGTTGGAGCACATGGACGCGCTGCTCGATGAGACCAGTTCCTACTCGCGTGCGGAATTCGTTGAAGTGCTCAGCAACTATTTGCATGCCGAACAGATCGTCCTCGAACGCGGCAAACCGGGTGGAGTTGCCCTGCTCAACCCGTCAGCAGCCAGAGGGCTGACGTTCCGGCATGTCTTTTTCGTCGGCCTCAACGAAGGGAAGTGGCCGCTCGTCCCGAGCACTTCCTGGCTTCTGCGCGATGCGTTGCGTGAGGAATTGACCGACCGCGTGTCCCTGCTCGCTCCACAAGTGCAGATCGACCAACAGCGGTTGTTTCTGCTGATGGGCCTGCACACCGCTACAGCAGGCGTTTGGTTCTCCACGGTCAGCGCCTCCAAGCAAGACCTCCCGTCGCGCTTTCTCAGTCAACTGTGCGAAATCTGCCCGACGATGGAGATCGAAACTGACGACTACCTCGGAGGTTCCGCACTCTACCCGCAGTCACCACTGGAGATCTCCAACACTGTGGAAGCCCGCGACTGGCTGGCGGCCTTGCATCGCCGTGTCGATATAAGCCCCGAGGACATCGTGGCCGCACAGGCGCTCACCACCCTAGAACCCGAGTTCTGGCGACAAGTCTATGCCCAATCCGAGGGGGAGCAAGCGCGTGCTGCATCGGTGGGGGCGAGTCGATTTGACGGCTTGCTGGAGGCGGCGGAGATCCGTGCCGAACTCGCAGACCGCTACTCCACGGAGCGCATCTACAGCGTGTCGCAATTCAACCGCTACGGGGAGTGTGGCTACAAGTTCTTTCTCTCCCGCGTGCTGAACCTCGATTCGACGAGGGAGGAAGACGCCGAACTCTCCGCAATGGAAAAGGGAAACCTCTACCACCGCGTCCTGCACCGCCTGTACGACCAACTGCGCGAGGCTGACCGCGTGACCCCCGAATTCATTGAAACCATGCGTGCGCAGATTCCGGCGATTTTTGAGGAGGAGTGGGCACTGGCGCAAACCCAGCGCTACACCGAGGTCGGCCTGCGCCAACAGTTGGAAAAAGACCGCCTGCTTCGCCGCCTCCACGACTGGTTTGAAGGCGAGGCCGACGCGTGGCAAAAGCAAGGCCTCGCGCTCGTCCCGCGCTATCTGGAATGGGTGTTTGGCATGACGACGAGCGGAGATCACGATCCGAATTCCCGCCTAGAGCCGATCACCATCGGGGACTTGAAACTGCGTGGGCAGATCGACCGCATCGATGCCACGCGCGACGGACAGTTCATGGTCGTCGATTACAAGGCGAAAAACACCAAGCCGATGCCCCGCGCCATCCAGAACGGCACCGACTTCCAGTTGCCTGTCTATATGCGCGCCGTGGAACAAGCGCTTTTTCCGAAGGGGGAAGCGGTGGGTGCCGCGTACTACTCGATTGAAAAAGTGGACCGTTCCACGAGCGCGCTCGTGAAGGCCCAGCATCTCGATTCACTGGGCATGGGCAAGAAAAAAACCAAGTTTGATGAGTCCGCGTGGAACGAACTGCTCGCCCAATCGGAAGCCAAGATGCATGACTACCGCCAGCGCATGGCGGACGGTTCCTACCCGGTGTTGCCAAGCGATGACAGCCATTGCACGTTCTGTGAGTACCGCCGAGTCTGTCGCCACCAAGCGTTGCGAACCCTGCAAGCCGATTCTGCGAAGGGAGGGGCGTCCGAATGAGCGACCCGCGACCGACAACTGGACAATGGAAAGCGATTCAAGATCTGAAACGACATCTGACCGTCTCCGCCGGAGCGGGTGCGGGCAAGACGTGGGTGCTGACGGAGCGCTACACCGCCATGCTCGCCGGACATCCCTTGATCCAGCCGCCGCTGGAGTTGGCGGGACAGGATGCACTCGCCACAGGACAAGCACCGAGCAGACCTGGGCAGATCGTAGCGATCACGTTCACGAAGGAAGCGGCAGGCGAGATGAAAGCCCGCATCCGCGAACGTCTCTCGCGCTGGAAATTCGAGGCGGCGCAGGACGACAAGCGCCGGATCGCGCTGTTGCAAGAGGAAGTCGAACGCGCCACGATCACCACGATCCACGGCTACTGCGCGGACCTGTTGCGCCAATATCCGATCGAGGCGGGCATCGATCCGCAGGCGCGCGTGCTCGAGGAGAGCGAAGCGGTTTTTCGATTAGAGGAAGCGATTCGCGAGGCGTTGGACGAAGGACTGTCCCGACAGGATGTCGGCGTGATTCAACTCGTGAACGAATACAGCTATGAACCGCTCGTTGGACATCTGATGGATTTCTACCCGAGCCTGCGCGAACGGACGGAGGACTTCACGGGCATGGCGGATCTGACGCTTGCGAAACTCACGGAGCTGAGTTCAGGTCTCGAACCGGCCGTCGATCAGCTCGAAGCGCTGATCCACAACGTCCTCGCCCTGGATCTAGACGCGCTCGACCCTTCCAAAGGCTCTGTGCAACGTGCCCTCCACCTGCGTGCGCAGTGGCCGGAGATCTCCCGCGTCCTCTCGACGTGGAGAGCGAATCACTGGGACTTCTCGGCGGACATACCTGACGTATTAGAAGGGCTGACCGCTGGTTGGGGCCCGCTCGTCAACGCGCTCAAGCCTGACGTGAACGCCCTCAAAGCACATGTGCCAACTGTCTACGGGCATATCGTCCCCTCTGGGTTACGCACCACCGTCGTGCATCTCACCGCCCTCCTGCAGAGCGTTCACGAGCTCTATCGTGGAAAAAAAGCCCGCGACCGTGCGCTGGACTTTACCGATCTGCAAAACCTCGCCGTCCATCTCCTGCAACGTCCCGAGGTGCGACGATGGCAGGCGGCCTCCTTGCGATTTCTCATGGTCGACGAGTTCCAAGACACCAACCCGGTGCAAAAAAAGCTCCTCGACGCACTCACTGCAGACAACGACGATCTGCGCCTGTTCGTCGTAGGTGATGCCAAACAGTCGATTTACCGCTTTCGAGGTGCGGACTTGGACGTATTTCTACAAACGCAACGCGAAGTGGGCGACGTTGGCGGCGAACACGTGCCGCTTGCGCACAATTTCCGTACCCAGAAGCCGATCATCTCGTTTGTGAACCGCTTTTTTGAGCTGTTCATGCCGAGCTACGAACCGATGGAAGCAACGCGTCCGCCCGCGCACGACCAGACGATGGTGGAAGTCCTCCAGATCACGGAAGAGACCGGCGCACTGCCACAAAAACTCCGCGAAGCCCGCACCGTCGCCCAGCGTATTCGTGAGATGGTCGGTCAGGAACGGCTGGTGCCGGACCAAG
Organism: Tumebacillus permanentifrigoris; assembly: GCF_003148565.1. Classification (GTDB taxonomy): domain Bacteria; phylum Bacillota; class Bacilli; order Tumebacillales; family Tumebacillaceae; genus Tumebacillus; species Tumebacillus permanentifrigoris. The sequence continues at coordinate 211,042 of NZ_QGGL01000008.1, forward strand.
ACGGCACGTTGCGGACGGTGCAATACCGCGACATCACCTTGCTGTTCTCGGCGATGACACATGTCTACGTCTATGAGCACGCCTTTCAAGCGCTCGGCATCCCGTACTACATCGTCGGGAGCCGGAACTTTTTCCGACGACAGGAGATCTTCGATCTCGTCAGCGTCATGCACGTGCTGGTTGAGGAGCACGATGCCGTCGCCCGGATCGGGGCGTTGCGTTCGCCGCTGTTTGGCGTGTCGGACGAAGCGCTGTACTGGCTGGGGCGTGCGGGGTTGGTGGCAACCGACTGGACCGCGCTGCCCAACTGGCATCGTCTCGCGGTAGATGATCGGGAAAAGCTGGCGCGGGCGCAAGCGCTTTTCCGCCTCTGGCGGGAGGAGAAGACCTACAAAAGCGCCGCTGGCGTACTGACTTCCATCCTGCATCACACCGGCTACGAGCAAGCACTGCTCCTGACTTTTGGTGGCGATCAGAAAGTCGGGAACGTGCGCAAATTGCTGGAACTTGCCCAGCAACAGCCAGCCGAGCGGGGAAGTGTGCTGGCGTTTTTGCAAGAGCTGCAGAAGCGCATCGACGGAGAGGTTCGGGAGGAGGACGCACAGGTCGAGTCCGACCAGAGCGACGTCGTGAAGATCATGACGGTACACAAGTCCAAGGGTCTCGAATTCCCGGTGGTCATCCTGCCTGATCTCGCGCGCACGTTCAATCTCAGCGAGGGCGGCAAGTTCCGCTATGACCCGCAGCTAGGGCTGGTTCCGTCCTTCACAGAGAACGAGGCATGGAACCAATTCGGCTACTCCACGCACCTCTCCGACCAGAACAAGCAAAAAGCGCTCGAAGAAGAACGCCGCAAGCTCTACGTCGCCATGACGCGCGCCCGCGACTACCTGTTGCTCGTCGGGACGCGAGCGCTGGACAAAAAAAAGACCCCCACGTTCGACGACTCCCGCTGGTTCGACTGGTTGAGTGCAGCGGAAGTGGAGAACTGGCCGGAAGTGAACTGGGTCCGACTGACGGAGGAGCCGGAACCTGTTGAGGACCCGCTGGTGGCGCTGGAAACAGGCGCCGCCGAAGCCGCCGCTACACTCGACATGTCCGGGGAAGTGGCACCGCTGGAGGAACTGTTCCCACTGCTGGGCCCAATTCAACCGCGCCCTGATGAGGCGCCAGATCTGACGCTCTCCGTGTCGGCGTTGTTGACTTATTTCACTTGCCCGCGCCAGTACTATTACAAGTACGCCCTACGCCTGCCCGAGCTGGCGCGTCCGTTGGAGGACACGCAACAGATGTCGCTATTCGAGGACGTGGAGGAGCGACGCCCAAGCGACAGCAACCTCTCAGCAACGGAGTTGGAGGATGCAGATGCTGAGCACGACCCGACGGTGCGCGGAACGTTGGTGCATCGCGTCTTGGAACTGCTTCGTGATCCGGCAGACCTCCCTGCTTTGCTCCGCCGCGCTCTAGCGGAACGCAAGATCGTGGGTGAGGAGGCGGAGCGTTGGATTCCGCTGCTAGAGGGCGATCTGCAACGCTTTGCGAACAGCGAGCTGTTCCAAGAGGTGCAGATGGCGACCGATCAACAGAGCGAGATGATGTTCCGCCTGCGCGTCGGACGTCACGCCGTGACCGGGGTCATCGACAAGCTCTACAAAAAGCCGAACGGACGTGCCGTCGTCCTCGACTACAAAACCAATCGCATCACCCGCCAGCATCTGAGCCGAACGGCGCACCATTACACGCCGCAGTTGCAGCTCTACACGCTGGTGGCCGAGCAGCTTCTCGGCTGGAGTGTCGAGCGCGCCGTACTCTACTTCACCGCCCTCGACGCCGAGGCAGAAGTTCCGGTGACGGCGAGCGACCTCCAGATGATGCAGTCCCGCCTGCAGAGCGCGTGTGACCAGATCGCCATGCAGGAGGGGGAGGAGGGCTACGCGCAGACGGAGGAGACGGGGGAGACGGGGGAGACGGGGGTGTGTGGACGCTGTCCCTATCAGTTGATTTGCCGATGAGATGTGCTATCATGACCAGTGGAAGGAGCGATACCCACATGGAATATCCGGACTACCTGACTTTCATTCAAACCATCGCGTATGAATACATCCCGAACGAACAACCGCTGACCCGAGAAGCGGCCGACGAACTAGGCGCGCGCCTGCTCAGCCTTGATATCGTGAACCCGAACGCACGCAAAACCGGGTACCACCAGACCGTGATGTGCTACCGGGACAAGGGGTCTTGGATTCCCGTCACGATCCATTTCCAGACCAGCGAGGCAGGCACGATCCGCTACGCCCGCATCCACGCCCCGAGCTTCGTGAAGGAATACGGCGAGGAAAAATATTAGGAAAAAACGAGGCCCCTCATGGTCGATGAGGGACCTCGTTTTTTTCATTCATGATATAATAAAAACACCAAAATCGATCGACCTCACGAGGTGACGGTATGCACAAACTGATGGACCTCAAAATGCAAGCGTTCGTCCTCTGGGAAGAAGTTTCCCGCGACCCGAGCAAAAAGTTTGAATACGAAGCTCGTAGAAAAGCGATTCTCGATCACTATTCAGTACTTCGAGATGCAGAGCTTCGTGAGAAGCGAGCAGCAGAACAAGGACTTGCAAAAGGCATTGCAAAAGGACTTGCAAAAGGCAATGCAGAAGGCCGTATCGAAGAGAAAAAGCAACTGGCCAAAAAACTTCTCGCCATCGGCATGGACGAAGGCAAGATACTCGAACTCACGGAACTTTCAGCTACCGAACTAGAAGAACTCAAAAAATCCATACACTAGAGAACCATCCACCAAAGGAGCCATCCACATGACCATCAAACTCGTCCAACCCGTCGCCATCCGCGTAGAACTCATCCGCTCCAACGGATTTTCCACCGAGGAACTCCTCATCCATCTCCAAAACTCGGACCTCACCCCGTTCCAGCAGATCAACGGCGGCGAGGTGGATTTCTCCATCCTCTTGGAGTACGCCCAAACCAACATGGAAGACCTGAAACAGGCTCTCACTCAAGGCTACCAAGCCACGTTCCTCACCGTACCTGGCGTCAAAAACTTCCTCGCCGCACGCTACCATATCCAAGCCGGCCGCGATTATGAAGACCACGGCGAGTCCTTCGAGAACCTCCAACTCCCAGCCGAGGAAGTGCAATTTCTCACCTCCACACTTTCGCAGAACTGGGCCGTCCAACAAACCGGCGATACGATCCGCATCCAGATGGTCAGATAAAAAGAGTGGCAGCCACTGCGGCGCCACTCTTTTTTTCCTCAAAAGCGAAATTGTTCATTTCCTTGGGTGTCACTCAACAAGACCTCCACACCGGGCTCCCAATACATCAGAAACACCTCGTCGTCGCCTAAGCCTTTGACCCAATCGTTCAAGTGAAAGATTTCTTTGAGTTCTTTGCCTGTAATTTTCATCGAAAAAAGCCCTCCCCCTGTATCCTTCTCCTACGACCTGATACTAAACAATATGCAGGAAAAACGGCGTTCATAACGAAAAGGAAAAACGTAGAAACGAGAACAAATGTACGTATTTTGCCCAGTTGCTCTAGCATATCTCCCCGTGACCAAGTATGATAACTAGGTAGTCTACCCCTTGAACAACGATTCGATTATATAGAGATAGGTTTTCATACGGAGGTTCTAGATGAGCAATTACAACGAACATGCAATCGAGGTGCTCGAAGGCATCGAGGCGATTCGCCTACGCCCTGGTATGTACATCGGGGGTCGCGGATCATCTGGTTTGCATCATCTCGTCTGGGAGATCGTCAACAACTCTCTCGACGAACACATGAATGGCTACGGCGATGAAGTCATCCTCACCCTGCATGCAGATGATGCGATCACCGTCCAAGACTTCGGGCGCGGCATCCCCACCGGCATTCACCCGAAAACGGGCATCAGCACCCTCGAAACTATTCTCACCCTGCCCCACGCAGGCGGGAAGTTTGGCGGCGGAGGCTACAAAGTCTCCGGCGGTCTGCATGGTGTCGGGGCAACCTGTACCAATGCGTACTCGATCGAACTGATCGCCACCGTCAACCGCGCAGCCGAGGACAAGACAGCCGCCCACTCGCTCACCCAATGGTACAGCCGTGGCAAAAAAGTCAAAGAAAAGCGCGGCCCCTACAAAGGCCGCCCTGGAACCACCGTCTACTTCAAACCAGACACCAAGGAACAGGACCCCAACGAAGGGATTTTTGAAGTCTCGACCTTCAACGTGGATACGATCCGTCACCGTCTGCGCCAATACGCGTTTCTCTGCCCGACGATCCAACTAAAATTTATTGACGAAAAAGAAAATACCGAGGAAGTGATCCACTTCCCGAACGGTCTGCTGGACTACATCAAGTTTGAGCAAAAAATCAACTTGCCCTTGCACGAACCGTGGGTGATCCGGGATGAGCGGGACGATGTGTCTGCAGACATCCTGCTCCAGTGGACCGATTCCTTCTCCACGTCGATCATCTCCTTCGCCAACCTGATCGCTACCAAGGAAGGCGGCACCCACGAAACCGGGGTCAAGACTGCGATCACCCGCACCATGAACGAAATTGCCACCGCCAAGGGCTGGTTAAAGGAAAACCTCACCGGCGACGAATGGCTAGAAGGCCTCACCGCGATCATCTCGATCAAACTCCCTGAACCGGAGTTCGAGGGCCAGACCAAAAACAAACTGAGCAACAGCAACGTCCGCTCCGTGCTCTCGCAGATCGTCACCGACAACCTGAGCCGGATCTTTGCCGACGCCAAACAATTGCAAGCGGTCAAAGCGATTGCGGAAAAAGCGCTGCTCGCCAGACAAGCTCGCGAAGCCTCCAAAAAGGCCCAACAGCTAATCCGCGATCAGGAAAAAAAGAAAAAAGACAAGTACGAACACCTCGTCTCCGGCAAATTTGCGCCTTGTACCTCGAAGGACCCCGCTCAGCGCGAATTTTTCATTGTCGAAGGGGAATCGGCGGGCGGTTCCGCCAAGCAAGCCCGTGACCGCATCACCCAAGCGATCCAGATGTTGAAGGGCAAAGTCCTGAACGTCGAAAACAACCGGATCGACCGGGTGCTCGACAACGAAGAAATTCGCTCGATTATCATCAACATCGGCTGTGGTATCGGTGATGAATGCGATCCCGACAAATCGCAATACTCGAAGATCGTCATCATGACGGACGCCGACGAAGACGGATCGCACATCCGCATCCTGCTGCTGACCTTCTTCTTCCGCTACATGCTTCAGATGGTGCGGGCCGGTTACATCTACATCGCCCAACCTCCGCTGTTCAAGGTGTACAAGGACAAAAAAGTCCAGTACGCCTGGACGGTCCACGAGCGCGATGCAGGGCTGAAAAAATTGGGCAAAGGCGCGATGTCTCAGCGCTTCAAAGGTCTCGGGGAGATGAACCCAGACCAACTGTGGGAGACGACGATGAAGCCAGAAACCCGTCGCCTCTACAAAGTCACCGTCGACGATGTTTTGGAACTTGACCAGATGTTTTCCAGCCTGATGGGGGAAAAAGCGGAAAGTCGCCGCGATTTTCTCGTCGAGAACGCACGCCATCTGAAAGACGTAACGGTCTAAGAAGTAAAGGAGCTTGGTTATGGCACTCTCAGATATTTTTGTAGAACGCGACCTCAAGACCGAGATGCGCGACTCGTTCCTCGTCTATGCCTACAAGGTTATCGAGGATCGCGCACTCCCAGACGCCCGAGATGGGTTGAAACCGGTCGCCCGTCGCATCCTCTATGCGATGCATGAATTAGGGTTGACGCCGGAGAAACCGTTTAAGAAATGCGTGCGGATCGTCGGCGACACCAACGGCAAGTACCACCCACATGGAGATCAGGCGGTCTACGATGCGCTGGTCCGTCTGGCACAGGTACACTCCATGCGCTACCGCTTGATCGAAGGTCACGGCAACTTCGGTTCCAACGACCCCGACCCGGCCGCAGCGATGCGATATACCGAAGCCAGACTGACCAAGTGGTCGATGATGATGCTGGAGAACTTGGGCAAGCATACGGTCGACTTCATCCCGAATTTTGACGCCTCTGAGGAGGAACCGTCCGTATTGCCAGCAAAACTCCCAAACCTGATGCTCAACCCGACCTCCGGCATCGCAGTCGGCATCGCCACCTCGATGATTCCGCACAATGGGCGTGAAGTGATCGAGGCCCTGATCGCGTACCTCAAACATCGGATGCAACGGGCGAAGGGGAAAAACCTCCCCGACTTTGACGCGACCGAATTCATCACCGGCCCGGACTTCCCGACGGGCGGGGTGTTCGTCAATCCACAGGATTGGAAGCAGATCTCGCTGACCGGACGCGGCAAAGTGATCATCCGCGCCAAGCATCACGTGGAAACGGTGCGTGACAAGATCTCCCACGTCTTCACCGAGCTTCCCTATACCGTGACGAAAAAGCAACTGTTCAGCGGCCTCGTGGAGCTGGAGAAAAAAATCAAAGGCATCGCCGACATCCGCGATGAGTCGGACCGCACCGGGCTGCGCATCGTCGTGGAAGTTCAAAAAGGCGTTGATCCGAATTATGTGCTGAACAAACTGTATGAAAAGACCCCGCTGGAGAAAAACATCTCCGTCAACAACAACGCCTTGGTCAAAAAGGAATCTGGCGAGATGGAGCCGCGCGTTCTGAACCACCTCGACATGATGGAGATCTTCATCGACCATCGCATGAAAGTGGTTCAGCGAAAACTTGCGCACGACCTCGCGCTGGAGGAGCGGAACCAACACATCCTCGAAGGGCAAAAGGCCGCGATCGACCGCGTCGATGAAGTGATCGCGCTGATTCGCGCCTCCAAGGACAAGTCGGACGCCCGAGACGGTCTGATGGAATTGCTCTCCATCTCCGAAGTTCAAGCCGAAGCCATCCTCGCCCTGCGCTTGCACCGCTTGACCAGCCTCGAGATCAAGGATTTAGAGAAAGACATCAAGGATTCGCTCAAGCGCATCAAAAAAATCCAGTACTACCTCGACCACCTCGAAGCGTTCCTGATCGAAGAGTGGGAGAGCATGAAGCCGGAATTTGTCGAGTATGAAGTCAGTTCGGAGGAAGTGCTGTGGGAGCAGAGCGGGAGTCATCTCGATCCCAAAGGCAAGACGGTCCCACACAAAAAAGGCGACCTCCGCTATGCGATCGGGGATATCCTCTACGATGAAGGAGGACAACCGATCGAGCATGAACGTCGGACGGTGATCGAGCAAAAGCAGGAGCTTAACTTCGAGATTCCGTCTGATGTTGAGGACGTTGTGGTGATTCTAACCCAAGACTCGATCTGCCGGCAGTCGACCCGTGCCCAGCATAAGGAAGGCCACAACATCCCGGCGAAAACGGACCAGACGCTGCTCGTCCTGAGCACCAGCGGCACCGTATTCTCTTACAAAGTGAAGGACCTTCCTGACATCACCGGGAGTTCCAAGAACAGTCCGACCCCGCTTGCCGAGCCGCTGTACGACTACTTTTTCAGCGAGGAAGAGCGCGTGTACGCCGTTTTCACATCACTTGGCAAAGCCAAATTGGTGCAGGCCGAACACGGACGCAAGCCCGTATCACTGGGCAAGGAGATTCAATTCCTGCTGCACATCCCCGACCTGAGCGCAAACCCGCATGTGATCCTGATCACGAAGCGCGGGCAGATGCTGCGATTCCCGCTGGAGGAACTTCCGCTGCAGGGCAAGACAGCCGTTGGAGTCAAAGCGATCACGCTGGCCAAGGACGACGAGGTGCTTGGCGCCGTGCTCCTCGACCCCAACCAGACGCGTCAAGCTTTGGAGATTCACACCGTCTCCACCGACAAGCGCGTCACAGCCGGGGCGAAGTCGAAAAACATCCAGCGAGTTGAACTCCAACAGCGCGGTGGCAAGGGACAGAACTATTTTGATCTGAAGAAATCGGAAACGATCGAGGCGGTTCTGACAGGAACAGCAGGGCATCACGAACTGCCGTCCTGAAAAAAGAGAAGCAGCCGCGAGGGCTGCTTCTCTTTTCTCCGGCTTACTTCGCTTCCGGGTCCATATGGGTGATGCCGAACAGCACGCCCTGCGGGTCGATCAGGTACGCGAGGTAGCCGACACCAGGGATCGGCATCTTCGGCAGAGCGACGGTTCCGCCAGCTGCTACAACTTTCGCGACATACTCGTCAACGTCAGGAACGAGGATCGAGTTCACGGTGCGCGTTTGGCCGTCCATAGACTTCATCAGTCCGCCGTTGATGCCCGGCGTGTTCTCATCGCCCGTGGAGACCAAGTAGTAGGGCTCGTCCCCGCCACCCCACGATTCAATTTTCCAGCCAAATACATCCTTGTAGAACTCGCCAGCTTTTACCGGGTCTTCTACATGAATTTCAAAATGCAGCACTCGATTGTTCATCGTTAGACACTACCTCTCGGGTTTGTTTATTTCATGAATCTATATTCTACAAAGTAATAGCCATTCCTTCTTATGAATAGATCTTCTTTTACTCGATCCGACAGAAACCGCTACGCATGTGTACATACACGCCGTGAATAGTATAGTGGAGTGGGTGAGCGGTGGATGTTTGCGTGTGAATTTGCTATTATCGAATGGGAACAGGCAGGAGAAACCGTTTCCGAGGGAATTGCGACATAAAGGGGGCGTCCCGTGTGTATGGACGTGATTGGGATACGTTCTTACTTCCCTATGAGCAGGCCGTCGAAGAGTTGAAAGTGAAATTCCGCTCTTTGCGAACCGAAATTAAGCACAAGGAAGAATATACTCCGATCGAATTTTGTACGGGTCGGGTCAAGAAAGTCTCTAGCATTATTGAGAAGGCCAAGATCCTGAGCATCCCGCTGGAGCGGGTTGAGGAAGTGCCAGACATCGCCGGCATCCGAATCATGTGCCAATTTCAGGAGGATATGCATCGTGTCGCGGAACACATTCGCGCGCGCAAGGACATGGCTGTGGTGGAGGAACGTGATTATGTAACGAACCGCAAGCCGAGCGGCTATCGCAGCTACCACTTCATCGTGCGCTACCCGGTGCAGACTGTGCATGGGGAGCAAGAGCTGTTGGCGGAAGTTCAACTGCGCACGCTCGCGATGAACTTCTGGGCGACGATTGAACACTCGCTGAACTATAAATACAAAGGCAACATCCCGGAGCAAGTTCGTGAGCGTTTGGTGCGTGCAGCGGAGGCGTCGTATCGCTTGGATGGCGAGATGTCGGCGATCCGGGACGAGATCAAGGACGCGCAGATCCTGTTTGAGACCAAGTCGAATACGGTGGCAGACATCCTCTCGATGATTGAAAAGATGATCCACGCCGGCCATTTGGAATTGGCGGCGGAGTACCACCAGCGGTTCCACGAAGCCCAGTCTGAGGACATCTCCGCACTGATGCTGTTGTCTGAGGAGATCAAGCAAGTTTTGCAGCAGCAGGAGCAGAACAACAACTTTTATTATTGAAAAAGAGCGGCCCGCGCCTTGCAGCGGGACCGCTCTTTTTTGTACCGGATTAGTAACCCGGGGTGAGCAGGATGAACAGGACGAAGATGATCAGGAACACAACCGCCCAACGGGTGTAGCCGCCGAATGCACCGTACATGTAAGACCCCCCTCTCGAAGCCGATACTGTAAGGTATGTCTCTCCATCATGAACGGTATAGGCGGATGTTCTGTGGCAGAGGAATTGTGCATTTGCCTGCGTAGGCCCCGCATAGTCTGTTACCAACCCATGTTTACAAAACGCGGAAGGAGCGGTCCGGTGATCTCTGCGGAAGATGTTTACAAGCACTTGTTGGAGGTGTGGGACCCGGAGTTGATGATGGACATCGTCAACTTGGGGCTGGTGTACGACGTGCAAGTACAAGAGGCAGGGCGCAAGGTCTCTGTGTTGATGACGTTGACCGCGAGGGGCTGTCCAGCGTTCGAAAGCATGCGCGAGGAGATCATCACCCGCGTCTCGACGCTTCCTGGAGTCGAGGAAGTTGTGGTCGATCTGACCTTCATCCCGCCGTGGACCAAGGAACGCATGTCCGAAGCGGCACAGACGGTGTTTCGCTACCTGTTTTAATTCCGGAAAAAGAGATAGTCGTCCGACTATCTCTTTTTTTGTCGTCTCCAAAACAAGCCTATTTTACGGGTTCCGTTCATCCGACCCGCGCATATACTTCCCGTGGCTCGAAAGTTTTGGTAGGAAATGAGGTGTCCGTAAACCATGAAAAGCCCGCGCTGGTCTGTCTTCCTCATCGCGATCCTGCTCGGTATCGCCACCGGAGATGCCATCCTGTTGACTCCGGCCCATGCCGACTACCAACCGTCCTTACACGAGAGCACGCCGTCTGCACCGCCAAGCACTCCTATCATCCCTTCGCTCCCCAAAAAAGCCTGATGCTCGTTTGATCTGACCCCTGTCAAGTGGACAGAAAAGAAAGCCTAAAAATCAATAGGCGCTAAGCGGCCATAGTCCGGTATCGTACCGGGCTATGGTTTTTTAGTCTGCTTTGGAATCGTTTATGGTTATAGAACTTCACGTAGCGTTTTACTGCTACTTCG